>NZ_CP072216.1:4800000-6425332 GCF_018289135.1 Bacteroides xylanisolvens
GCCTCGTCGTAGTGATTACGATGAGGCGTCTTCGTTTTACAGTATTTATACAGTATAGTATGTTTGAATAAATCGTTTGTTTATTGAAATCGTTTGCTGTTGAGGCTTGTTTACACTTTTCGTATAGATAATGCTTTGTTTTCAGCACCTTCCATAATCTCCCGCTCCCCGGGACCTTTATCGTTGATGCCGCACAAGTGAAGAATTCCGTGGATAATCACACGATGTAGTTCGTCTTCGTATGAGGTGCCAAACTGCTCCGCATTCGTATGTATTGTATCTAGACTGATGAATAAGTCACCTGATAAACGATCGCCTTCACAATAATCGAAAGTAATAATATCCGTGTAGTAATCATGTTGCAGATACTGACGGTTTACTTCCAGAATTTTTTCGTCCGAGCAGAAGATATAAGCGATTTCACCGAGTCTTTTCCCGTAAGAAGCAGCTACGGCCTTTATCCATTCCGTAGTCTCACGTTTCTTGATATCAGGCATTTTTACGCCTTCTGTTTGATAAGTTACAGCCATAATTGAATGTTATGATTTAAAAGAAAAATAAATAACTGATTAAGATAGCGGCTATGATACCCGAGAAGTCTGCTATCAGACCGCAAGTCACCGCATTACGAGTCTTGGTGATCCCCACACTGCCGAAATAAACGGCCAGAATGTAGAATGTGGTGTCCGAAGCTCCGCGAACTACACAACTCATACGTCCTACAAACGAATCAGGTCCCAGTTCTTTCATCGTATCGATCATCAATCCGTTTGCACCGCTACCGCTAAGCGATTTCATCAATGCGGTAGGCAGCGCTCCTACAAAGCTCGTGTCCACTCCGCATAAGCCTACTATATAGCCGATGCCTCCCACCAGAAAATCCATTGCTCCCGAAGTGCGGAACACTGCAATTCCTACAAGGAAAGCAACCAGATAAGGAATGATGCGTACAGCCGTCGTAAACCCTTCTTTAGCTCCCTCCACAAACGAATCGTATACATTGATTTTCTTTCTGACTCCCGTCAAAATAAACAGAATGATGACACTGAACAGCAGAATATTCGCTATCAATGTAGAATAAGTACCCATATCTTCCCGCGAGACACTTAGAAACAGATAAATCAAGCCGGAAAAGAAAAGGCAGATAACGCCCATTAAAATGAGAATAGGCTTATTGATTAAGTTTATCTTTTGAGCGATGCTGACTGCTATGACTCCTACTAGAGTTGAAATGAAAGTACTTAGCAGGATAGGGATAAATACATCTGTAGGCTGTGCAGCCCCCATTTGTGCACGATATACCATGATACTGATCGGAATGATGATAAGGCCGGAGGTATTAATCACCAAAAACATAATCATCGGATTGGAAGCAGTGTCTTTTTTCGGATTCAGTTCCTGCAGCTCTTTCATCGCTTTCAGCCCCAATGGGGTGGCTGCATTGTCGAGACCAAGCATATTGGCAGACATATTCATGAAGATGGACCCTAACACCGGATGTTCTTTAGGAATATCCGGAAATAGTCGGCAAAGCACCGGACTAAGAAAGCGAGCCAGTGCGTTAATCAATCCACTGTTTTCTCCGATTTTCATGATACCCAACCAAAGAGCCAGTACGCCTGTAAGTCCCAGAGATATCTCGAAAGCTGTCTTTGAAGAATCGAATGTAGCGTTCATGATAGCTGTAAATATCTCCGTATCTCCCAGAAAAATCACTTTTACAAGGGCGATGATAAAGGCGACGACAAAGAATCCTATCCAAATGTAATTTAGAACCATAGTTGATAGCGTGTATATAGATAGTGCAAAAGTAGTTATTACGTTTCAAATAAACTAAATCTTCGTCTTTCTTATACTGAAAATGAATGTAAATCTCTATCTTTGTCTCCTACTTTTCAAGAAATAAATGGAACAGGAAGATTTTAACATACGCGAACATCAGCTTACTTCAAAAGAACGGGATTTCGAGAATGCACTCCGTCCGTTAAGTTTTGAAGACTTTAGCGGCCAGGACAAGGTGGTGGAAAACCTTCGCATTTTTGTGAAGGCGGCACGTCTGCGCGGCGAAGCACTTGACCATGTGCTATTGCATGGTCCTCCCGGATTAGGAAAAACAACTCTTTCAAATATTATCGCCAACGAATTGGGAGTCGGCTTTAAAGTAACTTCCGGTCCGGTGCTAGATAAACCGGGTGACCTGGCAGGTGTATTGACCAGCCTCGAACCGAACGACGTGCTTTTTATTGATGAAATTCATCGTCTGTCGCCCGTAGTGGAAGAATATCTTTATTCGGCCATGGAAGATTACCGCATCGATATTATGATTGATAAGGGACCTTCGGCACGCAGTATCCAGATCGATTTGAATCCTTTCACGTTGGTTGGTGCAACCACGCGTAGCGGTCTGCTGACGGCTCCGCTTCGTGCACGTTTCGGTATTAACCTTCATTTGGAGTATTATGACGATGATATTTTGAGCAATATCATCCGTCGTTCTGCGTCCATACTGGATGTGCCTTGCTCGGTACGTGCAGCCTCGGAGATTGCTTCCCGCAGTCGTGGGACACCCCGTATTGCCAATGCTTTGCTTCGCCGGGTACGTGACTTCGCACAGGTGAAAGGCACCGGCTCTATCGATACGGAGATTGCCCAGTTTGCGCTGGAGGCATTGAATATCGACAAGTACGGACTGGATGAGATAGACAACAAGATACTTTGTACCATTATAGACAAGTTTAAAGGCGGCCCTGTCGGTATAACGACCATTGCTACGGCTTTGGGAGAAGATGCGGGAACCATCGAGGAAGTTTACGAACCTTTCCTGATAAAAGAAGGATTCATGAAACGTACTCCCCGCGGACGCGAGGTAACCGAACTTGCCTATAAGCATTTGGGAAGAAGTCTTTATAACAGTCAGAAAACACTGTTTAATGACTGACATAAAGCGTCATGTGATAAGTGGTATTAACGGTATAAAAGAACTTTATAAAGCATAGTTGGATGATGAAGCAATGGACTACTTTATTTGTTTTTCTCTTTTTGAGCCTTTCTCTATCGGCTCAACAGGGATATGGAAGAGATATTTTTGTTTCTTCTAAAGGAGATTCCTTACCTTACCGGATGATTCACCCCGAATCGGTGAAACCGGGTGAGAAGTACCCCATCGTGCTGTTTTTGCATGGAGCCGGCGAACGGGGAAATGATAATGAGAAGCAATTGACTCATGGCGGACAGATGTTTCTTAATCCGGTCAATCAAGAAAAGTATCCTGCTTTTGTGCTGATTCCGCAGTGTCCGACAGACGGTTACTGGGCTTATACGGAACGTCCGAAGTCTTTTATACCTGCTGAAATGCCGGTAGGACAGGAGATCAGTCCTATATTGCAGACACTCAAACAGTTGCTTGATTCCTATCTGGTGATGCCCGAAGTGGACACGCAACGGGTTTATATTATCGGCCTTTCAATGGGAGCGATGGGAACGTATGATTTAGTAATACGCTACCCGGAGATATTTGCTGCTGCAATTCCTATCTGCGGTATAGTCAGTCCAAGCCGGTTGTCGGCTGCCAAAGATGTGAAGTTCCGTATCTTTCATGGAGATGCGGATGATGTAGTTCCGGTGAAAGGTTCTCGCGAAGCATATAAAGCACTGAAAGCTGCCGGTGCAGATGTGGAATATATTGAATTTCCCGGTTGTAATCATGGAAGCTGGAATCCGGCTTTCAATTATCCCGGATTTATGGATTGGTTGTTCAAACAAAAGAAGAAACGTTGAACCAATCTGAATGATAATCACTAATAAAACATGGCTGGACTAAAATCATTAGCTAAAGATACTGCAATTTATGGGTTAAGTAGTATTGTCGGACGATTCCTTAACTACATGCTGGTACCTCTGTATACAGCTGTATTACCGGCTTCCACCGGAGGTTACGGAGTCGTATCGAACGTGTATGCGTTTACAGCCCTGATGCTCGTACTGCTTACGTTCGGTATGGAAACGGGATTCTTCCGTTTCGCCAATAAATCGGGAGAAGACCCGATGAAAGTATATGCCAACTCCCTATTGTCAGTAGGAGGCGTATCTTTGATTTTCGTTCTCCTTTGCCTGTTATTCCTGCAACCTATTTCCAATTTGCTGGATTATGGCGATCATCCGGAATTTATAGCGATGATGGCTGTTGTGGTAGCTTTAGATTCTTTTCAATGCATTCCTTTTGCCTATTTGCGATACAAGAAACGCCCTGTCAAGTTTGCAGCTATCAAACTGCTCTCTATCATTGGCGGCATCGGTTTGAATCTGTTTTTCCTGTTGGTGTGTCCGTGGCTGAATGTACATTGTCCGGCAACCATCTCTTGGTTTTATGATCCGGACTATCTGGTGGGATATATTTTCATTAGCAACCTGATTATCTCGGTTGTCCAGATGTTCTTCTTTATTCCAGAGCTGACAGGTTTTGCTTATAAGTTGGACCGGGTGTTGCTGAAGCGAATGGTAGTATACTCTTTTCCGGTATTAATCTTAGGTTTGGTAGGTATTCTGAATCAGACTGTTGACAAGATGATCTATCCGTTTCTCTTTGAAGATCGACAGGAAGGGTTAGTACAACTGGGTATTTATGCGGCAACCAGCAAGATTGCGATGGTGATGGCCATGTTTACGCAAGCTTTCCGTTACGCTTACGAACCGTTTGTATTTGGCAAAGACCGCGAAGGAGATAACCGGAAAATGTATGCGGCTGCGATGAAATATTTTCTTATCTTCTCATTGTTGGCTTTCCTTGCTGTAATGTTCTACCTCGATTTGCTGCGTTATCTTGTAGCAAAAGGTTACTGGGAAGGTCTTGGAGTGGTAGCTATTGTGATGCTTGCAGAAATCTGTAAAGGGATTTATTTCAATCTTTCCTTTTGGTATAAACTGACGGATAAGACCTATTGGGGAGCTTACTTCTCGGTGATCGGCTGTGTCATTATTGTTGTATTGAACATATTATTTGTGCCGGTTTACGGCTATCTTGCTTCGGCATGGGCTTCTGTTGCAGGCTATGCGGTAATCTTGCTGTTATCCTACTGGATAGGGCAGAAAGAATACCCGATTCGTTATGATTTGAAAAGCCTCGGACTTTATGTTCTGCTGGCAGCGGTGCTTTACGTTATTGGAGAACAGGTGCCTATCCCTAATCTGGTGCTCCGTCTCGCTTTCCGTACCGTACTCTTATTGCTATTTATAGCTTATATTATCAAGAAGGATTTACCATTGAGTCAGATTCCTGTTATTAATCGCTTTATAAAGAAGAAATAACTATGAAGACAGATGAACGTAATAAGTTTGCTATCAAGTCCTTTCTAGGAGAATATCTGGACTTGAAAAAAGACAAGGATAACGAACTGGCCACCGTGGATTCTATCCGTAAGGGTGTAGAGTTCAAAGGTGCCAATTTGTGGATCCTGATTTTTGCCATCTTTATGGCATCACTCGGATTGAATGTAAATTCTACTGCTGTAATTATCGGTGCCATGTTGATTTCTCCGTTGATGGGACCTATTATGGGAGTGGGACTCTCTGTCGGACTGAACGACTTCGAATTAATGAAACGCTCTTTAAAGAGCTTTCTCATAACGACCGCTTTCAGTGTGACGACGGCCACTATCTTCTTCCTTCTTGCCCCTATTGCCGGTTCACAGTCGGAGTTGCTGGCACGTACATCGCCCACTATTTATGATGTATTCATCGCGCTTTTTGGTGGTTTGGCAGGTGTGGTAGCCCTCTCTACCAAGGAAAAGGGAAATGTGATTCCGGGCGTTGCCATTGCTACTGCATTGATGCCACCGCTTTGTACGGCAGGTTACGGACTGGCCTCCGGTAATCTTATTTATTTCCTGGGTGCTTTTTATCTTTACTTCATCAACTCTGTTTTTATCAGTCTGGCCACTTTCCTCGGAGTTCGTGTGATGCATTTCCAGCGGAAGGAATTTGTAGATAAAACCCGTGAGAAGACCGTACGTAAATACATCGTTCTGATTGTGGTGCTTACCATGTGCCCTGCGGTTTATCTGACATTTGGAATTATAAAAAGCACTTTCTATGAGGCGGCAGCCAATCGTTTTATTAGCGATCAGTTAAGCTTTGAGAATACACAGGTACTCGATAAAAAGATCAGTTATGAACATAAAGAAGTGCGGGTTGTTTTGATTGGTCCTGAAGTGCCTGATGCTTCGATTTCTATTGCCCGTAGCAAGATGAAAGAATATAAGTTGGAAGATACGAAGCTGGTTGTATTGCAGGGGATGAACAATGAAGCGGTAGATGTGACTTCTATCCGTGCCATGGTCATGGAAGACTTCTACAAAAACAGCGAGCAGCGACTTCAGCAACAGGCAGTGAAGATTTCCCAACTGGAGACAACATTGGAACAATACAGAACGTATGATGCAATGAGTCGTACATTAGTGCCCGAACTGAAAGTGCTTTACCCTTCCATCACTACGCTCTCCATCGCTCATTCGCTCGAAGTGCGGGTTGACTCGATGAAGACCGATACGGTAACATTGGCTGTTTTGAAATTCGACAGACATCCGTCTGCTGCCGAGAAACAGAAAATCAGCGAATGGCTGAAAGCCCGTGTAGGAGCGAAGAAGTTGAGGCTGATTACCGAATAATGAATCTAAAAATAGTAATATGAAATTCAGACTAACCGTCTTGATAGTCTTTTCCCTCTGTCTGTCAAATGTATTTGCCGATGAGGGAATGTGGCTGCTGGGAAACCTACGCAAAAACAAACAGACAGACCGGGTAATGAAAGAACTTGGTTTGCAAATGCCTGTGAATAAAATATATAATCCGAAGAAACCCTCTCTTTCAGATGCTGTTGTCAGCTTTGGAGGTTTCTGTTCGGGAGTGGTGGTTTCCGAAGACGGTCTGGTGTTTACCAATCATCATTGTGGTTTCAGCAGTATCCAGCAACACTCTTCTGTAGAACATGATTATCTGAAAGATGGCTTTTTTGCACGTAGCCTTGACGAAGAGCTGCCGAATCCGGAGTTGTATGTCCGTTTTCTGCTTCGTACGGAAGACGTAACCAAACGGGTATTATCTGCTGCCCGCTATGCTAAAACGGAAACAGAACGCCGTGTAGCTGTCGATTCGATCATGAATGTAATCGGTATGGAAGTTTCCGAAAAAGATTCTACGCTGACCGGTATTGTCGATGCTTATTATGCAGGTAATGAATTCTGGCTTTCCGTTTATCGTGATTATAACGATGTTCGTTTAGTCTTTGCACCTCCTTCTTCTGTCGGGAAGTTCGGATGGGATACGGACAATTGGATGTGGCCGCGACATACGGGCGATTTCAGCGTATTTCGTATCTATGCAAACACCAAGAATGGTCCGGCTGATTATTCTCCTGACAACGTCCCTTATCACCCTGAATATGTGGCGCCTATCTCTTTGGATGGATACAAGGAAGGTTCTTTCTGCATGACGCTTGGTTATCCGGGAAGTACGGAACGTTATCTTTCTTCGTATGGTATCGAAGAGATGATGAATGGAATCAACCAGGCAATGATTGATGTGCGGGGAGTAAAACAAACGGTTTGGAAACGGGAGATGGATCGTCGTCCGGATATTCGTATCAAGTATGCTTCAAAATACGATGAAAGTTCCAATTATTGGAAGAATAGCATCGGAACAAACAAGGCCATCAAGCATCTGAAGGTATTGGAAAAGAAACGGGCGGCTGAAGCAGCACTTCGCGACTGGATTCAGTCTCATCCGGAAGAAAGAGAGAAACTGATTCGTTTATTCTCTTCTCTGGAGTTGAGTTATAGTAATCGTCGGGAAACAAATCGTGCGTTGGCTTATTTCGGTGAATCGTTTATCAATGGTCCCGAATTGGTGCAGCTTGCTCTTGAAATTCTCAATTTCGACTTTGAGGCCGAGGAGAAGCTGGTGATTACCCGCATGAAGAAGTTATTGGAGAAGTATGATAATCTTGATCTTTCCATTGATAAGGAGGTTTTTGCTGCCATGCTCAAAGAGTATCAGTTGAAAGTGGATAAGAAGTATCTGCCTGCTATGTATGAAAAGATAGATACACTCTATAACGGGAATATTCAGGCTTATGTAGACTCTTTGTATGCAACGTCCAATATAACGTCTCCTAAGGGCCTAAAACGTTTTCTGGAGCGGGATACTACGTATAATCTGATAGAGGACCCGGCTGTTTCCTTGAGTCTGGACCTGATCGTGAAGTATTATGAGATGAATCAGAGTATTTCCGAAGCTTCCGAGCAGATAGAGCAGGGGGAACGCTTGTTCAACGCTGCCATGCGCCGTATGTATGCCGATCGTAATTTCTATCCGGATGCCAATTCCACTATGCGGCTTAGTTTCGGAACGGTTGGGGGGTATACTCCTTTTGATGGGGCCACTTACGATTATTATACCACTGTGAAAGGCATCTTTGAGAAGGTGAAGGAACATGCAGGTGATATTGACTTTGCCGTCCAGCCCGAGTTGTTGAGTTTGCTTTCTTCCGGTGATTTCGGAAGATATGCCAATGCACAGGGAGACATGAATGTTTGCTTTATTTCTAATAATGATATTACAGGAGGTAATTCCGGTAGTGCCATGTTCAATGCCAAAGGAGAATTGCTTGGGCTGGCTTTCGATGGCAACTGGGAAGCAATGAGCAGTGACATCGTATTTGAACCTGACTTGCAGCGTTGCATCGGAGTAGATGTGCGGTATATGCTCTTTATTATGGAGAAATATGGTAAGGCGGGCAATCTTGTTCAGGAGTTGAAGATAGCTCGATGAAGTAAATGTTTCGATAAAAGATATATATTTACTAAATAGAAAGGCAACTAATCTGTGGTAGTTAGTTGCCTTTCTATTTTATTTAAATGAATTCCTTTTTACTTTTTGGGTTTTCTACGTGCCCATCCTTCCTCGCTGAAGTCAGGCTCTTTGTCTTTGAAAAATTCTTGCCAGTCATCTTTCTTTTTTGGACCACGGGCATCAGAATAACCTCGTTCTGCACGACTAGGTTTATCTTTTTTAGCTGATTTAGCACCTTTTGCAGAAGCATCTTTCGATTTTCTATCCTTATTCTCATAGCGTGGTGCACGTTCGTCACTTTTGCCGCCGAATCGTTTACCTCCCTTACGCTCATTAGAACTGCTTTCGCGTCCTTTTCCGCTTTCTTCACCGGCTATTTCAATAACGACCTTACGTCCGTTCCATTTAGCTTTGTTCAGCGCTTTAATTACATTGGTCGCTTCCTTTTCGGGTACTTCAAAGAAAGAATAGTTCTGCATCAGGTCAATGCGTCCCAATTCAATGCGCCCTCTTGTATTGCTGTTCAACAGTCCGATAAGATCACTTGGAAAGAAGCTGTCCGTTTTACCCAGATTGATAAATAAGCGGTTGAAGCCTGGAGCAGCTTTTCGGCTTCTTTTCTCGAAACCTCCTTCTTTACGATCACCACGTCCGGCGCGTTCTGCACGCATATCGGTTGGTTGCTCTATTTCAGGACGGTTGCGGTAATATTCTGCAAAACGGTTGAATTCGTGAGAAACCATTCGTTTAATCAAGTCCTCTTTGCTTAGCCATTCCAGTTTGCGATAGATTTCCGGCATAAAGTCGGCAATCTCTTCTTCGTTCACTTTTACTTTTTCGAGATCATCAATTACCTTAATCAGCTGTTTTTGACAGATACCTGCCGCTGTCGGCATTTCTCCGACAATAAATTTTTTGCTGATAATCCGTTCGATTTCTCTCATCTTTCCCTTTTCGCGGAGGTTGATGATGGCAATGGAAGTTCCGGTTTTTCCGGCACGCCCTGTACGTCCGCTACGATGTGTATAGCTTTCTGTGTCGTCAGGCAATCCGTAATTGATGACATGTGTCAGATCGTCTACGTCAAGTCCACGGGCAGCCACGTCAGTTGCAACGAGCAGTTGCAGATTACGGATGCGGAATTTCTGCATAACGGCATCCCGTTGTGCTTGGGAAAGTTCGCCATGTAAAGAATCGGCATTGTAACCTTCCTGCATCAATTTGTCTGCAATTTCTTGAGTCTCTTTACGGGTACGGCAGAAAATGATACCGTATATTTGTGGGTAGTAATCGACGATACGTTTTAAAGCTTCATATTTATCTTTAGCCTGTACGGTATAAACAACGTGTTTAACGTTGTTGGTACTTTCATTCTTACGGCCAATAGTTATTTCTTTCGCGTTACGTAAGTAGTTCTTGGAGATACGTGCGATTTCCGGGCTCATTGTTGCAGAAAACAGTAGAGTGTTACGTTCCTGCGGCACATCAGCCAGGATGGCATTGATACTCTCTGTGAATCCCATATTAAGCATTTCGTCCGCTTCATCCATTACAACGTTGTGGATGGTAGATAAAGATACGGTTTTGCGCTCCATCAAGTCCAGCAGACGTCCCGGTGTGGCAACGATGATATGTACACCTCGTTTCAGGCTGCGTATTTGGCTATCAATGGAAGAACCACCATATACAGGCAGCACTTTCAGTCCGTCAATGTATTTGGAATAGTCGTTTAGATCTCCTGCTATCTGGAGACAAAGCTCGCGGGTAGGGCAGAGGATAAGCGATTGTGGAATTCTGTTTTTTACGTCAATCTGTTGGAGCAAGGGCAAACCGAATGCGGCTGTTTTACCTGTTCCTGTCTGTGCAAGAGCTACTACATCATTATTTTCTCCTAAAAGGTACGGAATCACTTCCTCTTGTACCGGCATGGGATTCTCGTATCCCATTTCTTCAATTGCTCTACGTATCTCCGGAGAAACGCCAAGCTCTTCAAATGTCTTCATTAAATCTCTGTATATCTTTTATTTCGGCTGCAAAGATAGTTAATTTAGTTGATAATAAATGGTTGATAACGGATAATTATTGTAGACGTCATCGTATTTATCATTTATCAACAATCAATTATCTGTTAATAAAATGCTGCGCAACTGTTTTAAATCTTCCGTAGAAAGTCCGATTCCTTTTTTCAGATAGGTTTGTACACTCCCATATTCAGCTTCAATCTGTTCCTTTGCGGCATTCAGGAAATCTTCTTTGGCCGAATAGATGGTAGTGATTGCTTCTTGAGAGTTGATCGGCAATTTATAGGCGTATTTAGAGGCTTTGGGGATATTGAAATAGTCGTTACTCAAACGATAATCTTCCATTATCACATCTTCATTGACGCCTAGAGCGGCGAGTAGGAGTGCGGAAACAACTCCTGTACGTCCTTTTCCGGATGTGCAATGAATAACAACCGGATAATTGCTACGGTCGAGAAGAACGGTGAACAGCTCTTTGAATTCCTTTTGGTAGTTTGTAACCAGTTCCCGGTTCATTCGTTCTACGAGGCGGTAGATGGTATCAGTTTTTATTTTTTCTTCCCGAATACCTTGCAGAATTTTTTCCATGTTCCCTGTGAGGATGGGGATATGTACGATTTTAAACTTGTCATCATGTAGTTGCGGATAGTTGTGGCGTTCACTTTCAGGACGTAAGTCTATGATTGTTCGTATTCCCATATTCTTAAGCTCTTGGCGGGAACAAGGAGGGATACTGTCTATTTGTGCGGAACGGTATATCATTCCCCAACGAAGAGATTTTCCGGTGTTGGCAGATTCGTATCCTCCTAAGTCGCGGAAGTTCTGTATACCGGGGATATTGATGTTGCGGGTAGCTACTTTGATATGGTATTTGTTGTTAAACACCATCAAGTAGTAATAACGTTGGGACGGATCGTTGGTTACGATTGTCATTTTACCACTGGAGATGCTAGCCATTGCAATGGGAGAATCTTCCGGAATAATTTCCGGAGAAGTAGAGGTGTATACTTTTACCTGTCCTTTTAATATCGGTGTTGTTTCCCATTTGATAATACAGTTTCCTATATTATTTTCCTCACACACCACAGATATAGCAGGTGATGTGCCGGAGCACGACGGGAGCACTAATAAAACAGTAAGCCAGCTTAACAGGTTTTTATACATAGTTTCTTTGTCTTGAATCGTATACTGCAAAGATAAGAATTACCCGAAGATGTGATAATTCCTTTGCGATAATTAGCCAAAGTTAATAGTAATTTACGTGTTAAAAAAGGGCGCATCTTCCGGTGGAAGAGCGCCCTGAATGAGAAGTTGCTTGAATCAGCTTTATTGGATACTGTTTAATAAATCCGTTTTTCCTTCATTGATTAACTTTAGAATAAGTTCGCCAAATAAGGTATTTTGCCATGCAAACCAAGCACGGGTGAAGTTATTGGGGTCATCTTTGTGGAAAGATTCATGCATAAAGCCTGTCCCTGCATCCGTATTGAGCAGCATCTTTACACAATCTTTGATCTCCTGATCGTCCTGACTGGTAAATGCTTTCATCATGATGCTCATCGGCCATACCATATCATAACCGATGTGAGGCCCGCCAATACCTTCTCCTGCCTTTCCTTTGAAGAAATAGGGGTTATCCTTGCTCCATACAAAACGGCGTGTATTTTGATAGATAGGATCGTTGATTTCTACATCACCAAGATAAGGCATTGCCAGCAGACTTGGTACATTAGCATCATCCATTAAGAAATGATTTCCGAAGCCATCTACCTCAAAGGCATAAATTGTACCATATTTAGGGTGATTATAAGTCGCATATTTTTTTAGTGCAGCTTCTACTTCTTTTGCCAGATCTGTGCATTGTTTTGCCAGTTCTGCATTTTGATTTACAGCATTTAGAATTTCGGCAGCTTTCTTTAGCGAAGAAACAGCGAAGAAGTTAGACGGCACGAGAAATTGCAGGGTTGTAGCATCGTCAGATGGGCGGAAAGCTGAAACAATAAGTCCGACAGGATTTACCGGAGCACCTAGGCCATTATTGTTTAATGTATCGAGTGCACGTTCTGTTTTGCGTTGAAATTTATAAGGTCCCACTCCTTCTTTGCGTTGTTGCTCCTTAAAAGTAGTCAGGATATTGGTGATGGCTTGTATCCATTCACTATCAAAAATACTGGCATCACCGGTTTCCTTCCAATATTGGTAGGCCAGACGTAGTGGATAACATAGAGAATCTATTTCCCATTTTCTTTCATGTAATTCAGGTTTCATGTCGGTCAGGTCGGACATCCATTCCCCTCCGACAGCTCCGTCATTAAAAGCATTAGCGTATGGATCAATATTGATACATTTAAATTGTCTGCGGATCACTCCTTCAAGCATTTTCTTTAATTCCGGGTCTTTATTGGCCAGTTGTACATAAGGCCAAACCTGTGCTCCCGAGTCACGTAGCCACATGGCATGAATATCGCCTGTATAAACAAAAGTATCAGGCTTGCCGTCTGTTGTGCGATAATGAACCGTTGTTTCAAGGGTATTGGGAAAACAATTCTCGAACATCCACGCCAATTTTTGGTTAGTAAGCAACTTTTTTACTCTGATAATTTCTGCTTCCACAGCTTTTGATGTAAAAAGACGCTTGTTTACAGGTGGACGGTTACTTTTATAAGCGGCCACTTCAGCTGCCTGATTGACTACATTGGTATGATCTTTAGCAAGAATAAGTTCAGTAGCATTCGCATGACTTCCCATTAATAGGGTGGTTGTAATAATGCATATTCCGATGTTTCTTTTCTTCATCTTTACAGTGTTTTTGAGAGGATTATTAAAAGTGGTTATTATAAGTTGATTCCGGCTAATCTGCCGTACATTTCTACAAAAGCTGCTTGTGTCAAAAGCCATTTTTTCTCATTTTTATCTGTTCCGCTCCAATCTGTTTGGAAGAGTCCCCGTTTATCCCTGGCATATTGCCATGCATAATCAAGGCTTTTTTGGAAGTCGGCTAGATAGGTCTTATTGTGATCTGTGTGATAAAGCTCTATAAATCCTCTTAGCATGACTGCTGTGAACCAGATATTTCCTTTTTTCAGTAATTGAAATGTTTGTCCGTTCGGCGAGGTGAAATGAGTGAAAAAGTGCTTGTGACATGCTTCGGCTATATTTTGAGCATCTTCCAGATAGTTTTTCTGTTTTGTTATTTGGTAGAGTAGGGCGGCTGCTTGCATCATTTGGCCGCTATTATAGGCAAATTTGGCACGCCCGATTTTCTTATTGAGTGCAATGTTGTCAAAGTATAAATGATCTGTTGGATCTTCTAAATTCTTTTTAGTCCATTCGTATAACTCTTTCCCTTGTTTCAAATAGGTGCTGTCTTGAGTTGCCTGAAATAGCTTGAGAGCAAAAACGGCTCCCGGTGCATTTGAACAAGTGTTTTTGGACTCTTTTTTCTGCTCACACCAGTAGATTCCTCCTCCGAGCACTTCGTCTTTACCGCTAAGAATGAACTCCCATATCAGTTCGGCTTTTTCCAGATAGGCTTGTTTTTTAGTCATACGATAAGAATCGGTAAAATCAATGCCTAACCAAACGTTGTCATCATAAAAGCGATCAGAGAGAGGTTGATTACTGATATAGGATGAGTAAGCGAATGGTTCTCTTCGTGTGTCGAAGTATTCTTCCAATCCGGGTAGTACTTTATTTTCCAGAAGTTTCTTGTATTTTTTGTTTCCAGTGCTCTCCAACAGTGCGTTTACTGCAGAGAATGTACCCGAGTACGGCCAAAGATAAGAATATTCATTATGTCTTTTTGCTTGTTCTTCTGACGCCAGATAAGTTGCTTTGTTGTTCTGGTCAGAAGGATAATTTTCGCGCAGCAAACAAGTATTAGGTGCTGCATAGTTTTTGTAAAGGGCGTCCAAAGTTTGTTGGGCTCTTTCTGCGTTAGGACTTGTGTTCGCAATGGCGAAAGCACAAATAACATTGAGCAATAGGCTATTCATAGTTTCCTTTCATTAATTGATATTTATAAAATAGTCCAATTTTGTTTTTCAATTTATTGGGGGATTAATCATTGGAGATCAAGTCCCAGGTATCACTGCTACTGTGACTCTACAAAAATACCTTATTCCGACTACTTATAAAATGGGTAGTAAGCGAATTGTAAATGCTTGTAGGATGTACTTGTTTGATAATTAGGTGTATACGTATTGATGGATATTACATAAATGTAAATGCTATTGGTGGCTGATAGACTATTATTCTTGAATTTATTGCCCGATTCGAGCCACTTTTTCTTCAAATTCATTCCGATCTCCATTTGCTTTGATTCGCATTTTTGAACGGTAATTATAGATAGTCGACAATGAATATTGCAGGAAGTGGGCTATTTTTACGCTATCTGTAATTCCCAGGCGGATTAGTGCGAAGATACGTAATTCAGGCGTTAAAAGTTTACCCGGACCTGGAATAATTACATTTTCTGGTAAGAGCAATGCATTAAAATCCTCAACGAAATTAGGAAAAAGATTTAGAATTGCTTTATCAAAGTTATTATAAAATTCAGCCAGATCTTCTTCTGTGTTGAGTGAAGAGTGAAGGAATGACGTCACTTTTTTAATATCTTCGCTTTTGGCTATTTTAAGCGCCCTCTTTTTTAAATTGGCTATTTTGTTAATATAACTGGTATGTTGTTCCATATATAGTCCTACATATTCTTCTTTGATTTTATTATTATCTGCTAATATTGAGTTCATTTGTTGTATCTCGTAAAGATGATAGGATAAACTTTCATTGGCTTGCTCCACTTTTCTTTTTTGTTTTTTTAGTTGTATGAACAAAGCACACAATAAGATACAGACAAAACACAATGCTACAAGCAATATGGTTATGGTGATAAATTTATTTTTTTCCTTTTCCTGAAATGCCTTATCTATAAAAAGGTACATGTCTGAAGCTTCAATAGTATTGATTCTCGCATTACATAAGATAGCATCCTCCATTGCATTTTTCATATATTTATATGCCCGGTCTATGTCTCCGCTTTCAAAGATCAATTTGGCGAGAATTTTTAGAGAGAAATTCTCTCTGGCTCCATTTAATACGTCGGAGATAGCGGATATCGCGAAATATTTAATCATATTTTCAGAGTCATTTTTGCCTTGATAGGCAGAAGCTAAAGAATATGCAATTATTCCGGCATCTCGTGAATAAGGTGCATAACTTTTGTAAACGCTGTCTAATATGTGAATAGCATTATCGTATTTTTTATGGAAGAGAAGAGTCGGTGCTGACATGAATGCTCGTACGTTTGAGGGGACTTCCTTGCATTGAAGAAGTGAATCGCGATAAATTTGTGCAATCAGATCGTTCTCTTGTGCATCATTCTCATTTGAGGCAAAAGTTTTCTGATGATTATAAATTGTGACTTGTCCGAGAAAATATTCAGCTTTCAGCCGCGGAGATAATTGCTCTTGTTGTGTTGAGTTGACAATCGCTAAGGCTTCTTTGAAAAAGCCCATAGAAGATAGTATTCTTGAATAATCTAATTTCGCCTCAATTAGTAGTTCTTTGTCATTACTTTTTTGAGCAAGGTTATTCATATGGATGGCATAAACTAAAGCCGAATCTTTCTGAAAAGATGAATATTCAAAACAAAGGGACTGGGCAATTCCTATTTTTTCTTGAATATTGTCGGATTGCCTTAATGCTATTTTTAAACTGTCTATCTGCCTCTGTTTTTGTTTAGTATAGACAGATTTGTTTTGTAGAGATTTATCTAATGTTTTTAATAATGATTCGATCTCATTATTTGCTTTTGTTGGCAAACTGGTAAGAATAAGGATTATTATTAATAGAGGCAGAATAAATCTTTTCATGTGTATTAAGTAAGATTGCGTATTAATTGTGGTGTTTGCAAAGATAAGAAAATCCATATTAAGTTAAGGCTTACTGATTAGCTTAATATGGATTATATAATATAAAGTCTTTGTAGGATAGGCTGCTGGCTTATAAATCTTAATCTGTAGTTTTACCTGTATTTCTTTGCAAACTCCACGGATACCGAATTACTAAAACTTCCGCAAACCTCCGCTGCGAAGTCTTTTCCGCATTGGATTATTTTATCCCATATTTCTTCATTCAAGTTATTTAGATCGCGGTATCGAACATCATATTTGAGTAATCCATAAATGAGTCCTGCATTAAAATTGTCGCCGGCTCCGATGGTGCTGACTGCCTGTAACGGTGCTACCGGATAATCTTTGTTGACCAGATTGGTGCGCAATGCTACCTTTTGCCCGCCTGCAGTACAGATGAATTGTGGGCAATAGAACTTGATTTTATCCTTGTATATCTTGTCTATATCCTGCATGTTGTACATATAGAGGAAATCCTCTAATGAACCGCGTACAATATCTGCATATTCAAGATTTTCAATAATGGTTGGAGCCAGTTTCATGGCTTCATTCTTATGAGAAGAGCGGAAATTCGGGTCGTAATAGATGATGGCTTTCTTTTCCCGTGCCTGATCGAGTAATTCGAGAACCTTTTCCCGCAGTACCGGATTCAATGCATAATACGAACTCACCATCACAATGTCATCTTCCTCTAATTTAGGGAATGGGACGTCCAAGCGTTGTTTGGGATAATCCTTGTAAAATATATATTCAGCATCGCTTTGCTCGTTGAGAAAAGCGAGTGATACGGGTGATTTACCGTCCGGGAATACGTTGACATGATCCGTGGGGATATTATTCTCACGCATAAACTGTAGGATAATATTGCCTACACGGTCATTCCCGGTTTCACTGATGAAGCCGACGTTTATTCCCATTCGTCCCAATGAGACGATGCCGTTGAATACAGAGCCTCCCGGTACAGCTGCGGAAGGCTGGTCACCTCGAAAGATGATATCGAGGATTGTCTCTCCGATACCGATTACTTTTCGCATAGTGATCTTGATTTTTCTCCCAGATAACCACCATGATGGCGTTTTGAATATTCGGCGATCGTAAATCCGGTTTCTTTCATGGTTTGTACCACCAATATATCTCCGATCACTGTCATGGCAGTGGTAGAGGTAGTAGGAGTCATGCCTAACACACAGACTTCAGCCGGCTTACCGGTACTAAGACAAACATCCGACTCTTTTGCCAACGGACTGTCCGGGTTGCCGGTAATAACAATAAACTTCAAATCCGGATCCAGATTATGAGCCAGACGGGTTAATTCCACAATCTCCCGTGTCTTGCCCGAGTTGGAGATCAACAGGAGTAAATCATTCTTTTGTAAAATACCCAAATCCCCGTGTTGTGCTTCGCTGGGGTGCAGAAAGACAGATGGAATACCGGTGGAACAAAAAGTTGTAGCAATGTTCATGGCAATCTGTCCGGCTTTTCCCATACCGGAAGTTACCAGTTTTCCCTTTTTCTGATGTATTTGTTCTACAATCAGTTTCACTGCTTTTTCATAAGCGTCTGTTACAGGGATGTTGAGCACAGCTTGTGCTTCCTGTTGCAAAAGTTGTTTGATGGAGTCTATCATATAATCAGTTTATTTTTTCTTTTAATTCGTTCAATGTGTTTGCTACTTCGTAGTAGGTTGAGAATGGTTGCCGTGCAAAACCTTTATCCTCCAAGGTGTGGAGTGCTTTCAATAGTTCGTCATAGAAACCATATTCATTGTAGAAGATGACCTTTTTCCGGTGATAACCGATAGAGGCAGCAGCTATTACATGGAAAATCTCATCGAGTGTACCGACGCCTCCGGGTAGTGCGACTAACACCTCCGACTTCTCCGTTATGATGTCTTTGCGGTCACTCAAATTGCGGGTATGAATTTCTTCGTCTAACAGAATGCTTACTTTGCCGTTCTCCTCCAGTTTGGCGGGAACAACTCCGATGACCTTGCCTCCGTTTTCTTTCACGGCGCGGGCTACACATTCCATCAGTCCGAGGCTGGCCCCTCCATATATCAAGGTTTTGCCTTTCTGCCCCATCCATTCTCCTATTTGGCGGGCACTTTCGAAGTACATTTTGTCAATGTTTTCGGAGGCGGAACAGAATATTCCTATCTTTTCCATATACGTTGTTGCTGTTATAGTCCACAAATATCTGCAATTTTCTATAAACAGCAATAAGTTTTATTGTATTTTTGTGGCATTAATTCAATAAGGAAGTATAAAACAATGCAAGGTAACGAATATACATTGCCAAATGGCTTACGTATTATCCATGAACCGACCCTCTCAAAAGTAGCTTATTGTGGTTTTGCGATCGATGCCGGAACGCGCGATGAGGCAGAGAATGAGCAGGGAATGGCCCATTTTGTAGAACACCTGATTTTTAAAGGAACGGAGAAGCGTAAAGCCTGGCATATCCTCAACCGGATGGAGAATGTGGGGGGCGACCTGAATGCTTACACTAATAAGGAAGAAACGGTGGTCTATGCCGCTTTCCTGAAAGAACATCTGGAACGGGCGCTTGAACTGTTGGGGGATATTGTATTTCATTCAACCTTTCCGCAGCATGAGATAGAAAAAGAAACGGAGGTCATTATTGATGAAATCCAGTCGTATGAGGATACTCCGTCGGAACTGATCTTCGATGATTTTGAAGATATGATCTTCCGCAATCATCCATTGGGAAGAAACATTCTTGGTAAACCGGAACTTCTGCGGAGTTTTCGCACGGAGGATGTTCTATCGTTTACCCGCCGGTTTTACCAACCGGGAAATATGGTGTTTTTTGTTCAGGGACAATATGATTTCAGAAGAATCATCCGCCTGGTAGAGAAATACCTCCTGGATATTCCTGATGTAAGAGTAGAGAATCGTCGTACACCTCCGCCTCTTTATGTGCCGGAACATTTGACGGTTCCCAGAGACACACATCAGGCACATGTAATGATTGGTAGCCGTGGCTATAATGCGTATGACGACAAACGTACGGCTCTCTATTTATTGAACAATGTCCTCGGAGGTCCCGGGATGAATAGCAAACTCAATGTGTCCCTTCGTGAGCGTAGAGGGCTGGTTTATAACGTCGAATCCAATCTGACCTCTTACACGGATACAGGGGCTTTCTGTATTTATTTCGGGACGGATGTAGATGATATGGACACCTGTTTGAAACTGACCTATAAGGAACTGAAGCGGATGCGTGATGTAAAAATGACTTCCTCCCAATTGGCAGCAGCGAAAAAGCAGTTGATCGGACAAATCGGAGTGGCATCTGATAACTTTGAGAATAATGCACTGGGAATGGCGAAAACATACCTTCATTATCATAAATATGAATCATCCGAGCTTGTTTTTAAGCGTATTGAAGAGTTAACAGCAGAGCAACTACTGGAGGTTGCCAATGAAATGTTTGCAGAAGAGTATTTATCAACGCTGATTTATAAGTAGCTTTTTGATACTGCTACGATATACTGACAATTAATAAACTGTTAATATTAAACTAACCATGAGAAACTTAACACGAAATGTTTGGATTTGCCTGGGGCTGATAATGTTTCCCCTTACAACATTCGGACAGCAGAAGAGCAATTTTACCTATGTGCCGGCCCAGGAGCTTTTATTGGTAGGAAAAGCGACTACCGAAGGTGAATATTTCCATCGGGTAGATACAGCAAAGTATTGTACGATGCCTCCTGCAGTAAAGAAGCTATTCACCAACTCTGCGGGTTTGGCTATTTCCTTCACAACGAACAGCCCGGTGATAAAAGCTAAATGGACTGTTCCTGACAATTACCAATTGCCAAACTTGACCAGACTAGCCCAGAAAGGCTTGGATTTGTATATCAAACGGGATGGGAAATGGCAATTTGCCGGAGTAGGGATGCCGGGTGGCGTGACTACAGAAAGAGTGATTGTCGATAATATGGGAACCGAAGAGAAAGAATGTTTGTTATATCTGCCCTTATACGATGAGTTGAAGAGTCTGGAGATAGGCGTTTCTTCTGATGCTCACATACATAAAGGAGAAAATCCGTTCAAAGAGAAAATAGTAGTCTACGGATCCAGTATTTTGCAGGGAGCTTCTGCCAGCCGTCCGGGCATGGCCTATCCGGCCCGCTTATCCCGTAGCAGTGGATATAATTTCATTAATTTGGGATTGAGTGGTAATGGAAAAATGGAGAAAGAAGTTGCCGGGATGTTAGCGAATATTGATGCAGACGCTTTTATCTTGGATTGTATTCCCAATCCTTCTCCAAAAGAGATTACCGAACGGGCTGTAGGCTTTGTAATGACCTTGCGGGAGAAACATCCGGATACACCTATTATTATCATACAGACATTGATACGCGAAACGGGAAACTTTAATCAGAAAGCCCGTGAGAATGTAAAGCAACAGAATGAGGCTATCGCCGAGCAAGTAGAAGTACTGCGTAAAAAAGGCGTAAAGAACCTGTATTTCATTAAAGAAGACCGTTTCTTGGGAACAGATCACGAGGGAACCATCGACGGAACTCATCCGAACGATTTGGGATTCGACCGGATGCTAAAGAAGTATAAACCTGCTATCAGCAAGATTCTGAAAATTAAGTTTAGAGACGAATAACGGAAAGAAATAAGAAGAAATAAAGGTCAATTCATGGGGGTGAACTGACCTTTTTTCTTTTGCAAATGTGTTAAGTTGTTCCTGAAAACAAGAAGCCCACTACTTCTTTAATAAGATGTTTCGAATGACTTATAGAGAAGATCATTCCAAATCTCTCAATCCTTTTTCCTCCAAATAATGAATAAGTTCTTGTGGACGGTCTGTTTGTATCATTGTTGCTTTATGCTTTAACATCCAACCCCAATGTTTATCTTTACTTTCCAATAGAGCATTCTCATCATCATGTCCGCCACATAGACTATCCCATAAAGTATTCATCCATACCCGACTACCTGATTTAGCGATTTCATCTATTATTTTTAGATTCGGATTTGCATCATCTTTGAAGCATAGTTCGTAAGCAATTGGGGTAAAGTTTTTGATAAAAGTTTGTATAGTGGCAACTGCTTCTTTATCCCATAAATTAACGATAGGCATATAAAGCATGCTTTCATTGGAGCCATACTCTTTTTTCACTTTCTCTACAGGATAGTATCCTTTGATGATGACCTGTTTCTCCATTCCACATTCCTGGATGATAGGCATAATTTCTTTTATGTAAGTACCTCCTTTGTCTATATTGACAAGAATACGGCCTTTACAGACATTTAATGCTTCTTTCAGTGTGGGGATTGGTTGGCGGGTTTTGATTCCGTTGCCGCTGCGTAGGACGAACTTTTTCAGTTCCTCGGTCGTATAATCTTTTATCGGTCCCTTTCCCGTAGAAGTACGGTCGAGAGTTTCGTCGTGCATACAAATAAAGTTGCCATCTTTAGTCGGTTGTATGTCAAGTTCTATCATATCAACTTTCATTGCAATTGCTTTTTCGATACTTTGCAGGGAGTTTTCCGGCGCATTGCGCCAGTCTCCTCTATGAGCGATAACAAAGATATACTTCGATTCATTATCATGTAGATTTTTCAAAAGTTTATCAGTCCTTGTTTGTGCGCTGATGGAAAATGCGGTTAGCAGAATAGGTAGTAAGAAAAAAAGTTTTTTCGTCATAACTTAATAGAATTCATTAATGATGATAAAAGTCACCCGGGGCATCGCCCCGGGTGCTCGCTATTATTTGACAGTAATGCGGCGAATCAGGTAATTGACGGCGCCTGCCACATACATTGTTTTGCAGTCCTCCGTAATTATGATTTCATACGGTTGGTTGAAGGTAGCCTTCAGTCCTTTTCCGTCGGAGAAACCTGCTTTCCCAGAACCAGCGATGGTTTCTAGCGTTCCTTTCGAGTAGTCTCCATTTGCGTCAGGAGTTAGTTTGCGGATGCAGTTGTACGTGTTATCCGAAAGATACAGGCATCCATCTGAACCGGCAGCTACCCCGAAAGTAGCACCCACTTTTGCACTAAGCGGATTACCGGGTTCTCCGTCATAATACTCTTGTCCTTTTACTCCGTCTCCTGCAATTGTCTTTTGCGTGCCATCCGGACTGATTTGAATCAACACATACCCATTAGAAGTACCAACAATCATATTCTTGTTTTTGTCGAACACAATATAGTTGGGAGATACGTTAAGAGTGGCGAAAGTTGTTTTTGTACCTGAAGGTGTGAATTTATAAATCGCCTTATTGTCGCGTGCCGATACATATATGTTATCTTCATCATCGAATGTAACATTCATTGGACTCTTCATTTCGGATGCTAAGGTTGAAACAGACATACTGCCGGTTTCTATTTTCCGTAACATTCCTTTTCCTTTGTCGATGAAATAATAGTTTCCTTTCGAATCGAATCCACCTTGCCAGATAGCACTGCTACCGTCTACTGCCACATCGAGGAGTGAAGTGACCAGGAAGTCCGGAGAGATACGTCGTATATAGTTGTATCCTCGTTCTGTAAACCATAAACTGCCATCCGGAGCAAAAGCGATACCAGTGGGAAGCTTGGTTGTGGCTTCCGTACCGACTCCGTCTGTCATTTCGAATACTCCCTTCTGTCCAACGATTGTTTGAACGATATATTCCTGATCGGGTGTTTTCAGATAATTGAGCTCGAGGCCTGTCAATTCACCCGAGGGGGATTTGACGCGGATGGAATATTTTCCCGGAGCCATTTCAGGTAATATTATTTTCAGTTCGTCCTTGAATGCTTCTATAACGGTTGCTTGTTGGTCGTTGATGAAAACAGCATTTTCTTCCGGCACCGTGCTGAAATTACGTCCCAGTATTGTAGCTATTTCACCGGAATAAACATTGGTGGGTTTCACGAGGACCAGCCTAAGCTCTGTCACTGACGCTTTGTAGTCATTATCATTGCAGGCTACAAACAATGATAAGAGTGGGCAGGCGAGCAGTAGTATGTATATCTTTCTCATAGTCTTTTATTTATTTACTGTTATGGTACGAATCAAATGGTTTTGCTCATCAGCGATATATACTTTATCCGAAACCAGTACGCTTGCAGGGCAATTGAATGTAGCTGTCAGGGCAGAACCATCAATTTTACCTTTCGTTCCCGGAATACCGGCTATTGTTTTTAATGTTCCTTTCGTATAGTCGCCTTCTGCATCCGGTGTTAGCGTACGTATGGTATGCATTGTATAATCGGTGATATAAAGTACCTCATCCGGGCCGAATGCAATGCCGAATGTTGCCCCCATGGTTGCTTTTGACAGGTCGTTCTGTTCACCATCAGAATAAGTCGCGGCAGTGGGTACTACGCCAGTTCCGAATACAGTTTTTAGTGTACCGTCCGTATCGAACATATGCAGCTGATAAGTACCGCCGGTACCTACAAAAATTCTTCCCTTCTTATCTACCGCCATACAATTGGGACCGGCTTTGAGTGAAGACATATCGTAGTTAGTTACAGTACCGCCGGATGTTATTTTCTTTACTGCCTTATTATCGCGGTCCGCGATATACATATTACCATTACTATCAAAAGTGACGCTCATCGGACTTTTAAAGGTTGTTTCGGTGGAGAACACAGAGCAAGTGCCTTCCTGTGTAATCTTAATAATATTATTTAAAGCTTTATTGGCTACATAATATATGCCCGAGAGATCGAAACCACCTTGCCAGGGAGCATTAAATGTAACGGTGCCACTTTTGGCAACAGTTGAAACATTATATTCCTGATCCATTTTTCTGATGACGTTATTTCCTCTTTCGGCAATCCATATGTCACCATTGGGTGCGAGAGCTAGTCCCTGCGGGAATTTGAAAGAGGCAGCCGTTCCCTTACCGTCAGTAGAGGTAGTTGCGGAGTTACCTGCTACTGTTGCAACTGTGTAAGATAAATCTTCGTAGGTGAAACTTAGATTCTCTACCGTTTTATCTGCGACAGTAACTTTGACTGGATAGGTACCGGAAGGATTCTCCGGAGCAATAATGGTTAGCGTTGTTGCGGTTACAACTTTTACGGTTGCCTGCTTTCCGTTTATGGAAACCATGTTCTCTTCGACCGTTGTTCCAAATCCTTCTCCTGAAATCACCACTTCCTCTCCGGCTTTTCCACGTGCGGGGGTTAGAGAAGAGGTCGTTAATGTCACTGTGTGAAGGTAAGTAAACAGGGGGCTTTCAGCTTCTTTAGTACCAATTCTCACACGGATAGGGTAACTGCCTTCCTCGGTGTCGGGAATGATAATTTTGAGTTGGCTGGAAGTCGCCTCTTTAACTTCAGCAGTCACTCCGTTGATTGTCACCTGATTTTCTGATACCACTGTGCTGAAACACTGACCGATCAGTGTCACTAAATCTCCTGCATAGGCAGAGGAGGGCATAACCTGTAATACAGCAAGTTCAGGTGGAGCTTGAGGTGTTGCATAAGTAAATTTGAGTCCTTCTACAACTTCCCCTTTCACACTAACTTTGATTGAATAAGTACCTTCCGGATTATTGGGAAGAGCAATCACTAAACGATTCTGGGTTGCATCGATAATTTCCGCTTGTACTCCGTTAATAAATACCTCATTATCAATTGCTGTTTCAGAAAAATGAACTCCTGAAATAATTGCGGTACCTCCTGTCGATCCAGCTTTCGGAATAATGGAAATGAGTTTCGGAGGAAATTGTCGGGAATCGGATTCGTCCGATTCCGAACATCCACAGAACAAGTTGCAACAAAATAGGATAGATAAAATAAATATTGAGTTCTTCATACTTTCTGCTTTTTAAGGTTCATTGACTGTTACCATCCACGTATTTACGACAGGTCGCTCCTGTCCATCAGAAGGCCGGTTCCGTATTTGGAATATATCCGCTATCGGATGTCGTATAAGCATTTGGGTAGAACCGCCACCATCCAGGTTCACAGCCCATGAGCATCCTAATGCTTTCATTATTGAACCCATTTCCGGATAAGTAAGTCCGTATGAGTAGAACTCTACACGTCCGTCAGCCACCATGAAGTAGACATGACCATCATCTGAATATCCAAGACAAGTACGCGGATCGATACCTGGATAAGTCGCGCCGGATATTTCTCCATCCCGTAGCACGATAACTCCGCTCCCGGTCACTTCTTTGAGGTTGTACTGCATACCACGATACTCCACAGAGTCGGCAATTACCATTTTGTTGTCTTTCGTCAGCGCGATAAAACTCAAAGCTTGTTGGGGAAGTGTTTCTTTAAAGATGAATGAGTTTTTTAAGATCACTCCATTGCGATGAATGGGCCCCCTGATATCCATTGTACTGACATCCCAAAAATCAGCATTAATCATGGCAGCTACCCGGTGCCACGGACGGTCGGCGTAATCTGCCATTTCTGTTAGTGTCTGCCGCTGGAAGTTGTTGCGTACATCCGCATCATACGGCATACCTACTTCTAATGAAACCCCTGGTTCATTCAAATCAATGTCGATTATAAATATATGAGTAGAGCGGCTGTCTGCCTTTTGAAAATGGACATCTGTTTCCGTAACTCCCAATGCAACAACAAAGCTGGTATCGGTATATACACGTGCCACTGTTTCACTACCCGCTAATAGTTTTTGACCGATTTTTGTTTGCGGGGTATAATGTACGTCTTCAATTGTATCGTTTGAGCAACTTAAGAAAGCCACTGGTAATACAAATGACAGAATCTGCATGTATTTTAATAAGTTCATCATTTTCATTGTTTTAGTTAGCCCAATATGAATTTTGATTTAAAAGTTTATTGAGAGACCTTTCTTTGGCAGGAATAGGTAATTTGTTATACTTGCGCTCAAAGCCGAGATCACTTTCCAGGCGGTTGAGGCGGACAAGGTCGAACCAACGGAAACCTTCTGCCAGTAGTTCCGTATGTCTCTCATTGAGAATTGCATCTATGAAGTCTTCTTCAGTGGCAGGGTGTACAGAAGGAAGACCACGAAAGTTCCGAAGCTCATTCAAACGGGTAAGCCCTTTGGAAAGTCCTTGTGCTTCAGCACTGATCAGGTACATTTCCCCCAAACGGGTAATAATGATCGGATCGGTAGTCACCTCTCCACCGGGATATTTATTAATGACTTCATTTGTTTCCTGCATATCAATTGATATGGCGGTTCGTTTATCATCCGGTTCGAACATATTCATCACTTTTGTCGTCGGCGCATATGTATAGCTACCTCCATTGGCAGAAGCACGTGAATAGAGGGAAGCACTCAAGTTTACGCTTGATTCATTGAGCAGATTGACAAATGAGAATATTTCTTCTCGGTTTGCTTTTCCACGGAAGATCTGGTCGAAGTCGGCAAGTGAGAAATTGGCATCACCTATCACTTCTTCAGCAAGTTTGGCAGCTTCAGTCATTTTGCCTTGTGCAAGTTTGGTTCTTGCCATTAAAGCCTTTGCCGCTTGTTTTGAGACGTAATACTTGTCGGAAAAAGTAGGAGCATAATCTATTGCTACCTGAAAATTCTTTTCTACAAAACTCCATCCTTCTGTTTCGGTAGATGCTGCGATGTCTCCCGAGAAAGGAGCTTCGAGAATGGGAACTTCTCCATAGCGGGTAACCAGGTGATAATAAATCAGACCACGGAAGAAACTGGCTACTCCCAGTATCTCGTTTCGTGACTGGCTGGCTGCTAATTTGTCAACTGCGACAATCAGTGAATTTACTTGGTAGAGAGCAGTATAAAATCCATCCCACGGTCCGCTGACGAAACCGCTTTCAGGGGTAACCAGGTCTTTTACCAATAATACCGGATCTTTCAGTCCTGTCGCTCCGCCGCGGACAAGATCTCCGCCGACAATGTCTTGTGTAAGATAACCATTGACTGTTGGTTTGTTTTGTATATAAAAGTAGAGTCCGGTAAGCAGTAATTGAGCATCCTCCTCGGTGAGGTTATCACTGGATACGGCATTATGCGGATATTGGTCCATTTCGTTGCAACTAGTGGCAAACACCAATAATACTGTTAATAACGATATAATAAAATTCTTCATATCTGTTAGAATTTAAGATTGACACCTATTGTAAACGTACGCGGTTGGGATGGGTAGAGATAATCATATCCCATATTGGTTGCAGAGAGGCTTACATTTACTTCCGGATCCAGATACGGCCACTTCGTTAATATGAAGAGGTTATCTGCCTGGAAATATATGCGTAGATTATCGATATGTATCCGGTTAATCCAACTTTTTGGGAGGGTATATCCAATAGAAGCTGTACGGCAACGGATATAAGATGCATCGTGTAACATTCGGGTATTGACAAACTTGGTTGAGTTCCACGTATAACCATAAATGGCACGCGGATTTTCGTTAGTACTGCCTGGTCCCGTCCAACGGGATTCTGCAGATGATTTCAGTATCGGCCATGTACCGTTACCCATTCGTAAACCTCCGGTCCACAGTTCATAGAGCTTGTTGCCTGACGAAAATGTAAAGAACAGGCTCAAGTCAACGCCTTTGTACTTGAATGTGTTATTGAAACCACCGGTGAACTTTGGATTAGCCGAGCCGACAAACTGTTTGTCGTTTTCGTCTATGACATCGTTACCATCCACATCTTCGTAAATACAGTCTCCTGCTCTTACGCCCTGATCGTAAATCTTGGCAGGAATTTCATCATCCGACTGGTAAATACCTTTCCACTTAATCATATAGAAGGACCCTATCGGTTCGCCGACTTTAAGGGCGTGCATCGAGCTGGTTGTCAATATCTCATTATTGTCGAGAAGCGCAGTCAGTTTATTTCTGATAAAGGAGATATTGAAATCTGAATGCCATGAGAATGAACCTTTGCTAAGGTTGGCTCCTAAGGTAAATTCGAGTCCTTTATTACGCATTGATCCGATATTACATACCTGGCTGGTATAACCCGATGTAGCAGGAGTTGGCTTTTGGTAAAGCAAGTCCTTGGTATCTTTGATAAATGCATCTGCTGTGAATGTGATCGCACCTCTGAAAAAAGAAAGGTCTACTCCGACGTCAGCTTGTTGGGCTTTTTCCCATTTAAGATCGCGGTTGCCTGCAGTAGTCAGTCCTAAACCGTTCTCACCGTTATAGTTGTACCCTCCACCGGCTAATGCTTGATAAGCATAAGAGCCGATACCTCCCTGATTACCGGTGCAACCCCAGCTTGCGCGGAACTTTACATCGGTTTGTGGATATTTCCACCAAGATTCTTCTCCCAAATTCCAACCGGCGCTGACAGACGGGAAATATCCGTAGCGATTGCTGGATATGAATTTGGAAGAACCGTCAGCACGCATGGTTCCCGTTAGTAAATAGCGGTTCTTGTAGTTCAGACTTAAACGGCCGAAGAATGATTGGAGCAGGAATGAAGAAAGTCCTGTACTTATATCCGAGTATTCGGCAGCAACAGAGTTGACGTCAAAAGAAGGAGAGGGGAATCCGATACCCGTTTGTGCGGCTGAGGAAGTTACATCCTTTTGTATAGAATGCCCCAGCATGACGTCCAGAGAGAAATCTTCTTCAAAGGAGTGTTTATAAGTGAGCACGTTTTCCCATAAAGTACTCGCATAAGATTTTCGTCCGTCAATAAGCTTTCCTACTTTATTGCCATAGGGGTGATCGGCTGTGTAATAAATGTGTTCTTCCGTATAGTTGAAATCCTCTCCGAGTGTAGTTTTGAAGTTCAAGTCTTTCGTTATGTTAAACAGCATATAGAGTGAACCGAGGGCACGGTAATTATCGATATATACATCTTCTTCGTTAAGAGCCTGTATCGGGTTATGGTTGGCCAACTCCTGTCCTCCGACAGCATATTCTCCGTCGGGACGATAAGGGGAATCCCATGGACGTTGTTCGATGGCGCGGGTAATGACACTGGTTCCTATATTATAGCCGGTGGGAACGCGGTTATTACGCGAGTAACTTAAATTCAGGGCGGTTCCTACCTTGAGCCACTTTTTGATTTCCGTGTCCAGATTAACCTTCAAATTGTAACGTTTGAGCTGATTGTTGATAATTACACCTTCGTTGTGTTTGTAATTGGCGGACAAGTAATAATTCGTTTTATCTGTTCCGCCTGACACAGACGCGGTAGTCGTGTAGGTAACAGCCGTACGAAGTACCAGATCGAGCCAGTTTGTCTGTGCTTTTCCCGGTGCAGGGTTATCAATACGTGCCTGCGTACTGTTGGTTTGCAGATTATAGTTGTCGATAGCTTCGTTCAGAACTTCCAGAAACAGATCAGTGTCGGTCATATCCAGTTTGTCTGTTCTGGTCAGGTTGGAGAAACTAACATTCGTGTCAATGTTTACTTTGGCCTGTCCCTTGCTTCCTTTTTTAGTTGTTATCAGGATAACACCATTTGTTGCACGTGAGCCATAAATAGCAGCGGAAGCTGCATCCTTCAAAATCTGTATAGATTCTACGTCGGAGGGATTGAAATCATTCAGACCGTTCATTGATTGTGCTCCCCAAGCACCAGTATCTCCTGACGTATTGTTGATAGGTACTCCGTCAATTACATATAGTGGTTCGTTACCTGCGGTAATTGAACCGATTCCACGGATACTGACCCGATTTTTACTTCCCGGTACACCGGATGCTGACGTTATATTCACTCCGGATACGCGTCCCTGCAACAGTTCGTCAACACCTAATACCTGGCGGACATTGACTTCTCCCGGTTTATAAGTTCCAATGGAAGAGGTAACATCCCGCTTGGTTTTGGAGCCATATCCGATGACGATAACTTCATCCATGACGTGTGCATCTTCTTCCAGCGCTATGTTGATTGTTGGTGAAGCACCGATGCGGATAGATTTCTTTTTGTATCCGATGTAGGATATTTCCAACGGCTTGGATAGGTCTGCTGTGACGGTGAAATTTCCTTCAACATCTGTAATTGTTCCGATGCCACCTTCCTGTATTACATTGGCTCCGATAATCGGTTCGCCTTTTCCATCTGTCACAGTACCTTTGATGGTTTTCTTTTCGTTTTTTTTCTGTTGTTGCACTTCTTGCTTCACTAATACTATGGTATTGTTATTAAGCGAATAAGAAACATTTAATGGAGTGAATACTTGTGACAGTACTTGATCAAGAGGCTTATTTTTACAGTTGACGGTCACTTTCGATTGGTCGTTGAGGACATTGTTCCGATAAACGAATGTATACCGGGTTTGTTTCTCGATCTCCTTTATGAATGTTTTCACCGTACCATTATTGATGTTTACCGACACATTTCCTTTTTGTGCCAATGCTTCTGTTGTGGATAGTAAAATCATTCCAGTGAGCAAAATGGTAAAGTTTCTAAAAATAAGGAGATTATGTCTCCTCTTTTTAAAGGAAAAAATTAACTTTGTGTAATTCATAGTTGATACTATTTTTTCATGTTTTAATGGATTAATTTTATCGACTTTCATACAACCAAAGGATTGGGCGATTCTTTGGTTGTTTTTCTTTAAATAGCTTATATTATATCTTTCATAGGCTCCTTTCTTTTGAGGTTAATAAATAATGATTTTATCTTTATGTATCTCATATTTGAATTTATACTGAAGGCTCAATGAATGGATAACATTCTGTATATTTTCATGGCGGAAAGAACCGGACAGTAAATCTTGTGCAATCTGTGGATATTTTAGTTCTATTTCTACTCCATACCACCGTTCTATTTGCTCTATAACATCAATTAAAGGCTCGGAGTCGAAAATTAGATAATCATTACACCAGCCTGTTTCTACATGCACATCAGCTTTTGTAATTTTGAGGGCTTTGTCTACACTGGAGTAGGTTGCTTTTTCACCGGGAGTAAGCGTATATTCGTGCGGGAGAGAGCCGCCGGATATTTTAATTTTTCCGGTAAGCAGAGAGGTTTCGATAACATCTTTCTTATATGTATTCACATTGAAAGAAGTTCCCAATACTTCGATCTGGAAGTCATTTACCATGACTCTGAAAGGACAGTCCGGGCTTTTGGCTACATCGAAGAAAGCTTCTCCTGATAGATGTACGAGTCGTTGTTCTGTATCATTGACGTCATATCTGATGGTAGTGGCACCATTCAGTTGCACTTTTGTTCCGTCCGGCAATATGATCTCTGATTTGCTGCCGGGTTTTACATTGGCAGTTATCATTTGTTGCGAACTTGGAGTATCGAATAAGGAATATATGCCGAAGGAAGAGGTGACGAGTAGAGCGATGACAGCGGCATATTTCGCAAATTGATACCAGCGTCTTCTCCAGATGATTTGATGAAGTTCCTTACGTATCTGCTTTTTCATCATGGGGGGCATCCCGATTTCCGGTGCAGAATCTTTTTCCATGTTTATCATGGTATTCCAAAGTTCTTCATCCGGTATGTGGTCAAGTTCTTTTTTGAACTCTCTCAAGTCAGAAGAAGGTAGTCCCTTCTCCATATATCGGCGGTATAAATCTTTAAAATGTGTAGCCATATTATAGGTGTTTCTATTGGTTATACGTGAATGGAATAAGAGAGTACTATGATTTCTTTGTGTTTTATAACATAAAAATCAGATAGAGATCTTTTTTGTGGGAGAAGATATTATTGCCTTCCCCTTGTGATGTGTTGCAGTGACGATATTATAAGAAGAAAATAAAGAGAATATTATATTTCATTATTTCGCTGCGAAGGATCTTCAGAGCGGAAGTCAGATAGTTCTTTACTGTTTGCTCGGAAAGCTCCAGTTGCTCGGCAATCTGTTTGACTGGAATATGTTTTTCTCTGCTTAGTTCATAAATCTCTCGTTCCCGTTGTGACAGAATATTCTTTGATTTCTTCAGTTGTTGCAGGAATTCATCATACAATAATAGGTCTTCTGGAGATACATCGCTCTCTTGGTTCTCGCAATACTCCATAAAGTCTTCGAATTGTAGTTCGTTGACTTGTTTGCGGAAATAATCGATTACCTGATGTTTGGCAATAGTGAAAATAAAGGCTTGCAGGTTGCCAAAGCTATTCAGTTGGCTACGGTTGTCCCATAGGCGTAAAAAGGTATCCTGAACAATATCTTGTGCCAGGGAACGATTTTTTAGTTGTTTAAGAACAAAGCTGTAAAGTCGGTCGGCGTAGGCTTCATAAATCTGGGTAAAAGCCTGGTAAGAGCCGTTGCGTAGTTCTTTTATGCACTGTATTTCGTCTATTTTCATCCTTTCTGTAATAGAAGTAGGTCAGGCAAATGTACTGAAATAATTTAGAAATAAACAAATCTATGTGAATAAATAAAGAGAAACCGATGTCCGGTAGTTGGCAGATGAATTTTATTTTGCAATCATATTACAATCATATATCTGGGTGAAGGATACCGCGTCGAATTGGGAGAGTTCGGTTTCTTTTCAGCCAAAGTGAAAGCTTCCCGATTGGTAGCAAATAAGAATGATATTCGTTCTGAATCCGTAGCTTTCAACGGGGTGAATTTCCGTGCTTCCAAGAGTATGCGTGTAGGTATTCGCGGAGATTTGGAGCGCAGAAAGTGTGTCGATTTCAATACTTCATGTAAGTGGGACAGGGAGAACCTGAAGAAACTCGTCCTGCAATATATCGGGGAGCATGGCTTCATCACAAGAACCACTTATACAGAACTTACCGGGCGTTTGAAGAATACTGCATTGGACGATCTTAAATCTTTTGCGGCCGAAGGCATTATCAAGCGGGAGGGACGGGGTAATCAGATGCATTTTATAGCACTGCCACGAAAGGAACCGGATGGCGAGTAGTGAACTCTGATTGGATATGTTTAACTTGCGTTCGTGTGTCTAAAACATACTGTTATCGTCCATCATTAAATGATATTATGGCTAGAAATTTGTATCTTAGCGCCCATGTTGGGTTGCTAATCCGGTAACCGTGTATGTTTGTTTTTATAATACTTCTAAAATAAAAAAACGATGTTTCAGAAACTTGTAGCTATAGAGCCGGTCAGTCTGGTTCCGTCGGCCGAAAAAGCGTTGTATTCATTTGCCGGTCAGGTGGTGATGTATCCTGATGTACCCGCGAGTGATGATGAAATCATTGCCCGTATCGGAGATGCCGATGCGGTGCTTTTGAGTTATACCTCCCGTATCAACCGGTATGTACTTGAATGTTGTCTGAATGTGAAATACATTGGAATGTGTTGCTCGCTCTATTCTCCCGAAAGTGCGAATGTCGATATTCGCTATGCCAATGAACGGGGTATCACGGTAACAGGTATCCGGGATTATGGTGATGAGGGAGTGGTAGAATATGTCGTCAGTGAGTTGGTGCGCTGTTTGCATGGCTTCGGGCAGGAATCGTGGGAGGAGTTACCTCGTGAGATCACCGGCTTAAAAGTCGGAATAGTCGGATTGGGTAAGTCGGGCGGCATGATAGCGGACGCTTTGAAGTTCTTTGGTGCTGATATTTCATATTATGCCCGCAGTGAGAAAGAAGCGGCTACTGCCAAAGGATATTGCTTTTTGCCGTTGGAGAAACTCCTTGCAGAGAGTGAAGTCATTTGCTGTTGCCTTAATAAAAATACGGTTCTGCTGCATGAAGAGGAATTCAGGCAGATGGGTAATCGGAAAATCTTATTCAATACCGGTTTGTCGCCGGCATGGGATGAGGCAGCTTTCGCTGAATGGCTGGAAGGTGACAACCTTTGTTTTTGTGACACGATAGGCGCGTTGGGGAGTGAGCAACTGCTCAATCATCCGCATGTACGTTGTATGCAGGTGTCTACTGGCCGCACGCGTCAGGCGTTTGACCGCCTGAGCGCAAAAGTATTGGCCAATCTGTCAGAATACAATGGGTGATGTGATATTAATCAGGGTGCTCACTACTGACCACCCTGCAATATCCGATGTAGCACTATAAATGTCTACTACGGCATGCACCTGGTCATTTTTGATTTCTACCCTTTGCGTATCTCCCACAAATCCGGGGGTAGATTGTATGGATACCTGCATGTTCTCCGGACCGACAGAAGCTCGTGAGGCGGCAACTGTAACATTCACTTTGGTTGGAAAGAGGCGAATAGCTTCCGCAGCACTTCCGGAGAAAACAGTACGTTGCTCCGTTTGCAAGGAATCATCATAAACGGGAGTTCCTTTGAGTCCGTTAGGACCTTTTTCATTGAAGAAGCGGGCCGTCGTATTTCCCATCAGAGAGGCAGTTCTTAAAACATCGAATCCACCGGTAGCTCCGGATGCGATATAGATTCGTGTGCCATTTGCCTTGGCGGTTTCTGCCACTTCCCGATAGAATGTCTCGTCTGCCAAAGCACCGATAGACAAGGTAATGACAGAGGTTCCGTTTCTCAATGCTGGCAAAGCCAATTCCCGCATAGCGGCAGGAGAGGCCGATTCCACCAGATAATCTGGTTTTAATGCTAATAACTCTTCCAATGTGGCGCAAGCAATGCAAGGCTTGCCATGTTGCTGCATTTTATGAACGATGTGCGCTGCTTTTGAAGCCGTACGCGAATAGACACCTACCAAGTCATAATCTGGTAATAAGCCTTTGACAACTGCATCCGCAACGATTCCTGCAAGTCGTCCACATCCTACAATGACTAATTTTTTCATGCAACAAAGATAATACTTTTATTGGTAAGAGCTTGGATTGGTAATATGGTATTTATTTTCATCAGGTCTGTATCTGGGAATGGATTTGTCTGATAGAGTAAAGCTGGTTTTTATTGATGATAATATAACATATACTTTATATAGCTTTTAAGATAGGCTGTTTGTTCCTTTAATTTATGAGCCATTTGTAATCAGATTACGAAGATTTTCTCTACATTTGTCTTTATTAGTCTTGTAATCTTCTATTAAAGTTTAATACTCCGATGAAAAAAAAGTACCTGATATTTCTTTTACTTCTCTCTTTTCCACTATATACCCGGGCCGATAAGACCTTGGACTCACTGTTGAATGTGCTTGATTTGACGATTCAGGAACATGAAATTTATGTGGTTCAACGAGAATCACGTATCAAGCACCTTAAAGAACTGACACACGGAATAGAACCTAATTCCGCGGAACAGTACAATCTGAACAGTCAGATATACAAAGAATATAAAGCCTTTATTTGCGACTCTGCCATCCACTATTTGAATGAAAATATCCGGATTGCAGAGCGCTTGCGTGATGCAGACCGGCAGATAGAAAGTCAGTTGCAGCTTTCGCTATTATTATCATCAACTGGAATGTATAAAGAGTCTCTTGATGTGCTGGAATCGGTAGACCGTCGGAAAATCATTCCTCGTTTAATAGCCGATTATTATACCTGCTTTGACCATGTGTATGGCGAGTTGGGCGTTTATACACAGGATAAAACCCTTTCGGGACGTTATTGGAGTATCTCGCAGGCATATAGAGATTCATTATATGCTATATTGCCTCCGGAATCGGAAGAATACCTGCTGATGCGTGAAGCATCATTTCGCGATCAACGCCAGTATGAGGAAGCCCTGAAAGTGAATGATCTTCGGTTGACGAAAATAGAACCATATACTCCCCAATATGCGATGGCTACTTATCATCGTTCTTTGATTTACAAGTACAGTAATGATAGTCTGGGAGAGAAACGGAATCTTTGTCTTTCTGCTATATCGGATATTCGTTCTGCCATTAAGGACCATGCTTCGTTGTGGATGCTTGCCCAGCTACTTTACGAAGATGGTGATATGGAACGTGCGTACCAATATATGCGCTTTTCGTGGAATGCGACCAAGTTCTACAATGCCCGTCTGCGTAGTTGGCAGAGTGCTGACGTGCTTTCATTGATTGATAAAACCTATCAGGCAATGATTGAAAAGCAGAACGACCGTCTTCAACAGAACCTGCTGCTTATCACTGCACTATTGGTGTTGTTGATTGTAGCTTTGGGATATATCTACCGTCAGATGAAAAAGCTGGCAGATGCAAGAAATCATCTTCAGGTAGCTAATAAGCAGTTAAACGGATTGAATGAGGAGTTGAGGCAAATGAATAGTTGCTTGTCTTCTACCAATATCGAACTCTCGGAGTCCAATCAGATCAAGGAAGAGTATATTGCCCGTTTCATCAAGTTGTGTTCTACTTATATCAACCGTTTAGACGCTTACCGGCGGATGGTGAATAAGAAAGTGTCTGCCGGACAAATTGCGGAGTTATTAAAGATAACGCGTTCCCAAGATGCTCTTGACGAAGAACTGGAAGAATTGTATGCTAACTTTGATACAGCTTTTTTGCATCTCTTCCCTAACTTTGTGGGAAAATTCAATGACTTATTACAGGAAAATGAACAGATTTTACCGAAGAAAGGCGAGTTATTGAATACTGAACTGCGCATCTTTGCTTTGATACGTCTGGGTATTGAAGATAGTTCACAAATTGCGGAGTTTCTTCGTTATTCAGTGAATACAATTTATAATTATCGGGCGAAAGTAAGGAATAAAGCCCGTGGATCGAGAGAGGATTTTGACGATTTAGTGCGAAAAATTCGCTAATTCGGACTGTAAATCAACCACTTTTTTAGGTATATGTTCTGAATGTAAATAGGTGAAAATGAGTGGATTGTCGTTTTGTGTGATCCACTTATTGCCCCCTCCTTGTTAGCTCACTTTAATTTCTTTATACTTTTGACCTGTGCTTCGAAAGTAATGAGAATAGCCCATTGCTGACGAGCGTCTTATTATTAACTTTAAAACTTAGTACGCATGAAAAAAAACAGGCGAAAAATCCTTTCGGGGAGTCGCAAGATTTTCTTTGCTATCTTGGCAATGTTTTTATCTTTGAGTGCATCCGCACAGCAAATTACTGCATCCGGTCAGGTCCTGGATGCTCAAAAAGAACCGCTAATCGGTGTTAGTGTACAAGAGAAAGGTACGTCTAACGGAGCAATTACCGATTTAGATGGCAACTTCACATTAAACGTTAAGCAAAACGCCATTTTGATATTCTCTTATGTGGGTTATAAGTCGCAGGAGGTAAAGGCAGCCCAACAGATGAAGATCACACTTCAGGAAGATAATGAAGTGCTTGATGAAGTGGTGGTCATCGGTTATGGTTCGGTGAAACGGAAAGATGTGACTACCGCTATCTCTTCCGTATCTACCAAGGATTTGGATATGCGGCCTATCGTTTCGGCAGGACAGGCCATTCAAGGTAAGGCAGCCGGTGTCTCGGTGATTCAGCCTAACGGTACGCCGGGCGGTGAAATGTCTATCCGTGTTCGTGGTACTACTTCAATGAATGGTAGTAATGATCCGCTGTATGTAGTAGATGGAGTGCCTGTAGACAATATCAAGTTCCTTTCTCCGAATGATATTGAGAGTATGCAGATATTGAAAGATGCTTCATCGGCATCTATCTACGGTTCGCGTGCCGCTAACGGAGTCATTCTAATTACCCTTAATTCCGCAACACTATTATAAATTAAACTTTTTAAGTACCTGAGCAACAAAAAGTTGCTCAGGATTTTGCCATGTCAGAATTTTCACTTATCTTAGTGTTGCAAAAAAAACAAGAGAATCCGACGATAGACATGGCGAAGATACAAATTAAATCTGAGAGACTCACTCCTTTTGGGGGATTATTTTCAATCATGGAGCAATTTGACTCCACATTATCATCTGTAATCGACTCAACCCTCGGTCTAAGGTGTAGATCGTTCGGTTATCAGTACAGCGAAATCATCCGTTCTCTCATGAGTATCTACTTCTGTAGCGGTTCATGTATTGAGGATGTCACTACTCATTTGATGAACCACCTCTCGCTTCATCCGACACTTCGCACTTGTAGCTCTGATACTATCCTCAGGGCGATAAAGGAGTTGACGCAAGAAAACATTTCATACACATCAGATATGGGCAAGACCTACGATTTCAATACGGCTGACACTCTCAATACTTTATTGCTCAATTGTATATTTGCATCTGGCCAACTGAAAGAGGGTGAGATGTATGATGTTGATTTCGACCATCAGTTCATAGAGACAGAGAAGTATGATGCAAAGCCTACATACAAGAAGTTCCTTGGTTATCGCCCTGGCGTGGCGGTTATTGGCGATTTGATAGTCGGTATAGAGAATAGCGATGGTAACACAAATGTTCGTTTCCATCAGAAGGACACGCTGAAGAGGTTCTTTGCGAGATTTGAACAGAATGGGCTCACTATCAATCGCTTCAGAGCTGATTGTGGATCATGTTCCGAGGAAATCGTGGAGGAAATAGAAAAACACTGCAAGTCCTTCTATATCCGTGCTAACCGCTGCAGTTCGATCTACAATGACACCTTTGCTCTCAAAGGCTGGAAAACTGAGGAAATCAATGGCATTGAGTTTGAATTGAACTCTATCCTTGTTGAGAAGTGGAAAGGTAAGGCATATCGACTTGTGATTCAAAGACAGAAACGGATGGATGGTGTGCAGGATTTTTGGGAAGGAGAATACACATACCGTTGTATCCTGACTAACGACTATGATTCTTCCGTAAGAGAAATTGTCGAGTTCTATAACCTTCGTGGAGGAAAGGAACGTATCTTCGATGATATGAACAATGGTTTCGGGTGGGACAGATTGCCCAAATCCTTCATGGCAGAGAACACAGTGTTCCTTCTTCTTACAGCACTTATCCGTAACTTTTACAAGGCCATTATTCAAAGACTTGACGTAAAGAAGTTCGGGCTCAATGCAACAAGTCGCATAAAAGCGTTTGTCTTCAGGTTTATCTCTGTACCAGCCAAGTGGATCAGGACATCAAGGCGGTATGTGCTGAACATCTATACCTGTAATAATGCTTACGCAGATGTTTTCCAGACTGATTTTGGATAATGCCTACAACTTATGGGAATGATATTGTGTATTGCCTCAAGTCACATTGTGGGGTAAGGGGATATTGTAGGCAGAAGTGGGTGCTTCAAGTTCAAATTATCTGCAAATTCAGTAATGAGAGGACGTGTAAACGCAATAAGGACGTTCAAGGGCTTAGTTGCGGATTTGAGGATTACTACGAAGGCCGGTGCAGCCGGTAATGCCAAAGTTTCTTTGACAGCCCAGTTCGGTTTGAACAAAGTAGCCGATAAAGTAGAATCCCTGAATGCAGCACAATATAAAGAATTGCAGGATGAAATCGGACTAGTGTCTTTGCCGGACGGATTACCCGATCGCACCGACTGGTTTGATGAAACGTATACGACCGGAAAGACTCAAAATTATCAGGTAGCTGTATCCAATGGTAATGAGAAAATGAAATATTACCTTTCTGCGGGTTACCTCAAAGAACAGGGAGTGTTGGACATCTCTTATTACAAGCGTTACAATTTCCGGGTAAATCTGGAAAATCAGGTTCGTAAATGGCTGACAGTAAGTGCTAATATCTCTTATTCAGATTATACAAGCAATGGAGGCGGAGCAATGGGAACAGGCTCGAATCGGGGTGGTGTTATTCTGGCTGTTATCAATACACCGACTTATGCGCCGGTGTGGGACGCTTTGAACCCTAATCAGTATTACAATAACTTCTATGGAGTGGGTAATATCACCAATCCATTAGAAAATATGGCCCGTGCGAAAAATAACAAAGACAAAGAAAACCGCTTGTTGGCATCGGGTAATATATTGCTGACTCCATTTCCGGAACTGAAGTTTAAGTCTACTCTTACTCTTGACCGTCGCAACGCCGTTAATACCACTTTTCTTGATCCGATTTCTACTGCTTGGGGCCGCAATCAGTATGGTGAGGCTTCGGACAATCGGAATATGAACACAGTGCTGACATTTGATAATGTATTGACTTATAATAAAAACTTCAAGAAACATGGCTTGGAAGTAATGGCCGGTTCGTCATGGACGGATTCAGACTATTCAAATAGCTGGATCAATGGCTCCCACTATCGTAGCGATCAGATTCAAACATTGAATGCTGCCAATAAAATATCTTGGGATAATACAGGTACGGGTGCATCTCAATGGGGAATTATGTCATTCTTCGGACGTGTAGCTTATAACTTCGACAGTAAATACCTGATAACAGCTAATCTTCGTGCCGATGGTTCTTCTAAATTGCATCCCGATCATCGTTGGGGCGTATTTCCTTCATTCTCTGCAGCCTGGCGTATTTCTTCGGAAAAGTTCATGGAGAACCTTACATGGATTGACGATTTAAAATTGCGCGGTGGCTGGGGACAAACCGGTAACCAGTCGGGTATTGGTGACTATGCATATTTGCAGCGTTACAATATCGGTCGTATCGAATGGTTTAAGAAAGGCGGCGAAGGTGATTCTACTGATTATGCAAATGCTGTTCCTACCATTAGCCAGGCCAACTTGCGTACATCTGATTTAACATGGGAAACCACGACACAGACCAATATAGGTCTGGATCTGACCATATTGAATGGACGGTTGACGTTTAATGCCGACTATTATTATAAGAAGACCAAAAACATGTTGATGAATGTATCATTACCTGCCGGTGCCGCAGCCGCTACGTCTATTGCCCGTAACGAGGGTGAAATGGTAAATAAGGGTTTTGAGCTTTCTATTAGTTCGAAAAATCTTCGTGGAGGAGCATTTACATGGGATACAGACTTCAATATCTCTTTTAACCGGAATAAATTGACAAAACTGGAATTACAGAAAGTTTATTACGATGCTAAAACTGCGGATGTGGTGAATGACTATGTGGTACGTAATGAGCCGGGCCGTGCTTTGGGAGGTTTCTACGGTTATATAAGTGATGGGGTAGATCCTGAAACCGGTGAATTGATGTATCGTGATTTGAACAATGACGGTAAAATATCATCTTCCGACCGTACCTATATCGGTGATCCGAATCCGGATTTCACCTATGGTATGACTAATACCTTTTCATGGAAAGGCTTTAATTTGAGTATCTTTATCCAAGGTTCTTATGGAAACGATATTTATAATGCTTCACGTATTGAAACGGAAGGTATGTATGATGGTAAGAATCAGTCGGCCCGTGTACTGAGTCGTTGGAAAATACCCGGACAGATAACAGACGTGCCTAAGGCTAATTTCAAATTACTCAATTCTACCTATTTTGTAGAAGATGGCAGTTATCTAAGATTGAAGGATGTTTCCTTGTCCTACAACGTTAAAGGTAAACTATTGAAGAAATGGGGAATTACCCGTTTGCAGCCTTACTTCACGGCTACTAACCTGCTGACATGGACCAGCTATTCGGGAATGGACCCGGAAGTAAACCAATGGGGTAACAGCGGTACGGTACAAGGTATCGATTGGGGTACTTACCCTCATTGCAGATCATACGTGTTTGGTATTAATGTTGAATTCTAATGAAAGGAAAGATTATGAAACTAAGAACTATATTTTACGGATTAACCTCCGGCTTGCTATTGGGACTTTCTTCCTGCTCGCTGAATTATGAGCCATTAGACACCTATTCGGATGTGACGGAAGGAGTGACAAGTGATGGTACAAAAATCGTATTCAAGGATAAAGCTGCAGTTGAAAGTCATCTGATAACGCTTTATAATCAAATGCGCGACCGTCAGGAACATTGGTATGTGGATTTACTTTTGATTTCAGACTCTCATGCGGATAACGCTTATGCCGGTACTACCGGAGCGGAAGTTGTCCCGTTTGAGAATAACTCGATTGAAGGTTCCAATTCTGTGTTGGAACGTGACTGGAACCGTTATTTGGAGGATGTGGCCCGTGCCAATAAACTCATTTGTAACATTGACCTGGTGACAGATAATTCGTTGACTACTGCCGAACGGGCGCAATACAAAGCAGAAGCGAAGATATTCCGTGCCATGGTAATGTTCGACATGGTACGTCTGTGGGGTGATTTCCCTGTGATTACAACGGTGGCTGATGATATTACTTCTGAAAACATTGATGAGGTATATCCACAATATTTCCCCAAACAAAATACGGAACTTGAAGCTTATCAGCAGATTGAAAAGGATTTATTGGATGCAGTATTGTATGCTCCGGACAATACGCCGGGGAATAAGACGTTGTTTTCCAAATCTGTAGCTCGTACCTTATTGGCTAAAATATATGCCGAGAAACCTTTGCGTGATTATACGAAAGTTATCCAATATTGTGATGAGGTGAAAGCAGACGGTTTTGATCTGGTAGATGATTTCAGTGATTTGTTTGGAATGAATGCTGCGGGAACAGATGCAAAGATGCGTAATACAAAAGAATCGATTCTTGAAGCACAATTTACATCCGGAGCAGGTAACTGGTGTACATGGATGTTCGGGCGTGATCTCGTGAACTGGAATAACAATTTCACGTGGGCGAAATGGGTGACTCCGTCCCGTGACCTGATTAGTGCTTTCAAACAGGAAGGGGATGAAGTCCGTTTCAAAGAATCAATAGTCTATTACGATTGTAATTGGAGCAACTATTATCCGTCTGATAATTATCCGTTCATGTATAAATGCCGCTCTGCCAACAGCAGTATTATCAAGTACCGTTATGCCGATGTCCTGTTGCTGAAAGCAGAAGCACTGATTATGCAGGATACGCCGGATTTGGAAGGAGCCGCCGATATAATAGATGAAGTGCGCGACCGTGCCAAATTGGGAGCACTTCCCACCTCTGTCCGTTCAAACAAAAACGTCCTGCTGAATGCCTTACTTAAAGAACGTCGGTTAGAACTGGCTTTTGAGGGACAACGATGGTTTGATCTGGTCCGTCTGGACAAGGTAGAAGAGGTGATGAATGCAGTGTATTCCAAGGATTCAGGTCGCAAAGCGCAGATTTACACTTTTGATAAGAACTCTTATCGTTTGCCAATTCCGCAGTCGGTAATCGACGCGAATGATAAGATTCACCAGAATCCGGGTTATTAATTCAACTAAAAACATAGAAAACTTAAGATTATGATAGACATGAGAAATATAGCATTGACCTTTTTAGGATGCTTCACCATATTAGCTGCATGCAGCAACAGTGACGATGCGGAGAAACCGGTTACACCTGTTCCGACCGGAGATGTGACTATTTATGCGACCACTAGCAGCCTGACTCGCGATTTGACCCGTGATGCCGTTAATTTCAGCTCGAAAGATAATTTGGCACCTACTTCAATCACATTGAATCCGACTGAACAATATCAGACAATGGATGGCTTCGGAGCTGCTATCACAGGCGCCACTTGTTTTAATCTTCTGCAAATGAAACCGGAAGATCGTCACGCCTTCCTTACGGAAACATTCTCTGACGACAAAGGCTTCGGATTTAGCTATATCCGTATCTCTATCGGCTGCTCGGACTTTTCATTGAGCGAATATACCTGCTGTGATACGAAAGGTATTGAGCATTTTGCTTTGCAAAGTGAAGAGAAAGACTATATCCTTCCGATTCTGAAAGAGATTTTGAGCATCAATCCTTCTATTAAAGTCATTGCCGCCCCTTGGACTTGTCCAAAATGGATGAAAGTAAAGAGTCTCACAGATCTTACTCCGCTGGATTCATGGACAAACGGTCAGCTGAATCCAGCCTATTATCAGGACTATGCCACTTATTTTGTGAAATGGGTACAAGCCTTCAACGCCGAAGGCATTGATATTTATGCTGTAACTCCCCAGAACGAACCGTTGAACCGTGGTAATTCCGCTTCACTTTATATGAGTTGGGAAGAACAGAGGGACTTTGTGAAAACAGCACTCGGACCTAAATTCAAAACAGCCGGACTGGCTACGAAAATTTATGCATACGATCATAACTATGATTATAGTGATATTGCAACGGAAAAGAACTACCCCGGTAAGATGTATGAGGACGCAGCTGCTTCCCAATACCTGGCCGGAGCTGCTTATCACAACTATGGCGGGAATCGCGAAGAGCTTTTAAATATACATAAAGCCTATCCTGAAAAGGAACTTCTTTTCACGGAGACTTCTATCGGAACATGGAATAGCGGACGTGATTTGTCGAAACGATTGCTGGAAGATATGAAAGAAGTAGCATTGGGTACGATCAACAACTGGTGTAGGGGAGTTATAGTGTGGAACCTGATGCTTGATAATGACCGTGCTCCTAACCGTGAAGGCGGTTGCCAGACTTGCTACGGAGCGGTGGATATCAGTAATAGCGACTATAAGACAATTATCCGCAACTCACATTATTATATCATCGCCCATCTCTCAAGTGTGGTGAAACCGGGAGCGGTACGTATCGGTGCATCCGGCTATGCTGATAGCAATATCATGTATTCTGCTTTCGAGAATCCGGATGGAACATACGCTTTTGTACTGATGAATAATAATGAAAAGACTAAAAAGATAACCTTAAGTGATGGTAAGCGTCATTTTGCTTATGATGTTCCGGGCAAATCTGTGACTTCCTATCGTTGGGCAAAGTCGGAATAAGAACTTTAAAACGATCAAGACAATGAAAAAAAACAGTTATATTATATTGGCTTTGGCAGGAATGTTATCCATGAATTCCTGTAATGATGACGAATTCTTGCCCGGTAATCCGAGTATGGAAATCAAAGCAGAGAATGCAGATGCTCTTTTTGGTGACAGTCTTCCGTTTACGATTAAAGCCTCGGATGTGGATGTGCCTCTTTCTACGTTGAAAGCACAGCTTTTTTATGGAGAAGAACAAGTGTCTGAAACGGTCATCCGTACAAAGACAAGCGGAAATGACTATACTGGTAAAATCTTTGTTCCTTATTATGCTAATATTCCTAATGGAAAGGCAACTTTGAAATATATTCTTCAGAACATTCATTTTACTACCACAGAAATGACGAAAGAACTCGCTCTGGCACGACCGGACTTCCCCTATCTGACATTAGTGGATGAGGAAGGAAAAGAGTACCGGATGGAACGGCAAGCCATGTACAAGTATAGTGTGACAGGAGACTTCTCGCAAAAGATGAAAGCGTATATCAAGACTCCGAAAGTGGGAGAGAATGGGAACGAATTGACCTTCGGCTGGGAGAATGGAACGATTGAAGCCGGTTCTACTAATGCTATCTCATTTTCTAATACGGAACCGGGAAATTATGCTATCAAGTTTAATACGTTGACTTACGAGGCAGAACCATTTGCCAAGTTAAAGGTGAACGGTGAAGATATGGAATTGGTAGAGAATGATATCTATGCAATCAAGTTGACTTTGAAGAAGAATGACATTCTAGCGTTTGAAGGGGTGCCTGATTATGATAATTGGTGGATAGACCAGGATTATTTTGAAAAGCAGGAAGATGGAACATTGAAATTCCTGCCGATTGACGGAAGTTACCAAATAACAGCCAATGGTAAAATGAAGTATTTCTCTGTCATTGCTTTGAAGAATGGTGAGGCTGCCAAGTTGCAGGATGATGGAACAGGTGCTATCTGGGCTATTGGAACAGGAATCGGTAAACCGTCGGTGGCACTTTCTGAAGTAGGGTGGACTCCGGAAAACGGTCTGTGTATGCCACAGCTTACTGCGAAGAAGTATCAACTGACATTTATAGCTGGCGTTACCATGAAAGTGGATGATATTAACTTTAAGTTCTTCCATATCAATAAATGGGACAACGGCGAGTTTAAGGGTGATGCTATTTCTACAACGAGTGAATTGGTTAAAATCTCATCGGACGGAAACTTGGGACTGGAAGAAGGTCAGAAGTTCGAAAGAGGAGGTATTTACAGGTTTACAGTTGATGTGACGAAAGGCAATACCAAGGCTGTGTTGACAGTGGAGAAAGTAGGGAAGGTAGATTTACCTGCACCGGATATTTTCTTTGGTAATGATAAGATGGAGGTGACAGATACTGATATATATAAGTCGGATCAGGCGTTTACACAAGGACAAATGATAACTGTTACAGGCATTGATAATTTGAATGAATGGTGGATCGATCCTGATTTCTTTGAGAAACAAAGTGATGGTGCATTGAAGTTCCTGCCGATTAACGGAGATTATCGGGTGACAGCTAATGCTGTTTTGAAGTATTTTTCTGTAATGGCTTTGAAAGATGGTAAACCGGCCAAATTGCAAGATGACGGAACGGGTGCAATCTGGGCTATCGGAAAAGGAATCGGTAAGCCTTCTGTTACGTCTTCCGAAGTAGGTTGGGAGCCAAGTAAAGCGCTCTGTCTGGCGCAAGTTGCTTCTAAAAAGTATCAGCTAACCTTGAAAGCCGGGGAAACGTTGAAGACTAGTGGTGACCCGGAAGTGATTAGTTTTAAGTTCTTCCATCAAAATGATTGGGGAGGAGAATTCGGCAATTATGCAAGCTCTATTTTAGTGGAACAGCTTAAACTTGCAGATTCCGGAAATTTGGAAATGCAGGATAATAAAGCATTTGAAGAAGGAGCTGTCTATCGATTTACCATTGATGTAACGAATGGCAATGCAAATGCTGATCTGAAGGTTGAGAAAATAAATTGATCTGAAGATTGATGCCGGATTTTTATTGAACCTATCCTGAAAGGGTATGATGAATTGTACCCTTTCAGGATTCATCTTTGGTCGGAATAATGTAAAAAACATTAATAAACCCGTCCGCAACTAGGAAATATCCCCTGTTTGGGAGTCTATATAAATAAAGTATTAACTCATTTCTTATATCATCAATAAACATGAAACTCAAAGCAATGTTACTTGGCTTGTCTGTGATGACTGCGTTGTCTGCCTTTGCGCAGAAGCCCGTGTATCTGGATACTGGTAAGCCTATCGAAGAGCGAGTGAAAGATGCATTGAACCGGATGACCCTTGAAGAAAAGGTGAAGATGATTCATGCACAGTCTAAATTTAGTTCGGCAGGCGTTCCCCGCCTCGGAATCCCCGAAGTATGGGCTACCGACGGTCCTCACGGTATCCGTCCGGAAGTGTTGTGGGATGAATGGGATCAGGCAGGATGGACAAACGACTCCTGTATTGCCTATCCGGCACTGACGTGTCTTTCTGCTACATGGAACCCCGAAATGTCGCATCTTTATGGGAAAAGTATCGGTGAAGAGGCGCGTTATCGCAAGAAAGACATCTTGTTGGGTCCCGGTGTGAATATCTACCGTACTCCCTTGAACGGACGTAACTTCGAGTATATGGGAGAAGACCCGTATCTATCCGCCACTATGGTGGTTCCTTACATCAAAGGTGTACAAGAGAACGGGGTAGCTGCCTGTGTGAAGCATTATGCATTGAACAATCAGGAGTTCAACCGTCATACCACTAATGTGCAATTGAGTGATCGTGCTCTTTATGAAATATACCTGCCTGCTTTTAAAGCGGCTGTTCAGGAAGGTGGAACATGGTCGATTATGGGCTCTTATAATCTTTATCAGGGACAGCACGCTTGTCACAACAAACGTCTGCTTAAAGATATTCTTCGTGATGAATGGGGTTTTGATGGCGTTGTAGTGTCCGACTGGGGAGGTGTGCACAACACCGAACAGGCTATTCACAATGGTATGGACTTGGAATTTGGTTCCTGGACGAACGGACTGTCTGCCGGAACGAGAAATGCGTATGATAATTATTACCTTGCTTTCCCTTACCTGAAACTGATAAAAGAGGGTAAAGTAGGAACAAAGGAACTGGACGAAAAGGTTAGCAATGTCCTTCGTCTGATATTCCGTACTTCAATGGATCCGCACAAACCGTTCGGCTCTTTAGGTTCTCCCGAGCACGGACAAGCCGGACGTCAGATTGGAGAAGAAGGCATTGTATTGTTGCAGAACAACGGTAACGTATTGCCTATCGATTTGAATAAAACGAAGAAAATCGCAGTGATCGGTGAAAATGCGATAAAGATGATGACTGTGGGCGGTGGTAGTTCTTCTTTGAAAGTGAAATATGAGATTTCTCCGTTGGATGGACTGAAAAGCCGTGTGGGCTCAAAAGCGGAAGTGGTATATGCCCGTGGGTATGTAGGCGATCCGACAGGAGAGTATAACGGTGTGAAAACCGGTCAGGATTTGAAGGACAACCGTTCGGAAGATGAACTGCTCGCTGAGGCTTTGCAAGTGGCTAAAGATGCCGACTATGTTATCTTCTTCGGTGGCTTGAACAAGAGTAATCATCAGGACTGTGAAGATTCGGACCGTGCCTCTTTGGGTTTGCCATACGCGCAGGATAGAGTGATAAGCGAACTGGCAAAGGTGAATAAAAACCTGATTGTTGTCAATATCTCCGGCAATGCAGTGGCTATGCCTTGGGTGAATGAAGTGCCTGCTATTGTTCAAGGTTGGTTCCTGGGTTCGGAAGCCGGAACAGCTCTTGCTTCCGTATTGGTGGGAGACGCCAATCCTTCAGGAAAACTTCCTTTCACTTTCCCTGCAAAACTGGAAGATGTAGGTGCTCATAAACTGGGCGAATATCCGGGTAATAAAGAAGAACTGGCACAGTCTAAACATAGAGGGGACACCATTAATGAAATCTATCGGGAAGATATTTTCGTAGGTTATCGCTGGGCGGATAAAGAGAAAATCAAACCGTTGTTCCCGTTCGGACACGGATTGAGCTACACTACTTTCGCCTATGGAAAACCCTCGGCCGACAAGAAAACAATGACAGCAGATGATACCATTTCTTTCACAGTCAATGTGAAGAATACAGGCACTCGTGAAGGTCAGGAGGTTGTTCAGCTTTATATCAGTGATAAGAAATCCTCGCTCCCTCGTCCGGTAAAAGAGTTGAAAGGTTTCCAAAAAGTGAAACTGGCTCCGGGCGAAGAGAAAGCAGTAACGCTGACGATTGATAAGAAAGCATTGAGCTTCTTTGATGATGCCAAACACGAATGGGTGGCCGAACCGGGCAAGTTTGAGGCGATCATCGGTAGTTCATCCAGAGATATTAAAGGTATTGTACCATTTGAGTTGAAATAGGTAGATGTTTGGTTAGAGATCTTTTTTTAGGAGATGAAGGCGGTTCCGGGTACAGGAGCCGCCTTCTTTGTTTATAGTCAGGATAGAACTTACTACCATTCACCCTTAATTTGTATTATCTTCCCATATAGGAAAAAGTAGCTGTAAGCGTCTCCGCGATTCTATCTTGTCGCCCTTTTTTCATTCTTATATTTTTGCGATGTATAAAAATGAAGCATTATGGATTTAGCAGAAAATCGATTTGGAAAAACTTGGAAACATTTCCTTGAAGTATTGAAAGTAGACTACAATTGTTCTTTAGCCGATGTTTGCCGCGATCAGCATACCACTTTTGGTGGTATGAGTTCCTGGATGTCCAGACGGGGCTATAGCGTTAAACAAGCCAAGGCAGATGTGGTCCGTGATTATTATGGCGGCGTTGAACCCTCCCAACCGACAACTTCCTCTCCTTCATTCACTCAAATAGCACCCGCCATGTTGTCGGAAGAAGAGTTTAGTCTTGCCGGGATCACAATCACCTTTAACAGTGGAACCACCATTTCAGTCAAACGGGCCACACCCGGTGGTGTTATTAAAATGTTGCGCGATTACGAAAGAAAGGAGGGAGATCCATGTATTCTCTAACATCAGCCAATCGATACTATCTGTACCAGGGCTTTGTTCGTATGAACCTTGGCATTGACGGTTTATTCAAAATTATACGATCGGAAATGAAGGACTTGTCTCCCGTTTCCGGAGATATCTTTTTATTCTTTGGTAAAAACCGACAAAGTGTAAAAATACTGCGTTGGGATGGCGATGGCTTTCTTCTGTACTACAAGCGCCTCGAAGGTGGAAGTTTTGAGTTACCGACATTTAACCCCAATACAGGCAATTACGAGATTTCTTATCAGGTTTTGTCTTTTATCTTAAATGGAGTGTCATTAAAGTCTGTACGGTTGAGAAAACGTTTTAGGATCTAATTCAACATTCTGATTATTAGACATTTGCACTAAAGACATCATCCGGTTTATTTGGCTAATTCGTTGATTTTTTATATCTTTATGCCATGAAAAAGGATGAGATCATAGAGTTATTGAAGGAACAAATCAAGGGATTACGAGATGACAACAACAGACTCTTGGACCAAATAGATGCTTTGATAAAGGAGGTTTCTTCCCTTAAAGAGGCACTCCTTCAAAAAGGCGAATCTCTTAGCAAGCAACAGCGCCTTACTAAGGGACTCGCCAAACTTGTATCCAACACATCCGAACAGCAACAGGCTCCCCAATCTGCCATATCCGAAGAAGAGCGGCAGAAGATAGAAGCGGAAAAAGCAGATAAGCGTAAAGCAAGAAAGAACAATGGGGCCAAACGTGACATGCATTATGAGATGGAGGAAGAAGAACATGTCGTTTATCCCGATGATCCCGATTTTGACATCAATAAGGCCCGGTTGTTTACCACTGTTCCCAGAATATGCGTCCGCTATGAATGTGTACCCATGCGCTTCATCAAGCATGTCTACAAGATACACACCTATACACAAGAAGGTCGCCTGTTTGAGGGAAAAACACCGGCCTCGGCCTTCTTGAATTCCAGCTATGACGGTTCATTTATTGCCGGATTGATGGAATTACGTTATATACAATCGCTACCTGTTGAAAGAATCATCAACTACTTCGAGAGTCATGGCTTTACGCTGAAGAAACCTACGGCTCATAAGTTGATAGAGAAAGCCTCAAACCTCTTCGAAAATCTTTATAAGTGCATCCGGCAGACAGCTTTGAGTGATCCTTATAAGGCAGCCGATGAAACCTATTACAAAATACTCGTCCCGGAAAAGAACAGCAAGGGAAAAGGAGTCAGGAAGGGATACCTTTGGGTGGTTGTCGGCATAAACACCAGGATGATATACTTGCTCTATGATGACGGCTCCCGGTCTGAAAGAGTTATTCTTAACGAATTAGGCAGTTGCAAAGGTATCATACAAAGTGATGGTTACTCACCTTACCGGAAGCTCGAAAGCGATGCTTATCCCAATATCACACGCATCCCGTGCTTGCAACATATAAAACGGAAATTTATAGATTGCGGTGAGAAGGACCCGGATGCAAAAAGGATCGTGGAGCTGATAAACGCACTTTATCAAAACGAGCATAAGCATAAAGTTGGGGTTGAGGGATGGACGGTAGAACAGAATCTTATGCATCGAAAAAAATATGCGCCGGACATACTCGGAGAAATAAAAGATGTGTTTGATGAAATAGAAGAACGGGGGGATTTATTACCTAAGAGCGAACTGCAGGAAGCCATTACCTATCTTCGCAATGAGTGGAATGCAGTGGTGGACATCTTTAATTATGGTGACACTTATCTGGACAACAATATGGTTGAACGGATGAACCGGTACATATCCTTATCAAGAAAAAACTCATTGTTCTTCGGCAGCCATAAGGGGGCCGAACGAGGCGCCATACTCTATACGATAGCACTCACTTGTAGGATGCATAAAGTGAATCTATTTGAGTATCTCACGGATGTGATAAACAGAACAGCCGAATGGCAACCGAACACACCAATTGAAAAATACAGGGAACTGCTTCCTGACAGATGGGAAAAGGCTAATGACTAAAAAGGGATCATTAGCCTTTTTATTTTAATACACTATATAGAATCGCGGAGACGCTTACAAGTAGCTTTAAGTTCGATGAGAAAAGGATAAAATCGAATTTGTCCACAAACTGTGGACGATTTGCCAGTTTCGTATAGAATCGAATAATTTTTCCCACTGGATATTTATTTCCCACCTTTTCAACTCCCCTTTCACCTTTTCTCTGTTTCCTCGATGAATAAGGAGTTTATGGGTGAAGGGCAACAATTTCACCATCTCTTCACCAGTAGCGATTAGTTTCAAGAATTGTTTCAAGGCTTGAAACAATCCGTTTCTCGGTGTGAAACACTTTGTTTCCCTGCTTGAAACACTTTGTTTCAAGGCTTGAAACTTTTAGTTTCAAATAGGGTTGAAACTAATTGCGAAATAGCTTTATTAATATTGCTCAATGGTGTACCAGTTTGAGACAATCATCGGTAGTTCATCCAGAGATGTGAAAGGTACTGTGCCGTTTGAATTGAAATAGGTTAATGTTTGGTTAGAGATTCTTTTAAGGAGATGGCGGCGAGTTTGGGTATTCGCAAAATGCTAAGTGGTTGTAACAAATCGACTTAGCGTTTTTTTATTACCAACATTTTCTCTGTGTTTGCAAAAAATAGTAAGAAAATAGTCGTTTCGCTTGGTAAAGTGTTGTATCATAAGTAATTTTGGGAAAAATAACAATCAAGGTAACTTATGATGGAAAAGGGTATTTGGCAGGAAATAGAGGAACTGTATATGGAGTTTCAGCAACTCGGTATCAGTCAGTCGGTGGACTATGAGAAGTACTACCTCTATTCTCTTATTACCCATTCTACAGCCATTGAAGGTTCTACACTAACCGAAATGGATGCACAGCTTCTTTTTGATGAAGGTGTAACAGCTAAAGGAAAGCCGTTGGTATATCATCTGATGAATGAGGACCTGAAGAAAGCATACGAGCTTGCCAAAGAGGAAGCGCAATGTAATACTGCTATAACTCCTGCTTTCTTGCAGAAGTTAAATGCTACTTTGATGCGGACAACAGGGGGGATACATAATACAATAGGCGGCTCTTTTGATTCTTCCAGAGGAGAGTTTCGTTTGTGTGGTGTTACGGCTGGTGTAGGTGGGCGTTCTTATATGGGTTATCAAAAAGTATCTGCTAAAGTAGAGGAACTTTGCCTCCTGTTGCAGGAACGGCAAAAGAATGTGGAAACGTTCCGTGAACAATACGAACTAAGTTTTAATGCTCACCTCAATTTAGTGACTATTCATCCTTGGGTGGATGGCAACGGGAGAGCAGCTCGTTTATTGATGAACTACATTCAATTCTGCTATCATCTTTTTCCCGCTAAGATTTTTAAGGAGGATAGGGCAGATTATATCCTTTCTTTACAACAAGCACAAGATGATGAAACCAGCCAGCCTTTTTTGGATTTCATGGCGGTGCAATTGAAAAAATCACTGTCTCTGGAGATTCAAAAATATAAAGACTTTCACGATAAAGGATTTAGCTTTATGTTTTAATCTTGTAGGGCTTCTTTTGATAAGACTTCCGCCCGTTGTATATTGTGTTGTTTTAAGTATTAACACTTGAGTTATAGGCTATTAATACTTTGTATTTAGGCTATTAATACTTGAGTTGTTGGACATATATACCCAAGACGCAGGATATATATATCCAACGTGCAGGATATATATGCCCAATACATTGGAGATATATACCCAACAAATTGGATGTATACACTCATTAATTTATATGATGTAAGCATCTCCACAGTGCTATCTTGTCATTTATCCCTCGGCTTTTTATCTTTGTAAGCATCTCCGCGATGCCGTATTGTTTTATTTGCCATTGTGAAGGAGGTGAAGGATGGTTCTTTCTGTATTTTGCATCCTCTTTCACCATAAGGTTTTGATTTATAGTCATTCAGCTAACGGTGAAACCGGTGAACCTTCAAAATGAATCTTATAGTTGCAAGTAGTCTTTAGAAGGTTCTGTCTTAAGCTTATTGCTGTAAACTTCAATTAATACTGATTTTCTTTTCTCTTTTCTGATTTTATATTCTATCTTTGTAGTGCATTCCATTTTAAACCACGGCAGAGAACCTGCCGTATCAGTGTGGCGGGCTTTTTTATGTCCGTCTCATTAATCCTATATGGCGGTTTCGCACCCCCATGTAGGATGTTAGTGCACCTACTGCTGTCGTGGATAGTGGAATGCAATGGGACAGGCGGAACCGCTTCTTTTATTCCTTAAAACTACCTTTCTGTATCGCCCCATTAAACTTAATTTATTCACCATTTAATTAAAATTCTTATGGAAGAAGTTTTAAGCAACCAGGAGGCCCGTCCGGGGGACGCGACGCAACTCATGCACGCTATCTTTTCATCCGATGATGAAATGATGTCTTTTTATCTGACCCTCAATTGTTTTATGAATCCTGAAAGCTATCTAGTGGAACGAACAGATCGAAAGAGACTGGAGGATTTAGCTAATACGCTTTATAGTAATGTGGCGGCCTTTGAAGCCATCCGTACTTATAAGTCGATAAGTGTGAAAGAGGTGATTAGAGGATTCGGCACGCACATGATGAATACGCAAATCTCCAATACCAATCGTTTCCAGAGTGCCGATGCAGTGGGAACGTTAATGAATTGTATACTGAATACCACTAAAAACAGTTGGCAATTTAAAAAAATGGATCGGAATAACAATATACATCTTCAGAATGTACGATACTTATTGAATCGGTTGGATGCGGCAGAATCTAATGAAGAGAAGAATCGTGAAGAAGTAGTGATATAAACAGTTTTATAGAGCTCATTTAGTGATTATGGTTTAGTTGAGAGTATGATACGGGATTATAGCACTATGATGTATGATGCTATCGCTAAACCTTGATCACTTAGTCATCTGCTCTATTGGGGCTTTTGACTAAGCAACTGAATCGATTCTGTAAATTCCGTGATGACTTCAGACAGATGCGGATTGTCATTACGAAGAATGATTGTTGCGAAGTTCACAATGCCATCTGCATCCACAATAGAAGATGACATCATTGTGAAAAGGGCTTTACGGTTGTAAGTCGAGAACCAATATTCAAATAGGCGACTACGCATACGTTGTTTGTCATCACCTGTTTCACAGATATAAAGCAATGTAGAATTGTTGCGATTGAAGAATTCGTCAACGATGGAAACAATGGTATCACGTACTTTGCTATCACGGGGGGATTTGTGATTATTAAGATTGGCAATAATTAATTGATATGAATTTTTCACGAACAGAACATCATCTTCCATGAAACCAATGAAATAATGTACACCTCCATCGGTAAAGAACTGGTAGAATCCATCTTTGTCGGTCGGTTCTACCTGATAAGACGATTTCTCGTTAATATGTTCGAGTGAAAGAGATTGCATTATAGTGCAAAAAAGTTTTCAACCTCCTTGCCTGTACGTTTCTTGTATTCCTCTTTCATCGACTTTTCCAATTGGACAAGACATTCCTTTTTCTTCTCCTTTGCAGTCTGAAATTTGGTGAGGACTTCTTCTCTTGTTTTCTTTGCTTTCATCATATACTTTCTTTGCTTTCTGCAAAAATAACAAATTCTCACTGATAATCAATTACATTCGAGCATTTATTTATTAGTTGTAGAGAATTTGACATTTAATGCATGTACCTATTTCCGTAGAACATATACATTCCTTGTATCAGAAAGTTGATGTATGGATAATGATAGATTGAAGCGGTCATTGTTTACCCAGTACCAACAGGCTTTCCGGTCCCATATTGAACAACAGGTCTATGATACTCAAATTAGGTAGAAAACCCAGTTTAGACTCGAAAACCTGATAGTAAGGTTGTGGAACAAACTCTGTATCTACTTCCCGGAAATTCTTTTTGGGATGGATGACTTCCCGAAAATCGAATTCTCCGGGAGCAAACTCCATCTTATATTCGCTAGTACGCTCCATAGTGGGGTGAATATCTATCAATTCACAGACCATCCGGCATAGTTCTTCGTTGAAATCGATTAAAAATTCGTATTTCTTTTCGTAGAAAGGACGGAAGTCGTCCTTGTAATATTCAAAGAAAGGAGTACTGTTGTAGGCTGATTCGATGGCGTTCCAATGTAGATGTCTCCAGTTGCCGTGGTCGGAGATGCGGATATCCTTCATTGGGCACTTCAATGTATCGGGCTTTACGGTTGGGATGGAAAGAGCTAACTCACCCGATGGACCGGCAATGGTGCACCGGTTGCGGTAGGTTTGTTTTATATAGTGGTCGTATTGTTCTACAAATACCTTGTCATAAGCCAGTAGTTTGGTATAATATTCAACGGGAGCGAGATAGGCTGAAGATAAATAAGCGATGTTCATTTCTTTCATTTTAATTCGTTTAGGAGGCTCTGTTATTAAGGATATTATGAGATATTATGAAGGGGTTGTTTCTTTGATGATCCGGAAGATTATTTTACTGTTCTGAAGAAACGCCTCCATCGATATCCGTCAAACAAACCTGTTTCTTTTTCTTTAGAGAACCAAATGATGGAGGCTTTTCCGATGATATGGTCTTGCGGGACAAATCCGAAGAGCCGTGAGTCGGAGAAGTTGACGGTATTGTTAGACCCCATCCAATAGTAATCTTTGGTGAAATAACAGTGTTGTGTGGGTTTTCCGTCCACGTAGAGAGTGTCGTTCTTTATTTCTGCCTGTTTGCCTTCGTGCATCACGAGGGTATTCCGCAGCAAGGTCATGTTCCAGGGATAGACCCGGATAAATTTCCCTTTTCCGGGGACAATCAGCGGATTTGGTTCGGCATCTTCTTTGTTTGACAAAGGTTGAACGAAACTCTCTTTCCCATTCATGGCCTGTTCCAGCAGATAATATTCGTAACGGCTGAAACTGCGCACATGGGTGCTGTCATTACTTCCCATCAATCCGTCGTTGGTGATGGAAAGAGTATGCATGAGTGACGTAATCAGATTTTCTTTTGAAGCGGGATATGAATAAAGTCTTTTCTTATCCGGATTAAACTGTGCCTCCGGAGAAATAACGGAGAAAAGAGAATCGACCAACAACGTATCTCCCGGAACTCCGAGACAACGGCTGATATAGATTTCCCGACGGTCGATGACAGGTTGCCGGATTCCGGCAGGGTTATTGAATACTACGATGTCTTGCCGACGCACGGGACTCTCGCACCAGCGGTGATAAGAAAAAAGCGACATGAAAGGAACCCGCAGCCCGTAACTCCATTTGTTGACCAGGATACGTTCACCCTGAAAAATGGAATTCTCCATGCCGGTGGAAGGGATAAGGCAGGACGTGAAAGCAAATCCCCGGAGCAGAAGCACTACGACTACTGCTCCGGCAAATGCTAGTATCCATTTGAATTTACGAATGTTCATCAACTTTTATCACCTTATCACTCTATTCTATCCGTACACTTATCAGTCTACCCACTTGAAGAGGCGGTTCCAGCGAATCTTGCCGTCGAACCATCCACGGTCTTTGTCAAGCGATAGCCATACAACAATCGGTTTGCCCACTACGTGATCTTCGGGTACAAAACCCCAATAACGGGAGTCGGCGGAGTTGTGACGGTTGTCACCCATCATCCAGTAATAATCCATTTTGAAGGTATACTCGTTGGTCTTTTCACCGTTGATGTAGATACCGTCCGGTTTCACTTCCAGCTTATTGCCTTCGTAGGCTACGATGCAACGCTCATAGATAGGCAGGTTGTCTTCTGTGAGGGTAATGGTAGCTCCTTTGGCAGGAATCCAGATCGGACCGTAATTGTTGCGGTTCCATTTGGTATAAAGATTGAGCGGATACATCTGTCCGGCATAATCTTCGGGTTCCATTACTATTTTGCTGATTAGCTTTTTGTTGCCCAAAAGCGTTTCATACATCTTCTTGGTTAGCGGGAAATGATATACCGGATTCAGTTTGCCCTGTGCATTCCGGCTGTCCAGTCCCATTTCCAGCAGTCCGCTTTCCCAGCCGGAGTCTTCTATCAGCATGGTGTCGTCCTTGCTGATACCCAGTTCACGAAGCATATCTTCGGGAATGTACGGACCGGTGGTCTGTACGAAATAGTTGAATTGCAGGTTTTCGGGGTTCTCAATTGCTTTACCGTCAATCATCACCTGTCCGTCTACAATTTGAAGGGTGTCACCGGGCAGGCCGACACAACGCTTCACATAATTCTCGCGACGGTCTACCGGACGCCAGAGGACTTCACCGTAAGTGCGCGGGTTGTTCATTATCTGTTTACGTCCGGCAGCATAGTACAAATCATAGATGGCACGTTGCTGGGCGCGTGTCAGACTATCCATTTCAATCTGTTTGGAATAGATACGTTGTCCCTCGCCGTAAGCCAGCGTATAGAAGTCCGTTGTCTGTTGGTAGTTCACTGCTACCGTATCTCCTGCGGGGAAATTGAAGACAACAATGTCATTCAGTTTCACTTTGCCGAAGCCCGGTACCCGTTTGTACTTCCATTGTGGCCACTCGATATATGATTTAGTATTGAAGACAGGTAATGTATGCTGCGCCAACGGCATGGAAAGGGGAGTGTTCGGTACGCGGGGACCGTAACTCATCTTGCTCACATACAGGAAGTCGCCCACCAGCAATGATTTTTCCAATGAAGAAGAAGGAATCTGATAATTCTGGAAGATGTAGATATTGACGAAGTAGACAGCAACCAACGCAAACACGATGGCGTCTACCCAGCTCATGATACTGCGGACAGCCGGATTCTTCGACTTCTTCCAAAAAGACCAGGGAATTTTCTTTGTGATATAAATATCGAAAATGAAAGGAACAACAATTAATCCCCACCAACTCCGTACCCAGATTAGGAAGATGAGGTAAAGTAGAATAGCAGTGGCACATTTGATCCATTGTGCGCGTGTGGCTTGTCTCATAATGTTATATTTGTTTAGAACTAGCTTCTGATATTTTAGTCATTTAAGAACGGGAATAAATCACTCATACCCAAAAAACCTTCGTGTGTGGCAGTATATTCGGCTGCCAATACGGCTCCCAATACAAACCCGCCGCGGCTCTTGGCATCGTGGGTGATAGAAATGGTGTCTACATCGGACTCATAACGGATGGTATGAAGTCCGAAAACTTCGCCCTCACGGATCGAGCTGATAGGAAGTTCGTTAGGAGCACAATCGTTGGTTCCGCTAATGGCTCCGTCCGGCGCAAGGAAAGTCCCTTTCACCCATTTGTCCTTACGGTCTATCTTTTCCAGAATACCTTCCGCCAGTGTAATAGCTGTTCCGCTGGGGGCATCCAGCTTGTGGATATGATGTGTCTCGCTCATGGTGACATCGTATGCAGGGAACTGATTCATGATTTTAGCCAGATACTTGTTGAGAGCGGAGAAGATGCTGACTCCCAGGCTGAAGTTGGACGACCAGAAGAGTGTTTGGCCTCCTTCCGTACAGAGCTTCTTGATTTCTTCGCCGTGCTCGGTCATCCATCCGGTACTGCCCGATACCAGTTTCACACCGGCTTTGAACGCTTTCATATAATTGCTGTAAGCTACCATCGGATTGGTAAACTCAATGGCCACATCGGCCGATTTGAATGCTTCCGATTCGAAGTCATCCTGATTATTGATGTCAATGATGCAGACGATTTCATGTCCGCGACTACGGGCAACCTTTTCTATCTCTTTGCCCATCTTTCCGTAACCGATCAGTGCTATTTTCATTGTTTTCTGACTTATATTCAAAATAATAGTCGCAAAGATAAGATTTTTATTACATTTGCAGCGCACATTAACGTCTTGTTAACATGGAACATCTTCTCCACTACGTGTGGAAGCATAAATTATTTCCCCTGAAAGTACTGCAAACCACCAACGGCTTACCGGTAGAAGTGATTGACCCCGGTCTGCAAAACCCCAACGCCGGTCCCGACTTTTTCAACGCGAAACTAAAGATTGACGGCGCCTTATGGGTGGGAAACATCGAAATACATACACATTCTTCCGACTGGTTCCGCCACGGACATCATTCTGACAAAACATACGACTCTGTGATTCTTCATGTAGTGAGCGAAGCAGATACGGAAATAACCCGTTCTAACGGTGAACAGATACCGCAACTGTTACTTACCTGTCCGGAAAATGTGCAATTACATTACCACGAACTTTGTGTCGCGGATCATTATCCGGCTTGTTATCCCATCCTTGTCTCTCTTCCCAAACTGACGATTCATTCCTGGCTGACCGCTTTGCAAACGGAACGTTTGGAGCAGAAAGCGCAATTAATCACACAGCGTCTCAAACATTGTAACAGTAATTGGGAAGATGCTTTCTTTATCACCCTTGCCCGTAATTTCGGTTTTGGCTTGAATGGAGATGCTTTTGAAACGTGGGCGGGATTATTACCGTTTCGTGCGATGGATAAGCACCGGAATGATTTGTTTCAGATAGAGGCTTTTTTCTATGGCTTGGCGGGATTGTTGGAAGAAACGTTTCTGAAAAAGGAACAGGAAGACGAGTATAGTCTCCGTCTTTGCAAGGAGTTTCGTTATTTGCAGCGGAAGTTTGAAATCGGGCAGGGGATGGATGCTACGTTATGGCGTTTTCTACGGCTTCGTCCGGAAAATTTTCCGCATATTCGCCTGGCGCAGTTGGCTTATCTCTATCAGAAAGGGGATAAGTTGTTTTCACGTTTGCTGGAAGCGGAAACTCTGGCAGATGTGAGAACCTTGCTGGATGCCCGTACGTCTCCCTATTGGGAAAATCATTATTTATTCGGACGACTTTCTTCACAAAAGGAGAAGGCGATGGGAGAGCGTTCCAAGGATTTGATAATCATAAATACAGTGGTTCCTTTTCTTTATACATACGGCTTGCATAAGGCAGATGAACGAATGTGTGAACGTGCCGGACGTTTTCTGGAAGAATTGAAGGCGGAGAGCAATCATATTATCCGTTCGTGGAGCGATGCTGGGCTTCCGGTTGTCAGTGCGGCGGATAGTCAGGCGTTGATACAGTTGCAAAAAGAGTATTGTGATAAGCGAAAGTGTCTGTACTGTCGCTTCGGTTATGAATATCTGAAACATACATAGATTCGGGAAATTGATTATATAGGCGCAAATATTTAGTTCTTAAAATAACCAAGATGCCAAACTTGTCATTATCTTTGCGCCGTCAATTAAACTCTTAATTTGTATAGTGTTATGAGAGCTAAAAAGTTTGTATGCTGCTTGCTGGCTATGCTGCTGCTCGCCGGTGTTTCGTTTATCTCCTGCGGTAATAGTTCCAAGGCAAAAGCCGATAGTGAACTGACTACGCAAGACGGTGAAGATTTCAAATCGTTTCTGGATAAATTTACTTCTAGTGCAGCCTTCCAGTATACTCGTATCAAGTTCCCATTAAAGACCCCGATTACTTTGTTGGCAGATGACGGCGAAACCGAAAAAACGTTCCCTTTCACCAAGGAAAAATGGCCGTTGCTGGATAGCGAAACTATGAAGGAAGAACGTATCACCCAGGAAGAAGGGGGAATTTATGTCTCCAAGTTTACGCTGAATGAACCGAAACACAAAATCTTTGAAGCGGGCTATGAAGAGTCCGAAGTGGATTTGCGTGTCGAGTTCGAATTGCAGGCTGACGGGAAATGGTATGTGGTGGATTGCTATACAGGCTGGTATGGATATGACTTGCCGATTGGAGAGTTAAAACAAACCATCCAGAATGTGAAAGAAGAAAATACCACATTCAAAGAAATACATCCGTAGAGATAAGTATTAAGTATCAAGTATTCAGTATTAAATGACTGGCTAATACTTAATACTTGATACTTATTATTAGGGTTCTCCTACATAATATCCTAACTCCGATTCTTTTCCGTCCACCATCTCCCTGACAATGCCGTTTTTAGTGTTGAAATCCTGATAGAGTTCTTCATAATCACGTGTATAATCTGCGTCGGGGACTACGTTAACATCAAATTTCAGTTCTGCTTTTCCATTTGGGAGCATATTGCCGAAAATCCGGATGCGGTGAACCACTTCGCCTACATTCTTGATGCTGTTGTAGGTTGCCTTGAATTGCCTGATACCGTCTTCGGGAATGATGATATGCGAACTTTTATCCAGAATGATACAGCCACAGGAAGGTTGCATTTCTGAAATGATTAACGGAGCGTCTCCCGTGTTGGTGATGGTAAACATGATATCGAGTTGCTGACCTTGCTTGATAGGGTAATAGTGCCTGACGGAATCTTTTATCGTCATGCTGGTGGGACGTACTTCCTTCCTGCACCCTGTAAAGCAGAGCGGAAGTGCCGTCAGTAGTAAAATATAGAATATAGATTTATTCATTGTTGCCATTTATTTTTGTTATATCACTTTTTCAGCATCTAAGGGATGAATGCAATTTCATCGATACCCATTTGCGTTCCCGGTTTCTTTAAACAACTGATTTTTATGCTTAATTGTTCTGTTCCGTTCAGGTCTGCCGGAATAGTGGCTTTCATCATTTCTCCTTTTTCTGGGGAGTCTTCCGGTTTCAAGTCTATTGTTTTATAGGCTACTCCGTCTTTCAACAGTTGAACTTGCTGTGGAGCATAGATACGGTGGCGGGGAAGATTCAGAAAACTGATATAGAATGTTCCTGATGCATTGAGTCCTTTAACCGGCAGGTCGATGGTACATTCTTCTCCCGGAATGATAACCCAACCGCAATGATAGTCTCCGGGTAAACCGTGAGTGCCGTCGGTCAGTTTCTTTGAATCATTTTTATTTAGTTTAGGGGTTGCGGAAGGATTCATTCCCAGAAACAAACTTTTCTTTATGTCGGAAGCAAGTATATATTGTTCCCATTCCTTTATATAATAGTCAATCTCATAGGCTGACTCGTTATAATATTCCATTCCGGCAAATGCTTGATGCTCTTTGAGCTGGGTGATCCATTTACGAGCTTGGGGAAGCGGTTGAATATCCTTTCCATTCCGCTTGGCATATCCGTAAGCGTCGAAACCGTGGTCACGTGCTAATTCCATGCGCGTGAAAGATAAAGCGGTTTGAAGCTCGTACAGCTTTTTGCGCTCTTTCCCTTTTGCTTCGGATACAAAATCTCCCATTTCATCATAGAATTTGATAAACTTCTCCGGATAGAGGAATCCTTTTTCCGATTCTCTGATACCGGCGTAAAGTCCGAGCCGCTTTCCGGATTGGGCGTTGTTTTCTAGCTCTGTGTAGTAATCGTACAGCCATTTTTTGGATACCGGGTATTCCTGATTGAAATAGCTTTTAGTTAACTCATCAACCGGAAGTTCCGGATTGATAAGAAGGGCTGATAATACAAAAGTCCTCATTTCATCGAAAGAAGAATAGCTGTAACCGCTTCCGTTGAAGAATATGCCGCTGGCTCCGTGTTGTTTGAAAAGTTGGAGTCTTTGCTGGGCTATCTTTAATATGGGGAAAGGAGTGAGGTAGTCGTCGAAGTTGTTGATATAGTCCCATATATAGATGTTGTTCGTTACTTTCTTCCAGTTGTCGAGTTGTTCCGCAAATTTCTTGTCTTGCTCGTCCTTGCCGTCTGTCCGGCGGAGCGGGTAGTCGATAGCGCTGACAATTACCCCGACGTTGGACGGGAGCTGCTTGTCTGTGACTTGTTGCGTGGTCAGGTAGGAAGTCGTAAAGAACGTGTGTTTGGGAAAACGCTGCGACAGGCGGAGGATTAGTTCCGTAACGGCGGGAGTTGCGTTCTTCTCTGTATTTCCCAATGCGGTGCAGGTGGCACACGTACAGGCGTACGGAGTATCATCCGGTGAGATTACAAAACGGAAATTCCCCTTTTCACCGAAGTTATCTACGATGTAATTTTCTATTTGGCGATACATGTCCTCGGAAGAGAAACACAGTTGTGAGTCATCTGTCTTCCCGTGAATGGTGGCATATACTTTCTCTGCATCTTTTCCCAGTACTTTTCGCAGGTTGTGTCCCCATATTCCCCAGCTGTCGTCAAAGTTGTTCAGGCCGATAACGCCTGTATGATCGGCGTTCAGGCCGTATGGAGAATAAATACTTTGATAGTCAAATGCAAAAGCTCCGCAAGTATCATTAAGATTGATAAGGGCGGGAGGAAGATCCGAACCGTCTATGCGCGGGTCTTCTTTGCTGATCTTCTTTATCAGTTGGTATTGCAGCCATAACATTTGTTTGCCGTCACTTGCGGTCAGTCTGATATCCGAACCTTTGCAGGCTACTTTGAATCCTCTTTGCAATGTCGGGTCTATCTGTATGATGATACGCCACATATCCATCTCGGAGACACCGAAAGCGACCATTTCATCGTCGTTTGCACGTTTCTTGAGGTGCTCGTACAGGTATTTGGCCCATCGGGTATCTCTGTCCGTCGGATCTTCGCCGATTGTGATGAGGTATCCTTCTTTAGATGGGAACATCTCCGTGCGTGCCTGCATGCGGCAGCCGGATAAAAGGCAGCAAATACATATCATTCCTGCCAATATGGGGCAAAGCGTGTCAGAATGAAATATAGACTTGTGCATAGATGTTATATAAGTTTTTATAGCGTGTCGATATGGATTCTATCGGGTTGAGCGGACTGCTCCCTCGCACGGTATTGGTCTGGTTATAATAGGTATTCCAGGTACCCATCAGACCTATGGTAATATTAGGACTGACCATGTATTGGCCTCCCAGTCCTACCATTGTATTGGTGTGTGAGAAAGAGCCGGGCAGCGCGTAATCCAATACAGCCGTTTCCGGGGCCGATCCGATACTTGCCATGGCGTTGATATTCGTCTTTCCGTCATTAGCCGGGAAGTATTTGGCACCAATCTGTGCATTGTAGTAGAAGTTGGAATTGAAGAAATGCATATCTATCTTCGTGTTGAGGCGAACGACTTCGATAGTTTTGGCTAATTCTCCGCCTACGGTGAGCAGGTTGGTCTTTGACTCATTCCAGCCGGTAAATAGATAACCGTTATCTCCGGTGCCTCCTGCAAAGAATTCGTCGTTCCATTCATAACGTTTCGTATAGGCAGCTACACGTCTGTATCCCACATGTGCTCCTATTTCCCAGTCATTCTTGAGATAATGCCGTACGGCAACATCGACGGTAATATCCGGGAAGTATTTGGTAGCAAAGGCGGCATTGACCGTAGTGCTCCACTTCGGTGAGAAGTGGTGCGTCCATTCTCCCTGTACCTGGATGCCGACCCCTCCCGGTGTCTGTTCTTCAGCCTCCATGCTGTCGCTTGCCGAGCCGCTTCGTCCTGCATAGTTGAGACGTCCCGTGTAGCTGTTCTTCTGGCCTTTTCGGGTGTATTCGGCGGTGGCAACGGAGGTAATGATGTCTTCTTCTCCGTAGCGTGCACGTAGGTAGGTCAAAGCGATCTCATTCTTGAGCATCATGCTTCTAAGGCCCGATAAGTGCCGTTGGAAAGAACGGTATTCCATGATGGAAGGCTCGTAATACTTTTGATAATAATAGGCTGAATCCGCTTGTCTGTTGGCTTCATATACCACGCCTTTGGTGTATTTCAACGACTTGTTCTGGCTGTCGTAAAGCAAAGCTGTATCAAGAACAGCGAGAGCTTTTTCGGGTTCTTTCGCCTTTGTCAGTTGCAGGGCACGATATTCGCTGCTTTGTGAGAATGCACCTATAATCTCTTTGTTGCTCGGATATTTATTGAGTATCGGTTTCAGGAATTCCAAAGAAGCTTCGTATCTCTTGTCGCGTTCAAGAACAGTAGCCCTCTTTGCCTGATAGAACGGTTCTTCAGGATAGTAATTGATTCCTTGCGCTGTATATTTCTCGAATTCATCGTATTTTCCGAGTAAACCGGACGAGTTAATGGCATACCGTAATCCAAGATCGCTCGATGGATTCAGGCTGACCAGTTTGATGGCTTCTTCGTATGCTTTCTTCGTAGCTCCGGCTTCCATGCACTTTTTGATGTAGGGCACTGCCAGTTCCTCGTATCCGATGACGTAGAAGATACGCATATCCTCGTCGCTCTGCTCGATGGCAGACAAATATAGTTGCAAAGCCTCCTCGGTTTTGTCCATTTTATCGAGAATAAAGGCCCTTTTCAACGTACCATTCTCGTAATCCGGGAAGTGAAGGGTGATGGTATCCAATGTGGCAAGTGCTTCATTGTAACGTTTCATATTGATATAGCAACTCAAGGCTTTTTCCCATGCGGCACCGTTCACGTCGTTGTCTATATGTTTTTGAGATACAAACAATACGTGCGGCAATGCTTCCGCATACAGACCGAGTTCCATCAGTTTTTCAGCTTTCTTCATGTGCTGCGCGCTCATGGCAAGCGTAATGTCATAATCATCAGGATACATCTCGTACATCTTTTTCAGCGTTGAATAGGCAAGATCATCCTCATTCATCTGGCGATAAAGCATATATTCTTTATAGAGAATTCCTTTATCATTGTTGCCATATTGTTTTTTAGCTTCTCTGATATAGAAGAGGGCGTCGTTGGTATATCCGCGGGTGACGGAAGTATTCAATAAGTAGTCTAATGCTTCCTTGTTCTTGTTGCCTCCTTCGTAGGCCATGCCATATAATACATACGGGTCCCGCTGTTTCTCTGCACGGGCAGCTTCCATCAATAAGTCGTTGTACATACGCCGTATGGCAGGACTATTGTTTCTCTTCATTTGCTCGCGTATAAATGCCAGTGCTTCCGGATAACGCGCCAATTCACTGAGGATACTTGCCCTTTTGACGATAAGCGCACCACTTCCCGGTATGGCAGCCAAACCGTTGGATGACCAGCCTAGAGCTGCTTCCCGGTTTCCTTCCTGTAAATGCAGGTTGATGATGTCCAGGTAATATTCTTCGTTTTGCGGAGATACTTTGATTAGCTCCGTCAGTTTCTCGATCGCTTCTTTCCGGTTACCGCCTTTTTTCATTTGCTGGTAGCCTACTTCCATGCTGTAGATGTAGTCTTTCCTTAGAATGGTATCGTTCGGGTAAATCTGATTGATTCGTTTCAACAGGCGATCCGCTTCCACATCGTTGTTCTGCTTGCGGTATAGTTCAATCTTCCTTCGCCATAAGCCTCTCCAATACGGATTCACTTCCAGCAACTCATTAACGTAGCAAATGGCACTGGAGTAGTTTTCGGTAATATCTTCCACGTCTACCAGCAGGTGTTTGGCATTGACGTTGTTATAATTGTCGTCTATTGCTTTAACAAGATGATAACGCGACTGGTCATAATTCTTTTCGTGAAACCAGTATTTGCCCATGAGCCATTCAAGGTCAGAAACATTCGGGTATTTCTGAAGGCCCTCCTCCAACAGCTCTTTTCCTGCTTCCCATTCCTCGTTTGCAAAATGCTCCTGCACAATTTGGGCATATTGCTCCGGCGTCTGGAATCCATTATCGGTTCCGGAGGAAGAGGTTATCAGCAAAAACAGACAACCTAATAAGGTGATCTTATGGAGAAATTCTCTGTTCATTCTATCTTGTCTTTAATCTTTCTTTCTTGTTTAAATCGTAGCCGGTTCAGGCTTCATAGCCGCTGTTTCAGCATCATCCGTATTTTCTTCTTTCTGCTTGAATCCTTTACGTTCCATATTCTTCCACTTGAAGTCTCTATTGGTCAGATAGCTAAGGTATCCTCTCAATGAACAGAAAGTGATGATGGGATGATAGAAGATGGGCTCCAATATGGACGCTATGATAATCCACAGATATTCGTATCCTCTTTTATAAAGCATCCCGACGTAATAGTCGTAGGTAATAACGACGATGGAAAGGAACTGGCAGAACGTATAGATCGTCAGGTAAATCATCCACGCCGTATTCCAGTTGACCGCTCCTGTAAAGGCCAGATAGATAAATACGATCAAACCGGTAAGCTCGATGATGGGTGCCAGAAACTCAAATACGAACATATAAGGCAGAGTCAGCAATCCCATCTGTTTATATGTTTTCTTGAAGATCATCTTATGGTGGATACTAAGTGTCTGGAACAATCCTCGTGCCCAACGGGTACGTTGACGGTAAAGCATCGCCAAGTTGGGAGGTCCTTCTGTCCAACAGCAAGTATCAGGAATCTGAATAATCTTATAAGGACGGGAGAAGTCGCACATATATCCTACCATGCGGGTAATGAGGTCCATATCTTCTGCAAAGGAAGTACCGTCGTATCCTCCGGCTGCAATGGCTACGGAACGGTCGAAAAGACCGAATCCACCGGAAACATTCGGCATACCATTGATTGCAGACCATCCCATCTTACCAATCAGGTAGGAACGCATGTATTCGAGGTTCTGGAAAAGCGGAATCGGAGTACGCGGAGTTCTCACGTCTACTATCTGCCCGTCTTTCACTACGCATCCGTTTGCCATCAACATCGTTCCGCTGACTGCGATTACCTGTTTATCGGAGGATATGATGGGCGATATACAGCGGTAAAGAGCATATTTCTCTAAGATACAGTCTACGTCCGTACAGATGAAATAAGGATATGAAGAAACATTGATACCTGCATTGGATGCATCCGCCTTGGTTCCTCCATTCTCTTTGTCTACAACGATAAGTCGACTGTATTTCGGACTGGTAGATTTGAAGAGTCTTCTGAACGGTTTGGTTTTGATTCGCTCAATATAGGCATAGGGCACTTCTATCAGTTCGTAATGTTCAATCATCTTCTTCAACGTACTGTCCGTGCTTCCGTCATTAACGATCACCACCTCGAAAAGCGGGTATTCCAATGCGAGCATAGAGTTCACGTTATCAATGATTGTCTTTTCTTCATTGAAAGCAGGGGCAATTACCGAAATACCCGGTGTATAGGGGGATTCCTTAATTGTTTTCCGCATATAGCTTTCCACATAGTAATCTTTTCTCCGTTTCAGAGAAATGAAAGAGAGGAAGGCGAATGTGACGAAGAATATCGCCAGCATACTCGTATAAAAGAATACGAAATAATTGAAGAATGTAAATATTATATCTCTCATATTCTCTAAATTAACTGGTTGATTAACGGATGCTTGGTATGGGCAAACAATATAGCTGTGTGGGAATCTGCTTTTCTCTCCAATTGATCGAATGTTTTTCTTCCCATTGCACTGTATTCATAGAGGGCTTTCAGGATGATACGTTTTGTCCCCCAGTTGTCTGCTTCATCATAAGCATTGTAAAGAAATCCTAATGCTTTATCTGTTTTCAGGTCTGCAACAGCCGAAATGATTTGTCGCTTGACTTCTTCCGGTTGCACATGATACATTTCAATCAGCTTGGGCTCGATCTCTTTATATTTTAGTTTTCCTAAAGTTCTGATCGCTTCGCCCCGGATTTCGGTAGAGCGTGCGTTGATTTGTTTAGCCAGGATGGGAGCACTATCGGTTTCATTATATAACCGGATTTCGTTGATAAAGAATATCTTAACATTCTCTTCGGCCGAAGTATTCACCCATTTTATAAAGCTCGGTGTGTTATATCCCACCTTCTTGCGGTGTTCCAAGATGGCATGCAATTCCATCATATCCCATTGTCTCAACTTCATGCCGATGTCTTCGTCGAAGAAACGGAACGGATCTCCCTGGCTTAGCCACATATAAGTGTAGCGTGCAGAGTTCCTCAATTCTATTTCACGATGATAGAGGAAGCGTACCAATACCGCTTCAGAGGCATATCCGTTGATGGATTGAATAAGTTTCAGCGCTTGTATCTTTGCTCTTTTGGAGCCGAATTGAAGTTCGCGTTCAAGGAAACGCGTGATCTGGAATACGGTTTGAATCGTTTGATAGTTTAGTTCATGGATGTCATCTTCATGTACACTCTTGATTTCTGTTAATAGTTGAGTGATAATACGTAATTCATTAGGCTTGGGACGTTTTTTCGTATCATACTGTAATCTGTCTGCGATTTCCTCTTCACTTAATGTGTTAGAATCTAGCGAGATAGATTTCATTTCCTCGTAATATTTGTCGAAAGCTTTGTTGTATCTTCGCTTCTCTTTCCGCCTTTTGAATATACCATATATAATATGGAATAGGAGAAACAAGTACGCAATAATACAAAACATTACTGCAATTGAGCATATTCTTATGATTAAAGGATAGCCAATAAACTTGTAATATATCCAATAGAAATAATATTCTATGTAATCTATACCATACAGTACTTGATCCATTTCCCTTGATATTTAATCTATAAAACTTGTATATTCAAAACAAAAGTTCTATATTTGTTGTATTGAATGTTCTGTCTAATGCAAATATACTAAATAACTTGTATATATTATCCATTGTTTATGAACAGGGCTTTTGAGCCATATTTGAGCTCTTGTGATTATTTTCGATGGAAAGGATTGAAATTACAAATAAAGGCAGGTAAAATGCCATTAAGCGTTAATTATATTTTTGATAAGTTAACATATAGGGCTCGGATATGGGTGCGATAAGGTAGAGCTTTCATAGGAAACTGAAACAAACAATAAATTTAAAAATTAGATTAAAATGAAGATTAAAAGTTTGATGTATGTCCTTATGGGGACGATGTTGGTTGTTGCTTGTACAGACAGTAACAATGAAGAAGGAATAGTGGATAATGGAGGAGGAGATGATTCCCCGCAGTATGTTATTCCGGCAGGGTTTGATTTTGCAACTAGTCGTACTGTCTCTGCTAAAGTTTATTCAAGTAAGCCTGTAGCGGTTGATTTGTATTGGGATTCAGAAAATCAGGAAAGAAGTTTGTTGGTGAGTGGCCTGCTTGTTGATGGAGAGAAAGACTTGGAATTGAATGTGCCTATTCACTGTGCCAATATTTATTTGAAGTATTCTGATGGAACAGATAAAACAGCATCATTTCCGATAAATAGCGTGACTCGGAGTGGCGAGACTGTAGCAATAACTGTACCTGAAGATGCGGTGGCGGTAACTAGTGAGGAAGATGATGGATGGTTTTTCTATCATAATACAGGCGTTGCTATGTTTGAAGACAATTGGCCGATTGAACCAGGTCAAGACAATGATTTGAACGATGTTGTTTTTGAGTACGATTTGAAAGTAACCGAATGTCAGGCTGAAAAATGGTTCGAAGCTGGTCAGGGATATAAAGAAGGATTGAAGTTGACTTTGGATATTCGTGCTAAAGGCGGTAGATATCCTATTAAATTAGGTGTAGTATTAGGTGGCTTGGATAAAAAGTATATAGAGACTGTTGCAACCCGTATTCTTTTGAAAGAAGGACAAGGAAAAGAAACCGAACTTGCTACTGGGGAAATGAAAGCAGAAATGCCTCAACAGCAACTCTTTGGAAAATCGCAATTTTGTAAAGTTACGGTAGACACGGAACACGGTAGTCCGGTTATCATAATGGATGGTTTGAGTGCTTTGGGTGATAATACTAATTTCTTCCAGACTACAAAAGGTTTTATAAATCCGGGACAAGGCATGTTGCGTGCAGAAATTATTTTGGGAGCTAAGGTTCGTACTAGTCTTACTGAAGATTTGGATCAATTGAAAGCTTATCGTGCTCTTATTACTGATACTCATAATCAGAATTTCTTTATTGTGACAAATACGAATAAAGAGATTCACATGAAAGGCTATAGACCTTCTTATCTTTATACTAATTACGAAGCTGATTCAGCCGGTGAAATGATGGAAGGTGTTCCATATTGTAATAAGAATGGTTTTGTTTGGGGAATTAAAGTTCCTGTTGGCGTAAAACATGCTTATGAAAAGGTGCTTTTTGATAACGCTTATCCTGAATTCCGTGCTTGGGTGACTAGCAATGGAGCTGATAACAAGGATTGGTATTTGCATCCGGCTGCTGAAAAAGTGGTAGAAGCTTGGTAATACAAAATCCCGGTCAATACATTATTTGAGATATTTTGTACAATTTGAGCCCCTCTTTTTTCGAAAAGAGGGGTTTCTTTGTATCCGGAAGAATTATCTTTAAACTAATACCGTAATGACGAAGCGATTTTTTATTAGCTACAGTTTGATTACTTTATTTCTCTTGGATAGTGTAGTGCTGTTTGCACAATGCGAAAATGCGTTTGCACAACAATGGAAGATAGAAGATGCATCCCATGCCTTGCAGGTGATAGAACGTACAGATACATTAGAATTGATCGTGCCGGATGGATTGACTATGTGGTATCAGCAGCGATTGGCGGGGAATTATGAGGTTAGTTACCGCACTTGTATGGTGATGCAAGGAGGGAAGTACGATCGCTTGAGTGACTTGAATTGTTTTTGGGCTGCCAATGACCCTAAATACCCAGATGATCTTTTCACTCGTAGTCAGTGGCGCGACGGCATCTTTAAAAACTACAACACATTAAACCTTTTCTACGTTGGATACGGGGGAAATGATAACTCGACGACTCGTTTCCGTCGTTACAGAGGAGAATATTATGGAGTAGCAGATGACAAGGTGAAACCCTTATTGAAAGAATATACTGATGCCTCTCACTTGCTTGTTCCCAATCAGTGGTATCAGATTCGCATTAAAGTGGAAAAAGGAATCACGACTTATTCTGTGAATGGTGAAGAACTGTTCCGCTATGTTCTTACAGGCGGCGAAGGTGACGGACACTTCGGTCTTCGTCTCTTGCAGAATCATGTACTGTTTACAGATTTTAAAGTGACTACTCTCTGACTTATATACTGAAAAACCTAATAAGACGATATATCCATGATGAAACAACCTTTTATTAAATTTGGAGTGACAACTCTATTTTCTCTTTTGTGTTCAACATTCCTTCATGCGCAAGTCGTAACAGATGAGCGGATGTTTTCTTTTGAAGAACCACAAATCCCGGATTGTATATCCGGCACTCGTTCTCAACTGTCAGTATCCGATGTGCATTATAAAGACGGAAAACATTCGTTGGAATGGACATTTGAACCAGGTGGTGTATTGGAGCTTAAAAAAGACTTGAAGTTTGAAAAGAAAGATCCGACTGGCAAGGATTTATATCTTTCGGCTTTTATTGTGTGGGTTTACAATGAAGAACCCCAAGATGCAACCATCGAATTTGAGTTTCTGAAAGACGGTAAAAAATGTACTTCTTTTCCTTTTGGTATCAATTTCACTGGCTGGCGTGCCGCATGGGTCTGCTATGAGAGGGATATGCAAGGCATACCGGAGGAAGGGATGAATGAACTTCGTATTGTAGCTCCAAATTCAAAAGGTCGTCTTTTCATCGACCATTTAATTACATCCACTAAAGTAGACGCACGTCAACAAACAGCCGATTTGCAGGTGCCTTTTGTGAATAAAGGAACGACCAGTCATTGGCTGGTGATTTATAAACATTCTCTTTTAAAGCCGGATATTGAACTAACTCCTGTAGGCAACAAGCAACGGGAAGAGATGCAACTGTTAGAGAAGCGTTTTCGTGATATGATCTACACGAAAGGCAAGATCACAGATAAAGAGGTTGAGAATATTCGCAAGAAATATGATTTCTATCAGATCACTTACAAAAACGGTCAGGTTTCGGGAGTACCTATCTATATGGTACGTGCCGCCGAAGCTTATGAACGAATCATTCCGGATTGGAACAAGGATATGCTCACTAAGATGGGTGTGGAAATGCGTGCTTATTTCGATCTGATGAAAAAAATAGCTGTTGCATATAATAATAGTACGGCGAAACCGGTGATTCGGGAAGAAATGAAGAAGAAGTTCTTGGCAATGTACGATCACATAACCGATCAGGGCGTGGCTTATGGTAGTTGTTGGGGAAATATCCATCATTACGGGTATAGTGTTCGCGGCCTGTACCTGGCATATTTCTTGATGAAAGATGTGCTTAGGGAAGCAGGCAAACTCCAAGAAGCCGAACGGACATTACGCTGGTATGCGATTACTAACGAAGTGTATCCCAAACCGGAAGTTGACGGAATTGATATGGACTCTTTCAATACACAGACCACAGGGCGTATTGCCAGTATTCTAATGATGGAAGATACACCGGAGAAACTGCAATACTTACGGTCTTTCTCTCGTTGGATTGATTATGGTTGCCGTCCTGCACTGGGGCTGTCCGGTTCATTTAAAGTGGACGGAGGTGCTTTCCATCATCACAATAACTATCCGGCTTATGCCGTAGGCGGACTGGATGGGGCAACAAACATGATTTATCTTCTTAGCCAGACGGAATTTGCAGTTTCCAAGTTGGCTCATGAAACGGTGAAGAATGTATTGCTGACCATGCGCTTTTATTGCAATAAACTGAATTTCCCTCTTTCTATGTCCGGTCGTCATCCGGATGGAAAAGGTAAACTGGTTCCTATGCATTTTGCCATGATGGCTTTAGCCGGTTCTCCCGATGGAAAGGCGGAATATGATAGTGAAATGGCTTCTTCTTATCTTCGTTTGATTTCAAATTCGGGCGTTGAGAATGATGCTCCCGAATATATGCCCAAAGTTTCAAATGCTGAAGAACGCAAAGCGGCAAAGCTTCTGATAGAGAAAGGTTTCCGTCCGGAACCGGATCCACAGGGGAATATAGCAATGGGCTATGGTTGTGTCTCTGTTCAACGTCGCAGTAACTGGTCTGCCGTGGCCCGTGGACATTCCCGTTATTTATGGGCGGCTGAACATTATTTGGGAGCGAATTTATATGGTCGCTATCTGGCACACGGCAGTTTGCAGATATTGACTGCTGCACCGGGGCAGACAGTGACTCCGGCCACTAGTGGTTGGCAGCAGGAAGGTTTTGACTGGAACCGTATCCCGGGAGTCACATCTATTCATTTGCCGTTGGAACAATTGCAGGCTAAAGTACTCAATGTAGATCGTTATTCAGGAATGGAAGAGATGCTTTATTCTGATGAAGCTTTTGCAGGCGGATTGTCTCAACAGAAGATGAATGGTAACTTCGGAATGAAGTTGCACGAGCACGACAAGTATAACGGATCGCACCGGGCACGTAAATCTTACCATTTCATCGATGGAATGATTGTCTGCCTTGGATCGGATATTGAAAATACAAATACGGAATTCTCCACTGAAACGACTATCTTCCAATTGGCAGTCACAGATAAGGCGGGACATGACTATTGGAAAAATTATCAGGAAGATAAGAAAGTATGGGTAGATCATTTGGGAACAGGTTATTATGTTCCGACAGCCATTCGATTTGAGAAAAACTTCCCTCAATATTCGCGAATGCAGAATACGGGAAAGGAAACAAAGGGTGATTGGGTTTCTTTGGTAGTAGATCATGGAAAGGCACCGAAAAACGGAAGGTATGAATACGCTGTTTTGCCTCAAACGAATGAAATCGCGATGAAGAAGTTTGCGAAAAAGCCAACTTATAAAGTTTTGCAGCAAGATCGGAAGGCGCATATTGTAGAGTCCGCTTCCGAGCAGATTGTTTCTTATGTATTGTTTGAAACTCCTGAAACAACGTTGCCGGGTGGTCTGTTGCAACGTGTGGATACTTCCTGCCTGGTTATGACTCATAAAGAATCTGCTGATAAGATTAAACTGACGGTAGCACAACCTGATTTGGCTTTGTATCGCGGTCCAAGTGACGAAGCGTTTGATAAAGACGGGAAGCGGATTGAACGTAGTATCTACTCTCGTCCGTGGATTAATAATGGAAGTAGTGAAATACCAGTGACTGTGACCATAAAAGGCCGATGGAATGTGGAAGAAACTCCCTATTGTACGGTAGTCTCTTCCAATGAAAAGCAAACAATCTTGCGGTTCAGTTGCAAAGATGGCGCTAGCTTTGAAGCGGAACTGAAGAGGTAAGAAGTCTGGCAACCAGAAAATGTTTTGTTTCCCTTTGTACAAGCGTGGTTTCCAAAGCTTTGAAACTATTGTTTCTTGTAGTGTACTAAATAAGTTGACACTTCTTAAATGCGAAATTCCCATGAAAGAATTAAAAAAGAAGTACACTCCTTACACAGAATCCGAACGAATGTCTTATATTCGTGAGTATTTATCTACTTCGGAAACGAAGTATCAGTTTGCCAAACGTACCGGTATTTGCCGTCGTCTGCTGATTCTTTGGCTTGATAAGTATCATATAAATGATAAAGTTATGAGTACAGACCACCCCTCTTTCAACAAATACTCTGCTGAGTCTCTCAATGAACTGGAGAAAGAACTCGCTGCATTGCGTGCCGAAAATCGCAAACTTCAGCGTGCTCTTCAGGAGGAAAGTCTTCGTCATGAAGCTTGTGAGGAATTAATAAATCTTGCTGAGTCAACCTATCACATCAAGGTTCGAAAAAACTCCGATGCCAAGTAATCGATACCTTGTCACAGGGGAACTCTGCCCGTCATATGCGCGGTAGGCTACAGTTCCTCTGTGATTACTTCGGCATAACCAGACAAGGTTATTATAAGCATGTCAACAGAAAAAAGGAAATAGACATCCTCACATCAAGCATTGTGTTGTATTGTAATGAGTTACGTAAACTTATGCCTAAGGCTGGTATACGTGAACTCTATGCATGCTGTCTCCGCAAGTTTGGTGTCAGGATGGTCATTGGGCGTGATCAATGCTATAATATTTTTCGTGCTAATGGCCTGTGTCAACGTGTCAGACATGTGAGACCAAAGACAACAAATTCTAATCATAATTATTACATTTATCCGGACTTGCTAAATGTTACTCCTAAATTTGTAGCTGACACATTCGGTTCAATGGTTGTAGCGGACATAACCTATGTTGCCACGTACCAGGGATGGGCTTACCTGTCTCTTCTTACCGATGCGGGCAGTCGGGCGATAGTTGGATATGCCCTGTGCAAAACACTTGAAGCGGAAGGTCCCTTAAAGGCACTGAGGATGGCTATAGACTTTTACAACAGATACAATGTTGATTTGAGTAGTCTCATACACCATTCTGACCGGGGAGTGCAATACTGCTCAAACCTGTATGTGGATATGCTCAAGAAACATCATATCAATATTAGTATGACGCAGTGTGGAGATCCGCTACATAATGCCCTGGCTGAACGGATGAATAACACGATCAAGAATGGGTGGTTGTTTGACTGCGAAGATGACAGCTTTGAACAGTTGGATAAACGTATAAGCGACGCCATATATGCATACAATTATGTTCGACCCCATCAAGGTATACAAATGAAAACACCGATGGAACATATTCGTAAGTACGCGGAAAAAGGTAGTTGAAGTCCCGCTCGTCGGGACGGGTGCTCCCGCCCCTTGCCGCGAGGGCGATCCCCGAGCGAAGAGTTTTTGTTGTTTAATGAAGTTTACAGCCCGAAGTCTTGCATTTATAAGAAAAGATACATATGTTTGCAACATCTTTAATATGACAACTTATTAAGGAATTACAAAGGGACAAGTAAACTTATTTAGGTTTTAAAATATATTGAGTTAACTAACTTAGGTATAACAAACGAAGTTGTCAACTAAATCCAGTACAGTACATCTAGCTGCAGAAACTTTGGTTTCAAGCGTATGAAACTCTAGTTTCAAGTAAGGAAACCAAAAGTTTCAAATAGCGAAACGATTGGTTTCTCGGTGTGAAACTAATCGTTTCCCGTAATGAAACAAAGGTTGTATATAAGTGAAGTAAATATGACTGTTGGGGCTCCCGTAATGAATGTCTCCGATTAATGAAATGTAGTTTGCTGTTTTCGGTGACAGCAATATTGTCATCACAATGCTGTCACCGATTGCTGTCACAATGCTAATCGTTTATAATCAAATCATTAGGTAGTAATCGGTGACAGGTGACAGATATATAATCAAAAGAATTGTGTAGAGAGAGATTAGAACATGAACATGGCAACAGCAACAATGCGGTTGTTGCATACGGCATGAGTATCTCTGATTTTTCCATTGGAGGCATTGAGTGAACCATACCATGCAGAGCTTAAGGTATATTCCAAACCGAATTTCCAGTGGGGAACATTGTAGGTCAGTTCTGCCCCTGCTGTTACTAACTGATCGAGGTTTGTTCCCGTTCCATACACTTGAGCGTCAGTTCCATCTGGAGCATATAGTGCATCGCTTGTTCCCAAATTTTTGGCATAACCTACAAAAATACCAGGTTTCCATTTCTGTCCGTAGACAACATTCAACCAAGAGCTGGAGAAACGTATCGGAGTATATTTTTGTTTTCCGGTGTGCCCGTCAACTGACTTTATGCCGAATCCGCCTAACCCGGAGGCCTGCGTGAGATTGGAACCCAATACACTTTTTGCAGCAATGAACCAGGCTTTATGGGTATATTTCGCATGGGCCTCGTAAGAAAGGGTAGTTATGCGTTCGTCTATTTTATATTGATCTCCGTTCGCTCCCCAAGCATGTATGCGTGGCTTTAATGATAATAATTCAATGCCGACACCTGCCAATAAGCCGTCTTTCTTGTAGTCAGCTCCTACATATATCTCCGGGATGCAACCATTCTTTAAGTATTCATGACTTTTTTTACTCTCTTTCGGTTTGTCAGGATTGATACCTTGTGAAGTGTATTGTGATTGCCATACTGCTGCTCCGGTAAGTTGGAAATTCTTGTTTGTATAGCGATAACGAATTTGAGGTGCACGACTAAATGGTTGGAACGGTGCTCCTACGGAGAGATTAAGAATCTGTGGAGACACATCTCCAAATAACGGATGCCAAGTCTGCCCGAGCAATACAGCCGATTTTCCCCAATCCAGATTCAAATAAGCATGGCGAAGTCGAATGACCGAATAAGAGGTACCTGTACCACGGAAGTCAACCTCTACTTTGGCAGATGTCTTGGCCGTCCCCAGCTTCGGACCGGCAACGTCTACTCCGAGACGTGAATACAAGGTATAGAAATTGCTGTTGGGCGTTGAGTTCAAATCATTCCCATCCGGATCACGTACCTTATCTTTCGGATACATATAGAACAATCCGTCTACGGTTTCTTCATTAGCACGACTATTATAATATAAGTCAGTACGAATCTGTCCGTAGAATTTGAACTTGAAATCCTGCATTTGTGCGAAACTGCCCGATACGATTATCAGGCAAAGAAATAAGAGAATGTACTTTTTCATAATGTGCATATTTGTAAACGGGTGCAAAATTACGTAAAATTACTGGTTATTAGTTTATCGTTGATTAAAAAAGGCAAGGATTGCCTGATTGTATTTGTTGAGGCTTGTGCTTTTATGAATTGCTTTCAGTAATTTTCTGTCCGCTTGCGGCATTAAATATTCCCAGAAAGTTTTCATTTTGTTCAGAAGCTGTTCGTCTCCTCCTTCTAACTGTTCTGCATATTGATTGTATACACATCTATGCATCGATTGCAATTTTTCTCTTATTTCATCAAGCTCAAGTGTACGGTTTTGTCTATATTCCAATGCCAATGCCGGGTTGGCAAGTAATCCTCGTCCTATCATCATTCCGGCTAATCCGGGAAACTGTTCCTGAATGTGGTGAATATCTTCCACACTATTGATATCCCCATTATAGATGAGCGGATGTTTGCAGACTCCCTGAAAGGCTTCAAACGCTTTAAGGTCGACTTCTCCTTTATATTGCTGTTTTCCTAAGCGGGGATGCATAACCACTTGTCGTAGGGGGAGCTCATTGATAATCGGAGCCAGTTTCAGACATTCTTTCGGATCTTCCCAACCCAACCTCATTTTGATAGAAAAACTTATTTGCGGATATTCCGTAATCAGCAGGCTAAGTAACGCTTGCACTTCTTCGGGATAAGGAAGAATACCGGAACCATTGTGGCGTTTAGCCAGCATGGGAAAAGGGCATCCCATATTGATATCGACTTCCTTATATCCCTTTTCAATGAATAGGGATAAGATTTTGTCTGCTTTGTCAAAAGAGGGAGCTATCAGTTGCGGAATCAGATGGGGTACTTGATTATTTCCGGGCTCGATTCCTCGGACATCTCTATGACGAAATCCGCCTTTTTCGAGTCGTACAAATGGGGTATAATAAGTATCTATACCTCCGAAGCAGGCAGCATGAGCATTACGGTAAAACACGTCGGTATAACCTTGTAATGGGGCAAAATGAATAGGAAGAGTCTTTTGCATTGTTTTTATTTTTGTGCAAACTTATATATAAATGTTGATTTATACGCTAGTTGAGTAAAGAAAAATGTTTTTTCGGAAGAGAAGAAAGGGAAGAGGGTGAAAAGATATGGTAAAAGTAAAAGAGAGGAACCTCGCGGACCCTCTCTTTTTAATGTTAAATTGATTAAAGTCTGATTTTTATAAACGTTTTCTATGATTGAAGGTTAGAAAAATTGGGGGATATACTATTATTCTACAACGTTTATAGTCAGTTCACGTACTACTTGACCACCTTGATGGACGTAGTTTGCATTGTTGGCTACGAAGGTAGCGGTGTATGTTCCGGCCTCCTCGTAGGTATGTGAGTATATCTCTAATGATTGCGAGATATTCTTGATGCTTTGTCCTGCATCCGGATAGCAAGTACCCAGCAAGACGGGAGCCGAGATAAGCCAAGTGTCTGCTTTTGTTGTTCCTTTACTTCCTCCTGCGATTTGTATTCTGGTAGGTGTGGTGGTACTCCAGAAGTCAGGGATTTGTCCGTCAACAAGCAAATATGGATATTTTTTTATGTTCTCTTCACTGTTTAGGTCCTCATCCGGCATTTTCTCATTTCCCAATGCCTTCTTAAGAACTTTTTTGTGACTGTCATTTAGCTTCGTTAAATCATATACGAGATTTAGCGGTGAGAAACCGAAATCTTTTGCATTAACCGTATTCCCTTTGCCGTTTGTGAACATCAAGTCAATATTCATATCCATGATGTTGAGCTGTGGCATTGTATTTGAGTTATCAATGGGGTTATAGTGAACCGCTATTGTTATTTCTTTAGCAAGATAAGAAGATAATTCGAATGTAAAAGTTTTGCTGGATTCTGCTGTCTCGCTAGTGCTGTTCGGTTTGGTTGGAAGTTCTTCCTGTGCAAATACCTCTGTCCATTCACAGTTTTCTACAGTTTGTTTATCTTGATCTACATTACTGCCGTTTATGCCATTAAATTGGTCGGAAACGAGTACATGAGTAGAGCCTTTAATTGTGCTTGCGTTTCCATATCTATACCAAATGCGGAAACTAAGTTCACACTTTTCAATATCCTCTACTTTCATTTCTGTACGGTTTCGATGTTTGTATTCATGACCTATTTCTCCACTGAAGAAAGTGATAAAGTCAGGGTCTCCATTAAAGCTGAACGTTACCGGACTGCCTTTTTTGACAGTTACAGTGTTACCGTTAAAGCTGACATTGTTGTCTGTCACCACACCCACTTCCATTGCTGTTTCTTCTTTTAATTCCTTGTCGCATGAAGCGAGACACAGTCCGGCAAAAGCGATAGTCATCAAACTTTTATATATTGTCTTCATATATATTGTCTTCATATCCTTTTCTTTTTAAAGTTAATAAGTGATTTACCAACCCGGATTATTTGTTTTGATAGCACCGTTCGAGCCAATTTCATTGGCAGGAATCGGGAAATAGTTGTAAGACTTCGGAATATTGAAGTAAGTATATACATTGATTCCGAACTTCCAGGATTCGTCAGCCTGTGCCTTGTCCACTTGTTCCTGCATCAGTTTGTAATAGTCTCCCCAACGGATCAGGTCGAAACGGCGTGTGTACTCGAAACAGAGTTCCATTGCACGTTCGTCTTTGATAGCTTTGCGGAAGCTCTCTTCATCCAGATTTGCTGCAAGTTTTTTGATTCCTGCACGTTCTCTTACTGCATTGATACATTCATACGCCAAATCATTAGGGCCATGGTTGACTTCATTTTCTGCCTCTGCAATCATTAGCAGAATGTCAGAGTAACGGAGAAGAGGGAAGTTGATGGAAGTATCGTTTTTACTCTTCTTGTCTGCTTCATATTCTCTACGATATTTGGCGGCAGCCCTGTTGCGGTTCTTATTGGCATCGTTCTTCGATTCACGATCACCGTAAGTAGACCCCGGCTCTGTTTTACCATAGCTGAAGGATTTATCCCAGTATTGTTGTTCCACTTCATCTCTTTTTCCCTTTACAAATTCACGACCGTCCACCGGAGTACCTTCTCCTGCTGACTGGGTGTAAGTGAATGGAGCAATATTCCAGTTGCAACGGTCAATGTCATCGTTTGCTTCATACAATTCCAGCAGTTTAGGAGTATTCCAGATAAAAGCGTATGCATAGCCCGGATCACCTTTACCAGTAATGGATGCTTTGGAAGAAAGGTCCTTACCCTGAATGCCGATAATATTACCGATTCTACCTTCTGCACGTACATCCGTCGAACGGTTACCTGCAAATTCTACTTCCCAAATACTTTCATTAGCCTTGGCACCATCCTTATTGAGAGCAGTGTTATACTTATCAGAACAAATGTCGATAAAGAAGTCCCAATATTTGGCAGTTAGTGAATGACCCTCATTCTTGACTAACTGTGCATAGTAACTTGCTTTTTTGAAATATTCTGTAATCTCGGCACTAGTCGTGTTGTTAGCCAAACCCACTTCCTTGTCACGTTTAGGTTCACCGGCCCGGAACATATATACACGCGCCAACATTCCCCAAGCAGCCGATTTGGAAACACGTCCCGGTAAATAGTTCAAATCTTGAGCAGATTTGAGATCCTCGGCAGAACCATACATCTCTTTGATGATAAAATCATAAATCGTCTGTTTGTCCGTACGTGGAATGGAGAGGTTATAGGCATCTTCTGTAGAAGTAGTCTTGAAAGGTACATCTCCCCAACATTCTACCAAAGTAAAATAATAGAATGCGCGTAAGAAACGGGCTTCGGCTTTGTACTGCTTGCGGGTATCGTCGTTCATATCGGGCACTGCATCAATATTTTCCAGGAAAATATTGGCTCTGTTGATGCCGGAGTATAATGTGTACCACAATGCTGCAACGGCCGGATCACTTGTGTTGGCATTGTTACAGATCAACCCACTTTTGTTAGGTCCGCGGTTGGCACCACCATAGTGTCCCAGATCGTCACCTCCTACAAGGTATAAGAACTCATTTCCGTAGAAGGAACTTTGTCCCAGAATGGCATAGGTTCCTGTCAGCCAAGAGGTAGCGTCCGCTTCATTTTTGAAGAAGTTTTCAGGAGTGGTGTATGTCGGGTCTTTTTCCAAGAAATCGCAGGAAGTCAGGTTAAGTCCGACAAGAAGTGATATGATGATTATTTTTATTGTTTTCATATACGTAATTGTTTGAAGGATGATTGATTAGAAACCTAAGTTTATACCAAAACTGATAGAGTAGGCTCTCGGATAAGCGGAGAAGTCCAGTCCCGGAGTCAGTGCGCCTTCACGGATAGATACTTCCGGGTCGTAACCGGAATACCCTGTACATGTCCATAGATTCTGACCGGCAACGAATACGCGTGCATTGTCTATCTTCCATTTCTTGGTCAGTTGTTTCGGCAGTGTATATCCTAAAGACACGGTCTTCAGACGAAGGAACGAACCATCTTCGATAATACGTGTAGAGAACACTTTGTTAGAACCGGAGTCGGTAGCTCTCGGAATATTACTTTCCGGATTTTCCGGTGTCCAGCGGTCTGCGTAACTTGCGTATTGGTTCAAGTCACGTGTTTTATTGCTGTTCTCGAAGAACAGGCGGTTGGCATTCAATACATCGTTTCCATACGACCATTGGAAGAAGATGCTCAAGTCAAATCCTTTGTATTCGAAATTGTTGGTAAATCCGCCCGTATGTTTCGGCATACCGTTACCGATCATAGTGCGGTCGTTATCGTCGATGATACCGTCACCATTCAGGTCTGCGTATTTCGGCATACCCGGTTGTGTATTACTTTCGGAAGAGAAATACGGAACATTGCGTTTCAGTGTATATGTATCACCTACTTTGTCGAAATCTTCGTATTTGTATGTACCTTCGTAGATGAATCCGTACATCATTCCCATCGGATAACCCACTTTGGCAATGTAGCTGTATTGAGAGTTATAGTTCTGGTCAAATTTGGCTGCACTCAACAGAGAAGATTGGTTTTCGGCCAATTCTAATACTTTGTTCTTGTTGAATGCGATATTAAAGTTAGTAGTCCATGAGAAATGACGGTTCTTGATATTGGTTGTGTTCAATGTGAGCTCGATACCTTGGTTGCGTACCTTTCCTACATTCTTCATGGCACTGAAATAACCGGAAGAGGTGGGAAGTGCAGTATTCAGCAACAAATCACGAGTCGTTTTACGATACCAGTCTACGGTTAATCCGATGCGTTCGTCCAGGAAGCCTAAGTCCAGGCCTAGGTTCCACTGTTCGGTAGTCTCCCATTTCAGTTTTCTGTTTCTTAAGGAAGTGGGCACTGTACCTACACTTGTCAGGCTGTTTTCGAACGGATATACACCACTCGGTAGGCTACCGATCGAAATAAAATCTCCAACTTTATCTTTTAATATCTGATATAAAGCATACGTATCATACTCGCCTACACGGTTGTTACCGGTCAATCCCCAGCTTGCTCTTAATTTACCGGAAGAAACAACGGACTTCAATGGTTTCATAAAATCTTCCTCCATGAATCCCCATGCCAATGAACCGGAAGGGAAATAGCCGAAACGGTTATCACCACGGAATTTGGAAGAACCGTCGGAACGGAAAGAAACCGTTGCATAATACAATGATTTGTAGTTATAGTTCAAACGTCCCAGGAAAGAGAGCATAGACCAGGAACTCTTTAATGATTTGGTCGTACTGGGAGTTCCTTCACTCATTCCTGCCATCCCGAGTGCTTCGTTTGGAATTTGCACTGTCTTGTATGAATAGTATTCATAGTCAGAATTTTGCAGAGTTACACCTACCATACTATTAAAGAAATGCTTCCGTTTGATATTGGTCTGATAGGTTAGAATATTTTCGTTCAACCACGTTGCACGTTGAGAATGGTAGATTTCTGCATTCACCTTATCGGATGATTTCGGATTACCATAACGAGTTTTCGAGTTGTTGAATGTTTCCCCTTTGCGGGTATCGAATGTGTAACCGCCGGAAACTTTCAACTTCAATCCTTTGATAAATTCATATTCTGCAAATCCGTTGAACTGGATATAGTTCGCGTACGTCTTGCGATATTCATTTTTCAAAGACATGATAGGGTTGAAACGATAGTCGTTGGTATTGTTTATCGCGTCGTCCATGATGTTATCCATCAACGAGTTTAATGGTCTGTCCGGTTCGGTCACAGGGCGATATCCCCATACACTATAGAACAGGTTATTCATACCACTGTATGAGTTCTGGGAAGGAGAACCACCGGTAGTTGTAGTACTGGAATAGTTGGTCGTCAGATAGATTTTCAGTTTCTTCTTTTGGATGGTAGTACCCATACGGCCTTGTACACGTTTGTAGTTTGATTCCAACAAGATACCGTCCTGGTCATAATAAGATAAAGAAGCATTGTAGCGAACTCCTTCCGAACCACCGGTCAGGCTGACATTGTGGCTTTGCATCCATGCGCTGCGGAAGATTTCATCCTGCCAGTTATATTGCGGGATATTTCTATAATCTTCCAGTCCCCATTTCTTACCGTCATAATTCATGAAGTAGGTAGTTTCCATATCTTTGGGACTACGTTCTGCCTGTAGTTTGACGAATTCATAGGCATCCATCATCGGGATCGTTTTGGTGATATGCTGAATACCGAAACTTCCGTCGTATTTAATTTTAGGTTGGCCGATTGTTCCTTTCTTGGTTGTAATCATCACGACACCGTTGGCACCACGGGCACCGTAGATAGCGGTAGCAGAGGCATCCTTCAGGAAGTCGAGTGACTCGATATCGTTCTGATTAATGGCTGCGGCTATGGAGGGGTCTTCCACCGGGAAACCGTCAATGACATAAAGAGGAGAGTTGTCCTGTGTCAAAGAGTTGTTACCACGGATGACGATGTTCATCTGTCCGCCCGGCATACCTTCGCCCGAACTTACGTTGACACCGGCAATACGTCCGCCCAATGTCTCGCCGAAAGAAGCAGTCGGAGTGCTAAGTAGTTCCGCCATACTGGCTTTGGCAACAGAGCCAGTCAGATCCTTCTTGCGTATCTCCTGATAGCCGACTACTACCACTTCGTCCAATGTCTTTGTGTCTTCCTTTAATGTGATAACCATTGGCTTTTGAGTGTCCACCTTCATTTCTACTGTGACATAACCAATGAAAGAAATAACCAATATCGAATTTTTATTGGGCACGTTAAAAGCAAATTTACCGTCAAGGTCAGTGATTGTTCCTTGCGAAGTACCTTTTACCTGGACACTGGCTCCCGGCACTCCTTCTCCTAAGTTATCCTTCACTGTACCTTTAACAAGTACCTGTGCAAGTACAAAAGAAACAGAAAACAGGATCAGTCCGATGGAGGAGAGCATCCTTTTTCTAGTTTGAGTGGATAAATGTTTTTTCATATATTAAAAATTAAGTGATTTTATTGAATCTACGCTTGCAAAGATAGATGGATTGAATATTCTAATATGGATAGAATTATTCAAGATTGGTGCAAAATCATACAATTTTCCTGTTCTCATAAACTATTTTTCTTTTACGGATTCTAGTAATTCAGATAATTCTTTCACTATGTCGGGGTATTGTTTTGATACATTCGTTTTCTCCGATGGATCGGAGGATAAATCGTAAAGTTGAGGCTGTTTGTCGTTGCCTAACTCCATTTTCGTCCAATACTCGATAGCGGGGCCGTCGCTCGGTTCGATGTATTTCCATTGACCTTTTATGATGGCAAGTGTGTTATTGAGATTCTGTTGAACGACATACTCACGGTTTGTATTATTTTTGCCGAGGAGTACGTTCAGATGTTCTTGACTATCGGGAGCAGCTCCTTTACGTAAAGGTTGGTCCAAAAGGGAGGCGAGCGATGCATACACATCTATTTGAGAGAAAAGAGCTTGTTGCTTGTTCGGCTTTACTCGGGCAGGCCAGCGGACGATAAATGGAACGCGTGTCCCCGCTTCGTAAGCACTGTATTTCCCACCACGGTAGATCCCCATCGGAGTATGCCCGTTGAGAAGTTCGTAAGCTTGGTCTTGATAGCCGTCGTCGATAACAGGACCGTTATCGCTGGTAAAGATCAGGATGGTGTTGTCTGCGATGTGGAGGCTGTCCAGTGTGTGCATGATTTCACCGATGGTCCAGTCCAGTTGCAGGATGACGTCGCCACGAGTGCCGAGTCCGCTTTTGCCTGCGAAACGTGGGTGGGGGATGCGCGGTACATGTACGTCTTGCGTACCCATATATAAAAAGAAGGGTTCTTCCTGATGGGATGCAATGAAATTCTTGGCCTTGTTGGTGATGATATCGGCTATGTCTTCATCTTTCCAAAGGGCGGATTTTCCTCCGGTCATCCAGCCGATACGGGGAATGCCGTTGATAATTGTATTGTTGTGTCCCTGGCTGGGTTTTAAAGTGACGAGCTCTGGGTTCTCTTCTCCCGTAGGCCAGTCGCCTACTTTGTGGTCGTAGTTTACGGTGATAGGATCATTGGGGTCAAGTCCTACGACATGTCCGTTTTCTACAAATACACAAGGTACACGGTCTACGGTAGCCGGAATAATAAATTCGTAGTCGAACCCGATGCTTTGTGCGTTAGGGGTAATCCGGTTGTTAAAGTCGGTTCCACCTTTCGGACCGAGTCCCAGATGCCATTTGCCTACTGCACCGGTTGCGTATCCTGCATCTTTCAGCATATCTGCCATGGTGATGCAGGTAGTGTCGATAATGAGTTCAGAGTTGCCGGGAGCGATTCCTGTGTTTTCCTGTCTCCAAGGATACATACCTGTCAGGAGTCCGAAACGGGAAGGGGTGCTGGTGGCAGAAGTTGCATAAGCATTGGTGAATTGTACTCCTTGTCCTGCCAACCGGTCGATGTTGGGAGTGCTCACTTTTGTTGCTCCATAACAACTTAAATCACCAATGCCGAGATCATCTGCAAATATATAAATAATGTTAGGCTTTTGGCTATTCTGCCCATTGCTCTTTTGGGGTGCATGATTGCATCCTGACAGCGTGACGATGCCGGACAATAGGGGAAGTAGACGCGAAACGTTTTTCATAATGCTGAATGTTTTAGGAAATAATGTAATGAACACAAAGATAAGCGAATGGAAGAAAAAGAATGAGTAGGAATGTACAAGTGAAGTACAAAATAGTACACTTAAGAGGTTACCTTCTTTATTCGGGCGAAGATGTCCGGACTAAGAAACCGTTTATATCATAAATTTAGGCACGGATTACACGGATTAACGCTGTTGTTTTCATACTCATCGTTTTTTAATCCGTGAAATCCGTGTGATCCGTGCCTAATAATATAAGATTATTTTGCAAGAGTGCTTGTATAGTTGCCTGCTAATCTGTTTCTTCTCCGTCCCCTTCTTCTTCGCTCTCTTCTCCTTTACGATAAGCCAGCGGACTGACGTGATAAATCTCCTTGAAACATTTACTGAAATAGCGGGAGGAGGAGAACCCAATCCGGTCAGAGATCTCCGTGATATTCAGCTCCGGGTTATTCCTTAACATGACAGCGCCTTTTTTGAGACGTATGCTTAGGATGAAATCATTCGGGGTCTGGCCTGTAACTGCTTTCAGTTTAGTGAATAGGTTCGTACGTGCCATACCCATTTCGCGGGCGAAGATATTAACGTTGAAATCCGTATTGTCCAGATGACGTTCGATAATGGCCATCGCGCGGTCGAGCATCTCCTTATCCATCGGGTTGGTAGCCAACATTTGGGCAAAAGCCTGTGGTTGTTTGCTGAACTTCTCTTGCAATAGCCGGCGGGAATTAACCAGGTTATTGCAGCGGGAAATCAGAAGATTGGTATTAAACGGTTTCGTGATATAATCATCCGCACCAATCTTCAAACCTTCGATATTGTGCTCTATAGCAGTACGTGCGGTTAATAATACCACCGGAATATGGCAAGTGTTAAAGTCCGTCTTGATCTGTTTGCAAAGTTCCGTACCCGACATGCGTGGCATTACGACATCACTTAAAATGATGCTCGGCATATCCTTCTGTATCATCTCTAATGCTTCTACTCCGTCGGAAGCCGTACTGACTTGATAGAATGTTTCGAAAATACCGACTAACATCTGTTTGATAGATTCATTGTCTTCCACTATCAGCATTTTGGCGTCTTCGATGCGCTTGTTATCTTCTTCTTTCCATTCCGAATCAGGGATTATTTCTACTGAAGGAACAATAGTCTCTGTTTGCTGGATGGTTTCCGTATCATCTTTCGCTATTTGCTCTTCTGTGAAGTGTTCCTTGCCTAGTTTGAGGGTGATAATGAAACTGCTTCCTTTGCCCGGTTCGCTTTCTACCCGGATTGTGCCGTGATGAAGTTCCACAATACCTTTTGTCAGTGCCAGTCCGATGCCTGTACCGGCTCCGGTATTCAGCGAGTTGAGATGTTCGGTCTGATAGAAACGGTCGAATATCTTATCAATTTCGGCAGCGGCGATACCTGTCCCGGTATCTTTTATTTCAATGATGACATGGTCTTTCTCCTGCGATACATTAATCGAAATTGTATCTTCGGCCTTGGTATGCTTCACTGCATTAGACAGCAGGTTGTTTATTACTTTCTGCATCTGCTTTTGGTCATACCATACTTCAATGTCATCCTTCTGTTTGTTGAACTTGAAGTTGATTTGTTTACTGCTCGCATATTCGAGGAAGAGCAGATAATTCTCATACAGGAAGTTAACCAGATTGTGCTGGCTAACTTTGATCTTCATGTGACCCTGTTCCTGTTTACGGAAATCAAGTAGTTCCGTAATCAGTTCCCGTAATTGGAGACTGTTCTTGTAGATTCCCAATACCTTATTATATATGTTAGGCGTAAATGTCTGCACCTGCAACAAAGTTTCCACTTGTCCCACGATCAGCGTTAACGGTGTGCGGAATTCGTGCGAGATGTTAGTGAAGAAACGGAGTTTCGACTGGTTCAATGCTTCGAGGTCTTCAATATGCTTCTTTTCGTACTTCAAAGACTCACGGAGTTTGATGCGCGAATTATAGTTCTGAATAAGATACCATAACAGGCTGATAGTGACAATGGTATAAATCAGGTAAGCCCACCATGTCTCATACCATGAAGGGAGTACGATAATCAGCAGTCTGGCCTCTTTTATTCCTTCCCTCTGTGATTTGATGACAAGGGTATATTTACCCGGATTCAGGTTTGTATAAGTAATCAGCGTTTGCTTCCGGTAAGTATGGTTCCATTCGTCTGAGAAACCCTCCAGGCGATAGAGAATTTCATCTCTGTTGGCAGGGATGAAGTTGGAAGTGGCATATTCGATACTAAACATCGATTGATTCGCTTTCAGACTGATTTCCGGAGTATGACAGATCGACTGTTCCAGGATGCCGCTTTCATCTCCCGGAACTACTTCTTTTCCGTTGACAAACAGGCGGGAAAGAATGATATTATATGATTTGGGAGTGAAATGTAATTTTTTCTCCCAGAAAGAAATCATTCCCTGAATACCGCCAAGGAATACTTCTCCGTCATGTGTCACAAATAGTGCGTTTTCATTGACGGCAGTCAACGGGAATCCATTCTCCGTACCGTAATTATAGAATTTCTTGCTTGGATAGTTGAACTGTGAGAATCCCTGATTGGTAATCAGCAATAAGTCTCCTTTCTGTATGGACGATTCGCATACTTCGTAGATACAGTCGCTGGATAAACCATCTGTCTGTACATCGAAGTTTTCAAAGTCATCACTTGCCTTACGGTAACGGTCGAGACCGCTTCCGGAGGTGCAGAACCACAGATTACCGTTACTGTCCTGCATGATACTGTTGATGTTATTGTTGCTAAGACTGTTCGGATTAGCGGGATTGTGTGGATAATTAGTAAGTTTACCACTGTCGAACCGGTAAGAATAAACACCCTCGCCGGTAGCCGCAATCCACAATGTACCGTCTTTATCAATGCAAAGACTGGCTACCATGCCAATACCTCTTCCTTCTTTCGTCTCTTTGAAGAGTTGTTGGCAAGCACCTGTTGCCGGATTGAAAAGACAAACACCGTTTTGTGTGGCGACAACCAGCTTGTCTTTATAAGGTACAATGTCTCGGACGATATCCGAAGGTAGCGAGGTTGGATCTCCGGCTTTCATCCGGTAGACAGTGAAACGGTTGGTACGCAGGTCGAGTTTGTTCAATCCTCCCAAGTGTGTACCTATCCACATGATTTCATTAGTCCGGTCGTAGTAGATTGCTTTGACATTGTTATGGGAAATGCTATTTTTGCCCTCTTCGTGGCGATACCACCGATAGGTGTTGTTTTTCCGGTCGTACACATTCACGCCACCGCCTTCAGTACAGATCCATAAGTTTCCGTCTTTATCTTCAGTCATTCTGCCGACAATCGGGCTACTTAAACCTTCTTTTTCTGTATCTCCCGTCTTGTAGCGGGTATAGATTTCATATTCCGGATTGAAATAGTTGACACCTCCGAAATAAGTACCCAGCCAAATTGTTCCTTGTTCATCTTTGACGATGCACCAGATGGAGGAGTGGGTAAGTCCGTCTGGTTTGTTCGCGTTGGCAGTGTAAAGTTGGAATTTACCTGTGCTCTTTTCATAGCGATTTAACCCGTGAAAGGTTCCTATCCACAGATTTCCTGCATTATCTTCACAGCAACTCCTTACGAAGTCGGCGCAAATACTGTTTGGATTTTTGGGATCATGACGGAAGTTCTCGATGGTACCGTCTGTTTTTATCCGGTAGAGTCCTTCTTCCCAAGTACAGATCCATAATTCTTTAGACGAATCTTCGTAAATACTCGCAATATTACCTCTTGTGACAGGTTGGGAAATCTTTTTGTCTCCCGATAAACAGTAAAGTCCGTTACTGGTAGTTCCCATCCACAGATTTTTCTTTTCGTCCAGGTGGAGGCAGGAGAGGGTGATATCTTTTCCGGCAAGATGATAGTAGAGATCGAAGTTTCCGGTACTTTCATTATATACAAACACTTCTTCTCTTTTCCCGATATATAATTTCTCGTTGAAATAAATAGCATCCACATTGCCTTGCAGCAACGTTTTGAATCTTTGTGTGGTCAGATCGAACTCTGCTACCCCGTCCGTACAGAGCAGGTATACCTTCCCGTTTTTGTTTCCGGTGATACGCAGCACTGTATTGCTGAACAAACTGTTCGGATCGTTTTTATTAAGTTTGAAACTTTTGATATCGTTACCGTTATACCGGTTCAGTCCTTCACGCGTGCCAATCCATATAATCCCCCGTTCATCAATATAAAGGCTATTGACAGAAAATTGGGAGAGTCCGTCGTCCGTGGTCAAGTGGCTAAAAGTGATGTTTTGACCTTGTGTGCGGACTCCAGCTACGCTTAAAAATAGCAGAAATAAAAGAATTACTTTTCTCACTAATTTATTTTTTAAGGTGTTTACATCTATGCAAATATATTGTTTTTATTCGAAACCACATACCTGCACGCCAGAATATTTAATGAGGGGGCTAATTAATACTTATCAGAAAGAATTGCCTTAAAAGAACACATTCAAAGAACCGAATTAAAGAACAACTTTAAAGAACAAGATTATGGAAAGGCAGATTTTTATTAATGAGATGCAAGCTCGTTTCAATTTAAGAAAACCACGTAGCGAGAAGCCAACCAATCTCTATTTAGTATGCAGAATAAACAACAAACAAGTTAAACTATCTACAGGGGTAAAGATATATCCAGACCACTGGAATGAAAAAAGACAAGAAGCATATATCAGCGTACGCCTATCAGAGTTAGATAATATAAATAACACTATAGTGAACAAGAAAATCACAAAACTAAAAGAATATTTCATCGAATTTAAGCATTATCTTTGTATGCATCCAGACGAGATTGGAGAAAGTATGAAACTATTAAAACAACACATATATAAAGATAGGATGAAGAAAGAATTACAGAAACCCGCAACTTTTATAATGAAACAAATTATAGAAGCAAAGACTTGTGCAGAAAGCAGTAAGAAACAATATCGTTCTAACATAGACAAATTCGAGCGTTTTCTCAAAGAGAATGAAATCCCCAATACATGGGAGAGCATGAATTTAGATACTATCAATCGCTACCAAAAGCAAATCATAAAAGAAAACCCATTGCATCCTCATAACACTTTGCGTAACATAATTAAAGGAACTATATTTAATTTACTAGGGATAGCAGATAAAAGACTGGATATTCCTTTCAAATGGTCTGACAGCAATTTAAACAGTTTTGAGTTCGTGAAAGATAAATCCAACAAAGAATTAGCAGATAACAAAAAAGTTTCATTAACAGAAGAGCAACTGAATAAATTCTACAAGCATATCATCACGGGAACAGAAAGACAAATAAAGAAATATACAGAAATCAGAGACTTATTCATACTACAATGTTTAGTTGGGCAACGAATTGGAGATATGCAAAAATTCTTTAATGGAGATAATGAAATGGATGAAGAAGCAGGAACCATCTCTATTATACAACAAAAGACAAAAGCCAGAGCTATAATTCCACTATTGCCATTAGCCAAAGAAATTATATCTAAATATGAGAATAAAGAATTATTATATTATAAAGAAAGAAAGTCCATTGTCAATGAAGCCTTAAAAGAAGTAGCAGAACAAGCAGGATTAGACGAGCCTATCACTTATGAAGAAAACGGGATTAAACAAACCCAACCTCTTTATAAATTACTGCATACACATACAGCAAGGCATACTTTTATCACAATATTGTGTAGAAAAGGCATCCCCAAGGAAACTGTTATTATAGCGACAGGACATGAAGATACAAAAATGATAGACAAAGTTTATTCTCATTTAAACAGTAAAGATAAAGCAAAGAAAGTCTCTAATGCTTTCAAAAGTTTAAATAATGGCATTTTTAATATGGGCAAGATGGAGACAAATTCTCTCAATGAAGCAAAGCCTACGAACGATGCAACTAATAATATCACCTTCGATACTCTGTTAGATACTCAATTTTTTGCATCTAAAATCAATAAGGCTGTTGAACTACAATCACAGGTAGGGCATTTGAAAAATGGGAAACTGTGTAGTTATGACAATGAAATCACGTCCCTTATAAGCGAGATAGAAAAATTCTCCCAATCTTCCACTTCTGATTCTGATGTGGCAAAACAATATGTGAAACAGTTATCTGTTGGGAAGCAGTCAGATTTGTATGACAGTTTTAGAGAAATGATTATCAAGTGCGTTAAGATTGGTATCAGTAAGGATGCAATTATGCAGTTTATCAATAAGGCTTTGGAAATAGGCTTGTTGGATAATGAAAGATTCACTCATATAAAAGAAATCACTACAGCCTTATTGGATAAAAGGAATCAGGGCTGACAAGTTTTCGAGGAAATCAAGGCTTCTGGTAAGCCTGAACATCATATTCTCCCCGAACAGTTACGACTATGGGGAGAATTTTTGCTTTATCGCATCCTCTACTCGAATATTCCACAATTTCGACTTGTTGTTTGGTGATGCGGTCGGGACTTTATACCTTTGCAATGTGATTGAAAGTCAGAAATGACCGAGTTTCTCATCACCCAGATTCACCACTACAAACCTAAATCTACTTCAAATGAAAGAACTGACCTACGCAGACATTCGTAAAATGGCACTGGAGCACGGTATTAAGGACACAAGGCTTCACATCGGGCTTTGGGCTACTGACCGATACATCAAAAGACGCAAAATGATACAAGGCAAGACGTATACAGTCTACCTACCGCATCATAAACAGGAACAGGAATAATTTTCGAGTTACAAACCTGCCACCAAGCTAGCGGAAGAGGGTATATCTTCACTTCATAAAGCTCTCAACACTAAGTTTAAAGAATGTTTACGAAGCGTTTGGACACCTCACCGAAGTGCAGTATCTTTGCACTACCAACATGAGATAAGGGTGGTATCACTGAAACTACTGAATTACCCCACTTGAAGTATATCTGAAAACCACTATTTGAATTTACGCCACTCACCGCACACAGATTCATTCTTTATGTATCTAATTTTATGAATTTATGGCAATGAACATGCTATTTGTAAGTTCAAGCTACTTCCTAAGAAACATTCCAGTAGCAATTTTAAACAAGAGAGAGATTATCAAACTCAAAATGCAGCGGTACAAGGACGTAAAGGTTTACCTCTACAGTTTTATACTACCAGACTACATGACAGATGAATATGTATCAGAGCAACTGGACGCACTTGCATCGCACTTGCTGTTCCCGCATCTCATACTATCCATCGCCAATACGACAATCTACAACCCAAGACTTGTCGCCAATAACGTGAATGGCATAGTGCATATCGTTTTATGCTTTGAGCATGATTGAATCAACAATTTTATGAATTTCCAATTATGAACACCAAACAAGAATTTAGTTTTGAAGAACTACGCAGGCTTGCATTGGCTCACCAAGTAAAGGACAGCAAAACTGTGATTGGAATATGGGCTAAGCTCAATGGATATTCCAAGAAACGCAAGCAAAGAGATAACAAGGTTTACACCGTTTACATCAAGATGAGCAATGACAAATTTAATACGAACAATGATTATGAGAACAACTAAAATTATGAAGGGCTTTAATGTAGAGAAATACAATGACGAGATAAATAAATTGAATATGATAATAAAGACGGTTGATGATTTCACCTATCTTTTTGTAGCGTGGGGAGATGAGACAAAGATGTCGAAAGAATGGTTTGAAAGTTTACTAAACCTTCCTTTTGCTGAAATCAGAAAGCACCTAAACCCTATATATATGGCAAATGATTTGCAGTATCCATATTCAATAGATTTTGAATGTGATACAACCATCCTCTCTTGTTATATCGATTACTTAGGTGAAATAGACCGGACTATGAAGAGGCAAATAGAATTTCTTAAGATTCTGCCAGAGATTCAGAAGGCGTATGGCAGTTTATTTATTTATAATAATAAACACTGTGAAATGACGAAAGATGCAGAGCGACTTATCATGGAGCAATGTATAGAATGGGAAGAGGATTAGTTCAACTTTCATACAATAGTGCACAAGCTTAACTTTATTGGAAGATTGAATATGAGCATGGATATGGTATAGTTTATGAAGATGATATATGAATAACTTCTAATGAAGGGAGGACTGTGCAAACGGTTCTCCCTTTTCGTGTTCATACATATCAGACTGGCATATATTCCCAAATGGATATGCAACCAAGTCCAATTACCTATTGCCATGTAAGCCTGTAATGGGAATTGAAAACTTATTGGCATTTGAAGCGGTAATATTCCAACGTTCAAATAGGGGGTATGGCTCATTTTTGTCATTTACTAATACAGATACAAACCAAGTCATGGATTTACCTGTTCTACTCCAACTCTCCCTGATATACATTCACTCCAACGCTGCCATCTCCTAAATCAATGAATGTGCCAGTCAGACACTAAAATTACAGACATAATGATACGCTTATGCCATAATTCTTATGGACGAGTTTTTCTTCAAATCGTCCCTATATAGGAAGAAAAAAATAACCCTACTTAAACTTAATCTAAAGTCAGATATTTCAAATACACAGATTACAATTTTATAAATCTAAGTTAATCTAAACACAATGAAACAAGAAATCATTAATGGTGGCAATGCCCGATATTTGGGCGAATTAGAAAGATTTAAAGATGGTATTCCTTTTGGCATCGTAAACAAGACAAAGACAGATGTAGGTGGCACTTATGTGGCTGCAAATTGCAGTAGTAACTATATTATCGTATGCCCATTCAAGGATTTGGTGGATAGCATAGCAGCAGATAAGAATAACAGGTATGAGGTATTCAAATGTTATGGTGGTGTAAGAGAATACCAGTTCAGGAAATATATCAAAAACAATACCACATATAAGATAGCCGTGACCTATGACAGCCTGCCCAAATTAATTGGATGGTTGAGCAGTACAGAAGGGTGGAAAGTCTTGGTAGATGAATACCATTTAATCTTGGAAGACATGGATTTCAGATATGATGCAATTAACGGCTTGATGGAAGAAATACAGAAGTTCAGGCATTATTCTTTTCTGTCTGCCACTCCAATTGACCTTGACTTTGAGATAGATTTCCTGAAACAGCTTCCACATTACAAAGTCCAATGGAATGGAGTGACGAAAATAACCCCTATCAGATACAAGGTCACGCAATTAACCAAAGGACTGGCTAGATTCATACAGATATTTTTGGATGAAGGCATATCACTCCCAGACATAAACGGCAATGTCAGCAAAGTGGAAGAACTATATATTTTTATCAATTCTGTGACCAGTATCAAGCAGATAGCAGATACGTTGAAACTGAATCCAGATGATGTGAAGATATGTTGTGCTGACAGGATTAGAAATAACAAACTGTTGGGCGAATACCAGATTGAATCAGTCAGTAGTCCCAATAAGAAGATTAATTTCTTTACAAAGAAATGCTTTCAGGGATGCAACCTTTTCACCAATAACGGGCTGATAATAGTAGCCAGTGACGCATACAGAACACAGACTTTGGTGGATATAAGTACTACTATGGAACAGATAGCAGGCAGAATCAGAATCAATGATGAATACCAGAACATCTTTAGGAATGTGATAGTCCATCTGTTCTCCACCAATAAGAATGTTATGAGCGATGAAGAGTTTGAAATGATGATGCAGGATAAGGAGAAGGAAGCTGACAAGTTGTTAAGCGGATGGAGTAAGTTGGATAAGGAAGAGAGACAGACCTATATTAAGAGGATGAACCTAGACACTGAACTAGTCTCCATCATTAATGGCAAGATGGTGTATAACAATCTGAAAAAGCAATCCTTCATTTATAAGCAGGAACTAAGGAAGACATACAAGGATGGAATCAGCATCAGGGACAGTTTTATGCAATCAGAGAAATTTGAGCTTACCAACCAGAATAAATGGAAAGATTTCAACATAAAACTGGCAAAGGCTATGACTGTCAGTTATGAGCAATTACTAAAAGATTATCTGGATTCCCCTTCTGAATCTTATGAACAGGAATATCCAGAATTTCCACTAATCAAAAGATATTTGAAGGAATCTGAAATGAATACTCTTAGATGGAACAGGGAGAAGATGCTAAAAGCTGTAGAGGACAAGAAACAAGTTGATAAAGTTTTCTTGGCTATATATCAGCCTGGCTTTATCAGCAATAAGGATTTGAAAAGCAAATTGAAGGATGAGTTTGGCAGATTGGGAATCAAGTTATCCCCCAAAGCTACCCTGATAGAGAATTGTACTCTTTACAATGTGGAGAAGGCAAGCAGGAAGATAGATGGAAAAACTGTTAGTGGGTATGAACTTGGCAAGATGGTATTTACCTTTGAATAAGAATCTACCAATATGACAGAACAGGACAAGAATAAAGCTCCAGACCATTAATAAGGTTTGGGGCTTTTTTTAATAAGAAACTAATTTTAATACTTGAGAGGATATTAAATCAGGAAGGCGGTATGGAAAATAGTAATATTACATCAAATAGAGTTACAATACATTGATTTATAATAACCTTGTTCTTTATTCTGTATAAATTCTATTTATTGTTTTTGTTTTTATCTTTTTATATATTTGTGCATCGTATTGAATTAAAGAATAATTATGGATAAGCCTCTATTTTCAGAATACTGTCATGCACTAGAATACAAACATTTATTTAAAAGTCATGATGATATGAATTTTTATTCAGCAAAGGAAGGTGATAATGATTACATAATGGTGGATGATTATGACTGTGGAATTTATGACGTATGGTCTGAAATACCAATTATTCTCTTAGAGAATGACAGATTACTTTGTAAACGTGATGAAAAATATGGTGTAGTAAATGCAGAAGGTTGGACTGTTATACCTTTTGTTTATGACAGATTTGATAACAGAGAAGAATTTGAAAATGATAGATATAGTGTTTTATTAGACAATAGATGGGGAGTGATAGACGCATCAGGAAGGGAGCTCTTTCGAATAAAATATAGTAATCCTATTCCAATATTAAAGTTTCCCAAAATAGTTTCGAATGATATGATATGCAGAGGGACTATACTTGTTGAGGATGCAGATACTCACCGTCAAGGATTAGTTAATTTTAATGGTCAAGAAGTCATTCCTACAATATATTCTAAAATAGAACGAAGTGGAAATTGGGACTATGTTTTTGTTAATTGGGGAGCTATAGAAGAACCTGAACCTAATTGCACATGGAATGGTATTTGGGGATGTTATAATTGGCAGGGAAAGGAGGTTATTCCCGTAAAGTATCATGCCATTCATTATATTAATGGTTATTTTATTGCAGGAGATGATGAATATAAGCACCTAGGTAATGATTGGGAAGATAAATATTATGGGATATATGATTTGTATGATTTGCAAGGTAGTATGATTATAGGCGGGTTTAATAATTGTCAAATTGGAACTAATTATTTTATTCTTAATTTTGGAATAGTTGTTGAATCTTATTGGAAAACAACTTATTGGGGAAATACTGAAATTGAATATGGTGACGAATTAGTAAAAGAATTGAAGTGTGATAAAATGTGTTCTATTGTTGTCAATAAGGAACTTGTCTCATATATCCCTAGACATTTAGTAGAAGAAACTCGTGAAGAAATTGAAAATGAGTATGATTTTTTATGTAATAATTTACCTCAAGGAGAAGGTTTGCTTATAGATGAATGTCCTAGGTTGCAGTTTGGGAAAAAATATAGTGAAAATGATTGGATAATAAAAAGAATTAGTGTTTATTCAGCTTCTTCTATAAATGACACCATTGTAATATATAAGTCAAGTAAGGAAATTACAATGTATGATGGTTCAACAGTGAAACTGAAAGGAATTATTTTTTGTAATAAGCTAAAAGTCATTGCTCCAACATATATAGATGTGAAATCAATAAAAAATAGTGAGTTGCTTTTCATTTTAAATAAAAATGGTTTAGTTGGTATAAGGAATATTTCAAAAGAATTGCTAAAACCACAATTTAACTTAATTACTAATCCACATAATAATATAGCTATAGGATTTAAAATAACATATATAAAAGAAGAGGAAATATATCAATGCCAATGTTCTTTATTAAAGTTCAACGAAGATTCTATTCATCAAGAGGATATTGTGAAAATGACAGGTTCACAGCTATATGAGTTGCTATATTGTGAATTTTCAAATTGGAGAACTTTTGAGTTAAGTGAAGAACATTTAGCATTGATAGCACAGTATTGGAGAGGTATACCTCATAATGACAATGGCACTTTTTGGTATTCAGATTGTCAGGATTTTAGATGGCTTTATGAGGATGAACATTATGAAGAAATAAAAGAAAGTATGTCCAATGATTCGACGGACTCGTATAATTGGGAATATTATAATGATGGTTTGGATATGGACCAACAAGATGAACGTTTTTGGAATTTTTAATTAATATATCTGCACACTAAAATGAAATATGAAGATTTATTAGAAAAAGACGAATGGGAAGTTAAACGCTATGAGATATTGGCTAGAGATAATTACACCTGTCAGGATTGTGGATGCAGAGGTATTAACAATGATATATTTTTCCCTATTTCTAGTATAAGTGATTTAGATATACTTTTACCTGACTGTCTGTTTGATGGTGAGGATTTGCGTTCTTTTTGTAACCATATAAAATGGAACGGTCAACTCATGTGCCCCAATTCTTTAACAGCTAGAGCTTTAAAAGAACATTTTTATATTTACCAAATGATAGCAATAAAGGAAGGTATTTGGAATGCTGAATTCCAGTTTGAATTTGCAGCAGATTCTCTACTTCCCAAATTGAATTTTCAACGAAATGATAGAAATTTATGTTTGCAATGCAAAGGAAAAGCAATTTATGGAAATGGATATTTAGCAGCTTTCATGTTTAAAGAAGATATAGGACAGACAAATTATGCTGCAATAAGCTATTCTTCTGGTGAAAATAGAGAGAAGCTGGAATTAAAGATTCTTTTTAAAAACAAATATTATTATTTTTATTTTGCTCATTTCCCATCTCTTAATGAATCAATGTTATTTCATTTTACTCCATTAAATACCCACCATAATTACTATATATTTGGTAGAAAACCTTGGGATTATGATAATGGAGCTTTAGTAACCTTATGTTCACGTTGCCATCAAAAAAGACATCAACAAACAAAGATTCCATTATATACATCAGACAGACAACTGATTTGTTCCGCCTTACCTGTATGTGACCGTTGTGATGGAACTGGTTATTTACCTCAATATCGTTATTTTATGGGTGGGATATGTTTTAAATGTCATGGTGAGGGTATGTGCGAATATTAGATACGCCCTATTAATGTCTGAAATTGTTATCTAATATCTTATAAACCTACCTATTTTTATCATAGACTTTTATTGGATATAAATATATTTCCCAGGGATAATTGATATTTTCTTGAAAGTTAGGATTTAGTAAATAATATTCATAAGTTTTAAAAGGTAGCCATTCTCGTGATAAGAGGCATAATTTAGTACGATACATATTCCCTTCTTTATTTAATTTCACTCTTCTTTCAAATTTCCAGTTGGATTTCTTCCTGAAATAGCAATATATTAGAGCAGAACCATTTGTATCATCTCCTTTTAAGTTAATATCTATAACCCAATCATATGGAATAATACCAACTTTAATAGCTTTCATTTTGTTATTTTCTGTTAGTTTCTCATTTGAACATCTAATGTATTTTCCTTCTGTATCTTGTACCACATTAATTGTTTCTGTTATAATCTCTATTCCATTAAAAAATGCATCCTTTATTTCTCCTTTTATATGTGAATATCTTCCAAACTTATTATCATTGTTAGGATAATATTTCTCATAAACATCTGCATCTACCAAATAAACTCTACTACAGCGTTTTTTACTATATATTTCAGACTTCAATCTGGATATATATTCATTAATTATTTTTTGGTGAGCCAGTTTATCTCGCATAGACAATCGTTTAGAAAGAAAGAAAATATGATATGCAATAAAGGTTGATATAATGATACTAAATATTGACAAAGCAACTTCCATAGTTTATTCAATTAGTTATTTACCGCAAAGATAAAAAAATATATGGTAAGATTACAGTTTTATGTATTTTCATTGATAATCATTAATATACACCAACTCTGATGTACGGTACCTGAAATTCATACCCCCCCTTTTATTGAGGAAGTGTTTTTTATTTGGAGTTTATGCTTTGATAAAGTGAAATATTTAATCTATTAATCCCCTAAAATAACAATTCATACTTATTTTTAGTGATTTGGAGATAAGTGCAAGAGAAATTTAACAGACGAATGAATATTCTTACCGTTTTCTTTAGCAGGTTGCCATTGGGGCATATTGAGTAGTGTATATAATAAAATAGAATCATTATGCGAATGTTGAACTACGTCTATTAACGTAGCTTGTTTAACAAATCCCAAACTATCAATCTTTACACAAATTTTGTATGTATATCGTTCCATTTCATCCTGTAAACACAAGTTCTTACCTAAATAGTCTATTACAGATAAGTATTCCTCTGTTTGAAAAAACGCAGGTGTAAATATATTCCCTAAAGCAACAGGAGAGCTTATTTTCTTTGTTGTACATGACAGGATTGATACAATAACTATCAATTGTAATCCTAATATCCAGAATCTTTTACCCGTTAATTCCATATATTATATCGTTTTTGGATATAGTAACAACACCCACATATTAATACAGCAGATAGCAATGTATTAAAAATATTCATTGTTGTAAACATGAGCCATGTCATTGCATCCCCACAGTCATAGACTTCTATTTGCATTAAACATGTGAACAAAATGTTTATGGAGAAAAATGTAAGTAAAGCCAACTTCCACCAAGAATTGCCTTTGTAAAATAACCATGCAATAATACTACCCAATAAGTATGAGCATAGATAGGTTGGAATAACAGAACCCTCTATCAGCCAAGTAATTTCCATGAATGAAAGAGGATGAAGTAACATCGCAATTATACAACAAAGTAATATTATACCCTCATACTTCCAGATATTTTTATCAGTTAGTTTCATAGCCTTAAGATTCTTTTAGCCCCAAATACAAGAATAATTATTGGAAATATGGAACACAAGCACCAATAAAAAAGTCCGTTTGCAAATAACATAAATAAATTTCCATAGGGATTGGGATATACAACTCTTAGTATCATGTCGATAGTACAATATATAATGGTGGAGAACAAGAAAACGTAACAGAGCAGTTTCCAAACACCATTATTTTTATAAACTTTCCAAGCTATTATACTACCTAGTAAACAACTTAATGTATAGAATACAACAATGCTTGGTATTTGTGAAATACATATACCAAAATTCAAAGCATACAAATATGAAGATAAGATACCGCATATTAACATTATGCCTTCAAACCACCACAATCTTTTGTCTGTTAGTTTCATTTATTGCTTTCCCTTATGTAATAAGAATTCATTTAATATCTAACACACAAATATAGTACATTTATTGGAAAAGAACTAAGCCAAACTGTTCTAAATCAAAATAAAAAACACAGTACTTATTTGGGCATATAGATAGAATACCTACTATTATTCCCCTCTCTTTAATTTTAGAAAATCCATCTTATTGAGATTCTATGCTTTGATAAAATGGATTTATTAGTCAGACAGTGAGCATGAGGTATATATTATGCACTCTATAGCGGTGTAACTACTAACACCCCCTTACCCATTATTAGGAAAAATGAAAGGATTACATGAATTGCTATTCAGCCCACAAACCTTTTGAACTTCTGAAATGTGCGGACTTATCAACGATTTGTATATGTCTACATATAAAGATGCACAAAGGAAAGTGAATGAATAGTACTTCATGTCAAGCCCTCATTTTGTCCTTAAATACACTATTTACTAATCTATTATTATGCGTATGGAGAATTTAAAGATTTTATTGACGTTTGGAATAATTCTAATTGTGCCAGTAGTCTTAATGCCACAGTTCTTTATTGGATTATTAATACTGATTGTGGCTTGCTTAGCTTTCAGACAGAGGAATTTCTAATATTAACTTAATAAATTACAGATTATGGAATCAACATTACAGATTATGCCAGTACAGAGAACTAGTAGAAACTTTGGTGAATATGCAGAAGAAGCGGTAATAATTGAAGAGCCTGTTGTTAAATCAAGTGTATCGTTTTTAGATGCTAACACAAATCCCGTTACATTGGAAGAATTGACAACTCAATGCGTTGTACCTACATGGGCAAACCAAGAGTTGACAATCGCACATCAGGATTTTATATCATGTGTGCATGATGCAGCCAGTTCTTTTTATGCAGGGGAGACAGTAAATGCGCCTGATATTCGTTGCAGTCATATTGTACGTGGCAGAATACCCCAAGCTCTTGGAAAGAAAGCTTCTGAACTGTTGGAATGTGAAAAAACACAATTCTATCAAAGACTTGCTTTTGCCTTTACCATTCCAACTATTTATGAGACAATAAATGGGCAGAAACTTGAATTGTGCGTGGGTGGAGTAAGGAACTATTCAGACTTGAACCTCTATCGTTCAACAAAAGGTTTGGAGAAATTCTCTTGCTTTATTGGGTGGCGTGTTCGCATTTGTAGCAATCAGGTACTCACAGGAGAAGGAGTTAAGTTCTCTATGGAAGTTTCAAATATTGGTGAACTCTATAGAAATGTGCTTGACTTGTTTAACAATTTCAATCCTGCCAAAGAAATCCATTTGATGCAAACTTTATCCAACACTTCACTTAGTGAATCACAGTTTGCACAAATCATTGGTCGTTGTCGTTGCTATCAAGCATTGCCAATTGGTTATCAGAAATCAATACCTAAACTATTGATAACTGACAGCCAGATAAACAGTGTTTGCCGTGACTTCTATCACAACGAAGCGTTTGGAATGAAAGATAATGCTATTTCTCTTTTCGATTTTCACAATTTGCTCACCCAATCCAACAAAAATAGTTATGTGGACACTTATTTGCAACGGGCAGTTAATGCAACGGAAATCAGTGTTGGAATTAACAACGTTTTACGTGGAATAGATGACAAATATCAGTGGTTTCTTAGTTAGTGGTATTTGAGAATATACAGGATTGTCAAATACAGAAAAAGGGCATCTATATAATAAAGTATAGGTGTCCTTTCTTTATTATATCACTTATTAATAATCAAAGATTTATGTTACAAACGTTAGTAGTCGTTACATTTTGGATTATAGTTTTCTTTATTGCGTGTGCAATCTCACCTGTTGTATTCTTCTTGATGATTATCTGGACTATATACAAGATTATTACGGTGAAGTAGTACATTAAAATGCAGAAAAAACAAAGAGCATCCATACAGGTGCTCTTTTTATTTATAAACCTCTTAAATATTAAAGAATATGGTAATAGAAGGCAGTCGCGAATACAAGGCAGCGCAAGAACTTGAAAGAGCCTTGAACGATTATAGTTGGAATCCTAAAAGGTTTGCTGAAAGTACAAAGTGTTACCACCGTACACTACAGCAGGAATTAATAAAAACCATAGTGGAGATTATTCGCATGGTTGGTAGTAAGGACTATGGTACAGACCTTAGGAATCAGGCATCACACGAACTTTGCAAACGGATAGTTGACAGTGGCGTGTTGGATGAAGCTCACCTACCTTTTATATAGGTTGAATGAAGTAAGGACATTATTTGCTTAGTGTCCTTGCTTTATAATATTCACTTTGTTAATTAGTGAATGTTTAGCTAATAATCAGTAGGTTAGATATTCCAACTCAAAATTAATATTCACTTATATTAGTTTCACTATAAAACAGAACGTTATGTCACTTAAATATTCAAGTACAACAGCAGATTATCTGCAATGGAGCGAAGCGATGAACCTAATAAGAAAATTGGCAAGGGACAGTAATTATAAGATGTCACTTCTTATTGCTTTAGGTTGCTTCACAGGTTTAAGAATTTCTGATATTCTCGCTTTGAGGTGGAATCAGATATTAGATACGGAAGAATTTACCATTACAGAGATTAAAACAGGGAAGCAAAGGACAATTAGGATTAATATGCAGCTACAGCAACATATCAGAGATTGTTATGGGCATATAAATCCAGTTGGCATAAATGCACCTGTATTAATGAGTCAGAAGGGGACAGTGTACACAGTTCAGAGAATCAATGTCATGCTGAAAGAGATTAAGAAGAAGTACAAGTTGCATATAGGCAATTTCAGTTGCCATTCTCTTAGAAAGACCTTTGGCAGACAGGTCTACAACATGAATAACGATAATTCAGAGCTTGCACTTGTTAAGCTCATGGAGCTATTCAATCACTCCAGTGTATCAATTACTAAAAGATATTTGGGATTGAGACAGGAAGAACTATTAAATACTTATGATTGTCTTAGCTTCTGATAATTGAGATTTGAGACAGAATGAATCGGACTTTACTTATTTATGCTCTGAATAGTTCTGTCTCAATTTATGGATATTCAGAGTAGAAATAGCTTTCAACTCTCATTTTAACAGATACATTTAATTGCAAAATAAAATACCTTTCATTATCTTTGTACCAATTCCAAGAACTTAGAGAGTTAAGTTGTTGGAAGGACATATTAACGAAAGGTGTTATTGAAATTATCTTCTTGTAACAAATCTCGCAAATTTGAAACGCTGTGAAGATGATAGCAATAGCACCCGCACTTTGGATATATACTTACCTTACGTTTGTAAAGTTTCTATATGCCGCTTGGTGTGGGTTGCTATTGTTTTATCCACAGCAAAGGCAATGCGAGAGCCCGTTACAAGGATAAAGCAAATAGTGTTCCCACACCTTTCTATATGTAATAGCCAACTATAGGGAACAGGTTGGCATAAATACAGGTATATAAGAAACAGACAGTCTATTTTACTACTCAACAGTTCTTTATTAAAGAAGTGTGCAACTCTATGTTGTGTTCCTCACACTATAATTAATAACTAAAAGCCTGTTAAGGAACAAAAGGGCATCTATTAATGATATGAAGAAAGTAATTCTATTGTATGTGATGATTCTAATTTCAAGTATCATATATGCAGATGAGATTAGAAATGTAAATGGAGAAGCTAGAGGTTTTAGTAATACCAGTGTAATTATTAAGATTAAAGTACAAGATAATGGTAAAATTACCGCCATAGCTCTGTATGATGATTATGCTATACTCAATAAAGACAAATGGATGAGTATATATGTACCTATGCGTAAGATTGAAGACGACATAGCTAATCCCAATATTCCTAAGGAAACAAAGAATTATCTGTTAAAGGACTATCCTAAGAAGAAATATTACGGCAATACTAAAATCAATAATAAGCCTGTGACAATTATATTCTAATTATAAATATCGCAGTTATTTATTGACAATTATTATTTAATATCCCAAAGGGGTTAACTATATATTAATCAGCTAAGGAGGAATTTACAATGAAGAGACCAAATGTAAACATATTGTACATCTGTGTAATATTTGCACTAATTACATTATTCAGTTGTAAAGGAAAGGGTGGTACTTATAGGGACGGTGTATTCTATCCAAATGATGAGAAACTGGCAGGTAGTAAGAAAGTTACGAAACCGGATGGACATGAATATATAATGTTTTACAATAGAGATGGGACACCACAAAGCGGAGAAGGAATGCATCATCCTACCTGTAAGAAGTGTAAACAACTAGAGAAAGAAGGGTACTATGAACATCAATTTATACTAAAAGACGGAAAGAATATTCATGACCCTAATTGCTCTGTATGTAAAGAATGGAACAACTAATACAGAAACTACTCTAAGGTAATGAAGAACGAATTTATAGCGTTAATAATATTGTTCTTATTAGTTTCCTGCCAATCTAGGCAACAAGTTACAGAGAATATCTCCACAATAGATAGTATATTACAAGTAAATGTAACTTCTCTACTGGAGAATAAACTATCTGAACTCGATGCTTTATCTGGGCAGGCTATAGTAATGGAAGTTCAATCAGGGCAAATAAAAGCTCTGGTTGGACTTACTAGGAAAGACAGTACGAACTACCAATCATGTGAGAACTTCTCTGTATGGCAGTCTACTGGTCTGATGCACCCAATATCACTATTGGCAGCTTTAGAAACAGGTAAGGTGAAGTTGAGTGATAAGGTTGATACTGGAAATGGTATCTACCAAATTCATGGCATAGAGCTTAAAGACCATAATTGGCATAGAGGGGGATATGGTGAGCTTACAGTACAAGAAGGATTGGCAGTTGGTTCCAATATTGCTACTTATAAGACAATGGAGAAGGCTTTTGGTGATAATCCTCAAACCTTTTTCGATTTACTTGCTAATATGAGCTATGGTAAGCCAGATAGCATCACAGAAATAGCCAATCTACAACCTGCACACATTGTAACTCCTAAAGATAACAACTGGACAAAGACAGCCTTTGTATGGTCTAGTATTGGTTATAACCAACACGTATCGCCAATCCAAATACTAACCTTCTATAATGCTATCGCCAATAATGGGAAGATGATACAGCCTCAACTATATAAGGATAGTGTAGTAGTTATTAATCCACAAATAGCAAGTAGGGCTAGTATTGATAGTTTGAAGAAAGCTCTAGTATTTAATATTACTGACGGATTAGGTCAACCTGCCAAGTCTGATAAGGTAGTAGTTGTAGGTATGCAGGGAACTAGTTCATTATCTACTAATGAGGATAGTACTAAGAATATGTATGCGGTAGAGTTCTGTGGCTACTTCCCTACTGATAATCCTAAGTATAGTATCATTGTATCTATTAATAAGACTGGATTACCTGCAAGTGGTGGACTAATGGCAGGTGATGCTTTCAGGCAATTTGTTGATAAAATAATGGAAAAATAATCATGGATGGTATAATTGAATTTGATTTAATCAAGAATCAGGCTTCCAACATTATAAAAGTAATAGGTGTAGGTGGTGGCGGTGGAAATGCTGTAAAGAATATGTATAGTCAAGGAATTAAAGATGTTTCTTTTGCTATATGCAATACGGACAGCCAAGCTCTAAGCCGTTCCAATGTACCTACTAAAATACAGTTAGGAGACACTGGTCTAGGAGCAGGTGGTAATCCTGAAAAAGGACGTGCAGCAGCAGAAACAAGCATTGAGCAGATAAAAGCTCTTTTTAATGATACTACTCAAATGGTATTTATTACAGCGGGAATGGGTGGTGGAACGGGTACTGGGGCAGCACCCATAATAGCTCATATTGCAAAAGAAATGGGAATATTAACGATAGGAATCGTTACAATCCCGTTTCAATTTGAAATGAAGCCTAAAATAGTAAAAGCTATTAAGGGAGTTAATGAGATGAAAGAAAACGTGGATGCATTGTTGGTTATCAACAATGAACGTTTGAGAGAAATATACGCTGATGGAATCACTACAGCTAAAGAAGCGTTCTGTAAAGCTGATGATATTCTAACAACTGCAACTAAAAGTATTGCAGAAATTATCACCATTGAAGGAACTATAAACAGAGACTTCTGCGATGTTGAAACCATAATGAAAGATGGTGGAAGTGCTATTATGGCAATGGGTAGAGCCAAAGGAAAATATAGAATACAAAATGCAATATTGGATGCTCTCAATTCTCCTTTATTGAATGATAATGATATAGAAAAAGCACAAAAGCTATTGTATATTATCTATTCCAGTAAAGAGAATCCTATTCTTATCAATGAATTGTCTGAATTGAATACATTCATGGAGGAATTAGACCCAAACATTGAAGTTATTTGGGGACTATATGACGATGATAGTTTAGGAGAGGATGTAAAGATTACACTAATTGCAACAGGTTTTGATAACAAGAAAGATTCTGTGAACGCTGAAATTAGCGATGATGTAAGACTTAAATCTGAAATTGAGAAATATTACAAACCTACTCCTGAACCATTGAGTAAACAAGTCCAATCAGCTATTGTTGAATCAAATAATGATACAAAAGAAGAGATAACAGAGACACAAGAGCCTATTACATTTGAAGAAACTACATCTCATTTTACAAAAGAAAAACTTATTACTCGTCTTAGTAATATGATAAGTAAATTGATGGAAGATGAATAGATGGTAGTGTTTTCAAAAACTGTTTATCGCATAATTTCTAAACAAATACAATATGGAAGGTTGGATAGTTTTAGGCTTAATACTAATAGTTATCGCCTATTTCTTTGGCAGGATTGGATTCGCTGTTGAGGAAGATAAAGAACGGTCTGAATATGCAAAAACAAATGACGCTATTGATAAAGCAATTGATGCAGAAGATAACAAGACACGGAACTTGCTCATTAAGACTTTAATGAATATAGGTTGTCAGTCAGAAGAAAATAAAGAAACGGGAAGGATAAGATTTATATATCAAGGAGAATGTTTTTCTATTGATGCAGAAAATGAATCTCCATTTATTACAATTTGGGATACATACTGGGCAAGAATAAGTTTAGCAAATCTGGAAATAAATAAACTAAAAGATGCTATTAATGAAACGAATATTAGTATGAGACCCACAATCTTTTATTCTATTGAAAAAGAAGAAAGTGAAGTTTGTTTACATTGTAAATATGTTATGCCATTCATTATAGAAATACCTGATATTAACAACTATCTTCAAGCCAATTTAAATAACTTTTTCATCGCTCATGAATGTTTGAAAGTAGAGTTTAAAAATCTGGATGAAAAAGAAGTGCTACAAAATGCTAAAGGGAGAACAGTTGTAAAAGGATTCAATCTTAAATAATAGGTAACTTTAATATTTCATGAAAGCAAGTTTAGTACTAGACTTTGGAGCGATATTACGTAGACTGGCATTGTCGTTCCAATCTGGAAAGGCAAACTATTCCTTTTGGGAGTTGCACACATATATTTACATGATAATAGATGGCATAAAACCTTTTAAGAGGTTTATATATGATTAAATAATTATCTCTCAATAATATTATATCAATATGGTAAATAACAAGAATCTTATAGGAATTGTAAATAGTCTCTTAGAGGGACATGTTTCTATTGAACAAGTATGGAATGATTATGGAACTTATATTCGTTCTATTAATAATTGCAACACTTATGATGAAGTTATGTCATTAACATGTGTATATTATAGATACGGTGTATATTTAGCGAATGAAGGGTATTATCAAAAATCACTTTCATATCTTGAGAAATCATTAACCGTCTTAACAGATGGAATACATCTTGTTTCTAAAGAGACATATAATAATTTTTATGCGGAAGTATTAAAATACAAATCGACTGTTCTGTATAGATTGGGTAAATACCGTAAATCACTTGAATGTTTAAAGATATTAAAGACAACCTTTCCAGAAAAAGATGAATTCAGAATTGATTATGAAAACTGTTTTCAGGCACTACTCAACAAGTCTATAAATCCTCTCTATCTATTTGTAATACTCTTTTGGGCAATTTATGGTATAGACCATTGGTTACTTGATACAAATTTCCTACCCAGCTGGACTTTTAATATCGGATGGTACTTTTGGATAGTCTTAGTTGTGATACAATTTGGATTTCCATGGATAAAAAGATTTAATAAATAGTTACCTTATGGAAGTGAAAGGGAGAAATGAACAAAATGTTTTATATGGAGAAATCAGAAAAAATATCTAATGAATATTGCAGATAAACAAATAGCAATATTAATATCACATAAATAATGGAAAATATAGAACTTAGAAACATAGATGATGAACTACAGCATACTTTTAATAGTATGTCTCCATATTTCCCATTTACGGAAATTATAGGAGATTGGAAGTATGAGCACCCACAAATGGGAACTTGTATAGGTACGAACCTAAAGACTGGAAGCTCTTTCTTCTGTGAATACAATCCACCTATTGATTTTCTTACTTTAGCAAATATGGATAATGAAGGAAATGTATAAATAATGAATGGGAATAAACTTTTTTTAGTTGTAACAGATTTATGTAGCAATGCCTTACCGCTAACTTTGCCTACAATCATCTCCAATTTCAATAATACTGGAGTTGTAAGAGGATGTATCATATTGCTGCCATCTAAATTTGAAGGACGAAAACAAATAGAATTAGCTAATGAGCGCATGAGTGTTCTGTCTCCATTATTTGACTTTCTTATTGTGGTTAATCCTCAAAAACTTTCCCGTGAATTTGTAAAGATGCATAATATTAACGGGTTTGAAGCTTTTTATGATGAATTATGGAAAGAAGTTGCAACTCTTACAGCTATCGTTCATTCTTCCAAGAGTTTGGATGAAGTTAGGAGAAATTGGGAGAAAGATAAATCATCAAAAGCACTATTGCAGGGTGGAGCTTTATATATCATTAGAGATAAGGATATTGATTTCACTATTGATAAAAAAACTTTGCTTTTAGGTGTAGGTGATGCTGGTACTGGAGTGGCAGAAGAAGTTCATTTATTAGGTTTAAACAATATGACGGTGGTTCGATTGGGAATTGGCGGTGTGAGATGTTGGGGAAATAGTCATGGATTGGATTTGGCAGGAAGTTGGAATTATTTTTATGGGATTGATAAAAGTTACCGTTTTTGTATTGAATTTGTGAAGGAGAATATAAATGCAATCCAATATGATATAGAATACTTTTTAGGGTTCGATGTTTCTTGCCAATCAGATATACAAATTAAAGAACTTGAAAAATATAGTAAACACGGTCATTAATGAACACAGTAGTATGATAAAATTCAGCCAAATACCATATTCTACATATTCCTATGATGGAATGCCCAAACCAACATGGGTAAAAGCTACTTGTCCCCCAAACGGTATTCCTCATAATTTCAGCTTATCTGATGATGATATGCTGACCTATTATCTTGAAATATTTAGAAATAGAACAGCTAAGGATAAGCCATATATAGACCAATATAGCTCTATAGAAGAATTGGAAGAAGATATATATGGTAACTGTTTATACTATTGGGTTCCTAAAGATTTTAAGGAAATATATTATACTCTTGATAAACAAGAATTTTTCCATAAGATAAATGTATTGATAAAGCAATATGGTAATGCCATTGTAATAAAACATCGTGCTTTATGTATAAAAACAGATGAAAGTATAAATCTATATTCTTTTTATAAAGGTTTATGCCCAGATGAGGATATATTATCTATATGTATTCCAATAAGAATATTTGAATTAGGACTATGGGAGGAAGGAAGCTTAATGTATATGACTAACGAAGATTATTATAATTTATTAAAAGAAATTCTAGTCAAACATGAAGCAGGAGAATTAACGGAAAACCAAATAGAAGAAATAATAGATTCTGTAATCATAAAAGATTGGATAATTGATATAAAGCCAATCCAATAGAATACTCAAAAAAAGAGATTACATCATAGAAGGATTTACTGTTTGTTATGTGAAATACGATGAGAATGATAAGGAGATATTTATACCCAAATCTAAGTAAATGAGCTAGGCAAACTAGGATATAAGAATGGAGGTAAATTATGAACATTGAAAGAGTAAAATGGAGCTATCTTAATATTAAGAAGCAAAAGTTAGAGTATAAGGAGGAGTTGAAACATATTAATGACCCTATAAACGGAGTTTGTAATCCTAAAAAGGAATTCCCCAAACAGCTAAAGGATAATAAAGAACCAGATTTCTTTACTCCTAATGCTCCAATTAAATATGCAACGGCAGGAGGAAGAGGAGTAATGATAGGTTGCGGAATTATGATAGTCTTATATGTCATAGGCGTAATTATAGGACTATGCTTGGGATATGGTTGGAGCAGCCTTCTTCTGCCTTTCCTGCCATTTATCGTAATTGGATTTATTGGCTACATTTGGGAGATGTTTAAGAAGTTCTATAATCTAGGATATGATGAGAAACGTAGGATATAAATCAAGAACAGGCAGCATTTGAAACAATTCACTTGTTGCCTTTTTAGTTCACTTCCTTCTCTTCTTAACCAATCTATGCTTATCCTTCTTAGCTGAATTTGAGAATAGTTGTTCTAACATTTCCCTTGTTACAGGTCTGTATATAATATCTGTATATGTAGTTTCTCTAATCTCTTGTGGTAAATAAGAAATCACGGTGCTCTTTTTTGGTGTTACTTGCATATTTGTGTAAAAATAAATAGATTAGTAATTGATTTATCTATAGCAAAGGTACTGATAAGAATCAGGTAAATCTAATATAAGATATACATTCTGGATTATTGGAATATATGTGCGTATATCTTTAAAAGGATGCGATTTGAGGTAGCAAGCAAAGCAATTCTTGTAACTGATTCATGACAGATATTTATGATTTTATTTTTTGTACCTGTGAGATATGATGAAACTAAGTCATTGATAAGGTGGTAAGTGAAATTTCATTTACTGCCTTATTTTTTTATCTAATTCTTTCTATCTTTAAGGCATAATTTAAGATTAGAGATATGGAAGATATAAAGCCAATAGATAAGTTTACATTAGACAAATATGTAAAAGAAGAAGATGATTTGCTAGAGTATGTAAAGCAAGTTGCTATGGAATTTTGTCCAGATGTATATGAAGGCACATATATTTTAGAGACACAAGCTCTTGATATTTTCAAGAATAGATATAATCAAAAGTTTATTACCAATAAATTCAGCTATGCTGATTATAAGAAAGAGGATAGCATACAAAAAGCATTGCAGGGGATAGGTATTGATATTAACAAATTCTGGTATTTAGTCTTATTTGTTTTTGATTATAGTAATGGAAGCTGTTTAGAAGGGATGAAATTGTATGATTCTCCCAAAGAAGAATTAGAAAAATTTATTAATATAGTTGCCAGTACTTGTAAAGAAGATAAAGGTGTTAATAAAATATCAGGTATTTCTTTTAATAAATCTCTAACTTTGACTTTAAAAGGAGGAAAGCATCCTTTAGTCATAACCAATCCCAATACAATTTTCTATATAGCCTGCCTATTGGAAGATGGTCTTGAAAGTATTGAGCAAGATAGTAGAATGAGTAGAGAAATTGTATCACTATATAAAACAAAAGAATTATATACAGCACGTATTTATCTATTTGCGAAGATGGTACTTTATTTTTTTGAAACTAATCCTGAATTTAACAATCAAAGAGCACCAAAAGGAAGTGGGATGAATTTCAGTAAACTATTACTTATATCTAATCTAATTTACTTTACCCAATTATCCAAAACTGATGGATATTTAGGAGATGATGATACTTTGAAGAAACTTATCAAACAATACAAAAATAAGGAAATTAGAACTGTAAACAACTTCTATCTTTAATCGCATTATAATGTGGCTTCTGTTTTAAGGGGGAGGAGAAAATAGGACTAATTCTTCTCCCTTTTGCTTCTTTCTAAAATCCTCACCTTTGCAGTATAATCTAAAACTGGAGCGCACCAGCCTAAAAACTGCAAGACAAAAATGTTCGAATATTATTTTTATGAAAGTAACAGAGATATTGTTACTGAAAATGTTGTTAAATGCTATTCTATGATTAGCAAGTATGGCTTTCAACCTTCAATGGGTAAAATCAAGATGGTTGAGGGTGATGACCTCAAAGGTGAGAAACTGTATAAAGTTTCTGTAATACCCAAACGCAATGACAAGCCTTTATCTATAACTAACTTTATGGTAGAAACAGAAGAGGTTACAAATGAGGAAGAAAGGAAAAAAGCAAAATCTCCTGTCGATGGACAGCACCGGTTAATTGCTATGGGGATTTTGGAATCAGAGGGCAAGTTTACTTTTGACGAATCATCTATGGTGGAAATTGTTAAACTCCCAGAAGAGATGAGTCTGCCACTCTTTACAGCATCAATCAACAATGGCAAGCCTTGGAACTACAAAGATTTTAATGGGTCTGGGCTAAGTACTGGTAATGCACAGATTGACTACATTGAAAGGATAATAGGTGATTACGACTTGAAGCCAGAGTTTGTTTATGGACTTTATACAATGGGACAACCAGAGTTAAAAGCTAATGTAGTGAAAGATTTGAAGGTTGGCATTGATAGACTTCCAAAGAACCTAAGATTGAGTGAGGACACCCAATCAATGGGCGACAAACTTTTACAGGCATTTAAAGCCAGTAAGATGAGTGAAAAGACATTCAACAATGGCAGGTTGGCAAAAGGACTAAAACAATTCTTCAAGGACAAGAATCCGACCATAGAACAAATGGTTGCCATAATCGAAGCAATGAATAAAGATGTCTGGCATGCAAATTATCCTAAACCTAAAGGAAGTCCAGAAGCTAAGAACTATGCAGAGAACTTTGCCGAGTATTATGAAGATATACTAAGCAAATAAATGATTGAAAATTAAAAGCCAGTTATCGAGATGATAGCTGGCTTTTTTTATCTAAATATGAATTGTCACATCTAAATGCAGACTAAAATTCTAATCTCAAAATTATGCCTTATACATAATTAATCCTATCTTTGTGTCGTTCAAACAAGGCAAGATAAGTACAAATTTGAGGAACTAACTTTGTAAGTTACTAATAGACAGCACCCAATCTAAATATATTGTTTTTATTCGATTTCAGTGAATCTTATTAGAAGAAAGTAACTATAAAACACCGGAAGAGAATTCTATTTAACAGAATTACTCTTCCGGTTTCTAACCTAACTAACCTCTTGTTATAGTGTTTGTGCCTGTTTCGTTTTTATCAGTTCAGATTATTACCACACTACATACTGATTGAAAAAACGAGTACTTTCAGCAATCCATGAGTCCATGTTCTCATAAGCTGCAAAGTGTCCTGATGTAGGGTAACATATCCAGCGTTTAGGTGTACGGATGTGATTGTATGCTGCAAAATTTGTATGTGGTGGTGTAATGTTGTCCTGAAGTCCGAATCCCATTAATACTGGGCATTTGATCCATCCGGTCAGATTCTTCAAGTCAAAGTAAGTTAGTAATGAGAATATTTTATCTTTGTCAATATTCTGCCGGGCAGCTCCTTCGAATACCAAGTTGGCAGGCCAGTGAACCAAACGGAAATAATCGGGATAGTCTGACAGAAAGGGTACGATAGGCGCAGCTGCGGAAATACGATGGTCGAGTGACGCTGCTGCTAATGTGAGCGCTCCACCTTGCGAAATACCTGTAGCAAAAAGGTTTTGTCCGTCAAAGCATGGCTGAGCAAAAATAAAATCAATACTGCGGACTGTATCAGCAAAAGCACCTCTGTAATAGTAATGTTTGGGTGAATCCAGTCCGAAAGCAATCCACTCACCAAAGCGGTTATAAGGTTTGTTGAGGCCTTGTCCACGGGGTGGAATGACCAAGATACACCAACCGGGATAGTCGTCGGGACTGGGAATCCAGGTGACGGCATCATAACCTTGATAAACCACTACGGCCGGATGACTCTGACCATCTGTAGGGACTGCCCAATACCCCCGTAAGATTTCTCCTTCAAGCGAGCGCATTTCTACTTCGTAAACATCACGCTCTGGCTTCGAAGATTCAGGTAGACGTGTCATTTTATAGGCAGGGTGTACACGTTTAAGTTCGGTGATGGTTTTATTCCAAAATCTTTTTAAGTTAGGGGGACCATCCGGTTTGGATAAAATCTGTTCGGCTTCGTATCCAAAGAAGAAATGTTTCAGAGTGTCGGTGCCGGCAATGAAACAAACCTGGTAAAATCCGGGAGTGAGATTCGTGAGAGTGACTGATGCACGACTGCGAAAGCCTCCACCGGGAGCTATCGAATCTGTTCCGAAAGAGTAGGTTATAAAGGTAGACGATACAGCATTGCCGAAATCTGTTGCAATGTCCATGCGTATCCTATCCGAAAAACCTGACTGTGCAGATGTCAATTCCAGCATGAAGCGTACTGGATGTTCGTTATCGAACATCCAGTTTTGCTCAACAGGAATATTGAGATTTATGGTCTTCTGTGTATAACTTCTTATTGAGTATCCGGTCAGGAGTATAATGACGTATATCCACTTTTGCATCCTGTTAATCATTGTAATTACTCTTTGATATAAAACGTAATCAGCACTCCTTTATGATCGCTTGGCCACTGATTGTTTACGGGCGGAATGATTGGATCTTTGGTTTGTTCTTCTATTCTTTGTCCGCGTACAATAGAGCCTGTTGGACCTACTATCTGGGCACTTTTTATTTGTAGATTTTTATTTGGATAATAGTAAACGAAATCAATTCGTTCGCGTTCATCTGCCTCCGGTGCCCATGAGAGATTCTCTGGAATGACTGATTTATTGTCTGCTGGAAAAGTGAATCCCGGACATTTCACCGGATCGGGATGAATTACCCGGTAGGCATCTTTATATCCCCGTTGAACCAACAATTTGGAAGTTCCCCAATTGACGATACATCCGCGATGATCGAATAGATCTTTTGTATCGGCCTGCCAATCCAGATAAGAAGGCTCATTCAGATCTCCGGCAAAAAATACGAGTGCTCCTTGCTCTAGCTCTTTGGCAGCGTTGTTGATAAAAGCTTGGGCGGATTCTATACGGTCTGATTCTTCGCAGACAGCAAGTATCTTGTTTACATCAGTGATAGGAGCCGGAAGTTTATCCCAATTAACGCTACCGTCATTGTATCCCCGGGGATAGTAACAGGTGTAGTAACGATACTCTGAATGTGCCGGGTAAACGGCCACTCGTTTCCCATTGACATCCAGAATCGCTTTGAACATCCATTTGTTGATGCGTTCTGTCTCTTTGATCGGATATTTTGATATGACCGCTCTTCCGTCTATTCGTGCATCGTAATAGATGAGTCCCTTATCTTTAAGCCCTTGCATTAGTTTAGGCATCACGGGATCGTCTTGTGGACCTTTATATAATTCGCAAAATGTAGCAATGTCTGGCTGTAGGGTAGCAATCTGTTCTATCAGATATTCCGGAGCATGCTCCACCTTGGTACACTCCACCCATAAGTTGAGTTGAAGGAACTTAATCTCTGTTTTCTTTCCTGTTTCTTCTTCCGGTACAGATACTTCCGTATCGGTTTTAGAACATGCAGTGATAACAGGAAGTATGGCAATAATAATAGTTAATAACCACTTTTGCATAATCTGTATTTTTTAGATTTGATTACCAGCCCGGATTCTGACAGTTAGTTCCTGAAGCATTCTGTAACCGGATCGCTTCGTCACCCGGTATTGGATATAATAGGAATTTTTCACTATATGCTTTTCGGTTATTATCTACTACAAAACGGGAGTAACTTCCATCTGAGTTTGCCTTCATTCCGGTAATTACTTTATCTGTTTGATCCAGCATCTTCCAACGGCGTACATCAAAGAAACGGTGTTCTTCAAAAGCAAGTTCTACGCGTCTTTCGTTCCTGATTCGCAGACGAAATTGATCACAGGATAATCCGTAAGGAATGCCTGGCATACCTACTCTGGAACGTACTGCATTGACTGCGTCTACGGCATCATTGGGTACAGTTCCGGTAGTAGATGCTTCATTAGCTGCCTCTGCATAATTCAAATATAATTCAGCCAGGCGGAACTCTTTGAAGTAACCATCCAGATTGCCGGAACGTCCGGATTTATAATGTGAGAACTTACGCGTATAATAGCCGGTACAGGTGTAACGTGCGTTACTGGGATCAAGTGCACAGTTTCCTCCTGTCTTGGTTGAGAGTAGTGCACCGGTTTCCAGGTTTAGTTTGGAACCATCGTAATAAATAGAAGCTTTAAGACGCGGATCACGGTTCTCATACGGTTTGGCTCGATTGTAGAGACCTTCAACAGCCGAATTCAAGTTAGGCTGCAGATGATTGGCATCTAGATAAGGGCTCTCTAAATTGAGCAGAGGATAAGATTCTGTCATGTCACCGTTCACAACTTCATAGGCATCAAGTAGCTCTTGCGACGGACACGCACCGGCATCTGTCTGGCCGTCGGTAGTTGGCAGGCCAGCATAATTCCACATATACATTTGTCCAACTTCCATAATGGTTTCTTTGTCATTAACTACCGGCAAGTCAGTGCGCGAATAGAAATACACATCATAAGGAGAATAACCAGCTGTAGCATTCGGCTGTTTCTTATAAAGTTCATAATTGTTCGCCAGACAGTCATCCAGAGACTTTTTAGTAATTTCTGCGGCTTCTGTCCAAGTGATTGTTCCGTCATTGTACAGAGGACTGGCTGCATAGAGTGATATCTGTGAACGGATGGCTGCACAGATGGCTTTTGTCATAACGTGACGGTAATTCTCCTTATCTAAGGAACGCCATCCCCATTCTTCAACAGTGGGAATATCAATAGCAGCCTGACAATCAGCTAATATTTGGCGGGCACACTCGCCAAATGTACCTCTTTTAACCTTGGTATAATCGTAGTCGGGAGTTGTTATGATGGGAACACCTCCATAACGTTTCACCAATTGAAGATAATAGAAAGCGCGTAATGTAAGTACCTGTGCCTTGAAACTGTTACGTATATCTTCCGAGTAGACACTGGCAGTAGGGATATTGGCAAGAAAGATGTTGCAGGCACGAATCCCTTGATAATAATAATTGTAGTTTTCCGGATTTCCTTCGATGCCCTCCAGCGGATTGCTGAAGGGAGATAATTGTCCTTCATTCCATTTGCGGGTAACTCCGTTCTGTAGTTCCCAGGAATCTTTGGCTTCATCCGTACAACCAGCTAGCATGGTATAGTTATAGTTCATTCCGTAATTCAGAATCCATCCATAACATTGATTCATATAAGTATACGTTTTACGGTTCGTGGTAAACAAATCGCTGTAATCCGTACGGCCGTCCGGATGATCTTCAATTTCAGTACATCCTATGAATGAGGATAATATGAGCAAGGAGAATACTCCTGATATGATTTTATTTATTTTCATAACTTCAGTCTTTAGAAATTCAGGTTAAGTCCTATGTTAAATGTTCTGTAAATGGGGTATACAGAGTAGGAATATTGTTCCGGGTCCAGATTATCGAACTTGAGAGATGAGGTGGTCAACAAATTGGCTCCGCTGATATAGAATCTCATTTTCTCCAGTTTCAGCTTACTGCTCCAACGTTTAGGAAGTGTATAACCTAATACTACATTCTTCAATCTCATATAGTTATTTTTGGAATAGAAGAATTCATTCGATTGGAGACTTGAAGAGCTTCCTGTGGTCAAAGCCGGATAGCTGATTTTTTCATTTGCCGCATAGCGATCTGCTGTCCAGGCATTACGGTGCAGGTCTGTGTACACTCCTTGGTAAGCATTATCGAAGATACCGCATCCACTGTAATAGGCTGCTGTACCTGATACACCTTGTAACTGAACATACAAGTCAAAGTTTTTGTATTCCAGTTGAATAGAACCACCATAAGAAAGTGTAGGTAGTGTCTGGGCTTTGTCCATCGGTGCCTGGTCACGCTCATCTATATTTCCGTCGTTATTTAAGTCTTTGTAAATGAAATCACCTGGGCGCGGAGAAGCACCAGAGAATCGCAGACCGCTTTTATCTATTTCCTCCTGGCTATTATAGTAGCCGTTTCCGTTGGAATAGTCAATCAGATATCCGAACTGTTGTCCTGCAGAATAGCCGGTTTTACGATATGGATAGTAATATCCGCTGGCGGTACGGTTCAACTCTTTTATGTCAGTTACTTCATTTTTATTGTATCCCATATTCCCTCTGATAGTCATTCTTAATCCACATTTCAGATTCTTGATATAAGATAGTTCAAGATCAAATCCTTTGTTGTTCATCTTACCCAGATTTTCAAATGGCAGATTTTCACTGGCGATACCTTGTGCAGAAGATACACTGTTATTTTGGATAGCCATTTGGGTCTGTTTCACGTTCCAATAATCAAATGTGATACCTAGTGAGTTGAATAAGGTAACATCTATTCCGTAATTTTGCTGGAAAGATTCTTCATAATGGATATACGGATTACCTTGCATACCTTCTACAGTATGAAAGCCATAGTAGTTGCTTAGTAAGTAACCTGCATCTTTATAACGTACATCTGTAGCATACAGGAAACGGGTGTCAGATATCTGGTCATTACCCAGCCAGCCGGCAGATGCGCGTATTTTGAGGAAGGACAACCAATCTGTGTCTTTCAGGAAACTTTCGTTGGATACCACCCAAGCGGCAGATACTGTCGGGAAGAATTTAAAACGGTTACCTGGTTTGAACTGTTCTGTGCCATCATAGGTAAAGTCTCCCTGTATATAGTACCGTGAATCATAGCCGTATTTCACATGTCCCATTAATGACAAACGATCGTATGGGAGATCACCGTTTTTCATCATATTCTCATTGAAATAGCTGACAAATGCATCTACTTCATGTTTGCCTCCAAAAATACGATTATAGTTGATGAATCCTTGGAAGTTGATAAAGTAGCGCATATTAGCGGTCTTACTTAAACTTAGAGGAAGAGTGGTGTGAGTACCGAAAAGTCCGCTGCCATTGGCTGCATAACGTGCGTAGTCAGTAGAACCATAGATTGTTCCGTCATAGTTTGCTTCATAACCTACTATTCCTTTTACGCTCAATCCTTTAGTCAGGAATCCCAGATCCAGATTCATTCCATAAGCGACGTTCAGATTGATACCTGTTTGATGGCTATATCCGGAGCGGTTGATAAGTCCGTAAGTAGGATATTCATTGTATTCTGCAGTAATCACTTTTCCGTCTTCGGTGATAGGTCCAGGTACGGTGGGGGCCATCTGATAGATCGAATTCATGATATCTCCTGTCCCGTTGTATCCTTGATTCATCCGGTCGATAGTGACATTTGTGTTAAGGAAACAGTTTAGATAACGATGCAGAGTGACGTCCACATTAGCTAAAATGTTGAAGCGATGCAATTTGAGTGCAGGATTATAATTATCATTCTTCTCTGCATCAATCAGGCTGTTTTGGTGAAGATAACCGGCATTAACAAGGTATTTAACCCGGTTGTTACCTCCGCTGATATTTACGTTGTAACGTTGCATACTGGCTGCATCATTCATAAAAGTGTCATACCAGTCGTGTCCCGGCATAGTTCCATCTGTAAACCCGGCTATTTCATATAAAGAATAGAGTGGAGTGCCACCGTCATTGAGTAAGGCCTGGTTACGCATTTGTGCGTATTCACCGGTACTTACTATTTTAGGACGCTGGGTAGCCTGTTGTATGGAGAAGTCCATGTTCACATTTACTTTAGTACGTCCTATTTCGCCTCTTTTTGTAGTAATAAGAATTACTCCGGAAGAAGCTCGCGGACCATATAATGCTTTAGCTGCGGCATCTTTCAGAATACTGACAGATTCTACAGTGTTGGCATCGAGTGTATTCATATCGAATAATGGAGCCGGAATTCCATCGAGTACAACCAAAGGTGAATTACCGTTTATGGAATTCAGACCACGTATATACATCGTTGTTGCATCATCGGCTGGTGTGCTGGTGGATTGGATAGAAGTCAATCCTGCCAAGCGTCCGGTCAGCGTAGCTGAAAATCCGCTATTAGGTGTTTTAACTAACTCTTCTCCCTGAACGGTAGAGATTGCTCCTGTATAACCTCCTTTTCTCTCTTTCTGCAGCATGGCTACTTCGAGAGATGTATCCTGACCGGCGATGTCTGATATCAGACAAAACTCTACCGGTTTATTCAGAGTGAATTTCATTGTCTGGTTCCGATATCCCGGAATCTTACAAATGACCATACTGGCTCCCGACGGAATCTCCATGATGAATTTTCCGTCTTTATCACTGCTTGTGGTGTATTCGGGATTGTCCGGGACAGAAATGATTGCGCCGTCTAAAGGTTCGTTGCTCTCATTCCGCACCACACCGGATATAACTTCTTGCACTTGTGCCCGGCATACTTCATTGCCTGTGAACAGGCATACGATGCACAAAAGTGTGATTATTCTGTTTTTCATATACATTCTGTTTTATGATTACCATCCTGCATTTTGCCACGTCTGTCCTGTCGTGCCTTCCAATACGGCTGCTTCATTGGCAGGGATAGGATATACGTGCCATTTCTTTTCATAACTCATTTTGCTCGGTTTGCTGCCGTCTGTTCCTAGATTGATTCTTTCATAAGAGAATGAGTTTCCATTTTTGGTGATTCTCATACCTGTGGTAAACTTCTCATTTTCCATATTCTCATTGGCGGGTGTCCAACGGCGGATATCGAAATATCTGTCTTCTTCACAAGCCAGCTCTATCTGGCGTTCGTGGCGTACCAATAAACGAGCTTCGTTCTTGTCGTTTGTCGACAGATCAACCGAAGGATCAAAACCTGCGCGATGACGGATTTCATTGATCCATTCCAGGCCTTCGGTAAGGTGTCCGCTTTCAATAGCGGCTTCGGCGGCATTCAGATAAATTTTGCCTAATCGGTAAAAACGGAAACGGCCATCATATCCAGCCACTCCGGCTGCCTTACAGTTACCGTTTACCATTCTTTTTCTCCAATAATAACCGGTACGTGTATTCGTATTTCCACTTGTACGGATTTCGCTATTTCCTCCCACGTACGTTTCTACTACTGCCGGTTCCTTTCCTAACAGCACAGGACTGTTATTATAAAAAATTGTAGCCTGGAAACGAGGATCACGTCCCTTATAAGGGTTGGCTGGGTCATAACCGCTATTAGGGTTATAATTAGGTGACAGATGCTTCTCATCGTTATAAGGTTTCGATAAATCCAGTACAGGCTTTCCTGTTGCTAGCATATCATAGGCGTCTACTAATTCTTGGGAAGGAACAATAGTTAATTGAGCGTTTCCCAATACCGGAGCTCCGATAACGTCATACAAAGGATTGGTGTATGGGTCGGGCCAATAGCCTTCGGTACTTTGCCAGATTGTTTCTTTATCACTGGGATCTGTTCCGATATAGTTATTGAGCGTAAAGTACTCCATATAAGCATTGTTATAGTACTTTTCAGTATCCGCACATTTAGTATACAATTCATATCCATTGGCTTTCAGCTGTTCCAGACAGTCTTTGTTGATTGTGTAAGCCCATTCCCAAAGATCTTTGCCGCCATTGTTGTAAGTGCTGGCTGCGAATAGACATGCTTCGGAACGGATAGCCATTGCGATACCTTTGGTCATTCTGATCTTCTCGTTGAGTGTTGTCAGTCGCCAAGGGAGGTTGCTGGATTGCAAAGCTATTTCGCAATCATCTACAATGAATCGGGCACAGTCTTCGAAAGTAGGACGTGATAGAGTTGAATAATCATAGTCTAAACCGTATGGCTCTTTCTCAATAGGCACAGGACCATACCATTTCAGTAACTCCATATAGAAATAAGCACGGAGTACATGAGCCTCTGCTACCCAACGGTCACGGTCGCTTTCTCTTGGTATGGCGGCGGTGGCTGCCCGTTGGAGGAATGTGTTGATAATACGGATTTGCCCCCAGTATAACTGCCAGTATCCTCCTTCTGAGTAGGTGTCACCCATATCTCTGCGAACGTCGAGATAGAAGTCGGTGGTGGTACAGTTGCCGGATGCGGCATGTGCAAAGCCGGCACCGGAACCATCCGTGCAATCCCACGCTTCATCACTAAGTGCTACGGGATAGTTGCTCCAGAAATGATATCGTAAACTCTTTTTAGGCAGATAGTCAAAGCAAGTACTGAAATAAGCTTTAGTCAGATCGGGATCTTGGAATACTTCGTCCAGTGATAATCTTCCGTCGGGAGCTACATCCAACGCTTCATTACAAGAACTGAATGTGAGCAAGGAAGCAAACATGCATATATAAATCAATCTTTTTTTCATATCGGTTTTGTTTTAGCCGTTAAAATGTAATATTTAAACCTACATTGTACGTACGCATTGTTGGATAGGCTGCCGGACTGTTTTGTTCGGGATCGAAGCTGTCAGTCTTCAGGTGAGTCCATGTATACAAGTTGTTACCACTTAAATAGAAACGTACATTGGAAGCACCGATTTTCTTGCTGATGCTTTCCGGTAATGTATATCCTACTTCTGCATTTTTCAGACGTATATATGAGGCATCCATGATAAAGAAGTCGTTGGGCTGCAAGCTCGGGCCGCCACTGCTGGACAGACGAGGATACGTAATCTTTTCGTGATTATTATAGCGTTCTTCGCTCCAACGTTCCATGTGCATCTTGTAAAAGTTGCCGCTGCTTTCATAAATACCGGCTCCTGAATAAGTCTTGCTGTATTGGCCTACTCCCTGCAACATGATAGAAACATCGAATCCTTTCCAGTTGGCAGATAAAGAGAAACCGTAGTTGATGCGAGGCAATAGGGAGGAATAGCCAATGGGAGCCTTGTCACGGTCATTGATGACACCGTCTCCGTTGAGATCTTTATAAATAAAGTCTCCGGGTTCCGGTGTTCCTACACCTTCATAAGTCAGTCCGCTCTTGGCAATACTCTCGTCGCTATAGAAGAATCCTGTGCCGTCACGCCCTTTTTCAGGATCATAGCTGTGGTCGATGATATATCCCCAGTTTTGTCCTAATGAGAAGCCGGTGGTGCGGGTGCGATAAGCATAATCCTTACCTAATAGTGGCTCGTCATATTCCAATACTTTGTTTTTGGCATAACTGAAGTTTGCATTAGCAGAAACAGATAGCCCGTTTTTGAATTGTTTCTGATATCCGAGGACCATTTCGAATCCCTGATTCTTTACTTCACCATCGTTCATCAGTGGAAGAGCGGATGAGGGAAGACCTTGAATCATAGGAGTAGTCTGCGGGATAATCAGAATATTTTTTCTTTTTTCAACAAAGTAGTCAAATGAGAAGGAAAGATCATGATACAAGGATATGTCTATACCATAATTCTGTTTTTCAGCTGTTTCCCATGTGATGCTTTTGTTTCCTATGTAGTTTTCGGCTATCTTGTAACCTTGTCCCCAACCGGAACCATTGGAAGCATATCCCAAGCTTGGGGATAACCAATGATCTCCTTTACTGTCGGTGACTACGGAATATTGACTGATATTATCCAGATAAAGGAAACGGGCTGAACCGAAGGCGTCGTTACCAACTTTTCCCCAAGAAGCTCTTAACTTCAGATTGGTCAAAACCGGATTATCCTGAAGGAAGCCCTCATTAGTAATCAGCCAACCGAAAGAGGCAGCCGGGAAGAGACCAAATCGTTTGTCCGGTGAAAATTGTTCAGAGCCGTTATAACCTACGTTGACCTCTGCAAAATAACGTCTGTCATAGTCATAAGTTGCACGTCCGGCAATACCGATGACGTTGTAAGGAAGCAGTAGGTCACCGGATGTTTCTTTGGATTCTTTGATGTCCCGTTGAGCTAGAAACATAGCAGTGACATTATGCTTTCCAGCGAAGGTCTGGTTATAGTTGATTTGTCCCTGTAAGTTCATAACCCAATAAGATTCGGAAGACTTTGTGAGTTCAATCGGGCCGTCTTCGTCCTCCAGGCTAGGATGGCGATTGATAAACAAATGCTCTCCTGAAGCTAATGTCTGATACGTATACCAGGTATAGGAACGTTTTCCGATTGTTTTCCCAAATCCTTTGGAGTCGAAAGATACCTGGCCTTTGACAGAGAGCCCTTTAGTGATAAATCCCAAATCTATTTCTACTCCTCCGATAACATTGATTCCCGATCTGGTTTCCAGTTGATAGCCCGAACGGTTGATTAGCGGATATGCACTCAATGAATTGTTGGCGGGATCTTCTACGGATAATCCGGCACCAATAGGGAAAGTACGTATAGCATCAGTAGCGTATGCACCTTCCGGGGTGAGATACATGGAAGTAGGGCGTGAGGTCAAAGCGCTGTTGAATACACTTGACATACTTGCGGAAGTTCCGTTGATCCGTTCCAGATAAGAGGAAGCGTTTAAGTTAATCTTTACCGACTTATTGACTTTGTAGTCGATATTTGAGCGGAAGTTGTAGCGGTCTAATGAAGACTGGGCATTGTATCCCAACCTGGATTTAGGTTCTACGTTGAACATACCTCCCTGATGCAGATAGCCTGCACTTACAAAGTATTGAAGTTTGTCCGAACCTCCCGAAACGTTCATGTTGGCTCTGGTCATGGGAGCATAATCTCTGAACAAGATATCTTGCCAGTTATTATTCGGATAAAAATCCGGGTCTACAGGATTACCTGTTTTCCATGAGTCGAACTTATCAATGTCCGGCCCGAGGAATTCAGCGGAATTTCCGTCGTTCACGAGTGCTTCATTGCGAAGTCTGACCCAGTCCCATGAATCCAGACGTTCGGGCTTGAAAGCGATTTCCTGCATGCTGAATTCTACATTGGCACTGATACGGGCAGTTCCTTTTTCACCTCTACGAGTGGTAATCATTATCACTCCGTTGGCACCACGTACTCCGAATACTGCTGTTGCGGAAGCATCTTTCAATACGGAGATATTAGCAATCTCGTTCGGGTCGATAGATCGCATATCGTCTACAGCTACTCCATCTACCATAATTAATGGGTTTGTTCCGTTTGTAGTGGCAGCACCACGCAGGAACATGGTGACTTCGTCACGTCCCGGTTCACCGGAGGTCTGGATAGTTGTCAATCCTGGGAGTTTTCCGGATAAAGCGGAACTTAGGTTGGGCGATGAGGATTTCATCAAATCTTTTCGATCAATGGAAGCTACGGAACCGATGACAGAAACCTTTTTCTGGGTACCGTAAGCTACCACTACAACTTCCTCCAGGTTCGCTACGTCCGGATGCATGATGATACGCATGTCTTTTTTAGCAGGAATGTCCTGCTTTTGATAACCTACATAACTGATTTCCAGTATAGCGTTGGGGGCAACCGATAAAGAGAAACGACCGTCTATGTCTGTAATAGTACCATTCGTTGCTGCTCCTTTTTCTATGACGGAAGCTCCGATCAGGCTTTCACCGGACTCGTCTACGACGACTCCAGAGGCTGTTATTTTAGACTGTTGCTGTGTCAGGGTAGCATCTCCGATATCCGATGCATTTCCTGTAACGGGAATACAGATTCCCAACCCAAGCAACAGGCACATTTTGTATAGCCAATAACTTTTTTTCATAACTATAACGTTTAAGATTGTTTTCTGTCTAATTAAATGAACTCAACATTTTATCCTTGTCGTATCCTATGTATTCATAGCGTTCTATCCGGACACCTTGATTCTTTGCGGTAATACATGGGCTTGTGCCATTCCATGGGCTATCCATCCACCATTCTTCTACTAGTAGCTTCCTTTGAGTTGAAGAGCTGTCGGTAAATGAGAACTGAACTTTTGAGGCATCTACAGCTCCACCGGAGTAACCTAGTACGGAATAAGTACCTGCCAGATTACGCAGATCAACATAAGTGAGCGGACAACCGGATGCATTTAGTGATGTGATGGATTTGCACCGGTTTATATCCAGATATGCTAATCCCGGATTGTTGCTCACATCTATAGAGGTTATCATATACTGATCGCCAGAAATGAATTTGGTTAATCCTGCATTCTTGGCACTGAAAGTCTGAATTCCTTTCTCATCTACCGGACCTGCCGTGTAGCTGGTACTGATTGCGTATTTACTAAGATCGATTTCTCCCAGATTATTTCCATCCAGAATGAGGTTTTTGTATCCGCAGAAGTATTGTAGTCCTTCCAGATTAGTGATTCCCTTATTGCTAAGATCAAGGGTCGTGTTATTCCTGAAGTATTCAGTATTCAGAGCAGCCACTGTCAGAACTTTATCTCCATCGAATACATCCGGAACCAATGCTTTGAGTGCGTTTCGCAGATTGATATCAGGAATTTCTCCGTACTTTTTCATTGTCTTCTGATATTTTCCGTAACTGTAATAATAGTTGTTGTTTCCATCGGGATAGTCGTGCATCCAGTCGTACCCTTCCACTGTCACTCCATTATTGATGGCATCTACGATAGAACCGCTATTGCTGTAGTATGAGTCCATCCACCAGGATTCCATTTTCAGGAGTCGTTCTTTACTTGCGTCATCGCTGAAAGTAAATTTGAAGTCTGTGCTGTTGTAGTTCAGACATCCGCCATAGATACTGTGGTAATTGCGTACATCCAGATATACCAGTTTACAGTTTAGAGCAGAGAACTTCTCAATGTTATAACAATAATACAGGTCGACAGATTCTAGTTTGGTACTTCCATCTATGTTGAGAGATACCAATGTCGTGTTCGGCTGTTCCGAAGTGGCTAGTTCCAGTTTGGTCAGACCAGTGTTTTGTGCAGTCAGTTCAGACAGTCTGGATAGTACTTCTGCAGGAATTTCACTGATATCATTATTGTTGCAGATCAGTTTCCGAATGTTGCTGAAATATTCGAGTCCCTCCAGAGAAGTGATATTTTTATCGCTGATATTTAGTGTGCCATCAGTGAAAGTGACATATTTAGCACTGGAAGATATCTTTTCTCCTTTAAATATATCAGGGAAAAGAGCAGACAAGGCATTACGCAGGTTTTCGTCGGGCATAACTCCAACAGTACTGTTGATGACGCCTAATGTTCGCATTTTGCTACCGCGTACCAATACAAGTCCATAAGAATCTTTGGTGGCCGTAGAGGGGTAAAGTACCGTGATATGATCGGATTGTACTTCTCTGGTTTCCATGTAGATGGGCTGTTCGGTTCCTCCTGAAAGGGGAGAAAGAGCCAGTACATCACAGTCGATAAAGCCATTTCCCTGAATGGTAATCTCTGTGCCCAGGGATTCTTCCGAAATATCCGGAAGCACTACATTGGTTACTCCTAGGTCTGTGCCTAACTTTTCGTCTTCACATCCCAAAAGGAATACCATTCCAAGCATTAATAAAATGTAGAAATGTGTTTTCATAAATACTATTTGTTTAATGAATAAATAGAGTACATAGTTATTCTTGTTTTAAGACGATCACAGAATGAGCCGGAAGTAAACATAGAATTTTATCGTTCACTTTGAGAGGCTGGGCGTCCGGAGCCAACATTTGGTCTGTGGTAGGTAAACCGTCTTTGATATAACGGTAAACCTGATAATTCCCTTTGGTTTGCGTATGTTGGTTGATGAGGCTTATTGCTTTCTCCTGGTCCATTCCATTGGCGAAAACATATACCCATTTGCCATTTGTGTTTCGAACAGCAGTTCCTGCATACCATTCTTCCGGTGTTGCTATCGGATAGATTTCAGCTCCCGGGCGTATGAAACGTGTCAACAGAGAATAGGCATAGTACTGTGGGCGTACCTCGTAATCACTTTTGATATCGTTGTAGTATGGTTCCGAAGCGTATGTTTTCTTTACATACTTCCATAAACCCAGTTGCTGCATTGCTCCGTAGTCTGCATCCTTACCATAGTATTGGTCTATCAGGCTCCAATAGCTAACACCGCTTGCTCCTGCATTGAGTAGATTGATGGCTATGCGTGTCATGAGTACTCCTCGTTCATACAAGTCGATATCTTTTTGTCTGGTGGCACCTACGCATTGATTACCTCCGAATTCACCGATGAAATGGGCTTTCCCAACTGAAGAGGCCAATTGAGAGTTTTGTTTTTCCCAATCCAGAATTGTGGAGTTCGGAGTTTCGTAGCCGAAGATATAGGTGTGGGAGTTGAATACGTCAGCAACGTTCGCCAGTCCTTTCGTGCAGGCTGCCAGATATTTATGCGTTCCTGTACCTCCGTCTGAATTGTCAGAAAGGCTGAAATGTACTTTATTTCTTATTCCATCCTCTTTGAAACGTCTGTCGAGTACTTTACACATTTCAATATAGTCGGCGGTGGGAGCAGCTTTACCTTTGATGATATATGACCAATCTGGTTCGTTGATCGGAGTAATCTCTTTGACGCACGTGTATTTTTTGTTGTTGAGCAGGTGTTGTACAAGTGCGGAAAAGTTTTCGCTCCATTCTTCATAGTTAGTCGGGGCTACTACCCAGTTACCATAATTCCCTTCGGTCAGGAAATGTCCCGGAGGGGCTCCCCAAAGTACAAGGGTGACTTCCATTTTCTGTTCTTGTGCCATATCCAATACTTTGTAGAGTGATTGCATTTCTACAGAGTTGAAAGTGAAATTATGCCAGTCGATTTTGGATGCATCCGGATTGTCATTCTTTGGCTCATACCATTGTGGCATCACCATCACCCGTAAGCTTTGCAGTCCCATTTCTTTGACACGTTTCACAACGATGCGATCCCAGTCTTCAGCTTTAGCTCCATCATTGCGGGTCACATTTTGTGAGAGAAAGTGGGGATCTAGTTCTGCACCTATAGCACGGAGCTTTACACCGGTTTTCTTTCCTACAGAAAGTTTCTGTATGGCAGTTGTTGAACTTTGGTATTTGATTATCAGACTACTTTGCGGGTTATCCAGTGTCAGCGTGAAGCCGTTAGCCAGTTCTTTACCGGTTTTCTTTATAGCTTCTCCTGTATCTTTATTGGTGAGTATATAAGTGTGGTCAGGGTGTAGCCCTGATAAATTGACAGTATAGCTCTTGTCCGGATTGTCTTTGCGGCGGAAAGCTACGATGTATCCGCTGTCATCCGACGGACGATAAAGTTGGTATGCTAGCCAGATATTTTCCGAAGTAATGTTGTTTATTCCACTCAACGGATAGTAATCTTCATAGAAATAGGGGCGGAGTTCTTTGAACTCTGCCTGGCGGTCGCGCATATCATAGATGGATTGTCCAGCTTCGGTTATTTTCCAGTTGTAGATAATAGAGGTTCCGAGGCTGGAACGGAAAGTGAATTTATCGGCACTCACAGTTCCTGTACCATGCAGGGGAAGGTATAAGTTCAATCCGTAAGTATGGCATTGATAGCCGATTGGTTCTCCATAACTGTAATCTGTTCTCCACATCGGTGCACTGCGTGAGATACTTTCGAGGTCAATACGGCGTCCGCCACTGGCACAATTATCAACCAGCAAGCCCGGAAAGCGGTTCAGCAGATATTCCCAGAAAGAATAAAGTCCTTCAATGTATCGGATTTCGCAGATACCTTGTCTGCCAGGTTCATCATTGGCAGCCCAGAAACCTTCCGGCTCTATATTGAAATCCTGGCGGTAGTAGTCTATGCCATTTTCTTCGAGGAAGTCTCCGATATATTTACTCATCCATCGACATGCCTCCGGATTTCCGAGATTGAATAGATAAGAGTCGTGCTCACCATCTTTTGTCCAGTCTTCCTGTTTGGCTTTTCCTCTGGCATCCAACATCCATTGAGGGTGTTGCAGTGCCCAAGCTGAGCCTTTCATAACACGCTCCGGTTCAAACCATACCATGAACTTGGAACCAACTCTATGCACTTCGTCGGCGATGGGGCGTAATCCTTCGGGGAAACGAATAGAGTCGACGGTCCAGTTTCCTACGGTGTTCGCCCAATTCTTATGATTGGCTACATCTGCAGAGTGATTGTACCATCCGGCATCCAGCCAGAATACTTCGGGTACTAATTTGAATTGTTCATACCGTTTCACCATAGCAATGGCATAATCTGTAGTCAGGCAGGTATATTCATTACAGGGAGTAGGATCACCGTAGTTGAAACTGGTCGATATTGGATATACGGTCGGTTTACCACCTACTTTCCAAGTGTGGTGGGCTTGCACGAAACGGCGGAACTGGTTGTGTCCTTTCATCCGGTCGGAACCGTTCCAGAATGACAGGCATACACTGGAAGTGCGGATGCTCTCTTCCGGATACAGATAGGTTTTCAAACGTTCAATTCCGGAGGTAAGCGCTACGCTTTGCTGGTCTGCACAGCGCACATCGGCAAACCAGGTTCCTGTCCATCCGATGGCTACGATAACTCCTTGATTAGCCGGAGATTCAATATTGAAGAATGGCATACGCATTTGTGAAGAGCGTCCACCTTCCGGTCTCATATAAAGATTATCACCCGGAGACAAGATTGTAAGTTGCTGGCTGAAATCTGATTTGGATGCATGGCTGCCTTCGGAATGATGAAGGTTGAATGCTCCCGGATGCTGGTAGCGGAATGTGATATCAGACACTTTTATGTTGGCAATCTCCGGCGTATTTTTCTTTCCCTGGTTGGTGAAACGGAGTACCCATTCCACCGTATTGAAGTCGGTAAAGCCTTTCACTTCACATTCGACTTTTAATCCTCCGGATGGTTCACGATAAGTATAAAGGTATTTCAGAACCTTGGGATCGTCACTTTTCTGACGCGTAGCCGTATAAGACCAGCTTTTGATAAATTCCTGTGAAGGTTTACCTCCATATTCGAAAGAGAAAGGAGGGACCACACCGCGGGCAAAGTGGGTGGTTATCCATTGGCTGGTGTTTACCGGGCGGTCGCTCATGCGGGCTACCGTCTGTCCTGTTCCATTATGAGGGAACAGAAGCAGAATGAATAGATAATATAGTATTCTTTTTTTCATTCTTTATTCGGTTTTTCGTTGGTAACTTTATATTTTAGTAATAAGGAACTATGTGGCTTTTCGAGGATCAGTGGCAACTGACTGGTCAGTTCTTTTCCCTGATAGATTTTGCTCTGTCGGCTATCCATGTCTGTCACTGTATAGTATTTTTCCGGATCCACTCCTGAAAGTCTGACGGTGATTTTTTTGTCTTTGGAGGCGGTTCTGCGGAAAGCAACGATAATACCACTGTCGTCCGACGGACGATGCATTTGATAGGCTAGCCAGATATTATCCCGCGTCATGTCTTCTGTACCCGTCAGTGGGTAATAATCTTCGTAATAGTAAGGTCTGATTTCGTGGAATTCTTTCAGACAACGTTGCATTTCGTAAACGGAGGCATTTTTATCGGTTATTTTCCAGTTATAAATCAAAGCTGTGCTGACGCTTGAGCGGAAAGAATACGGATCGGTCTGTAAACTACCTGTTCCATGTAAAGGTAGGAAGAAATTCAGGCCATACGTGTGACATTGGTAGCCGTCCGGATCGTCGTAATGATAATAATCACTCCTCCATAGTGGTGCGCTTCGGCCGATTGTTTCCCAGTCAATACGTCGTCCCCCACTGGCACAGTTGTCTATGAGCAGGTTCGGGAATCGGCTCAGCAGATAATCCCAGAAGTAGTATAGTCCTTCGATGTGTCGTATCTCTTTCATTCCTGTACGTCCGGGCTCATCGTTGGCTGCCCAGTAGATATCCGGCTGCATATTGAAATCCTGACGGTAATAGTCTATGCTGTTTTCTTCGAGCATATCGCCTATATATTTACTCATCCAGTGGCAGGCTTCCGGATTTCCCAGATCGAACAGTAGGTAGGTGTCATTGTTGTGTTCGGGAATGTCGAGCATCCAGTCGGGGTGTTCTACTGCCCATTGGGTACCACGGATGACACGCTCGGGTTCGAACCAGACCATGAATTTAGCTCCTACTTTGTGTATTTCGTCGGCTACAGGACGAAGTCCTTTGGGGAAGCGCAATGTATCTACAGTCCAGTTACCGGCTGTGTTGGCCCAGGTCTTGCCATGTTCGAAGTCTGCAGCATCGGTGTTCCATCCGGCATCCAGCCAGAATACTTCGGGCTTCAATCCGAACTGTATGTAACGTTTCACCATGGCAATGGCATAATCGGCTGTCAGGCATGAGTATTCCGTACAAGGTGCGGGGTCCCGATAGTTGAATCCGCTGGAAAGAGGATATTCGGCAAATTTTCCGTTGATTTTCCGTGACTTGTGTGCCAGGACAAAACGGCGGAATTTATTGTGTCCTGCCATCCGGTCGATATTTTCCCAAAACATCAGACTGATACTTGGGGTACGAATTGTTTCCTGTGGACGTAAGTATAATTTCATGGTTTTCATTCCCGAAGCCATGGATATTGTACGATTATCTTGTGCGCATACATCTGCATACCAGGTGCCCGACCAGCCTACTCCTAATATGACTCCCTGTCCGGCAGGTGATTCAATGTTGAAGAAAGGAAGATAGTCCCCTTCTGAAGAGCGTCCTCCTTGTGGAGACATCTGTTTGGTTTCACCCGTTGCCAGAGTAACCGAACGTGGATGGAAATCATATTTGGAGATATGGTTTCCGTCTGCATAGTGTAACTTGAATTCTCCTTTAGAAGCGTATTGCATGGCAAGGTCCACTACTTTCACTTGTTCCAGAGTGGGAGAGTTGCTCGTACCTTTGTTGGTGAAGTTCAATACCCATTCGGCAGCCTGATAACTGGGATAGCCTTTTACGGTACATTCTACTTTCAGTCCGTTGGTAGGATTGTAGTAGGTAAAGAGATACTTTATCACATCCGCTTCTTCGGATTCTATCTTTTGCTGGGAATAGTCCCATTGGCGGATAAATTCTGCGGAAGGTTTCCCGTCACATATAAACGAGAACGGAGGTGTTTTTCCTTTAGCGAATTGTTTCTGAATCCATTTTTCGATTTCAGGAATGTATTTGGAGATTTTAGCCGTCGTCTGACCCACGGCTATGATGCTCCACACACTCATAATCAGTAATGAGAACAGGAATTTCGATTCGATTTTCTTGAAATGTTTCATTAGAATATAGGTTTATGTGGTTTTTATTTTTCTCATTATTCCGATCAGATAGCACCATACAATGGCAAGTACTATGATTGCAGATAACTGACTGTGGAATGAATCGGTAATTACTCCTAAAATAGGCGGGAGGACGGCACCGCCAGATACACCGACGATAAGAAGTGCAGATACTTCGTTCGCTTTCTCGGGAACACGTTTCAAAGACAGAGAGAAGATGATGGAAAACAGATTGGCATATCCTATCCCGAAAACTGCTACACATCCGAGGATAAACCAGAGATTAGTGCTAATGGTCATCAGTATCAATCCTGCGAGAGCTATCCAGACGCTATAAATATAGAATTTACTTTCTGAATATTTCATCAGTAGGATACCACCCAAAAAGGCTCCTACAGTGCGGGCGAAGAAATACACACTATTTCCCATTCCTGCATCTGTCAGTGGTAGATCACAACGTTCCATCAGGAATTTAGGGAAAGTCATATTGATACCTACGTCTACACCTACCAGCACGAGAATACCGATAAAGAAAGCAAGAATGTATTTGTCTTTGAATAATTCAAGAGTGACTTTGAAAGAAATGTTCTTCCGTTCCTGTTGTTTTTCTTGTATAGGGGTAAGCCATAGCCATATCAAAGCGAGCAGTGACAGTCCGGCATAAACGGGGAATATCATTTTCCATCCGAAAAAACTACCAGTCACCCAAGCTGCCAGGATAGGACCCAGGAATGAACTGACTGCTTTGACAAATTGTCCTAGGGTTAATGTACCTGTCAACTTATCGTTTGCAACGACATCCGTTACTAATGGGTTGAGTGAAACTTGCAATAGAGTGTTACCGATACCTATCAAGGCAAATGCGATTAATATGGCGGTAAAGTCATATGCAACGAGTGGAAGGCACATAGCTAATACATGGAATGCGAAGCTAAGTAATACGGTTTTCTTGCGTCCGATGCGATTCATTAACATTCCGGTGGGAATAGAAAGCACCAGGAACCACAAGAAACAGGATAGAGAGATGAGATTAACCATCGTATCGGTGAGATGGCTGAAATCATTCTTCACATAGCTCGTGGTTATTCCGACAATGTCAACAAATCCCATAACGAAGAATCCGAACATGACGGAGAGCATTTTTACTATGGATATTTCTTTTTTCATTCGTGTACTTTTGATGATAAATTACTTGGTTGGTGGGCATATATATCCAGCACGGCGGATATATATGGCTAACATGGTGAATATATATGCCCAATACGGTGTATATATATCCCCACTAAATGGGGTGTATATACTTCTATTTTTGTACTAATACCCTGATTGATGAACGAGATAATTTAAGTTTTAGGTTATTCTCTTGCGTGTTGACCGTTTCTGTTGATTCTATAAGATTATCACCTTCCGGTAGGCGTCCTTCCATATATTTGTAGACATTGTATTCTCCATTGGCACCTTCTTTATCATTTTCCAACTGTATCATCTTGTCTTTGTCTGTAGCGTTGGAAAGTACATACGTCCATTTTCCCTCTGTGTTGAGAAAAGCACTTCCGGCTATCAACTCGTCGCCGAGATCCAATGGATATACTTCGTCGCCCTGGCGGACAAAACGTGTCAACAGACTATATGCATAGTATTGAGGACGTACCTCGTAGTCTTCCTTGATTTTGGAATATACATCTGGGTCTTCGGTATAAGCGGATTTTAGATATTTCCATAAACCGAGTTGCTGCATTTCCGAATAGGAGGCATTGCGGTTATAATATTGATCGATCAGACTCCAGTAGCTTACTCCGCAAGCACCGGCATTCAGATAGTTCAGAGCAACGCGGATTATCTGTACCCCTCGCGTATACGTGTCTATACCATATTGACGGGCACTTCCGTATCCAGGAAAACCGAATTCTCCAACAAAATGTCTTTTACCTCCTGCAGAAGCTATATTTTGACGTTCCCAATTTACGATAGTCGAATTAGGGGTGTTGTAGTCAAACTTGTATACATGAGAGTTATACAGGTCGGCTTCATCGTTTGTGAAAGCGGAAACACAGGCAGCGATATATCCGGGTGTACCGTCTGTATTGTCAGAAAGGTTGAAGTGTACCTTACTGCGTATTCCATCTGCTTTAAACTTGGCATCCAGTGCTTTCACCATGGGGGCGTAGGTGTCCTGCCAACCCATGGTTTCAAAATCACCTTGCCACATGATGCGGCCGTAACCTGCTATATGACTGTCAGGTTCATTGAATGGAGTAATTTGATTGATACAGGTATAATGCTTTTCTTCAATCAGGTATTTCACCATTGTGGAGAAGTTTTCAGCAAATTCTTCATAGTTATCTATACCGGCAATCCAACCCGGATTAACGTTATAACTTCGTGCATCACACAAGAAATGCTTTTGACCATTGTTAATGCCTGATAGTAAGTCGATATTGGTAATGGCTCCCCATACGACTAATGTCACTCCGATATTATTCTCCTGGGCCAGATCCAATACTTTGTATACAGATTGCATTTCTTCCGAATCAAAAGTGAATTTGCTCATATCCGCGACATTAGGATCGTTGTTGTCATTGGAGGGTTCCCACCATTGTGGCTGCATCATGATTCGGAATTGTTGTACTTTCATTTTCTTTACCCGTTGTACAACTATATTTTCCCAATCTTCAGCCTTTGAACCATCATTGCGGGTGATGTTTTGTGAGAAGAAGTGTGGATCCATCTCGACACCGATAGCATGAACCGGAGTTCCTGTTGAATTCCCTACTGCAACAGGATAATAGTTGCAAGCCGGGCAATCGTCATATTTGTTATAATCATCCGAGCAGGCGGACATTCCCCAAAGTGTGCAAACAATACTCAATAGAGTTTTACTGATATGTGTCATTTTCATTGCCATATTGATTAAATTTAGTAGGTTATTATTCAAAGCCTAATTCTGCCTCAATTGCCTGAATCAGAATGTGGATAACTTTGATGTGAATTTCTTGTATTCTGTCGGAATGTGCTGCTCGTGGCGCGCAGACTGCAATGTCTGCCAGTCGTGACAGTTCATTCTCTCCTTTTGAAGTCAGCGCTATCACTTTCATTCCATTGTTGTGTGCTTGTACGGCAGCTTTCAGTATGTTCTCGGAATGTCCGCTTGTGCTGATGGCCAATAATACATCTCCCTTACATCCCATAGCTTCTACATAGCGGGAGAAGATCTCGTTGAACGAAAAATCATTTCCCACACAGGTCATGTAAGCCGGGTCATTGATTGCAATTGCCGGTAGCGGGATGCGGTTGTTGCGGTAACGTCCGGTTAGTTCTTCTGCAAAGTGGGTGGCGTCACATAAAGAACCTCCATTACCACAGCTGATAATCTTATTTCCGGCTTTTAATGCTTCGGCGCAGGTAGAGGCTGCCTGTGAAATAATCCCGACTGTTGTTGTTTCCTCAAGAAAGCTCTCCAACGTTTGCCGAGCCTCTTCCAGTGTTGTTTCAATAAGCTCTTTCATAATAGTTAATCGGTTAAGTTAGCGGCTACAGAAAGAGCTGCATAATCTCCTATCTGCTCTCCCAAGGCGGCTGGTTTCACTTTACATACTCTGTTTGCACAGGATAATGCTTCCTGATCGATTATCTTTTGCATGATGGGTTCCATCATATTTTTATTCCGGGTATAGATGCCACCTATCACAATGACTTCCGGATTCAAGATATCGATCACCATGGATAATCCTTTTCCCAGATAAATAGCAGACGTCTCATATATGCTTTGGGCTAATTTATCACCTTTGGCAGCTTCTTCAGCCACTTTTCGGGCAGTAAGCTGATCTAGTTCCTGTAAGGTACACCATTCAACTTTCTGTCCGGTCTGCAATTTCTCCATCACATACATTTTGGAGAGTTGAGCAATACCTCCACCGCTGGCAAATCCCTCAAAAGAGCCCTTTTTACCGTAACCTATCGGACCGAAATCCGACAGGCGGATATGTCCCAGTTCTCCGGCATTGTCATTGGTGCCCGTATACAGTTTGCCATTTAATATTAATCCTGCTCCCAGTCCCGTACCGAATGTGAGAAAGACCATATTCTTAGTTCCTTTTCCTGCTCCGAACTTCCATTCGGCTAAAGCACAGGCATTGGCATCATTGTGTAGATTGGTTTTAATGCCCGTCTTTTTTTCCACCATTGCCACAATGGGGATGTTGTCCCATCCCGGTAGGTTAGGGGGAGACATCACGATGCCTGTTTCACTGTTGAGAGGACCTCCGCAACAGATTCCAATCGCTTTTGTGTTAGTAGGGGTTAGCTGGTGGAGGTTCATCATCTTTTCGGTTTCACAGAGAATTCTGTCTATTGTTTCGTCGACTGTGGTCGTATCAAATTTCTTTTTGTCGATGATATGTAGCTCGTCGTTTTCTTTGATACCGTAGATGATGGCGCATTTGGTGCCTCCTACGTCAATTCCTAACAAGTTCTCTTTCATAACTATTATTTTTTAGCGTATAATCCGGTTTTTTGTAACAGCCGCTTGTATTCTTTCAAGTTGAAAGGTGCCTTGCCGTATAGGTAATGATTCATGAATTTCTGATTACCGATCTGGTATTGGATCAGATAGATTCCTTGACCGCTTTCTTCCGGTAGTGAGGCTATTCTGACCTTTTGATTGGCTGGAATACGGAAAGTGCTCTCATAGATTTTACGTCCCGAGGATGCATCTGTTACCGTTACATTACCACTTTGTACGTTGCGTGTGTCATTCGTTCCTATCAGTGGGTAATTTCCGCCTTCTGCATCATTGATTAGTACACAAACATCCTGTTGAACATTCTTGATGAAATAATATGCCATCTTCTTTGAATTGTAGTAGTCAACAATCGCATCAGAGATCACTGGCCATCCATCCCGCAGGTTCCACCAGACAATACCAGTCTTGTCGTCAAACTTCTTTCCACGCCACATTTCTATGAAATATTTCATAGCTTCTGCCTGTACGGATTGAGAAGCGAATATAAAATCATCCAGTTTGGAGGGAACTTCACCAAAAAGTAAACGTACCTGATTAATCATAAGATTATTGCGATCGAATGTCTTTCCCCATTCTGGGAATCTACGAACAGATTTGGTAACCCATTCATCATTCCATTCATGATTTTTTGTCCAGGGATATACGGCATCTTTTGTCATCATTTTCTGGAGACTTTCTAAATTAGGGCAGCCGTGATAGCCGATTTCACTGACAAAGCAGCAGGTAGCATCCGTATAGAATTTGTCTTTGTAATATCCTCTGGGACCCCATAAATGGTTTTCTGGTAAATATTGGTCAGCACTTCCTCTTTCATATACCGCTTGGCTGTAGTAAGGAGAGCTGGGAAGATAAGGGCGAGTAGGGTCAAACTCATAAATAACTGCCGGGAGGACCTTGCGGCTAACTACATCCTGATTTGGATTAATATTAAATGGTTGCAAAGACCAGCGCAGTGCACAATCGTCTTCATTATTTCCTGACCATAAAACGAGTGATGGATGATTGCGTAACTTGCATACAACGGAAATGGCCTCTTCTTCCAATGCTTGTGTAAATGAGCTGCGTTGAGGATAGAAAGTACATCCCATCGTAAAATCCTGCCATACCATAATGCCCTTTTCATCGCATAAATTAAAGAAATGATGATCTTCATACACGTTGCCACCCCAACAACGTATCATATTGCAGTTTAATTCTACAGCCATGCGGATAGATTCGTCTACGAAAGAATGATCCCGGCTATGGAGTGCATCCATGGGTACCCAATTGGTTCCGTGAATAAAAATAGGTTCTCCATTGACTATGAAACAGAATTTACCCGGATGATCCGGTGGGAGGTTGATGTCTGTAATGTCTAGTTGAATCGTGCGGAGGCCTACCCGTTTATTATCTGTTGATAAAATAGTGCCGTCAGAATCTACTAACTCTACTTTTGCATCATATAAAGCCGGTTCTCCATATCCTCTTGGCCACCATAAATCAGCATTCTTGATTTCCATTATATATCGGAATGCTGGGGAAACGACAACAGAGCTTCCTTTATATATTTCTTTCCCATGGCGACTTAATGTATATACGGCTTTCACTTTGTCGAACTTTTCGAAAGGTAGTTTTACTTGTACATCAGTATACAAACGTACATTTCTGGTAGCAGTGTCTACATTGGCGACCATATAGTGAACATCTGTGAGACGTGCCGGATTCAATACGCGTAATTCTACATCTCTCCACAAACCTGCACTGACTAATCGTGGCAGAATGTCCCATCCATAGGTGTGCGGAGCTTTTCTGATGAATACGGATTCTTCAGACGGGAAGTTTCCAATACTGAATGTCCCTAACAGATGTTTTTGTCCTTCAATAACAGATGAACGGAGTATCACTTGGAGTTGATTGCTTTCTCCTGCTTTTATTTCTTTAGTTACATTAAAAGCATGTTCAATCATCATATTTTCTGCTTTGCCAATGTGCTTTCCATTCAGCCATATATCGGCCAGACAGTCTATTCCGGCAAAGAAGAGTTGATATTGTTGTCCTGGTTTTAGTTGTGGCGCTACGAATGATTTGGAATAACACCATTGATAGCCTTCCCATTTGCGTAATTCATTTACATTACTGCCAATCATCGGATCTTTAATTAAGTTGGCAGCCATTAGGTCTAGTTCTACATTACCGGGGACTTGGGCTGATAGATGTTTCACTTCAGCTAGTTGCATGTCCTTGGGCGAAGTTATAGGTTCTTCAGGTTGCATCCAATAAGAGAGTTCCCATGTTCCATTTAAGGAGATGGAACTACCGGAATCGGCAAAAACACCACTTGTACAAGTGAGAAATATCAAAAATAGCAGTGTACTGATTTTATTCATTGTTAATAGATTTGATTGATGGTGTGACAAAGTAACTAGTGTTATATTTTTATAGTATTACATAACGGTCTCATTTTTGCTTCTTTATATACCTCTATTAAACCTCCTTTCTTTTGTTTCAATTAAAATGTGAGTTGATGTTTTCCTGACCTTAAATCTATCTTTTTACCATTATATTCTACTGTTGCATTCGTATTGACTGGGATCGTGACTTTGAGAATCACTTGTTCTCCTTTACGTTCCCATTCAGAACGAATGATTCCGTTTACAGATTTATATTCTGCTTTTACCCAGTCAAGACCTTTTACGAAATGAGGTTGGATAAGAATATGTTTGAATCCGGGTTTCTGTTCATCATAATTAATGCCTGCCAATATATTGTACATCCATGCATTAATGTCTCCAAGAAACATGTGATTTACGGAGGCATCTCTAAATTCAGGTGAAAGTATCCATGTTTCTGCTAGTGTAGTGAAACCTTGTTTTATCCAATTGCCCCAAGATGGAGCTTCTTCTTGTGCGGCCATCTGATATGCCAAGTCAGCATATCCATATTTGGAAAGCATCCGCAGGACTGTTTTACTGCCTAAAACTCCAAAATCGAGCAGGTTTTTATTGGCTTTTATCATCGTAGAAAGATTATCTGCAACCTGCTGTTCGTATTCTTTAGGAACGATTCCAAGGTATAAGGCAACTCCTTGTGCTGCTTGCGAACCATTGGCATAAATAGCTTTGGATGTGTCGAAGTATTTGTGATTGATAAGCAATTTCAATTCTTCTGCTTTCTTAGCATAACTACTACCATCTTTTCCAATGAGTTCTGCAAATTTAGCCATATACAGATTGTCTAAATAATAATAGCAGGTAGTGGTGAATTCTGTAGGGGTTTGTGTTTTATGGAATACCCAGTCACCAATTCCGTAAGTTACGGTTCCTTCCGCGTCCTCGCGTCCTGCGAGGTAGGCAAGGTATTTGGTGCATACAGGCCATAGTTTTTCGATGCTTCTTGTATCTCCATAGTAGTGGTAAATTGCCATTGGCACGATAAACATGGCAGCATCCCATACAGGACCTATCCAGTCATCATAGCCCCATCCGGAACTAGGAATGATTCCCGATATACGTCCTTCTTCATTTTGATTATCAATCATATCATCCAGCCATTTTTCATAGAAAGTAATACCATCGAAGTTTAATAATCCTAAATCCATTGTTATGTGTGCATCGGCAGTCCATCCATTTTTCTCTCGTTGGGGACAGTCAGTCGGGATACTCATCAGATTTGATAAATATGATTGATTAGCAGCTTTCCATATTTTATTTAATAGTTCATTTGAACAACTGAATTTACCAACAGGAGGAACAGCCGTATGTATGAATTGAGCGGTTAAGCTCTCTTTAGTAAGTTTTACAGGACGATCTGAACGAACTTCTACATATTGAAATCCATGATATGTAAAATCTGGAGTGAATGTACCTTGTTTTCCGTCCAATATATAAGTGTCTGTTTGAAAAGCGAGGCCAGGTAATGGTTTGTAGTAAATATCTAAGTTGCGCATTTCCAAGCGTCCGTTATCTTTTAGCAATTCGCCGTGTTGCATACTGACTTTAGTGCCTTTCTTGCCATTGATAGAAAGAGTACAGACCCCTGACATATTAACTCCAAAATCGTATACATAGACTGTATCACCAAAAGAACGCATATTGATTGGAGTGATAAATTGTTCCGTTTCAATAGCAGGCATGTTTTGTGATACTAGTAGGGGAGAAGGGGCAGCCACCTGAATTGCATTTGTCCATTTAGAGTCATCAAAACCCGGTTTGTCCCATCCAGCAATTGCAAGACATGCATCATAGGTATCACCACTATAAATATTGTTTTGTATATAAGGACCGGTACTCGTTTTCCAAGTAGAATCTGAATGGATGGTTTGCTTTTCTCCATTTTTATATAATATCTCCATTTCGCAGATCATTCTTGGGCGGTTACGCCAGCGGGCTTGCTCATAGCTCCATGTTGCTACAGGGGCCGATTCGTTGTAGAATCCGTTCCCAAGTATTGCAGATAGTACGTTCTCTCCTTTGAGCAGTTGTGAAGTGACGTCGTATGTGTTATACAGATTTCTTTTATCATAATGAGTAAAACCCGGATTGAGATGTGATGATGTTATTGATTTACCATTTAATGTCATTTTATAATATGCAGCGGCACTTACATATAATCTTGCTTGTTGTATATCATCTTGAGCGATAAACGACTTGCGCAACATGGGCGCTGGCGTATAATCTTTATCATGATTATCAGTAATCCATACTCCTGTCCAGTCACTTTGGTTGAGTTGAGCTGTTTCAAAACTGGATATAGGAGAGATAATCTTATGTTCCTTTGTTTTATCCCATGCTATTACTTGCCAGTAATAACGAGTTCTGGATTTCAATTTTTCTGATCCTTGATAGGTCGCATGAGGAGTGTCAGAGTAAATAGTGTCAGATTGCCAGCTATTATCGGATGAGTTTCTCAAATCTTGTTCCCGGGTGGCGATATATAGCTGATAGCTGTCTTGAGAAAACTCTGTTGCATCTTCATTATTGGTTGTGTAATTCCAAGTAAAACGCGGTGCTGGTGAATCAATGCCAATTGGAGAAATTTGATATTCACATCGCATATTTTCAATATCAATGTTGTTACTGCTGCATGCCCATACTAGAAGTCCTAATAGAGCCAGCATGTATTTTTCATTTTTAATTTGGAACTTCATAATTCTGTATCTTTATGTTAATAATTAGAGGGCTATTTTCTTTATTGTTACATTTGTTAATTTGATATCATTATTTATTTTCACTAAACCGGTTAAGTGATTGAAGAAAAAATGTAAAATCATGACTAGGGTAATGAACATGGCAGGACAAGTGTTTCTACTTCTTTTTTTTCGGTCGAATTTTCCAAGCGATATTTGATATCGCCAAGTAGAATCCTTACGGCATTCTTACCGATCTCTTCTATTGGCATTCTTGCGATGTTCATATTAGGTGCTAAGACACGGAATGCTGATACTCCATGAATACAAGCCAATTCATATCCTTTATTTATATTGATTCCTTTTTCATAAAAGTAACGGAATGCTTCCAGAGCCAAAATATGGGTTGTGAAGAAGAACCCATCTACATCAGGTACTTTGCTGAATATTTGATCAAGAGTCTTGAAAACATTCTTCTCATAATCAACAAAGGTCACCTCTCCATATAGATCAGGATCAACGGGTAGGTTGGCTTCAATTAAAGCTCTTGCATACCCTTCTCGTCTCATATTCATTGTGCGGAGATGAGGATTCGTGGTAATAATAGCTATTTTAGATGAACCGTTATCGATCATTTTCTTTACTAACTCGTAGCTACTGCCTTCATTGTCAATAATGATGTAGTTTGTCTGCATCTCAGGAAAGTAGCGGTCAAATAAGACTAATGGATAGCCTTCTTTGACTAGATTCTGTATTTCAATTTTAGAAACTTTTGTGGGGGCTACTATAATTCCATCCACCTGTTTCGCTTTGAATAACCGGATCATTCTGTTTTCTCTTTCTATTTCAGATTCAGAGCTACAAATCATTAATGAATAGCCTTGTGTTTCCGCTTCCTTTTCTATAGAACGGGCAACTTTGGAGTAAAAAGAGTCTGTAATATCCGGTATGATTAATCCGATTGTACCTGATATACCCGTATTTAGGCTTCTGGCTAATAAATTAGGCTGGTAATTCAACTGTTTGGCGCATTGAAAGACTTTTTCTTGTGTAGCAAGACTAATACCTTTTTCATCCCCCTTACCAGAAAGTACCCAAGAGATTGTTGTCTTGGATAATTTTAAGGTTTCTGCTATGTCTTTAAGGGATGTTTTCATAAACAGTATCTATTTAATCGGTTAAGTGATGGCAAATATATGAAAAAATATCTCATTATATAATAGTTGAGTAATATTTAACTAAATATTATTTTTTGATATAATAATTTGCAATTTAAAAATAACATAGAAATAAGGTGTAAACCAAAGAAAGTAACTATATTTGTATCATTCAAACGAAAGATATATGAAAGTAAAGAAAATTAGTGCGGCTAATGTGGAGGCTTGTTCGCTTCCTAAACTATTCGATGAAGAAAAAATAGATTTTCAGCCGATTCAGTGTGTCAATTGGGCTGAATATCCTTACAAACCTAAAGTGAATTTTCGAATTGCTCACACACAGAACTTGATTTTACTACATTTTAAAGTGAAAGAGGAGAGTGTACGTGCCAAGTATGGAGAAGATAACGGTTCTGTATGGACTGACTCCTGCGTGGAATTCTTTTCTATACCTGCAGGCGACGGGATCTATTATAATATAGAATGCAATTGCATCGGAACTATTCTGGTGGGTGCCGGACCTGTGCGTAACAACCGCGAACATGCACCGAAAGAGGTGACTGCTCTTGTACAACGCTGGTCTAGTTTGGGTAATCAGCCTTTTGCTGAACGCATCGGTGAAACGGACTGGGAAGTGGCTCTTATCATTCCGTATTCTGTGTTCTTTAAGCACCAGATTGATTCGCTCGATGGAAAGGAGATAAAAGCTAATTTCTATAAGTGTGGCGATGAATTGCAAACCCCTCATTTCCTTTCATGGAATCCGATACAGATTGAACAGCCGGATTTCCACCGCCCCGATTTCTTCGGAACATTGGAGTTTGAATAATGAATTGAATCTCTGAATTTGAAGATAAAAAAAGAAGGTTGATACTTGAAAAAGTATCAACCTTCTTTATATGAAGTCACTTTGTTTATTTCACAATGCCTCTTTCCGAGTTCTTCACGAAATTTACAATATTCTCAATCTCCTCACTCATAGGAACCTGATCGATAATCTTCTGTACAGCATCCTGAACGCTAAAATTACCCTGATAAATCAAACGGTATGCGTTGGCGATGTGACGGAGGACTCTTTCCGATGTATTGCGATGTTGCGAGAGAACCACAGCGTTTACACCGTGATATGCCACCGGATTTCCTGACATGATAACGTATGGAGGTACATCCTTAGATATACGGCATCCACTTTGTACCAGTGTCCAGCTACCTATATGACAGTATTGGTGTAGGGTAACATTGCCACTTAGAATAGCGCAGTCATCCAGCATACACTCTCCTGCAATGGTAGTACCTATACCTACTACACAATTATTGCTGATTTGTACATCATGGCAAAGATGCACCTTATCCATCAGGTAGTTTCCATTTCCGATTTTGGTAGCATTGCCGGCAAATGTAGCGCGGCTGATTACCACATTCTCACGAATATCGTTGTTATCTCCGATAATCAGGTTACTTTCTTCTCCTGTGTAGTGGAAATCTTGCGGTTCCGCTCCGAGGACGGCATTCTGATGTACCTTATTTCCTTTTCCCATTTTAGTACCTTGCAAGATACTAGCGTAGGACATGATGACGCAGTCATCTCCGATCTCTACATTCTTTTCAATGTAGGCAAAAGGCAGAACAGTTACATTCTTGCCCAGCTTTGCTTCGGGATCTACGTAAGCTAACGGACTAATCATAATAGTATATGTTTAAAGTTATTCTTCTCTTCCACCACCCAGTGCCTGGTAAAGGCTTACTACTGCCTGCATTCGATCAAAGCAATCAGAAACCTGAGAGATTTGTGCGCTCAGGTAAGACTGTTGTGCAGACAATACTTCCAGGTAGGTTGAGGTCCCTAAGTTAAACAATTCTTTTGTATCTTCCGAAGCTTTTTTAGCAGATTCTACCTGCATTTGGCGAGATTCTACCTTTTCACTGGTCTTTTGGTATAAACTTAGCGCATTGCTAACCTCACTACCAGCATTCAATAAGGCTTGTTGGAAAGATAATTTCGCTTGTTCTTCCTGCGCTTTAGCAGCTTTCAGGCGAGCGATGTTCTGTCCGCGGTAGAACAATGGCTGTGTCAGTGAACCGACAACAGAGGCCAACAATTTGCCGGGATTAACGATTCCAGCTCCTGAATTATTTGTCCATCCTGCTGAACCGCTAAGTGTGATTTGCGGATAGAAAGCGGCACGAGCCGAGTTGGTATTATAATAGCAACTAGCCAATGACATTTCGGCTGCTTTTACGTCCGGACGATTGGATAATAGCTGAATAGGCACACCGGCGGAAAGTTCGGTTGGAAGTACTTGTGCTTCCAATTCACCACGCTTGATGGCATGGGGAGCCTCTCCCAAAAGAGTAGACAGTGCATTTTCCGTTTCGCGGATACTCTGCTCGATATCAGGAATACTGGCAAGTACCTGTGCGTAAGCGGCTTTACTTTGTTCTACACCAGCTGAATTGATGCTATACATGGCCGCATCTTTCATGGCTTCCATCGTTTCTGCATTCTTTTTCAGAATTTCTGCTGTAGCCTTGGTTATTTCCAACTGGCGGTCCAACATCATTAATGTATAATACATATTGGCGACGTTAGAGATAACCTGTGTCTGTACTGCCTGGCGGTAAGCCTTAGTTTGCTTCAGAGTAACCTGGGCACTCCGTTTAGCATTCAGTAGCTGACCAAACAAATCAATTTGCCAACTAGCTGTGACAGGTAATGAATAAGTTTTTGTAGCTGCGTTCTTGTCGAAGCTGCTAATCGTTCCTTGCGGAGACAATCCCAGTGACGGAGCATAAGCCAAACGTGCCGACATCAGGGATGCTTCTGCCGCTTTCACATTCTGTGCAGCAGACAAGAGGTCCGTATTTTGTTTCAGTCCTGCTTCGATGAGTGACTGGAGTTGCGGGTCGGTGAAGACTTCTCTCCACGGCAGATTTCCGAAGTTAGCTGTATCCGAAGCCAGTGTATCATTATCCGCTACCGGATCGCGATACAGGCCGGAAGTAGTGATATCTTCGGGTCTGTCATACGACTTATAGATGTGGCAGCTGCTCAAGAGAGCAGTTGCGCACAACATATATAGAATCTGTTTCTTCATATCGAATTTCATTATTTAGCGTATTGTTCAATCTCTGTTACGGCATCTGCATTGTCAATATCTTCCCATTCCATCGGTTTAACTTTCTCTTGCAGATACTGGAAGATAACAAACAAGGCAGGAACGATGAAAATTTGGCAAATCATACCGATTAACATACCACCGATAGAGGCAGTACCTAGTGTACGGTTACCGTGGGCACCTACACCGAAGGCAAACATCAACGGAAGCAAACCGACTACCATCGCCAATGATGTCATCAGAATCGGGCGGAGACGAGCACCGGCACCCAATACAGCTGCCCAAGTGATACTCATACCCATCTTGCGACGATCTAGGGCGAACTCTACGATCAAGATGGCATTCTTCGCCAACAGACCCATCAACATGATTAACGCGATCTGCATATAGATATTGTTTGACATCGTACCCAGAATCATCTTCAATGCCGAAATATTACCGATAGCACTTACACCATTCACAAACAGGAAACTGCCTAACAGACCGAACGGAATGGATAATAATACGGCCAATGGAAGAATGTAACTTTCGTACTGTGCACTCAACAATAAGTAAACGAATACAAAACAGAGTACAAAAATCAGTCCGGTAGCACTTCCGCTACTTTGAGCCTCTTCACGCGCCATACCTCCTAGTTCATACGTATAACCGGTAGGCAGGTTTTCTTGAGCAACTTCGGCAAGAGCCGTCAATGCCTGACCGGATGTATAACCACTTGCCGGAGCTACCATTACTTTCATAGAGGTATAAAGGTTGAAACGACTAATAATATCCGGACCATATACTTTCTCCACAGAAATGAACTGGGCAATCGGGGCCATCTCGCCTGCACTATTACGCACCTTGATATTTTTTAAAGATTCCAGGTTTTTGCGTGATAACGGATCTGACTGAATCATAACACGATACATCTTACCGAAACGATTGAAGTTGGATGCGTACAAACCTCCGTAATATCCTTGCATAGTAGTGAGGATATCGCTCGGGCTGATGCCAGCTTTTTTACAAGCTGCCGCATCAATGTCAATCATGTATTGCGGGAAATTCGGGTTGAAGGAAGTCTTTGCTGAATTAATTTCCGGACGTGCTTCCAATGCTGCCGTATAATCATTAACCACATCGAAGAATTTGTTCAGATCACCACCGGTCTTATCCTGCATATTCACTTCAATATCCGTAGATGCCGAGTAACCCGGGATCATAGGAGGAGCGAAGAACAATACTTGTGCTTCTTTGATAATCTTCTGTGCACGCATATATAAGGAGCCGACCACAACGTCAGAATTCTGTATCATGGAACGTTCGTCCCAGTCTTTCAGTTTGATAATGAAAGAACCATAGGAAGGTCCCTGACCACCGATAAAGCTGAATCCGGAAATCATTGTACGTGACAATACCGCAGGATCGGAAGCGATCAGACTGTCTACACGTGCCAAAATCTCTTCGGAACGGTCTTGAGAAGTACCCGGAGGTAATGTTACTGCTCCCATCAGTGTTCCGGTATCTTCATTAGGTACCATACCTGTCGGGGTGGTGTTCATGAAGAATACAAGTATCGCAATGGAAGCGACAACTAATCCCATAGACAACCATTTCTTCTGGATAAAGAACAGTACTCGTTTCTTATAACGTTTCAGGATTGATTCGTATGTATCGTTGAATCTGTTTTTAAACTTCTTCGTACTCATTCCGATCAGTGCCAGAATACTAAGCACTACGAAAATAGCAGTAACTATCGGATTGATACTGAACAAACCAAAGATCATGCCGAGAATGGCAATAAGCGTGAAAGTAAGTGTAATTCCCGGATGCAACATCTTTCCGATAGCCTCGGTATATCTGTTGATCATGGTTGTATGGGCTGCCGTATAGGCTACTTTCATGCGTTCTTTCAATGTGGAGTCTTCCGTTGTTCCGTCTTCTTTTTTGTGAGGTTTCAGAAGAACGGCACACAAAGCCGGACTCAAAGTCAACGCGTTCAATGCGGACAGACCGATAGCGATAGCCATAGTCATACCGAACTGACGATAGAATGTTCCTGCTGTACCTCCCATGAAACTTACCGGAACGAATACAGCCATCATGACCAACGTAATAGATACGATAGCACCACCCAATTCATTCATGGCATCGATAGAAGCCAGACGGGCAGATGTATAACCTTGGTCAAGCTTGGCATGCACACCCTCGACGACCACAATCGCATCGTCGACCACAATCGCAATAGCAAGCACGAGCGCACATAACGTCAACAAGTTCAAACTGAATCCTACCAGGGACAGGATGAAGAAAGTACCGATCAGAGCTACCGGAATGGCGATAGTCGGAATCAATGTCGAACGTAAATCCTGCAAGAAGATATACACTACGATAAACACCAGGATAAATGCTTCGATCAACGTCTTCAATACTTCATGGATAGAAGCGAAGAGGAAGTCGTTGGCATTCATGGAGATGTTCAGTTTCAATCCGGTAGGTAACGTTTTTGATGCTTCATCCAACAATGCTTCAATATCACTGATGGTCTGTGTCGCATTGGTTCCTGCCATCTGGTATACGATACAAGTCACAGATTTGTGACCGTCTACCCGGTTGGTAAAGTTATATCCCAAACGGTCCAGCTGAATTTCTGCTATATCTTTCAGACGGAGTACTTCACCGTCAGGAAGAGATTTGATAACGATATTTTCAAACTCTTCAGGCTGTTGCAAACGTCCTTTATAGCGGATAGTATATTGGAAAGTTTGGTTACTTCGTTCACCGAACTGTCCTGGAGCTGCTTCGACATTTTGTTCTGCCAGAGCAGTGGAAACATCACTAGGTACGAGCTTGTATTGTGCCATGACGTCCGGTCGTAACCAGATACGCATAGAATAATCCTGACCCAAAACGTTAGCATCACCTACACCTTGAACACGTTGTACTTGTGGGATTAGGTTGATTTTAGCATAGTTTTCAATAAATGATTCGCTATATGTATCTGTCTCGTCATATAGAGAGAATACTACCAGCATGGAAGTCTGGCGTTTTTGGGTGGTTACACCGACTTTAGTTACTTCGGCAGGCAACAGACCTTGTGCCATAGAGACACGGTTTTGTACATTGACAGCGGCCATGTCCGGGTCTGTTCCTTGTTTAAAATATATGGATATCTCACCGGAACCTGTGTTTGACGCAGTTGAGGTCATATACATCATGTTTTCTACACCGTTGATCTGTTCCTCCAATGGAGCAATCACGGAATTCAATACGGTCGATGCACTGGCTCCCGTATAGGTGGCTCTTACCGAAACAGTAGGAGGCGCGATGTCCGGATACTGCGTGATAGGCAGTGTCGCCAATCCGATAGCCCCCAGGATGACTATCAGGATAGAAATAACGGTTGATAGTACCGGACGGTTAATAAATCTATCTAATTTCATATGATTATCTGATTATTAGTTGAAGGCTGTGGCTAAATTACCGTCGCGTTGGTCTTTCAAATGTTGTTGATAGTTTGCTTCTTTCTGCGCTGGTGTGATAGGTTGAACCTTCTGGCCATCTTTCAGGTTTTGTACTCCTTCGATTACAATTTTATCTCCTGAATTCAAACCGGAAGTAACCAAGTACTCTTTCCCGTTATCCAGATTAAAGATTTTGATTTCTGTATATTTCACTGTGTTGTCCGGTTGCAGAACATAAACGAACTTCTTATCCTGGATCTCTACTGTTGCAGACTGCGGTATAGTGATTACATTCTCCATGGTATAAGGAATCAGAGCGTTTGCCGTGCCTCCACTACGCAATACATGTTCCTTATTCGGGAAGATAGCACGAATGCTTACCGAACCGGTAGATTGGTCGATAACGCCTGTGATAGCGTCTACTTTTCCATCTACATCGTATGTGGAACCGTCGATTAGTTGCAGTTTGATAGTCGGTATCTTGCTGATTTCTTCTTTGATTGTGCTACCGGACTTGGTCATTGCCAGCAATTCCTTTTCTGTCATTGAGAAGTATACGTATACTTCGTCAATTTCGGATACGGTAGTCATCGGTGTAGCGATAGAAGGGCTTACTAGTGCCCCTATACGATAAGGAATATCGTTGATAACACCATCTGACGGGCTTTTAACTTGTGTGAATGACAAGTTCTGTTGAGCAGTGGTCAGTTGTGCTTTTGCCTGTGCCAACTGTGCTTTGGTTTGTGCCAGAGAGTTTTCTGCCATTGCCAGGTCATAGTCACTGATAATTTGCTTCTTGTTCAACTCTTTCTTATTGTCATACGTCATTTGTTGAGTGCTCACTGCTGCTTCGGCTGTAGCAACTGCTGCTTTGGCAGTGCGTACGGCTGCTTCATATTGAGTCGGGTCAACAATGAACAACACTTGTCCCTTACGTACAGTTGCTCCTTCGTCTACACACAGTTTCGTGATGAAGCCCGATACTTGGGGGCGGATTTCTACATCTTGTTTACCTTTGATTGTAGCCGGATAAGCGGTTGTTAAATTGGCAGTTGTTTTTTGTAACTCTTGTACTGCATATTCAGGAGCCTTTCCTGTGTCATTGCCCTTATTGCCACAACTAGACAAGAGGGCTACGCAAAATGCAAATAAAACAATTCTACTTTTCATACTTAATAAATATCTGTTTTTTAATTTAATGCGTTTGTTGCCAGTGTGCTGTTCGTCCATATAGATTAAGGGGGTTAAGGAAGAAAAAGCCGGAAACTAATTCGGTTAAATTAGTTTCCGGCTGCAAAAGTACTTTAAATTCGGTATTCTTGTTCTCTGATACCGTGTTTTTTAACTATGTTTTTTACTTTATTTTATGATATACAGGAGTCATAATAAAACTTAACTCATAATCTTGGTAAGGAAGACGGTATTTTTCCAGTGGGATGGCTCCCCAACTGTTCACACAAGCAAGTCCCGCTTGTGCCTTATCGATACAGAAATTGGTGAAGTCTGCCTTTTCTACTTCCGGTGAGTGACGTTGATCTTTACCGTCACCGTCATCCAATGACTCGATGGTATAATTCAGGGCAGAAGCAGAGAAAGGAGCATCCGATATGAATTGCAATCCGTTACCACTAATGTTCAGAAGTCTCCACCAGCGGATATCCGTTTTGGTTCCGGTTTCCTGCGGGCGGATGTAAGGATAGAATTGTTCTTCCACCGTCTGGCGGTATTTGCCTAACATGGCTCCGTGGTTACGGTCAGCATAGTTCTCTCCCGGACCACGACCGTAGTACTCTACCTCGTTGAAGTTGACAGGCATCCGCATTTGCATACCGAAGCGGAACATGTCAGAAACTTTCTTGCTCTTGTCTGCCGCCATCTTTTGGGTAACTTTCACTGCTCCCTTGTTGTTAATGGTGTAAGTCAGCGATAATGTTCCGCCAATCGACTTCATGTCATATTCTGCACGAACCACTGCCTGATCGTTTTCAATAGCATGTTTCAGAGAAGTCAGTTTCAGTTCAGGATTCTTCCAGGCAGCGTATTTATGTTGCAGTCCGGCTCCGAAATCATTGTCGGTCGGTGCACGCCAGAAGTTAGGAGTCAGTGCGCTGCCGTCTTCCATCATTTGCATGCCGTTGACGTCGTAGCGACAAAGGTAACCATTGTGCTTATTGAAGTCCATAGAGAAGTTTTCACCTTTCACAATCAGGTAATTGCGGTCGTTGTCCAAAATACTGGGCACGATAACCGGAATGTTGGAAGCCTGTTGATTTTCCAGTTTCAGTTCCGGTGCTTTGTAGTCGCGGATGCTTAACTGGTCGTAAGCGATAGTCGTTCCTGCCGGCAGCAACGTTTCGGCGGCTTTCAGTTTATAGCTCACATTCAGCAACAATTCCTTGCAAGGACAGATATTCTTCACGTCCAACGGAATTTGCACTTTCACAGTTTGCTGGGGTGCAACTTTCAGGTCGGATACAATGCCTGTTTGCACTACTTCCCCGTTTGCCAGTAATTGCCATTCCATATAATATGCAGAGAGGTCGCGGAAGAAATATTCGTTGAAGATATTGATCTCACCTTTGGCAAGATCTGCAGGAGTAGTCCATATATCCTGATAGAAATAAGCCACTTCGTATGCATGCGGATTAGGCACGCGGTCGGGGCTGATTAAACCGTTGTCGTTGAAATTGTTGTCCGAAGCGTCGTATTTGTTGAAATCGCCGCCATAACCATAGATATTTACTCCGTCTTTGTTTTTCCAGTGGCAGGATTGATCTACAAAGTCCCAGATAAATCCGCCCTGATATTTCGGATATTTGCGGATGATGTCCCAGTATTCTTTGAATCCTCCCTGTGAATTACCCATTGCGTGCGCGTATTCGCATTGGATTAACGGCTTTTGGATGTCGCCTTCGCTATATTTGATACAAGCGTCGTAGTCATAATACATCGGGCAGAAAATATCGGTGAATTCGCTGGTTCCTGCTTGTTCATACTGTACGGCACGTGTCTTGTCTTCGTTCTTAATCCAAGTGTAGCATTTCTCAAAGTTCGGTCCCATGCCGGCTTCGTTGCCCAGTGACCAGAAGATGATGGACGGATGGTTGTATCCACGTTGTACATTGCGTTGGTTACGCTCCATGTGAGCTTTAGCGTAACTCGGGTTCTTTGCCAGTGTCTGATCGCCGTAACCCATTCCGTGAGATTCTACGTTGGCTTCGGCCACTACATACAGACCATATTGGTCACAAAGGTCATACCAACGGTTGTCGTCCGGATAATGACAAGTACGTACAGCGTTGATATTCAATTCTTTCATCACTTTGATATCCTGCAACATACGTTCGAGAGAAACGACATAACCGCCGTCCGGGTCCATTTCGTGACGGTCGGCTCCTTTGAAGAGCACCGGTTGTCCGTTGACGAGTATCTGTCCGCCTTTCAGCTCAATCTTGCGGAATCCTACTTTAACGGGGATTACTTCTACTACGTTGTTGCCGTTTTTCAGTGTAGCGGTCAGCGTGTAGAGATTAGGCGTTTCGGCAGTCCATTTGGCCGGGTTGGAGATGGATAGGGTAGTGTTTAATTTGCCAGAGCCTTTCAGGTCGGCAGTTGCTACACTGTTACCTTGAGTATCTGTCAAGTCCAAGGCAACTGTGCCGCTTCCTTTCAGATCAACGGCTATGTTCAGCGTACCGTCTTTATATTGGCTATCCAAATCTGGAGTGAGGCGAATATCCTGGATGTATTTCTTGTCACGTGCGTAAAGATAGCAGTCACGTCCTACGCCAGAGTAGCGGAAGAAGTCCTGATCTTCCAGATAACTGCCGTCGCACCAGCGGAATACCTGGAAAGCAATCACGTTTTTACCCGGTTTCAGGTAGTTGGTCAGGTTGAACTCGGCTTCCAGTTTGCTGTCCTCGCTATATCCTACGTAACGTCCGTTCACCCAAAGGTACATGTTGGAAGTTACCGAGCCGAAATGTGCAAAAATCTCTTTGCCTTTCCAGTCAGCAGGAAGGATGATTTCTTTGCGGTAAGAGCCTACGTGGTTGTTTTCTGTCGGCACTAGCGGAGGGTTGTTTTTGAATTGGCTTCTCCAGGCATATCCTACGTTGACATAGATAGGGTCACCGTAGCCGTTCAACTCCCAAACACCGGGAACTTGAAGATCATCCCAACCTTTGTCGTTGAAATTAGTCTGGTAAAAGTCGGTCGGGCGTGCGTCTGCGTGTCTCACCCAGTTGAATTTCCAAAGACCGTTCAGGGTCATGAAATTTGCGGAATTTTCTTTAATGCCGGCTTTAGCTTCATCAGCCGATGCGAAAGCAAAGTAATTAGTGTGCATAGCGGAGCGGTTTGCGGAATTCACTTCCGGATCTTTCCACTCGTTGAAGCTTTGCGCTTGAATTGCTGTCAGTCCCAATGCAGCCAAGCAGCAAGAGAGTAGTTGTTTCTTCATGGGTTTTTTGTATTAGGTTTGAATTTCGGGAGTCAAAGATAGGGAATATTTTATTCAGTGAAGGTCAAAAAATCATTCAATTAAGGCTAGTTTTTAATAAATTAGCTAGAAAATAGAGTATTTTACTTACTCTAATCAGTAAAAACGTGAGATACAGTTTTCCACCGCGGTGGAAAAGGTATCTCACGTTAATAAAAATTGGCTGTTATATTAGTCAGTTCTTATACGCTGTTTATACGTAGACTTGCGTATAACTAATACATATATAGATATGATTCATACGTTATGCTGCAGGATCCGGAGCCTCACCGCTACCGCCTTCGTCCGGATTTTCCGGTTTATTTCCCCCTCCATTTCCGGAAGAGGTGCCGCCGTTTCCTTCCGTCTTGTAAATACTTACATTATCCAGCATATCCTTAAATTTATATCCCGGCGTAAATACAATTTTCACTCGACGAACGGTATCGGCATCTACATCTTTTTCCTCTTTCTGGCTTTTGCAACTCATGCCCGGACGGAAACATCCGAAGTCACCTAATTGCACAGACAATCCTTTGTTGAGGTTCGTGTTCAACGCATCAATCAGTGCGTCAATCACGTGCTTCACTGCGCCTTCGGGAATCATACCGAACATGGATACTTCCTTGCATAAATCTCTGAAATTTACCGTATTGGTAATTACATTCTGTGCTACATACTTTTCAGTCTTTGTTTTGTCAAAGCCGAAAACTCTTTTCTTGACAACATACTTTAATGCCATAGTCTTTCTTCTTTTAATAGTTAGTTAATCTGTTTTATTGTTGTTTTGTGATCACGACGCAAAGATATGGTTTCCGAAATTCATGACCAAGCTGAAAAAGAATTGTGCGTTAATAAATTAGTTAATAAGTAGAATACTGCTGTATTGGGGAATTTTATGTAAAAAAGATTTGGCAGAAAGATAGAAGAAGAGGATGCCGATCAAGATATTGGGGTATCAAGTGTGGGGAAGGCATCCTCTTCGAAGATAGAACGAAAGGACTACTTGCACAAGCAATCTTTTTCGCTTTGTTTTCTATCTTCTATATATATTGGTAAGGGTTATGATTCTGAATTATTCCGTGTCTTCTTTGGTTCGCAGGCTGACTAACTCTGTCCACTTGCTTATACTTAAGTCGAACCCTCCTTTCTCCAGATGTTGGAGGGCGGTTCTAAAATGTCGTATTACTTTTTCTGTATCATTGGTTGTTTTATACTCAAGCTCTCCAAGTGCATATTCAAGACGTGCCATTTGGATGTAATCTAACAAGGTATAGTTTTCGTCAACGGATAAAGTTGAAAGATAGTTTAACAAGTCAAATGCTTTTTCTCGTTCTTCATCTGATAAGTTGGAGATGGGGCGGCGCGCGATAGGGTGCTGCATTACTAAAATAATGTTTTCTTTCAGGTCGTCGTACATATCTTTGTTATGTTTGTCGCATCATTTCCCTGTGGTGCGCGGTTTAAAAAAAGAGAGCTCTAAGTTTGCAGTTAATAGATAAGAGGTCGGAAATTTATTTTAAAAAAGTCAAGCGAGACGAATAATTACCTCCGCATCTTATCAGGAAAATATCAGTCTTATTATCTTTGTTGTATTAAGATAAAGACTGATAGGCGGGAAGAGGACACCATAAAAGAGAAAGCACTTGAGGCTAGCCCACGTAACGGCCTCTCTCCGCCAAGCTGCAAAGCTCCGATAGAATATCAAGGTTGCGAGCCTATTTAGAGTTTAGAGTTCAAACAGCTTTTACCAGTCTTAGAAAAGTACAGCAAAAATATGAAAAAATTATTTATTGGAATTGATTTTTCAAAGGAGAAACTTGACGCGACGATAATTCTCGCATGTGGAATGAACGAAATAGGCTCCCGTGAGTATGGGTGTTTCCCAAATAACACTACGGGCTACCGCAAGTTATGTAATTGGGTTAAAACAAACGCTTGGAATACAATTGCTGAGGAATGGCTATTCTGTGGAGAAGACACAGGTTCATGTAGTATAGGACTGAGCAAATGGCTTTACGGAAAAGGCTATGACATATGGATTGAGAACGCTTACGCCATAAAACATAGCAGTGGTATCCAGCGTGTGAAAAACGATAAGGCGGACTCAGCAATCATTGCTGAATACGCATGGAGGCAACAGGACAAGGTTGTACCCTTTGAACCATTGAATGAATCCCTTGCGCAACTAAGGGAGATTTTCCTCTATAGGCATAAGCTAGTTGGGCAAAGAGTGGCAATGGAATTACGAAAAGAGGACAAATCACAATCAAACAAGTCAAAAGCAATATCCTTCATCAACCGCAAGAGCAAACACCTTATTGCGGAGATAAACAAAACAATTGCCGAATGCGATAAGGCCATTGATAGCATAATAGAGGCGGATGAGGAACTGAAAGAAAATTATGCTATTATAACCTCAATAAAAGGCGTAGCCAGGCAAAACGCAACCTGTATGTTGGTCTACACAAACAACTTCAAAAAATTCGGATATGACCCAAGAAAGATTGCATGCTATTATGGAGTTGCCCCCTTTGGTAAACAATCCGGAACGAGTGTAAATACACCTGCTCATACAAGCCATTTCGCCAATAAACTTATTAAATCATTATTAGGACAAGCAGCTCATATAGCCAAAATATATAATCCCGAAATTAGAGATTACTATCAAAGACTGATTAGTAAGGGAAAGAAGCCTCAAGTGGCTTTAAATAATGTCAAGAACAAACTCATAAGAATCATAGTGGCATTAGTCAGGAAGAAAGTACCATATGATCAAAATACATACAAATATTATGAAGAACGAGAAGTTATAGAGGCTCAGTTGTAATTCTTGGGGGATTAAGTTTAGTCAATTCCCTTCATGCATATACCTTTGCTAGCCTAAAAAGGAAGAAGCTCATATCCACTACTCCTCTAAATGATGCCCTAAATGCTTTGATTTTAGCATTAAATGCTTCCGCTGCTGCATTTGTACTCCTGTTCACAAAGAAGTTCAGAATCCTTTCATAATGATTCTCAATAGAGTTTGCTACTGTTGTGAATGTATCGTATCCATATTCTTCAATCTTATTATACCATAGTGCCAGCTTTGCTCTTGCTACATCCTTGTCATAGTTTGTGGAAAAGATCTTTCCCAACTCCAATGAGTAGTAATATACGTGCTTAATATCTTCAAACTGCTTGAAAAGTAATTCTGCCCTGATTTTCTGACTCTTGGTCCATTTATCAGGTGATTTAAATAATAAATATCTGCTTCTGGCCAATAATTGCCTGAGTGTATCTCCGTTTTCGAGTTCTTCTGCTTTATATACTTCCCCCTTCTCTTTTGCCGCTTTCATAGCTTTATTCTCCTCTTTTATCACTTGCCATCTATATGTAATGCGCAACTCTTGTACAGCTTCGTATACAAGTTTTTGTACATGAAACCTATCAATCACCTGCATGGCACGTGGAAAGCACGTTTTGGCAATCTTTTGCATGCTCCCGGCCATATCCAGTGTAATTTCTTTGACCTGATTACGCAGCTCCTGTGGCATCTTTGTAAGTACCGCAATGATATCATCGGTTTTAGTGCCCTGAATTACAGCTATAATAGAACCTTTCCTACCTCGCTTATCTCTATTTATTAAGATGGTATAAAGATCTCCCTTACTTAAAGCCGTTTCGTCAATACATAGGTGATAACCCATATTCTTTGGATAAAGGATATACTCTTGGGCATGTGCTCTCTGATCCCAATTCTGGAAGTCACTCAGGTGGTCTTTATATTGGCTTTGAAGCTGTTTGCCATCCATACAGTAATGCTCAGCTACACTTTGGCAGCTAACGGCGTGATTATCTAAGTAATTCTTTTAAAAAAGCACCGAACTCAGCGGTTATGCGAGTACCGGTGGCTACCAAACTCCAGTCACGACTATATGTCTGCCCAGTGGATGGATCTTCCCAGCGACGACGCTTGATACGTAAATAAACGGCTTTACCACGGATAGGGAAGTCCTGAACTTCAATCTCAGGGAGGAAACCTTTTGAGTGAAGATGGAGATCAGAGTACTCAGCAGGAATAGTGGCTTTCTCCTCTAAATAAAGAATAAAGCAAGTATCCTGAGAAACATGATTGACTAGGGTAAAGTAATCAAGGATTCCTGAAGGCAAGAACAAGCTTAAAGAAGCAACAGGATCAATCGTTTGGGAAGAGGATGTTTTCATGATGCAAAAATAAGAATTTTAACGCAATCCCCCAAGGTTTCAGACTGAGCCGTTATAGAAAGGAAAAAGAACGAGAAGTTAATTTATTGTTAAACGGAATAAGAGATTAGGATATTAGCATAGAATACGTGGGAAACTACCACTGTATGCGACCATAGGTATCCAGCTAAGACCCTCCAACGACATAAGTGATAGCCCCACGCCCATTTGAGTATATAAACAAATTATATACAGAAGTGTGCGCGAGACCTGGCATCACTTATTGCTATTCGTTGGAAAATTTAGCTGAATTTTATGACCGAGTGCAATAAATAACCGTTCTCTGTAAAAAAAATAAAATGTTCCTCTCTACGTATGAAAGGAAACCGCTACAAAAGTAGCAATAAATATTGATAAAGCAAGTAATCTTGTTTTATAATTTCATAGATAGTTCTGATTTACTAAAAGTCAGTATAAATATGATTAATATAAAAAGAACCCTACACTGAATTATTGTTTTTTTTGTTCAGTTCAGAATTGGAATTCTAGGTAATTCTGCTAGATGATTTTAACTTAACTTTCTGTTTTCTTTGCATAAACCACCTGTTTGCCTGTTCCATAACGGATTAAGAGTCCACGTTCGATAAAAGCATTCAGTTCTTTCAAAGCACGTTTTTTGTCGTGTCCTGTCAATCGGCTATAGTCGGTGCGGGTCAGGCAGGGATATTTGTTCAGATGCTGGTTGATTATTGTCAAACATTCTTCTTCGCTGTGCCCTTTTCTGTGGTGACGAGTCATCGATTCTCCACGTTCCAGTCTCATTTGCTGGCCTACTTCTTTCTTAAACTGGCTACTTACCCGGAAATTGACATTCTTCAGTTCTATGGATTGTGCGTGTACATCTTTTTTCTTCATTACACGAGGTCCCTTCAAAGACACTGAAAAATATCCGATATCTCCCAGTTCCACAATCCATCCGTTGGCAATCAGGTCTCTCAACTCGTTTTGGAAAGACTGCATAGCACCTGCCAGTAAACTGCGACTTATTCCTGTGAATTTGTGTACACGGTCTAGAAATTCTTCCTGATCGACGGTTCCTTTGAATACTACGCGGGGATGAAGCGGTTGTGCGTCGCCTGTTTGTTGAATGTCAGGCGTGTCGTAAAGGTCATATTGTATACTCATATTCGTTTTTATTTAGTGTAGGCACATTGATAAATCCGTTTGCCTATCCGGATTTACTTCACTTGCTACTTTTATTTCGTTCCACTATAGTTTCTCTTTCGTCCCACTATAGTGCTCCGCAAGGGAAACTATAGTGTTCTTTGCGGAACACTATAGTGGAACGAAAAAAGATTAGGCAACAAAGGTAATCTCTTTAGGCAATAAAACTAATTATATTAGCAGGAAAGAAATAAAAACGTCGCAAATATTGTTTATTACCTTAAGTCACCCTTTCCTTTTTTAATAAATTAGCTAGAAAGTGTGGTGTTTATTGAATAAGAACCCTTATTTTTGCAGCATGTTACAATTTGAGAATCAAAAGATAAAGCAAATAGTTCGCAAGGTGCTTCCGGTAGTAACGCTGGGAGCTATGTTATATTCCTGCGCCAGTATTGGACGGCCGGACGGAGGCCCTTATGATGAGACGCCGCCCCGTTTCATCGGTAGTACTCCTGCTGCGGGCGCTCTGAATAATGAAAGGACTAAAATTTCTTTGATGTTTGATGAGTTTATTAAGCTGGAGAAAGCAACCGAAAAAGTCGTTGTTTCTCCTCCCCAGATACAGCAACCGGAAATCAAGGCTTCCGGCAAGAGAATACAAGTCAACCTACTCGACTCTTTGAAGCCTAACACGACCTATACGATTGACTTCTCGGATGCAATTGTCGACAATAATGAAGGTAACCCGCTAGGGAATTTTGCATTTACGTTTTCTACCGGTACGGAAATCGATACGATGGAAGTAGCAGGAACAATGCTCGACGCCTCTAACCTGGAACCTATTAAAGGTATGCTTGTCGGACTACATTCCAACCTGAATGATTCGGCTTTCAACAAATTGCCTTTCGACCGTGTGGCACGTACAGACAGCCGTGGACGTTTCTCCATCCGTGGTGTAGCTCCCGGCAAATATCGCATCTATGGATTGATGGATGCCGACCAAAACTTTACTTTTAATCAGAAGAGCGAGATGATCGCTTTCCATGATTCGTTGATTATCCCCCGCATGGAAGAACGTATCCGCATGGATACTGCTTGGGTGGACTCATTGACCTACGACACGATTGTTGAGAAGAAATATATGCATTATTTGCCGGATGATGTCATCCTCCGTGCCTTTAAAGAGCTTAATTATTCGCAATATCTTATCAAGTCGGAAAGACTGGTTCCTCATAAGTTCACTTTTTATTTTGCCGGTAAGGCGGACACTTTGCCAGTCTTGAAAGGCTTAAACTTCGATGAAAAGGATGCTTTTGTCATCGAAAAGAATCAGCGGAACGATACAATCCATTATTGGGTGAAAGATTCTTTGCTCTTCAAACAGGATACTCTTGCCATGAGTCTGACTTATCTTTATACAGATACTTTAAACCAATTAGTACCCCGTACAGATACGCTGAATCTTGTTTCGAAGCAGAAATATAAGAAAGAGGAGTCGGATAAGGACAAAAAGAAAAAGAAGAAAAAGAAAGGGGAAGAGGATGAACCCGAACCGACGAAATTCTTGCCGGTGAATGTTAGTGCCCCTTCGTCAATGGATGTATATGGATATATTTCTTTGAATTTTGAAGAACCGATAGCCAGCTACGACACTGCCGCCATACATCTGCGGCAAAAGGTGGATACGCTCTGGAAGGATATACCGTTTGAATTTGAGCAGGATTCCGTAAATCTGAAGAAGTTTAATGTGTATTATGATTGGGAACCGACGCTGGAATATGAATTTTCGGTGGATTCGACCGCATTTCATGGTATATACGGATTGTTTACAGACAAAATAAAACAAGGGTTCAAGGTGCGTAGTTTGGAAGAATATGCCAAAATCACGTTTGTGGTGACGGGAGCGGAACCTAATGCTTTCGTTGAACTGTTGGATGCGCAGGATAAAGTGGTACGCCGAAGAAGAGTAGAGGAAGGAGGTTATGCCGACTTTTATTACTTAAATCCCGGTAAGTACTCCGCCCGGTTGATTAACGACCGGAATGGAAACGGTGAATGGGATACCGGCAATTTTGAAAAAGGGGTGCAGCCCGAAGAGGTGTATTATTATAATCAGATTTTAGAGCCGAAAGCCAACTGGGATCTAGAACAAAGTTGGGATATTCATGCAGTTCCGCTGGATAAGCAAAAGCTGGATGAACTTAAAAAACAAAAACCAGATGAAGACAAGAAGAAAAAGGATCGGGAACGAAATAGTCAGAACCGCCGTCGTTAGCGTTCGACGCAATTTTATTATCGGATTAGTGGCCTTACTGATGGGAGCTTTCGCCCTCCCAGCCAGTGCTCAATGTGAAGCGAAGAATGATGCGTTTCAATCCGGCGAACACGTAATGTATGATTTATATTTTAACTGGAAGTTTGTCTGGGTGAAAGCCGGACTTGCCAGTCTGACGACGAATGCTACTACTTATCATTCACAACCTGCCTACCGGATCAATCTGCTTGCTTTGGGCAGTAAACGGGCAGACTTCTTTTTCAAGATGCGCGATACGCTGACTTGTGTGATCGGTGAAAAACTGGAACCGCGCTATTTCCGCAAAGGTGCTGAAGAGGGAAAACGTTACACGGTTGATGAGGCTTGGTTTTCTTATAAGGACGGTCTTTGCCTCGTAAACCAGAAACGTACTTATCGGGATGGAGCGTTTGATGAATCTGAAGCTAGCGATAGCCGTTGTATATACGATATGTTAAGCATCTTGGCGCAGGCACGTTCTTACGACCCTGCAGATTATAAGGTGGGAGACAAAATCAAGTTCCCGATGGCTACGGGCCGTAAAGTGGAAGAGCAAACGCTTATCTACCGTGGAAAAGAAAATGTGAAAGCGGAGAATGGAGTTACTTACCGTTGCCTGATCTTCTCATTGGTAGAATATGATAAGAAAGGAAAAGAAAAGGAGGTGATTACTTTCTTCGTGACGGACGACTTGAACCATCTTCCTGTCCGTCTGGATTTATTCCTGAACTTCGGTTCGGCAAAAGCATTCCTGAATAATGTGACGGGTAACCGGCATCCGCTGACTTCTATCGTTAAATAGATATAGAGAAAAAACGAAGGCATATCAGAAGTAAATGGCCCTGCCAACCTGTTATTTTTTAGACGCGGATAACGCGGATGACACGGATTTATTATCTTTTTATCCGTATCATCCGCGTTATCTGTTTCTAAAAGGTATACTTTTAAAAGTGTTGATGCGCTTTCCTGTTTTATTCCTGAACTTCGAAAGGCACTTTCTGATCCTTTCGGAATACGCTAGATTCAAAAGTTGCAATCAACTCTCCGTCTTGGTTTGTTATATCTACCTGATAGCAACCTGTACTTCGACCGATATAGCGTTCGCGTGCTTCGGCAAAGAGAGTATCTCCGGGGCCGCTGGCACGCAGAAAAGTAATAGTGGACGAGAGAGAGAAAGCTAGTGTGCCGTGCGAGTTGGCAGCTGCGGCAAGCGCAAGGTCTGCCAGCGTAAAGATCGCTCCTCCTTGTGTGCGGGCACCTGCGTTAAGATGTTCGGGTTTTATTTCTAATTTGGCTTTACTGTAACCTTTGCGTACTTCCAGCAGTACTACTCCTGCATTTTCGGCAAACAGATCGTTCTTAAAAAACTCTTGTGCGGTCATGATATTATTTTTGAAGATTCTTTAATCGTTTCTTATTTTTTCAATGAATGGATATATACCTTATCTTTTTCAATTGAGTAGCTAAATTTATTTGTTTCAGACATAATATCCAATATTTTCTCTAAATTATTTGTTTCTATAATAAAACTTCCATGGAAAATCAAATTCTTGAGTTGCTCTGACTCAAATGCGAATGTCACATCAAACTGGCGCTCCAACTCTTTAGAAATGATCGACATAGGAACTTCATCCCAGAATACTTTGCAGTTGATCCACTGTTCAGCATAGTCAGCACTCTCGGTCAGCTTATAAGTTTGGTCAAGCTTATTAACTGTCATCGTTTGATTAGGCTTCATTATAAACTCTTGGTTGATGCACAATAAGACAATGGAACCTTCTAGGAGTGATACCTTTATATAATTCTCATCACCATAATTTTTAACGTTAAACTTAGTACCCAGTACCTTGATCTGTGCGGAGTCTGTTTGTATAACAAATGGATGCTCTCCATGCTCTACCTCAAAATACCCTTCGCCTTCCAGCCGGACATTGCGATTCTTTCGACTAAAACTCTCGGAGTAAGAAAGCTTGGAATCTGCGTTTAACCACACTATAGAACCGTCAGGAAGCTTCATTTTTAATTTCGATTTTCTTGGAGCGTATACTTCGGAAATCAAAGAATCATCAGGTGTTGTAAAATTATAAATTATAAAAGGAGTGGTAAACAGTAATATAATGATTGCCGCTGCGTAACCTGCATACTTCACAAATAAGGCTCTTCTCATCTTTCCTGCCGGAGCACTCTTATGTTTGCGGATTCGTTTCGCAAATCTGTTATAGGCTTGTTCTTCGTGTACAGATACATTTTTATACTCGGCAGACAGAAGCCAGATTCGTTTCTGCTGTTCAAAATATTTCTGATTCTCCGGATCGGAGTATATCCATTCGTTCAACTTATGCAAGTCCTCTTTAGCGATACTTCCCGAGAGGAAATCATATATCAGTTTATCAAATTCTTCTTTCATACCATCTTAAACTTAATATCTATTGAAAATCATATACCTGCGCTATCATCAGGACAGTTTGTCAATAGAAGAAGTATAGTGAATTACTTTGCTTTTTAATATTAATTAAATATATTCGTAATAAACATTACAATCAGGGCAAGATAAGATCTTGCTGCTTCCTTCAGTTTATCCAGTGCACTTCGCATGTGATATTTCACTGTATGAATAGTGATTCCCATGATTTCGGCAATTTCTTCTTGTCTTTTGTTCTCAAAACGACTCAATAAAAATACCTTCCGGGTTTCCGGAGATAAGCCGTCAATCGTCTTCTGGATAATAGAATGTAGCTCTTTACCCTCTAAATGCTCAACCGGATTTTCGCCCAAGGACCATAAATCGCTGTAAATGACCAGGTCTTCTGACGAGCAGGCCGTTTCCCTTCTCACATATTCAAGCTGAAGATAATTGATACACTTATTGGCTACACTTCTGAAAAGGTAGTTCTTCAATGAGGTGTTAATTGTTATTTTAGAGCGGTTTTCCCATAGACTATACACCAAATCTTCTACTATAGATTCTGATAGATAAGAGTCTGTCAAATACCCTCTCGCTATCCGGCAAAGATCTGTATAGTAAGTTTTATAGATGTATCGGAATGCCTCCTCTTTACCCGATTTCAGGGCCTCGATAATCTCTGTTTCCAGGTTTTTTTCCATTATGTCTTTCAGAAATCGTATATTTGATTTATTAGTTAATATATTAAGGTGAATACTCACAGGTTCTGTTTCTCCGATGGATAATTCGGGGGCAAGGTATTGAAAAAATGTAAGATGACCAAACTCACTAATAAAAAGATGAGTTGAAGGGCTGAACGAATAAAAAAATCATTTCTCACTATACTTTTTATTAATCTGGCTGTCATATTAATGAATAGGCCAATAAAGCATATTTTAACCTGAATCTCTATGAATGGTAAAAAGAAGGATTGTAAAAGAGCATAGCGCGACACTCTTTTTTAAGTTATAAGGTATACAAACAGCTGTTTTAGTTTAGTCATGCAGGATAAAGATTGTTTTCAGGAATAACAGAAAATAAGCTATTTCTTATTTAAATAATATTGTATGAAGAAACTACATTTTCTATTAAGCACATTCCTTGTGTTTATATTCACGTCATGCGGAGAAGATGAACTGAAAGGTGTTGTCTTATCCGAAGATCCGGGGTACGTAAAAGAACCATTGGTAGCCATACAGGCAGAAGATGGCACAGGGAACTGGATAAATGGTCTTATTGACCAGAACAGTAGGGTCATAGCCTTAGATTTTCGCATTTTGGACGACCAAAGTGCGGTGAATGTGAAACTCAAACTGGCGGATGAATGGGCAAAGCCCATTGATCCGCTTACTACTGATGCTGTACTGGACTTGAGCAGCGGTATCACCCGTATTAAAGTGAATGATGGAGCAGATGATATCGAATATACCATTTTCAGCACTTCTACTCAGCTACTTCGAGGCGTAACGGCTACTTGTAACACAGAGCAGGTTAGTGCTAACTTTATTAATGGCATCGCTTCGTTACGTTTCAAACAAAACACTGCATTTGCAAACGTTGTGTTGATGCCGACTTTGGCAGATAACGCAGAAATCATCTCTACGGATCCCGTCAGTCAAAAGGATGAAAACGGAAACCTGATTGTTGACCTAAGTAGCACACTTACTATTACTGTAAAAGACAATACGAACAACATGACTAAAAAATATCAGTTGAGTGCTGTAAATGGAATTATTGACGCAGGGGTAAACTGGAAAAATATTACTGCTGATCTAAAAAGCCAACACAGTAGTATTTGTATTCCTGATTTCATGATTGTCTATGAAAATAAAAACCTGCATGGAAGGAGCGGTAATACGGGATGGTTGATAACTATTCCTGCCGGTAGAATAAATATGAAGGTTAGCTGGGATATGAATAAAGACAATGTAACATGGGCTGAACCCACTGCTCAACATCGTACAACAGCTATCATGAATGATAATATGGATTATTCATTGTTTGTTCCGGGATTGTCCGGGCAATTCTGGGTACCGATATTTTATAGCCTCGGGTGGAATGATAGTGGGCTGCTATCCGCACCGCGTCTCGGATATAACCTATCTACTTCTTTGAAGTATTGTCCGGGAACTCTGGGAATTACAGCTGATGGAAAAGCGGAGATTTCGTATGCAGAAGTGATAGATAATAACTTGTATAAGTTTACCAGCGGCGGAGCCGGCAAACAAGCTGCCAATGGAGTACAGTGGTCCCCAACCAGTGCTGTCAGTGGATATTCCTATCCGTTGCAAAAAGGGCAGATCATGATTGCCGGAGAAAATGCAGAACTTTACAAGACATTTGCTACTAATGAAGGAAGAAATACTTCGACCCGTAACAGAGGAATGGATGGAGCATTGTCAGGAAGTAATTCATGGGCTGCTAATCCGGTAAGCATTTGGACTTTTGATGGCAAGCCTGTAGGACGCCGGGCTGTCGGTATCACGGAAGAAGGAGACTTGGTCATTTTTGTAAGTAATCGTTTTACGAATTCTTATAACTCGGTAAAAGCAGCTTGGAATGTCTTTAGTGATGGCTCTTCTTTACGGGAAGTTGCTGTGGCATTGCAGGAAGTGGGTTGTACGGATGCCATTGTGTTTGGTGAGAACTATCATAGTCCTGTTGTTATTCGGGATGATAGTAGAGGGGTGCCTTTAGGAAAGGTAGCCGGTAGATACGACTGGGAAACGAACGGCAATGTTAAAAATGCGGATAATGAGGCTAGTTCGCAATCCTGGATAATGTTTAAATAAGAATATTGTAAAACAATGAGTTAGTAACAAAAGATATACACATAAAAACTTAAATCAATGAGTAAAATCATCAAATGCATGTTCTTCGTGCTATTAGCTGCAGTTCTTCCACTGTCGGTTCATGCACAACAGGTGACCTTACATTTGCAAGACGTAACGGTGCGCAAAGCGTTCCGGGAGTTGGAGGTCAAAGGAAATGTATCCTTAGTATATGAGAAAAATGATGTGGACCTGACCCGTAAGGTAACTGTAAAGGTAGATAATCAACCGATAAGCAAGGCACTGGATCAGATTCTGAAAGGGCAGGAGTTGATTTATAAAATAAAAGATAATCATATTATTATCACCCGGCCTGTCGTTCAGAAATCGGATAAGAAACGGCGTATCAATGGTGTCATCAGCGATGTCAATGATGAATTGTTAATTGGAGTATCGGTATCAATTCCCGGTACTAATATTGGCACGGTGAGTAATATGGAAGGGAAATTTGAATTGGAAATACCGGAGGACGCTAAGAAATTGCAAGTGTCTTATATCGGTTTTGACACGCAGGAAATTTCATTGTCGCCCGGCAAGACGACATTCAACATTGTAATGGGAGAGAATGTGAAAATGCTTTCAGAAGTAGTAGTGGTTGGTTATGGCACGCAAAAGAAGGTGAACCTGACCGGTTCGGTTGCTACGGTAAATTTGGAAAAGGAATCACTTTCCCGTCCTTTGGTCAGTGCTTCGCAGGCGTTGAGCGGTATGACAGCCGGTTTGCAGGTGATGCAAAGCTCCGGGACTCCATATAATGAAGGCTTTTCTTTCAATATTCGGGGAGTAGGTACCCTGAACAGTTCTTCACCACTCGTGTTGGTGGATGGGATGGAACAAAGTCTGAATAATGTAGATCCCAACGATATTGCTTCTATTTCCATCCTGAAAGATGCGGCCTCGTGTGCTATTTATGGTAACCGGGGGGCAAATGGGGTTATTCTGGTTACTACCAAAACCGGACAAACAGGAAAGGTCAGCGTATCTTACAATGCTACTTTTTCACTGAATCAACCTACCAAACTGATAAAAACGGTATCTAACTACGCCAAGTATATGGAATTGATGAACGAAGCTGCTACTAATATAGGAGAATCTGCTCCTTTCAGCGACATTACCATCAATCAATGGCGTGAGGCGGAAAAAGATCCGAATGGCATTTCGGCTTCCGGCTATCCTAATTATGTAGCTTATCCTAATACAGATTGGTACGATGAGATATATAGTAACGACTGGATGATGAAACATTCGCTTTCCGTCACTGGACAGGAGGGACGTACCGGATATAATCTTTCTATATCTTATACTGACAATCCGGGATTAATCAAGGATACCGGATACCAACGCTATTTTTTGCGTGCCAATGTTTATTCGGATATTACTAAGTGGTTACGTATTGGTACTCGCGTATGGGGGTATCACACTGACCAGAAGAAAAGCGATACCGGTTCACTCACCAATATCAATACCCAAAAAATGATACCGGGCGTATATCCATATTATGACGGAAAATATGGTGCGCCGGAAGCGAACGAGGAAGATCCGCAATCTCACAATCCTCTGTGGGACATGGCACAATCGGAAGGGCATATCAAAAACACGCAGTTCTTTACTACTTTCTATGCCAACGTGAAGTTTCTGAAACACTTTTCATACGATGTTAATCTGAACTATAAAGATTACCGTTATGAATCGATGTCCGTAAATACGGATTATGGGAAATATAGTTTTAGTACAGATCAGTGGATAGCTGCCCCCAAAGATCCTGCCGATTTGTATACCCGTATGGCGTATGTCCGTGAAAACCATTGGAAATTAACGCACTTGCTCAACTATAACCAGACTTTTTATAAGCATGATATTGGTATGTTATTGGGCTTTGAAGAAGAACGTTTTGTCAAACGGACTACCGACACTGCCAAACTTGGATTAATAGATTCGTCTGTGGGTGATTCAAGTTCTGCTACTACTCCTTCTTCCATAGGTGGTACAGGTGAGGAATTTACATCCCGTTCTTACTTCGGTCGTATTAACTATGCTTTCGACAGCCGTTATTTATTCGAGGTTAATATGCGTTATGACGGTTCCTCCCGTTTTGCTCCGGATAATCGCTGGGGGCTTTTTCCATCTTTCTCTGCCGGGTGGAGAATCAGTGAAGAGAGATTTATGAAAGGACTTCCTATCGACAATCTGAAATTACGTGCTTCGTGGGGTAAGTTAGGGAACAATGCGATTGGTAACTACGAATGGCAGGCTGTGTACAACTCGGCAAAGTACGCGTTTGGAGGTAGCCTTAATAATGGTTTGGCAATTACTTCTATTTCCAACAACCTGTTGGAGTGGGAAAGTACTGCCATTACGAATATTGGTATCGACTTTGCAACTTTAAGAAACCGTCTGACGTTTGAGGCTGAATTTTATAATAAAGTAACGGATGGAATCTTATATCGCCCTGATATGTATATGTCTCTCGGGACAGCCAGTGGCCCTCGTCAGAACATTGCGGAAGTGACTAACCGCGGTATTGAAATGACCCTGAATTGGCAAGACCGTATCGGTAAAGTAGAATATCGTGTATCCGGTAACTTTGCCTATAACCAGAACAAGGTCAGTAAATACAAAGGAGAGTTGCAGCGTGGCTGGGTGACAGATGAAAACGGGAACCGTGTTTATCAAACCAATATCGGCGATGTCTCTACCGGAGGATCTACCCGTGTAATAGAGGGTAAAATGATTAATGAATACTATATGTTGCAACCATATAAAGGCAGTGGAAACGGTTTTAACGCAGATGGAACAGTCAATATCAACGGTGGTCCGAGAGACGGAATGATCCGTACAGTAGACGACATGAAATGGCTGAATGCTATGGTAGGGGCAGGGTATAAGTTCTATCCGCGTCAGAACGTCAGTAAGAGTGGCATTTGGTATGGTGATTACATCTATGCTGACTTAAATGGCGACGGTGTATATGGTAATGACGCTGATAATGAGTTTCAGGGATGCTCCAATGTGCCCAAGTATAACTTCGGTCTGCAGGCAAGCGCTAATTGGAAAGGCTTCGATTTCTCCATGAACTGGTCCGGTGCGGCAGGTTTCAAGATTTACTACTATCGTTTGGCATTGAACAGCAGTGCTACCATCAAAGGATATGCTATTGGGGAAGCAATAGCAAACGATCACTATTTCTTTGATCCCAAAAATCCCAATGATCCGCGCACGAACTTGAGTTCAAAGAATCCTCGTTTGACAAATAACTCCGGTAACGACCAAAGTGGTATGACACAGTCATCAGTACATTTGCAAAAAGGGGATTATATTAAACTGAAGAACCTGACTATCGGATATACATTGCCTGCTGTCCTGTCGAAAAAAGTATATGCACAGAATATCCGTTTCTTTGCTTCCGGTGAAAATTTATTTACCATTACCGGGTATGAAGGAATGGATCCGGAAATGCGTACCGCAGTGGGATATTCTACTATGAGACAATATGCATTCGGTGTAAATATCACTTTCTAAACTTACTCTAAAACGATTTTATGATGAAAAACAAAATAAAAATATTTCGGAAATTAGTAAGATGTGCATCTATTGCCTTGCTGTCTTTCTCTATGGCTGGATGCGGTGCGGACTTTTTAGATACTACTCCTACCAATAACATAAGCGGTAGTAGTATCTGGACGAAAGCAACTTTGGCCGAACAGGCTGTTATCGGCGTATATAATGTCTTTCTGGATCAATATTGTCCTAACTCCGGCATTTTGGATTCGCACCGGATTCCATGGGATGCTTATTCTTCTGTGATGGATACAGACAAGAACTGGATTAAGCGAATGCCTAATTGTACAGGAGCAGCTACTCCCTCAAGTGGCCTGTTCAGTGATATTTATAAACGTTTTTATACTTTTATCTATCGTGCTAATGATGTGATAGATAATATTGGTCAGGTTCCTGATATGTCGACCGGAGAGAAGCAACGGGCTATCGCCGAATGTAAATTCTTGCGTGCATTTGCTTATATGCGCTTGAATATCTTGTATAAAGGAGTGCCGTTATATATGAATGCAATCACGAGTCCTGAAAACGGTAACAAAGCCCGTTCTTCAGAAGCGGATGTTTGGGCGGCTATACTCCAGGATCTGACAGATTGTGTGAATGAACCCAATCTACCGGATAAATATAATTCGGGTGACTCTAACTATGGACGGGTAACCAAAGGAGCTGCTTATGCATTACGCGGACAAGTATATATGTGGCAGAAGAATTGGGAGGCGGCGGTTGATGATTTTAATTCTGTGGCTGACTGTGGCTTCGGGTTATATACTAAGGCCGGTGCTACCAGTTATAAGCAGTTGTTGAAAATAGCAAATGAACAATGTGAAGAAATGATATTCTCTGTGCAATGCATCAAGCAATACGGCTACTCCAATACAAGGAACATCACTTACGGCAACCGTTGTACAGCAGGTTCTATGTGGAATAACTATTTGCCTAATCCGCATTTTGTAGAATCTTTTGAGACGGCGACCGGAGAAAAGTTTAATTGGGATAACTACTTGCCGGGCTATAGTGCGATGAAAGAAAAAGAACGTGTGGTGTTTTTTCTACGCGATGGACTGTCTGCGGCGGAAAAGGAACGTATGGCTGCCTATGGGGCAGATATGAACAAATATCTGGATAGTGGCAATGAAGCACGTATCAAAAAAGCTTACGAGAGCCGTGATCCACGTCTGCAAATGGCTGTCATTACCCCTTACGCACAATACAATGGCGCTTCTTCTGGAATAGCTCATACTTATACATTGCGTTGGCCTTATCGTGGCTCCGACAGTGCAGAGCCTTTTGATATCCGTACTGATACAAACGATAAGTTTTACTATCTATGGAGAAAGTTTGTTCCTGAAGGTCTGGAACAGACAGAACGTGATACTTATGGATTGGATATTCCATTAATACGCTATGCGGAAGTATTGCTCCTGAAAGCAGAAGCGCTAAATGAATGGGGAAGTACCCATGAAAGCGAAGCAATCAGATGTGTTAATGAAGTAAGACGTCGTGCAGGGCATGTCGAATTGAATAATGCAACTTATCCTGCTACGAAAGTTAACGGGCAGAGTGATTTGCGTGAACGTATCCGGAATGAGTATTACTGGGAAATCGGTGGCGAAGATTCCATGTATTTCCATGAATTGCGTTGGGGAACGTGGAAAGATAAGAAGTTTGATAATAATCGTAACGGTCTGATGCAGATGTGGGGTGAAACGACTTATACCTGGTACTGGTTGGGGGATCAGTGCTGGAGCTGGCCTATTCCTGCTAAAGAAATGGAAATGAACTCGAATTTGGAACAGAATGAAGGTTGGATAAATTAATCTTAGTTTTAACTAATAAAGTATATATGAAAAAATTATCTTTTTTAATTGCAACAGCATTGTGTATCATGGCATGTTCCGGTGGCTCTGACGAACAACCGGATGGGCCGGGTAACGGTAATGGAAATGGGGGTGGGGGGAGTACACCTAACCCTGTTTCATTCTCCAATCCTATAGTCGGCAAACAGTTGCCTGATCCGACTATAATCCATGCGGCAGACGGGAACTTTTATTTGTATGTTACCCAACAGGATAATATCTATATTCCGATTTACAAATCTACTAATATGACACAGTGGACTTATGCTGGGGCAGCCTTTCTGCAAAAACCGAACTGGCAGCCGGACACTCGCTTATGGGCTCCGGACATTAACTATATCAATGGTAAATATGTGCTCTATTATACTCTTGGGCACTGGGACTTGCCTAAGAATAGTTGTATCGGGGTGGCGGTCAGCGACTCTCCTGTAGGGCCTTTTACGGATCACGGAAAACTTCTTGACTACAATTCTGGTACTATGCAGTGCATCGACCCTTGTTATTTTGAAGATAATGGTAAGAAGTATCTTTTCTGGGGAAGTTATAATAGTACTTCTAAAGGCTATGAAGGAGGTATCCGTTATGTAGAGTTAAGTGCTGACGGTCTATCCATTAAAGGGGCTGTTTCCGAAAAGATAGCGGGTCCTTCAATAGAAGGCATCATGGTTCATAAACGCGGGAATTATTATTATCTATTTGGCTCTACGGGTAGTTGTTGTGAAGAGGAAAGAAGTACGTATCGTGTAGTGGTGGGGCGTTCTAAAAATATCGAAGGTCCTTATGTGGGTAAAAACGGTACTGTGATGAAAGAAAATAGTAGTTATAATGAAGTAATTCTACAGGGTAATAACCTGTTTGCCGGAACCGGACACAATTCCGAAATTATCACGGATGATGAGGGTAATGACTGGTTCTTCTATCATGCCTGGCAGAAAGCGAAAATAGATAATGGTCGTCAATTGATGTGTGACCGCATACAATGGAGCAGTGATGGCTGGCCTTATATTACTAATGGCACACCGGCATCCGTATCTCGTGCACCTGTATTTAAAAACGAAGAAGAAAAAGAGTAATCTATGAAACTATTCAACTATTTATTGGCCGGGATATTGTGTGCTTCTGTCACTTGTCTCCCGGCGCAGCATCGGGCTGATCCCCAGAAATTGGTCAATCCGGAATCCTTTTCTATGATTTTGCTCGGTGATCCACAGGGATATACCAAGTATGATATTAACCAGCCGCTTTTTGATCTTTGTACCGCATGGATTGCGGACAATATAGAGTCGCTTAAAATTAAAGCTGTCCTTTGTACAGGCGATTTGGTGGAGCAGAATGATAATAATGTATTAAACCGTAAGATGCTGAACCAGACCAGTCGTGAAATGTGGGAGGCAGCATCGCAGGCTTTGAAAAGACTGGATAACAAAGTACCTTATATTATTGCCGCAGGCAATCATGATTATGGATACAAAGCCGCAGAAAACGGTCGTACTTATTTTCCTGATTATATTCCTTTTGAACGAAATTCTACCTGGCGGAATATCTGTGTCAGTGAATTTCCTAATCGTGAAGGCAGGGCGTCTTTAGAGAATTCGGCTTTTGAGTTTGATGAGCCGGGATGGGGAAAGATTTTGGTTATAGCAGTAGAGTTTGTGCCTCGTGATGAAGTTCTGCAATGGGCGAAAGATTTGGTAAACAAGCCGAGATACAAGAATTATAAGGTGATTTTTATCACTCATTCTTATCTTGATATAGGTAATAAGCGCGTTACGAAAGATGGGTATAAGATTTCTCCACAAAACTCGGGGCAGGCTATTTGGGAGAAACTTATTTATCCTTCTTCCAATATCCGTCTCGTACTTTGCGGACATGTGGGAAGAGGCACCGGTGAATATGAGAATAATGTGGCTTATCGGGTGGATAAGAACAGTGCCGGGAAAGATGTATCACAAATGACGTTTAATGTACAATATGTAGGAGGCGGTCCGGAAGGGAACGGAGGGGATGGTTGGCTTCGCATTCTGGAATTTATGCCGGATGGTAAAACGATCAAAGTACGTACTTATTCTCCCTTGTTTGGGATTTCAAAATTGACCAGGCATCTGGCACATCGTACGGCACCTTACGATCAGTTTGATATTATATTGGAATAACTTGACCTAGTAAAAATACTCTTAATAGAAATAATGTAGATGAGAAAAGTTGTATGTTCTTTAGTGATACTTATTAATAGTGTTTATCTATTTGCACAGTGGAAACCGGTTGGCGGTCGAATTATGACGGAATGGGCGGCGAAAATAGATGTTGAAAACGTGTTGCCCGAATATCCCCGCCCAATTATGGAACGTGCTGACTGGATAAATCTGAACGGATTGTGGAATTATGCTATTTCTCCGGTAGGTCAAGCTATGCCACAAAGTTATGATGGTCGGATTTTAGTTCCTTTTGCTGTAGAATCAAGCTTGTCCGGAGTGGGGAAAAGTCTTGGGGAGAAGAATGAACTTTGGTATCAGCGTCAATTCTCGGTTCCCTCCAAATGGAAAGGACATAGGATCTTATTGCATTTTGGGGCTGTTGACTGGAAAGCGGATGTTTGGGTAAATAAGGTAAAGGTGGGACAACATACAGGAGGATTTACTCCTTTTTCTTTTGATATCACGCCTGCCTTGCTGAATGGGGAAAATGAATTGATCGTGAAAGTGTGGGACCCGACTGATAAAGGTCCTCAGCCTAGAGGAAAACAGGTTAGTAAGCCGGGAGGTATCTGGTATACTCCTGTCAGTGGTATTTGGCAAACAGTTTGGCTAGAACCCGTGCCAATCCGGTCGATTGTCAATATCAAAACGACTCCTGATATTGACAGGAATAAGTTGACAGTAGAGGTTATGACAGATCATCAGATGCTTTCAGATAAATTGGAGGTGAAGGTATTAGAAGGAAAGCAGTTGGTGGCTGTAGGAAGTTCCGTAAATGGTATTCCGGTTGAAATTGCTATGCCGTCTGATGTAAAGTGGTGGTCACCGGATTCTCCGTTTTTATATGATATGGAAATTTGTCTGTATTCAGAAAATAAGTTGATCGATAAGGTTAAGAGCTATACTGCCATGCGTAAATATTCAACGAAACGCGATAAAAATGGAATTGTACGTCTACAATTGAATAATAAGGACTTGTTTCAATTTGGTCTTTTAGATCAGGGCTGGTGGCCGGATGGCTTGTATACGGCACCTTCGGATGAGGCTTTAGTATATGATATTCAAAAGACAAAAGATTTTGGATATAATATGATTCGCAAACATATAAAAGTAGAGCCTGCCCGTTGGTATACGTATTGTGATCGTTTAGGGGTTATTGTGTGGCAGGACATGCCGAGTGGCGATAAGAATCCCGAGTGGCAGAATCGGAAGTATTTTGAGGGAACAGAATTTAAACGGTCTGCTGAATCAGAGGCTATTTATCGTAAAGAATGGAAAGAAATTATCGACTGCCTTTACTCTTATCCTTGTATTGGCACATGGGTACCTTTCAATGAGGCTTGGGGGCAGTTTAAAACCCCTGAAATAGCAGAATGGACAAAGCAATATGATCCTTCCCGTTTAGTGAATCCTGCCAGTGGAGGTAATCATTATACCTGTGGTGATATGCTCGATTTGCATAATTATCCCGGTCCGGAGATGTATTTATATGACGCACAGCGTGCAACTGTACTCGGAGAGTATGGAGGAATTGGTTTAGTGCTGAAGGAGCATCTTTGGGAGCCGAATCGTAATTGGGGGTATGTTCAGTTTAGTACTTCCAAAGAAGCTACTGATGAGTATCTGAAGTATGCTAATATGCTGAAGGATATGATTGCACGTGGATTCTCGGCTGCTGTTTATACACAGACTACAGATGTTGAGATCGAAGTGAACGGATTGATGACATACGACCGCAAAGTAATAAAACTGGATGAACAGAAATTGAAGAGGGCAAATACGGAAATTTGTGAAAGTTTAAAGTAAGAAGCCGGATTAGCTATTTGGCTGAACAAAAAACTCATCTGTAGCCATTCGAATTATAGATATAGTTTGCAATATTATATAATTGAGAAAACAGAATTCAGATACTTTCTTTGTATCTGGACTCTGTTTTTTTTGAATATATAATTCTATCCATTCCTTCATTTTTCAGTGAAATGTACCAAAATTGTCCTTCATTTGGATTATTTAGGTCGGTCAATTCTATTTAAATGCACTACTTTTGCCATCAGGAAAATTAATCACTTAACAAATAATCCCTGTATTATGAAAACAATTCTTAGCGCATTAGGACTTTCCCTATTGATCTTTACGAGTTGCGGTGGACAAAAAAAGGTTGAAGTAGACTTTATTCAGGACAACATCGACAACGCTGTGGCACAGAACACAATCCAGACGGACATTATTGAGAAGTCCGGTAAAATCTTGAATCCGAGAACAATCAACGAAGATGGGAGTATCTCTTACATACCGATGGAAGACTGGTGCTCCGGTTTCTTTCCCGGTAGTATATGGTTGACTTATAATCTGACGGGTGATAAGAAATGGTTGCCGCTGGCTGAGAAATATACAGAAGCTCTTGATTCTGTGAAATATCTGAAATGGCATCATGATGTAGGTTTCATGATCGGTTGCAGTTATTTGAACGGCTATCGCATGGCAGATAAGAAAGAGTACAAAGACGTCATTATAGAAGCTGCCAAATCATTGTCCACTCGTTTTCGTCCGAATGCAGGCGTTATCCAGTCATGGGATGCCGATAAAGGTTGGCAGGGAACACGGGGATGGAAATGTCCGGTGATTATTGATAATATGATGAATCTCGAACTCTTATTTGAAGCAACAGCTCTTTCCGGAGATTCTACTTTCTACAATATTGCAGTGAAACATGCTGATACAACAATGGCTCACCACTTCCGTCCGGACAACAGCTGCTACCATGTGGTAGATTACGATCCGGAGACAGGAGAAGTGCGTAAGAGACAAACTGCACAAGGATATGCCGACGAATCGGCTTGGGCTCGCGGACAAGCATGGGCTCTGTATGGATATACTACCTGCTATCGCTATACCAAAGATAAGAAATATCTCGACCAGGCACAAAAAGTCTATAACTTCATCTTTAATAATAAGAACCTGCCGGAAGACCTCGTACCATACTGGGATTATGATGCTCCGAATATTCCGAACGAACCGCGTGATGCTTCTGCAGCAGCTTGTACAGCCTCTGCCCTTTACGAACTGGATGGCTATCTGCCGGGCAACCACTACAAGGAAACGGCTGATAAGATAATGGAAAGTTTGGGCTCACCTGCTTATCGCGCAGAAGTTGGAACAAATGGAAACTTTATCCTGATGCATTCGGTTGGCAGTATTCCTCACGGTCAGGAAATTGACGTTCCTCTGAACTATGCTGACTATTACTTCCTGGAAGGACTGATGCGTAAAAGAGATTTGGAAAAGAAATAAGAAATAGACAATGAACGGTAAACAGTGAACGGTGAATGCTTAGCGGATTCTGACGGAACATGTTTACCGTTTATCATTCGCTACTTATTATCTATAACTTTCTATTGACCGTTTGTCATTTACCTGTTTTAATTATTTATCATAAACTATCATGAATAAACCTATAAACCTTCTTGTAGGAGGCTTGACGCTCTTTGCCGCACAAGGTTGCAAGGCTCCGAAACAAGCGTCCCAACAAGCGGAGCATCCTAATATAATCTATGTATTTCCCGATCAATACCGTAACCAGGCGATGGGCTTCTGGAGGCAGGACGGATTCCGGGATAAAGTAAACTTTGAAGGAGACCCCGTGCATACTCCTAATCTGGATGCCTTTGCACGTGAATCTATGGTCTTGTCGTCTGCACAGAGTAACTGCCCGTTGAGCAGCCCTCATCGTGGAATGTTACTGACCGGTATGTACCCGAACAAAAGTGGTGTACCATTGAATTGCAACTCTACACGTCCGATCAGTTCCTTACGCGAGGATGCGGAATGTATCGGCGATGTGTTCAGCAAAGCAGGTTATGACTGTGCTTATTTTGGTAAACTTCACGCTGACTTCCCGACTCCGAACGATCCCGAACATCCGGGACAGTATGTGGAAGAAAAACGTCCGGCATGGGATGCCTATACACCGAAAGAACGCCGGCACGGCTTTAACTACTGGTATTCTTACGGAACATTTGACGAACACAAGAACCCGCATTATTGGGATACGGATGGTAAGAGACACGATCCGAAGGAATGGTCACCTTTGCACGAATCAGGCAAAGTCATTTCTTATCTGAAAAATGACGGTAACGTACGTGATACCAAGAAACCTTTCTTCATAATGGTGGGCATGAATCCTCCTCACAGCCCGTATCGCTCCTTGAATGACTGTGAAGAGCAGGATTTTAATCTTTATAAAGATCAGCCTCTGGATAGTCTGTTGATTCGTCCGAATGTCGATTTGAAGATGAAGAAAGCGGAGTCTGCACGTTATTATTTCGCTTCCGTTACCGGAGTAGACCGTGCTTTCGGACAGATTTTGACGACATTGAAAGAATTGGGATTGGACAAGAATACAGTCGTAATCTTTGCTTCCGATCATGGTGAGACGATGTGTAGCCAGCGCACTGATGATCCGAAGAATTCCCCTTATTCTGAATCCATGAATATTCCGTTCCTGGTTCGTTTTCCCGGTAAGATTCAGCCGAGGGTGGATGATTTATTGCTCTCCGCTCCTGATATTATGCCTACGGTGCTTGGCTTGTGCGGACTGGGTGATTCTATTCCGGCGGAAGTGCAGGGACGTAATTTCGCTCCTCTTTTCTTCGATGAAAAGGCTGAAATTGTTCGTCCTACAGGTGCACTGTATATTCAGAATGTAGATGGCGATAAAGATGAAAATGGATTGGTGCAGACTTACTTCCCTTCTTCAAGAGGTATCAAGACGGCTCAATATACATTGGCGTTATATATCGACCGTGATACGAAGCAATTGAAGAAAAGCCTCTTATTCGATGATGTAAAAGATCCATATCAACTGCATAACCTGCCTTTGGAAGAAAATAAGGAGATTGTGGCACAACTTTGCGGTGAAATGGGAGCTATGTTGAAGGAAATTAATGATCCTTGGTATACGGAAAAGATTCTGTCGGATCGGATACCTTATTAGCGATTAGTAATTTATAAAACGCTGATTAACGCAAATAAGTGCCAATTTTAGGAGTAAATCTCTGCGACAATAATAGGTGTTAATCCGCATCCGCGTTTAAATTGAAAATAGTAATGAAAAACAGTTGTTTTATAGTATTATTCCTTTTGGGAATCATTCCTTCAGCTTTCGCCCAACTCATCGGATTTGAAGAAGAAGTGCCCGAAGCATTTAAAGTTTCCGGAAAGGGAGAAGTGAAAATCTCTTCTCTTTTTTACAAGGAGGGTGAAAGTAGTCTGGAATGGGACTTTCAGCCTGGTTCTACGCTGGATGTTCAAATTGCTCCTTTATCGTTGAATACGAGAAACGAGAAGCAGTTCGGCATTACCTTGTGGATTTATAATGAGAAACCGCAGCAGGATTCTATTCGTTTTGAGTTTCTGAATAAGGAGGGAGAAGTCTCTTACTGGTTCTCTTATCGTTTGCAGGCAGCAGGTTGGCGGGCTTGCTGGATCTCTTTTGAGTATATGCAGGGCGACAAGAAAGATAAGAAGATTGTAGCCTATCGCCTGGTTGCCCCGCAACGGAAGGGACGTATCTTTCTTGACCGTCTGATTTTTCCGGAAAAGAAAATGAATCTTCGTACCACTCCCGACCAACAGTTGCCTACCAATAATGGGCTGTCTAATCGTGACCTGTGGCATTGGTGTCTCGTGTGGAAATGGGAACAACAGTCGTATGATATTCCCCTGCCTTCTAAATTGACAAGCGAACAAAAGAAGGAGCTGAAGACTATCGAACAACGTTTGACAGATTTTCTGGAAGTGAAAAAGGCACCGCAAGGGCCTATTAATGCTGCCTATAAAACATTTGAGAAAGCGGCTATCAGTCCATCCATCGCTGGGACGGGATTTATAGGAACTCCTATTGTTGCTCCTGATGAACAGGACAAGAAGAAAGGAGAAATGTCATGGAACGATATTGAAACGATGCTTTCCGGCTTTGCCTATGATGCTTATTATAACCAGAACGAAACATCAAAGAAAAACTACTTTACCGTATTCGACTATGCTATCGATCAGGGATTTGCATACGGTAGCGGTATGGGTACCAATCATCATTATGGTTATCAGGTACGTAAGATATATACAACTGCCTGGCTGATGCGTGATGCTATCTATAAACATCCTCATCGGGATGCTTATCTCTCCACATTGCGTTTTTGGGCGGCTCTGCAAGAAACTCGTCAGCCATGCTCTCCAACACGTGATGAATTGTTGGATTCCTGGCATACGTTATTGATGGCGAAATTTATTTCCGCTATGATGTTTCCCGATGCAAGAGAACAGGCGCAAGCGTTGAGCGGCTTGTCACGTTGGCTTTCTTCTTCTTTGCGTTATACTCCGGGAACGATCGGTGGTATAAAGGTAGACGGTACGACTTTCCATCATGGCGGTTTCTATCCGGGATATACCACTGGAGTACTTGCGACTGTAGGAGAATATATTGCATTTACCAATGGTACAAGTTTTGAACTGACCGAAGATGCGCGCAAACACATGAAATCAGCCTTTATTGCTATGCGCAATTATTGCAATTTCTATGAATGGGGCATCGGAATCAGTGGCCGTCATCCTTTTGGAGGGAAGATGGGAAGCGATGATATCGAAGCATTTGCCAATATAGCTTTATCCGGTGATTTATCCGGTCAGGGAAATACGTTTGATCGTGGTCTGGCTGCTGACTATTTACGTCTGATACGCAATAGTGATACTCCGAATGCGCGTTTCTTCAAGAAGGAAGGTATTCAACCGGCACAGGCTCCACAGGGATTCTTCGTTTACAACTATGGTTCGGCAGGCATTTTCCGTCGTGCGGACTGGATGGTGACATTGAAAGGGTATACCACTGACGTATGGGGCTCTGAAATTTATACGAAAGATAACCGTTACGGACGTTATCAGAGTTATGGCTCCGTGCAGATTATGGGGAAAGGAAATCCCGTGTCACGTGCCGGAAGCGGTTTTGTGCAGGAGGGATGGGACTGGAACCGTTTGCCGGGCACAACTACCATTCATTTGCCTTTCAACTTGCTTGATAGCCCATTGAAAGGAACGACTATGGCACGCTCCAAAGAGAATTTCTCCGGAAGCAGTTCTTTAGATGGTAAAAATGGAATGTTCGCTATGAAATTGGCAGAACGGGATTATGAGAACTTCACACCAGACTTTGTGGCCCGTAAATCCGTTTTCTGTTTTGATAACCGGATGGTTTGCCTGGGAACAGGTATTGCGAACTCCAATGCGGATTATCCTACGGAAACGACTCTTTTCCAGACAAAATATAATGGTAAGGAGCCCAAAGTAGGAGAGGATAGCTATTGGCTTCATGATGGCTATGACAATTATTATCATGTAGTGGACGGAACCGTTCGCTCACAGGTGGTAGAACAGGAATCACGGCACGAAAAGACACGTGAAGTAACTAAGGGAAAATTCTCTTCTGCCTGGATAGAACATGGCAAGGCGCCGAAAGAGGGGACTTATGAATATATGGTTTTGATACAACCTTCTGTTTCTGATCTTGACGAACTGCGTAAAACTTCTCCATACGAGGTGTTGCAACGCGATCAGACTGCTCACGTTATTTATGATAAAAAGACAGGTATCACGGCGTATGCTGCTTTTGAAACTTATCAGCCTGCTGGTGATAAAGTGTTCGCCACTATTCCTGCGGAAACAATGGTGATGTATGTAAAGGAACCTAATAAAGGTATCCGCTTAAGTGTCTGTGATCCGAATCTGAATATAGAAGAGAAGACGTATACAACGAAAGAGCCCAGTCGTCCTATTACTAAGGAGATACGGCTTAAAGGACATTGGAGATTGACAAGCCCGATGGAAAATGTCCGGTTGGAACAGCAGGGGGACCAGACCGTACTGACGGTAACCTGTCAGCATGGACAGCCGGTTGAAATGCTCATGGAAAATAAATAATTAGTGAATAAGATAAGAGAAAACAAGAATTTAAAGAGAGGTATTAGTTATCATGTTTCTATGAAAAAAGAGAAGACCGGTTCGTGGTGAGCCGGTCTTCTTTGTATTTGCATGGTGCGTTGAGCACTTTCTTTTCTTATTACTTATTCAGCCTCCATTCGAAACCGTCTTTAGTATCTTTGATTTCAAATCCGAGTGCTGTCAGGGTGTTGCGGATTTCGTCGGAAGTAGCCCAGTCTTTGTTGGCTTTCGCTTTCATACGTTGTTCCAGTAGCATATCTACTACCTTGCCGTAGGCTGCTTCACGACCATCAGAAGAGCCTTTTTCTTCTTTCAATCCCATGATGTCGAAACTGAATAGATGGAATGTTTCTTTCAACTCTTTCAGGTCTTCGGCGGATATGGTAGCATTGCCGGCAATGATATTGTTAATAATGCGGGCACCTTCGAAAAGCTGTGCGATGACAATCGGTGTATTCAAGTCGTCATTCATTGCTTCATAGCATTTAGCGCGCAGTTCTTTCACGTTGATTCCCTCTGAAGTTGCCGGTGCGGGAGTAATCTTATCCAATGCGTCAATGGCTTCCATCAGACGTTGCAGCCCTTTTTCGGATGCTTGCAGTGCTTCATTGCTAAAGTCTACCGTGCTGCGGTAATGAGCTTGCAGGATGAAGAAACGGATTGTCATTGGTGTGTAGGCTTGTGCTAGCAGCTTATGAGTACCGTTGAAGAATTCGTCCAAAGTGATGAAGTTGCCGAGTGATTTACCCATCTTGGTTCCGTTGATGGTAATCATGTTGTTGTGCATCCAGTAGTGAACCATGTCATCACCTTGTGAGGCTACCGATTGTGCGATTTCACATTCGTGGTGAGGGAAAATCAAGTCCATTCCTCCTCCGTGAATATCGAAGTGTTCGCCTAGGTATTTGCGTCCCATAGCGGTACATTCGGCGTGCCATCCGGGGAAACCGTCGCTCCATGGAGACGGCCAGCGCATGATATGTTCAGGTTGTGCCTTTTTCCAAAGGGCGAAATCGGCGGGATTGCGTTTTTCGCTTTGTCCGTCGAGGTCACGGGTGGTATTCAATACGTCGTCCAGATTACGTCCGGAAAGTTTTCCGTAATGGTGATCTTTGTTGTATTTGGCTACATCGAAATAAACGGAGCCTTCGCTTTCATAGGCGTATCCGGCATCCAAAATCTTCTGTACCAGTTGGATTTGTTCAATGATATGTCCTGAAGCATGTGGTTCGATGCTCGGAGAAAGTACATTCAGTGCTTCCATTGCTTTATGATAGCGGTTCAGGAAATATTGAACAACCTCCATTGGTTCCAACTCTTCCAGACGTGCTTTCTTGGCAATCTTGTCTTCTCCGTCATCGGCATCATGTTCCAGATGACCTACATCGGTAATATTTCGTACGTAGCGTACTTTATATCCTAGGTGGGTGAGATAGCGGAATAACACATCGAAGGTTATAGACGGGCGGGCGTGTCCTAAATGTGCATCTCCGTAAACAGTCGGTCCGCACACATACATGCCTACATGAGGTGCATGAAGCGGTACGAACAACTCTTTCTTTCTATCTAAGGTGTTGTAAATGGTAAGTTGATGTTCCATAACATTTTATATTTGTTTTATTGGAACTGCAAAGTTAGTATAAAATCTGAATATGCGCTCTATCTTTGATGAGTTGATTTTAGCTCTTGAGTTGTTTTACTGATAATATTATTAGTTTCCCGGTATAAAACTAAAAGTTTCACACCGAGGAACCAATGGTTTCATTACGGGAAACCAAAGGTTTCTCACCGAGAAACTAAAATTTTGTCGGCATGAAAATAAATGTTTGGTTATTGTTGACTGCAAAACTTATCAATAGCTTCTGCTACACCGTCTTCTTCGTTGCTTAGAGTGATGTAATTTGCTGCTTTTTTTACAGGTTCTTGTGCATTTCCCATAGCAATTCCCAGTCCTGCAAACTTAATCATGGATAAGTCATTATAGCCATCTCCCATTGCTATGACTTCTTCTCGTGCTACTCCTATTTCTTTCAATAAGACAGCAAGAGAAAGAGCTTTGTCAATTCCTTGCGGAACTAATTCGAGGAAATAGGGTTCTGAACGGAAAACGTTAATATGTCCTTGTAGCCGGAGACTAAGTTCTGCTTCAAGCGGAATGAGTTTATCTGCGTCTCCCACGATGAGGCATTTGGCTACAGGAAGCGTGATCTCTGTGAGGAAGTCGTTTGTTTCCCGTACTGCCATTTTATTGAGAAAGGCCTCTTTCTGTACGTATGGGTCTTGAGAGTTTTCTGTTATTATATCTGCTCCGTCATAGGTTAATATACTTAGTTGGTGGGTACGGGCACATTCATAGAGCATCGGAACAACTTCATTAGGTAGCACATTTTCATATACCATCTCTTTTGTTTCCCAATTGATAATTTCACCTCCGTTATAGGAAAGGATGAAACCTCCGAATTCATTCATCCGTAATTCGTTGGCTAATGGTACAATACCATAAGTAGGTCGTCCGGAAGCTAATACGAGTCGTATTCCTTGCTCTTGTATACGTATTAGAGTTTCCCTGTTGCGGGGAGTGATTTCTTTTTTAGAATTGGTGAGTGTGCCGTCAAGGTCGAGCACGATAAGTTTGTATTTCATGTAGCGTTGTTTTGGGTGCAAAGATAGATTAAAAAAGTTTTTCCGCAAGGTGGTGGGGGAAAAGATGTGGCTTTAGCTAAGCCAGCCATCGTTTGTTCAACTTGGCAGATGTTTTTGTAAAGTATTGAATATTAATAAAGGAGCTTCAGATCTGAGTCGTCGTGCTGTCATGCATCAGATGCAGGGACTTTCTTTTTGAACCAGACTCGTATTTTTCGGATGTAGTAGCTTCTCCTGTTTCTGATTTCTTGATTGATGATATGACATTTAGATAAATAAAAGCCGCATAACGAAAGTTATGCGGCTTTTATTATTAAACTGGTAAAAGAGTTTTATTCAATTGTTGCTCCATAACCAGCTACATCGCTAGCTAATGTAAATATACCATTTACATAATCATATTGAGTAATAGGAGCTGTTGCGTGCTTGGTTATGTTATTACCGCTTGTTGGTTCTTTAACTAAAGAACTTGTATGATAATAATTCCAATTTTTGGTTAAGCCATATACGATATTGTCGGTTACATCTATTTGAGGTGTGCAACTTTCTAAGAAAGAATAATAGTAGGAACCGAATTCTGCTTCCGGACTTACGTCAAAGATATTCTTGCTTATAGTCAATGATGTTCCTTTTTGATATCTGAAGAATATATTGCTACCTATCATGTTGACAAAAGTATTATTTATAATTTCGGCAGAAAGTACACCATCTGATAAAGGTATATTACCAGTAGCCCAGTTTAATATTTGCACGCCTTCTTGAGGTGTCTGGCTATACACTATATTGTTCTTGAAGTTGAAAGTTTTATAATCTCCTAAATTGAAACCTTTATATATATTTATCAAGGCAATTTTGATAGCATTAACTTCAATACGAGTGTCTTGAACAGAGATGTTGTCTATACCAAAGTAAGTCTTTTGTGCTGCATCGTAATAAATTGGTTTCAAGACATTCGCAATCAGACAGTTGTCAATGCAGATGTCAGTAAAGTCTCCCTTGCTGATAACGCCTGCATTATTTATAAAATAACCAGCATTGCTACCTCCATTGAGATCACTTAAATCTATTTTTATATTCTTAAAAAGTAGCTTTCCTTTGCATGATTTCCAGCAATTAATAGGACGAAGTGTTACTTGCTCGTCATCATATCGACCGATGATAATAACATCATTGCTGATTGATTTTACTCCGGTTGTGGTAAAATTGTGTGCTGTACCTGTGAGGAACAGTATAACAGGTTTACTCATTGTAGCACTAAAGTAAGTGTCAAGTGCCACATCGGCATCTGTTGCATCCAATATTTGTATGTCAGCATCTGAATAAATTTGGTTGTTGATGGTGATGCCGCCGATAGTAATGTCTTTACCATGATCAAAATCGGCTTTATAATCCGTACGATTCTTAATACTAACCTGAATCTTTGCAATCATAGCATACTTTCCACTTGTTGCCAATATCGCAATATCAGTACTGTTATCAGCTGTTGCACGAGTCATCATCTTTGCGCTTGATGCAGGGGCAGTAACAATCAATACATTTTCTTTTCCAGCTTCCTTAGAGAATTTAGCACTCCATCCTTCTGGAGCAGTAATCATTGTATTTTTTACTCCTCTCATGGTCATGGTAAATTCTTTCGTTTCACCTGCAGAAAACTCTTGTATTTGTTCTAAATCTTCAGCCGCAAAACTACATTCAAAGTCGCTGATGATAGGGATACGTATGGTTGGAGCATCCTCACCCGCAAGTACTAAGACCAGTTCGTTGTTTTCTACTGTTACACTCTTGAAGTTTTTGTCTTCTGCCGGAGCGGAACCGTCACCAGTTGCGCTGACTTTGTCAGTAGTTCCTTCTTTGTATATATATTCATAGTTTTTTCCTTCATCATAGCTAACCTGCCAGTAGCCTTCACTATCTACATTAAATGTAGGAGTCTTGCCACTCTCTCCATTAGCTTTCACAGGTTGTCCGTTTACAGTCAGACGCTCCGGAGTTTCATTTTTGTTGTAAAGAACAGTCCAGTAGCCTTCTGAATCGATACCGATAATAGGGCATAACAGGTTATTATCGTTTTTCATATATAGATTTACTGTTTTTCCATTGCTCAAAGTGAGTGTGTAGGAATCAGACTTTTCCTCTATATTAGTAATAAATGTTCCTTCATTATAAAGTTCGCGAAGAGCTTCTGTGTTACTATTTATATCACGTACTTGTGTCTCGAGTGCGGTAACGCGCTTTTTCAGTGCGTCTACATCATCTTCCAAATCGTCAATGTTGGTACATGCTACCAGGCATACAGCCAATAACATGAACATACTCCATACTTTTTTCATGATTATATTGTTTTAAAGTTATTATTTTAAAGAGGATAGCCAGGAAGGAACATATCCCAAACGTTTACGTAATTGAGCCTCATAGAGTGAATATGGTTCCACAGCAGTTCCGTTACTTTCGAGTCGCTTCATTTGAGTAGCATCAAAATCTAAAGGACTTCCGTGGAAACCGACAATGATAGGAGGCATAAATTTCCACCAAAAGCCGTTACTATCCCACCAGGTAAATTTACCTTCTGTATCGATGTCCTGATCTGTTTGTACATTTGTTGCATAGAAATTCCATATTGTCAGATTCTCCATGTGATTTGGCATTTGAGCAGAGTCTCCTCCTTGTCTCCAATGCATGAAACCGCCAGTACAGCAGTCAATTAATGTTGCACGTGGCTGTGTGGCATGTGATTCAAAGCAAGAATCATCTCCCCATTTCACATTCCATATTACAGCACCCATGCTTTGCTTTGAAACACCGCAAGCGTGATATTGACCAACGTTTGTTTTATATTCCATCAATGTGCTTTCACCTTCTCCTTTTCTAAGTGTGTAGCCATTGCTGCTTTCAGTTACTTTTCCAATAAAGATACGGGAAGAAGCTTGCGAGCGGATAGAAGCATGTCCACGATTACCACCAATAGTGATGTCATAAGCAGAACAATTGGCAGAACTTGTGATTGACATGGCTTCACTAACACTTTCAAAATTAACCCGGCGCATCCATGAATTGGTCAGACGTACAAAATCGATAAGCTTAAAACCACCGTCATCTATGTCAGAGCCGTGATGAATAAACTTCTCTTTGGCATGTCCTTTAAATGTAAGGTCTTCTACGCCAACATTGGCATAATTGGCGAATTTATGTACATTCCATCCCCAATCTTTATTAATAGCATGCATGATGGGTTCTTTAAAGGTAATACTGTTACCACTAATCTTTTCAATCTGATGGTATTCGAATATTTGAATACCATTTGTTTTGATATTGGGAGTAATGCCTTGTTGTACCTTAATATCTTGCCATTGATAAGGCGATAGTTCGGAATTAATAACATCATTATCCGTGTTTCCCAACTTGGGGGTTCCCAGTACGAGACATACCCAACTGCCCGCACTTACTCCTGTTAAACTGGCCGTTATGGTTTTGCTGCCTATGGGAGCGTCTTCAGTGATAGCACCAATTGATTCTCCTAATCCTGTATTATGTTTGAACTCCATCATAACAGGAGCATTCCACATTTCCTCAGTAGGTTTGGGAGAATTATTTGCAGCAGTCATTTCGAGTGTTGTTTTGTTTCTTCCGGCTCCTTTTAAAACAATATCACTCATCGATATACGAATCCTGCGATCCTTAGAATCCTCATCTTGTAGAATATAATTCCCTTCTGGGAAGTAGATAATAGCTTTAGCGTTTTCCTTAATATATCGATCTGTCATATTATTGAGATCTTCTTGCTTTGTTTCTCTTGCTATTTCTTCCAGTACCTTCATGAAAGCTGCTCTGTCAGATTTGCCGTCGTTGGGGATAGCCCCATATTGGGGATCTGTAACATCGTATACTTTATATCCTTGTGCTATTAATGTTTCTATTTCAGGAGGAGCTATTTCACCATGTTTATATCCGGCGTATGAAAAGTCCAATAATACATTTTGTTGATCTGCGTTTACAAATTGTTGCCAGGCTTTTGCTCCGGTTTCATTGGAAAGTTGTTTCACTTCAATAGAAACAATACGGATATAATTCTTTGATGAAGTAAGTACAATCTTAATTGTTTCTTCTACGTCTTTTACAACAGTTGCTTGTGGTGTGATAGTTAATAAGTTCTCGGATAAAAGAACATCCCATCCTTTAGGAGCTTGTATTGCAGCTTGTTGCACGTCATTCTGTTCTACTTTATACTCTTTATGGCTTTCATTGGGGGCAAAAACTTGCACAGCTTGTTCACTTTCAGCGTCATTGAGACCATAAATGATCAGTCCGAAGCTGTCGTCTACTGGGAAAGTATATGTTTTTTCACCATCAGCCAGGGTGAATGAGAAAGTATGGTTTGCTTCATTATATTCTACCTTGCTGAATATGCTGGTTCCTCCCTGACTTCCACCTTCGGCCTTAGTTCCTAAGCTTGTATATGTTTGTCCATTATCGTAGCTCACTTGCCAATATCCACTGGAAGATACGCTGATTAATGGAGTTGCCACCACATTGCCTTCTCCATCACGGGGCCAGGCTGATATTTTCTCTCCATCGGCTCCTGGCAGATATTTGAAATCTGTATCATTACTTGTTTTATATATCCAGTAGCCTTCTTCGTCTACGGAAAATTCAGGGACAGACGCTTGTACTGCTTCACTCTCCATGACTTTAATGCTTGTTCCGTCACTAAGTTCCAGCAAATATCCTAAGCCATCTTTAGTCGGAGTAATTCCGATAATGATTTTGTTTTTTTGCATAAGGGCTTGCAGACTGGCAAATGAAGTATTCAGTCCTTCCGTTGCTTTTTCCAAAGCAGCGACACGGTCTTTCAGAGAATTGATGTCTGCTTCCAGGTCGTCTGTTTTTTGGCATGATTGCATGATTGCCAACATGCTGCAAATACCAAATAGTAATAGGTAGGTAATGCTCCTGTTTTTCATACATTTATTATTTCGGGTTATTTATAATTTTCACAGTGGCAAAGATAACCGGATAAAATAAGAGTATATGGATAAAAAAATTCAGGAATACGATGAAATAATACATTTTACACACCTCTGTGATAGATTGAGGCTTTATGTATTATTAGAGCAGGTCTACCCATTGCTCATTGCTTAATATAGGCAATGACTCACTGTCGGCAACAAATGTTTCCGCCAGTTTTCGTTTCTCATCTTGCAGATGCAGAATCTTTTCCTCGATACTGTTTTGTGTAATGAAGCGATAGGCAATCACTTGCTTATCCTGACCGATACGATGGGCACGGGCGATGGCTTGCGATTCGGCGGCAGGATTCCACCAGGGATCTATGATGAATACATAGTCGGCTTGTGTAAGATTGAGCCCCACACCTCCTGCTTTTAGTGAAATAAGGAATGCCTGAACATCTTTTTGCTCGGTGAAATGGGCGATTTCGGAGGGCCGGTTGTTGGTTGCTCCTGTTAATAGGGCATATTTCCAGCCTCGTTCTTGGAAAGCTTCAGCCAAGGCCTCCAGATGTTTGACGAATGAAGAGAAAATTAGGACTTTGTGTCCTTCGCTTTGTAATGTATCGAATGTTTCGATTATCTGTGCGGTTTTTCCGGATGTTCCGGTATAATCAGGAAGAATGAGTTGCGGATGACAAGAGAGTTGTCGTAAACGCAAAATGCCATTTAGTACACTAAACGAATGGAGCCTGTTCGTACTTTGAGGGTGCTGGAGAAGTATGTTTCGCAGGCTGTTTTTCTCCTGTTCGTAACACGTGTTCTGCTCTTCAGTCATGTCGCAGTAGATTGTTTCTTCCGTAAGTTCAGGAAGTTCCGGAGCTACCTCTTTCTTGCTTCTGCGGAGGATGAATGGGGCAGTCAGTTGTTGCAACTGCACTCGTACGCGTTCGTTTCCCTGGCGAATCGGCATTATGAACTGCTTTTGGAAAGCACTTTCCGTGCCCAGTAAGTCCGGTTGTATAAAATGAAATTGAGCCCACAGGTCCTTTAATGAGTTTTCGATAGGAGTACCTGTCAGTGCGAGTCGGTGTTTGCTTTGCAGTTGAATTGCCGACCGGAAGGTGAGCGATTCGCTATTCTTGATATTCTGGCTTTCATCGAGCACGACATATTCGAAACGGTAGGAAGAGAGTATATCAATGTTATTTCTCATCATGCCATACGTAGTAAAGATCAAGTGAAAATGACCGAAGAATTTTTCCGGACGTTTCTTGTCTATAGCCACGGTGTTGTTGTATTCCATCATTGAGAGCCCTGTAAAGCGCTTGGCTTCCCGTCGCCAGTTGTGAAGTAGTGATGTGGGGACTACAATTAGGGTAGCGGGTTGTTTGGGAGCGGATGGCTTATATATGTACTGTAGCAGGGTAAGAGTCTGAAGCGTCTTCCCGAGTCCCATGTCATCTGCCAGGCATCCGCCAAATCCTTGTTTATGGAGGTGTACCATCCACGAGAATCCTTTCTGCTGATAGGGGCGTAATGTTGCTTTAAGCGTTCTTGGTACGGCAACGTTATGTATTTGCTGCTTCGCGGGGATTTTTTTCACTCCATCTTCATCCAAAGCTGTCTGTACGGCACCTATAAATGCATGTTTCAACCGAATTCCTTTTTCTGTTTGTACTCCCATCTCCAGTAAGTTCGCATATTTGCTGAACCACTCTTCAGGCAGGAGAATCATACGCCCGTCAGGTAGCAGATATTCCCGCTTTTCTTCGAGGATATGTTTGCGGAAACGTGAAAAAGGAATGCGCAGATTACCGATAACAACAGTGATGTGCAGTTCGAACCAGTCAACCTCATCGTCGCAACTTTGCTCGATGCGTATCTCATCCAGACAATACAACGCATTCCCTACATTACTGGTAAGGTGAAAGGATTGCTGCAACATCTCCCGATGATTGTTGATCCATTCGACAATTGTCTTTTCCGGAGCTTTGGCAGATAGTTGGAAGTGTGTGGCATTGAGTTGTTGCAGACCGGCATTCGTTAAGAGTTGGACTGCTTGTTCTTCCACTGTAATATTACGCCGGAAAAAGCCGATTTCACCGGATGTTTTCCGATAAATGATTTTCTTCATTTCATTAGCACTATCTGGTGCAAATGTCTGGTCTCCATAGCGGAAGACAAGTTGCAATGCTTGTCCGTTGTATGTGGCATCTTCGAATGAGAGAACAGCTTCACAGGCACATTCTTCTTCAGTAATATTCAAACCGTGAGTCTCGATATCGTGATAACGTGCAATTGGAATAACGATGTTGTCTATGTATTTTTCAATCTGCAAAGCGTCTACGCTAATTGATCTTTTCTTTGTGAAAGGTAAGATACGTGCGCTTTCAATGTGCGGAAAGAAATATAACTCCATTCCCAATAATAGAGTGGTCGGCGAGGAGGTCAGTACAACTACCGGTTTTAACTCACTCAAAGAGAACGGTTGCCCTTCATAATAACACTGCAACTGATAACGGAACGTTTTACTGTCAACATGAAACGTTACGCGAATTTCTACGTCGTGAGGGTTGATATGATAAATATGATGGGCGTATAAGATTTTGCTACCGGCTTGTTTCTGATAAAAAGGCAGTCCGTTTTCCCGTATCAACGCCAGCATCTCCAACAGCTTCTTTTCGATAAACGGACGAATATTATTTTTAATTCGTTCCGGATCTTCGGATAGCTTATGTAGAAAGCGTGATACTGTTTTTTCACGGGAGTAGAGGCCCATCAGATACTTTTCTGTATAGTATGAAGCGATATCGATAGCTTGTCTTTCCGCTTCGCTCATTATGCTCATAGCTTCCGGAGAGGCGTGAAACGCTTGCTCCACTAATTGCAAGGTGCCATCGTTCAGCCTTTCCGCAATATACGGAATCAGTAATATGCCGAGTATCGGATGCTCTGTGAAAACGATTATAACTTGTCCGTTAGTTGGTCTCTCTTTCATTCTCTTTTAGGCTTTAACTGACAAAGATACGGGAAAATACTTAATTTTGCAGCATGATAGAGGAAAACAAACGCGTATTGCTTGGAATGAGTGGTGGTACAGATAGCTCTGTTGCTGCTATGCGACTGCTGGAAGCCGGTTATGAAGTAATCGGGGTAACCTTCCGTTTTTATGAATTGAATGGTTCGACAGAATACTTGGAAGATGCCCGTAATTTGGCAGAACGTTTAGGAATACGGCATATAACATACGATGCCCGTGAAATATTTGCCCGGCAGATTATTGAATATTTTGTGCAGGAATACCTGGCAGGACGTACTCCGGTCCCCTGTACCTTGTGCAATAATTACCTGAAATGGCCTTTGCTTGCTAAGATTGCCGATGAAATGGGAGTTTTTTATATTGCTACTGGACACTATGCACAGAATATACAACTAAATGAAACCTTTTATATAACATACGCCGCCGATTCGGATAAGGATCAAACCTTCTTCTTATGGGGATTGAAACAGGATATTCTTAATAGGATGCTGTTGCCGATGGGCGATATTACGAAAGCTGAAGCCCGTGCCTGGGCTGCTGAACATGGCTTTCGAAAGGTGGCAACCAAAAAGGATAGTATCGGTGTCTGTTTTTGCCCGATGGACTATCGGACCTTTTTAAAAGACTGGTTGGTCAGAAATGGTCAGATGTCGGTCAGTAATAGTGAGGCATCAATCAACAATAGTCAGACATCGGGCAGCGATAAACAGACCTGGTCTGACAGAATCAGAAGAGGAAGATTTGTCGATGAAAAGGGAAATTTTATTGCCTGGCATGAAGGCTATCCCTTTTATACTATTGGGCAGAGACGCGGTTTGGGCATTCATCTGAATCGTCCTGTATTTGTGAAAGAGATTGATCCTGAAAAGAATGAAGTGATGTTGGCTTCTCTTTCATCGTTGGAAAAAACAGAAATGTGGTTGAAAGATTGGAATCTTGTAAATCAGGAGCGTACTTTAGGACGCTCTGACATAATTGTGAAGATACGCTATCGCAAGCAGGAAAACTATGGCACGATTACCGTCACATCGGATCATTTACTGCACGTGCAGCTCCATGAACCATTAACAGCCATTGCTCCCGGGCAGGCTGCTGCATTCTATGGAGACGGATTGCTACTAGGAGGAGGAATCATAGTCAACGCCCGGTAATCTTATATATTGGGAAGATGAACGCTCTGACGCAAGTTTTTTAAAACAAAACTTAGCTTGCTAATCGACATAACTAAGGCACGGATTACACGAATAAACAAGGAAAGAGAATAAACTTATCCATGTAATTCGTGTAATCCGTGCCTGAAAGAAATCGGAGAGTTGTTTTGACGCTCTCTCCTTATACAAGTAACCTCTGTAATGGAAAAAAACTTGTAGTGGTTATGTTTTGGTTTTTGGTTATTCTTCCGGATGAGCGCTATTATTCAGCACCAGCATTGCTTCTATATATTCGCGTGTATTGCTTAATCTGGGTACTTTGTGTTGTCCTCCCAGTTTTCCTTTCTGTGCCAGCCAGTCATGGAACAATCCCTGACGGGCAACGATCACTTCCAATGGTTGCAAAGCAATATCTTTCCATCGTTTGGCCTCATAGTCAGAGTTAACCTCTTTCAGCGTAGCGTCAAGTATTGCGGCGAACTTTTCTACGGAATCCGGCATTTTGGCAAATTCTATCAGCCACTGGTGCCTGCATTTTGCGTTCTCATCCATAAACACCGGCGCCGCAGAGTATTCGCAAATTTGTGCTCCGGTTTCGGCGCAAGCCTTTGCCAATCCTTTTTCAGCATTATCGACAATCAGCTCTTCACCAAATGCATTGATGAAATGCTTCGTTCTTCCCGTGATGACAAACTTATAGGGATTCTTGCTGGTAAACTTCACAGTATCACCAATCATGTATCTCCACAAACCACAGGAAGTAGAAATAACCATTGCATAGTTCTTGTTAAGCTCGACTTCTTCAAGACAATAAGCCCGTGGATTTTCTTTTCCCACTTCCTCCAACGGAACAAATTCGTAGAAAATTCCATAGTCGATCATTAATAACATGGCAGGATCGGAAAGGTCGTTCTGGGTTCCGAAATATCCTTCCGAAGCATTGTAGGTCTCTACATAATGCATTTTAGGTGTTGTAATCACCTGTTTATATTGCTCACGATACGGTGTGAAAGCCACTCCACCATGGAAGAAAACTTCCAGATTGGGCCATACTTCTTCCAGTGCCTGCTTTCCTGTCTTTTCAAGGATACGTTTGATAAGTACCAGCATCCACGACGGCACACCGGATAGGCTTGTCACATTTACCGGAATAGTGCTGTTGGCGATTGCTTCTATCTTGGTTTCCCATTCGCTCATCAATGCAATTTTCTTGCTTGGTACGCGAATGAAATTGATAAGCGGATTTACGTTTTGAATCAGAATAGCGGATAAATCTCCTACTAAACTATGATTGGAATTGAGGTTCGGGCTATGGCTCCCTCCTAGAATCAGTCCCTTGCCGGAGAAAAAATGGCTATCCGGATTGATGCGGAAATAAAGAGCTGCTGCGTCTTTTCCTCCTCTGTAATGAATATCTTCCAGCGCTTCCTTGCTGACAGGAAGGAATTTACTTTTATCATTAGTCGTTCCGGAAGATTTTGCAAACCAGCGTATCTCCGATGGCCAAAGCAGATTCTGTTCCCCAGCTCGCAAACGTTCTACATAAGGCTTAATTTCTTCGTATGTCTGGATAGGAACACGTTTACGGAAATCTTCATAGTTACGAATAGAGGAATAATCGTACTTTCTTCCCCATTCAGTTTGAGCGGCCTGGCGTGTTAAGCGGCTTAACACACGATGCTGTATCTCACTAGCCTGACTAGCATATAGGTCTATCTGTTTTAAACGGGAATCGAAAGTCTTACTAATAATTTTTGTAATATTCATTTCTGCTTTAACATAATAATGTTTAGTCGTGCAAAAGTAACTTATTTATCTTTTTTTTCTATCTTTACGACGGAAATAATCGTTAAAAATAGACGACTTTCATATAAATCCCGAGTTTTAGACTAAAAAATGCGACAATGAGAATTGGAATCTTAACATCCGGCGGGGACTGTCCCGGTATTAATGCCACGATTCGTGGCGTGTGCAAAACTGCCATCAATTATTACGGGATGGAAGTAGTAGGTATTCACAGCGGTTTTCAGGGCTTGCTGACTAAAGATGTCGAATCTATTACAGACAAGTCGCTCTCCGGTTTGCTCAATCTGGGTGGAACGATGTTAGGAACATCTCGTGAGAAGCCTTTCAAAAAAGGAGGCGTTGTCTCTGATGTTGACAAACCGTCTTTAATCCTTCAGAATATCCGGGAAATGGAACTCGACTGTGTCGTTTGTATCGGCGGAAATGGAACACAGAAGACTGCGGCGAAGTTTGCTGCGATGGGAGTGAATATCGTATCTGTTCCTAAAACCATTGATAATGATATTTGGGGTACAGATATTTCTTTCGGTTTCGACTCGGCAGTAAGTATTGCTACCGATGCCATCGACCGTTTACATTCCACCGCAAGTTCTCACAAAAGGGTGATGGTGATTGAAGTGATGGGGCACAAGGCGGGTTGGATTGCCTTGTATTCCGGTATGGCAGGAGGAGGGGATGTGATTCTTCTCCCTGAAATTGCTTATGACATTAAAAATATTGGTAATACGATTCTGGAAAGACTGAAAAAGGGCAAGCCTTATTCTATTGTAGTGGTAGCAGAAGGTATTAGGACAGACGGACGCAAACGGGCTGCTGAATATATTGCGCAGGAGATTGAATATGAAACTGGTATAGAAACTCGCGAAACAGTTCTGGGCTATATTCAGCGTGGTGGTTCGCCTACTCCTTTCGACCGCAATCTTTCTACCCGTATGGGCGGCCACGCGACAGAATTGATCGCCAAGGGTGAATTCGGGCGTATGGTAGCTTTAAAAGGGGACGATATTGCATCTATCCCTCTTGAAGAAGTTGCAGGAAAACTGAAATTAGTTACTGAAGATCACGATTTGGTGATTCAGGGGCGTCGCATGGGGATTTGCTTTGGCTAGTCTCCTCGGCTTCCATAGTAGGTTGTACCGTAGAAATTTCATTATCGGAGGTGTTTTCTTCTAAAACATTCTTCGGTTTTGTCTCGGGAATTACATTCAGTTCGGCTTCAAGTTCATTCTCAAATTCATTCTCAAGTTCAGTTGCCAATTCTGTTTCAGAGTTAGTTGCAAGTTCAACCTCCGGTTCTGTTGTAGTTGCTGAATGTTGTGCTTTGATCTCTTCGACAGTTGACATAAATACGGGTTCCTTTACTTTCTTTATAGCCATTTGGGCAGCATTCTGTTGAGACTCTTTTTTGGAATATCCCGTACCTGTTCCTGCCGGAAGTCCTTCAATGCGTACTTCAGTTTGGAAAACAGGGTTGCTGTCGTGATCGAGAAATTGCTCGATTAACTCAAAGGAAACCTCCATCTTATTTTTTTGGCTCCACTCAATAAGTTTGGATTTGAAGTTAACCTCTTTTCGGGATATTTTATCCAGGTCGATATAACGGTTGATGATCCGTTGTTCCATAAACTGTTTGCAGCGTTCATACCCCTGATCCAGATAAATAGCTCCGATAAATGCCTCAAAAGCATTTCCGTACATATAACTGTTGTGAGAAGAAGAGCGGGTGGAATACTTTATGAGTTTATCCAAGCCGATTTCAACGGCCAACTTATTCAAAGTCTCCCGTTGTACGATCTTAGAACGTGTGTTGGTCAGGAAACCTTCCCGTTTCCCTTCAAAACGTTTATAGACAATATCTCCTACGATGGCGTCGAGGATGGCGTCACCTAAAAACTCCAGCCGTTCATTGTTGAGGGGACGTCCCTTGTCGGAGCGGACAGAAGTTGATTTGTGCAGGAGAGCCTGCTCATAAAGTTGGATATTGCGCGGGTAGAACCCGAGTATCCGGTAAAAACAAAGATAAGACTCTCTATCCTTGCGGAACAAGAGCCTTATCTTATCTATTTCGTTACGTAACACGATATTACTCTGCGTATTTCTTGAAGATAACGCACGCATTGTGACCACCAAATCCAAATGTATTGGACAAGGCAACATTAACTTCGCGTTTCTGTGCTTTATTGAACGTGAAATTAAGGTTATAGTCGATATTCTCGTCGTTGTCACCTTCTTCGTGGTTGATAGTCGGAGGAACAATGCCGTTCTTGATAGCAAGGATACTTGCAATAGATTCTACCGCACCGGCAGCTCCCAGCAAGTGACCTGTCATTGATTTTGTTGAACTGATGTTCAACTCGAACGCATGATCACCGAATACTTCCTTGATTGCTTTTGCTTCTGAAATGTCACCAACCGGAGTAGATGTACCGTGTACATTGATATAATCTACTTCTTTCGGATCCATTTCCGCATCTTCCAGTGCATTTTTCATCACCAATTTCGCTCCCAGACCTTCTGGATGAGAAGCTGTCAGGTGATGTGCATCTGCAGACATACCTACACCGGCAACTTCTGCATAGATTTTTGCACCGCGAGCTTTAGCGTGTTCCAGTTCTTCCAGGATCAGGCAACCGCCACCTTCGCCCATAACGAAACCATCACGGCTTGCGCTAAACGGACGTGAAGCTTTAGAAGCTTCGTCGTTGCGTGTTGACAGTGCGTGCATAGCGTTGAAACCGCCCACACCTGCCGGGAAGATAGCTGCTTCCGAACCACCGGATACAATTACGTTTGCTTTACCCAGACGAATCAGGTTGAAAGCATCTGCAATAGCGTTGGTTGAAGTAGCACATGCTGAACAAGTCGCGTAGTTAGGACCATGGAAACCATACATGATAGAAATCTGTCCGGCTGCAATATCCGAAATCATCTTTGGAATGAAGAACGGATTAAACTTCGGACCCATTTCCTGACGAGTGTAGTAGTTGCCTACCTCTTCTTCAAATGTATGTATACCACCAATACCGGCGCCGAAAATAACACCGATTTTGTTCAAGTCTTCTTTCTCGACATCAAGACCGGAATCACTCACCGCTTCTTTGGCAACAGCGATGGCATATTGAGTATACAGGTCCATCTTTCTTGCTTCTTTGCGGTCTATGTATTTCGTTGCATCGAAGTCTTTCACTTCGCATGCGAATTGTGTCTTGAATAACGACGCATCAAAATGAGTAATAGGCCCTGCTCCACTAACCCCGTTCACAAGGTTTTCCCAAAATTCGGGAACGCTGTTGCCAACGGGAGTAATGGCGCCAAGGCCTGTTACTACCACTCTTTTTAATTCCATATTGATGAAATCGAATTACTTAGCGTGTTCTTCGATATAAGATACAGCATCACCTACAGTACCAATCTTTTCTGCTTGGTCATCAGGAATAGAGATACCGAATTCTTTTTCGAATTCCATGATAAGTTCTACAGTGTCAAGAGAATCTGCTCCCAGGTCGTTAGTGAAGCTTGCTTCGGTTGTAACTTCTGATTCTTCTACGCCTAATTTATCAACGATAATCGCTTTTACTCTTGATGCAATTTCAGACATAACTTTAAGTTTTTAATTAATAATTAGTTTTATTTCTTTAAATTTGCGGTGCAAAGGAATGAATATTTATCGTTTTGCGCAAATATTTGACTAAATAAATGCAAAGTTTTGCACATTTTTCACTGTTTTGTGCATCGAATTTGAGAGTTATGAAGAAAAACATCGCAATTTTTGCTTCCGGTTCCGGTTCAAATGCCGAGAATATTATCCGGTATTTCCAAAAAAACGATTCCGTTCAGGTTTCGTTGGTACTTTCTAATAAAAGTGATGCATACGTTTTGGAACGTGCGCATCGTTTGGGAGTGCCCTGTAACGTGTTTCCAAAGGAGGACTGGATAGCCGGAGATGAAATTTTGGCTATTTTGCAGGAGTACCGCATCGACTTTGTCGTACTGGCTGGCTTTCTGGTTCGTGTGCCTGACTTGCTTTTGCATGCTTATCCCGATAAAATTATAAATATACATCCTGCTCTTCTGCCGAGGTTCGGAGGCAAAGGAATGTATGGAGACCGGGTTCATGAAGCGGTAGTGGCTGCCGGTGAAAAGGAAAGCGGTATCACTATACATTATATAAATGAGCATTATGACGAAGGAAATGCAATCTTCCAGGCTACTTGTCCTGTTCTTCCGACAGATTCTCCGGATGATGTAGCCAAAAAAGTGCATGCCTTGGAATATGAACACTTCCCGCAAGTCATAGAACAAGTATTAAGAAATAAGTATTAGGTATTAAGTATTACTCCATGCAGATAATCGTTTGACGGAATTTCATGAAGTTCTCGGTCGCTACGGTTAATACTTAATACCTAATACTTAATACTTATTTCTTAATATTTGATTAAATAAGCTGTCTCTTCTCGCCGCAAAGGATAATCCCCGCGTAAGGTTTCGAATTGTTCCGGTTGATTTTTCAATCGGGTGCTATCTTCGACTGGATTATATATTTGGAGGATTGCTTCTTCATGTTTTTTGGCATGTATAATAGGAGAGGCGGGTGCCGGTGCGTTTATTTTATAATCAGCTTCTATTTGGAAGAATTTGCAAATGGCATCCAGTGACATGCGTGTGGCGTTTGCTTTTCCATCGGCAGAGTAACCCGCAATGTGGGGAGTGCCAATAAATACTTTATCCAGTAACTCACGGTTAATTTCCGGCTCATGCTCCCACACATCGATGATGGCATCTAAAATGATCCGGCTGTCTAGGGCTTTTAAAAGAGCATTGGTGTCAATGACCTCTCCTCGGGAGGTATTAATGATAACCGGTTTTCGTTTGAGTGACTGGAAGAAGTTCTCATCTGCCAGGTGGAAGGTTTTATATTTCCCTTCCTTATATAAAGGTACGTGAAAGGTAATGATATCACATTCTTCTGCTATTTTACTTAGTGAAGCGAACTGCTCTGTTCCTTCTTTTTCCTCCCGTGGCAAATCATTCAGTAAAACGCGCATGCCAAAATCCCGGGCAACTTTAGCTACTTTACTCCCTACGTTTCCCACTCCTATGATTCCAATCGTCAGTTCGTTTAACTTTTTGTTTCTGCAAGATTTCCACACCAGAAGCGATGACTGTATATATTGGGCGACAGAAGCAGAATTGCATCCCGGAGCATTTGTCCATTCTATGCCTGCCTGTTTGCAATACTCTGTATCAATGTGATCGAAACCTATGGTTGCCGTTGCTATGAATTTTACCCGACTACCTTCCAATAAATCCCGGTTGCAATGTGTGCGGGTACGGACAATGAGTGCGTCTGCATCCCGTACGAGCTCCGGAGTGAAATCTTTCCCCGGTACATAAACCACCTCATCGGCTATTCTCTGAACCGCTTCTTTTATAAATGGTATTTTATTGTCGATAATAATTTTCATATACAATTCATCTTTTATACCCACAAAGGTAACAAATAAAAAAGTAAGAAAGGGTTGCTTGTCTGAAAAATATTACATAGATTTGCCCTATTATATATCTATTAGCTAGTTAAGATTATGACATTTAGTAACCTTTGCAACGAGATTTTTTGGAAATCGACAACAGATTACCATGTAACGGATAGTGTGGATGCTCCGATGAACAATCCTTACGAGTTGAAAACTATTGAGTATTATTTATATCTAAAGAACTGGATTGATGCTGTGCAATGGCATTTTGAGGATATTATCCGTGACCCGCAGATTGATCCGGTAGAAGCATTGGCTTTGAAAAGAAGAATTGATAAATCAAATCAGGATCGTACAGACTTGGTGGAACTAATTGATAGCTACTTCTTAGACAAATACAAAGAAGTAAAACCTCTTTCTGACGCAACGATCAATACAGAAAGTCCTGCATGGGCTATTGACCGCTTGTCAATTCTTGCATTGAAAATTTACCACATGCAGCAGGAAGTGGAACGTACGGATACTACAGAGGAACACCGTCTTCAATGTCAGACTAAGCTGAATATCCTGCTGGAACAACGTAAAGACCTCTCTACGGCTATTGAGCAGTTATTGGTTGATATCGAAGCCGGGAGAAAATATATGAAAGTATATAAACAGATGAAAATGTATAATGACCCGGCATTGAATCCGGTGCTTTATGCTAAAAAATAACGAATGGCGCGTATTCTCATTATTCGTTTTTCAGCTCTTGGCGATGTAGCCATGACAATACCGGTAATACATTCGCTGGCTGTGCAATACCCGCAGCACGAAATAACAGTGTTAAGTCGTGCTGTATGGCAGCCGCTCTTTCAGGGGCTGCCTACGAATGTAGGTTTTGTCGGAGCTGACTTAACAGGCAAACACAAGGGGCTTTGGGGCTTGAATAGCCTCTATTCGGAGTTGAAAGCGATGCATTTTGATTACATTGCTGATTTTCATCATGTGCTTCGTTCCAAATATTTATGTCTGCGATTCCGTCTTGCCAATAAACCGGTAGCTTCCATATGTAAGGGAAGGGCCGGTAAAAAGAAACTGGTTCGTCGTCACGATAAGGTGATGGAGAATCAGAAGAGTTCTTTTCGCCGTTATGCCGATGTGCTTGAGAAGCTCGGTTTGCCGGTTTTATTAAATTTCTCTTCTATTTATGGCGAAGGAAAAGGCAACTTTGCAGAGATAGAGCCAGTCACAGGACCTAAGGAAGGTCAAAAATGGATTGGTATAGCCCCTTTTGCCAAACACAGAGGTAAGATTTATCCGTTAGAGTTGCAGGAGCAGGTTATAGCACATTTTGCGGCTAACCCACAAGTGAAAGTTTTTCTTTTTGGAGGTGGTAAAAGCGAGCAGGAAGTGTTTGACGCATGGATTGCTAAATATCCTTCTGTTGTTTCAATGATCGGTAAACTGAATATGCGTACCGAGCTGAATCTGATGAGCCATTTAGATGTGATGCTTTCAATGGATTCTGCCAATATGCATTTGGCGTCCTTGGTCAATATTCCGGTTGTTTCTATTTGGGGGGCCACTCATCCTTATGCCGGTTTTATGGGCTGGAAGCAATTGCCGGTTAATACCGTGCAACTTGATTTGTCATGCCGTCCCTGCTCTGTATATGGACAGAAGCCTTGTTGGCGTGGTGATTATGCCTGTTTAAGAGATATAAAGCCGGAACAGGTTATTGCAAAAATAGAAGGGATTGTAGGTTGATATTTGCAGGAATTCAATTTAGTTGTTTTTGAGCCGAAAGAGCGTAGAATCAAATAATGATGGAAAAAGAGATACAACGAAAGAAAAAGGTACTGATAGATCTTACGAATTATGGTAGTCTAACAGCTGGTTTCGGACAGATTGCGGCCAACTATGCGGCCGCTTTTTCGTCTATGCCGGTAGAGGATCTTCATTTTGTATATTTGTTGAGACAGAAATATATGCAGGAATTTGGCCCGAATGTGACCTCTGTTCCGGTACGTCGTATCAATAAGTTTTTCCCTTTTACTCTTCCTAAAGTAGATGTATGGCATGCGGTGAATCAGCAGCGGAAGTTGTTACGTATTGCCGGTGGTACAAAGTTTATCTTTACTATACATGACTTTAATTTCTTAACGGAGAAAAAGCCTTGGAAGGCTAAAATGTATCTTCGTCGGATGCAGAATAAGGTCAATAAGGCATCAGTAGTCACAACGATTTCTCATTATGTAGCAGATGTCATTCGCCAACATATAGATTTGAAGGGGAAAGAGATCCGGGTCATCTATAATGGGGTGGAGAGGATCGATATGTTGGAAGGAACCCAGCCGTCTTTTGCGACGGGACGTCCTTTCTTTTTTACGATTGGACAGATCCGTAGGAAAAAGAATTTCCATCTCCTGGTTGACGTAATGCGCCATTTCCCGGAATATGATTTGTATATTTGTGGAGATGCCCATTTCGCTTATGCTGAAGAAGTGCGTAATCTGATTCGTGAGAAGCAAGTCACTAATGTGTTTTTGACAGATGTAATCACTCAAAGTGAAAAGATTTGGTTGTATCGGAACTGTGAAGCGTTCCTGTTTCCTAGTGAAGGAGAAGGTTTTGGGCTGCCTGTGGTAGAAGCTATGCAGTTTGGAAAAGCTGTATTTGCTGCTAATCGCACTAGTTTGCCGGAAGTTTGTAATGGACATGCCATCATGTGGGAACATTTGGATACAGAATCTATGGTGCAAAGTATCCGGGAACATTTGCCTGATTTCTATAAAGATGAGGAACGCTTGACCAGAATGAAAGAACATGCAGCTTCATTCAGTTACGAGAAGCATATACAAGCTTATCTTGATTTATATCGCGAGTTAGCTCAATTGTCTTAATGTCGAAGTTAATTGATCGTATACCTTTTCCGGGGTAATTGATGCGAAACGTTCTTCATAAGTTAATGTTGCTTGTTGTTCCGGCGGAAGAATATCGTCGGGACTAATACCTCGGGCAAGTACGGAATTTGCAGGTAACCACATTGATTTAGAGGCGCTTGGTGAATAAATAGCGAATGAAGGAATTTCGAGGGCTTGCGCAATGTGTCGGGCTCCTCCTTCGTTTCCGAAATAAAACGAGCAGTTGGCGCAAAGTGCTGCCAGTTGTCGTAATGAAGAGGCTTGTATATCAATCTTGATGCGTTCCGGACATCCCAATTCCTTGTAGATATTTCTTGCATCTTCTTCTTCATACCCCGGTGCATAGTTGAAGATCATTTGTATGTCCTTGTATTCTTCCAATATTCTTTTAAGTGTGGTTATCATAAACTCCGTATTCCATTTTTTATGGAGGAGCTTGGTGGTGACTCCTATTAGGAATACAGGGCGCGCGAAATCTATCCCCTCCTTTTCCATATAATATCGAAAGTCTTTTTTCTCCTGGTCAGTGAGGTATAACCTGAATTCTTTTGTATATTGAATAGGCTTGATTTTCTCTAATGGCGCTGCAAGCAATAGGTTGCGTTCTACCATATCAGTTGTTAGACTATTGCTGTAAGTGTCTGTCCGATAATTTAATAGCAAACGTGTGTATCCCTTGATACGCCCTATCCGGAAAGGGGTTTTTAATGAAAAAAGAGAGAAAAAAAGAGTCCGGATCGTAGAACGCATATCGATGATGACATCGTATTTGTTTTGGTGCGTCACTTGCCATACTTTTTTTATATAAGCAGTGAATGGTTTATTCTCATTCTTGTCAAATGTAATAACCTTATCTATGTCCGGGTGACCCTCATAGAGCGATGCTATATTTTTATTCAGCACAAAGTGTATTTCTGCATCGGGAAAACTTTTTTTCAGCGTACTGCACAATGCAACAGCCAGAATAGAGTCCCCTATTTGTCTAAATCGAATAATCAGAATTTTTTTGATTGGTTTCATGCTTGACTTCTTTATGCTTTTTATCGTGCAAACATAGCTAAAAAAAAGCATTTATGTCTAAATATAAATGAAAAGAAAAAAGAAAAAACGACTAAAGTTGTTCGCAACAGTACTTATATGTATAGAGAGTTAGCCAATCTTTGTGAGAAAAGAAAAAAATATAGTCGGAATATGCCTTAATTTCTTTATCTTTGCTCCATCTTTGTAATTAGTATTATATAGGAGAGTGTAATGAGAGTGATTGTAAATCCCAAGTACGCGCATCTGCAGAAGGAGATAGAAGAAATTCCAAGGTCCTTCCAGGAAAAAGGAGATGTGGTGTACGATGGGCGTAATGTTTTAAAACGAATTGGCTTAGGCAGCATTGATGTTGTGGTGAAGAGCTTTAAGAAGCCTCACATCATCAATCGTGTTGTATATTCGTTTTTCCGGCAATCAAAAGCAGAGCGTTCCTATATTTACTCTATGGAAATTCAACAACATGGCTTTGACACTCCGGAGCCAGTTGCTATGATCGAACAATTCCAAAGTGGTCTTCTTTCACATAGCTATTACATTTGTTGTTATGATGGTGGCGAAACAGTCCGTTCCCTGATGGATGGGAAAGTGGAAGGAAATGAAGATAAACTTTCTGCTTTTGCGCGCTACACGGCTGCTTTGCATCAGGCAGGTATCCTGCATTTGGACTATTCTCCCGGCAATATATTGATCCATCAGAATGATGCGAATGAATATAGTTTTTCCTTGGTCGACGTGAATCGCATGCAGTTGCTATCGGATATTGATTGTGATACTGTGTGCCGTAATATGTGTCGTTTATGCATCTCTCGTGAAGTGCTGACTTATATAATGACAGAATACGCTTCTTTGAGGGGATGGGATGTAGAATCTACTGTTAGTCTGGCTCTTCGTTATAGCGATCAGTTCTTTACTCATTATATTTATCGTCGTGCGGCACGAAAAGAAAAAGAAAGGCATATCGTATCCCTGATTTTATTCTTCCGTTTGTACCGTTCAGTGCGTAAGTTCTTTTCCTGGGAACCGCATATCTCACGTTTCTTATTGAAAAAAGAAAAGCGCATTTATGATACATACTTGTGTAAGTATGACTATTGCGAATTGCTTTCTGCTGATTATCAATGATTAACTCTTACTTCCGCGCATGACTACACTGCGGATTTTATGCCTGAAAAAACCTTTCTGATTGGTATATGTGCAGTTATTCTTATCCAAAAATGCAGAAATGACTGCTTCGTCATCATGTAGATGGTATGTGCAAATTGCAAAATCCAACTTCTGGCAATTCTGGAATAAGTTCTTGCATCCGGCCAATGCATGCCGTTCAGCTCCTTCGATATCCATTTTTAGAAATAGATGCTCCTCCGTTTGATTGTTGAAGAAGTCATCCAGAGTTTGTTCTCTCGAAGAATTATGGTCGCTTACATATTTTTGGACAATCGTAACTTTATTTTGCCATGGTTCAAAAGTAGCTCTGATGGCCTCCAGCCATTGTTCGTCCTGCTCAAACAAGTAGACATGTTTAGCTTCTTCGATGATTTCCAATGAAGAATATCCTTCGGCGCAACCGACATCTACAAATACCTTTCCTGTCACTTCTTTAACGCTGTTGAAGTAATGGTGCGGTGAGCGCCTGTCTTGTTCCATGCTCAAAGCCCTGTAATATTTTTGAATTTTCCTGGCCGGAGTGCTCTTTCTGAAATAGAGCCGTTTCTCTTCTTTTTGAACATAGTATAAACCTTTCTCCTCGTCTTTCTGTACGTCAACGGGCATATTTGCATATTCATCTTTGAATTCATACAGGTGTCTTGAATATCCATGTTCTTTAATATATTCATAGTATTTCAGATAAGGAGAGCCGGGCTTATATCCTTTCATGAAATAATATGGGAGAGTGCCATATATAAATTTCTTTATTGTGTGTTTAAGTATGTTCATCTCATTAATTTCTTGTAGATGTTTAAGATCTCTTCCGCTTGCTTTTCTTCAGAGAATCTTTTGGCAAATATTTGCCCTTTTTCAATCATTACTTTCTTTCTTTCAGGGTCAGAGTATATCTGTTTGAAAGCATTGGCCATTCCTTTGATATCGTCGGGATGTATATAGATTGAGTCGGGACCTCCGGCTTCTTCCAGGCAAGAACCTGTTGCGGCTACTACCGGAATTCCGGAGTATAAAGCTTCTATAATGGGGATGCCAAAGCCTTCAAAGCGTGAAGGATATACAAAAATTTCAGCTAGCTGATAAAAAGTCGGCAGATCATCAAAAGGAACATTGCTGATGATGTGCACTCTTTCTTCCAGCTTATTCTCCTTAATAAAACGTTCAATCTTATCAGTGTATTCTGTATGGCGTCCTACAATGACAAGATGAATTTGTTCAGGAAGCATCGTCAGTGCTTGTACCGCCGAAAGGGCATTCTTTCGTTCTTCAATACTTCCTACGTTGAGGATATAGTGTTCCGGTAGCTGATATTTAGCTCGGACTTCTCTTTTTTTCTCTTCTGTTACAGGGTGCGTGAATGAAGTATCACATCCCTGATAAACAACTTCTATCTTATCGGCAGGAATCCCGAAATACTCAATAATATCACGTTTGGTACATTCGCTGATAGCAATGATTCTATCCGCATTTTCGCAGGCTTTGCGGAATTTGTATGTATATATATTCCTGTCGATCGAATGATAGTATTGTGGGTATCGCAGAAATATCAAATCGTGGATTGTTACGATACTTTTTACCTTACTTTTATGGATATTCAGGGGTAATTCATTGCTAAGTCCGTGAAAAATATCAATTCTTTCTTTTTCCAATTGGCGGGTGACTCCCAACACTCGCCATAACGAACTTAACTTTTTCCAGAAAGAAGTAGTGGGGTAAGAAAGCTGTAGTTGCCGATATTGCTTCGTTAATTTGTTCAGCCTTTTATTTTCCCGTTTCTTGGGGGCATACAATACATATTCATTCTCCGGATAGAATTGGCATAGAATATCCACTATATAGCGGCTATAATTACCCAAACCGGTGAAATTCTGTACTGCACGTTTTCCGTCAAAACCTATTCTCATTTCTACTTCTTACCTTTATGTGATTATAGTTAGACTTCAAATTCCCGATAAGGTTTATTCAGGTCTAAATAATGGAAATTGTGTTGTCTTTGCCCACTTTGTTTAGGTATGGTCATGTAATCTCCGTATTTCTGTGACAGATAGGCATCATATTTCTGTACTCCCCATACTTCTTCATCTTCAAATAAGACTGGAGTAGGGATGCCCAGAATATCTTTAGACATGATTCCTTTCATTCCGTCATCATAATCACAGACCAATGCGGATTGGTCGAAATCATACTTTTTCATTACTTTCCTGATACTTTCCTGTGCTCCGGTAAGGGTAAAAAGCTTTCTGCATAATAGCGGTATCCATGAACTGGGACCTTTTCCATGCTTGTATGGATCGCGATGAATCAGATAAAGTACACGTTTGTAGAATTCGTACTTTGCAAAATGCATTCTTTGCGCCATGCGGCTCTCCGGAACTCCGTCCAGTGGGAATATATCAATATATACGCCTCCCAAATATTTGAGATGCATACGTTCAATTAGAGTGGTGTCGGCATCCTGTACTTTTGCGAATGGAAGAGGATATTCCTTGTCGTTTTCAGCACATACAGCTTCGTATGGTTTCGGCAACCATTCTTTGGCATTAGCCATTAATAAATCATAATCGGCTCTTGGCATACCGATATCCAGATCATCATCCCAAGGGATAAATCCTTTGTGGCGGACGGCTCCCAGCATGGTGCCTGCCATGATGTAATATCGCAGATTATGTTCTTTGCAAACTTTGTCAACAGCTAATAAATTCTTTAATATGCGAAGCTGTAGAGGGCGGATATCGTAATTTGCCATTTCTATCTGAATTTGATTAATAAAGACTGGCTGGAATCAGCTTCTGTGCCTGTTGAAAGTCCTCTACGGTGTCCAGTTCGGCCGAGAAGAACTCGGTGGTATCCATGACGTAAAAGCTATATCCTTGCGGAATCAGTCGTTCAAAAGCCCGTTCGTAGAATATATTGTCCAGTCCTTCAATGGTAATCATAATTTCCAGTTCCCGGAATAGAGCTTTGGTGTATTCTGCTGACATCTTTTCGATACCGATAGACTCTCCGATAGCATCGGATATAGAACAGACTTTGCTGATTTCAACAACCTTTTGTGCATCGTCTACGATAACTTTTATTTCTTCCGCTCCAAGCTCATGGCGATTCAGTGCCAATATGTCGTTTTTATCCGAATGAAGCAGTCTTTTTACAATTTGAGGATCAAAAACAATGTCGCTGTCTAATAACAATATTTCTTCCCCGTCTGTATACGGTCGGGTAAGCCATAATGAATAGATATTGTTGGTTGATTCATATCTGTCATTATAGATGAAAGTAATATTTTGGACTGGATAACGTGCCTGCAGAAAATCAACGATTTGTTGCTGGCGATACCCCGTGACGATAATGAATTCGTCGAAGCCATTTTGTATCAGAGCATCAAAAGCCCTTTCCAGCAAACATCGTTCTCCTATCTTAAGGAGACATTTGGGCGTTGTATCGGTCAGCGGGCGTAAGCGTGATGCTATTCCTGCGGCTAATATTACTGCTTTCATTTGGATGCGATTTCTTTAATTGTATCTATAACGATCCGGTTTTGCTCTGGGCGTCCCAATGTGATACGCAAATGAGTGTTGATATCCGGTTCATTCATAAACTTCACTTTATAACTCTGTTCGGCAAAAGCCTTTTGTAAAGCCTCTTTTAGCTCTATCGGGTATTTGATTAAAATGAAATTGGCAACCGATTCATATACTTTGAATCCGGGTAATACGCCAATTTCCTTTTCGTAACGCTCACGGTCTTCGTTCATCAGTTTGGCGATGTTGCGGTAGTGTGCGTCCGATTTAAGAGCTGCAATGGCGATATCTTCGGATATTCGGTTGTATCCCAGATATTTATTGCTGTATCTGCTGAATTTTTCCAATTCCTTACTCATAAATCCGAATCCCATACGTAAACCGGGCAATCCATAAAACTTGGATAAAGTACGGGAAATAATCAAATTCTGATATTTATTAACCAGCTTTTTGATATAACTGGTATCAGTTGAAACAAAAGAAGCGTATGCCTCGTCTATCAGTACCACTGTTTGGCTGGGTACTTCTGCAAGCAGTTCATCCAGTTCTTTCGGAGTTAAACCGTTGCCGGTAGGGTTATTGGGAGAAGCCAGTAAAAGAATCTTCGGATTCTCTTTCTGAATCATATCTTTCAGCGTCTCAAAGTCATATTTAAAAGTGTTTCCGTCTTCGTAAAGAGGATATTGCAAAGTATGGCCATTCACCTCATCTGCAATTGATTTATAATACCACCATGAGAACTTGGGAATCAACATCGTTTTGTTTCCATCTTCTTGAGTCAGGAAGTAATGAACGGCTTGCTTCAGGATATCTTCTCCGCCGTATCCCAATAAAACTTGAGTTTCATCTATATCGTATAGTTCGGACAAGAAAACAGATAATATACTTTTCTTTCCTTCATCATAAATGCGGGTATAAAAACAAAGTTTATTTATATCGAAGTTTTTTAAAGCTTCTACTACTTCTTTTGATGGACTGTAGTTAAATTCGTTTCGATCTAAAAAGTTCAAATTCTTTTCCATATTAGTTTTGTATGATTCCTTTATCGCACCAGGTTAGTTTCCTGACTTTTGTTTCGTTCAAAATACTGCGGTTGTTGTTTAGATTATCTGTTCCGTGTAGTTCATGATGAAGATGGAACACGATTCCCGCAAATTTGATGGTACGCTTGCGTACACCGCTGTTGATAAGGCGGCATACTAATTCATGATCTTCACTTCCCCATCCGGTAATAGCTTCATTGTACCCATTGACTTTTAACAAATCCTCTTTCCAGAAAGCCATATTGCATCCTCTCGAGTAAGAAACATCCCATTGACGATAATGTTGAAGTAGTGGACTCAACCAAGGTAAATGTACTCCGTTGATTGTGTTTTTAGTACCTTTGTCGTGAATGGAAATGATGCAGTTTTTTTCTGCTAACATTTTTCTCGTTAAGCCTTCCCGGATTAATACACGGCTACCGGTTACAAAACTACCTTTTTTTGCAAAACGTACATGATCTTTGACGAAATCTTTGTGTAAGACGATATCTCCGTCAATTTGTATAATATATTCTTTAGATGCTTTCGCAATAGCTTTGTTGCGGATGGAGGCCAGTCTGAAGCCTAAATCCTCATGCCAAACATGAATAATGGGAACTTCAGAGGAAGCTGCCAATTGATGAATTAGTTCTCCTGTGTCTTCTTTAGAACCATCATCGGCAATGATAATTTCATCAGGAAGGAGAGATTGACGTAGCACGCTTTTAACGCATAATTCTAATGCGTCGCTTCTATTATAGGTGGATATAATTAGCGATGTACTTATGTTGCTCGCCATTGGTTTATTCATATAATTATTACTATGTTAGTTAAATAGTTAAGGGGGCTTGCACTAAAATTCTACAAATGTATACATTTTATTTGGTTGTGACAAGTGTTAAAGGCTTTTTTGCTAAACATTAGAGGGTTAGCGTCTTTTTTAAGAATAATATCTGTATCTTTGCTATCAGTTTGTTATTATAACTAAGATTAATAGTGTATTTGTAATGGAAAATCATTCGGTGGAAGTTAGTGTAATCATTCCTAATTATAACTATGCTCGTTTTTTGCGGCAACGTATCGAATCGGTATTGGCCCAAACATATACAGATTATGAGATTATATTATTGGATGATGCGTCAACGGATGATAGTACATCTATTTTAAAACATTATAGTGCTAATCCTCATGTCAGTCATTTGGAGATTAACTCAGTCAATACAGGAAGTCCTTTTGCTCAATGGCAGAAAGGCATTAGTTTGTCTCGTGGAAAGTACATTTGGATTGCCGAAAGTGACGATGCGGCTGAACCCTCTTTTTTGAAAAAGGCAGTCTCTGTTTTGAAACAATATCCGGATGCTTCTTTTTGCTTTCTGGGTTCACATTGTATAGATGGGGAAGGTAATCAGTTAACTACTGATTTTGATCGTTGGACTTCAAAACAGTTGAGTCGTTCCCATAATATGGGTGTTTTTGATGGTGAAGATTATATAAAACATAATCTTTATTGGCGTAACTATATTTACAATGCTAGTGGTGTTGTCTTTCGTAAACAATGTTTTGAACAAATAAAAGACTTGTCTTGCTTTTCAATGCGCTATAGTGGCGATTGGCTTTTCTGGATAGAAATGGCCAAGCAAGGAATGGTAGTCGAAGTTTATGAAAAATTGAATAATTTTCGTTTGCATAATGTAAGCACTACCAAGAAGGGGCAAAAGACAGGCGATGGGGTTCGAGAAGACATATATATAGTAAATAGAATAGAGCATTCTCTCGTTAATATAGGGAGGCAAAGAAAGACTGTGCGTCATGGGAGCTTTTATAAAGAGATAAAAAGACTTAAGGTTCCTACTGAAATCAAGGAGGAACTTACATTGCACTTAGTAGCTTCTTTAAAAGCAAATTCTAGTGATTATTATGTAGAACGATTTAATAAAAGTTTTAGTTGGCTGATGCCTTGGTTGATTACTCGTGATAAAGATCGTCTGTGATTACTGGATGTTTTTATTGGAAATGATAATGTTTATGAAATACTTGCTAATAATCACTTAAAAGTAAATTTAGTCGGTGGATTTTTCTATCTTATCTGCAATAATATTACCAACAGTTTCACTAGCTATAGTTGCCCAATGCGTATCATCTATATGATAAACGTCTTTGACTCCGCTGGCAATCATTTCTCTAAAATTATCTCTAGGATTAATAAACCATTTTAGTTGGTTAATTCCATTTTCTTCTAGTTGATCAATTACTTTCTTAGGCGGGTATGGATTATTTATTATATATGGTTGGTATACATCATATTTATCGGGAGCTATCATATAATAGAGGTCAATGCCTTTTTCTTGAAAGCGTTTATGAAGGTAGTTTAGTTTGTCTAAAATGGCGTTGTATTCTTCTTCTGTGATTGATAATTTCCATAAATCGTCATTGTAAAAATAGAAGGTGTTGTATGGTGGAACAGAGAAACAATCAGTGTTTAACTGTACTTCTTTTACTGGCCTTTTTGATTTGTATAAATGATATTTGATATATTTAAACGTTTCCATTAAATAATCTTTCTTCTTTTTTCTGTAAAATTATTTTCTGGCTTATTGTCTTCTTTCTCAAGAGTATAATTGATGTCTTTAATATCTCTAAAGCTAAGTATATGCTGTACAAATTCTCTTTCGACCGTTTCAATAATAACAGTCTTACATCCTAGGCTAGCATATATATCGTTATTCAATAAATACAATGCGATATCTTCAGAGCTATATCCTCTTCCTCTTGGATCAGGATAGTTGAGGATTCTTTCTCCTAATTTGGCTGCTAAATAATTTTGATAACCACTGAAACCTTGTTGGCTAAAGGAGTCTCCTATGGTCATAACTTTGTAATTTCTTTGTATGTTGTCATAATATGTATCTACCTTGTTCTCTGATAATGGTGTACCTAAATTGGTTTGGGTTTTGTCTATGTAAAAGTAGCCAAGTTTCCCTAAATCACCGGCTTTGGTTAGACGATCTATCAAATAGAAATTCACATAAAAACCATATGCGTATATTAATACCATGACAGGGAATATGGTGAATAAGCATTTTAATATAAATTTTCTCATAAAGTTCTAGAATTGAAAATAGATAAATGTTTGAATATCATTAGAGTAATAAAATATATAATAGAATATGGCACAGTAGATTCCCCATCTGATTATAGGGTATTTTATATTTATTTCTAGTCCGTGCATTTTGCGTCTGTTAATCCATTCTATGATAATCAAAATAGCAATGTATTGGATGCATTTAACTCCATATTCAAGCGATGAAGGTTGCCATTTAGTAAACATATAAATGATATATTGATAGGCCTCTTTTATATTTTCGGCGCGGAAGATAACCCAACCAATCATTACAAGAATGAAAGTACTAATAATCTGTCCAAGTTCTTTGAGGGATGGTAGGTATTTGTTTTCAGCTACTATGTCTTTATACTTTCTGTTTCTTCCCATGAGTAATAATGGTAGAAATAGTAGAGCATGAAATGCACCCCAACAAATAAACGTCCAATTGGCTCCATGCCAGAGACCGCTAACTAAGAAAATTATCATAGTGTTACGGAAAGATTTCCATTTGCTACATCGACTTCCTCCTAATGGGATATAAATATAATCTCTGAACCAAGTGGTGAGTGAAATATGCCAACGTCTCCAAAATTCGGCAATATCTCTAGAAAAATATGGAAAGTTGAAGTTCTGTAGTAAGTTAATGCCAAATAACTTTGCTGTACCTATAGCGATGTCCGAGTATCCAGAAAAGTCTCCATAAATTTGGAAAGTAAATAAGAAAGCTCCCCAAACCAGATTCAAACTATCAAGTGTTTGATAATTTGCAAAGATTTGATTGACTGCGACAGCGCATGTGTCTGCTACAACAATCTTTTTGAATAATCCCCATAAAATTTGCCTCATACCATCTACTGCCGCTGTGTAATCGAAAGTTCGTTGGCTTTCGAACTGCGGTAGTAAATTGGTCGCTCTTTCGATAGGACCTGCAACAAGTTGAGGAAAAAAACTGATAAAAGCAAAGAATGCTACAATATCATGTGTGGGTTTCATCTTGTGACGGTAGATATCGATTGTATAACTAAGTGCTTGAAATGTATAGAAGCTAATTCCTACTGGAAGTAAGATATCTAATGTGACCCAATCCAATTCAAATCCAAACCACTGAAACAGGTGTTGTAAATTTTCCGAGAAGAAGTTGAAATACTTGAATATTCCTAATATGGTTAGGTTTAATACAATGTTGGCAATACTTATTAAACGTTGGATGTGTCTATGTCCTTCTTGCCGTTCAAGTAGGATTCCGCTTGCATAGCTACATAAAGTAGTAAACGCTATTAAGATAAGAAAGCGCCAATCCCACCAACCATAAAATAGATAACTAGCTACAACAACAAATAAGTTTTGTGCCCTTAATTTTTTGAAAGCAAACCAATATAATAAGAATACTATTGGTAGAAAGACTAAGAATTCGAATGAGTTAAATAGCACGGCCTAATTTTTTTGCAAAGATAAATATAAAATAATTATTGATATTGTAAATGCATGTAATTTTGTTTACGTCTTATAAATAACTATGTTCTAAGAATAGATGTATATAGACGCTCTATCTGTTTGGCATTGTTCTCAATAGAGTATAATGACGAAACATAATTATATGCTCGTTCGATGATTTCAGTGTATTGTTGTATCTGTTTTTGTTCTATATCTGTTAAATGCGTGGCTAATTGCTGTTCGTTGGTAAAACGAAGAGCAATTTCTTTATTGTATTTTTTTTGACCATTGTCAAATTGTTCTTTTGTTCCGGCAGTATCTTTTCCAATAACTAAGCATTTGTTAAACATAGCTTCTGCTGTAATTAGACCAAATGCTTCAAACGGTGACGGGACGATTAAAGCTGTTGCGCGATTCATTAGATCATATATTTGATTGGTGGGTAATGCTCCTTTAAGCGTAATATTATTTTGTATATTGTATTTTCCTATTAGTCTATCAATTTTTTGTTTTGTCTTTGAAGAATAGTTTCCGGCAAGTATTAATTTGAAGGTACCTCCTCTTAGTAGATAGTCTTTATAGCTATTTAATAGTGAAAATATGCCTTTCTCTTTCACGATGCGTCCTACAAATAGAAAATACTTTTCTTTAGGAAACTCTTTAGGTTTATAACTTTGCCTCAAAACACCGTCGTAAATAATAGTCGAGTTTTCCTCCTTTAGTTGGTAGAAATTATATATACCTTTTGTTATTGCTATATTGAAATTGCCGGATTTGTGTAGTTGTTTTTTTAAATATGGAAGTGAGTAAGCGTGTGAATGTCCAAAATCTAAAGATTGATACTCTCTTAGGTGCCATATATGTGGAATCTTTAGTGATTGAGCTGCAGTAGCCCCAAACTGATATGCAGAAGAATTGGTATGAATAATATCAATCTTATATTGTTTGGATAATTCTATGATTTGTTTGGTAAAGAATTTCTTTTTATTTTTTAATTTAAAGGCATATATGGGACGAGTAATATAATTCCATAAATTTTTTTTTGAGGGATACCAGAAGAAGTCGTAGTTAAGAATACTATATGGTATATTTTCCGATTTCAATTTATTAATGGTTGATTGGCTAGCTAATTTCCCTAATGTGACATAAGGCCTTATTTTGCTTTTAAGTTCTTTAATTAAAGTGATTAATGCTTGGTCAGAGCCTCCTTCACCTACTGCTATGTATAAGACGTTAATCATTTTGATGGAACTTTATTGAATTTGGTTTATGACTTCTTTTGTTATGTGTATGGCATCTTTTTACGATGAACTATCTAATAATATTTTTTGGTAAAAGTACTACAAGTATTAAGACATATAATTCTATACCATATAAATTTGAAAAGGATTTTATTTCGCCACTTGCTATTTTTATAGGTCTCACGATAGAGCTTCATTTCTCTAAAAGCGCGTTTAAAGGGTGCCGATCCTTTAATGATATTTTTTATGCGTTTATATTCTTTCTTTTCTTGTATCGACTTTATACTTGATGGATTGAGTTCTCTGCTTTTTTTGTAGAATTCAATCTTTGATTGTGTGTCATTGGTATCATAAGCTAAAACAGGGAATGTATTGATGGTTTTATTGTATATTCTTGCATATTCATTAGCCATTTCTTTTACAGACTTCATTTCTTTTAAATAATGTCTGATATTCTCTTTTTTCTTTTGATATTCTCCTGCGATGTTTGATTTGACTGTTAAAATGAACTTAAAAATATCTTTTGCGGTACTGTGTATGGGGAAAATCCATCCTGCATCAATTGCTTTCACCCGTTCAGCTATAGCTCCTAAATCGAATGTGATTACAGGAATTTCAGCAATAAGGCTTTCTGATAAAGTATAGGAATATGTTTCTGGCCACATGGACATTAAACATACTAGTTTAATGTCGTTCTCAAGTAGTAGATTAGGTAGGTCTTTCTGTAAATATTCACCATGATAGATATAATTTTGTTTATTGGTGTTATATTTTTTATTTTCTGCCATTCCAAAGAGATGGATTGTTATCTCGGATTTTCTAGCTTCAGCTATTAACCCTTTTAAATATCTTAAACCTTTTTCTTCTGAAATCCCACCAATAAAAGCGATATTAAACTTTTCTTTTTTGTTTTTCTTTATGTTAGAATAATTCGATTCTTTGTTTGCTTGATTGTAGCCATGTTCTATTACGTCGATTGTTAGGTCTTTGTATATATCTAAAACAATATTCTTAGTATTGGAAGAGGGGACGATTATTTTCTTTGCTAATTTAAGATTCGAATAAAATTCTTTTCTCCATAACGGTATAAAATTAATATTCAGTTTAAACTTTTTTGATATGCATGAACTACATCCATTTTGGTTGTTATAATTACAAAGAAATGTTTCCTCGTCGAAGAGTTTTACCGAAGGACATATTGAATAAAAATCATGCATTGTATATATAAAGGGAACGTTCTTCTCTTGTGCCACTTTGAAAATATCCAAATACATGTTTCTTAAGTGATGGATATGGATTAAATCTATTCTTAGGGCCGTTATCAATCTCTCAATATCTTTCTTGAAAACATCATTATAAAGATTTAAAGCTGTATATTGAGAATACATGCCTAGAGAAACAGTAATTTCGTCAGATGAAAAATAAGAGGTTAGATAGTATCTGAAATCATCCACAGAATAATAGATTACATGAAAATTAAATTCCTTTCGCATGTTTCTAATTAAATCATGTACATGCAATGTTGTTCCGCCGATGTTCCTTTCGTTGATCGCTTTGAACTCATGTATTACAATCAGTACATTCTTTTTAGAATACATATCTGTGTTATAACGCACATTCAGTTGTATCTCTGAGATCGGATTTTGTTGAACAAAAGCTTCAGTGTTTGCAAAGCATACCGGGTATCTCTCTTTTAATATTTGTAGATGAGAGTTTATCAAATTGGTCTTTTCTTGAGTGAAAGATTGGGTTCCTTTATGATAAATATATGTGTTATCACATAATAAATGTCTATATCCAGCTTGTAAACATCTATATGAGAAATCATTTTCTTCCCCATATCCTTTTCCAAAAGTTTCTTCGTCGAATAGACCTAGATCGTCTATTGCCTCTCTTTTAATATACATACAGAATCCGTGCGCAGTAGGAATATCAGGAAATAAATTCATGCTGCATTTTTCGACAATGTCAGCATATTCTTCTACACTTAAACCTGGAGGAATGGTGTTTTCTGCCAAAAAAATAGGTACAGATGCTAAAGTCGCGTTATTGGATAGGGGAGTAACAGTAGCTACTGCAGGTTTACTATATGCGCAATTTTGTATTTTGGAAAGCCAATTTCTAGTTACTTCAGTGTCACTATTTAATAAGACTACATCATGGTGTGAATATTGCATGCCAATATTCACAGTTCGGACAAATCCTTGATTATCTTTGTTATCTATTAATATGATATTTAGCGATTGATTTTCTTTTATAAAAGAATTCAATAAGGGCAATATTCTTTCGTCTGTGCTTTTATCATTGACTAACAATAATGTGTGCTGGGTAAGATCTGTATGCTCAATTACTGTTTCAATGCACTTTTTGACAAAATCAAAAGCATTATAAATGGGTATTATAATATCGATATCCATAGTGCGTAAAAATTGTTAGATACAAAGGTATGAAGAAAAATAGAAGTGGCAAGGGAACTTACGTTTTATCTTGGAATAAAGACAGTTTTTAAAGTAATTGTTTGGGGCTAGTGTTATTTTTCGTATGTTTGTATAATTAAAATTTGAAATGAAGAAAGTTGTTTATTATTTAATATTAAAATGAAATCTGAAGAAGCTCCAATTATCTCGGTTGTTATAGCATGTTATAATCAGGGAATTTATCTTTCGGATGCTTTGAATTCATTGGAAAAGCAGACTTTTCAGAATTGGGAGGGGATCATCGTAAATGATGGGTCTACTGATGGTACAGAAGAAATAGCTTTGGAATATGTGAAGAAGGATGAGAGGTTCAAATATGTCTTTCAGGAAAATGGGGGTGTTTCTAAAGCAAGAAATATAGGAGCTGCACAAGCGTTAGGTACTTATATTTTACCTTTAGATGCGGACGATAAATTGGAGGAGACTTATATAGAAAAGGCCTTGTCGCATTTTACTCATCATCCGGAAACATTGTTGGTGTATTGTCAATGGGGCTTTTTTGGGGAAGCGACTAATCATAGTCAAGTATCTTATAAGGGTTATGCAAAGTTATTAGTCAACAACGAGATTTTTTGTTCATCAGTTTTTAGAAAGAGCGATATGCTCCGGATTGGTGGTTTTGATGAAGATATGCATTTGGGATTAGAGGATTGGGAATTTTATATACGATTGTTGGATGAGCAAAGTATTGTATATCAAATACAAGAACCTTTATTTTTTTATCGAATTAAGGCGATCTCTAAAAATGTAACCGCCGCTCAGAATATCGCAGAAGTTGAGAACTATATTTATCAGAAACATATAAGACGTTATTCGTTGTATTATGGAAGTGCAATTCTTCCTTTACGTCGATTGTTTCTTTGTGAGAAAGAGCTGGAAGATTGCAAAGCGCGAATTGCTCGGCATAAAAATAAGTGGTATCGCCGTTTGTTTTATAAATATATAAAGGGTAACTTGAAAAAGAAGTAGAATGAAACCGATTTCTATTATTACGATCAATTATAATAATGCTTCTGGACTGGAAAAAACAATTCGAAGTGTTGTGGAACAGACATATAATGAATATGAGTATATAATTATAGATGGTGCAAGTTTAGATAAAAGTAAAGAAGTTATTCAAGAATATCAACGGTATATAGATTTCTGGTGTTCTGAAAAGGATTCAGGAATTTATAATGCGATGAATAAAGGGATACAGAAGGCTTCTGGTGAGTATCTGTTATTCTTGAATTCTGGTGATGTATTGAACAATTCTGCCGTGTTAGCTGATATTCATGGTTTCTTATCTGGGGAAGATATTGTTTATGGGGATTTAGTTTTTGTGAGGGGGGATGGAGAAGAAACAGTTTTTATCTATCCTGATATCTTGACAGTGGATTATTTTTTGGAGCGCTCGTTGGGACACCCTGCGACATTTATTAAAAGAGAGTTATTTCACAATTGTCTTTATACGGAAAGTTTAAAGATCGTTTCGGATTGGGAATTCTTTGTGAAGAAGATTATTCTGGAAGGATGTTCTTATCGACATGTAAAACGAACGATTAGTAATTTTGATACAAGTGGCGTTAGTTCTCTTTCAGCAAAAGAATGCAATAGAGAAAGGGAGTTGGTATTGAAACAATTGTTCTCACCTGTTTTACGTGAATATTTTCAAGAAGCAGAGCAATTAAAAAAACTTCCTTTATTAGATGTTTTTTTACGTTTAAGTAAGACTCGCCGACTTCAGTATCGTATTAAACCGTTGCTTTGGTTCATATTGAAAACTGATGATTTTTTTTCTGGTAGGAAGTAGGGCTATCCTGAAGTATATGCAGTTCCTTTGAATACTTCTACCAGTCTTGTTTGTTATGTATGTTTAAAAGTTGTAACCTTGTATCGCTTTTTTGTATGTCTCTTCTGTTTCTACAACGGTTTTTTCCCAAGAGTATAATTCTAATCGTTTAATGCCTTTTTGAATTAATTCATTGGCTTTTTGAGGATTGTATATTATTGCTTCTATAGTATTGGCTATGTCTTTTACAGAATAAGGGTCGAAATATATGGCTGCATCTCCTGCTATTTCAGGAAAACAACTAGTGTTGCTTATTGCAATAGGGCAATGACAGGCGTAAGCTTCTAAGATAGGTATACCAAATCCTTCATATAAAGATGGGAAAACAAATAAGGAGGCACGGGTGTATAGTTCGCTCAGTTCTTTATCAGATGCATTAATTTGTAGTGTTTTATTTTTAATATGTAGTTTTGATAGCTTATCTTCTTCACCTTGACTGAACTTATTTCCTGTGCAAATAAGGTATAGCTTACTGTCTTTTTGGGCTAATAAGGAAAAGGCTTCTATAAAACGATTGAAGTTTTTGTATGAGTATCTGCTGCCAACAAAAAGGATATATTTTTCAGGTAGTTGCATGGTGATTTTATTTTCAAATCGTTGCATGCTTGTTCCATGATAGATAACATCTATCTTTTGTTGGTCAATGTGTAATAGTTCTACTAGATCTTTTTTGGTATTTTTGCTAATAGCAATAATGCGACTTGCTTTTGATATGATTTCTTTTTTTTGTTGGATAATTTGTTCGGTTTCTTCTTTTGAGAAGTAATCAGGCAATCTTTCATATATCATATCATGTACTGTTATGACAAAAGGATTATTACCTATATATTTTAAGAAATAAGGTTCATAATAAGTAGCATGTAAAAGATAAGGAGATGATGTTTTAAGTTTATTCTTTGTGTACTTGAAATTTTTGTGAAGTAATTTGTCCTTATACCGTTTAAATAGGCATTGTGGAAGTGGTATTCTATGTCGTGCTATTGTTGAATTTTTTAAATAGTAATTTTCGCTGTATCGTATACTGATATCAAAAGGTTGTTGCAATCTTGAGATAATTTCACAGAAATAGCGTGATATGCCTCCAATTATTTGAAGATCAAATATTTGAGAGTCGTATAATATATATGGTTTTTTCATTTTGTATGATTGATGATTTCGCTTTTTAACAAATTATGAAACTCATATTCGAATTGTTGTATATTCCATTTTTGTTTTGAATAGCTTATGTTTTTTATTATTAATTCTTGGGTTTGGGTAGGAGATAATGCTCTGCTCCATTGCATAGCCTTGTCTATTGCTTTTATGGATAAATTTGGTAGTAAGTAGCCATATTCTTCAATTTTATCAAAAGCTGCACATGGTGACACGATAGGAATAACCCCCATTTGCATTAGTGTAATAACAGATCCTGGGCATCCTTCACTTCCAGAAGGAAATATATTAAATGATGCTTTATAGGCTATATTCATAAATTCTTCAGAATATGTGTGTAAGAAGCCATACCAAATTATATTGGTATATTTTTTAGTTCTAGGTTGAAAATAGTCTTTGAAATCTGGATCGATGGGACCTACTATATGTAATTTCAATTGAGTGTTTTGCATGAAATATTCTATGACAATGTCTAATCCTTTTAAAATACTACCATCAGAGCCAAACCATATGAACTCTGTGTTAGATGTTGTTTCTAATTTCTTCTCAAGATTGCACAGACCTGTAAAATTGCTGGATTGATTAATTATTTTAATCTTTTGTTGTAGTTTTTGTGGATAAGTTTTGATTGTAAATGAACTCCCTATTTGAAATATAGTATCTGCGATTTCACAACTATTGTGTGGCTTGACTAATCGAGAATATTGTAAATGAGTATTGTGGGTTTTATTAAATAAGTCTGTTTGAGTGATTACACTAGCTATTTGGTGTTCCCAATATGCTCCTGTCGCGTAATATATTTTAAGAGCTTTGGGGTTTTTTTTGCACATTGTTATGAAGTTAGGTTCAAGGCCAAAAATAATATCATACTTTCTGTCATCACATTCTTTGGAGTCATTAAATAAGGCTACTTTCACATTATATCCTAATCTATGAAAAATTTCACCTATAATAAGAGCTTCTCTTTTATTTTGGTGAGATAGCATATAATGTAAATCTTTCTTTTTGTAATATACTTCAGGTATATATGAAATATAAGCCCACTTTCTATTTAATAAAGAATATAATATATGATGATTTTTATTTTTTGTAAATAATTCAAATGCCATATGGATATTGTATAATTCAATTTCTAGCTAAGGTATATATAAAAGATGAAAGTTTAATAATGAACTTTTTACTTTAGTTTTATTTAACGCAATAATTTGTAGGATACTTTTGCATGAAGATAGAACTGATAAACGATGATTAGTTCGTAAGTCTTCTGTGGCTTCTATTTGGTATTTTTGAAGGTTTGCTAATCTTCTAATAAAAACACCTTTGAAAGCTATAGTTAATACTATAAAATTAATATTTTGCTATTGTTTTATTATTCAATAAGAGAATTATTGTCATTATATCGAATTCACGTTAAATTATTGACAAACAGTTTGCAAATATCAAGATTATTTGCGAATATTGCATCTTAGTTGTGTATACGCCTGTTGGATTTAAATACTTGGGTGCTTCTATTATGCTAAATGACAGTAATAGTGCGCAACTTATTAATAATAAAATATTTAATTCCGCCGATAGGTGTAATACCGTTTTTATGTACAATTTAAAATTTCCAAACTATGTTGCTCCGGAAGCTGTAATAGGGGCTGAAACCATTATCGAAGAGGGTACTATTATATTGAAAGGGGTTCTTCGTCAAATTTGGTGGTAATCTCTTTTTTATTTCGATGGTTTTCCTCTTCTTCTTTCTTAATCCTATAAAAAGTTGTAGATATGTTTGCTTTTTAGTAACTTTAAAGACACCACATCATTAAGAGTTACAATGCAACAAGCCATATCTACAACGTACAAATATACATCAAAAAAAGAAAATCCTCCTACAAATAGGGGATTATTCCATGATTTCAGATTCAGTCCTGGCTACGATAATCTGCAACAAGATGGTATCTCTGAAGCTGTTGGTTCATTGACGGTCTTTTTACATACGGCTGGCAAGGGGGCTTCCTGTCCTTATTGCGGACATTTCAGTCACCGATTACACAGTTATTACTCCCGTCATATTCAGGATCTTGAAGTTTACGGTCATACTTTGGAGTTAGTCATAAAGGTTGGCAAATATTATTGCGAAAATGTTTCTTGTCCGCGAAAAATATTCTGCGAACCGTTGTCTTTTCTGGCTCGTCGGTATGGTAGACGGAGCTATCTTGTTGAGGAACGCATCAGATCGATAAGCTTGGAACTTACTTCCCGAAAGGCCTCTTCTCTTTTGCAGCTGTTCCATATAACGGCCAGTAGCTCTTCCTGCTTACGCATCCTACAACAGTGCGGGCAACATAATCCTATGCATAATAAAAGTATTTATGTAGGTATTGATGATTTTGCCTATAAAAAAGGTAAGGATTATATGAGTGTGGTCGTAGACCAGATGACACACATGCCTATTGCTTTGTTAGAGGATAGAAACGGAGAAGCGCTTGATAACTGGCTCACCCGGAATCCTCAAATACAATATATAACGAGAGACCGTGGAAGATGTTTCACAGAGGCTATAAACAGAATAACCCCTGGTGTTACACAAATCTGCGACCGGTTCCATCTAACCAAGAATATGACGGACACGATGATACCGGAAATAGAGAAAATGATTCGTCAGACCAAGCAAAAGCTCAAATACGAATATCCTGACAGAGACACGGCTTCTTCGTTAATTCTTCAGGACATATTTAACATGGGAGATGTCCGACACAGAGAAAAATTGAAGATATACAGGGAAAGCCTGAACTTAAAAATGCAGGGGATGACCATTGAGCAGACAGCCGCGCATTTGGGCAAGAAAAGTCGCTACATTTATAAGCTCATTCACAACAGGAGAATAGGGGCATACTTGAATGAGCAACAGAAGACAGCTCTTAAATATGTATCCGAACTGGCTACAATCATTAGTGCGGGCTGTATTACCCGAAAAATATTGGCACAAAAAATGGGGAGTAAAATCAGTGGCGCACTTATTGGAAGGATAACATCCAGCTTGCGAAAAATGTATCAACAAAAGAGGAAGGAAGTCAAGGAGCATAATGAGAGCATTGAAAACGGAAGTAAAACACAGAGAGTTTCACAGAATCAGATACGCAAATACATTCTAAAGGGAGAATCGGATAATCCTAAACTAGCGGAACTATATAAGTCCTCACCACAGATTAAAGAACTCTTAAGCGTGTGTCAGAATTTCAGAGATATGATTAATGGGAACACTTATGATAAGGATATTAGAAAGTGGATTGAAAAAGCGAAGGCAACACGGAATATGGCACTGACGAACTTTGCATATGGTATTGAAAAAGACTGGGAGGCAGTACAGGCAGCTATTGATATCCCCTTCAGTAACGGATTACTGGAGGGGACAGTGAATAAAATTAAAGCGGTAAAAAGGCAGATGTACAATAGGGCAGGAAGCAAACTACTGAGAGCCAAGATTCTTTATTCACAATAGAAGAAGTACCACCAAATTTGACGAAGAACCAAAAATCTTTGGTTCTTAATCAAATTCCGTGCTAGTAAAGCTCATTGAAAGGCCGATGGATAAAGGGATATCGGCATATTAGAAATAGCAAATAAATTATCCAAACTATATGCATCTTAAAGTACTCCGGAATAGCCATGAATAAGGTAATTGAACATAAATAAGTAGCACGGAATTTGAAGAAGAACCAAATCTTTTCTAGTAGAAAGATGAAATAAGTATCCTCTGAAAAGTTGTTTGTGTGGAATATTTACAGTATATTTGTATCGTAATAATCGCCCTACAAAACACATGCAGGACAAATAAATGAAGTAATGAGAATAACACTGGTAAGAGACGATGGCAAGGTGAACACTATGCGTACGTTGAGAATTGAACAGCTCGTGGAGCAAATGAAAGTGGAAACTAAAACACAGCCTGTCTCAAAAATGAGAGAAGTCCTGCCTTTTATGCTTCCGGGTGATAAAAATGACTATGTACAGAAAGTGCCGAAGCTGATACCTGCAGCCGCCTTTTTTCGCAAAGGCGGCATAACGACGATGAGTGAATACAACGGAATTGTGATGATTCAGGTCAACAACTTGTCCGGACGTATGGAAGCGGATGAAGTGAAAGAACGGGTAAAGGAGCTTCCGCAGACTTACTTAGCTTTCACCGGTTCTTCCGGAAAGTCTGTGAAAGTATGGGTACGCTTTACTTATCCCAATGATCGTTTGCCGACAACTAGTGAAGAAGCGGAGCTTTTTCATGCGCATGCCTATCGGTTGGCAGTGAAATTTTATCAGCCACAACTTCCTTATGATATCGAGCTGAAAGTACCTTCGTTGGAGCAATATTGTCGTTTAACTTTTGACCCGCACTTGTATTTTAATCCCGAAGCAATGCCTATTTATATGAAGCAGCCTGCCGCTATGCCGGGTGAGGTGACTTATCGCGAACGGGTACAAACGGAAACTTCGCCATTGCAACGGCTTGCGCCGGGATATGAAAAGTGTAATGCGCTTTCTGTCCTTTTCGAAGCTGCTTTTGCACGTGCGTTGGATGAAGAGACTGATTATCAACCGGAAGGAGACAAACAATCGCTATTGATTAACCTCGCAGGACATTGTTTCCGTGCCGGTATTCCGGAGGAAGATACAGTGCGATGGTCTCGCGCTCATTATCGCTTGCCGAAGGACGATACATTGGTTCGGGGAACCGTGCGAAATGTATATCGCACTTGTGAAGGGTTTGCGAGTAAAAGTAGTCTGTTGCCGGAACAATTATTTGTCATGCAGATGGATGAGTTTATGAAACGGCGTTATGATTTTCGTTTCAACCAGTTGACATCACAAGTGGAATGTCGTGAACGGAACAGCTTTAATTTTTATTTTCATCCGGTGGATAAACGGTTGATGGCAAGTATTGCAATGAATGCACATTATGAAGGGCTTAAGCTGTGGGATAAAGACGTGGTACGTTACCTGAATTCGGATCATGTGCCGGTTTATCAGCCTATCGAGGAATTTCTTTATGACCTTCCTCATTGGGATGGTAAGGATCACATCGGCGATCTTGCCAAACGAGTTCCTTGTAATCATCCTCATTGGGCGCAATTGTTTCGTCGTTGGTTTCTTAGTATGATAGCGCATTGGCGTGGAATGGGAAAGAATCATGCAAATAGCACTTCTCCTATATTGATAGGTCCACAGGCTTATCGTAAGTCTACATTTTGCCGGTTGATTTTGCCTCCATGCTTGCAGGCTTATTATACGGATAGCATTGATTTCAGCCGGAAGCGGGATGCCGAGTTATACTTGAATCGTTTTTTATTGATTAATATGGATGAGTTCGATCAGATTGGCATCAATCAGCAGTCTTTCCTCAAGCATATTCTGCAAAAGCCCGTTGTCAACACACGACGACCGAATGCTTCGGCTGTGGAGGAACTTCGTCGGTATGCTTCTTTTATAGGTACGAGCAACCATAAAGATTTACTGACGGATACTTCCGGCAGTCGTCGTTTTATCGGTGTTGAGGTGACTGGAGTGATTGATGTGGTCCGCCCTATTGATTATGAGCAATTGTATGCGCAGGCAATGGCACTGCTGCGTAGTAATGAACGTTACTGGTTTGATGAGAAGGAAGAGGCTATTATGACGGAGGCGAACCGGGAGTTTGAGCAGTCGCCGGCAATCGAACAGTTGTTCCAGGTGTATTACCGGGTAGCGGAAGAGGAAGAAGAGGGAGAATGGTTACTTGCTGCAGATATACTTCAGCGGATACAAAAGGCAAGTAAAATGAAGATTTCTTCCGGACAGGTTAATTATTTCGGGCGTATCTTGCAAAGATTGGGCGTGAAGTCGTTCAGGAAAACACGCGGAGTTTATTATCATGTGGTGGCTGTTGGGCAAGGGTGATGATGAAATAATGCACGAGATGTGCATTTTATTATTTTATAATAATTATCTTTGCGTAATAACGTGAGATATACGAAGACTATGATAAGAAATCCTTTTATAACAAGTGGATATGTGTCTGCTGATTATTTTTGTGACCGTCAGCAGGAAAGCGAACAGTTGGTACGCGAAGTGATGAATGGGAATAATCTGGCTCTTGTCTCTACCCGACGAATGGGAAAGACGGGGCTGATCCGTCATTGCTTTCAGTTTCCTGAAATTAAGCAGGGCTATTACACCTTCTTTATTGATATATATGATAGCCGGTCATTGCGCGACTTGGTATTTGCACTTAGTAAAGAGATTTTGGAAGTACTGAAACCTATAGGGAAGAAAGCTTTGCATGGTTTTTGGGAATGTGTGAAATCTTTGCAGGCCAGTATCTCTTTTGATGTGAATGGTATGCCTTCTTTGAATTTGGGACTAGGAGATATACAAGCTCCGGCTACTACGCTCGATGAAATTTTCCGGTATTTAGAGCAAGCGGATAAGCCTTGTTTGATTGCCATTGATGAATTTCAGCAGATTACCGGATATGCAGAGAAAAATGTAGAGGCTACTCTCCGGACTTATGTGCAGCATTGTAATAATGCGCGTTTTATTTTTGCCGGGAGCCAGCGGCATGTGATGGGGAATATGTTTTTGACGCCTTCCAGACCTTTTTATCAAAGTGTGTCAATGATGCATTTGGAAAGTATTCCTTTAGAAGAATACATTCGTTTTGCATGTATGCATTTCAAACGTGCAGGCAAAGAAATGGAAGAAAGTGCTGTTACCACAGTTTATCAACAGTTTGAAGGAGTCACATGGTATATACAAAAAGTATTGAATACACTTTATGATATGACCCCGGAGCACGGAGTCTGTAAAGTGGAAATGGTGTCAGAGGCCATTCGGCAGATTATTGATTCGTTCAGATATACTTATTCGGAAATCCTTTTTCGTTTGCCGGAAAAGCAAAAGGAGTTACTGATTGCTATCACTAAAGAGGGAAAAGCGAAATCTATCACTTCCGGTGCTTTCATAAAGAAATACAGACTGGCTTCAGCCAGTTCTGTGCAGTCAGCATTGAAAGGGTTACTGGAAAAGGATTTTGTGACCCAGGAAAAGGGAGTGTATCAAATATATGATCGTTTCTTGGGTATTTGGTTGAAAGAGAATTATTGAGTCGTTTTTTGTTTGTTGAAACGTGCTTTTCGATAAATCGCGTTAATAATTAGCTGAAACTACTGTCTGTTAATCAGTTTTATTGTATCTTTGCGGTCTTAACTTTTTTAATGGTAAATAATGAAGGAATTTCTACAACTAATGCGACGTTTCGTGTCGCCTTATAAGAAGTATATCGGCTGGGCTATTTTGCTGAATATTTTGTCTGCTGTATTCAACGTGTTCTCATTTACTTTTTTGATTCCTATTTTGAGTATTCTGTTTAAAACAGAAGGAGCGGATAAAGTATACCATTTTATGGAATGGGGTAGTGGTGATTTAGCAGATGTTGCCAAGAATAACTTCTATTATTACATATCTCAAATGATAGTGGATAATGGTCCCACTGTGGCTCTTATTTTCTTGGGATTGTTCCTGATGGTGATGACATTGTTTAAAACCGGTTGTTACTTTGCTTCTTCAGCTGTGATGATTCCATTGCGTACAGGAGTGGTACGTGATATTCGTATTATGGTATATGCTAAGGTTATGCGTCTGCCAATGTCTTTTTTCTCTGAAGAAAGAAAGGGGGATATCATAGCCCGTATGAGTGGTGACGTGGGAGAGGTTGAAAACTCCATTACTAGTTCTTTGGATATGTTGATGAAGAGTCCAATCCTGATTATTATATATTTCGTGACATTGGTCACCGTTAGTTGGCAGTTGACTCTTTTTACTATTATTGTATTGCCGGGAATGGGTTGGTTGATGGGAGTGGTCGGAAGAAAACTGAAACGCCAGTCACTGGAAGCACAGGCAAAGTGGAGTGATACGATGTCGCAATTGGAAGAAACACTGGGAGGTTTGCGCATCATCAAGGCTTTTATTGCGGAAGATAAAATGATTAACCGCTTCACCAAATGTAGTAACGAACTTCGGGATGCAACAAACAAGGTTGCTATACGTCAGGCTATGGCACATCCGATGAGTGAGTTTTTGGGAACCATTCTGATTGTAGCCGTACTGTGGTTTGGTGGTACATTGATTTTGGGACAGAATGCAACCATCGATGCTCCGACATTTATCTTCTATATGGTTATCCTGTATAGTGTAATCAATCCGTTGAAAGACTTTGCTAAAGCAGGATATAACATTCCGAAAGGTTTGGCTTCTATGGAACGTGTTGATAAAATCCTGAAAGCAGAGAATAAGATTAAGGAGATTCCGAATCCGAAACCGTTGAAAGGTTTGAATGACAAGATTGAATTTAAAGATATCTCTTTCAGCTACGATGGTAAGAGAGAGGTACTGAAACATGTAAATTTGACAGTTCCCAAAGGAAAAACGATTGCACTGGTTGGGCAATCGGGTTCCGGTAAATCTACCTTAGTCGATTTGTTGCCACGTTACCATGATGTACAGGAAGGTGATATTACCATTGACGGAACGAGCATCCGCGACGTGCGTATTGCTGATTTGCGTAGTCTGATTGGTAATGTAAACCAGGAAGCTATTTTGTTCAATGATACATTCTTCAATAACATTGCTTTTGGTGTGGAGAATGCGACAATGGAACAAGTGGTAGAGGCAGCAAAGATTGCCAATGCACATGATTTCATCATGGAGAAACCGGAAGGATATAACATGAATATCGGTGACCGTGGTGGAAAATTGTCCGGTGGTCAGCGCCAGCGTATCAGTATCGCCCGTGCCATCCTGAAGAACCCTCCGATTCTGATTCTCGATGAGGCTACTTCTGCATTGGATACCGAATCAGAACGTCTCGTGCAGGAAGCGTTGGAACGTTTGATGAAAACACGTACGACGATTGCTATTGCCCACCGTCTTTCTACTATTAAGAATGCAGATGAAATCTGCGTGTTGTATGAAGGAGAGATTGTAGAACGTGGTAAGCATGAGGAACTTATAGAATTAAACGGCTATTACAAACGCCTGCATGATATGCAACAACTGTAATGCGGCAATTGTAATTTTTTGATAATGCAATGATATTATTAAGTTTTGATACAGAAGAATTTGATGTACCTCGTGAACATGGCGTAGACTTTCCGTTGGATGAAGCGATGAAAGTATCAGTCTATGGTACGAACCGGATACTGGACTGCCTGAAAAAAAACGGGGTGAAAGCCACCTTCTTCTGTACAAGCAATTTTGCAGAAAATGCGCCGGAGGTGATGCGGCGTATTATGGACGAAGGACATGAAGTGGCTGCGCATGGATGTGACCATTGGCAGCCGCAGGCTTCCGATGTCAGCCGTTCAAAAGAAATCTTGGAACGTCTTACCGGCAGAACGATAGAAGGCTATCGCCAACCGCGTATGTTTCCCGTATCAGATACGGAACTTGAACGAATGGGGTATGTGTACAACTCCTCACTGAATCCCGCATTTATCCCCGGAAGATATATGCATTTATCAGAGCCGCGTACCTGCTTTATGATAGGCAAACTACTTCAAATCCCGGCTTCTGTAACTCCATGGATTCGTTTCCCACTATTTTGGTTGTCTTGTCATAATCTGCCGATGTGGCTTTATCAAAGCCTGGTAAACCGGGTGTTGAAACATGACGGATATTTTGTGACCTATTTCCACCCATGGGAGTTTTATCCGTTGGGTGAACACCCTGAATTTAAAATGCCTTTTATCATCCGCAACCATTCCGGTAAAGGAATGGAGGAACGTTTGGATATGCTTATCCGCAACCTGAAAGAAAAAGGCTACCCTTTTATGACTTACTCGGAGTTTGCGCAGATAAAACTGGCTGAACTAAATAAACCGGACGAAAAATGATTAAATTGGCTATTGTATCCCCCTGTTATAATGAGGAGGAAGTGTTGGAAGAGTCAACCACCCGTTTGACAGCTTTGTTTGATGACTTGGTGGCGAAAAAAAAGATCAGCGCCGACAGTTTTGTGCTCTTTGTGAATGATGGCAGTAAAGATCGTACATGGAGCATTATTAAACAATTGCACCGGACGAATCCATATATAAAAGGAATGAACCTGGCTCGCAACGTAGGACATCAGTATGCCATCATGGCCGGTATGATGACCGCTAAAGACTGGAGTGATGCCGTTATTACCATTGATGCCGATTTGCAGGATGACCTGAATGCGATTGAGGAGATGATCGATGCTTATACACAAGGATATGATGTCGTATACGGGGTGAAAGTATCCCGCCAGGCAGATCCGATGCTGAAACGTCTTTCCGCAACCGCTTTTTATAAATTACAGCACCGGATGGGAGTAGAGACAATCTACAATCATGCGGATTTCCGTTTTTTGAGTAGGAGAGTACTGGAACAGCTGTCTCATTATCAAGAACGTAATGTCTATTTGCGTGGTATTATCCCATTGCTGGGTTTTCCTTCTACTACGGTAGATGACGTAATCCGGGAACGGACAGCCGGAACCTCCAAATATACAGTAAGAAAGATGTTCAGCCTGGCCTTGGACGGAATAACCTCTTTCTCGGTGAAGCCTATTTACGGTATTGTTTATCTGGGAATTATATTTGTTTTTATCAGTATACTGATAGGAATTTATGTATTGTATTCTTTAATTTCGGGTACGGCAGAGCATGGCTGGGCATCTTTGATGTTGTCTGTCTGGTTTGTCGGTGGAATTGTTCTAATGTCAATAGGAGCTGTCGGGTTGTATATTGGGAAAATCTATAAAGAAGTAAAACGTCGTCCGCTCTATAATGTGGAAGAAGTACTATACGATGACCAAGATAAGTAAAGCTATATTTGACAGGCATCCGGACTGGCGGGATAAGTTCTGGCAATTCGTTCGTTTCGGAGTTGTTGGCACTGTATCCTCGGCTATTCATTACGGAGTGTATTGTCTGGTTTTACTGGTTGCAAACGCCAATATCTCTTTTACGGCAGGTTATGCCGTCGGATTTATTTGCAATTATTTCCTGACTACCTTTTTTACTTTTCGTTCCAAGCCCTCGTCTCGCAATGCGGTTGGGTTTGGCTTTAGTCATCTGATTAATTATCTGCTTGAGATTGGTTTATTGAATCTCTTCCTTTGGATAGGGGCAGGCGAACTTCTGGCGCCGATACTGGTGATGATAATTGTAGTACCTATCAATTTCCTAATTCTTCATTTCGTTTATATCTACAAAGGGAGAAAATAATTTTATTAAATCTCTTTCATTTAATTCATAAAAAGAAAAGGCTATTATGAAACGTTTTCTAAATCTTATTGTATATATACTTACGATACATGTTTCGGCTTTGCTGATCGCAGGACTGTTTCGCCTGGTACTTTTTATCTCATCCTATCATCAATTGACTTCTGAAGCCTTGTCGGATAAGAGCCTTTCAATGCTTGCTTTTGTGCATGGTGTCTGGTTTGATAATGTGATCGGTTGTTACATACTTTTGTTGCCGCTGACAATTGCGGTGGTGTGTGGAGTCTGCAACTACTATGGGAAAGCATTGTTCCGTTTCTTCACAATCTTTTTCAGTGTGTTTTATGGACTGGTCTATTTAATCAGTGCGTCGGACATACCCTACTTTGCCTATTTCTTTAAGCATATCAATTCTTCTATATTCGAATGGTTCGGTTATGCAGGAACTACCGCCGGAATGATATTGGGAGAAAGTGCCTATTACTTGTCCATCGGATTATTCCTGCTCTTCTTGGCCGGGTTCATAGTATGGCTTGTCTGTCTGTCGCGTTATTTCCATCGTCGTAGCCTTACTATTTCCGCTTCGTTCCCATTTTGGAAGAGAGGAGTTGTGGTTCTGGTCGGAGCTTGTCTGATCGGCCTCTGCATCTTTGGAATTCGGGGGCGTACAGGTTATAATCCGATCAAAGTGAGTGCGGCATATTTCTGTCAGGATGCTTTTCTGAATCAATTGGGAGTAAGTCCGACTTTTAATCTGTTGACGAGTGTGATGGATGATATGCGTCCTGAAAATAAATACTTGCATCTGATGGATGAGCAGGAAGCCATAACTAAGGCGCAAGCTCTGCTCAACCGTCAGGGAGAGGTAGCTGTCTCACCGTTGGCTGTGTACAGACATGCTTCAAAAGCAGATAGTGTGCAGCAAGGTCGCCCCAATGTTGTACTGATTATGATGGAATCCATGTCCAGTAAACTGATGAAGCATTTCGGGCAATCAGAAACGCTGACTCCTTTCCTGGATAGTCTGTATACCCGTTCTATTAGCTTCCGTAATTTCTATTCGGCAGGAATCCATACGAATCATGGTTTGTATGCCACCTTATATTCTTTCCCGGCGATGATGAAACGAAACCTCATGAAAGGCTCTGTCATTCCCCGCTATTCGGGACTGCCTACTGTCCTGAAAGAAAACGGTTATTATAACCTTTTCTTTATGACGCACGAAGGGCAGTATGATAATATGAACGCTTTTTTCCGGACAAACGGCTATGATGAAGTGTTCTCACAAGAAAATTATCCGGCTGATAAGGTTGTGAATAGCTTCGGAGTACAGGATGATTTCCTGTATGACTATGCAATTCCGGTATTGAATCAGCGGGCTGCCACCGGAGAGCCTTTCTTTGCTACTTTGCTGTCCATCAGCAATCATCCGCCGTATGTGATACCTCCTTTCTTCCATCCGAAAACGAGTGAACCCGAGACGCAGATTGTTGAGTACGCGGATTGGGCTTTGCGTAAGTTTTTTGAAGAGGCACGTAAACAGCCCTGGTTTGATAATACGATATTTGTGTTGGAAGGAGATCATGGCAAATTGGTGGGAGACGCCGAATGTGAGCTGCCGGAATCTTATAACCATATCCCGCTGATGATTTACTCCAGCCGTATTCATCCGGAAGAGAAAAACACTTTTGGAGGTCAGGTAGATATACAGCCTACGATATTGGGGCTGTTGAATATTGATTATCTACAGAATAATTTTGGAGTGGATTTGCTGAAAGAAGAACGTCCCTGTATGTTTTATACTGCCGACAATATGATTGTGGGACGCAATGATACGTTATTGTATCTTTATAATTACGAGACGCAGCAGGAATTTACTTATCATATAGACAATGGCAAATTGAAAGCCGTTCCGATGGATGATCGCTTTTTGCCTTTAAAAGAATATAGTTTTTCCATGCTCCAATCGGCAGAGTTCCTTGTGAAGCATGGAAAAACGGTAAATTCTGTCCCTGTTACTCAACAATAGGAGTAGTTTCGGTTTTTTCAGGCTGTTCGTTTTTAACGAACTTGTATACTTTGGCTATTTGCCGGAGCACTCGTTTAGGAGATTCGTAAACCTGTTCGAACTGATACCCCTCTTTCTCAAATTCAGGAAGATATTTCTCTGCGTCATTGGTGCCGATCAACAAGAAACCTTTGGCAGGACGTTTTTGGTAGAAGTTGTCGAGACGGTTATGCAGGTAGAAATTAATCTCGAAGTAATGTACAGGGTCACCTGCTGCATGCAGACTTTCTTCAATGAATTCGTACATAGTCCCTTCGCTTTCCGGCGCAATCTTTTCGATCTCTGCAGCGACGAATTTGACGGATTTCGAATTTAATGCTGCCGGCTGATAAGCACCGTCTAATGCAAGGTATAATCCCATGGTAAGCACGACGAGGGCATACAGGAAGCGGTTGCTCAATGCATGTTTCCGTTGATAGAACCACCAGTAGATACCGAGGACGGTAGGAACGGCAATCAGCAACAAGGCTCCTGCACCGCTGATATTTTGTATGGCGCGCATGAAATTAATGTTGTCCTGTGCGTGACGGCCGTGGAAGATTGTTTCAGGGATGAGCCCGCATTTTAATACAATGAAGCAAGTGAACAGCAACAGGCTGATTACCGCAAGAATACTTCCATATACTTTGATGACTTTGGATTGCTTCTTGACCAGATAAAATAGATATTTGGCAAGGAAATAAGCAATGAAAGGATAGATAGGCATCAGATAGACGCTGCGTTTGCTCTGCGGAATGCAGTAGAAAACGAAGATGACGACAATACTGGTGAAAGAGAATAAATCCACCGGATCCATATTCTTTATCCAAGCAGTGAAACGTTTCCACCAAGCGGCAGGCTGGATATTGAATTTATGGTAAGTCAGGCTGAACAGGGAAAGTACGACTAACAGTGTCCAGGGAACATATCCGGCAAACAAGGTCACGAAATTATAGTGCCAGGGGTTCACGCATGAATTATAGCTCATGGTATTGGTCATGCGACCGAGGTTTTCCTCCATCACTAATGCGATGAATTCTTCTCCACCTTGTTGGTAAGCAGCTACGTACCAGCAGATAGGCAGGATGAGAGAAAGGATAGCCCAGGCGGAAAGTAGCAGGAATGCCTTGAAGAAGTTGACACCCCGGAGTAACAAGAATATGCCTACAACTAAGCATGGAATGATAGTACCTACCGGTCCTTTAGTCAGTGTTCCGCAACTCATCAGGAGAATGGCCAGCCAGGGAATACCTTTAAGCCCCTTCTCATACCATCTGTAGAGACAATATAGAGCGCCAACGGTGAGCGCTGTCAATACCATGTCCACCCGGCAGTTGGCTCCGGCCCGGTGTAATTCGAAATTAGTCAGGGTAATAAAGGCGGCCAATAACGCCAGTTGCACTCCTTTTCTTTTGGCAAAGAACAGAAAGCCGCAGAGAGTCATGGCAATCAAGGCGATGGCGGACGGCAGGCGGGAGGTCATTTCTGTGACTTGCCCTCCGTTCACTACTGCTGATACAGCAGCGATGCTCCAATGGAAGAAAGGCGGTTTATAAGCCATTTCTCCTCCGTTGTTTCTGGGTAAGATCCAGTTTCCGCTATCCAGCATGGAATAGGAAACAATAGCTTCGCGAGGCTCACCTTTCGTGTGGTATTCCGACAAGCCGAGGAAAGGCAGGATAGTAACTACGCAAATGACTAATAACAGCCAGAAAGCTTTGTTTGAAGTCAATGTTTTCATCTTTTCTTATGATTGAAATTTATGTTCTTTTATTTTCTGCCGAAGTCGGCCGGAATTTCTCCCCATTCTTTCGTTTCCCATTTCAGGATACGAGTGGTATATGTATTTTCCCGCAACCATTTTTCTGCCCGTTCGATCAATAAAAACAGTTCTTCCGTTTCCGGAGTGCGGGGGAGCTTGGTTTTGCACTTCTTCTGCCGTACCCAGCTGATCGCATTGGCGCTATCACTGTAAATAGGCATGTCGAAACCTTTGTTCTTCAACAACGCCAACCCGTGTACGATGGCTAGAAATTCGCCGATATTATTCGTGCCTTTCATCGGGCCGAAATGAAAAATTTCCTGCCGGCTGGCAATGTGTACTCCACGATACTCCATCGGTCCCGGATTACCGCTACAGGCTGCGTCGACTGCCAGGCTGTTGTCGATCACGCAAGAGGGTAAAGTATCTGACGAAGGTTTGGAACCTCCTGATTTAGACTTTGCGTTTTTGCCGATATAAGCGTATGGAGACATTGTCAGCGCGCGTTCCGCTTCTTCGCGCGTATCGAATGATTTGTATTTGGCAGCTTCGTATCCTTTGATTTGAAGCTGGCAGTCTGTCCAGGAAGTGTAAATCCCGGGTGTGACGCCTTCCCATACGACATAAAATTTTTGTTTTGCCATTTTTCTGACGATAAATTTAGATAGTCAATGAATTGACGCTGCGAAGGTACAAATATATTCTCTAACTGAACAAGTTAGGGGGGATACTTGTTATAAAAAAAAGAGAGTTTTAAGAATATAAAATAAGAAAGGAACTATGATGGAAAGATCTTTTAGTGAAGCTTTGAAACAACGTCGGACTTACTATTCAATTACTAATCAGTCACCTATATCCGATCAGGAGATCGAATGTATCGTTAATATGACCGTGCGTCACGTACCGTCAGCATTCAATTCACAGACTACACGTGTGGTGCTCCTGTTGGGAGAATCTCATAAGAAACTGTGGCAGATCGTGAAAGATACATTGAAGAAGATTGTACCGGCTGAAGCTTTTGTAAAGACAGAAGAGAAGATAGATCATTCCTTTGCCTGTGGCTACGGAACTGTACTGTTCTTTGAGGATCAAAAAGTAGTGAAAGGACTTCAGGAGGCTTTCCCGTCTTATCAGGAGAACTTCCCGGGATGGTCATTGCAGACTTCTGCCATGCACCAGCTGGCTATCTGGGTGATGCTTGAGGATGTAGGTTTCGGAGCATCGCTGCAACACTATAACCCGTTGATTGATGAAGAAGTGCGCCGTGCATGGAACTTGCCGGAACATTGGCATCTGATTGCGGAAATGCCGTTCGGACTTCCTATTGGCAAACCGGGTGAAAAAGAATTTCAGCCGCTTGAAGAACGGGTGAGAATCTTTAAATAAATCGGGAATGAAGAATGAATAATGAAGAATTGGATGGCATAATGGCTAAAATTCTTCATTCTTCATTCTTCATTCTTCATTAAATGATTAATTTTGTGAGCAAAATTAGTCATTTATGGTTCGTATCTTTCTTACCGGCTATATGGGTGCCGGAAAAACGACGTTGGGTAAAGCATTTGCCCGGCAAATGAATATACCGTTCGTTGATCTGGACTGGTATATCGAAGAGCGTTTTCACAAAACCGTTGGAGAATTATTCACTGAACGAGGCGAAACAGGATTCAGGGAACTGGAGCGGAATATGCTTCATGAAGTAGCCGAGTTTGAGAATGTGGTAATTTCGACGGGAGGTGGAGCGCCTTGTTTTTTTGATAATATGGAATTTATGAACCGGACCGGAAAGACGGTTTTTCTCGATGTGCATCCGGATGTGCTGTTCAGACGCTTGCGTGTGGCTAAACAGCAACGCCCTATTCTTCAGGGGAAAGAGGATGACGAACTGAAAGCGTTCATCGTTCAGGCGCTTGAGAAACGCGCACCTTTTTATCACCAGGCACAATATATCTTTAATGCAGACGAATTGGAAGACCGTTGGCAGATTGAAACATCGGTGCAACGTTTGCAACAACTTCTTGGATTATAATCTGTGCCTAAATTGTATATCAGACTTTATTTTTTTGATACTCTTTATTGTTCATTCAGTCAATATTAGTACCTTGCACTCGTTATGAGATTTTTTTTATTGACTAATAACACAAAATTAAGGTAAAGTCTATATCATGAAAATTTTAAAAGAGAAATTTGGAGAGTTATCCGCTAGAATAAAAGCGTCCGGACAGCCTGCAAGGACATGGTTTCCACAGTATACACCGGCCTCATTATTAAATGCGGAAAATTGGTGGGAAGCATTGGCTGTATGTGAATATGCTTTGGACACAAAAGAAGACGAGAAATTAACAGAAGATTTTTTTGAACTGATATTCAGTGCTTTTGACTGTAACGTAGAGGTCGATCTCAACGCAGAAGAATATGAATTCTGGTGGGAGAAGGTAATGCAGGTATGCGACCGTGTAGCTGTGTTTAGCGGTGCGGGATGGGCACAGAAGGGTGCGCAATATTCTGAAGCCCGTTATGGAAAGCGGGATATGAGTTATTTGTTTCCGTATTACGAAAAGGCTGCCGATATGGGTTGGGCTGAAGCGGAAGCAACTGTTGCCTATTGGCGATACATGGGATTCTATTGCGAGCAAAATAAAGAAGAGGGCGAACGACGTTTTGCCGCTCTCACTTCTCCCGAAGCTATTTTATGGGGAAAACATTATCGTGCTTTTGTCGAAGAATTTACAGGAGATAAAGCGAAGGCGTTGCAGATACGGAATGACCTGCTTGCCGAACTGCCTGAAGGAGAACGTTTGCGTGCTCATGTATATGCAGCACTGGGAGACGCGCTCGACAGGGCGGAAGGCAGTGTGGCAGAGGAAGCTGCTTACTACGAAAAGTCTCTGGAGATAGTTCCCAATCTTTATAGTCTTAAAAATCTGGCTACCCTTTATTTCCGTTATCCGGAACTGAATAAACCGAAAGAACTGGGCTTTGAACTTTGGGAAAAAGCCTGGCATGCAGGTGTGTGGTCTGCCGCTAACTTCCTGGGATATAATTATCAGGAAGAAGAATGGCTGGATATGCCGAAAGCTATTGAATGGCTGGAAAAGGGGATGCTTTATTGTGAATCTTACAGTGCGTATGAACTGGCGCTGATCTACCTGTATAATGATGAATATAAGAACGTGGAACGCGGACTGATGTGTCTGAACCGTTGCGTGGAAGATAACTATATACAAGGTATAGAAGGACTGGCTAATATCTATTTCAACGGTGAATTGGTGGAAGAGGACATGAATCGTGCGAAAGAATTGTTGGAGAAGGCTATTGAACTGGGTTCGGGAAATGCAGCTTATCGTCTAGGCTGGATGTATGAGCGTGGCTTCTTGTCTGAACAACCGGATTATGTGAAGGCGTTAGAGTATTATGAAAAGGCAGCTTCGCTGAACAATGCCGACGGATATTGTCGGATGGCGCTTTACCTGGCTAATGGATACAGCGGTGTAAAAGATGCTGATAAGTCGAGAGAATGTTATGAAAAAGCAGCCGAACTGGGTTCCTGCTTTGCTCTTGTAGAACTGGCGTTCTTGTATGAGAATGGCGATGGGGTGGAGAAGAACTATGAAAAGGCATTTGAACTGATTAGTAGGGCTGCCGGACAGGGTTATCCTTATGCGATGTTCCGTTCTGGTCTTTATATGGAAAAAGGTGTTCTTGGTGAAGCAAAACCGGAAGAGGCGTTCGCTTGGTATACAAAGGCGGCAGAAGCGGATGATAATGATGCGATCTTTGCTCTGGGACGCTGTTATAAAGAAGGAATCGGAACGGCAGAAGACTGGGATAAGGCACTCGAATGGTTCGGCAAAGGAGCGGAGAAGGAAGAGTCCCGTTGTCTGACAGAGCTGGGCCTGGCTTATGAAAATGGCAATGGCGTGGAAGAAAATCCGCAAAAGGCTGTGGAATATATGATGAAAGCTGCTGAACAGGACTATGGTTATGCCCAGTTTAAGATGGGAGACTATTATTTCTTTGGTTGCGGTCCCTGTCTGGAAGACAATAAAAAGGCTATGGAATGGTATGAGAAGGCTGTGGCCAACGAAATTCCAATGGCAATGTTGCGTATGGGTGAGTATTACCTGTATGATTATGACAGTCTGAACGAATCGGAAAAGGCTTTTGCCTATTTCAAGAAAGCTGCCGAATACGAGTGGTATAGCGAAGGATTGGGTATCTGTTATGAAATGGGTATCGGAGTGGAAGATAATGAAACGGAAGCTTTTAAATATTATACGCTGGCTGCGGATAATGGAAATACGATGAGTATGTATCGTACCGGACTTTGCTATTACAACGGAGTAGGTGTGAAACAGAACTATGCCGAAGCTTACCGCTGGTTTACGGATGCGGCAGGGAATGAAAATATTGCTGCGACTTATTATCTCGGTAAGATGATGATGTATGGCGAAGGTTGTACTCCTGATCCGGAAGCTGCGGTGCAATGGCTGCTGAAAGCTGCTGAAAAAAATAGCGACAAAGCGCAATTTGAACTTGGAAATGCCTATCTGACGGGCAAAGGCGTGGAAGAAAACGATGAAATTGCAATGGAATGGTTCGAAAAGGCCGCAGAGAATGGCAATGAGAAAGCTCTTAAAATTACCGGAAGGAGGAGAAAGTAAAAGAGGAACATGGAAAAAGAAGGGAATAATCTGTTTCAGGTCAATCTTAAAGGTATGATTGCCCTGTTATCAGAGCACATTTATAGTAACCCGAATACTTTTGTTCGCGAACTGTTGCAGAATTGTGTAGATGCCATCACGGCACTACGCAATATCGACGAGAATTATAAAGGACGTATCGATGTCTTTCTGAATGAAGACAAAACGGTGGTGTTCAGGGATAATGGAGTCGGACTGAAAGAAGAGGAAGTTTATCGTTTTCTGACGGTTATCGGAGAGAGTTCAAAACGGGATACTCCCGATGCGGACGATTTTATCGGAAGGTTCGGTATCGGATTGTTATCTTGTTTTGTGGTGACTAATGAAATCACCGTGGAGAGTCGTTCGGCAATGGGCGGACAGCCTGTTTGCTGGTGTGGCAAAGTGGATGGGACGTATCAGCTGACTTTATCGGACGAAGAACGGCCTATCGGGTCGCAGGTGGTGTTGCATCCGAAAGGAGACTGGATGCATCTTTTTGAATATGAAACGTTTAAGAAGATACTGGTCAGTTATGGGGAAGTGTTGCCATATCCTATCTATCTGCATTATCAGGGGGAAGAGGAGTTGGTAAATACGCCTTCGCCCGTATGGCTTGACCCGAAGGCGACTCGCAAAGAACTGCTGGATTATGGGGCAAAAGTATTTCAGTCGTCGGCTCTTGATGCTTTCCGGATTTATACTGAAAGTGGTAAGGTAGAAGGGGTGCTTTATGTTTTGCCTTTCCGCACACAATTTTCAGTACGCAATTCCCATAAGGTCTACCTTAAACGTATGCTGTTGAGTGAGGACGATTGTAATCTGTTGCCGCCGTGGGCTTTCTTTATCCGTTGTCTGGTGAATGCGGACGGATTGCTGTCTACTGCTTCCCGCGAGTCTTTGGTGAGCAATGACCAGTTGAAGGATGCGCGGAAAGAGATCGGGATAGCTATCAAGGATTATTTGCGGGGATTGGTGCAGAATGACCGAGCCATGTTCAACCGGATCTTGGATGTTCATCACTTCCATATCAAGGCGATTGCTTCGGAAGACAATGAACTGCTCCGTTTGTTTATGGATTACCTTCCTTTTGAAACAAATAAGGGGCTGCGTGGTTTTGGAAGTATTCGTTCGGCAAGCAATGTGATATGCTATACCAAGAATCTGGAAGATTTCCGTCAGGTGCGCCGTATAGCCGGAGCGCAAGGATGGCTGGTGGTGAATGCTGCTTACACTTTTGATGAGACTTTGTTGAAAAAGTATGTCCGTCTGAATCCGGAACTTACGTTGGATGAAATATCTCCTTCACGGTTGCTGGAACAGTTTGGCGAAGTGGAGGCGAATAAAGAGTTTCAGGCTTTTGAAATGAAAGCGAACGAGCTGTTGAAGCGGTTTGGCTGTGTCTGTCGTCTGAAACATTTTACTCCGGTGGATATTCCGGTAATCTTTGTGGCGGAGGAAAAGGAGAATGTAGCTAAAAGTGCCAATAATCCGTTGGCGGCTGTATTGGGGGCTGTCAATACTGCCAAGCAAATCCCACCGACACTCACTTTCAATGCGGATAACGAAATGGTACAGACTTTATTGCAAATACAGGGAGACAATAAATTGTTTCAGCATGTGGTGCATATATTGTATGTACAATCGCTTCTACAAGGTAAATATCCGGTGAACAGTGAAGAAATGGAGCTTTTCAACCGTTCGCTTAGCGAACTGATGACTTCGAAAATGAATGATTTTATAAATTTCCTGAATTAAAAAAAGAGTATGAGATACACACTTGAAATACAAAAACTGCTGTTGCAGACACAGAATGACAGCCTGCATCCCCGTGAAAAAGCTAATCTATTGAAAGAAGCTATCCGCATCGCTGATGAGAACGAAGATGTGGAATGGGCTACGGAGTTGAGACTGGATCTTATCTATGAACTGAATCTTCTTTCGGCAGATGCGGAAGAGATTACCGTGTTCTCTAAAATCCTGGATGATTACGAGAATCACAAGGATGTAATCAAAGAAGATGACTTGTTGTGGAAATATAAATGGATCTGGGCTTGTACGTTCGATCTGCCGGAAATTCCGATGGAACAGGTGAAAGCGATCGGTGAGGATTATAAAACCCGTATTCTGCGGAATGGATATTCTTTGCGGAGTTATTATCACCGCTGGTCTGTGGAATGTGTTTGGATGCGCCAGTATGACAAGGCAAAAGAATACATTGACAAGATGCTGAATGAAAAGATAGACGGTCAGTCGTGTGAGGCTTGCGAACTGAATTTTATGCTGGATTATTATTTGGAAACAGGGCAGTTTGATGAGGCTTACAGCCGGGCGCAGCCATTGATTAATAAGCAGGTCACCTGTTATGAAGCCAATTTGCGGGCTTACTTGAAGCTTTCTTATTATGCACAGAAAGCTGGCAAACCGGAGGTTGCCGCTGATATGTGTGCACGTGCCGAAGAAGCATTGCAGGGAAGAGAAAAGGATGAATATCTTTTGCTTTACTTGGGATTGTTTATTGCTTATAATATAATGACGAAGCCGGAAAGAGGCTGGGAGTATGCCGAGCGGTGCATCGGTTGGAGTTTGCGTACGAATACGTTGAAGAAATATCGCTTCTCTTGCGATATGGTAGAGGCCTTGAAGTATGAGACCCGTCCGGAAGTCTCCTTGTCGTTGCCGGAGGAATTCCCTCTTTATCGTCCGGATGGAATTTATCAGGTCAGCGAGCTTCGCAATTATTTCTATCAGCAGGCGGAAGAGCTGGCACTTCGCTATGACGCCCGCAACGGAAATAGTGGTTATATGGACCGTTTGAAACAATTAATGTCCAATTAATTGCCAACATGTAGATTAATCCGTATTTTTGCCGTCCAATTATTTACTAAAAACACTGAATAACAGAAAATGAGAAAGTGGCGTATTGAAGATTCTGAGGAACTCTACAACATCACAGGTTGGGGTACCTCGTACTTTGGTATTAATGACAAAGGTCATGTCGTTGTTACACCTCGTAAAGATGGAGTATCCGTTGATTTGAAAGAACTGGTCGATGAGTTACAATTGCGTGATGTGGCATCTCCCATGCTGGTGCGTTTCCCGGATATTTTGGACAACCGTATTGAAAAGATGTCATCCTGCTTTAAACAGGCAGCCGAGGAGTATGGTTATAAAGCCCAGAACTTTATTATTTATCCGATTAAGGTCAACCAGATGCGCCCTGTGGTGGAAGAAATTATCAGCCACGGAAAGAAGTTCAATCTCGGACTGGAAGCCGGCTCTAAACCGGAACTCCATGCGGTGATTGCGGTCAATACGGACTCTGACTCATTGATTGTTTGCAACGGATATAAAGACGAAAGTTATATTGAACTGGCTCTGCTTGCCCAAAAGATGGGTAAACGTATCTATCTCGTTGTGGAGAAGATGAACGAACTGAAACTGATAGCAAAAATGGCAAAGCAGCTGAATGTGCAGCCTAATATCGGTATACGTATCAAACTCGCTTCTTCCGGTAGCGGAAAGTGGGAAGAGTCGGGAGGAGATGCCAGCAAGTTTGGCTTGACTTCCAGTGAACTTCTCGAAGCGCTCGATTTTCTGGAGAGCAAAGGCTTAAAAGATTGTCTGAAACTGATTCATTTCCATATCGGCAGTCAGGTGACGAAGATCCGTCGTATCAAAACGGCTTTGCGCGAGGCTTCACAATTTTACGTGCAGCTCCATTCAATGGGCTTTAAGGTGGAGTTTGTTGATATTGGCGGTGGACTGGGAGTGGATTATGACGGAACTCGTTCATCCAATAGCGAAGGTAGCGTAAACTATTCCATTCAGGAGTATGTAAACGACTCTATCTCTACGCTGGTAGACGTGAGCGATAAAAATGGTATCCCGCATCCGAATATCATAACGGAAAGTGGACGTGCATTGACGGCACACCATTCTGTTCTTATCTTTGAAGTTCTTGAAACCGCTACTTTACCCGAATGGGATGACGAGGAGGAAATTGCTCCGGATGCACACGAATTGGTGCAGGAGTTATATGGAATCTGGGATTCGCTGAATCAGAACAAGATGTTGGAAGCATGGCACGATGCACAGCAGATCAGGGAGGAAGCATTGGACTTGTTCAGTCATGGAATCGTAGATCTGAAAACCCGCGCACAAATCGAGCGTCTGTATTGGTCTATTACACGTGAGATTAATCAGATTGCAGCCGGTTTGAAGCATGCACCCGATGAATTCCGTGGATTGTCCAAACTGCTTGCCGATAAATATTTCTGTAACTTCTCGCTGTTTCAGTCACTTCCTGACTCTTGGGCAATTGACCAGATATTCCCGATCATGCCTATTCAGCGATTGGATGAAAAACCGGAGCGTTCGGCTACCTTGCAAGATATAACTTGTGATTCGGACGGCAAAATTGCCAACTTTATCTCTACCCGTAACGTGGCTCATTATCTGCCTGTACATGCACTGAAGAAAACAGAACCTTATTATGTGGCTGTATTCCTGGTGGGTGCTTATCAGGAGATTTTAGGAGATATGCATAATTTGTTCGGTGATACGAACGCCGTGCATGTTTCGGTGAACGAGAAAGGATATAATATCGAACAGATTATCGACGGAGAAACGGTAGCGGAGGTGTTGGACTATGTGCAGTACAATCCGAAGAAGCTGGTACGTACGCTCGAAACTTGGGTGACTAAATCAGTGAAAGAAGGAAAAATCTCCTTGGAAGAAGGAAAAGAATTCCTTTCCAACTATCGTTCGGGGCTTTACGGATATACTTATTTGGAATAACCGGCAGGGTGCCGGAGCCGGATTCTCCATTCGGTGAACTTATTAGAAATCAAGAAATGAGAGAAAAACTAACAGTAATTAAGGTGGGTGGCAAAATCGTAGAAGAGGAAGCCACCCTTCGTCAGTTGTTAAATGACTTTGCCGCTATTGACGGACATAAAGTGTTGGTTCATGGTGGCGGTCGTTCGGCAACAAAGATTGCCGCGCAACTGGGTATTGAAAGCAAAATGGTAAATGGTCGTCGGATTACCGATGCCGAAACGTTGAAAGTCGTAACGATGGTGTACGGCGGATTGGTGAATAAAAACATTGTGGCAGGTCTGCAAGCACGCGGAGTCAATGCACTCGGATTGACCGGAGCGGATATGAATGTAATCCGTTCGGTGAAACGTCCGGTGAAAGAAGTAGACTACGGGTTTGTGGGGGATGTGGAACAGGTGGATGCCACTTTATTGTCGGATTTGATACATAAAGGCGTTGTTCCCGTGATGGCTCCATTGACACATGACGGTCACGGCAATATGTTGAATACGAATGCAGATACCATTGCCGGGGAGACAGCGAAAGCGTTGTCGGCTCTGTTTGATGTGACATTGGTGTATTGTTTCGAGAAGAAAGGTGTGTTGCGTGACGAGAATGATGACGACAGTGTGATTCCTCAAATCACCCGTGCCGAATTTGAACAATATGTAGCCGATGGCGTTATTCAAGGAGGTATGATTCCTAAGTTGGAAAATTCTTTTGAAGCAATAAATGCAGGAGTTTCTGAAGTGGTAATCACCTTAGCGTCAGCGATTAACGACTCTGGAGGAACGAGAATAAAAAAATAATTCAAAAAAAAGTAGTGGGCGACTGTAACTTTTCATATCCTAGCCCGTCATTATTATAGAGATGCAAGAAATCAGCTTCCGAAACGATATTTTGCCGTTGAAGGATAAACTCTTTCGATTGGCTCTCAGAATCACCCTGGATAGGGCCGAAGCCGAGGATGTCGTTCAGGACACCATGATAAGAGTGTGGAACAAGCGTGATGAGTGGTCTCAATTTGAATCGGTCGAAGCCTATTGCCTGACAGTGGCAAAGAACCTGGCGATAGACCGGAGTCAAAAGAAAGAAGCTCAAAACGTGGAACTCACCCCCGAAATGGCGGAAGAACCTGATGCAAACAGTCCGTATGACCAGATGATTCATGATGAAAGAATGAACATCATTAATAGACTGGTAAACGAACTTCCCGAAAAACAGCGGCTTATCATGCAACTGAGGGACATTGAAGGTGAAAGCTATAAAAAAATTGCAACCTTGCTGAATCTGACAGAGGAACAAGTCAAAGTGAATCTCTTCAGAGCCAGGCAAAAAGTAAAACAAAGGTATTTAGAAATTGACGAATATGGATTATAAGGATATAGAACAGCTCCTCGAGCGATATTGGCAATGCGAAACTTCCGTTGAGGAGGAAGCAACATTGCGCGACTTCTTCGCAAAGGAAGAAGTTCCGGCTCATTTGCTTCGCTATAAGAATCTGTTTGTTTATCAGCAGGTTCAGCAGGAAGTAGGACTGGGCGAAGACTTTGATGCACGTATTCTGGCAGAGGTGGAGCCTACGGTAGTAAAAGCGAAACGTTTGACACTGACCGGTCGTTTTATTCCTCTGTTCAAGGCTGCTGCCGTAATTGCAATCATCCTTTCTTTGGGGAATGTGGCACAACATTCTTTCTCCGGAGATGATGGAAGTGTATTGGCTACGGATACCATTGGTAAACAAGTAACTGCACCGTCGGTCGCTATCTCAAATGATGTGAAAGCGGAACAGGTCCTGGCGGATAGCCTGGCGAAGATCAACCACAAGGTGCAAGTTATAAACGAATAGACATTTTCATTTGCTTTAAACATATAATATAGTTAGTGTGCTTAATTAAAACAACAACGAAGGCGAAACTGTGAAGTTTTCAATTCTCTCAAATTTTTATAATGAAACTAACTAAATAAATGGGCTACCGCGCGATGCAGTAGCCCTTTTATGTTTTTAAACTGTCTTTATTTAAGCTGTCTTTATTTGATCTGCCGTATATTTTTTCGTGGCGCATCCACTTCTTGAGGATCTCCTTTATAGGCAATATCACCGCTTCCTTTGACGCGGGCAACCAGCTTCTGACTGGCATAGCAGCTGATGTTGCCGGAGCCGCTAATGCTTGCGTCTGTGTTTTCTGCTTGCAAATCGGCAGCTTGAATATTTCCTGATCCGGCAATAGAATAGCTCGCTTGAATGGCTTTGCCGTTCAGATTGATATTGCCCGAACCGGAAATACTTGCCTGACATTCCTGGCTCTCTATTTGTTGTAGTCTTACATCTCCCGAACCATTAATTGAAACGGCCATTTTTTGGCAATTGAATCCTTCTCCCTGAATGTTGCCCGAACCGTTGATGTGGAACTCAATATCTTTAGAGGTTTGTATCCCATTGATTAATCTTATATTTCCTGAACCGTTGACCGACAGCTTATTCAGTTCCGGAGCAAAAACTTTTATTTCCAGTTTTCCTTTCCAGATAGTGACATTCTTCTTGAATTTTATAATGAATGTACTACCCTCCACATACGTTTCTATAAGTGGTATGATGTTGTCGGAACCATGAATTTCGACATGGCTGCATGTGTCTTGCCAATAACTAATGTTGGCGCTTCCCACTAGTTTGATTTCATTGAAGTGGTCGGCTTTCACTTCTTTGGAGATGTAATTCTTACTGCCTACGATGTGTTTTCCCCGCAAGCAAGAGCCGGCAGTAAGTACTAGAAACATTCCCGTGACTAATACGAGCAATAAACTTGTTTTCATAATTACGCTTTTCTATGATTGATATAATGGTTAGACGGAAGAATTTGATCTAAAGTTGCATCTTCCATAAAGTTTTTCGTTAGCGTCTTCTTTTTTATTACTTTTGTGGCTGTTGATAGGAGGATTATAATGGATAAGATTATAGAAGATGATGAGTTAGGGCGTCTGGTGATACGCGTCAATTCACGTGCGAGAAGTCTTGTGTTTCGTACCAAGAGTGATGCTGTTTATGTTTCAGTTCCTCCCGGTACTACCCTGAAAGAAGTGAAACAGGCCATCGAGAACCTGCGTGGAAAGCTTCTGGCCTCCCGGCAAAAAATCGCTCGTCCGTTGATTGATTTGAATTATAAGATTGATGCGGAGCATTTTAAACTATCTTTGGTGTCGGGCGAGAAAGATCAGTTTCTGGCTAATTCCCGGTTGGGTGTAATGGAGATCGTTTGTCCGCCTCATGCCGATTTTACAGATGAAAAACTGCAAAGCTGGTTGCATAAGGTTATTGAAGAATCATTGAGACGAAATGCCAAAAGTATTCTGCCTTCACGTCTGGCCTTCTTGTCCAAGCAATGCGGATTGTCCTATTCGAGTGTGAAAATAAACTCCAGTCAGGGCAGATGGGGGAGTTGTTCGGCTCGAAAAGCTATTAATTTATCCTATTACCTGGTTTTGCTGCCTTCTCATTTGATAGACTACGTGTTGTTGCACGAATTATGCCATACCCGCGAGATGAATCATAGCGAGCGATTCTGGGCGTTACTCAATCAATATACAGAAGGAAAAGCATTGACCTTGCGGGGAGAATTGAGAAAGTACCGTACAGAAATATAAAATAAAGTTAGTTTTTATCCCTCATGCTTTCTATAAATAGGTCTTTGTTTATCAGCCTATTTGCGGAGTTCATCGAGCAAAAACGGATTCTTCACATTCTTCACTGTTAAGAACATTCTTCACTTCTCCCTATTCATGGAGGATAGCATCATTCTCCTTGTGTAAAGCACATCTATTATGTCGTAAAAAAATAAAAAAGACTGATTACATCCTGATATAATTTTCGTCTTTTCAATAAAGTAACCTTTAATGAGATGGAAAACATGAGAAAGAAACAAATTCTTTTTGCGTTTGGAATGGCCGCCCTCTTGTTGTACGCTTGCGTTCGTGACGAATTGTTCACGGACAGACAACAGGAATTATCAAACGAACTGGCTGTCGGTAAGAATCGGGAGTTAACTGTTGCAGCTGCCAAAGAATGGTATGTCGACAATGGGGCTCCCGTTACCCGAATGGGGGTGACGCAAAGCAATGTATCGGGAATATTGGTAACTCCTTCGTGGAATCATGCTAAAGAATGGAAGAAAGGAAGGTATGAAGTGGTGGAAGCCTCTTTGCGTTCCAACATGAATGTTATCCTTTATGACCAAGATACGAAGAAGCAGAAAAAGAAGATGAGCAAGAAAGAAAAAAGACGGGTGATGAACGTTGCTCGGTCTGTTATATTGAAAGATATTACGACGGGAGAAATCATTACTTTCAATATGATATTTATAGGTAGTCTGAATTATCTGATGAAGTACGATGATTTGTCAGATAACAATTATTTGCATCGGGTTCCCCATTTTGACGGTATGGTTTTATATTTTTGTCCCAGCGGTGAGTTTGTAAACGGTTGGAAGTACAAGAATGGTAAGATAATAAAGCGTCTTTCTCCTGTTCTTGATGAGGCGGCATTATCGGATACGCTATCTTCTGCTACAACTCGAGCTATACAGTGTTACACGAATTACTATACCGAATCGTATTACTATTGTCCTCCGATTACACGTTCTGCCTTTATGGATGACTGGGCGAGTTTTTATGGTACCGGTGAGTTTGGAGGCGGTATTGATGATGGTAATGGTGGTAATAGTGGTGGAAGCGGAGGTGACCCTACCCTAGAAGGTGGTGAATTAGAAGGTCCAACAATAACTGCACCTGCATGTTATTGGACTTACCGAGAAGTTCCATATACCGAATGTTATGATGATGGTTCTTCTGATGGAGGTGGAGGCGGTTATATCGGAACTCCCACTGATCCTTCAGTTCCGGTGAAGTCTCATGTAAAAAAAATTATAAAGAATACTGATAAGTTAACCCCTCAACAACTAGAGAAATTAGAAAGAGTCATTAAAGAAATGGAGGAAAAAATATGTTATGCTAAGCAGATTATTAATTATTTAGAGAGCGAAGGTTTCGCTTTTAATTATGTTTATATGGATCCTAATTTAGGAGGAGGAAGGGCAAATGCAGGGAATTCTATTTTATCTAATGGAACAGTAGATTTAGTGTTTAGAGGAGAGGATGATATAACCTATGGAAGTTTTGCTCATGAATTGGTTCACCTCTTTCAGATTCATTTAGGAGTATATAGCGGTACTATATCAAGAGGTATGATGGAATATGAACGGGCATTGATAGATGATATCATGTATTATTCAAAAATTAAAGGAAGTAAGAAATTTAGTGATGCGTGGTATGAAAAAGTAGAAAGAAGTTCGTTTGTGTATGGGAATAGGCCAGGCGAGGATAAAATTAAAGCTGTTGAATGGGATAAAAAACAAGCAAAATATTTAAATTGGCTTAGTGAAGTTACGAAAAGAGTGTAATTTATTGGAAATGAGCATTGGGTAATCGCTCATAATAGTAATAGGTTACGAATTAGTTAGTTATCTACTGCATTATTCTTCTGTGCGTTGCGTAACCTTCAAAGAACTCTTCGTATGCAAAAGTAACAATAAAACGGGAGATTTAGAAATGAATCTCCCGTTTTTTTCTTCTCACACAAGTTTTTCCGTAAAAGCGATTTTATCCGTCAGCACACCATCGCCCAAAAAGATTTTGAACGAACGTGTGCCGACTGCCGCATAAGCGGAGAAAAGGGCTTTGCCTCACGCCTAAACAATAGTTTAGACTGATGAGACAAGGCCCCTTTCTTTTGTGCTTATGCCAAAGAGGTGCTTTTACGGGGTTTTGACGATTTTTCTTTTTTCGTTGTCCTTTTGCGCCGGAAGCGGAAAGCCGTGTATGACCGCACATTCCATAAATGGAACAAGCCGTCACTCACGGCAGACAAACCGGGAAGAATGATTTTATCCATCCGACCAAACACGTTTGGCCAAACAGATAAAAACATACTTCCTTGCCGATGGTTTGCCCGGTTTCACGCTACCGGCTATGTTCTTTTCTGTTGGGGATGTCTTTTTCACGGATTTCTCTTTTGAAGTTTTCCTGTCTAATCTGCCTCCACTTCCGTTTACCTCCATTTTCGCGCCTTTCAGTGAGCCGCATCAGGCAGTCATTTTCGTGCTGGGTGCAAAGGTAACTCCGGGATTGTACGGGAAAGCAAGGTCAAGCCTCCTGTTTTCTGGAAAAATCTCCAGCCCTTCGGGTAGTATTTTTCCGAAAAACCTTGCATTCCCTAATCCCTACCTTTTTAAGCACCCGAAACGAAAACGACCGATGCGACAGAAAGACGCATTAAAAAAAAATGTCGGATAAACGAGAGGCAGATAAGATAGTTTGAAACTCAACTCCCTCAGCTCTTGAATCCGCATTAAAAAACAAAAAATCAAAAACAAAACGGATATGAGAACGGCAATAGCAACAAAATTCGTGGCATGGGAAGTATCAAGTTTGGAGAACCTGCAAGGCAGCAAGGTGTACGGACTTCGCACCAAACTGAACAATGGTGAGAAATTGAGCCGAGAGGAAAAGGATTGGCTTACACGCAACGTGAACAGCAACACCTATTTCAAGAGCGCAGTACCCTTGCAAGGTTGGATGTTTGACTTTTCCGACATTCTCCGAACCTACATTGTAAAGCAGTATGGGCATTGGGCGGAATACAAGGCTACCGACAAGACGGCACTCCGCAGTTTCCTATACGGCAGGATAGACAGCATCGTGGAACTTAACAAATGATACGGCTATGACAGCAACGGTAAATTTCAGACAAATGGCGCAATACATAGGGCTTGCGATATGCACCCCAATCATGCGCACCGCCTTTTGGGTGTCCGGCATCCTTTGGTACATCGTCAGAGAGATAATAAACGGAGTGTTCCGAGTGGCAATAGGGGTAATCGTGGCTATTCTTTCCGTTATCCTGTTCTTTGACTTCATTCTTTGGTTATTCACCCTTTAATCCCTACCGACATGGCAAAGAGAAGAAGCAAGACAGTGGAGCAACAATGCAGATACTACGAGGTGGGCAACATCTTCGAGTACATGGTGGAAACATACCTCAACGGCAATATGTCCGTCTTCCGTGGACTCTACCACGAACTGAACAAGGACGCACGGAAGGACTTTATAGACTTCCTATTGAGCGAGGTTGAGCCGATTTATTGGAGGGAGATTTTGAAACATACTATTTGACAACTCATAAAAACGACAGCGATATGAAAGGAACAGACCATTTCAAGAGAACGATACAGATGTATTTGGAACAACGTGCGGAGGAAGACACGCTCTTTGCGAAGAACTACCGCAATCCAGCCAAGAACATTGACGATTGCGTAACCTACATTCTGAACTATGTGCAGAAAAGCGGTTGTAACGGCTTCACGGACGGAGAGATATACGGACAAGCAGTACACTACTATGACGAGAACGAGATTGAGGTGGGCAAGCCTATCCAATGCCAAGTGGCGGTGAACCACATTGTGGAACTCACGGCAGAGGAAAAAGCAGAAGCACGTCAGCAGGCAGTCCGCAGATACCAAGACGAGGAACTCCGCAAGTTGCAGAACCGCACCAAGCCGACAAAGGCGAAAACAGAAACCCAAGTTCAACCCTCATTATTTGATTTTGGCTTATGAAACCGAGAAACAAATTTGAAAAAGCAGTTCTTGCCCAAAGCAAGAAACTACGCCCGATAACCCCGATACAGATTAATTGGGCATTCCGTAATTGCGTGGAGCATTATGCACACCGCTTGCCGAAAGGTCGTACCACTTGTATGGATTGCGGTCATAGTTGGGTAATGACGGAGCAGACCGAGCATTGTACGTGTCCTGAATGTGGAGCAAGTTTGAAAGTCTGCCTCACCTATCAGCGCAAGGTAAGACAAAAGCAGTATTTCACAACCCTTACCACAAGCGGAGAATACCAAGTGCTACGAATGTTCTTGCTTGTCGTGGGTATGGAGAAAGGGGTTAATGCCAAGTCCTATGCCCTTGAAATCGGGCAGTATTGGTGGAATGAACAAGGGCGTAAGGCTGTTGTTGCCATTCCACGCACATTGGGATGCTACATCGACACGTTCTCATTCGCTTCTCCTTTTGCTATCCGCAATGACAATGAAGCGTACCGCCATATCTCATATTCCCCGATATATCCAAGATATAAGGTGTTGCCGACGCTCCGCAGAAACGGCTTTAACGGCAATTTCCACGACATTGTACCCACCAAACTAATACCGGCATTATTGTCGGACAGCCGTGCGGAAACGCTGTTGAAGGCAGGGCAATATCCCATGTTGCGCTACTATCTGTACCACTCTTTCAATATTGGAGAGTATTGGGCTTCAATCAAGATATGTATCCGCAACGGCTATACCATTGAGGACGGCTCAATGTGGCGTGACACCATAGACCTCCTGCGTCATTTCGGCAAGGACACAAACAGCCCGAAATACGTTTGCCCTGCCGACCTCAAAGTTGAACACGACAAGTTGGTGGCAAAGCGCAACCTGCAAAGGAAACATGAGCGGACTGAACAGCAACGCAGGAAAGCGATTGAGGACGAGAAACAATATCTGAAAGCTAAGGGCATATTCTTCGGACTTGCCTTTACCGACAGCCTTATTTGCGTCAAAGTCATAGAGAGCGTGGAAGAAATGGCAGAGGAAGGAAGGACGATGCACCATTGTGTGGGCGGTTACCACAAACGAAAAGACTCCCTTATCCTATCCGCCACCATTGACGGAAAACGAATTGAAACGATAGAGGTGTCACTAAAAACTTTTGAGGTGGTGCAGTGTCGTGGCGTATGCAACGAGAACTCCGAATACCACGACCGCATCATCGCCCTTGTGAACAAGAACGCCAACCTTATCCGCCAGCGGATGAAAGCGGCATAATATCGACATCTAACAACTAACATTATGGAAGTAAGATTTGAAAGCATGCTTTTCCTATGGGATGATAAAATCCCCACGATGTTCCTTGAATTTATGAACCTCCTCACTCTTTGTCAGAGTGAGGAGCAATTAAGGGCGAGCGTCAAGGACTTTGCCGAGAAACACGAACTTGGCAAGTTCTTCCTTTACGGCTTCGGCTCACATCATTTCTACCTGCACCAACGCTATACGAGTAACCCCGAAATGGTGATGCAACACAGAGTGCTGTCTGTACATTTCTAATCATCTAAATAACAACGACTATGGCAACAAAAATGACAATTAACAGAGTAAGCACCTGCCAATCGGCAGGAACGGAGAACTACGAGAATTTCCAAACGGGTATCGGCAGACGCAAACGCACCCTTGTGCAATACGACTACCGCCACACGGACGGGGAACTTTTCTCTTGTGTCAAACCCACATTAGACGAATGTCGAGCCGCACGGGACAAGTGGCTAACGGCAAAGGAAAGGAAGGAGGACAAGCGATGAACGAAGCAGGCTACCAAACGCTGATAGTCAAGTTCAGCGAGCCTATCACGGTATTGGACGGTATGTTTGACGATGCCGAAGCATGGGGAGTTGATACCTTAAAGGGGTGGATAGACAACTATGAAAGTAGCAGGTTTACTGCCATTGACAGCCATACGGCAGTCATAACGAGCGAGTATAACATGGAGTGTCTGAAAGAGTGGCTGGAAAGATGCACACCCATAACCGAGAAAACAGAATTTTGAACATTGTGGCGGTGTCCGCACCGCCACAACATAACACCTAAAAACAACGAATATGATAGCAAAGACTATTTTGGAGCAGATAGGCGGCAGACGCTTTGCCGCCATGACGGGAAGCAAAGACTTCATAGACATGGGCAACGGCTTACGCATGAGCCTTGCGAGGAACAAAACGAGTGCCAACCGTCTTGACATCATTTACGACGGAAGTGCAGACCTCTACAATATGCGTTTCTACCGCAGGACGTTCAGCAAAAAGACATTCGAGAGCAGGACGAAGGACATTGAAACGCACGAGGGGATATATTGCGATATGCTGGAGGAAATGTTCACGATGGTGACGGGGCTTTACACCCGTTTTTGAGAGGTGGGCGGCGAAAGCCGCCTACTTTCTTTCAGTGAGCATGATGGCGGACAAAGAAAGTAGCAAAGAAACCGCTGTTTCAATCGCTTTTGGCGATATATGGAATATTATGAATATCTTTGCAAAAGTTTAATACTCATAATTATAGTAGTAAAATATGTGTGAATTAACGACAAGTCAAAAACACATTATAACCGAACTGAATAATAGTCGAGGTGAATATAAACCTGCGTTTATGCAGATTCGTATTCATGATTCATATGATGGAAATATAGATGAACTTGATATTCCAACATTAGGCACTATTGTTCATGAGTATATTCACTTTCTTCAAAATGTATCAACTCCGTGGGGACTATATGATAGTATGGTTCGATATAATATAATGGCAGAAACATATGCTTTTGTAGAAAATGCAACATCTACTATCACACTCCCATTAGATATAGATTATTCTCCAGAACTGGCGAATAAAATAGCTATTGTGAAATGTGGAATGGGATATTGTCCACTTGCAGATACACGGAGAAATGATTTTAAGATAGATGTAAATGAACGTATCTGTATTCATCGAAAATATAAACAATTGAATAATAGGATATTGCCTGTGATAACATTAGACATCTGTTTTACAGATGGTTCAAAACAAGCAATAACTTTGGGGGCTAATATTATCAAGGAGAGTATGGCTGCATTATATCAAATGCTAATTGATGAAACTGCAACTCATGAAAGATATGACCTCCCATATAATTTAGTTAAGATTATTGCAGAACAACATTTTTCAGCAATAGCGTCAGATAATATAAAATTGATAACAATTTGCTACATATCTTTATTTAGTCTTTCTCCTGCTGAAGTTTTAATCAATGAATTAGCATATGCGAATGAAAATCCGAATTTATCAGCAATAGAACTGTTTGAACAGTTCATAAATGAAGCTAAAATAAATATCAATGGTAAATCAATGTCAGTTTGTGACTTTTTTGATACTCTTATAGACGCATTCAAGCAAGTGTTTTCTAAAAGTGTCCAAGTAGAAATAGATTATATTGGAGAAGTTCTTGAACGAATACGTCCAGCCAAAGGTTTTGTTCCAATATTAACTTTGATTACTGATTACCAACCTCTATCTAAGGAACGAATCAAAACATTGATAGATTTTTTAGGAATGCCTTATAGCTATACTGACAACGGAGATTTTAATCCACCACCATCGTCCTTAACAGATTCCAGTAAACTGTCTGACGATATGTTAGCTTTAATTGGACACAATGCTCTGTTCACATATTTAACGGGATTACATAAATGTGGTTATGTTTGTCCATTGCATTCATTTTGTGAAAAACAAAATTGTGATAAAGAGGAATGCTATGACGAACCTTGGAATGGGAAAATGTGTCCTATGACGATTATGGGGGATTTGATACATATTAAAGAGAAAGAAGTCAGAATTCAATTCTAACAAAATGGGAAACTCCGATGAAGTTGTGGCTTCATCGGAGTTTCATTTGTCAGACATTTGCCATGTTACGGAATGTACAGCAGCGCAAACTCCGCCTTTCTCCGTTTGAGCAGCATGGCGTGCCGTTTACCCTTGTAGTTGCAGAAAGCGATATACTCCCGGTAAATGTTCCTGTCGCCCGCCTCCAATTTTCGGATCAGCGTGCTTTTAGGTATCTTTCCGCTCCCCAAAAGCCGGTATGGACCTACATTATATAAGCTTTTACATAATGTGGGTTATGTAAGCGAGTATATTATGTAAATAAAGGAAATATAAATCATTGACTAACAGATGGTATATTTATTTTTTACAGGATTACTTTTTACATAATATTCCTAATTTAGTAGTTAAAATCATAGCATTATTCCCTAATAAGAGATATATTGAAGCTCCATCTACTTGATTTGATGGAGCTTCAATTTATATCTAACAATAAATAATGTTTTATGGAAGAAAGTAATTTTTATGATTTAAGGAAACAAGTTGTCCAACAACTGCGTGAAAGGCATTATGCACCTTTAACTATTTGTGCATTTAAGAGTAGTTATAATAAACTGGAATGTTATATGCTGGAAAATAAAATTGAAATCTATTCTGCTCGTGTAGGAGAAGATTTTTTGAAAACTCGTCACAAGAGTATGGCATACGCCCAACTGTCTGATTTTGAGAAGAACATGGTTAGACATATAAAAATAATGAATGAAGTTCTGCATACAGGAATTATCATTGGAAAACCAACTCCGCGAAGTCCTATGTTTGAATTCAAAGGAGATTTAGGCATACAATTCAATGAATTTATTTGTCATGAAAGGAGAATTAAAAGCCCTCTAACAGTGAGCAAACATCACTTGTATTTGAGAGACTTGTATGATTTTCTAAAAGAAAACAACAAACTGGTTAAAGAGTTTGATATTCCCGGTTGCTTGTTATTTTTACGTGAATTGAAGCGAAAGAAACGTCCTTGGCCTCACGTCGTCTCTTCTGTAAGAGCCTTTGTCAGATACTCTTGTGAGCGTAATTTATTAGCAGATTGCAATTTTTCCCGCTGGAATAGGATTTTACGCCTTCATCGTCCCAAAAATCCTCAATTACCATCATATTATAGTAGGGAGGAAATAAAAAAAATGCTGGACGCAATAGACAGATCTTGTCCTAAAGGAAAACGCGACTATGCAATGCTTTTACTTGCAGCACGTTATGGACTCCGCGCTTCGGATATAGTAGGAATTACATATGCCAATTTTGAATGGGAGTTCAACCGTTTGTCCCTTGTGCAGGCAAAGACGGGGAAGCCTGTTTTATTTCCATTATCAGAGGAAATAGGAAGTGCCATTATTGATTATATCAAGTTCGGAAGACCTGATATTGACAGTCCGCATGTTTTTTTGGAACATATGGCTCCATATCAAAGGATTTCACCCCAGGCATTGAGCAGGATTGTCTCAGAGTGGATGTTAGCAGCCAAGATAGATATATCAACACGTAAACATGGTCCTCATTCTTTACGTCATAGTCTTGCTATTAATTTGTTTGAGAATGGTGAATCCCCAAGCGTTATTTCTGAAATTCTCGGACATTCCAATTTATTAACCACCATGAGTTATGTAAAAGTTGATTTGAAGCATCTAAGGCAATGCGCACTTGAAGTACCTCAAATTCCTGAAATATTTTACTTAGAAATATATGAGAAAGAGAACTGGTAAATTATATAGTGTATTCTCTGGGTTAATTACCCAATATATAGAATACAAGAAAAATATAGGTTGCAAAACGACTGTAATGGAATGTTTGTTAAAGCGCTTTGACAAGTTTGCCAATGATAGAAACGAGAAGGTCCTTGGGATTTCCAAAGATTTGGCTGATGCTTGGTGCTGTAAATTCCCTGGAGAATCTGAAGATAATCGCTATTATAGGATTATCATTCTTCGAGGATTCTCTTCTTTCCTGCAAACAATTGGATATGATTCATATATTCCAATATTACCCAAACATCAATCAAATTTTGTCCCCTACATTTACACACCTGACGAAATGGAAAGAATCTTCAAGGAGTGCGACAGAATAAATGCTTATCACCACGTAATCAATTCAGCTCGATTTTCCATACCATGCCTAATCCGTCTGCTGTACGGTACAGGAATCCGTATAGGTGAGGCTATAAAATTGAAACACTGTGATATTGATTTCAAAAATGAATGCTTATTACTTAGAGAATGTAAGAATGGGAAAGACAGATATGTCCCTCTTTCTCCTTCCTTAGCACTAATATGCCGTGATTATGTAACTAAAAAACAGAAATTTGGGCTTAGTATTAATCCAGAGAACTATTTTTTTGTAAAATGTAACGATACTTCAATTTCATCAAAAACTATTTCAAACATTTTCAATCATATTTTAGAACGTGCCGGCATCGTACGAAATGAAAATCGAAAAGGACCTCGTCTGCATGACCTTCGACATACATTCTGTGTAAATTCATTTGTGCAATTATGTGAATCAGGGAAAGATATACATAATGTGATGCTGATACTAATGACGTATATGGGACATCAATCCATTGCCGCTACCAATAAATATGTCAGAATAGTGGAGACCATGTTTCCTGAAATTGTAAGACAAGTAGATATGGCTCACAATCATATTTTTCCAAACATGGATGAAATGACAGATTAATTATGTATTAAAAATTTAATGTATGACAGATTTTGGAAAATATCTCACAGATTATTTAAACCGTTACCTCACAATGGAATGTGGTTGTTCCTATCAAACGGTAAAACAGTATAGTGCAACATTCATGCTTTTTATACAATACATGTATAAGATTGAATTAATAGCACCGGAAAAACTATTCCTCAAAGAAATTACAAAAGAAAGAGTTTTAGGATTTTTGCATTGGCTGGAAGAAACGAGAAAATGCTCAATATCAACAAGAAATAATCGTTTAAGCGCCCTACGGTCTTTTTTCAAATATCTTCAATATCGGGAAGTTAAGGGCATGGCTTATTGGCAAGCTATATTGAGTATCAAACAGAAAAGAACACCTTTTAAGGAAATGTCTTATCTGACTACAGAAGGAGTACAGGCATTACTTGAACAACCGGATTTATCAACTCGTAAAGGGCGTAGAGACTTTATTCTTATGGGGCTATTGTATGATAGCGGTGCAAGAGTTCAAGAGATTATAAACCTAACCCCAGAAAATATAAGATTAGGAGAAACTACTACTGTAAAATTACATGGGAAAGGCAATAAAATTAGAGTAGTTCCTCTTTCTACTAATCAAGTGAAAAATTTAAGGTTGTATATGGAAGAGAACAATCTTTTTGCTTCACAATATAGATGCCATCCATTATTCCCTAATCCAAAAGGAGAAAGGTTGACGAGAATGGCCATATTAGATATTGTGAAAAGACATGCTAAAAATGCGAGGAAACAATATTGGGGATTGATACCAAGTAATATATCCTGTCATACATTTCGGCACTCCAAAGCCATGCATATGTTGGAAGCGGGTATAAATCTCGTCTATATTCGTGACTTTCTTGGACATGCTTCTACAACAACAACGGAAATATATGCCAGGGCAAGTGAAAAATTAAAAGAACAGGCATTGGAAAAACTAACTCCTGGTATTATTCAGGAAAGTAAAACTACATGGCAAAAAGATGGAGATTTAATGGAATTCTTAAAAGCTCTGCAAGTAAAATATAAATAAAATAGTAAGTAGAGTGAAGAGTAGTAAATAGAAGGACCACTCTTCACTCATTTGAATACAATGTAAACATTCTTATTTGCAATTACATAGTAATCAGCTGTATAGCAATATCTTCTATGTAAGTTTGTTTGCATAACCATTTTTATGTAGATTTACATAATCTTTCTTTTATTATATGATATTTTGAAATTATTCTGTGCTTAATCCAAATTGCTACTGAGACCTTCTGGTTCAGGCACAGTTGTTATTTTTTATCAATATAAAACCAGTCATAAATTTCATACTTCTAACTAGATCTTTCCGATAACGTCTATCCTACAATAGGTTCTTTTCACTTAAAACAAACTCCAAGAACATTTTATCAATGAGCCTGTCGTATTCTATGTAATCAAACTGTTCCATAAAACGGGCAATCGACTTCATGATTCCCAGCATACGTTGATGGTTGCAGGAAAATAGGATAAATTCTCTTTTAAATATCTACAAGTATCATCACTAAGGATGCAGATATTTCCGACTTTTGATAATCCATTTTTTATACATGTTTATATTAGTTCAACTTTATAATAATAGAGATGTCTAATCACCATAAGTGTATTTTGTCATATTGATGACTAAATACAGATATTTAAGGCTACAATTTATTGGGAAAAGAGCATTTTGAAAAATAAAATTCAGTAATTTTGCTTTCGGTTAAGTTTGCAGCAAAATATTTTCCCACTCATATTTTTATATTAGTAGGCTACAAATTTTAATCGAACGACATTGATGTGATAAATTTATATAAAAATATTGATATGTTAATAAAATCAGTAACACTTAAAAACTTTCGTGGCTATAGAAGTGAGACTACAGTTCTTTTCTCCAATCTAACAACTTTTGTTGGTCGTAACGATATTGGAAAATCTACAATTCTGGAAGCCTTAGACATTTTCTTTAACGAAGGAAAAGGATGTATTTCCCTAGATAAGGAAGATATAAATAAACGTGCTTCTAATGAGGGTGACGATGAAGTAATAATTGCTGTAGAATTTTTCAAATTACCAGATAGTTTAGTTATAGATGAAAGCAATAGAACTACACTTGCAGCTGAATATCTTTTAACAGAATCTAATACTCTAAAAATAGTGAAAAGGTATCCAAAAGCTGGAAGGGAAAAAGTTTATATTCGAGCTAAACATCCGACCAATGCAGTTTGTTGCGATTTGTTAAGCAAAAAAATTAGTGATCTTAAAGCAATATTAAATCGAGAGAACATTGAATGTGAAGATCAGACTAGAAAGGCTGTAATACGCGCAGCAATATGGAATCATTTTGCTGATAATCTTAATTTAGAAGAAAAGGAAATTGATGTAACAAAAGAAGACGGAAAGACGATTTGGGAAAGTTTGAAGAAGTTTCTTCCTGTATATTCACTCTTTCAAGCTGATCGTAGTAATAATGACCATGATAAAGAAATACAAGATCCTTTAAAAGAGGCTGTAAAATCAATACTAAAAGAGGAAAATGTAGCCCAAATGTGTCAGCAAATAGCAGAACATGTTACAACTAAACTACAAGAAGTCTCAAATCATACGTTAGATAAAATACGAGAAATGAATCCAGAGCTAGCAAATAGTCTTAGCCCTAATATACCATCTTTCACTGATTTAAAATGGTCTGATTTATTCAAAAATGTATCTATTGCTGGAGATAATGACATTCCTATCAATAAACGTGGTAGTGGTGTAAAGCGTTTGATACTTTTGAACTTTTTTAGAGCTGAAGCCGAAAGAATGCAAAGTAATACAGAATCAGATGGTCTAATATACGCTATTGAAGAACCTGAGACTTCTCAGCATGTTGCACACCAAAAGATCCTGATGAAAGCTTTAATAGATTTAGCCAACAATGAGAATGTACAAGTTGTATTGACAACCCATAGTTCTTATGTTGTAAAACAACTAAAGTTTGATAACATTCGATTAGTAAAAGAAATAGAAGAAGAAAGGGTTGTTCAGAATATTGAATTATCCCAGTTGCCATATCCATCTTTAAATGAAATAAATTTCACATCTTTTGGAGAAGTAACAGAAGAGTACCATGATGAATTATATAGTTATCTTTATTCGAACAAAACTGGTGAAGTAAAATGGATTGAAGAATATAAAAATGGTAAACCAACAGTCAACTATATTAAGGAGTTGTCAAATGGTACAACTAGGACAGAGCAAAAGACTTTAACAGAAAAAATTCGTCATCAAATTCATCATCCAGAGAATTGCCATAATACTCCTTATACAGAAACCGAAATTCGCCAGTCAATTGAAGATATGAGAGCTTTTATAATGAATAAGAGAGTATAAATTGGCAGCTCTTTTACATCTCGCTGCCGAAGATGTGCATTTATCGTCTTGGACGACGACGACAATACGGTGAAACGTATTCCCACTTTCCATAGCGAAACCGATAATAATCGGACACAGACACTGGTTTGTAAATGCAATTACACATTATCCGCATATCAAACACCTCCTTTCATTTATCTAACCTTATAAATAAAGATAGGCTCTGTGTTCTCTATTTGGAAATGCTATGCAAATGTACAATAAATGTTTATGATAAGCAAGTCAAAAAAGATATTTCGACTTTGGTAACTACTCAGCGAATAATCATAATTGAGAATCAGTCTTTTACATAAATGATAAAATAGAAAAAGTAGAGAAATTTTATGAAACAGAGCATAAATCTTTCCATTTGCATACGAATCCCTTATTATTCTACCTATTTGAAAAACTTTTGTATCAGAAAGCTTTCAGATGATGAAATTATTCGCTGAGTAATTACTGACTTTGTACCATTTATTAATATGTTTAATACTTTGTGTATGATTTAGGATATTCTATTTTATGATTTCATTCTATGTAATAGTTATGTAAATAAAATTGCAACTGTTATGAATTATATTATTGATATACATATATTTATATATGACAACTTTACATAACATATTCGTTTACATAACCGACATTGTAGGCGAGTGTGGCAAGGAGCAGACTGTCACGCCCGAACTTGCGGAATATGGCGCAGAACTTACGCAAGTCTTTCCGCAGGAGTGCGTCCGCCTGTCGTTTCGTCATGGTGCGTGCCGAATAGCTTTCGCCCGACTGCACACGGTGACCCCAGCCCACGTATGGGTGGTGTTTCTCCGAGTGCCAGCCCTCAAAGTAGCGGGTACACAAAAATGCTCGTTCCATAAGCGGCAGGCGGTAAATTGCCGCCTGCCCGTCCGTTTCCTCTTGGCGGCTGATCTGTGCGGACACAGAACAGACCGCCATAAGTGAACAGAGGATAGCCATGAATACACGCATCATCTTGGCAGAGGTTTGAAATTGCCGATGGGGATAACGGAAACAATCCCGTCGTCCTTCACGCTGCGGTTGTTGAAGTCAAATTCCAGCTCGTATGAGTTGTTGAAGTTGTCCTCCACCACTACGATGAAGTTGTGCGCTTCGTCGCCCTCCGCCGTGTAATACAGCCGGAACTTCTCGTTTTCAAGCAGGTAGCGGTCGTTGGGCAGGAACGTGATGCCGCCCGCCATTTTCAGCGTGCCTTCCCCCTCGAACTGGAAATAACGAATGGTATAGAGGGTGTTGGCGAAGTCGCCCGTTTTTTTCAGCTCACAGCGGATTTCCACCGTCTGCCCACTCGTCACCTTGTTGGGTACTGGCATGGTTTCCACCGTGAAGGGATAGGATTGCTGGATGTCCATATCGTCGTCACACGATACGGCGGTGAGCGACACGGCGGCGAAAAGGCAGAGTGCCAACGCCTTGAAGATTGGTGTTCTCTTGTTCTTGTTGTTCAGTATGTTCATTGTCCTTTGATTTTTAAGTTATTGTTCTTTTTTCGTTGTCAGTTGCAGATACTCGTTCAAGTCCTTGCAACCATCATAGAGGGCGGAACGGTCGCAGACACGTTCCTCGTAGTGTCCTTTCAGCATTTCCAACGTGCGCCGTCCGGCTTCGTCACGGTCGAGGTAACAGTCTATGCGCCCGTAACCGTCCAGATACCTCATAGCCTTTTCCACGTTGGAAATGGAGTTCAGCACAAGGCAATCACCCGTTTCCAATCCGAGCGTGGCAGCGGAAAGAAAGTCCATGAATCCTTCAAATACGCTACATACGTCAGCCGGAGAGCCTTCCGCCTTGACCAGCGACACATCCTTCGGAGGCACACATCCTTTGAAGAAGCGGCTGCGGATTTCATAGCCACCCGCCACATTCGGAAAACCGACGGCGAAATACCGCTTGCCACGCGCACCGTAATTCAGTCGGCAGCAATACCGGGATGCAATGCCGTAAGGAATACCCCGTTCCGCCAGATAGTCCGTCAGTGGAGAACGAAACAGCGGGGTGGCTTCCACTCCTTCAAAGGCAGGTTCTGACGGTTTAGGCAGGAAAGTCGGTTTACTCATTTCGGGAACAGGCATAGGCATATTGGCGGTTTCCGCTATGAACTTCACTTGTTCCATGAAGTCGTTGCTTCCGATAAACTCCCCGGCAAGCGTGAAGATGTCGCCGCCCTTGCCCGTACCGAAGTCGTACCAGAGCTGTTTCGCCACGTTCACACGGAAAGAGGGCGTGCGCTCATTGCGGTATGGCGCACGATACCACAATTCGTTGCCGCTTCTTCGTACAGGCTCATGTCCCAGCCGTGCGAGGAAGTCCGCAAGGGGTATATGCCTCATGGCATCGATTTCCGTCCGTTCCATGCGGTGCGTCAGTTTATGATGAACTTCACGCCATATGTTAGTTTTCAATTTATGTTGTATAATAATTGTATTTAACTCGTGAACAGTTAGTTGTGTATTTTGGGGACAACATATTTATTTATATAACCCATTGAGAAAAGCCATGATGTCAGGATTATCTTTCCAGCACTTTTGTTTTGTGGAACTAATCACTTCGCAACAATCAAGTGCTTCAGATTTGGCTTTCATGCTAACTTCTGCATAGACATTGGTTGTATCCACAGAAACATGTCCAAGCCATGCTCGGATAGTATTAATGTCTACTCCAGCTTGAAGAAGATGTGTAGCTGTCGTGTGCCTTATCACATGAGGCGTTACATTCTTTTTTCTAAGAGAGGTGCATTTTTTAGCAGCTTCAGCGGCATATTTTGTTATCAGTCCATATATACCAAAGCGGGTAAGTGGGGCGTGATGGCGATTTATAAATATGCTTTGTGTAGGAGCCAAGTTTTTGACAAGTTTCCGTATTTCACGGTTGGTACTTTTCCAAAGAGGACACCTACGTGTTTTATTGCCTTTTCCATGCAGTATAACAGTAGAGGTGGTATAGTCATAATCGGCAACAACCAGTTTGGAAACTTCATCCACTCTGGCTCCCGTATTATACATGAACAGGATAATGACATAGTCCCTATAACCATATTGTGTAGTTTTATCCGGGGCATCAAGCAATGCTTCCATCTCGTCCCTCTCCAAATAACCAATCATTGGTTTCTGGTGCTTTTTCATGGGTATGAGTCTAAGTTCCCGATAAAGTTCTGCATGTTCCGGGTTATAAGTTGAGAGATATTTGGCAAATGCAAGTATGCTGGTAAGCCGTTGGTTCCTGCTTGCAGAGGATATTTGGCGCGAGGCTTCAAGATTTTTCAGGAAGTCTTGCACATTGTCCTTTGTAAGGAGGTTCACGGAAAGTCTTTCTATCCCGATCTTGTTCATTTTTGACAAGTACGGCAGCAGCAGCTTGAACGTGTCACGATAACTCAACAAAGTGTTCTTTGACAGATTGCGAACAGTTGTGGCATATTCCAGTAAGAACCGGCGTAGCCAATAGCTTATGTATTCATTATGGGTATTCATATTTTATTATTTTGATAGTCTGTAATTCTCAAAAAGTTGCAATGCCGTTTCCAGTAATTCAGGAGTCATCGTTAGATAAACACTTGTATACTTGATAGAAGTATGTCCGAGATAGGTGGAAAGGATAGGTAACATCTGCTGTACATCTACTCCTTCCTTGTACCATTGAATCAAACGATGGATTGCAAACGTGTGCCGGAGGTCATGTATCCGTGGCTGGTATCTATCCGAGTCCGTGCGGATTATTCCTGCCTTTTTCCGTATCAGTTTAAAACTGTTCCGGAAAGTATGGAGGTTGACAGCCTGAGCTTGCTTGGTTACAAAAAAGGGAGCGTCCTTATCAACCGAAAAACCGGACTCTTTGAGCCAGTCAAAATAACTCAAAAGTCTTTTTTTTGCTTGAGTGTTGAATGGGACAATCCTTGATTTGTAAAATTTTGTAGTACGTACAATGATGTAAGACTCTTCCCAAATTATATCGCCTACCCTCAGTGCTATGACTTCACAAGTGCGAAGTCCCATCGTATACATGGTAATCAGCATTGTCTGATATACAAAAGGGATGATTACATTCTGAGTTCTCCTGGTATAGTTCAAAGCAGAACTGAACAACCGCTTGAGTTCATCCCGGCTATAGATATAGGGAACAAGTCCGGCAGGTCTCTTCGGCATATCCAATGTCAATGGAATTGTTTCAATAAGGCTTCGTTGAAAAGCCCATTGAAAGAATCCCTTCAGGGACGTGTGACGAGCAAACCACATAGCCGTAACCTTGTTCCCCTTATAGAGGAACGAGTTCACGGATTCCATATTGATTGAGGAAATATCGGTCGTATCACCGATAAACTTGCTAAAGCTCACAAGAAGAATACCGGCAGATTTGAACTTTTCTCCAAGGCTGTGTCTGTACTCAATATATTTGATTACAGCTTCTTTGACAGTCATAGCAAATCCTCCCAATTCATTTCTGCGACCATACTTAGTGTTTTCAGATTCACTTTGGCATATATCCTTGTGGAATCCGGGCTTTCATGTCCGAGTTGTCGACTGACATTATATAACGGGAATCCTTCGTTGACAAGCCGTGTGGCAGTCCAATGTCTCAGTGCGTGGGGACCATAGTGTCTAAGTTCCATCCCCTGACTTCTTAGAGCCTTGCTCACAATAGCATATACTGCATTGTGGCTAACTCCTCTATATGGTGGTACCATACATTGGAACAATGATTTTTGCGAAGAATCATTTACTCTTACTTCTGTCAGATAACGTATGATGGCATTACCGACGTTCACGGTAAGCGGAAAGACTTGAGCCCGTTCACCTTTGGAGCGACGGAACAGGATTGTCTCCTTGTCCCAGTCTATATCATTCAGTTGTAGACTGACCAGTTCATGCGTGCGGATTCCATAAACGGACAGAAGCATCATTATAGCATAGTTCCGAATGTTTGTTTTACTATTGAAGTCTGAATAAAATTGAACGGCTCCGAGTACATGTTCTTTCTCTGGAGCGGAAGGAAGACCGTCCTCTGAGTACAAACGTGGTGCTTTGAGTGCCAAGGATAACTTGTCTGAACACCAGCTTTGAGTAGCGGCATATCGAAGGAACGAACGCAGATGGCTGATGTATTCGGCTAATGTTCTACGATTGATATACCATTCCTTATGGATTCTTGTAAAGAACATATCAATATGTTTGGGTTGCATAGAGAACAACTCTGGATGTATTTGACCAAGGACGGGTAACATACAACATAGAACCTTACGTTTACCTTTAATGGTATGTTTTGAATAGTTTTTCTCGTCAGAAAGAAAACGTAAATATTCTTCTGCATATTCATTAAAACAAAAAGAAGTGCTCTTGGTGACTTGTATGCCTAAAAAATCAAGCCAGCCCATAGCAACTCTTGTAAATACCCCTTTTCGGTATATTACATTAGAATCTGTTTGTTTACCTCCACATGCGTATTTTTCTGCGCTTGAAATGATTTCTTTTGTTGAAAATGAAATCCGAGTGCATATGGATAAATTTTGAACGACATGAAGTTGGATATACGCTATCAGTCTGAGATAATTGTCAGAATATCCCAAGTTGCGACTATGCTTTAGAAAAGCTTCCCTTTCTACAAGCATTGGAGCAGACGCCATTTTTACACGTGACTGACGTCGAGGAAACAAGCTGTTTAAAACAGGGGCTTCCATAAGTCCGTCAAGATTAGACAAGCCAATAAAGCGTATCCATTTCATTGCCGTTCTGATCATATGTTTTTCAGAAGTGATTCCAAGTTGATTCTGCTGGCAGAAACATTTAATGGATACAGAAACGGTCTCAAATACGAGAGGTTTGTTGTCAATTGGGAGAATACGAACTATTCTTAACAGGAATAGTGATGTTTTCTTTAGATAATCGTCTTTGCCTCCCTTGCTTCTGAGGTATTCAATATATGACTCCCTTTCAGATAGCATCGGAGCTTCAAGATACTCTTGATGACGACTCTTGTCTTTGATAAGTTCTGTTATTATCATAAGCACAGTTTTTTTAATTAGTAATAAAGCATAGGTAGACATCCAGAAATATGTTGTCCAAAAAACACACAACTAACCGTTCGCAAGTTAAATACAATTATTATACAACATAAATTGAAAGCTAACATATGGCGTGAAATGTTATATATAACATTTCAGCCCCACGCCCCACTGCGTATGAAACTTCCTCGTGTCGCCACCCCACAGGCAACGCTCCCGGAGGTTGGCGAGCAGAGCGATACGGTCTGCCACGTAAAACTCCACATCGAGCGTCAGTGCACCGCCGTAGATAAAGGAGTCCCGGTCATGGAGCGTGGAGCCGTCATGCAACACCTTTTCGCCCCAGTTCACCGATTCATATCCGGCAAGAGCCGAAGCCCCTGCATAGACGAACACGATTTTACGGGCATCGGAGAGTATCTTGAAGTAGTATCCCCCCTCCGCCGTGAACTGCGCCACGGGTATCTTCCCGTCCTTGTAAGGGTTGTTCTTCAACAGGTACTCGCCGCCGAACACCCATTTATTCCCCTTTTTCGTGTAGGTGGAAAGAGCCGCCCCGAAGCTGTGCCCGCCGTCGTTGCCGCCGGGATTGAAACCGTCCGCCATGTTCGCCCTGACCTCGATGCCCTGCATCTTCGGCAGGCATCGCTGGGCGTGCGCCTGCCCCGTGAACAGGGCAAGCGACGCGATGACTATTGCGATGTACTTTCTCATGGTCAGCGCACTTGAAGTTCGTTGATGGTATTGGCACGTACCAAGTCCTCGTTCTCAATCACGAAAGACTGGTGGCGACCTCCGTTCTTCTCGTTGAGTTCCACCACGAGGCATTTGTCGTCGGGAATGGTGAACTTCGCCATCGTGAATACCGTGCGCTCGCTCTTCTTTCCCGGCACGAGTGTGGCGTAATTCTGCGCACGGAGCGGCAGGATGATCTGCTCCTGCACGGCGGTACGCTTCGCCACCTTCTTGTCCACGATTTTCCATGTGATGTAGTCCACATCGAAAGGCACGTTGCTCTGGTTCTTTATCTCCGTGTGGAAATAGAGTAACCCGTTATGCGTGTAGATGCCTTTCAGCAGGTACTGGATGCCGAATCGCTTGCAGCCGATGTGCTTCACCTCGCGCTTATTCTGCTTGTGGATGGACTTCATGATAAGGCGCACCAGCATCGGGCTTTCGCTGCCCAGCTCCTTCAGGTATATTTCCTGCGCATTGTTCGGGCGGTTCACTGCCTCGCCGTCATGGATGAAGTCGCACATCTCCACGTTGAGCAGCAGCGGTTCGGCGGCGTACTTCACGTTGAAGGTATAGAAACTCCCGTCCTCCGTTATCACGGACATATTGGTTTCGTTCGGGAAGTTCCTCACGGTCGCTTTCACGCGGATGACGTTCTCCGCTCCGTCGGCTTTACCCGCAATCAGGTCGGGCGAGCCTAAATCGACGTAGCGCACCTCCGAGGGGAAAATGACGTGGACGGTCTTGTCGTAGGTCACTTCCAAGCCGTGCGGGGGAACCATGCGGTCGAAGGTCAGCTTCTTTGTCAGCCCGTGATACAGATCGCCGTCCGCCTCCTTCTGCGGATAGACCTCCTTTGTCAAGGTCGGTTGTTCACTTCCGTTGTCCGTTACAACGGTTACGTTCTCCTGCGCGTTGGCAGTTGCGATGCCCATAGCGAGGACAAGCATGATGATTACTTTTTTCATTCTACTTTGGATTTTAGTGGTAAATAAAAATTTGGTTGTTGTTTTTTAGTCGTTGATTGTTATTGTTTTCAATCTCTGTCCTGATATAGCATGACCTTGTATCCGGATTTCAGATGCACCTTGACGGTACGCATCTTCTTGGCGATATACTGGCTCGTGCCTTGTATCAGCCCCTTGCCCAAGTCGGAGGCGAGCTGCGCCCCTGCGTTGGTGGAGATATTAATGCTGCTGCCCAGCGAGCCGCCCATGTTGGCGGCAACCTCCCTGACGGCGTTCATCTCCATCGAGTTTGGAATGAAGATGCCGGGCTGTCCGTCCGTGTCATACACCGCCAGTTCTACCGGGATAATCGTACCTGCGTACTCCAGCGAAGTAATTTCAATATCGAGTCGTTCGCCCTGAATCTTTGCCGTGCCTACCACCACTGCATTGCGGGGTATGATTTTGTCCGCCACTGCCATCGGCTCCAGCAGCCGTAATCTTACCGCCTGCCCGTCAGTCACACTCTGCGCCCCATAGACACACGCCGATATGGTGTTCCTGTCCGATACAGTCGTGACACCCACCGCCGTATTGAAACTGCGGTTGCGCTCCTGCGAGAAGGAGGCGACAAACTCAGCGTTGCTCATCGGCTGTGAGAGCGAAGATACCACCTGATGCGTTACCTGCCTGACAGGTGCAGCAGTGTTCTTTCCGGCTTTCTGCACGGGGTAAGGCTCTGCCGCCTGTCCGACAGGTGGCTGTGTGCCGTTCTGCCCGCCCATGTACTTCGCCGCCAGTTCATAGGACTTCTCCATGAGTGCCACTTGGTCATCCATAGCGGATGCCTTGCCTTTCTCGGTTTCCAGTTCCGATTCCAGCGAGGCGATACGCTCTAACAGTTCGTCCATATCCGCATTGTCGTTCTTTGGCTGCTCGTAGAAGTTGCCGAGCGTGGCATTGAGGTCGCGGTAGGCGGCTGCGGATGATTGGATGGTCTTCGGGGCGGACTTCACATTCTCTTCCATGCCTCCGGGATTGGCAAGGTCGAAGTCCCTGCCGCTATCCGTTTCCGCCACTTCGCGGTCGAACATATCGCCCAGCTCCTGCATGGTGCGGCTGCGGTTCTCCTGCCGTTCCTCCATCGCCCCCTGTTCGTAGGCTTTCACCTTGTCGCCGATGATCTGACGGTTCGCCTTGTCAGCGTCGGGCATTTCGATATTGTAACCACCCGTTCCCGGTTGCTGCTCCTTGTCGGAAGACGGGGCGAATATCAGCCACATAGCACCGATGAATACCAGCACCATAGCGGGCAACACTATCATTTTCTGACGTTTCAGCCTTTGGGCTTCGGTCAGCGGCTTGCGCTCCTTCTTCGGTTTCCCGTTGTCGGGAGCCGCCTTGTTCTCGTTTTTAGGTTCATTCTTCGTCTGTTTCATATAAATAAGGTATTACATTATGATTGTTTTCCGGCTTTACGGACAGTTCCACCTGTCCGGCATGGTCTGTTACTATCCGGCTGCCGTCATTCCTGCCGATGTCATAGACAGCTTTGCCGAAGGTGTAAAGGGCAAGCACCGTGAAGGCGGCGAGCATCGCCAGCACGATGCGCTTGCGTGTTTTCGGGGGCAAACCGTCCAGATAGCCTTTGAGCCTTGCCACCAGCATTTTCTTTTTGTCGTGGAGCTTCCAGTACGCACGCCAAAATGATTTTCTGATTTTCTTCATGTCTGTTACCTTTTGATGGTTTGTAAATCCTTGTTTTCGATGATGGTGAAGCCCTCGATGGTGAAACCGTTGGGATTGTCGTCCGAACGGGACGAGTTCAAAAGGCGGCACGTGGTCACGAGGCTGCGCTCGGTGACGTTGCTCTGCCGGATGATCTTCTGCGTGGCGTAGGTCACGGCACGGTAGGGATAGCCGTTGAAGTCGCACACCACGCTGTCCACCTTCAGCACTTGGTTGATGTTCCCGGCGATGATGCGGTTGTAGTACCCTTTCTCGGCGAAGTCCGAATAGTAGTTGTACACGCTTTTGTCCGCTAATAGCAGGGCGCGTTTCACATTATGCTCTATCGCGCTCTTTTCGGGTGAGAGCGTGAAGAACAGCTCGTGGAAACGGCGCACGTGTTCCCTCGCTTCTGCCGGACGGTTCTGCGACAAGTCTTGCGAGAGAGCCAGCATCAGCGACTTGCCGTTATCCAGCACGTAAATCTTTTCTCGTTGCCGCTCCGCGAAGCGGTAGGAACTCCACACGCTCCATACCGTTATTACGGCACACAACGAGAGGAAGACGATACCGGACAGGCGTATCTGCCTGAACGATGATTCGATGTTTTTAAGTGACTTAAATTCCATTGTTGTTTATTCGTTTTTAATTGTCAGTTGATTATTTCAGCAGTTTCCCGGCACGTCCGACCACGTTTCCTGCGGCTGCGCCCGCCACGCTGCCCGCAATACTTCCGGCTCGTCCTGCCGTCTGGTTCACGTTGCGACCGTAGCTTCCCATGCCTCCGGCTTGGATAATCCAGCCTGCTACCGTGGGGATGGTGAAGTAACCAATGATGCCGATTATCATGAAGACGATGTACACCCCGTCGCTCGAATCCAGCGAGAAGTTCGGGTCAGCCTGCATCCGTTCGATGTCGCTTTGCAGCATCAGCACTTGTATCTTCGCCAGTATGGTGCTGAACATATCCGACACGGGCAGCCACAGATAGACCTGTATGTAGCGGCATATCCACTGTGTAAGCGTGCTTTGGAAGCCGTCCCACACCGATATGGCGAAGGCTATCGGACCGAGTATCGCCAGCACCACGAGGAAGAACGTGCGGATGGTGTCTATCACGAGGGCGGCGGCTTGGAACATCAGTTCCAGTATCTCGCGGAAGAAGTCGCGGATGCCCTTCTTCATGTTGTACATCCCGCGCTCGATGTACATCCCCGCCATCGTCACCATGTCGCCGGGCGACCAGCCCAGTTCTTCCAGTTGTTTGTCAAACTCCTCGTTTGACACGAGGTAGGCGGTTTCGGGATTGCGCATCATCGCTTCGTACTCCAGTTTGTCCTTCTGCTCACGGTATCGGTTCATGTCCAGCGTTTCCGCCTCCAGCATCTTTGCCGTACCCTGCACGACGGGCGACATGATGCTGTTTATCGTACCCAATACCACCGTCGGAAAGAACATGATGCACAAGCCTATCGCGAACGGGCGGAGCATAGGGAACACGTCTATCGGTTCGGCTCTCGCCAGCGACTGCCATACCCGGTAGGCCACATAAAAGAGTGCGCCCAGCCCGGCGATGCCTTTCGCCACGCCCGCCATGTCCCCGCATAGCGGCACCATCTGTTCGTAGAGCGAGCGCAGAATTTGGTGAAGGTTGTCGAAATTCATAGGCTACCAATATCTTTCGTTCATGTTCCCGTACAGCCCCATGATGCGGTCAAGGTCGTTTTTCTTCTTCGCACGCAGGTAACTCACGCTAATGTTCTTGTTGGTGTAGTAGCTCACGAGGTTGCGGTAACGCTTCATTTTGGAGTAGCAGCGTTCCACCACGTCCATGCGCTCCTTGTCCGTCATGGAGAGCGTGGTGATATTCACCACATTCTTCAGTTCCGTCAGCACATCGTTGGATTCCTCCAATAACTTGGTGTAGCCAAAGGCGATGGCTCCCAGTTCCTCCACCGTGAAGTTGTCGTCACGCATCATCTTCTGGAAACTGGTCACATAGGTGTCGGTGATGTCACCCACCATCAAGATGGTCTGCTGCACCTTCCGGGCGTCCTTTACCAGATTGTTCACGGATTTGAGTGCGTCGTAATACTTCTTGCCCTGTTCGTAAATCTTCACGGTCTCTTGAAAATTTTTTATCATATTTTGGGCGGTCGTGGAAGTGTGTACCACGTTCTTCGAGGTGTTCACGATGCTCTGCGCGATGTTGGACGGGTCTATCACCGCCCACTGTGCGCTTGCCCTGCCGACTGCAAACAGGCACAGGCAGATAATAAGTGTTATTCTTGTTCTCATGTTACTTTGGATTTTAGTGGATTTCATTATTTATTGCTCGCCTATCGGATGGTCCGGTTTCGGGTTCACACGCACGTAGTCCCCGTTCGGCGAGAAGGTCAGGATGTCCGTCGCCTCGTTGTAGGACACGTCGATGCGGAATCCGGTGTTCATGAACAGATTGCCGTTCTCCTCCTGCAAGAGATAGGTTTCCGGCTTCAGCTTGCGGCGGATGCCGCTCCGCTTGAATACCGTCACCTTATAGGCTTCGCCCTCCTTGTAGATAAGCACGTCGGGCTTGCCCTCCACACTCTCCCAGTTTCCGCAAAGCAGGTCGCGTCGGTTGTCCGTTATGTCGCAGGATTGCAGCACCATGACCGCCAGCCCGATTAAACACTTGCTGATTTGCAGCATTTTCGTTCTTGATATACTCATACGCATTTTCTTTTTTAGTTGATGAATCTGTTTCTATTTATTCCTTTTTTCTCCGCCTTTCGGCAAGCTGCCGGATGACGGCTTCAATGTCGCCGCCCAACTGTTCCGCCAGACGGTAAACCTCTACTTTTTCCGTTTCTTCGGTGGTGTACGCCAGATACTCTTCAGCACTAACTTCGGTGGCATAGACTGCCGACTGCGTGCCGCCCAGTCCTATCCACACTTCCTTGTAGAGCCTTGACGGGTTGTTCGCCATGTTGATGGAGAGTATCTGCGACTTCTCTTTCTCCGTCAGACCCAACAGGGACTGTATGGCATCAAACTTGTTCATGTACTTCCGCTGGTCAAGGAGTATCTTGCAGTCGGAGTTGTTGATGATGCTCTCCTTGACGACGGGCGAGGAAATGATGTCGTCCACCTCCTGCGTCACCACGATTGCCTCCCCGTAATACTTGCGCACGGTCTTGTACATATAGCGCAGGTACTCAGCCATGTTCGCCGAAGATAGAGCCTTCCAAGCCTCTTCCACTATCAGTTGCTTGCGCACGCCTTTCAATCGGCGCATCTTGTTGATGAAGGCTTCCATGATGATGATGGTCACCACAGGGAAAAGCTCGCGATTTTCCTTTATACTGTCAATCTCGAAGACGATGAACCGCTTGCCGAGCAGGTCGATGTTCTCCGTGGAGTTGAGCAGGAAGTCGTAGCGTCCGTCCCGGTAATACTGCCGCATGGTGGTGAGCATATTGTCGATGTTGAAGTCGGACTTCTCCACCTTTATCTCACGTTCCGCCAGTTCGCGGCGGTAGTCGTCGCGCATATACTCGTAGAAGGTGTTGAACGAGGGGACGATGCTCCGGTCAGCCCTGATACGCTCGATATAGGCGTTCACCGCACTGCCCAGTTCGCCGCTCTCCGTCTTCGTCACTTTGTCGTCCTCCGACTTCCAGAGCGTCAGCAGCAATGTCTTGATGCTGTCCTTTTTCTCCACGTCGAACACGTAATCATCGGTGTAGAACGGGTTGAACGAAATCGGTTTCTCCTCCGTGTAGGTGAAGTACACGCCGTCCGCCCCGTTTGTCTTGCACCGGATCATCTCGCACAAGCCCTGATAGGAGTTTCCCGTGTCCACCAGCACCACGTGCGTACCCTGCTCGTAGTATTGCCTCACGAGGTGGTTCATAAAAAAGGATTTGCCGCTGCCCGAAGGACCCAACACGAACTTGTTGCGGTTGGTCGTGATACCCCGCTTCATCGGCAGGTCGCTGATGTCGAGGTGCAACGGTTTTCCCGTAAGCCTGTCCACCATCTTGATGCCGAAGGGCGAGAGCGAACTGCGGTAGTTGGTTTCCTCCGTGAAGAGGCACACCGCCTGCTCGATGAATGTATGGAAACTCTCTTCCGCCGGGAAGTCCGCCGCGTTGCCGGGCATCGCCGCCCAGTAGAGCGTCGGGCAGTCGATGGTATTGTGGCGCGGCACGCACTCCATGCTTGCCAGCTGGCTGCCCACATCGTTCTTGATATGCTTCAGTTCCTCCGCGTCATCGCTCCACGCCATGACGTTGAAGTGCGCCCGTACCGAGGTCAGCCCGTAGGAATGGGCTTCGTTCAGGTACTGGTCTATCCACTCGCGGTTGATGCTGTTGCTCCGGCTGTATCGGGATAGCGACTGCATATTCCTTGCGGACTTCTCGAACTTCTGCAAATTTTCCTCGCTGTTGTCGATAATCACATACTGGTTATAGATGTGGTTGCAGGAAAGCAGCAGCCCCACGGGGGAGGCGAAGGAGAGGCGACAGTCCGAGCGGTCGGTGGAGAGTTTCTCGTAGCGGATGTCGGTAGCCACCTTTCCGGGCATATCCTCCGCGTCGGAGAGGGTGTGCAGGCACAGGCGGTTGTCACCGATACGCATTTCTTTTGCCGAGAGGTCGATGTCCTGCAAGGTCGTGTCGCCTTCGGGCATGAGCGAGAAGTAACGCTCTATCAGCCCGGCGGACTTCTCCGTCCCGACAATCTCGTCGGTGGAGAGGCGGCGCAGCCTCACAAAGCCGCTGTCGTTCATGATGCGCTCGAACTGTTCGGCGGCCTCCATGAACTTCCCGGCGGTTTCCTTGTCCAGCTCCTTCGGGATGATATGTCCCCGGCACAGCGTACTGAAGTTGCTCTGCATACGGTTACGTTCTTTCGTCGTCTTGGTCAAGTAGAGATAGCAGGAGTGTTTCAGGTACGGACGCTCGTTGAAGTGGCGTTCAAAGGAACGGCTCAAGAAACTCATGTCGTCCTTCTGTAACTCCGGCTTGTATTTCTCCTTGATGAACCAATCCTGCTTATGCACGACGCAGAAGTACGGCAGCACCTTGATAGCCTTGCACCAGCAGCCGTGTATCGCCTCGTACTCTGCGCCCGTCACGGTGTAAAGCTCCGGCAGTTCCACCTCAAAAGCCACCGTGATGTCGGCGTCTTTGGAGATGATGCAGCCATGCTCCACCGCCAGCAGGGGGAACTTGTTTTCCAGTGTTGTCATTTTGGATGTATTTCTCATGTCGTTTCTTCCTTTCGTTGCCGTTTGAGTAATCGGGTGATCCGCCGTCGGTTGATAAGGTATCGGGGATGGCTCCTTGCCGCTCCCAATTTCATCAGCCCGTGTTCGCCGTACCGGGCGTTCAGCGCTAAGGTCTGCCATACGAGGACGGAAGAAGATGCCGCGCCGAAGCCGATACATATCCACTGGTCGATGCCGACCATATAGAGGATGACGAACAGGACGAAGAGAGCCAGCAGACCTCCGCAGAAGATGAAGAGGTACTGAGCCTTCAAACCCTTGAACTCGACCGGACGGCCGATACCCTTGTTTATCGGGTATTCAGCCATACATTGTTTATTAAAGGAAGAATGAGCGCAGGATAGTGGCGGCGACAATCAAGAAGATACAAGCCCCGAACCACGAGGCGGCGGTCTTCGAGGTGTCCGGGTCTCCGGACGAGAATTTTCCGTACACTTTCACGCCACCGATAAGCCCGACTACCGCGCCGATGGCGTAGATTAATTTCGTGCCGGGGTCGAAATACGAACTCACCATAGAGGTGGCTTCGTTGATGCCAGCCAGACCGTTTCCCTGTGCGAAAGCGGAGGCGGTTGCGGCAATCATAAGTGCCGCAGCGATGATTAACTTTTGTCTGATGTTCTTGTTCATAAACTGTTCTTTTTTTGTGCCGTCCAAAGGGTGGATAGTCCTTTTTCGGGCGGTTGATACTTGATTACTTTACTTTGGTTTTAGTGGTTGCCCGTTTGTTTCTACGGACTTGGGGCTGTCCGTTGCGGGTTGGCTGTACCTTGTACCGCCGTGCGCGTGGGTGTCGTCATTTTACGTTTTCATTTCCATTCTTTTTTAGTTGTTATACATAGTTTCGGAAGTCGAACTCCTCGATGTTGTCGGGAATCACGAACACCTTTTCCTTTTGTTGTGTCACGGTCATGTTCACCGTGTCCACGAAAACTGCCATCGCCTTTGCAATCCTCTCGCTCATTGCTTCATCGGTCAGGCGTTCCGTTATTCTTGTGAAAAGCTCTGTCCCGTCCAGTTCCGTCATGACCTTTCCGGCGTGTCGCATTTCCTCATCGGATGGTGATTCCTTCCGTATGGTGTGTACTGCCATGTCAATATCCTCGAAGCTACTTCCCGAAGCCTGCTTTTTGTCTGGTTCTTCATCCTCCGGTTCATCTTCTCCGTACTCCAGTTCCGAGGGCGGGATGCTCGTGAAGGTTTCATCGAGTTTGTCCTCCGGTACTTGTGTCGGGCGTGAGACGGTTTCCGTGTTTCCGTCGTCAAAAGTAGCCTCTTCCTCCGACAGCTCAATGCCTTTTTCCGAAGTGGCGGCTTCTTGCGTCGGTATGGCAGCGGTTGTCCGGGTCGATGCCATCTTGAAACGGCTCTTGCCAATGATGTCCGAGGTGTCTGCGTGAGGTATTTCCTTATCCTTTCCTTGCTCTGCCACCGTACTGTCCAATGACCGCCACAGCCCGGCAATATGTCTGAAGAAACGGATGAGCTTCGTGTCCATGATGCGGTCATAGAACAGCAGAAACAGAAACCACACGTTGCAAGCAACCGATACGATTAAAAACGCCTTTGTCATAATCTTACTTTTTGGGCGTTTTCAATCTGTTCCATGTACTGCTGCCCGTATTGTCGGAAATGGTCGCGGAGGATGTTATCCACAAACTTGCCGATGCTCAAACCGTTTCCCATCCGACTGGTAACGATAGCGACTTTCTCATGAATTTCTCGGCTGATGTATATACATTGCCGCGTTTTGATTTCCGATGCTTGCAGGAAAGTCGAGAGCGGTTTGTCTCTGCCTTTATCCTTGCGGAAGTCAACGTCGGTATTTTCCTGCCCGTAGTCGGTTACACACTTTGCTGCACGGACAGCGGTTCTTTCACTCTTTCCTGTTTGCAGATACTCAGCCTGACGGTTCTTATTTGTTCTTTTCATACTTCTTTGTTGTTTTTGAGTGTTTATAAATTATAGGATTCCATGTGCCGTTTGAACGATTCGGCTATCTCGTCTTGGAACAGCGTGAAATGGTGTGTCAGCACGTTGTCAAGAAATGCCGCGATAGTCACTTCGTTGCCTCCGATTACATGAAGCATCTTCTGTATGCGGTCGTGGTACTCCTTGCGGATATAGACCTGCTTGCCGAGCCTTGCCGTGATATTGGAACCGCATATGAATACTGTGTCATAATCCAATTTTTCCGGCTTGCTGTTCCTGCGCCTGCGTTCCGGCTCCTCTTTGGAGTGCGAGGCGGGTGGAGAAACGGCTTCTTGTATCGCTTCTTTCGGAGGTGGGACAGGAGCGTTCCCGTCCGTGCTTCTTGCTTCCGGCGGAATGCTTGTATCGTCCAGTCGAAATGAGTTGATTACGGCTTCGCTGTCGATGTCCTCGATTCTTGTTTTCTTTGCCATGCCGTTCAGTTTTTGATGATGCCGAGAATCTCATCGACGAGTTTGTCGAGGTTGCTGCCGCGTACCAGTATTTTGTCCGCCGGAAACGCCGTGGAGCGGAATACCGCCTTGCGTTCTGCCGCCGTCTCCTTGCGGAAGCGCTTACTGTCCGGTAGATGTGTTTCCAGAATGGGCAGGGCGAACTCGGCACAGACCTTGTCGTATGCCTTGTAAAGTTCAGTCTTTTCGCGTCCGTCCACCATGTTCCACACGAGGTAAATCCCTTTGATGCCGGACTTGCCCGTGCTTATCATCTGTTCGTTGATGACAGTGGCGAACTTGATGGAACTCTCCATTACCACACGGTCGGCGATGATGGGCGTGAAGATATAGTCCATTTGGGAAATGGTCTGCACCACATCGGCATTGTTGATTGTTCCCGGCAGGTCGAAGAACACGAAATCGAGGTCGGGCTGCGCTGCCACCAGATTTTCGGCGGTCTTTACCGCATCTTCCGCACGGCTGCATCTGATGGTGTACGGGTTCTTCTTCAGTCGTTTGAGCTGCTCATACGCCAGCACCTTGTAATGCCCGTCCTCCATGACGGCTTTCATGTCACGCTTGCGCATGTCATGGATACTGTACTGCGGGAAATCGCAGTCCACCACGGCTACGTTGTAGCCTTTCACATAGTGCAGATAGCTTGCTACAAGCACTGTCAGGGTTGTCTTACCCGCTCCACCTTTCTGCGTGGAGATTGCCACATAAGTTGCTTCTTTCATTTTTTTGATAATTTATTTGGTTATACATCTGTCCGGTGGCGGTAGCGTATTGTCATTAGTACGTACGCACGCACTCCCATTCATTTATTTATTCACTCCTTAATCCGGCTGTGCCTGCGGGTATTCATCGGTTTGTCCAACCGTCCATGCTTTTATCCGTCCGCACGGACGTGTGCTTGGAAAACTATCTGAATACATACACCTGTTTTCAACCGTTTGGATTGATGCCCGGATTGCTGTCCGAACATCTGGCGGAAGGAGTGTATTTTCAGTCCCACATCCGAATCACACTGCAAATAAACAAGGATATTTTGGAACTTGTATCACTTCTCCGGCAAGTGGCAGCACGTTGCGCCGGTTGACACTGATTGTCTGGGTCAAGCCTCTGTCCGACATCGCTTTAAGGGCGTAACTTTGCACCTGAACGGCAGGGTACGCCGCAGGTGGCGCAGCCCGGAGTTTGAAAGAAATCATCCCCAATCCGTCCCCAACGGATTTTTATGTTCACCTGAACATAGCAAGGTATGTTTTCAGCCGCTCAAAATATTTTGAGCATCCCGGAAAACGCCTTGCCCTTGCAGGGGGCGGGCTTACCCTCCGAAGTCGGGAAGCCTCTCAAACCTACGGTGTCTGTGCCATGAAGCGGCGGCTTATGCCGTCAAACCGCTAAATCCAAAGTAATATGAGTGAAAAAAAAAGAAACAAAGGCGGGAGAAATCCCAAACTCGATCCGGCGGTGTTCAGATACACCGTCCGTTTCAGCGAGGAGGAACACAACCGTTTCCTCTCCATGTTCGAGAAGTCGGGCGTTTACGCCAAGTCGGTTTTCCTGAAAGCGCACTTCTTCGGGCAACCGTTCAAGGTGCTGAAAGTGGACAAGACGCTGGTGGATTACTACACCAAGCTATCTGATTTTCATGCGCAATTCCGCGCAATAGGCACGAACTACAACCAAGTCGTGAAGGAACTGAGGCTGCATTTTTCCGAGAAAAAGGCGATGGCGTTGCTCTACAAACTGGAGCAACAGACCGTCGAACTCGTGAAACTGAGCCGCCAGATTGTGGAACTGTCTAAAGAGATGCAGGAAAAATGGTCGCAAAAATCAGCGTAGGAAACTCGTTGTACGGCGCACTTGCCTACAACGGGGAGAAGATCAACAAGGAGGAAGGGCGGCTGCTGACGACCAACCGCATCTACAATGACGGTACGGGAACGGTGGACATCCGCCGGGCGATGGAGGACTTCCTCGCCCTGATGCCCGTGCGGTCGAAGGTGGAGAAGCCGGTGGTGCATATCTCGCTCAACCCGCATCCCGACGATATGCTGACCGACACCGAGCTTCAGGACATCGCGCGGGAGTATCTGGAGAAGATGGGCTTCGGCAACCAGCCCTATATGGTGTACAAGCATGAGGACATAGACCGCCACCACCTGCATATCGTGACGGTGCGGGTGGACGGGGACGGCAGGAGCATAGACACCCGAAACAACTTTTACCGTAGCAAGCAGATAACCCGCGAATTGGAACGGAAGTACGGGCTGCATGACGCGGAACGCAAGAATCGCCGTCTTGACACGCCGCTGCGCAAGGTGGACGCCTCTGCGGGCGACGTGAAGAAGCAGGTGGGGAATATCGTTAAGGCTTTGAACGGGCAATACCGTTTCCAAACGATGGGAGAATACCGTGCCCTCCTTTCCTTATATAATATGACAGTGGAGGAAGCACATGGCAATGTGCGCAGACGTGAGTATCACGGGCTGGTCTATTCCGTCACGGACGACAAGGGCAACAAGGTCGGCAATCCTTTCAAGTCCTCGCTGTTCGGGAAGTCCGTCGGCTATGAAGCCGTACAGAAGAAGTTTGCCCGTTCCAAGCAGGAGTTTAAGGAGAGGAAACTTGCCGACATGACGAAACGCACCGTCCTTTCCGTGCTGGAAGGCACGTATGACAAGGAGAAGTTTGTAGCCACCCTCAAAGGAAAGGGCATCGACACCGTACTACGCTACACGGAGGAAGGGCGCATCTACGGAGCCACGTTCATCGACCACCGTACGGGCTGCGTGCTGAACGGCTCACGCATGGGCAAGGAACTTTCCGCCAACGCCTTGCAGGAACACTTCACGCAGCCTTACGCTGGACAGCCGTCGATTCCGCTTTCCGTTATGGTGGAGGGACAAGAGGACAAACAAGGATATTCCGGAGGGGAATACGAGAACCATTCGGGTGGTATGAACCTGTTTGCCCCCGAAGGTCCGGCAGTGGACGCCGAGGAGGAAGCCTTCATCCGGGCGATGCAGCGCAAGAAGAAAAAGAAGAAGCGCAAGGGCTTGGGAATGTAATCGAAAATATCAACAATCAAAAAAATCAATGTATGTCACAACAAGAAGACGATTTGAGGGCGTTGGCGAAAATCATGGATTTTCTGCGTGCCGTGAGTATTATTTTAGTGGTCATGAACGTGTACTGGTTCTGTTATGAAGCCATACGGCTCTGGGGTGTGGACATCGGTGTGGTGGACAGGATACTGATGAACTTCAACCGCACGGCGGGGCTGTTCCGTTCCATCCTCTACACGAAACTATTTGCCGTCCTCCTGCTTGCCCTGTCCTGTCTGGGGACAAAGGGCGTGAAGGGCGAGAAAATCACGTGGGGGAAAATCTGGGCGGTCCTTGCCGTGGGCTTCGTGCTGTTCTTCCTCAACTGGTGGATACTGGCCCTGCCATTGCCGGTGGAGGCGGTGACGGGACTGTATATCCTGACCGTTGGCGCGGGCTATGTATTCCTGCTGATGGGCGGTCTGTGGTTGAGCCGCCTGTTGAAGCACAACCTCATGGATGATGTGTTCAACAACGAGAACGAGAGCTTCATGCAGGAAACAAGGCTTATCGAAAGCGAGTATTCGGTCAATCTTCCGACACGGTTCTACTACAAAAAGCGTTGGAACAACGGCTGGATCAATGTGGTGAATCCTTTTCGTGCCTCCATCGTGTTGGGTACGCCGGGTAGTGGAAAGTCATACGCGGTGGTAAACAGTTTCATCAAGCAGCAGATTGAAAAGGGCTTTTCGATGTATGTATATGACTTCAAATTCAGCGACTTATCTACAATCGCCTACAACCATCTGCTGAACCACCCGGAGGGTTACAAGGTGAAGCCGAAGTTTTATGTGATAAACTTCGACGACCCGCGACGCTCGCACCGCTGTAATCCCATCCACCCGGATTTCATGGAGGATATTACGGATGCCTACGAGAGTGCCTATACGATAATGCTCAACCTCAATAAAACGTGGGTGCAGAAGCAGGGCGACTTCTTTGTGGAATCACCTATTATTTTGTTTGCCAGCATTATATGGTATCTCAAAATCTATCAAGGCGGCATATACTGCACGTTCCCCCATGCGATTGAGTTCCTGAACCGCCGCTATGAGGATATTTTCCCGATACTGACCTCTTACCCGGAATTGGAAAACTATCTTTCTCCGTTCATGGACGCATGGCTCGGAGGGGCTGCGGAGCAGTTGATGGGGCAGATAGCAAGCGCGAAAATCCCTTTGTCAAGGATGATTTCCCCGCAGCTCTATTGGGTGATGTCGGACAGCGAGTTCACGCTGGACATCAACAACCCCGAAGAACCGAAAATACTCTGTGTGGGCAACAATCCCGACCGTCAGAATATCTACGGGGCCGCTCTCGGTCTGTATAACTCCCGTATCGTGAAACTCATCAACAAGAAAGGGATGCTGAAGTCGTCGGTCATCATCGACGAGCTGCCCACGATTTATTTCAAGGGGTTGGACAACCTTATCGCCACCGCGCGAAGCAACAAGGTTGCCGTGTGTCTGGGCTTTCAGGATTTTAGCCAGTTGGTGCGCGACTACGGTGATAAAGAAGCGAAGGTCGTGATGAACACCGTCGGCAATATCTTTTCCGGTCAGGTGGTGGGTGAAACCGCCAAGACGCTTTCCGAACGCTTCGGTAAGGTGTTGCAGAAACGGCAGTCCATTTCCATCAACCGGCAGGATGTTTCCACCTCCATCAACACGCAGATGGATTCACTCATCCCGCCGAGCAAGATTTCCGGCTTGACGCAGGGTATGTTTGTTGGTTCGGTGTCCGACAACTTCAACGAGCGTATCGAGCAGAAGATTTTCCATTGCGAGATTGTCGTGGATGCCGAGAAGGTGAGGCGCGAGGAGAAAGCCTACAAGAAAATCCCCGTCATTACCGACTTTACGGACGGGGACGGCAACGACCGCATGAAAGAAACGGTTCAGGCGAATTACAGGCGCATCAAGGAGGAAGTGAAGCAGATTGTTCAAGAGGAACTGGAACGTATCGCAAATGATGAAAACTTGAAACACCTGTTGCAGCAGAAATAACAGATTCCTTTATATGTGAAAAAGGGGATGTGTCAAAACACCCAAAATATGAAAATTACCCCTGTCACAGATATCTGTAGCAAGGGTAATTTTGTTAAAAAGAGAGTTTTGACACCCTCTTTTTATTCTCAGATTTGAGATGCTTGTTGATGGTGGTAATGGCAAGCGTCAGCAAATAATTTTTCAGCTCTGTATCGTCTTTAAGCAGTATGCTGTATTCTTCGGCAAACATTCTCAACAGTCTGGTTCTGAGTTTCGACATTTCTTCACCGAAAGGTATCTGTCGGTTTTCTTGCCAATACTCAATCACTACGGAAGATACCAGCCACTTGAACTCGGATTTCATCTCTTTGCCGAGTTTCTTGAAGCGGATTTGTTCGCTAATTGGCGGCTCGTTGTATGGCATTATGTCTGCCGGGTCATAAACGGATATACTGCCGATACCATAATCCATGATTATCGGTAAATCAGTTTTTACATCATTCTTATGTTTCTTCTTTTTAGCCATACCCGTTATTGTTGCAGGAAACCTTTACCTTTATCAGTAAGATAGTATTTCTGTTGCGGACTCTTGGAGCCTATGGGATAAAGTGAAAGGACCAAACCGGAATTTATTGCCGGATGGATATAGTTCTTTAAGAAATTCCTTTTATCTTTCATTCCCGTTTTCTCCATGATTTCTTTAGCAGAGAGAGTGTTGTTCCCAATAGCAGACAACAGTTTTCCTAACTGTGGGGTTACTGTGGGGTTACTATAGGGTTGCTGTGGGGTTGCTGTGGGGTCTTGTCCTACTGTAGTTCTTGTATAATGAAACACAATCCATACAGCATTGCCGTCGGTATGAAACTCCGGATCCGGAATACCGACACGGCGACATTCGTTTACCATAAGGGCTATGCCACGTCCCCAACTCTCCAATACTGCACTTTTGTACAGCACATTGGCTACTATCAGATTTTGTGGTTCGGAATTGTGGCCACCCAACAGTTTCTCAATGGTAATATCAGGCGGAAATGTTCCGCTGTTTTCAATCTCCACGCGGTCATCATAGATAGCAATCCCGACTGAACTGCCGGGGCGATGGTAAACACGATGTGCAAAAGCATTTATGCAACATTCTCTCAATGCCTTATATGGCACATTCAGTTCCTCTTCTCTGTACAAACCTTCAATTTTACCGGAGAGGGACAAATGCTTGAAGAAAAATGCCATTGCAGCATCCAGCAAGTTGAATATATTGCCTGTCACACGCTGATTATCTAAAAATTCATCTTTTGTCGTTCCTTTGAACCGGGCTAAACGGAGCAGACATTGGGGATAATGGTAGAAGTTCCGTCCGAATAGGACAACGGAAGCATTGTTCAGCTTTCCATCATTCAACAAGTCAAATTTTTCAAGGATGGTTCGGACATCCTCCTGCATAGAACCTTCCGGCAAACGTCCGCCTCTGATTCCTCCACGTACTGCGCCCAAGATTGCCGTTTCGTCAAGGTCGGATATTTTCAAGCCGGGATTTTGCATGGAATCCCAAGCATAGGTTCCGCCTCGCTGCATAACCAACAGGTTGTATATACCCTGCGGCATGGCAGATGTAACGCTCTCTATCCGTTGATAAGCCCTCCCCTTATAGGTGAACGGGCGCATATATCGTTGTTCTTCCGCTGATAAAGCTATAACACTTTTGTTCGTTCCCGGAATGTCTGTATAGGATATATCAATGGTCGCAAACGGCTCGATTCGTCTGATGGTTTCCGCAATATCGCGCTTCGTCTTGTCGCTCACTTCCTGACCGATAATCTTTCCCTTGTCGGTTACACCGAACAGCACCGTGCCGCCCGTACCGTTCAAGAAGGCACAAAGAGTTTCCATTCCACGCTCCAACTGCCCGGTAGTTTCTTTGAACTCAACTGTCCCGCCTTCGGCTCCGGCAATCAGTCCGTTCAATATTTCGAGGTTATCTATTTTCATCCGTCATTGATTAATACTTGCAAAGTTAATGATTTTAATCGGCTTTCCGGCAGATAATAGAGTGATTGTAAATGAAGAAGGATAAGAAACCGTATAATCCGGCCGCTTATCCTTTGTTTGGCATTCGTTTATCTCCTCATCCGCTCCAATTCATCGTCATGTCGCATCTTCGCGTTCAGTTTGTCCTGCATCTTTTCAAGGAAGTAGGTGCGACTGTCGCTTTTCCTGCGTTTGATGTCCGTATAGAAGCGGTAGCAGTCTTTGGACTCCACACCGAAAAAGGAATAGAGGACAGGAGCAAGCTCTTTCAGCGAAGCCTTGCCGCCATTGATGCAGCCGGTGGCGTAGAGGGCATAGATTAGTTCTACCAACTCGACGGCATTACCGGTCCATTGCAAGGCTGGGACTGTGGCTTTGGTTTCGGATGTGGATGTTAGTGGTGGCACGGAGGTAATTGCAGAAGCGGATACCATCTTCTGCATCTTTCGGATGAAGGATAACGCCTTGCGGATATACACAGTGACGACATTCTCCTCCGATGCCGACAAGTTCTGCGGATGGTGCTGTAATTCGATTTCGGCAAAAGCCAACGCCACAATAATATGCTTGGCATCATTGCCGCCGTAGCACAGGTTTATTACTTCCTGCACGAATCCGCCGTATGCCGTTTCCGTGCTACCGTTGTCTTTTCCGTTTATCATGGCGAAAAACTGTGTTTCCGCCAGTATGAGATGGTTCATTATCTTTTCTGTTTTGAGGGTTTACACTTGTTTATCAGTGTGCGCACACTGATATATGGTGCAAATCATAGCCCTAAACACGAGAAAAGATTGTGAGAAAATTGTACTACATTGTTTTTCAGAAAGATAAAATTCAAAAATAATTTTATCCTTGATTGCATCCCTTGTGAAATGTGTTCAGATTCTGAACATGTGTTCACTTTCTGAGCACGGAAATCCCGCCAAGATGTTCATAATCTGAACATTTTATGCCCGTGGCTCTTTATGATAGGTAAGCCGGATTACTCCGTCCCTATAAGTTTTGTTCTCCATAAGCCGCCAGTCATTCATAGGTAGTGCTGACTTGAAAAAATGCGCTCCGTTTCCGTCGATGGTTGGAACAACGTATAGTATGATTTCATCTATCACGTTCATCCGTAACAGTCCGTTGGCATATTCGGTATTCCCGGCAGTTACTTCCAACAAATGGCAAATGCTTCCACCTTCCTCCCTCCATTCTTGAAGCACGGATACCGAATAGTCGGATGTCAGCTTATACAGGGCATTGGCACGTATTTCATCCATACCGTAATCTTCGGTTTGAAGCAACCGCTTCCGGGGATGCAGTTTCATCGGACAGCCATCTATTGAGATAACGGCAAGTAATTGTATTTTCGCCATAACGTATTTCCTTTCCTTTTTGGCGAGGCAAAAAAGTAGCGTGCAATTCACACTACTTTCAAGCGATGGCTCTGGTAAAGCCTTTACGGAGAGTACGTGAATGCACGCTATGCGTAGGCATAGCATAAGCATCACGCAATCGTCTCCGTAGTTTCAATTTACCAGATTTTCGCTCGAAACGCCTTGCGGTCTTATGTCTATATCATCGGCGAAAAGTTACCCAATCGCCTGCTATTTTCTGAAATACAATTGCAAAGTTAATCAATTATTGCCATTTACAGCCATACTCCGGTCAGTTTTCTTCATTCAATCCATACTCTACCAATTTATTATACAGCGTTGTCCTGCCGATACCCAGTATCTTTGCAGCCATTTTCTTGTTACCGGCTGCTTGTTTCAAAGCACGCAGGATACGTCCTCTTTCTTCATCCCCGCTCTTCAATGTAAAACAAGCGGAAGTAGCGGACGGTTCATTGTCAAGTTCCAAATCGGCTTCGGTTATCATATCGCCTTCTGATTGCAGGACTGCCGTCTGTATCTTCTGTTTCAACTCGCGCACGTTGCCCGGCCACGCATGGGCGAGCAGGGCATTACGGGCAGATGCGGCAAAACCTTTTACTTCACGTTCCAACTCACGGTTTGCCATTTCACGGAAGAACTCGGCCAATGGCATGATGTCTTCCGGGCAGTCGCGCAAGGGCGGCATGGTTATCACATACTCCTGCAAGCGATAGAGCAAATCCTGCCGGAACCGCTTTTCCGTTACGGCTTTCTGCAAATCCTCGTTGGTTGCAGCCACTATCCTCACGTTGGCTGTTTTGTCCTCCTTTGCACCGACGGGACGGTAACGGCGTTCCTGTATGGCGCGGAGCAGCATCTGTTGCATCTCCATTGTTAGGTTGCCCACTTCGTCAAGGAACAGCGTGCCGCCATCCGCTTCCAGAAAATACCCCGTCTTGTTTGCTTCGGCACCCGTAAACGCGCCCTTGACGTGTCCGAAGAAGGCGGATTGTATCAATGACGGGGACAAGGCTCCGCAGTCCACTGCCACAAAAGGTTTATCGGCAAGTTTGCTTTGTTGGTGTATATGTTGTGCGATATGTTCCTTGCCCGTACCGTTCTCGCCCAGTATCAGCACGCTCATCCGGGTGGTGGCTACAAGGCGCACACGTTTCTTGATTTTCTGATAGGCTTCGCCCTGCCGGACGAATATCGGAATGTTCCATTGTAGTCGCTTTTCATGTTCTTTTTGCAGGGTGCGGATAAGCGGTATCAGTTTATCCTCCAACAACTGTTTCTGTATGTAATCCTTTGAGCCGAGCTTCATACTTTCCACTGCCGTATGCACCTCCCCGTAATTGGTCATAACGATAAACACCTGCTGTTTGTCGTTGGCACGCATCCACCGTAACAACTCTATGCTTTCACCGTCGGGGAGGCGTAGGTCGGCAACGACAATATCATCCACCTCTGACTTTGCCAATAGTTTCTTGGCAGTGGCAAGATTATATGCCGACATAGTATCGAAGCTGTCTTTCTTCAGCAGGTTGCAGACATAATCGTTATAGACGGGGTTGTCCTCAATCACAAATACTTTCATCCGACAATCTCCTTTCCTTTTGCGCAAGTTCTATGATAACTGTTCCCATACGAAGCATGGCATCCACGCATTTCCGCAATTCCATTTCGGAACATTCAGATTCTTGATGCAGCAGTTCATACAGGTTCCACAAGGGTTTGTCAGCACGGATAACAGCCCATGAACTTCGCTGACGGTGCATCCATTCGTCCAACGCCTTGCGGTCATTCCTCTCCATGATTTCCCGGACAGCCTGCATATCCTTTTCTGTTTCGGTTATCAAACGGTCGAGCATCGCCCGTTTGTCACCATATGCAAGCAGAGAGGACAAGTCGGGAAGTTCATCCTTGTCCGTACTTGTCAAAAGGCATTTGTCTGATACAGCAACCAGTTCGGAAATGGAAAATGGCTTGAACAGGCAGGCGGTAAATCCATTTTCCAACAGCTCCTCTTCGCTGCAACTGCCGGAGGCGGTCGCCACGACAATGGGAATCTCTTTCGAGTTGCTGACACTTGACGAGCGTAACAACTCCAACACCTCATAGCCGTTAATCTCCGGCATCTTCATATCGGTTATCATGAGGTCGTATGTGTGCTGCCGCATGGCTTCCATTGCATCGCCAATAGTGGTGAACGTGTCGCAATGCACACCTATACCAGCATACATTTCCTTTGTCATGGATAATACCATCGGATTGTCGTCCAATACGATGACAGAATAAGGTCTTTCTATATGAGCCAGACTTTTTGCGGCTGTCTGTTCTTCAATACCAATATCGGCAGTGTTCATTGGCAACTCCACAGTAAAACGACTGCCTTCTCCTTTTTCGCTTTCCAAGCGTATAGTGCCGCCAAGCATCCCGACTATCTGTTTCACAATGCTTAACCCCAATCCGAAACCGTCTTGCGTGGCGGCGTTGGAAAGCCGCTCGAACGCTCCGAACACTCGCTGTTGTTCTTCCGCACTCATGCCGGTTCCGGTGTCCTCTACTACAAGGGTCAGCCTATTGCCGTCATAGCTTATGACAAGTGAAACGCTTCCGGCATTCGTGAACTTGACGGCATTGCCCAGCAGGTTGTCGCATATCTGTATGATGCGCTCCTTGTCGCCATTCAGGATAATACCCTCCGGGCACTCGATGGTAAGTTTAAGATCTTTTGCTTCTGCTTGTTGCGTAAACTCCGTTTGCAACAGCTCCGCGATGTTTTCCAAACGAAACGGACGGACATTCGCCTGTTCCTTGCCGCTGTCCAAGCGGAAGAAGTCAAGCAGGGAGTTGAGCATGTCGGTCATTCTCTTGGAGGCTTGCAGGATATTGTCCGCATAACCGCTTATCTTTTCTTCTTCGTTGTCCTGCATCAGTTCCGCATATCCATGTATGGCAGTCAGTGGTGTGCGTAGCTCGTGGGTGATGGTGTGCATCGCTTTCTTGCGTGAGGCTATCAACGATTCGTTTTGTTTTACGGACTTTTGCAGTTGCCCGATTAAATCTGTTGTCTTATGTTTGTACTGCTTGATGCGAGTGGCATAGCGGTGAATGATGATGTATGAAATAATGAGCAACAGCAGCATGACACCCGTTATGATACCTACCTGCAAGAACGACTTTTCACGCATAGCGGATATTTCCGCCTCACGTTCCTGCAAGTCAGCCTGCACCTTGTGGTCCATCTGCTGGATAAGGGTTTGCAGTTGGCGGTTCAGTTCCGCATTGCGGCTGGCAAGGCTGTCGGCATACTCCGACAGACGATGGCTCTGGGCACGTTGTTGCGCTATCATATCACGGTTCAGTGTGTAGAGCATCGTGGTGGTCGTCGTCGGAGGTGCTTCCTGTTTCTTGCCGAACAACCCGAGAAAACCTTTCCTCCTCTGTTTCTTCGGCTCTTCCTGCCTGCTCGTTTGCACTATCACCGGCACCTGCTTGGCTATCCGACGGTTGATGTCCGCCTGTTGTTCCAGAGCCTCCATGATGGCGCACAGCCGCTTTTCCTTGTCCTCCAGCAAGTGGCGCACGCTGTCTATGCGCACCGATTCGTAATGGCTCTTGAAGCGGCAAAGCATACTATCCACCGTCATCCGTTGCCGCCGGTATGCCGCCACATCCTTATCGTCCCATTCCAGCACCGACTCGCCCAAAAGAGACAACTCCACCACACCCACATACGCATCGTGTGTTTCCTTGCGGAAGCGGTTGATTTCACGGTTCTCCCGTTCCAGCAACTCCAAGTCGCGCCATTCGCCGAGCCACGTGCAGATGATGCCGCCCACCAGCAGGACTATAAGCAGATAGCCTGCGGCAAGCAGCTTGCGGAAATGCTTGGTAGTGGTAACGAATTGTTCGCTCATTTGCTGTTTGTGTAAATACCGTTATTCAACATACGCATATAGGTCGTGGAACTTCGCAGGTTCATGGATGAGAATGGCGGCCATGCTACCGATGACCGCCATAAGTATGGCATAGCCGAAAAATATTTTATATCGCAGCGACACTGTTTGTTGATGAAAAATATAATTGGTTAACTAAAACTCCAATTTGCGTTATTTGCATTTGTTCCTTCAAAAAGTCTGGTCAGATTTTGTATCTGATGATTCTGTAATGTATCTTGTGCACAGTTTACGGCGTACTGCAAACTAACGTCCCTTATCTGAACTATCATTGCTTAATGTATCTTGTGCACAGTTTACGGCGTACTGCAAACCATTCATAATATCAGAGAATGAATTGGTTTGAACACTGTCCGGCTCATCGTCATTATTTTTCTTGCCTCTGTGAAAAAGTCCCATGTTTTTTATTTAATTACTTGATTTGTTGCCTTTAATGAGCACCAATCTTGACAATGTCCGGCTTACAGCTTCCATATTTACACTGGAGTCTATATTATTATTATTGACAATGCCTTGATGCCAAAACCAATATGGTGGATTCTCCGTGTGTTCCATCACGTCCTCCTTTTTTATTGGGGTTATACTTCGGTTAATGTTCGTTGCGGGCGGAACATTTCCGTCCGCAACGGCTTACTGCTTCCTCAAGGTAGGCAATGCTCCTTTAAGTTCGTAACGCCACTTTGAGCCTGCGTTCTGCAAGGCGGTGTTCATGGCATCAACGGCTTTCTGCCAGGTAACGACAAAGCCGTCCACCTTCGTGGCTCCGGTGCTTTCCCTATTGTAGCCGATGCCTTGTTCATGATTGTTTTTCCAATAGCAGGCGGTCACGGTGGTGTAGTTATTTCCCAAAAAGCCGCCGATATGTACTTTGCCAGTGCTACTACCCGTACTGGTTACGTTGCCCGTGGCATAGCAGGCAAGGAGGCTGCTTCCTGCGTTCATTCCCACCAGACTGCCGCCAGCGATATTCTTTGCGGGGTTTATTTCTATGGTCACGTTGCCCGTGGCATAGCAAGCGGTCAGGGTGGCACTCGAATTCGTCTGACCTGCCACGCCGCCGACATCGACCGTTCCCTTCACTGTGGCCGAGGAACTGCATCCGGTGATGGAACCGCCTATTTGAGCACCCACCACACCGCCGACATACACCGTGCCGCTGACGCTGCCCGACACCGAGCAGTTTTCAATGGTGCCCCAGCTATATCCTACCACGCCGCCAATACTGCCGCCATATATTTGATTGCTTGTTATCTGTACGCCCTCCATCACCACGTTCTTCACCGTACCAGCTCTATTGAGCCAGCCGAACAGACCCGCATATTCGTCATTTGTCGTAAAGGTCAGCCCCGTAATGGTATGGCCGCCACCGTCGAAGGTGCCTTTGTATGAGTTGTCGTAGTCTGTGCCTATCGGTGTCCAGTCTTTGCCTGTGAGGTCAATGTCTGTGTCGAGGGTAATGTTAATGTCGCTCTTACCTCCGTTCACTAATTTGGCTATATTCATCAGGCCGTCGGCGGAGGTCACGGTGTAGCTGCCGTCGCTCTCTATGGTATAGCCCAGGTCTTTTGCCGCAGCGAGGGAGACGGTGTAGGTATATTCACCGCCCGCCTGCCAGTCGGTAGCATTCTTCATCTTATAAACGAAGACCTTGCCGTTGGTGAAGGTGCAGGTGATAAAGGTCGTGCCAGCTTCCACACTTTGCGGGGCTACGAGGGCGATGTAGGTGTTGCTGCCCTTGTCATACGGGGTGATTTTATCTGGATTGTCATTCTCGGTGGAGAGACCCGTCAGCTGCACGGATGCCAGCCCCTCGGTGTAGTCCGTCAGAACGACGGTCACTCGCGCCGTGCGGTGGGTGAAGCGGAGCGTGGGGCTACCGTAGGTCACCGTCTGTCCGTCGGCTACGATGAGGTCACTGCCATCAAAGTCTTTCTGGGTACTTTGGTTGGCTTTTACCTTTACCGCAGGTGGGGTTGTCTCGCCAGCGGTGTAGGGCCACCACGCTGTGACGGTGATGTCGTTGTGGTTGGTCCAGTAGTACGGGTCGGTGGAGGTCAGCGTGGCGCTGGTGAGATCGACGGTGGAGGGCGTCACGTTGTACGTCTTCACCGTGCCGTCCATCAGAACTGCCACGCTCTGCACACCCGTCCAATTGCCATCCGCTGGGGCACGGGTGCCGGCGGTGGCTGTCGCGGCGGGGTTCAGCCCCGTGGCGGTGAAGACGATGGGTGTGCCTTCCGCCCCTTCTGGTAGGAAGCCCGCTTCGTCCTGTGTGCAGGCGGCGAGTGAGAGGGCGAGCGCTGCAAGTGCAAAAAATCTTATCCTCATAATATCTGTTATTTTATTACTCTGGTTCTTTCCGTTGCGGGCGTAACTTTTCCGCCCGCAACGGTTTACAACTTCCTCAAGGTAGGCAATGCTCCGTTAAGTTCGTAACGCCACTTTGAGCCTGCGGTCTGCAAGGCGGTGTTCATGGCATCAACGGCTTTCTGCCAGGTAACGTCAGTGCCGTCCACCTTCGTGGCTTCGGTGACTTTGTTATTGTAGCCGATACCTTGTTCATGATTGTTCTTCCAATAGCAGGCGGTCACGGTGGTGTAGTTATCTCCCAAAAAGCCGCCGATATGTACATTGCCAGTGCTACTACCCGTACTGGTTACGTTGCCCGTGGCATAGCAGGCAAGGACGCTGCTTCCTCCGTTGAATCCCACCAGACCGCCGCCAGAGAGATTCTTTGGGGAGTCTATTTCTAAGGTTACGTTGCCTGTGGCATAGCAAGCGGTCATGGAGCCCCATTTTTCTCCTGCCACGCCGCCGACATCGACCGTTCCCTTCACTGTGGCCGAGGAGCTGCATCCGGTGATGGAACCGGCCTTTTGAGCACCCACCACACCGCCGACGCACTTCGTGCCGCTGACGCTGCCCGACACCGAGCAGTTTTCAATGGTGCCCCAGCTAAATCCTGCCACGCCGCCAGTATTGCCAAACATGTGATTGCTTGTTATCTGTATGCCCTCCATCACCACGTTCTTCACCGTACCAGCTCTATTGAGATAGCCGAACAGACCCACAAATTGGTCTTTTGTCGTAATGGTCAGCCCCGTGATGGTATGGCCGCCGCCGTCGAAGGTGCCGGTGTATGAGTTGTCGAAGCTTGTGCCTATCGGCGTCCAGTCTTTGCCCGTCAGGTCAATGTTTTTGTCGAGGGTAATGTTAATGTCGGTCTTACCTCCGTTCACTAATTCGGCTACATTCATCAGACCATCAGCGGAGGTCACGGTGTAGCTGCCGTTGCCCTCTATGGTATATCCTGGGTCTTTTGCCGCAGCGAGGGAGACTGTGTAGGTATATTCACCGCCCGCCTGCCAGTCGGTAGCATTCTTCATCTTATAAACGAAGGTCTTGCCGTTAGTGAAGGTGCAGGTAATGAAGGCCGTGCCAGCTGCTACACTTTGCGGGGCTACGAGGGCGGTGTAGGTGTTGCTGCCCTTGTCATACGGGATGATTTCGGCTGGGTTGCCGCCTTCGGTGGAGAGACCCGTCAGCTGCACGGATGCCAGCCCCTCGGTGTAGTCCGTCAGAACGATGGTCACCCGCGCCGTGCGGTGGGTGAAGCGGAGCGTGGGGCTGCCGTAGGTCACCGTCTGCCCGTCGGCTACGATGAGGTCGCTGCCCTCAAAGTCTTTCCGGGCACTTTGGTTGGCTTTTACCTTCACCGCAGGCGGGGATGTCTCACCAGCGGTGTAGGGCCACCACGCCGTGACGGTGATGTCTTTGTGGTTGGTCCAGTAGTGCGGGTCGGTGGAGGTCAGCGTGGCGTTGGTGGGCGTCACGTCGTATGCCTTCACCGTGCCGTCCATCAGGACTGCCACGCTCTGCACACCCTCCCAATTGCCGTCCACCGGGGCACGGGTGCCGGCGGTGGCTGTCGCGGCGGGGTTCAGCCCCGTGGCGGTGAAGACGATGGGTGTGCCTTCCGCCCCTTCAGACAGGAAGCCTGCTTCGTCCTGCGTGCAGGCGGCGAGGGCGAACAGCAGGGCGAGGGCTGCGAATATATGGATGTTTGTTCGTTTCATGATGCGTGTTGTTTAGGGGTTTTTATTGTTTCTTTTCAGTACGGGCAGACCGCCGGTGCCGAGTGTCCACTGGTAGTCGTTGCCGGTGAGGGCGGTGTTCATGCCGTCGACGGCTGTCTGCCATTTCACGGTCGCGCCGTCTACCTTCGTGGCAACTACCGTTCCTCCTTCATTACGGAGTACTCCTTGCTCGGCATTGCCTCCCCAATAACAGGAAGTTATATTCTTGTAGTTGAAACGCACTATAGTTCCACAGCCAGCCTCATCTTTCAATGTGCCGTTGAACCAGCAAGCGATGATATCGCCATAATTTGCATTGGCTATACCACCACTATGTACAGTAAGTTTTCCCGTCACAGAGCAGGCAATGATTTGGCCATGATTTCGGTCCACCATTCCAGCAGCTCCTCCACTACTGCCATCCAGATTCACATCTATGAGTTGTAGGTTCTTTATCACTCCACTTTGATTTAAAAAAAGAAAAAGTCCAAACCTCGCTGCTGAAAAGTTTAATCCCGTAATGCTGTGTCCCTGCCCATTAAAGACGCCGGAGTAGCCTGGCCATGTGTCTAAACGTGTCCATTCCCTACCCGTCAGGTCGATGTCGGCGGTGAGGGTGCAATTTATCGATTCATCTTTTTGTATGGCTTTGTTCCATGCCAGTAGGCCGTTGGCGTTATAGACCGTGTAGGTCTTGGTGTTGCTGTCGTAGATGTAGCCCAAATCCTCAGCCTCGCCGCTCTCGCCGCCGCCGTCAACCCAGCTGCCGATGGTGCAACCCTCTAACGTCAAGCCGGTGGCGTTCACCTTAACGGTATATTTATAGCGGCTGCCCGCTTCTAATACGACGTTGTTCTGCGGACGGAAGTAGAAGGTGCCGTCGCCGAGTTCCACCTTGACGAACGGTTTGCCTGCCGCAACGGTCTGCGGGGCGGTCAGTGCCTCGTAGGTGTTGCCGCTTGCGTTGTAGGTCTTGATGGCGGTCGGGTTGCCGTTATCGGCGGACAGGCTCATGAGGCTCACCGTGGCACCAGCGACGCTCGTGAATCCCGTGCCGGGCTTCAGTTCGATTGTCACGCGTGCCGTGCGGTGGGTAAATTCGAGTGTCGGGTTGTTAAATTCCACCTTCCGGTTCTCAGCAGAGATGAAGTCGCTGTTCTGGAAGTCAGTCAATTTGCTTTGGTCTTCGGCCACCTTCACGGCAGGCATCTGTGTGATGTCGGCATTGTCGAAGGGCCACCATGCCGATACGGTAATCGGGTCGCGGCTGGTCCAGTAGTACGGGGCGTTCTCGCGTGAAAGCGTGGCACTCTTGAAATCGGTAGAAGCCGTAACGGTGTATTCCTTTACCGCATCGCCCATCTTGAGTGCCACGGAAGTGACGCCCTGCCAGTCGCCGTCCACAGCGGCACGGGTGGAATGGGCTGCCAGCGGCGTTGCTTCTACGGACAGTCCGGTGGCACGGATGACGACGGGGTATTCACCTTCGGGCAGACGGTTATCATCAGCAAGTTCGTCCTGCGTGCAGGCGGCGAGGGCGAACAGCAGTGCGGTGGCTGCGGGGATAAATAATCTATGTCTCATAATTCTTTATTCTAATCGATTAATTATTAAAATCCTACAGGTCAGCACCCACATCTCCACCGTCTATATCGTTCCACTTTGCAATGGTGGCTTCGCTGACTTCAAGGACTTTGTTGCGTACCTTGACGGTATAGGTATAGTTGTTGCCCGCCAGCAGTGCGCCTTCGGGCATGGTGAGTGTGGCATGATATTCCTGACCTTTGTAATTCACAACCAACGGCAGGGATGCAACTGTCTGCGGGAAGAGGATGATCGATGACGTGAGATTGCCGTCTGCCAGATTCATGGCCAGTTCTCCGGTCTGTACTCCGTTGTCTGCGGTGGCAATACCGTCGGCCGTGTTGAACGTACCGGTGAGTAACAATCCGTCTAGCGTGTAACGTTCAGGCTTGACCACGCTGAAATCCACGCCGTCGCCCGCCTCGAAGGTAAGGGTTATCTGGCTCATGCGGTGGTGGAAGGAGTTGTCTTCACCGCCTTTGGCGGTTTTGTCGGTAAAGCTTACTACCGGGTTGTTTTTGTCTCCCGTGGCTCCTGAAGCAAAGAGGAAGTCGATGGCAGGCTTGTTTTGCTGCGCCGTGGCATCGGTCGTGGCTGCGAGGATGCCTCCCGTCGTGTTGTACGGATAGTAGGCGCGGAAAGTATGGGTCTTTGTATCTTCGATATAGATAACCTTTCCTTCTGCCTCAAATTTCCCGTTTTTCAGGATGAAAGGCACGTTGCCGTACTGGGAATCGTTGCCGATGTCGGTGATGCCGATACGGTCGCCGCCAGTCCAGGTGGTTCCGCTGGCGCGGGTGGCGGGGGCGATGTTGGCGGTAAACTGGGCGGCCACGGGGTCACCGTTCAGGTTCTCGTTGTCGTTGTTGCAGGCTGCCAGTGCGAGGGCGAGCGTTGCAAGTGTAAAAAATCTCGTCTTCATTATATCTATAATTTTATTATTTACAAATCAGCATTTACATCATCACCTTTCACTTCTTCCCAGCCGTTGATTTCGGCTCCGTCCACTTCCATGCCTTCGGGAGTCTCAACCAGCGTTCCGCTGAGGGTCAGCGATTCGCCCTTTCCGGTGTTGAACTCCTTGAGGGCTTCCGTAAGGTCGCTTTTCAGCGTGGTGGGGGTCGGGTTGCCGTCAGCATAGCGGATTTCACCCTTCAGCAGTTGTTCCGTACCGGTCACACCCAGCAGCCGCACCGTGGCTTTCCACTTGCCGGCATCGTCACCTTCGGTAATCTTGGTGAAGGGCAGCACGACGTTCGAAGCGGCTCCGTAGGTATCGGTAGCGAAGTCGAGTGTTCCGGCTGCACCCGTCAGATGGGCAACAATCTCCGTGATGCGTCTGGCGGCATCACCAGTAGGTTCGACGACAAGCGTCAATTCGCGTACCTGCTGCTTCATTGCGGCGGTCAGCGGATAGTCCTTGTCTTTCTCGATGCTCACCTGTTTCGTATAGGTGAAGAACCATCCCGGGGCATTGTTCACAAAGGCATCCGTGCCTGCCCGGTTTCCCGTGGCTGCGGCAATGGTGGCGGTGGTACCATTTACCGTGATTCCTTCAGTTGGGTTCCACACCGCAAGGGTGTAGCTGCCCGGAGCAAACAGATGGTCGGGGGCATGGGTGGCGGAAGTCTCCGTACCCGTATAGTCGCCCATGGTGACCGTCCATGTGGCAGGTATGTCGATACCCTCACCGCGGGCCGACCAGTCGGCTGTCACCGCAATCTTCCCGTAGTCGGGATGCGGCGTGTCATAAAGCGTGTCCTTCACGCAGGAAGAGAGCAGCACGGCGGCTGCCATTCCCATCATATTTATATATTGTCTTGCTTTCATATTCTATTCCTCCGTGTTAGAATAACTTCCATACCAATGTCACACCGGCATTGATGGGGCCCCACCAATCTTTTGTTTCGTTGCCGCGGCGTACACGTACACCGTCGATGACTTCATATTTTTCGAAATCGGCATTCAGGTAGCCCAAACCGAGGTTGAAATCAAGAGCCAGTGCCTTGTTCAGCCTCAGCTGATAGCCAGCGGTGATGCCGCCACCCATCAGGTCGCCCTGCTTGCCTGTTTCGGAGAGCTTGTAGTTGAACTGTCCGGCCTTGAACATCGCGCCCAGATACCAGGCTTTCTTCTCACCCATATAGTAACGTACTTCCGGAGCCACTTCCCAGAGTGCATAGCGGTGGTCCTTGTCGCTCCACGTCCATGAAGTCCACGAGCCGTTTACGGCAATGCCCCACGATGGGCAGATGCGCCATTCCACGCCAAGGTCGGGTGTCAGGGTAGCCCAGCGCAGCAGGTTGGCACGCAGGGAGAGATGATAATCAGTTGTGATTTTGGTTTCTGACGGCGTGTCGGCAAGTGTATTTTGTTGAGCGGCTTTCTCAGCTTCTGCCTTTTCAGCGGCAAGTCGGGCTTCTTCCGCTTTACGTTGCTCTTCGGCAAGCCGTTCCTGCTCGGCACGCTTCTCGGCTGCCAGTCGTTCGGCTTCCGCCTTGCGTCGTGCTTCCGCTTCCGCATCCGTCACGGCTGTTTCCTTTACCAGTACCGTCAGGCGCACGATTACAAAATCACCCCCTGTCGCATGATTGTGGGTAATGAAGTTTTCTTCCTTGATTTTCGCGCGTGTAATCAGTTCTGATTTTACTCGATTGGCACGGATCTTCGCTGTTGCAAGGTTCTCGGCTTCACCGCCCAGCGAATTGCAGTAGCCGTCAACCAATAGCGGCAGCTTGCCGTCAAGAATTGTGGTTTTGTTGTTTTCGATACATTCCAACAGGCGGGCAAGTTCCGTGTCGTTGCCATTCCAAGGCACGTAGAACATGTCCTTCTGCGGAACAAAGCGGAAGGTGTAGGTCGTGTCTGCTTTCTGCTGCGCAATGACAGGAAAAGTTACCGTCATCAGCCACAGAAACAGGGTAAGAAAAGTGATTTTTCTGCTCATATAAACTTGAATTTATTATCTTTGTCTTCTCCAAAGGTAATAAATGCCATTCAGCGCCCAAAATATTACAAAAACTTTTTCTGTTGAAATACAGCGTTTTATGAAAAATAGTCGTTTGAGCACTTTTCAAATTGTCGTTAGAGCACCTTTTTGTCGAATTAGCACTTTTTTTGTCGTTTGAGCACTTTTGGGAAATGGGTTTCTGAGACCTTTTTCAATGTTTTTTAGTACACAAATTATTCCCGATTTGCTTTTTTCCATTTGGCAGGCGTACATCCTTCCTTCTCGGAAAATAATTTGATAAAGTTACTGCGGGAAAGAAAACCGGAGGACTCAGCCAGCTTCTGTATATTGATTTCCGGATGCTCCTTCAGCATGTTTTTCGCATACTCCAACCGGAGACCGGTTATCCATTCGCGGAATGTCATTTTATACGTAGTCTTGATATAAGCGGAAAGATAGGTACGGTTCGTATGAAGTATTTCGGACAGTTCTTTTATGGTAAGTCCCTGCTGGACATAGCCGTCTGTCTTTATCCAGTTGGCCACTTTCTCTATAATTTCTGTATAGGACACTGGAACTTCTTTCTCAGAAACTATTTTAGGTTCTGTTTCTGTATCTGTCAGAAGTTCTTCTTCAGACTGTATATCTTGCTCAAAAGCATTTTCCACCTGTTCATAGAACAGCAGGTAGTTCTGATAGCTGTAGAAAAGATAGCTGTAGAACGGTATTGACGACAAAATCCAGATAAAAACAAATTTGTCTGGCAGAAATGTCAGCAATCCGCATCCGACACCGAAGATAACAGCCCAATAAGTGAATATGGAAAGCCATTCGATATATGTACCTATATCATCCGCCTGAGTTTCATTGAAAATCCGAATGGCTCTACGGTATGCAATTATGACTCTGCGAGCTAAAACGACTCCAAAAACGACTAACCATACAGCTAAAGCAAATAAAGAGAATTTTTGCATGATTCCGCTTGGCAACAGGAACAACACAACTCCGGAAAGAGTTGAAAATATAATCCATAAAATGATATGTGTCCACACACGCCGTTTGGTAATGTAAAAACGATCAAGCAACATTATCAATGCCGAACTGAACAGAGAATAGCACAGGAAGTATGTGGACATGTTCATCAATATGGCAGAATCCGCATTTTTGAATCGGATACCAAAGAAGAAATGTACCGAATAATTTGCCGAAAGCAGCAGCATAGCTATACCCATAATCTGTCGGGAGCGGAGATAATTCTTGAAAATTTTCTTTTCAGGAGTCTTTGCAAACAAAAAATAAAAGCCGAAGAATAACATCAACGGCAGTGCGGTATAAAGTGAAAAACTGTATATAGATATAGATGGCTCCATTGTTATGCTTATTTGATTTTGATACAAAGTTACGTCTTTTTCTTCACAAATAGACACATAATCTATGATTTAACGTTATAGATTCGGTCATATTAGATTGAAAAATTATTAGAATTAAAGCCAGTGGTGAAAAAATTCAACCACTGGCTTTTTCTGTCAAGACTTCGATATTAAAGTTTTACACCTTTGGATTCCGATAAACCGGGTCTCCCTATAATTAAATGACTGCGTACAAAGTCCACGTGCGGGCTTTCCGGCTGTTGTTCCGTCTGTTTTTTCTCGTTGCCTTGCCGGTTCTCTTCCGTGTTTTCCTGAGCCGGAGCCAGCTCAAGCTGTATCTTGCGGTCCAGTGCGGCGAGTTCGGACTTCAGCTGTTTCAGCTCGTCCTCCTTCTTCCACACCTTGCCCGCTATCTCCTGCAACTGCGGAATCTCCTTTTCCAGCACTTCGTTCTTAGACTTGTACTGGTCGATGATGGTCGGAATCCTCTCCAATGCGTTCAGAAAGTTTCGTGCGGCAGCAATCGGGTCTGCCATCGCCAGATGCCCGTTGTTGTAGGTGTACTTGTAGTTGCCCTCCACCACGAAGCGGTTGTCGGTGAACTCCAGACCTTCTTTGAGTGTCCTCTCGCTGACCACCTTTATCGGAAAGCCGTAAAGTTCCCCGACAGCCTTGTACAGTCCACCAGTCATGGCGTTCTTGGCGATTTCCTGCAAACGCTTACCGATGACCTTCTCATCCGTTGAATCCACGCCGTCCACCTTGACAAGATTAAGACGACTGCCTTCCCTATCAGTCTGCACAACGGAAAGAAAACGGTTCCAGTCTTCCGTCATGGCTTCGATGAAAGCCGTGTTGTTGCGCAGTTCTCCCGTCTTGGATTCCAGCTTGAACTCCGAATCGCGCTTGCCCTTGCCCCACGACTTGCGTTCCCCTTCGAGCGAGGCGATACGCTTCTCTAATTTCGCCTTATCCAAAAGGTCGGTATTGCCGGAGAGCAACGCCATATACTCCGAGAAGTTCATACCCGATTTTTCGTCCATTGCTCCCTCGTCGATGGTACGTGCGCCCATCGCTCCACTTTTGAGCTGCGATATGAACGTCTGCTTGCAGTGCAGCAGATTGAACTTGTAGCTGTCCAGCGACTTTTCCACCGCGTAGATGATGACATCCACGTTATTCTCGGCAAAATGCTTGGCAATCTCGTTCCCGGCTCTAACACCCCGTCCGTCACGCTGTTGCAGGTCGGACGGTCGCCACGGTGTATCAAGGTGATGGATGGCGACACATCTTTTCTGCGCATTCACGCCCGTTCCGAGCATACTTGTGGAGCCGAACAGCACGCGCACCGTCCCGGCGTTCATGGCATCTATCACCGCCTTACGAGCCTTATCCGTCTTACACTCCTGAATGAAGCGCACCTCACTTGCCGGTATGCCGTAATCCTCCACCAACTTGCGTTTTATCTCGCTGTACACGTTCCATCCTTCCCCCGGCTGGTATGTCCCCAAGTCGGAGAACACGAACTGCGTACCCTTGTGCGCCTCGTACTTGTGGTAATACTCTGCAATCATCTTGGCACAATGGCTTGCCTTGTTGTCGGGATGGTCCTCGTAGTTCGGGTCTATCATGCGCATATCAAGAGCCATCTTTCTCGCGTAGTCGGTGGCGATGAGCATCTTCGCCTTTTCCTCCGTTTCCGACAGGGGTAACCTGCCAAGCAGAGTGGCATCGCCGGTTTTGGCAAACTGCATCAGCTTCTGTATGAAGTCCTCCTGCTCCGGTGTGGGCGGTATGTGGTGCAGTCTCTCATTCTTGTTTGGTCTGTCCACACCTACATCCTCCGCCGTGCGGTAGTCGGTAATCTCGTTGTAGAAGGCGGCAAGCTCCGGCACCTTGATGAAATAGCGAAAACGCTCCTTCTGAACGATATTGTTCGTTACGTTGAACTCAAAATCGGTCGTCTTTTTGGCGAAGATGGCAGCCCAAGCATCGAAACAGCGGATGTCCTGCCGTTCCAGTTCGTTGGGGCGCAGGTATTTGAAGAGCAGGTACAGTTCCGTCAGACTGTTGGAAATGGTCGTGCCCGAAAGGAACGTAGCCCCCAAGTCCTTGCCCGTGCGTTCCTGTATGGTACGGATGGCAAAGAGCATATTCAGGGCCTTCTGGCTTCCTTCCGAGTTTCCCAATCCCGCCACACGGTCATGACGGGTGTTGAAAGTCAAGTTCTTGAACTGGTGACTCTCGTCAATGAAGATGTGGTCGATGCCCATCTGCTTGAAGTCCACCACATCATCCGTGCGGGACTTGATAGCGTGTTCCACCTTCTCCAGCTTCGCCACAAGGTTGTGCTTGCGCTTCTCCAGCCCTTTCAGCATCGCCCGCGACACGTTCTTGCCCTGCTGCCGCAAGACTTCGAGGTTTTCCTCCACCGTGTCAAGCTCCGCCTGCAGGATGCGCTGCTGCAACTCCGGTGACTGCGGTATCTTGCCGAACTGGTCGTGCGACATGATGACGCAATCGTAATCGTTATTTTTGATGTTGTTGAAAAAACGCATGCGGTTGGCGGTCGAGAAATCCTTTTCAGAAGCGTAGAGAATCCTCGCATTGGGATATGCCGCCTGATAGGTGGCGGCAATCTCCGCCACATTCGCTTTCAGCCCGATAATCATCGGCTTGTGCGCCAAGTTCAGACGCTTCATCTCATGTGCCGCTATGCACATTATCAGCGTCTTGCCGGTTCCCACCTCGTGGTCGCAGATCCCGCCGCCGTTCTGTTTCAGCATCCAGACGCAATCCTTCTGCGACGGGTAAACGCTCTTGATTCCCCGGCTTGCCAGCCCTTTCAGGTTGAGGTTGGGAAAAGTCTGGTGCGAGCCGTCATACTTCGGGCGCACGAAACAGTTGAACTTGCGGTTATACATCGTCGTGAGCCGTTCCTTGAACTGCGGCGACTGTTCTTCCAACCATTCGGAGAACCCGTTACGGATTTCGTCTATCTTCGCGTTGGCGAGCTGTATGCCCTCGCTGTCGCGTACCTTGATGTCGTTGCCGTTCTCGTCCTTGCCGATACTTTTCATCATGTCGGGGCAGGTGTTGTGCAGGGCGTGCTTCAACAGGTGCATACCGTCATAGTTCCGGTAATAGCCCTTTACTAAAAACTCGTCCGTGATCTTCATGGTGCGGTAGCCGCACGCCACGGAAAATTCGTCCATGCTGGCGGAATAGGCGATTTTCACGTCCGTGTCGAAAAGATGGCTCATGTATGCGGCATACACGCCCGTGGGAATCCAGCGTTCACCGAAGTTGAAGTCGAGGTCTTCAAAGGCTATGCGCTGCGGTTCGGCTTCCTTCAATGCCTCCCACGCCTGTTTCACCTCCGGCATCCGCTCACTTTCGGGATTGTCCTCCATCCAGCCCTCTATGCGTTCCGCCTTCTCTATCACGTTCCCCGCGATGAAGCGGTCTTTGATTTCGTAACCGGTTACGAGCGGGTTGTAGAAGATGCGCCCCTTGAGGGCACCAAGCAGTTCCTCTTCCGTAGTGTCGGTTATCTCCCGCATATAGCCGAGATTGACCGTGCCGAACTTGTTGAGCGATGCGGACAAGGCTTCTTCGGGAGAGCCTGCATTGACACGGCTCTCCACCGAGAAGGAAACGGGACGGTCGAAGATGTCCGCCTTGACAAACTTGCCGTCCTCCGCACGTTCCAGCGAAAGGATGTCGCGCCCTCCGGCATCCATCATCACCAGTTTCACGTTCTGTCTGGCGTTGAGGTTACCGTAACGCATGACAAACTCATCGTAGTAGGTGTTGAGATACCCGCGCTGCGGTTTGTGTTCCGTATGGTTCTCCGTCTCGTGGCTATACAGACGTTCGTAAGCGTCACGGAGCGATATATACAGCATCGCTTTCTCTTTTTGATAGCCACGGAGGTCGAGCGGTTGGAAGGTCGCACCGTAAGGCGTGAGGTCTTTCAGGTAACCGAGATTGCGTGAAGCATCCAGCACCATCGAGCCGTCACGGTGGTGTGGCTCCAGCAGGCCGTTGAACGGACGGGGAGAAAGGTCCATGACTTCCTCCTTCGGCTTTTCCGTTTCAAGTTCCGGGAACAGGGAAGTGGCAACCGTTTCGGAAGTAGGCACAACTTCTGCCGGTGTTTCAGGTTGCTTTATTTCTTCCGTTTGTTCCGGCTTTTTATCCATATTGTCCGAAGAAGGCGCAAAAGCAGGGTTCAACGTGTCTTTGATACCCATCTTTTTCAGTTGTTCCTGCCTGTGCCGTTCTGCCTCAAGCCGTAGGGCCTTGCGCCGTTCCGCTGTCAGGCTCATCATTGTCTCATAGAAGCCGTTGATGGGAGGATTGGTTTCCCAATCCAGAGTGGCGTAAATGTCGTCCGGGTCGTTTGGCTTTTCGGCATTTTCCGGCTTTTCTTCCTTATTACCGTTTATCGGCTTGGCGGCTTCAACGGGTGGAGTAACTTTGACTTGCGGTTTAGGCGTGGACGGCATAGGCTTCGGCTTGCTTTCCTTTTTCGCTGCCTTTTTCTTTTTTACCGGTTCCTCTATGGGCATACCCCAAAGGTCGAGCAGGGTAAGCTGCACGGCTGACGAATGATTGGGTTGGCGCGGCTCAATCTCCGGCTTTTCCTCTATGGGCTGTGCCTGCGGCTTCTCCACTCCCTTGACAGGCTCAATTACAGAAACGGGGGCTATTACAGAAGGTGATACCTTTTCTGTTTTCGGAGCAGGTTGCACTTCCGCAGCCGTGCTTTCCTCCTTTGTCGGATGCAGCCTGTGTCTCTCATACAGTTTCCTGTCAAGTTGTTGCAGTTCTATTTTCAGATGCTCCCGCAAGTCTTCCGCCAGTTGTGCGATGTCCCCACAGTGCAGGAGTTTATAGGCTGGTTTCCCGTACGGGTCGGTACTTCTGATCAAATCCGTGTGTGAAAGCGAGCCGATGCTCCATACATACCCATTTACGGAAGTGCCGATAGGGGTCTGTTCGGTCTGCACGAAGAGTTTTTCGTTGTAATACAGTTCACCGTTCTTTCCGCTGTTCTTTTGCAGGATAATCAGGTCGCTGCCCACCTCCGTTCCCGCGTTATCCGTAAAGAGGTTGTTCGGCAGGCGGGCTACGCCCACCAGATTGGCATGGTTCATCATATACTCGCGTATGGGCGCGTTGGTCGGGGCATCCAGTACCCCCTGCGAGGTGATGAACGCCACGATTCCGCCTTCACGCACCGCGTCAAGGCTTTTCAGGAAAAAGTAATTGTGTATCGTCCGTGCCGCCGAGAGCCTTGCAGGATCCTTGCTGCCCGAAAAATCCGGGTCGAACACCGCCACATCGCCAAACGGTATATTGGAGACAGCCAAATCAAAATGGTTCATGAACGGCTTTTCTATCTTCTCGAAGCCCTGTACCCTTACTTTCTGTCCGGGATGCAGGTGCTTCAGTATCTTGCCCGTCATCAGGTCTTTCTCAAAAGCCATGATGTCCGCGTCCGGTCTGTTCTCCAGCACGGCGTCCACGAATGCACCGACACCTGCCGACGGCTCCAGCACCCGGTCGGGACGGATGCCGTGTTCATGCAGCACGTCCGCGATGGTCCCGGTTATCTCCGGCGGGGTATAGAAGGCGGTCAGCACGGACTGCTTCATGGCATCCATATTCCGTTTGTACTCCGTCTCGTCTTTTGTGTTCTCCCGCAGCAACCTGTGCAGTTCCACGGTAGGGGCAAACAGTTCGAGGTCGGACTTCGCCCAGTGGACGGCATCCGTCAGTTCCCTTGCAGGGTTGAGTATGTTCTTCAGTCCCCCGAAACCGCAATAACGTTCTAACAAGAGCCGTTCGCGTGCGGTGGGTGTGCGCTGTTCCCTGTCAAGGAGGAATGCCGTCCGTATCGCCTCGATGTTGTCCCGCAGTCTCTGTTTGCGGTTAAACGCCATACTCTTCGATATAGAGGATGACGGCTCCCGTCAGCTCCGTGTAGAGCAGGTCATATTCGGGCGACAGGGCGAAATTGTCGTCCGAGAGGTCATAGATGGAGAATACGTTTCCGACAAGCGGTAGCAGCTTCTGGGTAAAGGCTTCACATTTTTCTCCCGGTACTTCACCCGCAAATTCGTTCTCCACGACTTCGCGCAGGATGGCGTGCTTGGAGTAGCGAAGGCCCTCCGTCAGCACCTTCATCGCCAGTTCCTGCGCCCCGTCGGCAGGATAGCCTTCGAGCCTTGCCCGTTCATACGCTTCGGCGGCACGGTCGGTTCTTTCTCGGATGAAGGCTTCATCGGCTGCCTGTTCGAACTTGTTCGTGGTGAGGTAGTCCAGCAGGTACAGACCGTAATAGGAAAAGTCGGTCCGACCCTCGTTTTTCTTCTTGTTGTTCATTTCTTTGGAATTTAGTGGATTGATAATGATGATAGGGATAATCGTTGGAAAACGAGAAGAAAAAGGCACCCGGTATCCCTCCGAGTGCCACCACTAAATCCAAAGTATGAGTGTAATCCGGTATCGAAGAACAATTCATTACTCTGAACCAGTGGCAAAGTTAAACATTTATTTTCTTCTTTTCGCAGAGGTCGCTTTACTTTTCCTTTCTGGGAACACGAAAACCGTGTTATAGTCCCCGTCAAAGGCGACTACGGCATCAAAACTCTTGCCCTGCTTGCTCTTGAATCCTTTGAGCAGTTTCGTGTGTCCGTCGGTGAGCAGGTTTTTGATTTCATCATCAGAGAGGGTGCGGTTTGCTTTCAGGCGGAACACGGGCAGACCGCACTCCGCGTTGTCGCAGCGGACGACCTTGCCGTAAAACTGCATCGTCCCCGCTCCGCACTTGGGACACTTGCAGCCGGAATCCCTGCGGGCGAACAGCTTGTCGCACGACAGCAGTTCGGAGGTAATTTCCCGTGTATATGCCTCAATCTTCCTGCGGAAGTCATCGGCGGGCAGTTCCCCACGCTCGATGCGTGCCAATTCCTTTTCCCATTCGCCCGTCATGGCGACATCGGCAATACGCATCGCCTTCACGACCGAGTGGAGGGCAAGCCCTTTTTCGGTGGGGACAAGCGACTTCTTGCAGCGTTCCATATAGCCGCGCTTGAAAAGCGTTTCGATGATGGACGCACGGGTGGCGGGCGTGCCGATACCGCAATCCTTCATAGCCTGCCGCAATGCGTCGTCCTCTATCTCCTTGCCAGCCGTTTCCATCGCGGACAGCAGGGTGGCTTCGGTATGCAGCGGCTTGGGTTTGGTCTTTCCCTCCGTGATGGAGGCGGCTTTCAGTGCCAGCGTGTCGCCTTCCTGCCAACAGGGAATGGCGGCGGTTTCCTCTTGGCTGTTGTTCTCTTCTCCATTCTCCTTGCCATAGACGGCACGCCATCCGGCTTGCCTGATGATGCTGCCTTTTGCCACGAACTCCACTCCGGCACACTCTGCCGTGACGGTGGCAGTGTCCTTGACGCATTTTTCGGAGAAAGCCTCAAGCATGCGCCCGGCTATCATGTGATAGACGGTGCTGTCCTCTTTGGAGAGGAACAGCGGCTTCTCGCCCGTGACGAGCAGGGCATGGTGGTCTGTCACCTTGCCGCCGTCCAGGCTGCGGCGTGTCGGCACGGCTTTCGGCTGCAACTTGCCCTTCCATTCGGGCAGGCTGCCGGTGAAGGCAAGCAGCTTGGGGATTTCCGCGAACACGTCTTCGGGAATGTAGCGGCTTCCGGTTCGCGGATAGGTGATGAGCTTCTTCTCGTAGAGCTTCTGCGCGATTTCAAGCGTCTGTTCCGCCGTGAAGCCATGCTTGGCGTTGGCTTCCTTCTGGAGCGTGGTCAGGTCGTACAGGAGCGGTGTTTCCTCCGTCTTCTCCTTGCGTTCGGCTTTCGTGACGGTGGCTGTGCCTGCCGACTTCACCTTATTATACAGTTCCGTCGCGGACTCTTTCTCTTTCCATTTTTCGGAAGAGGAAAACTTCACCGTTCCTTCATCGCAGCCGTCCGTTGCGATATGGAGCTGCCAGAAGGCTTCGGGGGTAAAGCGGCGGTTCTCCCAATAGCGTGCGCACACCATCGCCAACGTGGGTGTCTGCACCCGCCCGACGGAGTAAGTGCCGTGTCCGGCGGCGATGGAGAGTGCCTGCGTGCCGTTGATGCCCACGAGCCAGTCTGATTCGCTCCGTGCTTTGGCGGCAAGATAGAGGTTGTCGTATTTGTCGCCCGCTTCGAGGTTGCGCAGTCCCTCGCGGATAGCCTTGTCGGTAAGCGAGCTTATCCAGAGGCGGACGAACGGGGTGGTGCATCCGGTATAATGGTAGAGGTAGCGGAAGATAAGCTCACCCTCGCGTCCGGCATCGGTCGCCACGATGATCTGTTCGCTTTCCTTGAATAGCCGGGCGACGGTTTTAATCTGCGCCACCACGCTGCTGTCAGGCTTGTAGCCCTTCTCCGTCTTTACCTGACGGGAGACGAGCGTGAAGGTGTCGGGTATGACGGGCAGGTTGTCACGGACAAAGCCGCGTATGCCGTAACCGTCGGGCATGGCAAGCTGCACGAGGTGTCCGAACGCCCATGTCACGGCGTAGCCGCCTCCCTCGAAATATCCTTCCTCTCTCTTTGCCGCGCCCACGATACGGGCGATCTCACGTGCCACAGACGGCTTTTCTGCAATGATTGTCTTCATATTTTTCTGTCGTTTTGAATTTTACAAATGTTACTTCGGATTTAGTGGCGGACACCGGATTACATCTTCATGCCCTTATTGTTTTTCTTTTGCGGCTTCTCCTGCTGCTGTTGCTGTGCGGTGTCCTTCGGGGCGGTCTGTCCCTTCCGCAACGGCTCCTTCAGGTTCTTGGTAGCCTCGTTGGTCTTGCCCTCGCTGTTCACCGCCACCTGCGTGCGGCTCTCGTTGGAAGGCGCGACCTTCTGCGCGTTGTCGGGGTTGGTGTCGTAGCGGTACGGGCGTCCCTTCTCCGGGTTGAACCTGATGTACATCGTGGCGTGGAAGCCCTGCTTGTCGGTCACGTTCTCCAGTTTCACGGCTTTGCCAGCCACGTAGTCGGCTTTCTGCTGCTCGGTGAAGTCCACGCCGCTCCATTTGCTGATGGGGCGGATGCTGCCGTCGGCGTTCGTCCACGTGTTGCGGCGTTGCTCCTTGTTCGTGTTGGCTGTGTTTTCCGTACCCTGCGCCTGTCCCTGTGTGGGGTTGTTCTTGGCTTCCTGTGCTTGTGCGGCACGTGGCGACCTGCCGATTCCCGGCACGAACTCCACGCCGCGCTGCTCCACGTTCACTTGCAGGGTGGTGACGAACTTCCTGCCGTCTTTGCGCTCGATGAGTTTGTCGCGCACAGGCAGCCCGGCACGCAGCATGTCCTGCTCCTGCTTGGTGATTTCCGTCTTGCCGATGCGCTCCGGTATGCGCACCTTGTTTGCCGGGACATCTGTGATTTCGTTCGTCTTGCGGTCGATGCTGACGAACGAGGGGATGATCTCGCCCGTTTCCCTGTCCACGAGGTCCACAACCCTGCCGAGGTTGCCCGTTTCGCGCAGGTTCTTCCGGTCGTCGTCGGAGAACTTGTGTTCCTTGTACTCGTCGAGTTTCTGCTCCTTGCGGATGAAGTGCGGCACAAGGCTGACGTTGCCCTCGCCGTCCTTCTTGAAGGAGAGGCGGGCATCCAGCTCGAAAGCCTCTCCGCCGAAATTGGGCGACACCCTCACCAAGTCGGACTTGCCGTAGTTGAGCATCCGGTCAAGGTCGCCCGACTTTTCAAGGTCGTCGCGCTTCACGCCCCATTTCTCCTCCAACTCCTTCCAGTTGATCTTGCTCTCGTCGATGGGTTGGTAGCCCCGGTTGCTCTGCGCCTGCTGTGGGCTTTTCTGATTCTGTTCGTTTTTCTGTTCCATTTCTTCCTGTTTTTTAGGTTCGTCATCTTGTTTCTGTTCCGGTTGTTCCTGCTTTTCGGCGGACTGCTCCTCCTGTACTTTCTTTTCGTAGCCGGAGGTGTCCACCTTGTGGGGCGCAAGCATCTCCTTGTTGCCCTCGGGGTCTTTCAGCAAGTCCTTGATAACTTCCAGCAGCTTGTCGGCTTGGTCCGCCGCGACACGGTAGAAACCGAAGCGGCTGGGTTCCTTGCACTGCCGGAAGAAGTTCTTGAAGAAGTTGTCCAGCACGTCTCCGTGCCTGTCGAATTGCAGGAAACTCTGCGCGTTCTCCGCCTTTGCGGGGGTACGCTTGGGTGAGCCGTCGGCGTTAAGCCCGGCTACCACGCTAATCTCGCCCGTCTTCTCGTCGCGGACTATCAGCACGTCTTTTTCTGTTGTTTTCTTTGCCATTTGAAAAATGTTTTAATGGGTTATTTATTAAAGAAATTATGGATACGCGCCTTGTAGAAGGCTATATCTTCCTTGCGGAAATCCTTTACGTGTTCGGAGAGGAATGTCAGTACGTCCTCCTCGCTGTAATAGGTCTTTTTGCCGAGCGTCTTGTACGGCAATGCACCGATGCTGCGGTAGCGCTGCAGGGTACGCTTGCTTATCTGGAGCAGCATGCAGAGGTCTTGGTTGTCGAACATCCTGATACTTTCCATCGGGTTCGGGGCTTTGCCGGACGGTCGCAGGGAGAGCAGCAGCTCGTCCTGACGGTCGAGCCGTTCCATCAGCTTCTGCATCCAGTCCTCAAAATTGTTTCGTGTAAGCAGTTCCATATCTTATGTCCTCCTTCCTTTGGGTTTGCCGCCGCCCGTGCGCAGCGTGTGGTTGCGTTTCAGTTCCGTCAGTGTCGCTGTATCTTCTGCCACGGTGCAGTCTGCGAGCAGACGGTCTATTTCCGACCGGCGGTAGCGGCATTTGCCGCGCAGCACGACATAGGCGATGCGCTGTTCGCTGCGCATACGTTGGAGGGTACGGGTACTCACGTTCAGCAGGTGCGCCGCCTCGCGGGTGGTGAGCAGCATGTCGGAAGACTCTCCCTTCCTCTCACCGGAAACGGCACGCACATAGACCGCTATCTCGGCTATCTGTTCCGTCAGGGCGGTGAAGGCGGAACTTTCAATCGTTATCACTTTCATATTTTGTCCTTTCTTTTGTTTCTCTGCGGCAAAATTCGGCAATAAACAAAAGGAGCTTTAACAACTCACTACGTGACTCACGTAAGATTTTCTTTGAAAGTGACTCCGTAACCCGGACAACCGGCGCAACAAACTGCCATATAGCGGAAAACGGCCCGCATTCAAGGCGGCTGCGTTACCTTTGCGGTAAATCATTAAATGTTTTGGTATATGGAAATCGTATCTATCGAGAAAAAGACCTTCGAGATGATGCTGGCGTCATTCAACGCCCTCTCGGAGAAAGTCGCCGCCCTAAGGCGCAAAAGCGACGGCGGGCGGCTGGAAAGGTGGCTCACTGGCGAGGAGGTCTGCGGGCAGTTGAGAATCAGCCCGCGCACGTTGCAGTCATTGCGTGACAGGCGGCTTATCGGCTACTCGCAGATGAACCGCAGGTTCTATTACAGGCCGGAGGAGGTCAGGCGGCTTATTCCGCTTATCGGCACGATCTATCCCGATGGAAAATGACTCTGTTTTTATTAACCACTTAATCCGATGTTATGATGAACGAGAACAACGAGGTTTTCTCAATGGAGGACGAGCCGGTTGCTACCGCGATACAGAATATGCTCAAAGGCTCCAAATGGCTCTCCGCATTTTTGGAAAGTTACCGTCCGCCACTGGACGGGGAACATTACCTGACGGACAAGGAGGTGGCGGAAATGCTCCGGGTAAGCCGCCGCACCTTGCAGGAGTATCGCAACAACAGGATGCTGCCCTTTATCCTTCTGGCAGGTAAGGTGCTTTATCCCGAATCGGGACTGCGTGAACTGTTGGAGGCGAATTACCTCAAGCCGCTGGAATAAGGCGGTTGCATGAAAAAAAGGAAACGGACAGCACCCGATGGCGTTGTCCGTTTCCTTTTTCGTTGTCTGTATGCGTGTTCAGCAATATCCGGTTTTCCCGTTCTGTATGAACATCACGTATGTCTGCCTCTTTTCCTTTGAGAGTGCCTTCTCCACCAGCCACATGCGGAACACGTGTGTATAGTAGGTGTTCAACCGGAAGGCTACTGGAATGATGATTTCAAGCGAGTAAACATCCGCGTACAGGCCGTTTTCAAGCTGTATGTAGCGGCATACCTCGTAGTCGTTCAGCACGTCCGACTTGCGGACGGCTTTGATGGCGGCGTTCACTGCCGGGACGGTGGCATGGAACTCTTCGGCGATTTCCCCGGCGGTCATCCATACCTCGTTACCGGTTACGCTGACCGTCTTGTCCTCTATAATGATTATGTCACGTTTCATGGCGTCTCTGTTTTAGATGGTACATCCTGCAAATTCCTCGATTTGGTTCAATCTTGCGGCAAGGTTCTCCATGTCTTGGTTGAGCTTCTCTTTGGTTATCTTCGCGTATATCTGCGTTGTCTTTATACTCTTGTGTCCCAGCATGGAACTGACTGTTTCGATGGGTACACCGTTGGAGAGGAACACCGTCGTGGCTGCCGTATGGCGGCTCTGATGCCACGTGATATGCTTGGTGATGCCGCAACGCTTGGCGACGGCACGGATTCCGGCGAGGCACGTGTTGTAGTGGGGAACAGGGAAAATCCTGCCGTTTTCGCACAGCCCGCGGTATTTGTCGATGATTTGTTTCGCAATGTCAAGCAGGCGGATGTTAGACACCACGCCCGTCTTCTGGCGGTTGATGTTTATCCACTCGTGTTCATCGAAGTAGGTGCGGATGTTCTCTTCCGTCAAATTGCGCATATCGGCGAATGACAAGCCCGTGAAGGCGCAGAACAGGTAGAGGTCGCGGTATAGTTCCTGTTTGGCGTTCTTCAGTTTACCTTCCATCAGCAGGCGGATTTCGTCTTTGGTCAGGAAACTGCGTGTCGTTTCCTCCTTCTTGATTTCATACTCCCTGAACGGGTCGCGTGTGAGCCATTCGTTGTTGATGGCGATGAACACCATCGTCCGAAGTGGGCATACATACAGCCACACGGTATTGGTGCAGCAGTGTTTGTCCGTGCGCAGAAACATCTCGAAGTCGGAAATGAAAGCGGGGGTAAGCTCTTTCAACGCGATGTCCTTCACGTGGTAACGGATGTTGAGAAACTCTTGCAGGTGCTTGTAAACGGTCTTGTACTTCAAGAGCGTGCCTTTGGCTTTCATGCCTGCTTCCACCTGCTTGGCATAGTCCTCGTTGTGTTGCTGGAACACCTGCATCAGCGTGTGATAGCGGTGTTCCAGTCCGAGAAAGGCGTTCTTCACCTTCTCTGCCGTGACGAAATTGTCACGCTCCATGATTTCCTGATAGTGCTTGTTGATGCGCACCCGCATCTTGTCAAGCATGCGGTTCGTTTCGAGTGCCGCCGTGCTTCTGCCCGTGACACGTCCCCCTTTGGTGTCCCACAACTTGGGATCGATGGTCAGTTTGCAACTGAATTGCGTCTGGCTGCCGTCCACCGTGATGCGTCCCATGACGGGAACCGTCCCGTCTTTTTTCACTACCTGACGTTTGAGGTAGTAAATAACTGAAAATGTACTCTTCATCGTCCTTAATTTTTTTTGTTCAAAATTAGTTGGTGAAGAGCCCTCCTCTGATACGCAAATCGCGGAAGAACGGCGCAATCTTTTTTCGTTACCGGATTTTTTGCGTGAGTTGTCAGTAACTCACTAATCCTTAAAGCCTTGTTTCGTTATTCGTGTCCATTTCGTCACCTATTGGGCGTGGTTACGAACAAGTAACGTAGCTCCGTCTTGATTTGGCTTCGGCGTGGATTGTAATGGCTCTCGGAATAATTGGCAGCGTAAATGAAACCCCTGTAAATCAAATCCATTACCATATTCTTCCGCATTTCACTTTTTTGTAGTAACTTTGCATACGAAACTTACTAAAAAAGGAACTCCTATCTCTATTCCCAACGATGATTTTAAAGAATGGATATCGTTATTTTCCGAGAATAGCAGGACCTATTCACCAGACAATGGGTATAATTACAATATAGATTATACACCTAAGCCGTTAGCAAAAGTTTTAGAATTGGCATCAAGTTGTTATTAAATAAATTCAGTTATTATGAGAACTATATACTTATTGATTAGTTTTTCCATCTATTGTTTACACGTACTTGGTCAAACAGATACGGAGATAATATATAAATCAACGAGTAATAATGCATATTATATGCACTATTATTCAGGATTTGTATCCATTGGTAATAACGTTTATCCATTGTCGGGAAAAGAAAATCCTTTAAATTGGCAAGATTGGTATCATTTTGATTGGAGGGAAGTAAAGAATCTGTCTAAATATATAGAACCTTACATTGGGCCTTATTTAAAAAATATTCAATTAATGGAAGATGATTACTTTAAAACAACAATATGGATTGATTTACAAGGGAATCTGATATATTGTGAATTTAATTATCCGTCTAAAATAAATATTCCACTTACGGTGATAGAACAAATCGAAACATCCCTAAAGGCTAATGGAAAGGTTAAGGTAACTCCTATTGGTACTCCTAGGAATGATATGTACTATGTACAATCTTGTGTCTTTGTTGATTTGGAGCAACTTCAATCGCGACTTTATCACCCTGTTGCCCCCTCATGGAATGATGATATCGCTATCCAACTGGATAATGTTTTTCCAACTGCCACTTATTATGCGGATTATTTGAATAGAAGGAGCTATGTCTCTTTTTATTCTGGCATGTTCAATTACACAGATGGTTCAACTGAAACGCAAGGAAATATTTATATATCGGGGACGGGCGAAGCGGCATTCACACTGTCTTTTATCAATGTTACCGACCGGGACATTATTCTGGATTTGGGTCAACTAACAGTTCGGATGGATGAGCCCGGATACACATACAGGCCTCGAATATCTTCTATAAGTATAAATGGAGGACCTCGGTTAGATATTAATTCACGAACAGCGGTAGTTGAGAATGATGGAGGTGTCGTTTCTATAATCTTCTATTTTGATGATATATTGGACATGTCTGGCAACTATTATAATACGTATCCGACAGCTTATAAGCTGAGCTTTTATTATGGCAATCATAATATATTTGAGCATGTTATAGATGAAAGATATGATTATGATGTGTGTGACGCATCAAGTATTACCTGGTACAGAGAAGGTTACATCATGTTCCGATATATGTATAACAAAAATAAGGTAGGGATGTTCTATAATAAAACCACTGATACTTATTTTTACTAAATCAATGAAGAACTTATTATTACAAAGCATACTACTATTCCTCCTGCTGACAAGCTGCTCCTCTGTCCCTTCTGATGTCCGCATAGCATTAGAACAAGCCGGAATAAACCGTCAAGAACTGGAAAAAGTGATTGAGCACTATAAAACCACTGGAGAAATACAAAAATTGAAGGCAGCATACTTCCTCATAGCCAATATGCCAGGGAAGTATGCCGAGTATTATAGTTGCAACGAACAAGCATACGAGATGTTTTTGCGCGGTAAAGATGCCAATAAACGCAACAATCGTGTGGCATACGAAGATTCTCTGGCAGAGCAGATAGATATGCTGAAAGATTTGTCGGGAGGATGGGTACCGCTTATGGTTAAGGACATTGATGTTATCTCAAGCAAGTACCTTATTGAAAATATAGATTTGGCATTTAAAGTCTGGAAAGAACCTTGGGCTTGTCACTTTACATTTGATGAGTTTTGTGAATATATTTTGCCTTACCGCATTCTTCACGAACCTATATCAGACTGGAGGAAATATCTGTACGAGAAATATTCGTGGGTGAAGGATTCACTTAAGAATGTATCCGATACAGAAGAGCTGGTGCTTCATCTTAATGACTTGATTGCAAAAGACTTTTGGACGCTGGACGAACTAGACATTCCTTTCGTGTCTGTTCCTTTGCTCGAAAAGGCAAAAGCCGGAGGATGCGACCAGCGTTACGTATTAATGATTTCCTTGCTACGGGCGATGGGGGTGCCTGCCATGATGGACTATGCACCACAACACAATAACACATTTAAAGACCATAAATGGGTGGTCTATTTGGATAGCCTGCATCATTACCGTCCCTGCGATGCAGGACGCATACGAGGTAAAATATTCCTCAAGGACAATTTGAGATGTGCCTTTCCGGCAGGGCTTGTCATCCCCTTGGCTGATGGCTTTGGTTCCAATGTGTTTCGCTATACATACGCTATCAACAGAAACAGTTTGGCAAAAAAAACGAAGAACAAACATGCTTTGCCTCCCTTTTTCCGTAGTTCGTGTGTTAAGAACGTGTCCGATCAGTATGTTTTCGACATGCACCCTGTAATATACGACATGCCGTCCGAGCTACAACTTAAGGATAATGAAGCCGTTTATCTGGCTGTCTTTGGCTATGGAAGCCATATCAGGGAGGCAGACTATGCCCAAGTAAAAAATAACAAAGTGAGATTTGAGCATATCGGAAGCGGTATCGTTTATCTTGTCTGCGCATACGGGCATGAACGGCTTGTGCCTATTTCTTATCCCATCTTGTTGCGGGACTCCTTGGGTAAGACAGAAATACTCAAACCGGACACCGTGCGCAAACAAAAAATGATTCTTACCAGAAAATGCAAGCCCTCTTTGCTGATGCAAGGATTTGCGGAGTCTATGATTGGAGGACGTTTTGAAGGTAGCGACACTCCGGACTTTAAACATCCGGAAACACTTTTTACAATCAAAGAAGCTCCCTATTCACTGACAGAAGTTGACATAAACGTGATGTCTTCCTACAGATATGTACGCTATACATCTGTTCATTCGGGAATCTTTGCAGCGGAAATACAATTCTGGGGTACAGATAGAGAAGGAAAGGCTGTCATGTTGGAAGGAACGCCCATTGTGCATTTAGGCAGTGACAGTATTCCTAACAGCGAACCAGAGAACGCTTTCGACAATAATATACGTACCAATTTCAATGCACCTTCCCATTCTTGGGTCGGATTGGACTTAAAGTCCCCTCAATCCATTACGAAAGTGAAATATCTTCCGAGAAATAATTTTAATGTTATAGAGGTGGGTAATAAATATGAATTGATGTATTACAACGACAGGTGGGTATCTTTAGGTATACAGACTGCCACCAATCAATACTTGGAATATGATAATGCCCCTACTCAAGCTCTTTTCCTATTAAGAAACCTGACACAAGGAAAAGAGGAGAGGATTTTTACCTATGAAAACGGGAAACAGGTATGGTGGTAAATGAGAGGATAGAAATAAAAATAGATACATTCATTATTGCTGCTATTCTTGTATGCTTGGTGTTTAATCTATGCGCTGGTTTGTTTGATAGCCAACGAACTTCTTCCATAATATCTGTCTCTTATTTGATCGCCTTATTTTGTATTCGTACAACTTTCTTTAGGGTAAAAAAAAGTGTGCGGATACAAATCCCTGATATTTTGTTTGTTTGCTATTTTATATTTGCTGCTTTCAAGAATGATACCGATTTTAATCTTAATCAGTTGGGTGATATCATCATCCTGTTATTATATATTTGCATCAGGATGACTGATGCTCTTGATTACAAATTTTTATATATAATCATACTATGCCTTACTGTAGCTTTATCGTTCTACGGGTATTTGCAATGTGCCGGTGTATTACTCGTTCGGAATAAAGAATACCTCATGACTGGACCTTTCTATAATCCTGCACCATACGGTGCGCTCATTTGTTTCTTTATTTCTATTATAATCACTGTTGTTATCACGATTCCCGAAAAAGCCCATAAACATGTTTCCTTGTGTGTCATCGGCTTTTCTCTTCCTGCACTCGCTCTCTCGGCATCAAGGGCTGCATGGCTGGCAAGTGGTGCTGTTCTTCTCTTTATGTTCTTGCTTAAAAGCAAAAACAAATTGCGACAATTGCCAAGGAGTATCGGTCGTTTGTGCGTGATAAGTTTATTTGCGGTATTCATTTTGTCTTGTCTGCTTTTATATCATGTAAGACCGGAATCGGTTAAAGGAAGGCTATTTATCTGGAAAGTATCATCGGAAATGATAAAGAAAACTTTCGTTACAGGTCTTGGATACAATAGCTTTGAAGCCAATTATATGAATTATCAGGGTGAATACTTCAAACAGGGTAAAGGAGACGAGACTGAAAAATATCTGGCAGGGAATGTGGTTTCCGCATATAATGAGCCTATCCGGATAATGATAGAGTACGGTTTAATAGGATTGTCCATATATATGTTACTCGCTTGTTTCGTATTGTTTCGAACTCAACAGCGAGAGACCGTTTCAATGGCTGCCAAAATGGTAATTTCTGCCTATATTCTGTTCGGGCTGTTCTCATATCCCAATAAAATATTCTCTCTGCAAGTGCTTGCAGTCATATCCTTTGCCTGTTTGCTGAATGAACGAAAGGACAAGGTTACGTATCAGCTACGGTTTGGATTTTTACATCGGTCTATTATAGGACTTCCTTTTGCATTCATATCTTTAGGATTACTTTTCAATACGATCAGGTTTCATTATGCCTATCAGGAATTTCAGTCATTATTGGAAACGAATAGGACTAATATTACCGCAAAACTAAATGAATTGGTGCCTATATTGTCAGGGGATTATTTATTTCTACAGAACTATTGTGTTCTGGCGAAGGATATAGTTGAAGAAAAGACCCTTCTTGAAAAATTAGACAAGGCGATCTCCTTGTCACCTTCAACCACATTATATCGAATGAAGGGCGATTGTCTATATTGGCACAATCGGTATGAAGAAGCAGAGACATTTTATTGGAGTGCTTATTATATGCTTCCTTCCAATCAATGGGCAAGAGCAAGAATCGCTATGCTATACCTCAAACAAGGTAAAAGGAAAGAAGCGGAACAGCTTGCGGCTTCCATATTAAAAGAAAGAATAAAATCTCATGGGTTTGATACATTCTTGTTGCGTCAAGAAATGAAAGAGGTCTTGTCAACGCATTAGAAGAGATTGAATAGTTATTAAGACAACTCTAAATATAGATAATTGAAACAGTATTTCGTTTATTTGTCTAATTGTTTAATCCCGTCCGATTCTTTTTCAAACTGATAAGTTCCTCCTTTTTCGCTAAGATCAAACGTAGAGACTAATTCTGTGTTATTATCTACGATCAATAAAGCGCTTTGTTCCGCAAAACGTCCCACTTCTACAGTGTAAGGCTCTTCCGATATAGTTTTATTGGAGATAAGACTGTCGTTGACAAACAAAGAGATAGAATCTCCGGCAAAACCTTTTACCAGACTGATTGTGTAGCTTTCGATGAAATGACGTTCTTCCTGCTTTTCCCGTTGTAGCCGCATACTCATGTATACGAAAATAACCACTACAAAAATGACGGCAAAAGCAAGAATTCCGTTACCTACCATAAACTGTTTATTTGTGTTGAGACGATGTGCCATAGTCGTTATTTTTTGAATTGTGGCGTAAAGATACGAATATAGCACTGTTAATTCATACTTTTTTTCTTTAATCTTTTGTAGTCGAATAGATTATTTATATCTTTGCAACCGGAAACGGATGAAAGGTGGAGGGGCAATTAAGCTCCTTTTTTTGTTCTTATATAGTTAATAAATGATAGAAAAGAAAACTGTTTGTCAGATTGTAGATGAGTGGCTGGAAGGAAAAGACTACTTTTTAGTAGAAGTAACTGTGAGCCCGGATGACAAAATTGTGGTCGAAATTGACCATGCAGAAGGTGTTTGGATCGAAGATTGTGTGGAGCTTAGCCGCTACATAGAGTCAAAACTGAACCGTGAAGAGGAAGATTATGAACTGGAAGTAGGGTCGGCCGGTATCGGACAGCCCTTTAAAGTACTGCAACAGTATTATATCCACATCGGACAAGAAGTGGAGGTATTGACTAAAGACGGACGTAAACTGGCCGGCATACTGAAAGATGCCGATGAAGAGAAGTTTACGGTAGCCGTACAAAAGAAAGTAAAACTAGAAGGAGCAAAACGTCCGAAACTGCAAGAAGAGGACGAAACCTTTACTTATGAGCAAATAAAATATACTAAATACTTAATTAGCTTTAAATAGTTATGGCCAAAAAAGAAGAAACAATCAGCTTGATTGATACATTTTCGGAATTTAAGGAACTGAAGAATATCGATAGAACGACGATGGTTAGCGTACTCGAAGAGTCGTTCCGTAGCGTAATCGCGAAAATGTTTGGCACCGATGAGAATTACGACGTGATCGTGAACCCGGATAAGGGTGACTTCGAGATCTGGCGTAACCGTGAAGTTGTGGCCGATGAAGATTTGACTAACCCGAATATGCAGATTTCGTTGAGCGAAGCACAGAAAATTGATGCTTCCTACGAAGAAGGTGAAGAGGTGACTGACGAAGTGATTTTTGCCAAATTCGGACGTCGTGCTATCCTGAATCTCCGCCAGACATTGGCTTCCAAGATTCTGGAACTCGAGAAAGACAGTATTTATAATAAATATATAGATAAGGTAGGTACGATCATCAATGCAGAAGTGTATCAGATCTGGAAGAAAGAAATGTTGCTCTTAGATGATGAAGGAAACGAGTTGCTGTTGCCTAAGACCGAACAAATCCCGAGCGATTTCTATCGCAAAGGTGAAACGGCCCGTGCAGTAGTTGCCCGCGTGGATAACAAGAATAATAATCCTAAGATAATCTTGTCACGTACTTCTCCCGTTTTCCTGCAGCGTTTGTTCGAGATGGAAGTACCCGAAATTAATGATGGTTTGATTACCATCAAGAAGATTGCCCGTATCCCTGGCGAACGTGCCAAGATCGCGGTAGAATCTTACGATGACAGAATCGACCCTGTAGGAGCCTGTGTAGGTGTAAAGGGAAGTCGTATTCATGGCATTGTTCGTGAACTTCGCAATGAGAACATCGATGTAATCAATTACACATCGAACATCTCATTGTTTATACAGCGCGCTTTAAGCCCGGCTAAGATTTCTTCTATCCGTCTGAATGAGGAAGAGAAGAAAGCGGAGGTTTTCCTCAAACCGGAAGAAGTTTCGCTGGCTATCGGTAAAGGCGGTTTGAACATCAAACTGGCCAGTATGTTAACTGAGTACACTATCGACGTGTTCCGTGAGTTGGATGAGAATGTAGCGGATGAAGATATCTATCTCGACGAATTCAGAGACGAAATCGACGGATGGGTGATCGACGCCATCAAGGCTATCGGCATTGATACAGCGAAGGCTGTGTTGAATGCTCCTCGTGAGATGTTGATTGAAAAGACGGACTTGGAAGAAGAGACAGTGGACGAGGTAATACGCATTTTGAAATCGGAGTTTGAAGAAGAAGGTGAAAATTCAGTAGAAAATTGAGAATTTAAAATTGAAAAATGAAAGTTATCTCTGTTATACTACATCGTAACTTTTAATTCTTCATTCTTAATTCTTCATTTAAACAAGCTCCATTTATTCATTAATTTTAAAATATGACGATAAGGTTAAACAAAGTTACAAGAGATTTGAACGTAGGAATCGCGACGGTAGTTGAGTTCCTGCAAAAGAAAGGGCATACCGTAGAGGCTAATCCTAATACCAAAATTAGCGAGGAGCAATACGCTATACTCGTAAAAGAGTTTAGTACAGATAAGAACCTTAGACTTGAATCGGAGCGTTTCATACAGGAACGTCAGAATAAGGAACGTAATAAGGCGTCTGTTTCGATTGAAGGCTTCGAAAAGCAGCCGGAGAAACAGAAGTCGGAAGATGTGATTAAGACAGTCGTACCTGAGGATGCACGTCCGAAGTTTAAACCTGTCGGAAAAATTGATTTGGATAAACTGAATGGTCGTAAACCTGAAAAGGTGGAGAAGGAACCGGAACAGAAACAAGAAGAACCTGTTGTAGAACGGCCTGTCGTTAAACCCGAAGTAAAAAAGGAGCCCGAGAAGAGAGAACCCGAGGTGAAGAAAGAAGAGGTGGTGATACCTCCTGTTTCTGTAGTAGAGCCTACTCCAGTGGTAGTTGAGCCCGTAGTAGTGCCGGAACCTGTAGTGGAGACGAAGCCGGTAGAAGTTGAAAAAGTAGTAGAAGAAGTGAAAAAAGAAGAGCCGAAGGTAGTAGAAACTGCACCTGTGAAGGCGGAAGAACATAAAGAAGAAAAAAAGGTGGAAACTGCACAGGCTGAAGTAACCCCGGTAGCAGAAAAAGCTCCGGAGGATGATGGTGTTTTCAAAATCCGTCAACCGGAATTAGGCGCGAAGATCAATGTGATCGGTCAGATCGACTTGGCTGCATTGAACCAGTCTACTCGTCCGAAGAAAAAATCGAAGGAGGAGAAGCGTCGCGAACGTGAAGAGAAAGAGAAAATCCGTCAGGATCAGAAGAAACTGATGAAGGAAGCCATCATCAAAGAAATCCGTAAGGATGATTCTAAAGTGGTGAAGAACGGTCCGAAAGAAAGCGCAGATGCTGCTAAGAAAAAACGCAACCGTATCAATAAAGAAAAGGTAGACGTTAATAACGTTGCGACTTCCAACTTTGCTGCGCCGAGACCTAATATACAAGGTAAAGGCGGCAATGGTAATGGCAATAACAACGGTCAGGGCGGACAAGGAAATAATAACAGAAGAAATAACAACAATAATAAGGATCGCTTCAAGAAGCCGGTTATCAAACAGGAAGTGAGCGAGGAAGACGTAGCAAAACAGGTAAAAGAAACTCTTGCACGTCTGACAACCAAAGGTAAGAACAAGACGTCCAAATACCGTAAAGAAAAGCGTGAAATGGCTTCCAACCGCATGCAGGAATTGGAAGATCAGGAAATGGCAGACAGCAAGGTATTGAAGTTGACCGAGTTTGTTACGGCTAACGAACTGGCAACAATGATGGATGTATCTGTCAATCAGGTTATCGCTACTTGTATGAGTATTGGTATCATGGTTTCTATCAACCAGCGTCTGGATGCGGAAACAATTAATCTGGTGGCAGAAGAGTTCGGATTCAAGACAGAATATGTAAGTGCGGAAGTGGCACAAGCTATCGTTGAAGAAGAAGATGCTCCGGAAGATTTGCAACCGCGCGCTCCGATTGTTACAGTGATGGGACACGTTGACCACGGTAAGACCTCTTTGCTCGACTATATCCGTAAGGCGAACGTAATTGCCGGTGAAGCCGGAGGTATTACACAGCATATCGGTGCATATAACGTGCAACTGGAAGACGGTCGCCGCATTACGTTCCTCGATACTCCGGGTCACGAAGCGTTTACCGCTATGCGTGCACGTGGTGCGAAAGTAACGGATATTGCTATCATTATTGTGGCTGCCGATGATAATGTGATGCCGCAGACAAAGGAAGCAATCAATCACGCGATGGCTGCCGGTGTACCTATTGTATTTGCAATCAATAAGGTGGATAAACCGACTGCGAATCCGGATAAGATTAAAGAAGAACTGGCTGCAATGAATTACCTTGTTGAAGAATGGGGTGGTAAGTATCAGTCACAAGATATCTCTGCCAAGAAAGGTATGGGTGTGGAAGACTTGCTGGAAAAAGTATTGCTCGAAGCAGAAATGCTCGACCTGAAAGCAAATCCGGACCGTAATGCTACGGGTTCCATCATCGAATCTTCACTGGATAAGGGACGTGGATATGTAGCTACTGTATTGGTATCTAACGGTACTCTGAAAGTGGGAGACATCGTACTGGCAGGAACCAGCTACGGACGTGTGAAGGCTATGTTCAACGAACGTAACCAACGCATCAAAGAAGCAGGACCTTCCGAACCGGCTTTGGTATTGGGATTGAACGGTGCACCTGCTGCAGGTGATACATTCCATGTTGTTGAAAGCGATCAGGAAGCTCGTGAAATCACCAACAAACGTGAACAGTTGGCTCGTGAACAGGGCTTGCGTACGCAGAAGATCCTTACGTTGGATGAGTTGGGCCGTCGTATTGCTTTGGGTAACTTCCAGGAATTGAACATCATCGTTAAGGGTGACGTGGACGGTTCTGTTGAGGCATTGAGCGACTCGTTAATCAAGTTGTCTACGGAACAAATTCAGGTAAATGTCATCCATAAGGGTGTGGGAGCAATTTCCGAGTCGGATGTTTCTCTGGCTGCCGCTTCGGATGCGATTATCGTCGGATTCCAGGTACGTCCTTCGGGTGCTGCCGCTAAGATGGCTGAACAGGAAGGTGTCGACATCCGTAAGTACTCTGTCATCTACGATGCAATCGAAGAGGTGAAGGCTGCTATGGAAGGTATGTTGGCTCCGGAACTGAAGGAACAAATCACGGCAACTATCGAAATCCGCGAAGTATTCAACATTACGAAGGTGGGTTTGGTAGCCGGTGCAATGGTGAAGACCGGAAAGGTGAAACGAAGCGACAAGGCTCGTTTGATCCGCGATGGTATCGTCATCTTTACCGGAAACATTAACGCGTTGAAGCGCTTCAAGGACGATGTGAAGGAAGTAGGTACAAACTTCGAGTGTGGTATCAGTCTGGTGAACTGCAACGACATGAAGGTAGGCGATATGATCGAGACATTCGAAGAAATAGAAGTGAAACAGACTTTATGATTTATGAGTTATGATTTATGAATTATAAGGGTATAAGGCCATTCGCGAAGTAATGGTTGCAACAATAGATGGGTGGTAATGTGGTACTATTTTATATGGGACACCACCTTACCACTTTATTGTTTTATCACCTGACAGAAATATAAATCACAGATCATAATCATAGAAACATAAATCATAAATCACAAATCATAAATCACAACGTGGCAACGATTGATATCATTATCCTTATTGTAATAGGCGCCGGAGCGGTGGTAGGCTTTGTAAAAGGCTTTATCCGCCAGTTGGCTTCTATTTTGGGGTTAATAGTCGGGCTGCTGGCGGCGAAAACTTTATATGCCTCTTTGGCGGAGAAACTTTGCCCGACAGTGACGGATTCGATGACAGTTGCGCAGGTGTTGGCTTTTATCATGATTTGGATTGCCGTGCCGTTGATTTTTGTACTGATAGCTTCGTTATTGACAAAAGCAATGCAAGCAATCTCGCTGAACTGGCTGAACCGCTGGTTAGGGAGTGGGCTGGGAGCACTTAAGTTTCTGTTGTTAACAAGTGTAGTGATTGGTGCGATAGAGTTTGTGGACAGCGATAATAAGTTAATTAGTGCAACAAAAAAGGAAGAATCTTTGTTATATTATCCGATGGAAACGTTTGCGGGGATCTTTTTCCCTGCTGCGAAGAATATGACGCAACAATATATATTAGAGAATAAAGATGCAACAAGAAGAACCCAATAAAATGAAACCCAATCAGAAAGACGAACTCGAAAAGAAGACTGATAATGAGTTTGTCCGGAAATTTGCGGAGGAGAAATATAAATACGGCTTCACCACAGAGGTGCATACAGACATCATTGAGCGTGGACTTAATGAAGATGTCATTCGTCTGATTTCATCGAAAAAAGACGAACCGGAGTGGTTGCTGGAGTTTCGCCTGAAAGCGTACCGCCACTGGCTGACGCTGGAGATGCCGACTTGGGCACATCTCCGTATCCCTGAAATTGACTATCAGGCGATTTCTTATTATGCCGATCCGACGAAGAAGAAAGAAGGACCGAAGAGCATGGAGGAAGTCGATCCTGAATTGATAAAGACGTTTAATAAACTGGGTATTCCTTTGGAGGAACAGATGGCTCTTAGCGGAATGGCGGTGGATGCCGTTATGGATTCCGTTTCCGTAAAGACTACCTTCAAGGAAACGCTGATGGAGAAAGGAATTATCTTCTGCTCGTTCAGTGAAGCCGTGCGGGAACATCCCGACTTGGTGAAGAAATATATGGGCTCGGTGGTAGGTTACCGGGATAATTTCTTTGCGGCGTTGAACTCCGCTGTCTTTTCTGACGGCTCTTTCGTGTATATTCCGAAAGGTGTACGTTGTCCGATGGAACTTTCCACCTATTTCCGTATCAATGCCCGTAACACGGGGCAGTTTGAACGTACGCTGATTGTGGCGGACGACGATTCATACGTTTCTTATCTGGAAGGATGTACAGCGCCGATGCGGGATGAAAATCAGTTGCATGCCGCTATCGTTGAGATAATCGTGCACGACCGCGCAGAGGTAAAATATAGTACTGTTCAGAACTGGTATCCGGGCGATGCGGAAGGTAAGGGCGGTGTATACAACTTTGTGACTAAACGTGGTAACTGCAAGGGAGTGGATAGTAAACTATCCTGGACACAAGTGGAAACCGGTTCGGCCATCACTTGGAAATACCCTTCCTGTATTCTGACAGGCGATAACTCGACCGCTGAATTCTATTCCGTAGCTGTAACGAACAACTATCAGCAGGCTGATACCGGAACGAAAATGATTCATCTGGGCAAGAACACCCGCAGTACGATTGTAAGTAAAGGTATCTCCGCCGGACATAGTGAGAACTCCTATCGTGGGTTGGTACGTGTGGCCGAGAAAGCGGATAATGCCCGCAATTATAGCCAGTGTGACTCTCTGTTGTTGGGAGATAAATGCGGTGCGCATACTTTCCCTTATATGGATATTCACAATGAAACGGCAGTGGTGGAACATGAAGCCACAACGAGCAAGATCAGTGAAGACCAGATATTCTATTGCAACCAGCGCGGTATTCCGACAGAAGACGCGATCGGGCTTATTGTGAACGGATATGCAAAAGAAGTATTGAATAAACTTCCGATGGAATTTGCGGTAGAAGCACAGAAGTTGCTTACTATCTCATTGGAAGGAAGCGTGGGGTGATTTACTAGTTGGCAATTTACGATTTACTATTTGGCTGCGCGCTTATAGGAGGTAAATTGTCGGTAGTATAGGTTTTTAATAGTAAATAGTAAATAGTAAATGGAAAAATAGTACATATAATCATGTTAGAAATAAAAGACCTGCATGCCAGCATTAATGGCAAAGAGATATTGAAGGGTATTAACCTGACGGTGAATCCCGGTGAGGTGCACGCTATTATGGGGCCGAATGGTTCCGGTAAAAGTACGCTTTCTTCCGTATTGGTGGGAAATCCGACTTTTGAGGTAACAAAAGGTTCGGTCACGTTTTATGGAAAGAACCTGTTGGAGTTGAGTCCTGAAGATCGTAGCCATGAAGGAATCTTTCTTAGTTTCCAGTATCCGGTAGAGATTCCGGGTGTGAGCATGGTCAACTTTATGCGTGCTGCTGTGAATGAGCAACGCAAATATAAAGGTCTGCCTGCGCTGACGGCCAGTGAGTTTCTGAAACTGATGCGTGAGAAACGTGCGGTGGTAGAGCTGGATAATAAGTTGGCTAACCGTTCGGTGAATGAAGGCTTTTCGGGTGGTGAAAAGAAACGGAACGAGATTTTCCAGATGGCCATGTTGGAACCGCGGTTGAGCATCCTTGATGAAACGGACTCCGGTTTGGATATTGATGCGCTCCGTATTGTTGCGGAAGGAGTGAACAAACTGAAAACTCCTGAAACAAGCACGATCGTTATTACTCACTACCAACGTTTGCTTGATTATATCAAACCTGATATTGTACATGTCCTTTATAAAGGTCGTATCGTAAAAACTGCCGGACCGGAACTTGCGCTGGAACTGGAAGAAAAAGGATATGATTGGATCAAGAAAGAAGTAGGAGAATAACAAATAATAAGTTATGATAGTTGAACAACAATATATAGACCTCTTCTCACAGACGGAAGCAATGATCTGCAAGCATAGCGCCGAAGTGCTGAATGCGCCTCGTGCAGCTGCATTTGCCGATTTTGAACGCCTCGGATTTCCGACCCGTAAGATGGAGAAGTACAAATATACGGATGTGAGCAAGTATTTTGAACCGGATTATGGTTTAAACTTGAATCGTCTGGCTATTCCGGTCAATCCGTATGAAGTGTTTAAGTGCGATGTGCCGAATATGAGTACCGCCCTGTATTTTGTGGTAAATGACGCATTTTATAATAGAGCACTTCCTAAAGTCAATCTGCCGGAAGGTGTGATTTTCGGCAGCTTGAAAGAAGTGGCCGAACAGCATCCGGAATTGGTGAAGAAGTATTACGGCCAGTTGGCAGATACTTCCAAAGATGGGGTGACTGCTTTCAATACAGCTTTTGCGCAAGACGGCGTTGTATTTTATGTGCCGAAGAATGTAGTGGTAGAAAAACCGATCCAGCTGGTAAATATCCTGCGTGCAGATGTCAACTTCATGGTGAACCGCCGCGTACTAATCATCCTGGAGGATGGCGCGCAAGCCCGTCTGCTGATTTGTGACCATGCAATGGATAACGTGAACTTCCTGGCAACACAAGTGATTGAAGTCTTTGCAGGTGAGAACACGGTATTCGATATGTATGAACTGGAAGAAACACATACAAGCACCGTCCGTATCAGTAACCTGTATGTAAAGCAGGAGGCAAACAGCAATGTATTGTTGAATGGAATGACCTTGCATAATGGTACTACCCGCAACACTACTGAAGTATTGTTGGCAGGAGAAGGAGCCGAGATAAACCTCTGTGGCATGGCAATTGCCGATAAGAACCAGCATGTAGACAATCATACAAGCATTGATCATGCCGTACCGAACTGCACAAGCAATGAGCTGTTCAAGTACGTACTCGACGATCAGTCGGTAGGTGCGTTTGCCGGATTGGTATTGGTGCGTCCCGATGCGCAACATACGAACTCCCAGCAGACTAACCGGAATCTTTGTGCTACGCGTGATGCGAGAATGTACACACAACCTCAATTGGAGATTTACGCGGATGATGTGAAATGTTCGCATGGAGCAACGGTAGGCCAGTTGGATGAGGGTGCACTATTCTATATGCGTTCACGAGGTATTGCAGAGAAAGAAGCTCGTTTGTTATTGATGTTCGCATTTGTCAATGAAGTGATTGATACCATTCGTTTGGAGGCACTGAAAGATCGCCTGCATCTATTGGTAGAGAAACGTTTCCGTGGCGAGCTGAATAGATGTCAGGGCTGTGCCATTTGTAAGTAACCACTAATAATTAATAAACGTGGATATTCAAAAGATACGTGAGGATTTTCCGATATTGAGCCGTACGGTTTACGGTAAACCTTTGGTTTATTTCGATAACGGTGCGACGACGCAGAAACCCCGTCTGGTAGTTGATGCGTTGGTGGATGAATATTATTCCGTTAATGCCAATGTGCATCGCGGCGTGCATTATCTTTCGCAACAAGCTACGGAATTGCATGAGGCCTCCCGTGAAACGGTGCGTCAGTTTATTAACGCCCGTAGCACGAACGAAGTTGTCTTCACCCGCGGAACGACGGAAAGCATCAACCTGCTTGTTTCCAGCTTTGGCGACGAATTTATGGAAGAGGGGGATGAAGTGATTCTTTCCGTGATGGAACATCATAGTAACATCGTTCCCTGGCAACTGTTGGCTGCCCGAAAGGGAATTGCCATCAAAGTGATTCCAATGAATGACAAAGGCGAACTCTTGCTGGATGAATACGAAAAACTATTTTCCGAACGAACGAAAATAGTTAGCGTGGTTCATGTTTCGAATGTGCTGGGTACGGTGAATCCGGTGAAAGAAATGATTGCAACGGCTCATGTGCACGGCGTACCTTGCCTGATAGACGCTGCACAGTCTATCCCTCACATGAAAGTGGACGTACAGGAGTTGGATGCTGATTTTCTGGTGTTCTCTGCCCATAAAATATACGGTCCGACAGGTGTCGGAGTGCTTTATGGAAAAGAAGAGTGGTTAGACCGCCTTCCGCCTTATCAAGGAGGAGGAGAGATGATTCAGCATGTCTCTTTTGAGAAGACCACTTTCAACGAACTTCCTTTCAAGTTTGAAGCCGGTACGCCCGACTATATCGGAACTACCGGACTGGCAAAAGCCCTTGATTACGTGAATGGACATGGACTTGAGCAGATAGCAGCCCATGAGCATGAACTGACAACTTACGCTTTGCAACGGCTGAAAGAGATTCCCCGGATGCGTATATTCGGTGAAGCAGCCGAACGGGGAGCAGTCATCTCCTTCCTGGTAGGAGATATCCATCATTTCGATCTCGGAACGTTGCTGGATCGTTTGGGTATTGCCGTGAGGACGGGACATCATTGTGCACAACCTCTCATGCAACGTCTTGGTATAGAAGGAACTGTACGGGCTTCGTTTGCCATGTACAATACGAAATCGGAAATAGATACATTGGTGGCGGGAATTGAACGCGTCAGCAAGATGTTCTAACAATATAAGCCGCTATTCCTGTGGGATGGCGGCTTTTTTTATTCTTTAACTAAAAAAAGATGCCTTCAAGTGCAGTGATTTGCACTTTTGTGCGTCTAATAGGTAAAGAAACAAAATGTTCATTGAATATTAGGAGGGTCGTGAGACCATGCTCATATTATATAAATTCTCTCTCTTTAACATTAATCGCAGCTATATCGTAAGAAATTACGGTGTAGCTGCAACTTTTTTAGGGGGACTTGCGTCTAACGTAAATACGTATAACTAATAAAGAAAAAACTATGCTGATGACAACCACTCCCATCATTGAGGGAAAACGAATAGTGAAATATTATGGAATAGTTTCCGGAGAGACAATCATAGGTGCCAATGTATTCCGCGACTTGTTTGCAAGTATTCGGGATATTGTGGGTGGTCGTTCCGGTTCTTATGAAGAAGTGCTGCGTATGGCAAAAGATACAGCGTTGAAGGAAATGGAGGCACAAGCAGCTCAAATGGGAGCTAATGCCGTGATAGGTGTTGATTTGGATTATGAGACAGTTGGAGGTAGTGGCAGTATGCTGATGGTGACTGCTAACGGCACAGCCGTAAAGATTGAAGAGGATTAATTGATTATTGTTTTTTTTACTACAGAACACGGAAGACGCAACGCATATAATTTGTTTATTATCAATGATATAAAACGCTGTGTCCTCCGTACTTCTGTGGTGAATATTATTCGGCAGTCAGCTCAATCACACGGCTGAAAGCCTGATTGGTAGTGAAAGCATTGATTCCTACTTTCATCAGATAATCTCCTGAATAAGTCTTCTCATTAGCAGCAAGATTCGATTTAGAGTTTGGCATCAGGTTGATTTCTTTCACCTTATACATTTTCTTCGCATCCAATCCCTGAAGTTTAACCGGGAGCAGCTTCTCACCGAAACGTGGGTGGATATCGTAGGTATAAAGCACTGCTTTGTTCTTATCCGGTGCGGCGTACATGACAGACATGTGATTACCATCGTATGGAGAAACCAGTCTGTACTGGTCACCATCCAGAATCACTTTCTTCAGACGCGTCCAGTTGGCAACTGCGTTTTGGCAAAAAGTCTGTTCGTCCGCATTCAGCTCTTTCAGTCCGAGGTCGAAGCCCAGTTTACACATACTTGCTACATCGGTACGGAATTTCACGCTTGTCTTCTTGTTCCAGCTGGTTACGTGTGCATCCATTGCTTTGGCAGGGAAGATTTGTGAGAATCCCCATTGGATAAACAGGCGCTCTATCGGGTCTGTATTGTCACTGCACCAGAATTCTGTGAAGTATTTCAATGCTTCGTAGTCGCAACGGGCGCCACCGCCGGAGCAAAGCATCATCGGTACGTTCGGATATTTGTCTTTGATACGTTCCAATACATTATATATACCACGTACATGGTCGATATAAAGTTGTCCTTGTTTATTCTTCAAATAGGGAGAATAAATATTTGTGATGGGAGAGTTGCAGTCCCATTTAAAGAAAGCCACTTCCGGGTTCGCTGTCAGGATGTTATCCACTACGCCAAACACAAAATCCTGTACTTTCGGATTGCTAAGATCGAGCACCAGTTGGTTACGGTAATAGTATGTTTCGCGATTGGGCAGTGTGATTGCCCAGTCAGGATGCTTCTCGAACAATTCACTTTTGGGATTTATCATCTCCGGTTCGATCCAGATACCGAATTTTACTCCGGCTTCTTTGGCCGATTTCACGAGTGCGGGAATACCGCCCGGCAGTTTGGATTTCATCACTTCCCAGTCGCCCAGTCCGGCATTGTCGCTGTTGCGCGGATGCTTGTTGCCGAACCAGCCATCATCTAACAAGAACATGTCTACACCGAGATGTTTGGCTTCTTTCATCAGTTCGGCAAGCAGTTTCTCATCGAATTTGAAGTACGTATTTTCCCAGTTATTCAATAAAGTCATGCGGTCGCCTTGTCCGTCTTTCAGTTGGTGGTTGCGTGCCCATGCGTGGAGGTTGCGGCTGGCTTCGCCCGTACCGTTGTTGCTGAAAGTAAAGATGAATTCGGGAGTGGTAAATACTTCGTTCGGTTTTAGTTCATAATCAGATGCGTACGGGTTAATGGCGGGGATGACACGGAGGTTGCCTACGTTGTCCACTTCAAAGGTAAACTGGAAGTTGCCTGTCCATCCGATCGTCCCTAGCATGGCACGTCCTTGTGTTTCTTGTGCCGGTTGTTCAAAACCAAGTTCGAAGAACGGGTGGGTATGCATGGCGGCACGGCTTCCCAGTTTGGTGTCGATCACCTTTTTGCCGAACAATAGAGGTTGTGTGCTCATTTGTGCTTCTTTAGCCCAGTCGCTGCTGAATTCAGTCAGATAATACTCGTTTCCGGAGAAATAAAGCATGGTCGAGGCATAACGCCAGATGGTGACAGGTTTCTTTTCAGCATGTTTGATTTCACTCCACGTCTTGATGACGTTTTCTTTCGGATAAGCGATGTAATGCAGCGTGACTTCCACCGGGTACTGATCGTCTTTCAGTTGGATGACTGTCTCCGTGCCGCCTGCCACTGCTTTTTGTTCGGAAGATACATAACGGAGAATCGTGCTTGGGTTTCCATCATTGTGCGTGATTGCTACAGCCGGTTCAAAATAATCCTCGGCGCCGGAGCCCGGATATACTTCCCATCCACGGGTGGATACGCTGCCGTCACTGCCTCCTTTCACGTATGGAGAAAAGTTGTTGATGTCTTTCTCGTTCAGCAACTTATCGCCCAGATAAGCCTGATAAAGTCGTCCGTTGGGAGCTACTTGGAGAATTAGGTCTGTGTTGTCCGTTGCGATGCGGATAACGTTCTTTTCCTGGGCATTCACTTGTGCCAGGGTAAACAATGCCGTAAGTAATACGAAAAGTTTCTTCATGGTTTTTTAATAATTAATTAGGTATTAGTTAGTTCGTGGGCATATAATGCCACAAAGATAATTATAATTCGTTTGGTATGAACTAGAATTTGATGCTTGCGCTAAATTCTACGGTGAATGGGCGTAAATAATTTCCACTCATATAATTTCCGGCGTATTGGACAGCTTCTTTTTTCGTAATCAGTTCCGAACCGTTGATGGTTCCGCTGGCTCCTTTCTGATTCAGGAAGTTGATGACTGTTGCACCTAGAGACAGGTGTTTGTTTACGTTCCAGTTGATTCCTCCGAACGTTTCCCAGCGGCCGTTGAAGTAGAGCGCTTCCTGAAGATTGGCGTACGTCTTGCCGAAATAGCGGAAACTAAGCTAGAGGCGTAAGTCTTTCGTGATGTTATAGCTTGGGTCGAGTTCGACAAGTATCTGCGGGATCTCTTTTACGATCATTTCGTTGGCATTGACTGACCTTTCCTCACTCGATTTTATCCGTATCATCCGGCTAAAACATGCTGCGGAATTGTTGCAGGAGGGAGAACTGCGCACCAATGAAATTTGTGACAGGGTAGGATTTCAGTCTCCTTCTTACTTCGCCAAAGTATTTCAGAAACAGTTTAAAGTTACTCCTATGGAGTTTGCCCAGCAGAATAAGCAGAGAATGGCATATAGTTAGTTGTTATTGACTATTATTCGTTATCTCTTTGTTTGAATTTGAACTGAACTTAGTTCATTTCTATACGGAAATAACCCCCAATACTATTGCTGGCAATAACTCGTCAGTATGCAGCTTTTATTTCTTTCTCTTGCTTATATTATTTTTTCAATTGCCTAAGGAGTTTTCGTTTGACTATAGTTGAACGAACGCTTGACATATGTTGAACTATCGCTTGACTATAGTCAAACGAAAACTCCTTAGGCAATGAAATAACTATTAATAGGTAAACGATTGCTTAAAAATAACTAATAAAATCATTAGTGGCAATTGATCCCAAACCAGGCAATTTCTGGTTAAATGGGAATTTAATTCAGACAGAAGAACATAAGAACAAAAAAATAAAATAGCAGTTCAATAAGCAACAGAAATAATTTTCAAAGCGCAGCTTTTATGTTCTTTTGTTCTTATGTCTAAAAAGAACTACCATCTGCTCATTTGTCCAAAAGGACGTATAAAAAATAGAATGATTCAACTCTGTAAATTCTTTCTTTTTTACTTGCTTATTTCGATTGATTTCCATACTTTTAGCCTCCGTAATCCTTTAAAAATTGACCCCATGGACAACATTCTTTTCTGGCTCGTTCCAGTCGCTTCCGTGTTAGCCCTCTGCTTTGCTTATTACTTTCATAAGCAAATGATGAAAGAGAGTGAAGGTACACCCCAAATGATAAAAATAGCTGCTGCTGTACGCAAAGGAGCTATGTCTTATCTAAAGCAACAATACAAAATAGTAGGTTGGGTATTCTTGGGGCTGGTTATTTTGTTTTCAATTATGGCATACGGCTTTCATGTACAGAATGCATGGGTTCCTATTGCTTTTCTTACAGGTGGATTCTTCTCCGGGCTTTCCGGATTTCTGGGGATGAAGACGGCGACATACGCGTCCGCTCGTACCGCTAATGCTGCCCGTACTTCTCTGAATGCAGGATTAAGAATTGCTTTCCGAAGTGGTGCCGTGATGGGACTGGTGGTCGTTGGCCTGGGACTGCTCGATATTTCTTTTTGGTATCTGTTGCTGAATGCAGTGATTCCTGCTGATGTACTGACACCTACTCATAAACTCTGTGTAATCACTACCACCATGCTGACATTTGGTATGGGAGCTTCTACCCAGGCGCTCTTTGCCCGTGTAGGCGGTGGTATCTATACAAAGGCAGCCGATGTCGGAGCCGACTTGGTAGGCAAAGTAGAAGCCGGAATCCCGGAAGATGACCCTCGTAATCCTGCCACTATTGCCGATAATGTGGGCGATAATGTAGGCGACGTGGCCGGTATGGGAGCCGATTTATACGAATCTTACTGTGGCTCGATTCTGGCAACAGCCGCACTGGGTGCTGCTGCTTTTATTCATTCGGCAGATACAGTGATGCAATTCAAGGCAGTGATCGCCCCGATGCTGATCGCGGCTGTTGGTATTATCCTTTCTATTATAGGTATATTTGCTGTCCGTACCAAGGAGAATGCGACTATGAAGGATTTGCTCGGCTCTTTGGCTTTCGGTACGAATCTTAGTTCCGTATTAATTGTTGCTGCTACATTCCTTATTCTGTGGCTTCTGCAACTTGATAACTGGATTTGGATTTCTTGTGCCGTAGTAGTCGGACTATTGGTAGGTATTACCATCGGACGTTCTACAGAATATTATACTTCCCAATCCTATCGCCCTACCCAGAAACTAAGTGAAAGCGGTAAGACCGGACCTGCCACCGTAATTATCTCCGGTATCGGTTTAGGTATGCTTTCTACGGCTATTCCGGTAATTGCGGTCGTAATTGGTATCATTGCTTCCTATTTGTTGGCTTCCGCCGGCGATTTTGCCAATGTCGGTATGGGACTGTATGGAATCGGTATTGCGGCTGTCGGCATGCTTTCTACTTTAGGTATCACTCTGGCAACGGATGCTTACGGCCCGATTGCGGATAATGCAGGAGGTAACGCAGAAATGTCCGGCTTGGGTGCCGAAGTCCGCAAACGTACCGATGCGCTCGATTCATTGGGGAATACGACTGCTGCCACCGGAAAAGGTTTTGCAATCGGTTCTGCTGCATTGACAGGGTTGGCTTTGCTGGCTTCTTATATTGAAGAAATCCGAATCGGCCTTACACGGCTTGGTAATGTAGATTTGACCTTTGCGGATGGTAGTTCCATCAGTGTGGCGAATGCTACTTTTATCGACTTTATGGATTATTATGAAGTACATCTGATGAATCCGAAAGTTCTTTCGGGTATGTTCCTCGGTTCCATGATGGCTTTCCTGTTCTGTGGATTGACAATGAATGCCGTAGGACGTGCAGCAGGGCACATGGTAGATGAAGTACGTCGCCAATTCCGTGAAATAAAGGGTATTTTGACAGGAGAAGCGGAGCCGGATTACGAACGTTGTGTTGCAATATCAACAAAAGGTGCGCAACGTGAAATGGTTGTGCCTTCCTTGATCGCTATTATTGCCCCTATCCTTACAGGTCTTATTTTCGGTGTTCCCGGTGTGCTCGGTTTGCTGATTGGTGGCTTGAGCAGTGGTTTCGTACTGGCTATCTTCATGGCTAATGCCGGCGGTGCATGGGATAATGCAAAGAAATATGTAGAAGAAGGAAACTTTGGAGGAAAAGGCGGTGAAGTTCATAAAGCAACCGTAGTAGGAGATACCGTGGGCGATCCGTTTAAAGATACATCCGGGCCGAGCTTGAATATCTTAATAAAGCTAATGAGCATGGTAGCCATTGTAATGGCAGGGCTTACTGTTGCCTGGAGTTTATTCTAAAAAAAGCAGGAAAGAAGTAAGAAAAAGGAGGCAAAACAAGTCTCCTTTTTTAATTTGAATTACCTTTGTGTCAAAATAGAAGCGATAAATATGTTATTACCTTATTTGAACGAGAATCTGATTGAAGCCGGATGTGATGAGGCCGGTCGTGGATGTTTGGCGGGAGCAGTATACGCTGCTGCGGTTATTCTTCCGAAAGATTTTAAGAATGAACTGTTGAATGATTCCAAGCAACTGTCAGAAAAGCAACGTTATGCACTACGTGAGGTAATAGAGAAGGAAGCGATAGCCTGGGCGGTTGGCGTCGTGTCACCGGAAGAAATTGATGAAATAAATATCCTGCGGGCTTCTTTCCTAGCTATGCATCGTGCGGTGGATCAACTGACTACCCGCCCACAGCATTTACTAATCGACGGAAACCGTTTCACTAAATATCCCGATATCCCCCATACCACGGTAGTGAAAGGCGACGGGAAATATCTTTCAATAGCTGCGGCTTCTATTTTAGCCAAGACATACAGAGACGATTATATGAACCGTCTCCACGAAGAGTTTCCTTATTATGACTGGGATCACAATAAAGGCTACCCAACTAAAAAACATCGCGCCGCCATTGCCGAACGTGGGACCACTCCTTACCATCGAATGACGTTCAATCTATTAGGAGATGGACAGCTAACTTTGAACTTCTAAAGTCACTTTGTTTCATTTTGCACATATTTTCTACATTTTTTTGCAGAATAAGCACGATTTTGTTACGGATAACCCTAAGATTGTTCTGTTTAGGCTAAAAAAGTGTTGCCTAGTGCTTTTATTTGTTATTGAAATGCTATATCTTTGCAAACAATAATAAGAATTAAAAAGTTTAAAATCATGGCAACGAACAAACTATTGTGGTCTTCTAAAATCATTGGGGTATTTTTTATGATGTTGGTTTGCACTCTTTCTGCAAATGCACAGTTTTTGCGTACTTCTTATTTCATGGAAGGTACTCATTATCGTCAACAACTAAATCCGGCTTTAACACCGACGAAAGGTTATTTCAACCTTCCGGTGATTGGTGCTGTTAATGCAACTGTCGGTTCTACTTCATTAGGTTATCAAGATATCATTGATATCATTGATGATGGTGACGATTTCTATACTAAACCAGATTTTATGAATCGTCTGAAAGATAATAATAAGTTGAATGTGAACTTCAGTACGGAGATTCTTTCTGCAGGATGGTACAAAGGTAAGAACTTCTGGTCATTCAATATCGGTCTGCGTACAGATATCGGTGCTAACTTGACTAAGAATATGTTCAGTTTCCTGAATCAAATGGAAACAATTGAGGATAACTGGAGAAATAGCAACTATGATATTAGTGGTCAGCAACTGAATATCAATGCCTATACGGAAATAGGTTTAGGATTTTCACGTCAGATTAATAGTCGTTTAACTGTTGGTGCTAGAGTTAAGGCTTTATTAGGTATCGGCAACATGGAGTTGAAACTTAATAAAATTGCGATGAGTGCTAATTTGCCTACTGATCAACAAATCAATCAATGGTCAAGTGAGAGCTATTGGTCAGGCAGCTCTGCAGAAATTGTTGCAAAGGCTCAAGAATTGAAAGCTAAGTTTGATAATTATCATGCAAACTTAACTGTTGGTGCCGAACTGAAGAGTTCTTTCAAAGGCCTGGAATTAAAAGAAGAAGAGGGTAAAGACTATGTAACTGATTTCGACTTTGACAGTGGTAAATTAGGTATTGCTGGTTATGGATTTGGCATCGACTTAGGTGCATCTTATAAAATTCTGGATAATTTGACTGTATCTGCCTCTATTCTTGATTTAGGCTTTATTTCTTGGTCTAAATCAAGTACAAAGATAGCATCAGCTAATCCGGATCCAATTGATATTAAAGGAAGTACTTATGCAGGCATGATTGATCCGGCCAATGCACAATCTAGTGTTACAAATGCATTGAATCAGTTGCAAAACGATGCTGAAAATTACATGGATCTTGTGACACAAGGTGATGTGCTTAACTATGATATGTTGCAACTTGAAGTAGGAGATGCTAAAGAATCTCGTAAATCTCGTCTTGCTTCTACTCTTGTATTAGGTGCAGAATACGGATTCTTTAATAACAAATTAGCAGTCGGTGTATTGTCAACAACTCGTTTTGTACAGCCTGATGCTCTTACAGAATTAACATTCTCCGCAAACTACCGTCCGAAAAGCTGGTTCAATGTAGCGCTTAGCTATTCAGCTATCCAGTCAGCTGGTAAATCTTTCGGTTTGGGTCTGAAATTAGGTCCTCTGTTTGTCGGAACTGACTACATGTTCTTAGGAAAGAACTCTAACTCTGTTAATGGATTCGTTGGGGTATCTATTCCGTTAGGTGGAAGAAAAGCAAATAAAGAAGGATAAATATTTTAATTTCTCTCTAAACATTCTCTTTTAATTAATTCTCTATAGAATAAAAAACGTATAATTACAGCTTACCGTCATAAAGAATCCTTATAAAGGGTCATAGATGGTAAGCTGTTTTTTTATGTTCCTCCTTTTAGAACCACTTAATCTTCCGGAATATTACAAACGCAAGCGTTGACAATCCGATGGAAAAGAGCACAATCAAAGAGAAAGCAAAGGGCACTTCTTCCAGGTGAATATCCACATTCATGCCATAGAAACTGGCAATCAATGTCGGAAGCATCAGGACGATGGAGAGGCTTGTCATACGTTTCATGATCGTATTCACATTATTGGAGATAATAGAGGCAAAAGCATCCATTGTCCCTGTGAGGATATCACTGTAAATATTCACCGTATTGAGCGCCTGTTTCAGCTCGATAATTACATCTTCCACTAATTCAGTGTCCAGATAATCCGTATCCTGAAAAATAGTCCTTAACTTACCGATCATCACTTCATTTCCACGGATGGAAGTATTGAAGTAGACAAGTGTTTTTTGCAGTCTCATCAAGCGAAGCAAATCCTCGTTACGGATACTCCGTTCCAATTCCTTTTCTGCGGCACTGATGTCTATGTTTATCTGCTTTAGATATTTCAGGAACCACACGGCAGAAGAATAGATTAACCGGAAAATCAGATCCAGCTTGTTGCGTACAACGATCCCTTTTCGACGGGTATGCTCTATGAAATCCGGTAACAAATCTGTGTTGTGATAACAGACGGACACAATAATCTCGTTATTAGTGATAATTCCAATCGGTACGGTGTCGAAAGGCAGACTGCCATTCTGTTTGTTCACTACCGGGATACGAAGAATCGTCAACAACCAGTTGCCTTCCGTATCCGTACGCGGACGTTCGTCCGTGTCGGCTATATCGTTCAGAAATGATTCGGGTACGTTGAGAGTTTGAGTTAGAAATTCAAAGTCATCATTGTTTGGGCATACTACATTTACCCAGCTGTTGGGAAGCCATTGTGCTTTTTCCACAAAGCCAGCCTCACAATAAAGATACGTTCTCATCTTATTGCCTCCTTTCGTTTGTTTGACACGAGCAGAGGCATCAGTCTTCAATGGCTCTGTTCGCTTTAATTAATACTAGTTGTGCACGTTCGCGGGTTTGAATCGTCCATATTTCTATGATTTTAATTTAAAAGCGAGGCAAAGGTACGGAAAAATGAAGTAAGTTCCGCCTTTTGTATCCTGTTTTTCGATAAACATGTTGAAAGTTGTTTTACAAAGTAAGAAAAAGACCCATAGCCTGATACACTTCTGCCCTGTAACTTAACATAGATTAAACGTTTACGTAACCATCTTTTTTGTACCTTTGCACCCGAAAATCAGTGTGATAATTTAAATATTAAAATATTATGAGTAAGAAAGCCCTTTTAATGATCCTCGATGGTTGGGGATTAGGCGACCAAAAGAAAGACGACGTAATCTTCAACACTCCCACTCCTTATTGGGATTATCTGATGAGTACTTATCCTCACTCTCAACTTCAGGCAAGCGGTGAAAACGTGGGTTTGCCCGACGGACAGATGGGTAACTCGGAAGTAGGTCACTTGAATATCGGTGCCGGACGCGTGGTTTATCAGGACTTGGTGAAAATCAATCGTGCATGTGCGGACAATAGCATCATGAAAAATCCTGAAATTGTTTCTGCTTTCTCTTATGCAAAAGAAAATGGAAAGAATATTCACTTTATGGGGCTGACTTCTAACGGTGGTGTACACAGCTCACTCGTTCATCTCTTCAAACTTTGCGATATCGCAAAAGAATACAACATCAACAATGCATTTATCCACTGCTTCATGGATGGCCGTGATACTGACCCGAAGAGTGGTAAAGGCTTTATCGAAGAACTTTCTGCACACTGCGAGAAATCAGCAGGAAAGATTGCTTCTATCATCGGCCGTTATTATGCAATGGACCGTGACAAGCGTTGGGAACGTGTAAAAGAAGCATACGACCTGCTCGTAAACGGTGTAGGCAAGAAAGCTACTGATATGGTTCAGGCAATGCAGGAATCTTACGACGAAGGCGTGACAGACGAATTCATCAAACCGATTGTAAACGCTAACTGCGACGGAACAATCAAAGAGGGTGATGTAGTGATCTTCTTCAACTACCGTAACGACCGTGCCAAAGAGTTGACTGTCGTACTGACTCAACAAGATATGCCGGAAGTTGGCATGCATACTATCCCGGGGCTGCAATATTACTGTATGACTCCGTATGATGCATCTTTCAAGGGCGTTCATATCTTGTTCGACAAAGAAAACGTGTCCAACACATTGGGCGAATATCTTGCTTCCAAAGGCTTGAGCCAACTTCATATCGCTGAAACAGAAAAGTATGCTCACGTAACATTCTTCTTCAACGGTGGACGTGAAACTCCATTCGATAAAGAAGAACGTATCCTTGTTCCTTCTCCAAAAGTTGCTACTTATGACTTGAAGCCGGAAATGAGCGCTTTTGAAGTAAAAGATAAACTGGTAGCTGCCATCAACGAGAACAAATATGATTTCATCGTAGTGAACTTCGCTAATGGTGACATGGTTGGTCATACCGGTATTTACGAAGCAATCGAGAAAGCGGTTGTTGCTGTAGATGCTTGTGTGAAAGATGTAATCGAAGCCGCTAAAGCACAAGATTACGAAGCAATTATCATTGCCGATCATGGTAATGCTGACCATGCTTTGAACGAAGACGGTACTCCGAACACTGCTCACTCTTTGAATCCTGTTCCTTGTGTTTACGTGACAGAGAATAAGGCTGCGAAAGTAGAAGATGGTCGTTTGGCAGATGTTGCTCCGACTATTTTAAAGATTATGGGACTGGAAGTTCCGGCAGAAATGGACGGAAACGTTTTGATTAAGTAATTTAGATTTCTATAATTGGGAGGGCGGAGTAGAACTCCGCCCTTTTTGTCTCACATAAGGTTTAAAATGATACAAATAGGTGATGTAGTAGTGTCTCTTGATGTATTTCAGGAGAAGTTCCTTTGCGATTTGGGCGCTTGTAAGGGGGCCTGTTGCATTGAAGGTGATGCCGGTGCTCCGGTAGAGCTGGACGAGGTGATGGAGTTGGAAGAGGTTTTGCCGGTTATTTGGGATGAACTGGCTCCGGAAGCACGTGCGGTGATTGAAAAGCAAGGAGTAGTATATACGGATGAGGAAGGTGATCTGGTGACTTCTATTGTTAATAATAAAGACTGTGTGTTTACCTGCTACGATGAAAAAGGCTGTTGCTACTGTGCTATTGAGAAGGCTTATCGGGAGGGGAAAACAGACTTCTATAAACCGGTGTCCTGTCATCTTTATCCTATCCGGATCGGCGATTACGGGCCCTATAAAGCGGTGAATTATAATCGTTGGGATGTATGCAAAGCAGCAGTTTTGCTGGGGAAAAAAGAGAATCTTCCCGTATATCAGTTTTTGAAAGAGCCTTTAATCCGTAAGTTCGGTGAAGAATGGTACAAAGAGCTGGTTACTGTTGCTGAAGAGCTGAAAAAGCAACAATATATTTAAATTCTCTTCCGGTTCTTGCGTATGCAATATAGCTGATAAAGCAAAATGCACAATGCGATTATGATTCCGCATGCCGGCATAATCCATGCTTCCGGATGGATAATAATCAAGAAGATACAAGTCGCGATCACGCAGGAAGTCAGTACAATAAGAAACAACCTGATCTTTGCAAATAACGGATTGGGGGCAGTAGTTTTCATTTTCATAGTTATGTTTTCTTTGCTTTTTATGCAAGATAGTGATTTTGTATGGAAAACGTTTCTGCTGTTAGGTTTTATTAAGAGATGGGCGGTTGAACGATTCGAACATGAAAGCCCCTTCAGATAAAAGAAAAACGCCGATCGAAGGATGTTCCTTCGCCATCGGCGTTTCCTCGTTGTAAGATGTGAGGTTGGTTTATAAAAACGTATTATTTAAATTATGCATCGATATTTGCATACGTTGCATTCTCTTCAATAAACTCGCGGCGTGGCCCTACATCTTCACCCATCAACATAGAGAAGATATAATCAGCTTCTGCGGCGTTGTCAATATTTACTTGTTTCAGCATACGGTTTTCAGGGTCCATAGTTGTTTCCCACAACTGCTGGGCGTTCATCTCACCCAAACCTTTGTAGCGTTGTGTATGAATTGCATTTTCTGAACCACCGCCGTAAGTATCAATAAACTTCTGGCGTTGTGCGTCTGTCCAGCAATACTCTTCTACTTTACCCTTTTTGCAGAGGTAGAGCGGGGGAGTAGCGATGTACAGATAACCGTTCTGGATAACTTGCGGCATATAACGGAAGAAGAACGTCATGATAAGTGTGTCGATGTGAGAACCATCGACGTCGGCATCGGTCATGATGATAATCTTGTGATAGCGCAGCTTCTGTATGTTTGCTTCCTTGCTGTCTTCGTCAGTTCCGATAGTCACACCGAGAGCTGTGTAGATATTGCGGATTTCATCACTTTCCAAAGCCTTGTGATACATGGCTTTTTCTACGTTCAGAATCTTACCGCGTAATGGGAGGATCGCCTGGAACATACGGTTACGTCCCTGCTTGGCAGTACCACCTGCCGAGTCTCCCTCGACGAGGAACAATTCACATTTAGAAGGATCCTTATCCGAACAGTCAGCCAATTTACCCGGCAGACCGCCACCCGACATCGGCGACTTGCGTTGTACCATTTCACGGGCTTTTCTTGCAGCGTGACGTGCAGTAGCGGCAAGAATCACTTTGTCGACAATTGTTTTGGCTTCCTTCGGATGTTCTTCCAGATAATATGCTAATACTTCGCCCACTGCCTGGTCAACAGCACCCATCACTTCGTTGTTACCCAACTTTGTTTTAGTCTGTCCTTCAAACTGTGGTTCAGCTACTTTTACAGAAATAACGGCAGTCAAACCTTCACGGAAGTCGTCTCCCGAGATTTCAACTTTCACCTTTTCCAGCATCTTGCTGTCTTCGGCGTATTTTTTCAACGTACGAGTCAGCGCACGGCGGAAACCTGCCAAGTGCGTACCACCTTCAATGGTGTTGATATTGTTGACGTATGAGTGAACGTTTTCGGAGAATCCGGTATTGTACATGATAGCCACTTCAATAGGAATTCCCTGTTTTTCGGAGTTCAGATAGATCACATCGTTAATCAAGTGCTCGCGTGAAGACTCGATAAAACGCACGAACTCTCTCAAACCTTCTTCTGAATAGAATTGCTCGCTCTTGAAACTTCCGTCTTCGTTCACTACCCGACGGTCAGTCAGAGAGATGCGAAGACCGGCGTTCAGATAAGCCAATTCGCGCAGACGTGAAGCCAGAATCTTGTAGTCGTATACCGTTTCAGTAAAGATGGTACCATCCGGCCAGAATTGTTGGCGGGTTCCCGTAATGTCGGCTGTACCGACTTCCTTTACAGAATAAAGCGGTTTACCGATCTCGTATTCCTGCTGATAGATTTTGCCATTACGGAATACTTGTGTAGTCATGTGGGTAGACAGCGCGTTTACGCAGGACATACCTACACCGTGCAAACCTCCGGATACTTTGTAAGACCCCTTGTCGAATTTACCTCCGGCATGCAATACGGTCATGGCTACTTCCAGTGCCGACTTCTTTTCTTTCTCGTGATAGTCAACCGGAATACCGCGTCCGTTGTCCTGTACTGTGATTGAATTGTCTTCGTTGATTGTTACTTCGATATGGTCGCAATAGCCGGCCAATGCTTCGTCGATAGAGTTGTCAACGATTTCGTATACCAAGTGGTGAAGTCCCTTGACGCTGATGTCACCAATGTACATCGCAGGGCGTTTTCTTACTGCTTCAAGACCTTCCAATACTTGGATACTATCCGCAGAATAAGACCCGTTATTGGGAGTGATTTGTTCTTCGCTCATAATTGCCTTTCTAACTTTAATAACAGAGCAAATATAGTGAAAATTGTCGACTTGACGAAGAATAATCAGTGAAAAATAAAGAATGCGGGCGGTTTCTCTGTATTGTTAATAGGTTTGATATTCAGTGGGTTATAAACAAGAAAGGCCGAACTTAAAAGTTCAGCCTAGATGCTATATAGAATTGTTAAATTCTTGTTATTAAGCGAGCTTGTTGATGTAAAGAGCCAACTTAGATTTCAGATTGTTAGCTTTGTTTTTGTGAATGATGTTCACTTTAGCCAACTTATCCAACATCTTTGTAATGCCTGGGTACATTGCAACTGCTTCTGCTTTATCAGTAGTTGCACGAAGCTTTCTAACAGCATTTCTCATGGTCTTGCCATAATATCTGTTGTGAAGTCTTCTTGTCTCTTCTTGTCTGATTCTTTTCAGTGATGATTTATGATTTGCCATCTCGACTAATCTATTTTTTTAGTTCTTTATTCTTTTAACTTGTAGCCCGTGGGGGAATCGAACCCCCCTTTCAAGAATGAAAATCTTGCGTCCTAACCGATAGACGAACGGGCCATCCTGTTGTAGCATTTCTGCTTTTTGCTTTCTCGAATCTGTGTTTGTTTCTCGATTGCGGATGCAAAGGTAGGAACTTTTTTGAAAATGGCAAATGATTCATAGAAAAATTTTCAATGAATATGTGTTTTTTTTCACAGATGTCTTTCTTTTTGGCTGATATTCAGTGAAATATATGGTTGTGATTTTTATATAAAAAAATCTCTCCTGTGAAAAACAGTAGGAAGCATTTTTTCTTACCACCTTATTATATATAGCGAAATAAAAAAGCTGCTTATTGGTAACTTCTTTTGTAACTAAATGATTCTTTAGGCGACTAACGGAACAAATACCGGAGACGATGAATGATAACAAAGAATTTATAGGCATACTGCTACAAAATAAGCGTATCATTTATAAGGTTTGTTTCATGTACGCGCAAGATAAGGAAGTGGAAGCGATATTTAACGCCGTATGTCTCCGATTATTTTGTGTTTTTTTGTAGCTTTGCTTCGGATTGGAAACGAGATAAATATCGGTTATGCTGCAAAAAACGAAAGGAATAGTTCTTCATACATTGAAATACAATGATACATCTATCATTGTGGATATGTATACAGAGTTGTCCGGCAGGGCTTCTTTTCTTGTAACAGTGCCCCGTTCGCGGAAAGCGGCTGTGAAATCCGTACTTTTCCAGCCGTTGTCTTTTATTGAGTTCGAGGCCGACTATCGCCCAAATGCAACTCTCTATCGTGTGAAGGAAGCGAAATCCTTTTATCCTTTTTCTTCCATTCCATACGATCCGTATAAGTCTTCGATGGCACTTTTCCTGTCGGAGTTTCTTTACAGGGCTATCCGGGAGGAGGCGGAGAACCGTCCGTTATTTGCTTATCTGCAACATTCCATCATTTGGCTGGATGAGTGTGGAGACGGCTTTGCCAATTTCCATCTGGTGTTCCTGATGCGTCTTTCCCGTTTCCTGGGACTTTATCCGAATCTGGAGGATTATCATACCGGCGATTACTTTGATTTATTGAATGCCTGCTTCACTTCTATTCGTCCCCAGCTGCATTCTTCCTATATCAATCCCGAAGAGGCTGCCCGTCTCCGTCAACTGATGCGCATGAACTATGAGACAATGCATCTCTTTGGCATGAGCCGTGCGGAGCGTACCCGTTGCCTGACGATTATGAATGATTATTACCGCTTGCATCTGCCCGACTTCCCGGCATTGAAATCATTGGAGGTGTTGAAAGAACTGTTTGATTAATTAGTAATTTCTTGCAGGTTTGTATGCTGTTCCTGAAAATATATGTTACTTTTGTCGGTAGAGAACAAAAGAGAATGAACAAGCGAGAAACAATATGAAAAGATTCCTGTACCTGACGGTCTGTTTTTTTATCCTAGGGAAGTTTTATGGTTGTAACGGAGACGTGTTTGTCGACGACTTCCGTTCTTCCGATTCCGAACTGACGCTGGACGGGAACGGGGATGTTGCCACTATTCAATTTGCAGCTGCCAATTGGGATTGGATGTATGTAGCCTTCGATTTTCCCATTCAATATAACATATATGATGCGGACAATCGCCTGATAACAACCGACCAAGGTCCATCGCTGAACGGGTTGGGAAAGATTGTGTGCACCGGAGAGATGATTGATTTCACCATCGAACGCGTTCATCCCAAAGAAGTGAAGATAACGGTGGGCGAGAATGCCCTTTCCGCTCCTTTTCAATTCCAGCTCAGGGCGAGCAACGAGTATGAGTGGCAGGAGATACGCGTCGAGATTTCTCCGACAGACAGATATGTGATGGATAGTATCATTTATTCTTTGGATGCATACTCTTACGATCCGGAAAACAAGATAGAGAAAAAAGAAGGCGTCTCCTTTCATAACTTAACAGATGGTTCGTCTACATACACGCTTTTTCCTTTCGAGTCTTTTTACCATTTTATGAGATTTAAAAGCGATGTGCCCGAAGCCTTTCAACTACTGGGCGAAGCTGGTCTGACAGTGGAAATACCAAGCATGAAAGATGGATATTTAGGGATGAACGGTAAACGGGCGCCATTCATTTCTGCGCAACAAATGTTGCCTTGCTCCAATACGGAGCAGAAAAAAGACATAATCCCTCCCAGGACTTCTCGATACTACATCTTATCGATGGTATATGATTGGTTGGAAACGAGATATACCCTTTATGTTTCTCACCCCAAAACCAAGAAACAACGAATCGTAACCGGCACGTTGCATAGCGAAATGCCTGTAAAATACTACATAACACACAAGGATATCCCTTTCAACAACTAACCGATCAACAACTAATATATCAATGATTAGAAATAGGAACGCCATACGGTTGCTGTGCCTCCTTTACCTTCTGGTACATCCGGCAATCAACGCAAATCTGGAAGCCCAGACAATCATCGGGCAACGGAACGACAGCGTCAGCCATCCCCTGATCTGCCATCAGCTTGGCTTCGACATCCGTCCGGGATATATCGTCTCCACCCATAGTTTTCTGCAAGGAGACAATGCGCAGCAAAAGAAAATCGACCAATCGCTTTCCTTCCATTTCAAGTACGCTTTCAGATTCAGCAAAGAATCCAACCTCGGCAGGCTCTTTCCCCATACCTATCAGGGTATTGGCATTTCCTACCATACTTTCTTTAGTCCCGCTGAATTGGGAAATCCCGTGTCGGTATACGCTTTTCAAGGGTCACGTATCGCGCAACTGTCCCCCCGTCTGTCGTTCGATTACGAATGGAACTTCGGGGCTTCTTTTGGCTGGAAGAAATATGATGAACTATCCAATCCGCAAAACGTGCTGATTGGCTCCAAGATCAATGCGTACATCAATCTCGGCTTTTTGCTGAACTGGCAAGTTCACAAGTACTGGAAACTGGCGGCAGGTGTAGATCTCACCCATTTTTCCAATGGAAACACGCATTATCCCAATGGCGGTCTTAATGTTATTGGAGGAAGAATCGGCATCGTGCGTACTTTGGGCGTGGATGAGGGACCCGGTCCCATCACTCCCGGACGGCTCTTTATAAAACCTCACGTCAGCTATGATCTGGTGATCTACGGAGCCACCCGCAAAAGAGGACTGATTGGAGACGATGTGTCGAGTATGATTCCCGGTTCGTTTGGCGTGGCGGGCGTCAATTTCGCCCCGATGTATAATTTCAACAACTATTTTCGGGCAGGGTTTTCTGCCGATGCGCAATATGATGAGAGTGCCAATCTTAAAGAGTATAGAGTGGGCGAGTATTACTCGGGCGATTTGAAGTTTCATCGTCCTCCTTTCCGCGAGCAGTTTTCCGTAGGTTTATCTCTTCGGGCAGAGCTGGTGATGCCTGTTTTCTCTATCAATGTCGGCGTCGGTCGGAACCTGATATACAGCGGTGATGATACAAAAGGGTTCTACCAAGTTCTGGCTCTCAAGACTTATGTCACCCGTCATTTGTTTCTACACGTGGGGTATCAGTTGAGCAAATTTAAAGACCCCAACAATCTGATGTTGGGGCTTGGATATAGATTTCATGATAAGCGATGAAAGAGTAATCTTCGCTTGTTAATAACTTCCTTTTTTCAATTTAATTAAAATGTAAGCCCTCCTAATTGAATTATTCCATTATCCTTCCAAATATAATTAACTTTTACTTCTGTGATACCGGCATCAGGATACCGTTGCTGATATTCTACTGTTTTATCACTCTGTAGGATATATCCGTATGACATTCCTGTGGCAAATTTAAAACCGAATTTCTCTGTTTTATTATCATACATTAGGGTTAAAGAGGTAATGTTCCATTCGTATGTACCTTCTTTGAATATTCCCGAATCAGTTTCCATTGTGAACTTCTTGGTTTCCTGATTGAATGTATAAGTAGCACCAATGAATGGTTTCTCTTTTTCTCGTAACTCAACTTCTATCTCTGGAGGGATTCTTAGATCTATTGCTTTTATTATTATTCCCGGAGAACCAGGATGACCTTCGAACGGAATTCCCCAATTGATAATTTCCGAGCTGTTGAAGTATATTACATATACGTAGATCTCACATACTATCTTATTATTGTCAGTATCAATAAGTCGTATCATGGTGCTCCCACTTTTGTATGTAGCGATGCATACGCCCATTACGTCAAGAGTTGCAGTTGCAATTTCTTGATTTTCTGATTCTAACTTATAGTTGTGCTCTGTTAAGTCTGTTTCTATGATGACATGCCTTGTGTCTCCTTTCCATATAGAAACTGATTCCTTTTCAACTTCGTATGGTTGTTCTTCAGAGCAACCATACGAAGTTGCCAGTAATAATACGAATAGTAAAAATCTATCAATTCTCATACTTTTAAATGTTTGTTGCAAATATATGCTAATATGGGTGATAATCCCTTTGTTTTACTGGCTAATAAAGTCTTTATTGCTTATTCCACGTGGACTTCTACGATCGTAAAGACATTGTTTGAACGGATATAAAGGTCAAATGTTCCATAAGGTCCGTTGACAATGTCAGGTGCTTTAGTTAGGGTTATTCTTAATTTGTTATTGGCATATGTTACATTTAATCCTTTTATACCTGCGCTATGTTCTTTCAAGAAAAACTCAATATCTTGGGGTAATGCTAATTCAACCGTTTCACCTATGCGGTAAAGGCTTCCAATATTATACCTATATGCAGGCAGTCCATTATTGTTAGGGAAAACAGATATATATTTTACAATTGCACCGATATTCATGTCACTATTTACTATTTTAGATACAACATAGGCTTGATAATAACTTGTTTCTACTTGAATAGCGTAATTGCCTGACGGAAAATCTATCAGTGTATTTTTATTAAAAATCTGATAAATATGCCCGGGTGTAACCGCCACTTCGTGTGTGAGGTTGGTTAACGAGGGCAGAATATTTGCTCCAACTCCTGCGCCATTTCCTACGTCAGAAATGAAATTTTTAGATGTGATAAAATTATTGGCTTCATTGATGTAAACATTTGATTCACCTAAATAGGTTTTTCCATTATGCTCATTAAGCATATTGAGTGTGATGGTGTCTGCCGGATCATCTGGTGTGTCATCATCACTACAATTAACGAAACACATAGTACAAAGGGATAATAAGAAAATCCCAACTATTTTCTTTGTATTCATTTTTTTAATTTCTTAATTTATCAGGAACTTAGTTTGACTTGTTGCTTAGAAATATTTTATCGATATAATAGTCAATACTCTTTGAAGTATTGCGGAATAATAGTTGAAGCTTGTATTTCCCTTTAGGATATTCTTCTTGAGAAGGTAAAAAGAACCTTATTTTGGCGCTTTCATGAGAAGGTATTAAATATCCAAGATCATTTTTTACATAATTATCCGGATAAACTAAAGGAATCCATGAATTATTACTTTCTCTATAGTGCAAGAAAGTATTGCTAATATAGATAATTGTATCGTTTGTATTATTAGTAATTTCTGTTTTCAAGAATCCGTCTTTTGAGCAGGGGGCTTTTAATAAAAAGCGCACTTTTATATTCTCATTTTCTCTTGTAATAAATTCTTCCCCCTGCATTTGTTTTTCTTCTACAATCGTTTCTCCTGGCTCGATGGAATTAATGAAATGTGATATATCCATTTTATATGAATTAAGAGAGTCGATACTATTTTCATATTCAAGGTTTACAGTGCTTTTAGAATTGCCTGTTTTATTATGACAACTGATTAGCATGAATAAAACAATTCCATTGGTTAGCAAAATCGATATTAATTTGAGCATAAGTTAAGTATGAAATGGATTGGATAAGTTACTTATCCAATCCATTGGTAATTATTAGTTGAAATGAGCATTTAGTTTTGATGCTATATTATCAACCTTAACAAATATAGATGTGAAAGCTGTGCTTCCTTTATGTATACCTATTACTTTTTTACTATCTGTAAGATATACTGGTCCCCCGCTATCTCCGAACGCACTTAAATATGTAGCTTCACCCATATCTGTATAGTATATTCCATCGGCATTTACATTTGCATTGGTACTCGTAATATAACCTTCAGATTGAGCTATAGTCTCTCCTAACTTGGTTACATTATCTCCTGCCCAAATATTATATTCTTCTCCAGTAAGATTTCCATTATTGGGAACGATGGAGAAATTAGTTATACTAATGAATGCTGCATCAACGGAACCACCTTGGATTGAAAAGTCACAACTACCGATTAGTGTGTTATTATAATATGCCGGGTCACCCGTGTTATAAGCATGTCCTGCAGTAACAAAACCGTCAGTGTTAAATCTAGTAGCTCTATATCCCATTGACGCAGTGCCTTTAGGTGTGCCTATAGAACTTCCTGGCGATAATGAGTGGTTTTGAAATTCTCTTGTGCATTGTTTAAATACAATTCCTGAAAAGTTCACTACTTCTGATTTAAACTCTTTTATTTCCATTTCATTAGATTTGTCAAGTTCTACCACGACACAGTTCTCAAAATCATTCAGATAATAGTATCTTATATTCTTGGCAATTTGAGAATCTTTATTACTGCTAATAAATGAAGTTATTTTGGTTAGAACATTATTCAGCTCCGTATAAGAATAATTGCCTTGTGTATATATGACATCATTCTCACCTATTAACCTTATAAGAGTGGCTTTGGTACTTTCTATTTCTCCTTTAAGAAAAACAACAAGTTTACCATTCCCGTTAATATAACTTCCCCCATAATAGTCCGGATAGTCACTAGTACTTAATGAACGAGTTTTTGTCATTCCAAATGATTCTAATAATCTTATACCAGCCTCACGAGCTTTTTCATTGTTTCTTTTTACAATGTTTGGCTGTTCGTTGTTTTCTCTTTGAAGTACATCGTCTGAAGAACATGATGATACGACTAATCCGAAAAACAGCAGAATGGTCAAAGGTAACAATAATTTTTTCATAAGCGGATAATTTGAATTAATAAATGATACGTATTTTACCTCTTCCTTAAAAGGATTGTCTTTTTTATTGGTGAATATCTATTAATGCTCTTCATTACAAACCGAATATTCTATATCGTTGATATAAAGTCGTCATTGAAACAGATTTTACAGGTATGCTGTTTACCCAATCTAAGATTCCGTATGCATCAAGAATATAGTCATCGTCGTAGTATGCAAAACAATATAACGATGTCGGATTGTAGATATACCAAATATTGGTGTTTGTATTTTTAAACTTGTACATTCCAGCCTCATCTACATCGTTTATTGAAAATGATAATGTGGTTTGTAGGATAGGATTTATTACTTTATTCGGATTAGCTTTGATAGCTAGTTTATAATATTTGCTCTTTTCATCTTTTATAGCATTACTTTTTTCGGTAAAGGTTGTGGCAACACTGTTCGCTTTTAATTCTGCATCGGATTGACTTGCTGCACTTGAATTTGAGAAAATGAGCTTATCTCCTTGTCTTGTATTTAGCACAGGTACAATATCATATAATTTCTCTCCCGAGCTACTTTTGCGGACGTATACTTTCATTATTTCTATATACGGTTCTTCAAGTTGTTCTTGGTGCTGAAAATCCATGTGGGTGTCGTTATATCTTTGCTTAAAGTTTTCTTCCAAAATAAAATCCGATATTGGATAGAGCCCACCATCTTGAATGTCAATCATTGTATGTGTTCTTGAATCATTTAATGATTGAAGCCAACTCGTTAAATTAATGGATGTACTTTTAACGTCATAAGGAGGTGTTGCAACATTATAACCATAAGCGCCGCCCAATGTTTTGATAGATACATGTAATTCGGAAAAAGATTTAGTCTCTGTAGAAGAATTGCCATCTTTTGTTCCAACAGAAAAATCTCCTGAAACAGAGTCCTTGTTCCATGAATAAGTTGCGTTTATTGATTTATCCATGTCGCGCTCTTTACTATTGAAATCTGTACTTTGTGTGTCAAGACCATAGTATAAAGCCGATGCCCGCCCACCTGTATAATAGCTTGTTAAGACAAATTCTCCGTAACTTTGAATTAATTCTACCATGGATGAATTATAAAGGGCATCTACAAATAATTCGTCCAAATAATCTGCCGAAATTCTTCTCAATGCACTAGGTGCTGTTTGTAAGGATATCATTCCATTAATAACTTCAACACTAAGTTCTCCGTGTACTGCTTGTTCGGAATTACTTGTGTTATGCTTGAAAATATCGGTTACAGTTTTCTTTCTTCCCAGTTTGAACGGACCAATATTTAGTGAGAATCCGGATTTGACAGTTTTAGTAAACGATGAAGTTGTTTCTAAGCGTTCGAAGCTGGCGTATGACATGGCTTCTGTTGACGTTGTCCTTAACTCTTTGGCAATTATATATGAAGGATATCTTTCAAGTAGCTTTTCCATATTAACAATTGGAAATCTCGCATTTGAAAAGTCCCCGATAATTGATGTTCCGTTTTCTATGGCATAAGAATTTCCAAGAAAATCAGTAGCATCGGTAAATGATGTCCTAGTACTGGGTCTGGGTGCTATCTTTTTAGACCAAACTTTTGGTAGATTCGGGTCACGTTCTTGCAAGATGATTTCTGATGTTGAATCATCCTGATTGTTTAGCGAAGCAGAATCACTTATTTCGTCTTCATTGTTACATGATGCTATAACAAACAATATGATACATGAAAATATAGTAAATTTTCTCATATAGGTCTATTTTTTTAATATGATTGGTGATGATTGACTTGCATTTCTGGTGTTCACTCTTCTTTTTACACTTTGTTGAGTATCCAAGTTTGTCTCTTCTAAATCAACATCGGATATTTCATCTACATGAATCCTTCCGCTCCAACGTCCAGGCAATTTGGCTATTCTAGCATCTTTATCTTTTTCTTTATATTCAATTGTGGCAACATAGTCTACTGATACATCATACTCTTTAAAATAATAGGTCACCGTGAGTTTTGTACGTGGAGAAACTTTGACAGGTTCTATATGCTTTAATGTATTTTCCATTACTCTGCGTACATTGGGCTGGTATTTTGTATCAATTGGTATACTTGCATTAGGAACAAGATCTATTTCTCCTAATGTAACTGTAGGGCGTGCAAATAGCATATCTGAAGCTGGAACCTTAAATGCTATTCCCTTTTCTTCTTTAAAATAGGAGTCCTCTTGTATAGCCTTTTCAAATACGAGGTTCTCTCGTATAAATTGGGATGAAGAGTTTGTTATGGCTCGTTTGATAGAGACATTCTCCCTTTGGGTCACAGTTGCGGAATATGGATTGATAAATTCTAGGTTTTTCAGTGTGAATACAGCATCAGGGGTGATAGTAAATTCCTGTTGGGCTCTTTGTGTATATTGGCTGAAACCAACATTATTAGCTTGTATATCTACCACATAATTGAATACATCCCACCATGAACCACTACTTCCTTGGCCAAGATATAGCTCATTTTGAAGGACATAAGTTCCTGGATTATTAGTAGCAGGTATAATGTCCCAGGAATCCATGGCTCCTGTAGTGGAATTACTGCTCATTGCAAGTAATATTTTTGATTCCGGATTACTAGTGTAATGTCCTACAGCTAGACGAGTTTTCGAGTAGTTTGAATAAATTAAATAGGGTATGCCGGTAATTGATGAGGGAATTTGGACATAGAATTTACCATAAGAGCCAGGATTATATCCCTCATAGGTCACTCTCTGTCCCCAACCAGTACATGATAAATATCCACCTCCAGTGCTAAGTGTGAAGGGTAACTCTCTAATAGCCCACATATTTTCTGAAAAATATTGGCTATAGTTACTTGAAGCTACTGATCGTGTCTTCGCTTTCTTTAGTTCATCTATCCTTTCTTTTAATGCTTTTAGCTCATCTGTCATTTCAGACAATTCATAACTTTCTAATTGAAGGCTATCCGATTCCAATCCTGATAAGTTCAGTTTTTCTGTAGATGACTGGATCTCATTTTCAATCTCACTTTCGCAAGAGTACAATAACAAGGTGATGCAAGGCAGCACCAATAAGAATCTAAAAATGTTTCCCATAATTATTAGTTTTATAGGGTTTATAAAGTTTGATATTTTTATTATTTATCGTTGATTATTCGATTTCAAACTCTCCAATGAAAGTTATGTCTTTTTCTATGTAGAGAAGTTCATAATGACCGACTCTGTAGCCTTTCAAATCAATCTTATAAGTTTTTTGCTCATTAGGAGTTAATATCACATCTTGGAAGATAATATTTCCCAGTTGATCTTTTACTTGGAAAGTAACTTGATCGTCGATGTCTTCAAGAAAACGAACTTCAATAGAGTTTTCGTCTTGGGTAGCTTCTATTGGGATAGAATTTGGTGTTTTTTGGCATTTATGCCATCTTATAATTTTAGTTCTTTGTGTTGATAGATTATTGGCTTCTATTATCATGAATGGAATGCCAATTAATAATAGTAAAATGCTTAGTTTTCTCATATCTTTGATTGTTTTTTGCAAATTTATGGAGATATGAGGGGGAATGCAAATAAAAGAAGTTTTTCAGCGTGGACAAACAGTGCTTGATAATCAGTCGCTTATGATGTTTTGCGTGGACATCCTTTTATGTTGCTGATTATTTCTTCCTGAGAAGAGGTATTAGTGCATGTTTTCAATTAAATACTCATACAATGTAGCATTATTATCTGGTAATATTATATTCAGTTTTTGTCTAAGTCTGAGTCTTTTTTTTCTTACTGAGTCGACTGTAATGTTTAGTAACTTTGCTTCTGTGTTAGTGTCAAACCCTGATATATATAAACAGCAATACCAAAAGTCTTGCTCTGGTAAATCTGGGCATCGACTATATATGTATTTACGTAAATTCGGATAAATATATGTTATTTCATCTGCAATGAGTTTCCATTGCTTGTCTGTTATTAATGGCTTGTTATTTCTGGGCTTATTTTGGTTGGCTAGGTGTATTAGTTCTTTATGTAAAGGTGAATTCTCTAGAATTTTATTTTGCAATTGTTTATAGTTGGTGGTTAGGAGACTTATTTCTTCCTGCATTTCCTCATAGCTCTCATTTTTCTCCTTAAATGTATCTAACAATCTTTTTTTCTTTTCCAGTTCTAAAGAAACATAAAGCAAATCTGTCTTTATTCGGTTCAACTCTTCTTGTTGTCTTTGGATTTTCTCTTTTGCTTTCTTTCGATATAGTAGATATCCTATTATTATTAACAATAGTATTCCAATGCATATAACTAAAACTATAATGTAGCTTTGCTGTTTAATTTTTAATCTATCTACTTCTTTGCTGATCTTTAAATGATTATATTTAGACTCTATGTTCAATATCTTAGATTGGTTATCAGCATATATGATTGAATCAGTTATTTCGACGTATTCTTTCAGATTAGTAAGAGCTTCTTTATAATTCTTTTCTTCATTATAGATTTGGTAGTATAAATATTTAATGCTGTATGTATACTTTGGATTATCTTGTAGTATTTTGGATAGTAGCTCTTGTGCTTTGTTAATAGCCCCCGATGCAATATATAAGTCTATCAGTGCCATATAATCGGGCATTGTTTCTCTTCCTACCAATGCTTTGAGAAAGTATTCTTCAGCTTTATCATATTTATTTTGCATTGCATAAATATTCCCTAAGGCATTGTCTATTGATGCAGTGACTTCGATATTTTTAGTATTACGTGCTACAGAATCAGCTATAGTTAGAATTTTTAAAGCGCGTGATAACGAGTCTATGCATGCATATTCGCGTCCTACATCTCTTAATGCGCAAGCATAGCTATCTGTATTATTTTCTTTTTTGAAGCATTCGGCAGCAGCCTTATATCTTTTGATAGCTTCTGTCCGCATGAATTTCTCTCCATATAAATCGCCTATATAGCTATATGTATATCCGGTGAGGTTATTAAGCTTATTCTTTTCTGCAATGTCCAGTGCATTGGTATAAATAGACATTGCTTTATCATAATCTCCATCAGCAAAATAGGATCGACCTAAATAAATCAAGATTTGCACTTGTTCGTCAGGGCTACCATGTGAGGAATACCAGTCATAGGCTCTTTCTAATTGGTAAGTTGGTAGGATGCTATTAAAAATTTCGTCTGTAATCTTTCCTGATAACATACACCAGCGTGCAAAGGTTTTGTTGTCTAGTTTTTCAGGAGATGATATGCTGTTTAGTAGGTTGGATGCGCTGTCAGGATTTATGGCAATGGCTTTTTCTACTTCATTTAGCAGTCTGTCAGATACGGATTGTTGTTTGTTGCATCCTGATAGCACTAATATAGATGTTATAATTATAGCAATACTCTTTCTCATTTGTCTGTCGTGGTTTAGTTTCGTTGTAAAAGTAATCCTTATTTTCTATATTATGCTCTTTTATAGGGAGATTATTTTAGTTCGGGGAAATAATAATTAGTACTGTCTATATCATACATTAAATTAATTTCAAATCTGCTTTTACTTTATTAAGTTCATGTGATCTAATTTGATTATTTCCCAGCTATTAATAGACTCTTTCTTATTTATAGTGAGAAAAGTTCCTTTCTATTAATACCTAAATTACTTTACTATAATTCTAAACTTGTTTTTCATTAATCGCAATCTATAATTGCAAGTTGCAATTATATAAATGAAGGTAAGCATTCGGTCACGTGCGTGTTTGTTTCCCTTCTTTTCCTTCCTACCTTTGTGTCTTCATTACAATCTTAATCCATAATGTGTTCAGTATTAGTATTTTCTAGCGAAAGTGATAAACTACGTAGCCTTTTTTCCGAGTCTAACCATTTTGATTCGGTTCTTTTCATATTTGATGGTGGTCGTCGTTATAAAGTTTCGGCTTCCAGCCTTGGTATCCATTCCCCTCAGGACCTACTTCTCCCTTTAGGCCTTGGTCTTTTCCGTAGCAGTCCTTTCTGGTCCTATTACCTTTATCCCCAAGGTTGTAATTTCCATAAAGGCATTGACGGTCTTTGTGGCGAGGTCATCCGGCACACGAGTTCTTGCGTGTCAGAGCAGAGTTGCCATATTTTTCTTGACCGCTCCCGTAGCAGGTTGCATATCCTTTATCGGTGCGACGACGAATACCGTTTGGAATGCCGTCGTCTGAATCGCGGCTCTTTTCTCTTGAAAAAGGACGAACGGAAGAGGGATTTTCTTCAAATTTCCTGGAATCGCCTGAATGAGCTGCTTACTGTTAAAAAGTATCGGAAAACAGTTGAAAAGTAATCTCCCGTCCTACAAGCCGTTCTGCTTTATTTTGATAACTTTGTCAGATAATAAAAAAGTGGATATACAGTGAAAGAACCGGTCATTACCCTTACTTTGGAAGAGTACGAAGAGCTGCGCAAGGAACGTGAACGCCTTGAAAAGGAACATGCAGAACTTCAGAGAAAATACGAATCCTCTTTGCGGGAGTATTCCCGCCAGGTCGAAGAAATCTCAGCCTGTACAGCCGTCATTGCCGACCTGAGATGGAAATTGGCTGACTTGACACGCCGTTTATGGGGTAAATCCAGTGAAAAACGCCATCTTCCCGAAGATGCCGGCCAGTTGAGCATCTGTTTTGAGTCTCCGTCCGATGTCAATGACCCGGTAGCGGAAGAACAGAAAACAGCTGAGAAATCTGCCAAATCGGAGAATGGCTACAACCGTTTCCGTAAGAGCTTCACCAAAAAGATTACTCCCCACGCCCGTAAGCCCATCGACCCGTCCCTTCCCCGTGAAGAGATTATCATTCCCATGCCGGAAGGTCTTTCGTTGGAGGGAGCGGCGAAGCTGGGAGAGGAAGTGAGCGAACAATATGCCGTCAGTCCCGCCCGATTCTATGTGAGACGCATCATCCGCCCTAAATACCGGCTCGCCGACGGTCGTATCATAACTGCTCCCATGCCCGTAATGGCACATCCCCACAGCAATGCGTCGGAAAGTGTACTGTCACACATTGCTACCGCCAAATATTACGACCACCTGCCTCTGTACAGACAACTGGACATCTTTGAGCGTGAAGGCATCCATCTGAGTCCTTCTACCGTAAGTAACTGGATGATGGCTGCCGCACAGCGTCTGGAGCCAATCTATAATGAGCTTCGTGAACTGGTCAAGGACAGCTATTACGTCATGGCCGATGAGACGCCCCATCCCGTACTTGAAAGCGACCGGCCCGGTGCTCTTCACCGCGGGTATATGTGGAACTTCTATCTGCCCCGGTTCCATACCCCATTCTTTGAATATCACAAGGGACGTGGCAGCAGCGGAATAGACACGCTGCTGGCAGGACAGGTTCGGGTGGTACAGAGTGACGGCTTTGCAGTATATGATGAGTTCGACACACTACCCGGAAAGTTGCACCTGTGCTGCTGGGCACACGTCAGGCGCAAGTTTGTGGAAGCGGAAGGAAATGATCCTCCTAGAGCAAGGCATGCACTTGAACAAATAGGCAGACTGTATGCTGTGGAGGAGAAAATCAGGATAGGACATCTGGAAGGCGGAGCTGTAGTAAGGCTTCGCCGGGAAGAATCGTACCCTATTATCAAAGGACTGGAAAAATGGTGCAGGCAGGAGTATGAACATACGGTTGAGAAATCGCCTATTGCCAAGGCCATATTCTATATGTACACACGTTTTGAACAACTGTCCGGATATGTCAACGATGCACAGTTCTGCATTGACAATAATCCAGTGGAGCGCTCTATAAGGCCATTGACTTTGAACAGAAAAAACACTCTTTTCTCCGGTTCACATGAAGCGGCACATGCAGCGGCAATATTCTTTTCACTGATGGGATGTTGCAGGGAAAATAAGGTGAACCCAAAACTATGGATGCAGGACGTGTTGATTAGGGTACAGGAGAATGAAAGAGAAAAGAAAAACGACTACGCCGATTTACTGCCATTTAATTGGAAAGGATAAACAAGAAAGATAAATAAAGTCAAAAGCCAGACATGCTTCGTTTGGCTTTTGACTTTATTATAGCTTGGAGAGAAATACGGGCGAGGCCGAATGCTTACAAATGAAGCTTTTGATTTTATAAATGAAAGCTTTGTTTATAAAAACAAAAGCTTCATTTAGAGATTGCCTTTAATGTTAGTAATCTTTTCTATTAGTGAAAAGGAAGTTTGGCATCAATAGAGAATAAGTTTATATCTAATAGATTGGAATCAGTCTATTAATCAAAATTCGGCAGAAAGGGATAGTGAATCGGGTGAAACCTATGTGAAAGGCAGCCCTTCACCCGAAATCCCTTTATTCATTGATGTTTCAGAGTGGTGAAGGAGGTGAATGTTATGTTTAAAGAAAAGTTGCAGATGTGTGTAAGATAAAACATCTTGCACGCATCTGCAACGGTATCTTGCACAGGTTTATAGGGATATTCCTAAAATAATAAAATTTAAGGCAACTAATTCATTGCGAGTTAGTTGCCTTTTTTGTATCTTTAAGCATTCCCCCCAAAAAACGGTTTGACGGCCAAAACGGGGGTAATTAAAAATAAAAACACATGGTAAAGATACAAAAAATCTCAGAAATCGAACCTTGTTTAGGTTTTACCGAGTTCGATATGCTTAAAAAATATCGTCAAAGTTTTGCAACGAGTGAATTAGGTCGCCTCCATTCTCTGTTCCCTTTCTCGGAACTGGCCCGACAAATGCATTTGAAGTCCTCTCCTTTTGGGCGTAAAAGTTATTTTTCTCCCGAAGGTAAAATAGCCTTGATGGTCTTGAAGTCCTATACCAACTTTTCCGATGCACAACTGATTGAGCATTTAAACGGTAATATTCATTACCAGTTATTTTGTGGTGTTCAGATTGATCCGCTTCATCCACTAACCAATCCTAAAATCGTTAGTGCAATTCGTCAGGAACTAGCGGATCGCCTTGACGTTGAGTCCCTCCAGCTCATTCTTGCCGAGCATTGGACACCTTATCTTGAGAACCTTCATGTCTGTATGACCGATGCCACCTGTTATGAAAGTCATCTGCGTTTCCCTACTGATACCAAACTCTTATGGGAAGGTATTGTATGGCTTCATCGTCATCTGTGCAAACATTGCCAGACCTTGCACATACAACGTCCCCGTAACAAGTATCTTGATGTACGCCGTGCCTATCTTGCTTATAGCAAACTGCGTAAACGCAGGAAATCACAGACTCGTATGCTTACACGAAGGTTACTTCAGTTATTGGAAAAGTTACTTGACCAGCTGGAGCTGCTTCATTCATCCTACAGGAACAGGCTTACACTATCCTCTGATTACCAAAGACGTTTCTCGGTCATACAGACAGTCCTTGAGCAAGGGAAGAATTTATTTGCAGGCAAAAAAGTGTCCAACCGTATCGTGAGTATCGACCGGCATTACCTTCGCCCCATTATCAGAGGCAAGGAAACCAAATCCGTTGAATTCGGAGCCAAAGTCAACAATATACAGATAGACGGAATCTCCTTTATAGAACATATCTCCTTTAAGGCTTTTAACGAAGGAGTACGTTTGAAAGACTGTATTCATCTGCAACAACAACTGACCGGGGTTAGGGTTAAGGCGCTTGCGGCGGATTCAATCTATGCCAATAATGCCAACCGGAAATTTTGTACAAAATATCATATAAGTACTTCCTTTAAGCGTAAGGGCAGAGCTGCCAAAGATGAGCCGCTTCGGAAAATCTTACGGTCGGAACTCAGCCGTGAAAGAGCTACCCGCCTGGAAGGAAGTTTTGGAACGCAGAAACAACATTACTCACTGGCCAGGATAAAAGCTAGAAACAGGAAAACGGAAGTACTTTGGATTTTCTTTGGGATACATACAGCCAATGCGGTATGTATGATAGAAAAGGTCGAAAAGAAAAAAAGAAAGGCAGCATAATCTAACTAAAATAACAGGAAAAACAGGAGAGGTTTTAACTTCCCCTAAAAAAGACATGTACATAATGCATGGGTGGGAAGGAAAAAATAAGAATATGTAAACAATATTCTACAAAAAAGATAGAAGACTGGGAGAGTTGAACGAAAAAATCAAGAGAAAAGCTCACGTAAAGCAAAGCTTTTCTCTTGATTTTTTAGAAAGAGGAACATTTACTGAATATCCCTTTATACTGCTATTAATCAAATAGATAAACTCTAGTTAGTGTAAGATGCAAGATAAAATCGAACACTAAAAGGTTCTGTGGAAATTCCGGAAGTTATCCCAAAAGCTCTTTTACTTTTGCGGAAATGGCACGTCCTTCTGCAAGACCTGCCAACTTTTTGGAGGCAACTCCCATCACTTTACCCATATCTTTACCGCTCGTAGCACCTGTCTCTGCGATAATTTCCTTCAAAGCAGCTTCCAGTTCTTCGGCAGTCATTTGTTTCGGCAGGTATTTTTCCATAACGGCTACCTGACCCAATTCTACGTCAGCCAAGTCCTGACGACCCTGTCCGATATAGATTTCAGCAGAATCTTTTCCTTGTTTTACAAGTTTCTGGATAATCTTCAGAGCTGCGTCATCTGTCAATATATCGTTAGCTCCCGGAGCTGTCTTAGCTTCGAGGAAGAACTTCTTTATATTTCTCAAGGTTTCGAGGGCTACTTTATCTTTCGCCTTCATTGCGTTTTTAATGTCTTCGCTGACTTGATCGAATAAATCCATACTATTATAATTATAAATTGAAGATTAAAAATTAGATCTGAAGCCTGATGCTGTGGGACTATAATTTTCGTTCTTAAACTCTTTGTTTAGAATGTAATTACGCCGTTATCATCCGTAGCTTCTTCTGTTGCCACTTCTTCTTCCAATGCAGCTTTTGTCCGGATTTTAGTAAGAGTCGTCTTATCACGCATGTACGTGGGAGAATCTTCTACCATGGCGATGATATCGTCGTTGTCCAAATCTTCCGTGTTGAAAAGATAGATGTGACGGCGTTTGCGGAGGCTCTTGCTTCCGATATTGCTGGCACTTTCGCCGTATGCCTTGCGGATACGTTCTTTGTTCTTCTCTTTTTCCTCTTCCAGTTGCAGTTGGCGTTCTTCCTCTTCCTGGCTGCGTGCAGCATGCAGGCTGTCCATTCCGGGGACGTCTTCTACACCGAATCCGGTTGCCAATACGGTGATCTTTACTTTTGTATCCAGTGAGTTGTCGATGGCAACGCCCCAGATCACTTCCACTCCTTCGCGGAATTTGCTCATGAACTCGTGTATCTCGTTCATTTCCTCCATCATTAGTTCGGATGACGGGCAGAAAGAAACGTTCAACATAACCTTCTTGGCATTGAAAATATCGTTGTTGTTGAGCAACGGAGAATGCAGGGCATCATCGATTGCTTTCGTCACACGATTTTCTCCTTCGCCGAATCCGGTACTCATGATCGCTACTCCGCCATCTTTCAGGATGGTTTTCACATCGGCAAAGTCGAGGTTGACCGTACCACGCATGGTGATAATCTCGGCAATGCTCTTGGCAGCGATGGAAAGAGTGTCATCGGCCTTGCCGAAGGCATTCATAAAGGTAAGATCGGCGTATATTTCGCGCAGGCGTTCGTTGTTGATAACCAATAGGGCATCAACGTGCTGGGCGATACGTTCGACGCCGTCCAGTGCCTGGATGATTTTCTTTTCTCCTTCGAAGATAAAAGGGATGGTGACGATACCGACAGTCAGAATATCCATTTCCTTCGCAATGCGGGCGATGACCGGGGCAGCTCCTGTTCCGGTTCCTCCTCCCATTCCGGCGGTGATGAATACCATCTTGGTACCGTCGTTCAGTTGTGCTTTGATATCTTCTATACTTTCTTCAGCGGCGTCGCGTGCCCGTTCGGGACGGTTGCCGGCTCCAAGCCCTTGCGTGATGCTACGGCCCAGTTGCAGTTTCACCGGGACAGGTGATTCGGCCAATGCCTGGTTGTCCGTGTTGCAAAGAACGAACGTTACATCATGGATGCCTTCCCGGTACATGTGGTTTACAGCGTTACCACCACCACCACCTACACCAATCACTTTGATGATTTTCGGTGAATCTGTCGGGAAATCGAATTGTACTATCTCGTCCATAATAATATGATTTCTGATTTATGATTTCTGGTTTCTGAACTCTGATTTTTGAATCTTGATTTATAAGTTATGATTTATGATATAGCGCGCAGCCAACTCATAAATCATAATTCATAAATCATAACTCACTTCATATCGTCGTCGGAGAAGATTTCTTTCGTCAACGAGTCGATCTTGCGCTGAATCCAGCTCGGACCGGCTTCTCTTTTCCGTCTTTCTTTCTCTTCCTTTTCCTTTTGCTTGCGAAGTTTTTCCGCTTCCTTGGCAGCTAACTTGGCTTCACGCTCTTCTTCCTCTTTCTTGAGGCGGGCGAGGCGGGCCTGTTCCTTCAGCTCCTGATCGTCTTCAAACATATCTGCGGTCCTATGCACTTCCGGCTCCGGTTTGGAGACTGGCGGTACAGGAGCAGCAGCTTGCGGGGCGGTTTCAGTCAGGCAACAGTTTTGGTTCCCTTCAAACAGGAGACCGAACAATGTGTTCTGTGAACCGTCTTTTTTTAGTATATTGTTGGGGGCATGGACTGTATTGCGTGGAAGTTTCGCCATCCGTATCTTTTCTATCTTGCTGCGTTTGCGCAAGGTTTCGTCCAAGTTCTTCAGGTTGGCGGCTCCTCCTGTCAGGATAAGTCCTGCCAGCAGTTTGTCTTCGTAGCCGGATAGCTGAATCTGGTTCCATACGTTGGCAACGATTTCTTCGGCACGGGCTTCGATGATATTATTAAGGTCTGCCACTTTGATGATACGGTTGTCATCCTCCAGTTTGCAGGTAGCTTCTTCCTCTTGTTCGGGGTCTTCTTCGTAGAGGGCGTCACCGTAGGCTTTTTTCAGGCGTTCGGCTTCTTCCTCCTCCATTTGCAGGGTGGTGATGTCACGCGTGATGCTGTTGCCTCCCAAAGGTAATACGGTGAGGAAGCGGAGAATGTTATTCTTATATACAGAGATGGTAGTCGTATCTGCTCCGAAGTCGATCAGTGCACAACCCGAACGGCGTTCGCTTTCTGTCAGTACGGCATTGGCTGTTACTAGCGGGGCGATCAGTTGGTCGGCAATGTCGATTTTTGCCTGCTGGAAGCAATGCTCCAGATTCTTGCGTACGGAAGCACGGGCAACGATGTTGAGGAAACGTCCTTCGATGTGGCTTCCTACCAGACCTACCGGGTTGGCTTGCAGATTATTGCCCACCTTGTATTCTTGCGGAGCTACGTCCAGTATATCCATATCAACCACCGGGATGGCAATGTTCTCATCACCGATAGCGCTTACAAGTTCTTCGGATATGATGGCTTCTTCTTCCAGGTCGCGGCTTACTACATTGCGGACTGTGCGGAGTGATTGTCCGCCGATGCCTACATATACCTTGGCAATTGAGTTTTTCAACTCACCTTCCAGTCTGTTGATGATCGAGGTCAGGCTTTGCGCTGTTTTGTCCAGATTGAAAATAACTCCTTTACGAATAAACGTAGAAGAGTCTTCCTGGGCATACGCTAATACCTGCATACTTCCGTCACTGTTCTTTCTTCCGGCCACACCGGTTATCTTCGATGAACCAAGTTCAATAGCGGCGATAAATTCTGTTGTTGCCATATATATTTATTTACGATTTTACGATTTACAATTTACGATTGAAAAAAGATTGTTCACTCCTCATCTGTCAACTATCAATTATCAACTATCATTTATTATCTATTCTCGTTTGGTGCAGATAATCTGGTTGTTGAATTCGAGATTGATACGCGAATATTTGTTCCAGCCTACCCGGTTGAGCCCTTTCTTGTAGAACTCCTTCAAACGTGCCAGTTTATCTTCAAAGTTTTCCAGTTTTCCGAGATAGACGAGATGGTCTCCCACACGCGGCACCAATTCGATGTTCTGGTCGGGCAACACATGAATCTGTTCTATCTGGGCGTCCCAGAATTTATTATTATGCAAAAATACACCAAACTTATATAAATCCTTCATTGCAAACGACTTTTCTACGTTTCCGGTGACAATTACCCGGTGAGCGACGCATTTTGCATCCGGTGGCATGACGGTTCCTTTGTTGTCAAGGTAGTAATTCTGACCGTTGGAGCTCATCACCCGAAGAATAGGGATACGTTGTGTCACTTCCACGCATACTTTGCCGCTGGGTGTTTTGTAACACTCGGCTTCGTCAATCAACGGATGTTTGCTTAGTTCCCGTTCCAGTGACTTGGTAGAGATGCGCTCCATCTTCTTCCCGATGGGGTAGATCCCTTTGTGCTGAAGGATACCTTTCAGCTCTTCTTTGGTGATGAAGCCGGCGTATGCGGTATCCTTGATAACCAATTCCATGTCACGGCAGGTCTGGTCGGCAGGCTTGCGGTTGAATGCGGTGATAGCTACGGCGAGGTAGGCTATAAGCACCAGCATGACGATGGATAGAAGGATTCTCTTTACCATAGTTTTTTTATTAATGAAGAATTAAGAATGAAGAATGAAGAATTGCTGCGCATCAATACGCTGGATAGAGATTCTTCATTCTTCATTCTTAATTCTTAATTTTTTTGTTTCTAATAGTTCCTTTATTTCAGGGACATAGTTGTCAATGTCTCCAGCCCCCAAAGTGATTAATACTTCAATGTTTTTATCTTTCAGAATGTTCAGTATATCTTCCTTTTTGCACATACTTTTTTCAATGCCCGGACGGAGATTGTCATAAATCAGTTTGCTGGTAACGCCCGGAATCGGTGCTTCACGTGCCGGATAGATGTCTACCAGAATCACTTCGTCGAGTAGCGACAGGCTATCGGCAAAATCTTGATAGAAGTCGCGGGTGCGGGTATAGAGATGCGGTTGGAAGATGGCTGTAATCTTCTTGTCTTTGTAAAGTTCGCGCATAGACAACACGCTCTGTTTGATTTCAGAGGGGTGGTGGGCATAGTCACTCAAAAAGACGATACGGTCGTTCTTGATCTTGAAGTCGAACCGGCGGTCTACTCCGCGGAAACTTGCCATGCCTCTTTTTATTTCTTCATCGGTCACTCCGTTAAGGTGTGCCAATGCCATGGCGGCTACGCCGTTTTCTATGTTGATGCTAACCGGAATTCCCAGTTGAATATCGTTGATACGGGTGTCCGGGGCAACAAAGTCGATGAATATTTCTCCGTTTCCGATGCGGATGTTTTCTGCGTGGAAGTCACCCTCGTCGCGTGAGTAAGTATAGACACGAACGCCCGGCTGCACTTTGGGTTGCAGGGAGATGCCTTTGCGGATAATCAGTGCGCCACCCGGTTGGATAAGCGTGGTATAATGCTCGAAACTTTCCAGGTAGGCTTGTTCTGTGCCGTAGATGTCCAGATGATCGGGGTCGGTAGATGTAATTACGGTCATATAGGGCGACAGCCAGTGGAAAGAACGGTCGAACTCATCTGCTTCAATCACCGTGTAAGGGCTTGTTTGAGAGAGTAGCAGGTTGGTGCCGTAGTTCTTCGAGATTCCTCCGAGAAAAGCGGTACATTCCACGTGCGATTGATGGAGCAAATGGGCTGTCATCGTCGATGTGGTTGTTTTTCCGTGAGTACCTGCCACGCACAGACCTTTGCTCGAATGGGTAATCGTTCCCAATACTTGGGCGCGTTTCTGTATTTCGAATCCGTTGTTGCGGAAATAAACGATTTCTTCATGTTCCTGCGGAACGGCGGGCGTGTATATGACTAACGTGCTTTCCTTGTCTTTGCAGGCTTCGGGAATCAGGTCGACGTTTTCTTCATAATGTATTTGTGCGCCTTCGGCAATCAGGGTTTCAGTCAATGGAGTAGGGGTACGGTCGTAACCGGCCACTACCTTGCCTTTGAAGAGGAAGTAGCGTACAAGTGCACTCATACCGATGCCGCCGGCACCTACGAAATAGACTGATTTTATCGTTTCTATATTCATTTCTTCTGTTTTTTATTTTAGTACGGATTACGTCGTTTGATCCCGGAGCTATACCGCTACTTCAACCTGTGTGCAATCCGATAATCTATTTATCTGTTTTTTGCTTCTGTTTATCAGCTCTTTACTTCCGCCAGTTTGATAACCTCCTGTGCGATGATTCTCGCAGAATCGGGCAAAGCCAGCTTGGCGATATTCTCTTTCAGTTCTTTCAGTTTCTGTTCGTCATTGACGGTGGATAATGCTACATCCATCAAGGTTGTTTCCGCTTCACTGTCTTTGACGTAGATAGCTGCCTGCTTATTCACCAATGCTAAGGCATTCTTAGTCTGATGGTCTTCCGCTACATTGGGAGAAGGCACTAAGATAACAGGTTTATGTAACAGGCAGAACTCTGAAATGGAACCTGCCCCCGCACGGGAAATCACAAGATCGGCTGCTGCGTATGCGGCTGCCATGTCTTTGATGAAATCCGTTACATATAAGTTCGGAAGTGTACCTGCAGCTTTCACGGCTTCTTTCACTTGCGGGTAGTAGTATTTGCCCGTTTGCCAGATGAATTGCACGTCCGTATTTTCTTTGATGGTTGCCAGTCCGGCTGTCAGCGTATTGTTGATGGTACGTGCACCCAGACTGCCGCCTACAATCAGAATCGTTTTTTTGCCAGGCTGTAAGTTGAAGGAGCGCAATGCTTCTTCTTTAGACGGCATATCCTTTGTCAGGTTTTGGCGGACAGGATTCCCCGTCATAATAATTTTGTCGGCAGGGAAAAACTTTTCCATTCCGTCATAAGCTACACAAATCACTTTTGCTTTCTGTGCCAGGAGCTTATTGGTCACTCCGGCATAAGAGTTTTGTTCCTGGATTAATGTCGGTACTCCCATCATTCCGGCAGTCTTTAGTGTCGGGCCGCTTGCATATCCGCCTACACCTACCGCCACTTGTGGGCGGAAGTCCTTGATAACTTTGCGTGCTTTCCACTGGCTGCGCATCAGTTTAATCAATACAGATATATTTTTCCATAAACGTTTGCGGTCGAATCCGGCAATCGGAAGCCCGATAATACGGTAGCCTGCATCGGGAACCCGTTGCATTTCCATACGTCCTTCAGCACCTACAAAGAGAATTTCTGCGTCGGGGCGTAGCTCTATTATAGCGTTTGCGATAGAGACGGCAGGAAAGATATGCCCTCCTGTTCCTCCACCACTGATAATAATTCTAAGTTCTTTTTCCATCATAATGTTTTTCTTCTGTCCTTTCTCAACGTTTACTGTTCACCACTCACCGTTCACTACTCACCGTTCATCATTTATCGTTCATCACTTACCGTTTATCAATATCATGCTCATCTTCAAACTTGGCATCGCTGTTCAGAATCTGTGCTGTCGGTTCGGCGGCAGTCTGTGCCTCGGAATTTGCAGCTGCCTCTGCCTCTAATTGCAGTTGGATCTGTGCATCGTGCGCTTTTTGTTCTTCTAGATAGGCGGTATATCGGCTTACACTTAATATCATACCGATATAAGCGCAGTTGATTAACGTACTTGTACCTCCTTTGCTGACCAAAGGCAGAGGCTGGCCGGTGACGGGGAATAATCCGACGGCAACCATCATATTCAGTATTGCTTGCGACACCAGTAGCAACGCAATGCCCATAACGAGAAAGGCGGGGAAGGTTCGCTCGCATTTCTGTGCGATTCGTCCGGCTCGCATTAGCAGCCATAGATAGAGGAACACCACAAATATTCCTCCGATCAATCCCATTTCTTCAATCACAATCGCAAAGATAAAATCGGAGAATGCCTGACTAAGGAAGTCACGTTGTATCGAGTTTCCCGGACCTTTGCCGACTACGTGGCTGGTAGCAATGGCGATGCGTGCATGCGCCACCTGTGCATCTTTGTCAATATCAAATTTGGCAGCCGGCACTTCCTCCTTCTCAAAGAAGCCGGAAACACGATTCTGCCACGTTTCGAAACGGTGAAGTCCCGGAGTGTTATGCAGCGTTTTGGCGGGAATAGCCATCAGTATACCTACGGCAACACCGCCCACAAGTGCCAATATCCCTAACATTCCGAATAGCTTTTTTGCTGACACCCGGCCGATAAACATCATCATGCATACTACTCCGAAAAGCAGCATTGCTGTCGAAAGGTTTTCCGGTGCGATAAGCAGGAATACCAGTCCGGTGAGGATCATGATATATTTGAAGGCGTTCGGGTTGGCTCCGTATTCGTCCTGCCTTTTGGATAGGATGAATGAGACGGCAATGATAACCGCCATCTTTGCCAATTCCGAAGGCTGGAACTGTAATCCCATAAAGGTCATCCAACGGGCTGCCCCGTTGACACGGTCCCCTGTGATGATACCCATCAGCGTGACAAATGCCAATAGAACCAGGGAAATCGGATACAGAAAGACCGGAAATACCTGGAACCATTTGTAGGGAACATTATGCAGAAACACTACTACCACAGCACCTACCATCAGGATGATGGAGTGTTGTGTAATCGGTCCCCAATGGTCGCCACTTTTGTAAGTCAGTGTCGACGCTGCCGAGAACACCTCGATAATAGAGATGAGGCAGAGACAGAGGAAGATAATCCAGATTACCTTGTCACCTTTGAATATGTTCTTTAATAAATCCAATCTTGTAGCAATTAAAAATTAATAATTAGAAATTAAAGGGCGCGGACACATTCCTTAAACTGGTCGCCACGGTCTTCATAGCTTTTGAAGAGGTCGAAAGAGGCGCAGCAAGGGCTTAATAATACTGTTTCACCTTTCTTTGCCAGTTTGTAGGCAGCTTCTACGGCATCCTTCATTCCGGTTTGTACGTCTGCTACGGGCAGGCCGAAACGATCGAAGAATTCGTGAAGTTTTTCGTTGTGAAGTCCCAGGTATACCAGTGCCGAACACTTTTCACGTACCAGGTCTTCAATTTCAGTATAGTCGTTGCCTTTATCTTTACCACCGAGGATCAATACCGTTTTGGTAGTCATGCTTTGCAGGGCATACCAGCAGGAGTTGACATTCGTTGCTTTAGAGTCGTTGATGAAATCAATTCCGCGGACACGTGCCACCTTTTCCAACCGATGCTCTACTCCCTTAAAGTCGGAGAGGGCTTTACGGATGTTTTCTTTGGCGATGCCGGCAAGGTTTGCCGAGATACCGGCGGCTAAAGAATTATATAAGTTATGTTGCCCTGTCAGAGCCAGTTCTTCCTGCTCCATGTTGAAGGCAATCGGTTCGGTGATTTTCACTTCGTGGTCTTCTACGTATGCGATCGCTCCGTCTTCTTTTACAGCGGCAAAAGGATACAGGTGAGCTTTCAGACCATGTTTCGCCAGTTCTTGTCTGATGATCGGGTCGTCATTCCAGAAGATGAAAGCATCGTCCGGGGTTTGGTTTTGGGTAATGCGGAATTTAGCGTCGATGTAATTCTGCATACAGTGGTCGTAGCGATCAAGATGGTCCGGAGTGATGTTCATCAATACGGCGATGTTCGCACGGAAGTTATACATATTATCCAGCTGGAAAGAGCTAAGTTCGATAATATAATAATCATGGTAATCTTCGGCTACCTGCAAAGCAAGGCTTTTGCCGATGTTGCCTGCCAAACCTACGTTCAGACCTGCGCTTTTGAAAATGTGGTAGATCAGGGAAGTTGTTGTAGTCTTTCCGTTAGAACCTGTAATACAGATCATTTTGGCATCAGTATAGCGTCCGGCAAACTCAATCTCGGAGATCACCGGTGTGCCTTGAGCTTTCAGTTTCAGGATGATTGGGGCATCATTCGGGATACCGGGGCTTTTGATAACCTCGTCGGCATTCAGAATGAGCTCTTCGGTATGGTGTCCTTCTTCCCAGGCAATCTGATGGCTGTCGAGAAGTTCCTTATATTTGTCCTTGATGGCGGACATGTCCGAAACAAACGTCTCAAATCCTTTTACTTTTGCGAGTACGGCTGCACCTGCGCCGCTTTCGCCAGCTCCTAAAATTACAATTCTTTTCATCTACAATAATGTGCCCTTGTTTTCTAATCGATTGATTTATCTATTAGCTGCGCACATCTTTTAAAAGTTAATAATCGGGTTAATGCTCTCTATATTTTTAATGAAGGACGGATGACGCGGATTTCACGGTTTTAAGGGATTATGCAGTTAACACTGCGTTAATCCGTGTAATCCGTGCCTTCATTCTATCTTATTTTTAATGTTATAATTGTTATTGCCGCCAATACAATCGTTACAATCCAGAAACGGACGGTAATCTTTGATTCGTGGAACAGCTGGTCGGGCTTGGTGAATTTCACCGTACATCCCGGCTCGATCAGACTCATTGAAGTACGGAAATGATCGTGAATCGGTGTGCGCTTGAACAAACGCTGCTTTACACCTTTCCGCTTTCCTGCCTTATAATAAGCCCGTTGCAGGATTACCGACAGATTTTCTACCAGGAATACACCGCAAAGAATCGGTATCAACAACTCTTTGTGGATGATGATGGCGAACACTGCGATAATACCACCAATGGTGAGGCTGCCTGTGTCTCCCATAAATACTTGTGCCGGATAAGCATTGTACCATAAGAAACCGATAAGCGCACCGATGAAGGCACAGATATAGATTACCAGTTCTTCCGAACCCGGAATATACATGATGTTCAGATAGCCTGCGAATTCGATATGCGACGATACATACGCCAATATCCCCAGCGTTGCACCGATAATGGCCGAGTTTCCGGCCGCCATTCCGTCCATACCATCATTCAGGTTGGCACCGTTTGATACGGCGGTAACCACGATGATTGTGACGATGACGAACAAAATCCATCCGGCTGTTTGCGCATGCTCGCCCATGAAAGCAACCAGATCGGCATAATCAAGGTTATTGCTCTTGAAAAAAGGAATCGTTGTCTGGGTCGATTTCAAATCATTGGTTCCGTGTATCACTTCCATCTCCTGTCCCGGATTATGAACTTCGATATTCTCACGGATCACTACGTCCGGGCTTAGATACAAAGTCATTCCGACAATTAAACCTAAACCGACCTGACCGATAATCTTGAACTTGCCATGCAAACCTTCTTTGTCTTTTTTAAAGATCTTGATATAGTCGTCTGCGAAGCCGAGCGATCCCAACCATACGGTGGTTATCAGCATCAGTATCATATATATATTATGCAGTTTGCCTAACAACAGACAAGGAATCAGGATGGCTACAATGATGATAACACCTCCCATGCTCGGCACGCCTACTTTGTTGACGCCGAACGGGTCCGTTTTAGCATCACGCTGCGTTTCTGTGATTTGTTTCCTTTTGAGTAGGTTGATGAACTTATCTCCCCAGATACTTGAAATAAGTAACGCGAGGATCACTGCCATCAAAGCACGGAATGAAGTATATCCGAACATTCCCGCTCCTGGAAAATTGAGCTTTTGCAGCCATTCAAATAGATAATATAACATAAATAATTTGCCAATTTATTGATGTGTTGCTATGTCGCTTCTGCCGGATGAATACCGGAACCAGTCGGCATATTAGCACAATCTATTCATTATTTAAAAATTTCTTTGAGTACTTCTTTATCGTCAAAATGATGTTTTACTCCTTTTATCTCCTGGTAATTCTCGTGTCCTTTTCCGGCAACGAGAATCACATCTCCTTTTTCTGCCAGCATGCAAGCCGTGCGAATCGCTTCTTTACGGTCGGCAATGCTTAGTGTTTTCTTCATATCCTCCGCATCCAGTCCGGCGAGCATATCGTTGATGATGTCTTGCGGCTCTTCGAAGCGCGGATTGTCTGAAGTGATGATGACGCGGTCGCTGGCTTTGGCAGCTTCCTTTGCCATGATGGGACGTTTGCCCTTATCACGGTTGCCACCGGCACCCACCACTGTAATCACTTTCCCTTTTCCTTCAAGTACTCCATGTATGGCATTCAATACATTAATAAGTGCATCCGGAGTATGCGCATAATCTACAATCGCTGTAACTCCCTGTGGAGAACGGACCGCATCGAAACGTCCGGCTACCGGATGAAGCGTGCTAAGAGCCACAAGCACCTCTTCTTCTTTCTTACCCAACAGAACGGCTGCCCCGAATACTGCCAGCAAATTGGAAGCATTGAACTTGCCGATAAACTGAACTGCCAACTCGTGGTTGTTGAAGTCGAGCAACATTCCTTCAAAATGAGACTCCAATACCCGCCCTTTAAAGTCACAAAGGCTTCTTAATGAATAAGTATAGACCTTAGAACGTGTATTCTGTGTCATCACCAGTCCGTTCTTATCGTCCAGATTAGTCAGGCTGAATGCGCTTTTCGGCAGATCGTCAAAGAACTTCTTCTTTGCTTTCAGATAATTCTCTACTGTTTTATGATAGTCGAGATGGTCGCGGGTCAGATTGGTAAAGATCCCTCCTGCATACTTTAATCCACTGATACGTTTCTGTGCAATGGAGTGTGAACTGACTTCCATGAAAACATATTTGCATCCTTCATCCGCCATTCGTCCCAATAGACGGTTCAACGTGATGGGATCGGGCGTGGTATGCTCTGTCGGGAGCGGTTCATCGTCGATATAATTGCAAACGGTAGAAATCAACCCTACCTTATATCCGAAATAACGGAATGTATTATATAATAAGGTGGCGATTGTTGTTTTTCCGTTCGTTCCGGTAACACCAACCAGTTCCATCTTGGAAGTGGGGTCGCCGTAGAAAGTAGTAGCAATCTTTCCTACCGCATCTTCACTGTCTTTGACTTGTATATAAGTGATCCCCGCAACAGGTTCTTCCGGCATATCCTCGCAGAGGATAGCAGTCGCTCCTTTCGCTATGGCAGCAGGTATGTAGGCGTGGCCGTCGGCTTGTGTGCCGCGCATTGCCATGAACAGTTGGCCGGCTTCCACTAGACGGGAGTCAATATTGACTCCGGTGATTTCTATGTCTGAATCTCCGGCTACCTCTACCGGTTGGATCGCTTTCAGTAACTCCTTTAATAACATCACTCTATTTAATTTTTAATCTTTAATTTTTACTTTAGCGTCAGCGTCACCGTCTGTCCCTTCTTTACGATGGTTCCATTGGCTATCGACTGGCTTTTCACTTTGCCTACCCCGACCAGATTGACCTTCAATCCTTTGCTTTCCAACAAGTATACGGCGTCTTTCGCTCCCATACCTATCACGCTCGGCACAAAGTTCTGCATATTGCTCCGGCTTTCAAGAACCACAGCTTGCGGAGCAACGTGCGTATTCCCCCACACTTCTTTTCCTGAATCGGCAACTTTACCTTGTATATTAATCTCCAGCTCCTCCAATACCCGTTGAGCTTCGCGCATCTCTCCGGCTTTTACATTCGGAATGACTACGGAATTGGTGTCAATCGCATTGGTAAGCGGCAACCGCAGGTCTTTGGCATACACTCTTTCCGCAATCTTGCTGAATACACTACCTGCCATCAAACCTCCCGAAGCCGGCAAGCCCGGTTTCTGGATAGAGACAATCATACTATATTTAGGTGCCTCTGACGGAAAATATCCGCAGAAACTAACCAGGTAATTCGTTCTTCCCGTTTTGTATCCGGCTGCCCCCTGTGAAATCTGCGCCGTTCCCGTTTTGCCTGAAACGTGGAACTGCTTACTCCCTGCAGGCTTGGCAAGTCCTTCACCAACCACTTTCCGCAGTATTTCACGAATTTGTGTCAAAGTCTTATCCGAACAAATCTTAGGATTGATAACCTCTGTCGGATATTCTTTCACGACTTCCCCGTCTTTCACGGCAGCTTTGACAAATTTCGGACGTACACTGACTCCATTATTGGCTATTCCGTTGTAGAACGTCAGAATATTGATTGGTGGAACCTGTGTCTCATATCCGATACTCATCCACGGCAAAGTGGTCTTTGCAAAATAACGTTCTTTCGGACCACGGATATTCGGCTTCCCTTCTCCTGAAATCTGTAGGTGGAGCGGTTGGTCGATACTCATCCGTTTTAACCCGTCTACGAATTTCTGTGGATTGCTACCATAGAAATGATCTATAATATAAGAGGTACCGACGTTGGACGAAACTCCCAGAATTTCTGTAACAGTCAGCTTCCCATATCCTCCACGGTGCCAGTTGTGGTCTTTCATGACACGTCCGTACATCGGCATCTGTCCGTTGCCGGTGTCTACCACATAGTCCGGAGTAATCTTGCCGTCTTCGAGAGCTACCATAATAGAAGCCGTCTTGAAAGTGGACCCCGGCTCAAGCATATCACTGATGGCATTGTTACGCATTTCGTAATACTCGCCGTCCTTGCCTTGCATCATGTTGACGATTGCTTTCACTTCTCCGGTAGCTACTTCCATCAATACCACCACGCCTACGCTGGCATTCAGCTCTTTCAGCTTGTCTACCAATGCTTTCTCGCAGATATCCTGCATGCCTACGTCGATGGTACTAATCAAATCGCAACCGTCAACCGGCGGCACATCGACAATGTTCAGGTATTTGTTCATCACTTTTTGGCGGTGCGTCAGTCCGTCCCGTCCTTTCAGGATAGTGTCGAAAGCAAGTTCGATACCATTTCTGGCTCCTTTGGCTGTATCTGCATACACATCTCCCAGCGTACGGGCAGCCAGTGAACCGAAAGGTTTCTTGCGCTGATTGTATGCTAATTCTTTAAATCCGCCTTTATACCGGTTCAAACAGAAGACGGGCAGTCTCTTTACCTCTTTATATTGTATATAGGAAATACGTTTCGGATAAATCAGATAATTACGGCTTTTTGCCTGGCGTCCTTTCTTGAGGTGTGCTTTGAATTGGGCTGCACTCCTGTCCGGGAATATCTTGTGAAGTCCGATACAGATGGAATCCATATTGGCATTGAGGATGGAGTCCCGGCGTGCCTGATCTTTCCGTCTGCGTTTTTCGTCCTTCTCACCGGACATAAAGTCCATATAGATTCTGTACTCGGGTAGCGAACTGGCCATCAGTTTACCGTCAGAAGAAATAATGTTTCCACGATTAGGTTTCACCGTCACATTCTCTTTTACGAAACGATCAGCCACATCCTGCCAGTATTGTCGTTCGGCAAACATGGTGATGCCTGCTTTTACAACAATAGCTATTCCTATCAACGCCATCAACAGGATGACGAAGAAGTAACGGGTCATTATGTTCTTTTTATTAACTGCCACAGTATTTGTCTTTTAAAAACTCTCAATTCTCAACTCTCCACTTATTTAATAAGGTAAGGAGGATGGGTTGATGTTTGCAAATCGCTTTCCTTATTTGATATATAATCTTCAATGCGTGACTGGCGGCTCTTCTCCATCAGTTCCGAGCTGCGCGTCAGTGCGTCGTATTTAATGTCTATCAATTCCTTTTTCAGCCGGTCTATCTCGATCTGTTGCTGTTGACTGGCATAACGATTGTGAATGTAGAAGATGATGAATACCATGATAAGTACCAGCAACTTCGTTTGACGGCGGAAAAAATCGGTAGCCAGAATGTCTCCACCCAGAATACTCTTCAGCGAGGTGCGGTTTTTCTTCTTGCCCTCTTCTGTTTTCTTATTTACTACTTCTTCTTCCATATCTTTCTATTTCTTTTCTGCAATTCGTAATTTGGCACTTCTCGACCGTGGGTTCCGTTCTATTTCTGCCTCGTCGGGAACGATTACCTTATTATTGACAAGGCGGAAAGGCGTTTGCAGATTTCCGAAGAAGTCGGATTCTGCTTTTCCTTCTACGTTGCCCGTCTTCATGATGTTTTTCACCATGCGGTCTTCCAATGAATGATAAGTGATTACCACCAGTCTGCCGCCCGGCTTTAATGCTTCCGTAGCTGCCAGCAACATCTCTTTCAGCGCTTCCATCTCTTGATTTACTTCGATCCGCAGTGCCTGGAACACTTTTGCCAGCTCTTTCTTTTCGCGTTCACGACCGAAAAGCGGTTTGATGATTTCCAGAAACTCACCGATGGTCCGGATATTCTGTCCGCTTCTGGTTTTAACGATGACAGAAGCCAGTTTGCGGCTATTCTTCAGCTCTCCGTACAGATAGAAGAGGTTTGCAAGACGTTCTTCCTCGTAAGTATTCACGATGTCTGCTGCCGTAATTCCGGCACGCTTGTTCATACGCATATCCAGCGCTCCGTCGAAACGGAAAGAAAAGCCGCGTTCGCTATCATCGAAATGATGGGACGATACGCCGAGGTCGGCCAGGATTGCATCTACCTGCTCGATGTCGTGATAGCGCAGGAAATTTTGCAGGTAACGGAAGTTGCTGCGCACGAAGATGAAGTGAGGATCGTTGACAATGTTCCGTTCAGCGTCCTCGTCCTGGTCGAATCCCAATAAACGTCCGCCTTCTCCGAGTCGTGAAAGTATTTCGCGCGAATGTCCTGCTCCTCCGAATGTAACGTCTACATACGTTCCGTCCGGTTGGATATTCATCCCGTCAACGCTTTCTTTCAGCAATACAGGTACATGGTATGTCAATTCATCTTTCTCCATCTTGTCTATTATCATCGTTCATAATTTCTTCTAATGCTGCACCGAACTCTTCAGGCGGCATGAAAGGCTGTTCTGCCCGCTCTTTCGCCCAGATCTCTATCTTATTGTCGATGCCGATAAAACGTATATCTCCATGAATACTGCAAATCTGCAAATATCGTTTGGGGATTAATATACGTCCGTTGCTGTCAGGTGTCACCACTTCAACGTCGCTCACAAACTGTCTGAAAATGAGTTGGTGTTTGCTGTTCCATTTGTTCAGCCTGCTGCGAAGCTCGTTCAACTCCTCGTTCCACACGCTCTCGGGGTACAGGGTCAAACAGTCCTGAAATACGTCTTTACGCATAATAAGCCTCTCCTCGGAAGCTGCTTGTAGTTGCTTCCTGAAGGTAGCGGGTATGAACACCCTTCCTTTGGCGTCCGCCCTGGCTTCAATATTTCCTAAAAAACGTATCATTACCTTATTATAATAAGCGACCGTAAAAGTATGAAATTCCCCACAATTCCCCACAACTTTCCATAAAAAACTTTCAGAGAAGTTTTCAACAGAATGTTAAATGTCTATTTGCTTGAAAATGATGCGGCTTTGAGAGTAGTCTGCTGGTGGGGGAGTTATGGCAGTAAAACGGGAAAAAATGTCTGTATAGGTGAATTTTAAATAATAGGGTAGTGAAGACTTCTTTTGATGCAATAGGAACTTGTACGACACCCGGGTCTCATCATACCTGACACCCGGGTGTCAGACCCATTGAGACCCGGGTGTTGTAGGTGTTGAGACCCGGGTGTCGTGCAACTAATCTTAGTAATAAAAGAAAAGGCAGAATATACCGGAGTATTTCTGCCTTTTAATCATTATCAAAACTAAAATCTGTATTAAAGAAGTATGTGATCCGAGATCACCAATTTATATAGTTAAGGTCTAGCGGAAGTCTTTCAATTCTTCCTGTAATTTCTGGCGCGTGAAGAAAATACGGCTTTTTACTGTACCTAGCGGGAGGTTCAGTTTTTCCGCAATCTCACGGTATTTGAATCCTGAAACGTGCATGGCGAACGGAACTCTGTATTCTTTGGGGAGTTTGTTGACTACACGGTGCATCTCTTTCAGGTCGTATGCTCTTTCTGTGCTTTCTGAACTTCCGTCCTGTGGTAAATTCAGATGATAAAGATTATCCGTCTGATCGACGAATGTCTGGTCGCGGACTACCTTGCGGTAGTTGTTTATAAAGATGTTGCGCATGATGGTATACATCCATCCTTTGAAATTTGTATCAGGGGTATATTTATCTTCATTATCTAATGCTTTTAATGATGTCTCCTGCAACAAATCGTTTGCTTCTTCACGGTCAGTTGTCAGTTTATAAGCGAAGCGTAGTAATTCATCTTGTACTCCTACTAAATCTTTTCTGAAGCTTAAACTTTTCATATGTGTTGCTTTTTAAAGGTGAATATTCGTTTGTTATTTTCGATGTTGCAAGTTTACGTGAATTTCTGAAACCCGATAGGGGGAAATCCGACGTTTTTATGCCCGAAAACTATCCGCGGATAGTTTTTAGGTTGTTTTTGATAGTTTTTAGGTGGTATTTTTTTATCTTCTGAACTTAAATCCTGCATTTTCTACCAAATTATTGCGATTAATAAAAAAGAACCGTTAATTTTGTGCCATCATTTTTATTTGAAAAGAATGACTGATGACTCTTTATTTTTGATTGATGTCGATAAGATACTTCGGACAAAGGCTCCGAAGCATTATAAGTACATCCCTAAATTCGTGGTTTCTTATCTGAAGAAAATTGTTCATCAGGATGAAATTAATGTATTCCTGAATGAGTCGAAGGATAGATTGGGTGTGGACTTTCTGGAGGCATGTATGGGCTTTTTGGATGCGAAAGTGGACGTAAAAGGCATTGAGAATTTGCCTAAGGATGGATTGTATACTTTTGTGTCCAATCATCCGTTAGGCGGACAGGACGGTGTTGCGCTTGGTTATGTGTTGGGAAAGCACTATGGCGGGAAAGTGAAATACCTGGTGAATGATTTGTTGATGAATCTACGCGGATTGGCTCCCCTTTGCATACCTATTAATAAAACCGGCAAACAGGCAAAAGACTTCCCGAAAATGGTGGAAGCCGGATTTCAGTCGGATGACCAGCTGATAATGTTCCCTGCCGGACTGTGTTCGCGTCGTCAGAATGGAGTCATTCGTGACCTGGAATGGAAAAAGACATTTGTAGTAAAGAGCATACAAGCAAAACGTGATGTAATACCCGTGCATTTCGGCGGTAGGAATTCTGATTTCTTCTACAACCTGGCAAATATTTGCAAGGCATTGGGTATCAAGTTTAACATCGCTATGTTGTATCTTGCGGATGAAATGTTTAAGAATCGCCACAAAACTTTTACTGTCACTTTTGGCAAACCCATACCCTGGCAGACTTTTGATAAATCGAAAACCCCTGCGCAGTGGGCTGAATACGTGAAGGATATTGTTTATAAACTGTAACTGATAGAACAACTATAACAAGGAATATGGAAGAGATTATTAAACCGGTAAGCAAAGAACTGCTGAAGGCAGAATTGACGGAAGACAAACGCTTACGAATGACGAATAAGAGTAATAATCAGATTTATATTATTACTCATCAGAATGCTCCTAATGTAATGAGAGAGATTGGTCGTTTGCGTGAAATAGCTTTCCGTGCTGCTGGTGGAGGTACAGGCCTGTCAATGGATATTGATGAATACGACACGATGGAACACCCCTATAAGCAGTTGATCGTATGGAATCCGGAAGCGGAAGAAATTCTGGGTGGTTACCGGTATCTGCTTGGTACGGACGTGCGTTTTGATGAAAAAGGCGCGCCAATTCTGGCTACTTCCCACATGTTTCATTTTTCTGATGCTTTTATTAAAGAATACCTGCCGCAGACAATTGAGCTGGGGCGTTCGTTTGTTACGCTTGAATATCAGTCTACCCGTGCCGGAAGCAAAGGATTGTTCGCTTTGGATAATCTGTGGGACGGGTTGGGAGCGTTGACCGTGGTTATGCCGAATGTGAAGTATTTCTTTGGCAAGGTGACCATGTATCCTAGCTACCATCGTCGTGGCCGTGATATGATTCTTCATTTCCTCAAGAAACATTTTTATGATAAAGAGAAACTTGTTACTCCGATTGAGCCTCTGCAACTTGAGACTTCCGAAGAAGAGTTGAACGCATTGTTCTGCAAGAGTACTTTTAAAGAGGACTATAAGATATTGAATTGTGAAATCCGTAAATTGGGCTATAATATTCCTCCGTTGGTAAATGCGTATATGAGCTTAAGCCCTACGATGCGTATGTTCGGAACAGCTGTCAATTATGAGTTCGGTGATGTGGAAGAAACCGGTATCCTGATTGCTGTAGACGAAATTCTTGAAGATAAACGAATTCGACACATCCAGACGTTTATTGAAAGCCATCCGGATGCGTTGAGATTGTCTTCTTGTGAAGGGGAAGAGGTTTTTACTCCTAAAGTGGTTACACCGCAGGCAGACTGTTCCCGTTAATTTTACGATAAAGATCAAGAGCAAAGACGTCGGTCATTCCCGATATATAGTCAAGTACCGCCTGTATTCTTTCATAGAGTACAGGCGAATTTATATTGTATTGGCTGGAAACCCGGTCGATCAGGAGTTTGGAATAAGCCTTTTCGGGTGAGGTTACGGCGTCTATCATCAATTCGAGTAAGGTACTGATGATGCGGAATCCCGCTAGCTCGATATCCAGTACGTCCCGTGAACGGTAGATTTTATTGATAGATACTTCGACACTGTGTTTGTAGGCTGCTGCCGGACGTTCGGCTATGCGCTTGATTAGTGATCCTTCGAACGTGCCGGACAGTATTTCTTGTTCATGGTCTAAAAAGACACGGGTACACTCCCGGATCAATAAACCGATGACGGAAGAACGCAGGTAGGCGATTTGCTCGTTGACATCATTGACAATCAGGAATGTTTTCCGGAGATGTTCCTGTCGCTCTTCGCTGAAATAGGTCATTAATAGTTCTTTGGTTTCTTCAGTGGTGAGAATCTTCAGCTTATATGCATCCTCAATATCCATCATCTGATAGCAAATATCGTCTGCCGCTTCCACTAAATAGACTAGTGGGTGGCGTGCATACTTCAAAGGATGCTCGTTGAGCAAGGTTAGCCCTAATTCAGTTGCTATTTTTTGGAAACTTTCTTCTTCGCTGACGAAGAATCCAAACTTCGATTTGGTTCCTGCAAGGCTCGATGAAAAGGGATATTTTACAATAGAAGCCAGAGTGGTATATGTCAGGACGAATCCGCCTTTGCGACGTCCTTCAAACTGATGTGTCAGTATTCGGAACGCATTTGCATTTCCTTCAAAATGTGTCAAATCTTCCCATTCCATCGGAGAAAGTTGCTCGCCGTTCGGCTGCTTTTCTTTCAGACGAACTCCTTTTCCTTCAGAGAAAAAAGTAGAAATAGCCTTTTCACCTGAATGACCGAAGGGCGGATTACCCAAATCGTGTGCCAGGCAAGCGGCCGAGACGATAGAACCAATCTCCGGCAGGAAAGAATCTTGAAGTTCCGGATGACGTTCCAGAAGTGCTTTGGCAACATCGTCCCCGAGTGAACGGCCAACGCTGGCTACTTCGAGACTGTGCGTAAGTCGGTTGTGAACAAAAACGCTGCCCGGAAGAGGGAATACTTGCGTCTTGTTCTGTAATCTGCGGAAAGGAGCCGAAAAAATAAGACGGTCATAGTCCCGTTGGAATTCGGATCGGTTTTCCTGTCGTTCTTCATGGAATTCTTCCATCCCGAAACGTTTCGCTGATATTAGTTGTTTCCAATTCATCATTTTATTTACGATTTAACGATTTGCGATTTGATGATTGATGAATGTGTCAATTGACAGTTGGTACATTAGTACCTTGCCTTATTAGCACATTATTTATTATTTAACTGCAAACTTAACTATTTTTCAGTTCAAAATGTGTATTTTCGCTTGTTAAATCTGCTGTCCGAGATATTTGTCGTTAAAGATAAAATAAGTTCGGGGTTTTGACTGGATCGGCGGTAGACTTGATCTGGATTAATCTTTTTACTTCTTATTTATATGAAAAAACAGGTTACAGCCTTTATCTGTATAATCGTTTTCAATTTTGAAGCCATATTCGCTTCTACTGATTTCTCTTTTAAAAGGTATCAGGTGGAAGACGGACTTTCGCACAATACGACTTGGTGTTCGATTCAAGATAGCTATGGCTTTTTGTGGATTGGCACAAGTGATGGACTGAATTGTTATGATGGTTGTGGCAACAGGGTGTATCGGAATGCTTTGAATAATAAATATTCTTTGGGTAATAATTTCGTCAGTTCCCTTTTGGAAGAAGGGGAAAATATCTGGGTAGGAACAAATTCGGGACTTTATATCTATGACCGTTCTACTGACCGCTTTTCTTATTTTAATGAAACAACACGGTATGGCGTATTTGTCAGTAGTGAGGTGAAGAAAATCATAAAAACTCAAAGCGGTTTGATTTGGATTGCTACGTTGGGGCAAGGTGTGTTTATTTATGAACCAGTGACAGGTGTGCTGACACAGAATAGTATTCATACTTCTTTTGTTTGGGATATCTGTCAGAGTGCAGATTCCCGTATTTATGTTTCTTCAATGCAGGAAGGACTATTTTGTTTTGATGAGAAGGGAACCTTTCTGCAAAATTATCCGGTTCTGTCAGATTCAAACATAGGCAGTCAGAGAATCAATTGTCTCTATAGTATTAAGAATGAAATATGGTTTGGTGTGGGTACTAATTTATTAGGTTGTTATCAGGAAGGAAGCCCGGATTTGAAAATTTATGATGCGTCTGCACAGAATTTCGGTGCTATTCTCTGTTTGATGGATTATAACGAAAAAGAATTGTTAGTTGGTACGGATAATGGACTGTATCTGTTCAATCGCGACCTTAAAACATTTCGTAGAGGCGATTCTCCCTTTGGCTTGCGGGCATTGGGCGATCCAACTGTTAATGCAATGATGTGGGATGCCGAAGGTACACTTTGGGTGATGACTAACTCCGGCGGAGTGAGTTACATGACTAAGCAATTGAAGCGTTTTGATTACTATTCCCTTATCTCATTATCAGGTACATTAGAGCTTGGCAGGGAGATCGGCCCTCTTTGTGAAGACCAGAATGGAAATATCTGGGTGGGAACCCGGAACGGGTTATGTTTTTTCAATACACAAATTCATTCACTTTCGGAGTATACTTTAAAGAATGTGGATGCGAGATATGACATTCGTAGCTTGCTGCTAGATGGCGACCGCCTTTGGATAGGAACCTATGCGGAAGGGTTGCATGTGCTAAACCTGAAAACTGGAGCAGTAAAGAGTTATGTCCATTCTCGCGATATTCCCTATACAATTTGTAGTAATGATGTCTTGAGTCTCTTTAAAGACCGAAAAGGAGATGTTTTTGTTGGAACAAGTTGGGGGTTATGTCGTTACAATTCGCAATTGGATAATTTTGTGACAATCATTCATGTCGGCTCTATGGCTTCTGTAACTGATATTTATGAGGATATGTACAATAGTCTTTGGGTTGCGACCTCAAATAGTGGTGTCTTTCGTTATAATACAGTGAACGATCGTTGGGAACATTTTGAACATATACGTGAAGATACAACAACTATTACCAGTAATTCTGTGATTACATTGTTTGAAGATATGAAAGGAACAATGTGGTTTGGAACCAATGGAGGAGGATTATGCTCATTCTCCAAAGATACGGAGACTTTCATTGACTTCGACCCGGAAAATACATTGTTGCCTAATAAGGTAATTTTCTCTATAGAACAGGATCGGACCGGTGATTTTTGGATTTCCTGTAATGCCGGATTATGCCGCATTAATCCCGTGTCTCAAAAGAACTTTCACTTATTTACCGTAAATGATGGTTTGCAAGGTAATCAGTTTACTGCACAGTCTTCATTGAGATCGTCCACAGGGAAGTTCTATTTTGGAGGAATCAATGGTTTCAATGTATTTGAACCGGGGCAGTTTACGGATAATACCTATCTTCCCCCTGTTTATGTTACTGATATTAGTTTCCCTTATTTGACAGATGAACAAGAAGTGAAACGGCTGCTTCGTTTAGATAAGCCCTTCTATAAAGCAGATAAGATCCAATTACCCTATACAAATAATAGTTTTACAGTACGTTTTGTTGCACTTAGTTATGAAGATCCACACAGAAATCGTTATACTTATATGTTGAAAGGTATTGATAAGGAGTGGATACATTCATCTAATAATACGGCCTCATACACCAATCTTCCAGCTGGGGAATATGAGTTTTTAGTTTGTGGCTCTAACAATGACCATCACTGGAATGAGAAAGCGGCTTCCTTATGGATTGTGATAACTCCGCCCTGGTGGCGGACTAGTGTCGCTTATTTTATGTATATACTATTATTTCTGTGTACAGCTTGCTATATTGGTTGGCGTTGGAATCTCTATGTCAAGCGTAAATATAAACGTCGTATGGAGGATTATCAGGTTGCCAAGGAAAAAGAGATGTATAAATCGAAAATCAATTTTTTTATCAATCTGGTACATGAAATACGTACTCCTCTTAGTCTGATTCGGCTCCCTCTGGAAAAGTTGAGGGAAGAGGAAAAAGAAGAAAGAAAAGAAAAATACCTTTCGGTGATGGATAAGAATGTAAATTATCTGTTGGGAATAACGAATCAGTTACTTGATTTTCAGAAGATGGAGAGTGGAGCATTGCAACTTAGCATGAAGGAGTGTAGTATTAATGCGTTGATGAGTGATATATTCAATCAGTTCAATGGTTCTGTAGATTTGCAAGGGTTAACAATCTGTCTTAGTTTACCTCCTGAAGAAATTAGTGTGATGATTGATTCGGAGAAAGTTAGTAAAATTTTGGTAAACTTGGTAGGAAATGCTATTAAATATGCAAAATCTCAAGTCGAGATGCGGCTAATATTATTGGGCGATAGGGTAAATATAATAGTGAGTGATGATGGCCCCGGAGTCCCTGAAGGTCAGCAAAATAAGATATTTCAGGCTTTCTATCAATTGCCGGATGATCCGGTGGCAACGTCTACAGGTACAGGGATTGGTTTGGCATTTGCCAAATCTTTGGCAGAAGCTCATCATGGAACTTTATCATTAGAAAATAGGATGGAAGGTGGTTCCTCATTTATATTGTCTTTGCCGTTGGAAACAGTAGTAACGGAAAGTATTCCGAATGAATTTGCTGAAATGCAGATGATAGATGTGGAAGGAAAAAAAATGCCGGATTCGGAGTTTGGAAATAAGAGATTCATTGTTTTGTTGGTGGAAGATAATGTCGAGTTATTAAATTTGACCAGAGAATCTCTAAGTGATTGGTTTAAAGTTTTTTCTGCCTGCAATGGAAAAGAAGCACTGGAAATACTTTCACGTGAGAGTATTGATGTCATTGTAAGTGATATTATGATGCCCGAAATGAATGGTCTTGAACTATGCAACTATATAAAATCAGATCTAGTTTACTCTCATATTCCCGTTATCTTGTTGACAGCGAAGACAACGTTAGACTCAAAAGCGGAAGGTTTTGAAAATGGTGCTGATGCATATATTGAGAAACCATTCTCTATTAAGCAGCTCCATAAACAAATCGAAAACTTATTAAAACTGCGACTGGCCTTCCATAAGTTGATGATTAATCTTTCTGGAAGTCCGGCTTCTTCATTGGCGGATTTTGCTCTTTCACAAAAAGATGTAGAATTTATAGAGAGGGTAAATACGATTTTGTCGGAACTGCTTGCTGATGAGAGTTGCTCGATAGATTTGTTAGCAGAGCAGATGAATATGAGTCGTTCTAATTTTTCCCGGAAGATAAAGGCTCTGTCTGGTATGCCGCCTCATGATTATATAAAGAACTTTCGGTTGAATAAGTCGACTGAACTAATCATGAGTGGTATACGAATAGCTGAAGTTGCCGAACAGTTAGGGTTTACTACTTCTTCGTATTTTGCAAAGTGTTTTAAAGAAAAGTTTGGGGTATTACCGAAAGATTATAAAGGATAACAGCTAGTTCCTATCACTCGTGGGGGTGCCAGACGGCTTTTGAAGCAGGGTGCTTTCCTTTTGGGGGATTCCTAAAATGGGAATTCCATTTTCATCCCATTCTATCTTTTGTATGCGTGTTGTCCGACCGTCCAAAACGAACATGTCACGAAGGGCGTTTCGAGCGTGGTAAAGTATATACCATTCTTTCTTGTCGGGTGAAGGTATGAAACACAGGCTACCGGGGCCATACACATGATTCTCTGGTGCTTGTTTGAATACAGGTTCCAGAGATTTCTTCCATGAATTCGGGTTGAGAAGATCGCTGTTAGCATCAGCTGTTAATAACCCTACACAATAATAAGGTGTCCAGTTACCGCTTGCAGAGTAATATATTAATAATTTGTCTTTGTTTTTGGAACGGAAAAATTGTGGAGCTTCATTCACATGGATAGGATAACCGGTTTTATTGCCATCTACACTGATCCATTGACATTCCCATTCGTATTCAGGTTTGGATATTAATATACGGTCTGAGGCTAGTGTCCATGGATTTTTCATTTCAGCGATATAGATACATTGGGTTTCTTGATAAATTCTTCTGGTTTCCCATCCGCACCAGATTAGATAACGTTTGCCATTATGCTCGAAAGGATTAGCATGAATAGCCAAGTTATTATTTTTATCGGTCGATATTCTTCCTTTCATGACAAACTCTCCTTTCATAGGATCGGGAGATTCATTTTCTAGCACATATATCTGACGATTGTCTATATTACCATCATCAGCAGCGCAATAGATATACCATTTATTGTCCATATAGTGTATCTCTGGTCCCCAAAGATGAGATATACCAGGGGCATTTTGGGGCGAATATACGTTTTTTTTGGCTGCTTCTGCCAGTTGTGTTATATCGTCAGTTTCCCATAATATGATACAGTCTGCTAAACTTTGAGTATAGTAATATTTTCCTTCATGAAAGATGGCCCATGGTTCGGATCCTCCACCTATGACAGGATTTGTGTAGAAAAGTGTAGAGTCAATGCCTGTTTGTTTATCAGTCTTTTTGCTTTGGCATGATAGACAAACGATAAGCAATATTAAAAATAAGCAATTTTGAAATTTCATAGTGCTTTCTTTGCTAAAATACTTGCAAAGAAAGCACAAATTATTTAATTCTAGAGCTGTTTGATTAGTTTTTATTGTTTGTTAGTTAGGAATTAGCCTATAATTAATGCCCTCCTTTCTATATTTGTAATTAATAAACCTTTGGGCCCATTGACTATTAAATCTTATTATTAACTAAATTTATTATTATGATGAACAGGACAGGAAAAAGAATGAATGTTGTTAAGGCATTTTGTTTACTTGCTTTGCTTGGTTGTTTCATCGGTTGTAAAGACGATGAAAAGAGAAAGGAGCAAGCTTTTGATAACAGTTTGCCTATTGAAATTGTGGGCTTCGAGCCCAGGGAAGTCACTCCAAGAACACAGTTACTTATTTATGGAAAAAACTTCGGTAATGATCCTTCCTTGATTAACTTGAAGTTGGGAGGCGTGGAGACTAGAGTCGTAAACTGTAACAATGAGTGCATATATTGTATGGTACCTCGCAATGCCGATAAAGGGACTATAGAAATTTCTATTGGTGATCAAGCTGCTATAGCTCCTGACAGATTTACTTATATAGCCAATACGCAGGTTACTACGTTATGTGGCTATGTGGATGAGACTGGGCGATATGAAGTGAAGGATGGCCCATTCAGTGATTGTGGTTTGAATTCGCCTACATGGCTGAGCATTGATCCTAAGAACCCTAATCATATTTATATGATTGAGGATAAAAGTAGTATTCGTTTGATCGACATGGAGGTACAAGAACTGACTACAGTGGCAACGGTGGGGCAGTTGAATATTCAAGATCCGCGTTCTTTATGCTGGAGTCTGACTGGTGATACTCTATTTGTGAGTAATTATTCCAATGGTGATTCTCCGATTGTTGTCACTATGCTTTTGCGTAGCGAAGGATTTAAGAAAGCTCATTCGCTTTTTTCCGGTTATAAATGGGTTATTTCGGCAACTATTCATCCACAGACGGGTGACATCTATTTTGCTCAGGAATCGGATGCCACTATCAAACGCTATAATATGGCAACAAAAGAAGTGGAAACAATGTTTTCTGTGGGTGGAAACTGGATATGGATGTATGTTTACTTTCATCCTTCCGGTGACTTTGCCTATCTCATGCGTCCGCGTGAAGGAACTATCTTCAAATGCCAGTTTAACAAGACGACAAACTGGCTGGAACTGCCGAGTATCTATGTTGGAAATTGGAATCAGGGATACAATGAAGGTGTAGGAACGAATGTCCGTATGGGGGTGATGTGGCAGGGCACTTTTGTGAAAAATGAGAAATACATAGAGCAGCATAAAGACGATATCTATGACTTTTATGTGGCAGATGGAGAATTGTATGATAACCACCCTGGAGATCTGATATGGAAGGTCACTCCTAATGCCGAGGCCATCCGATACGCAGGGCGTGGAAGCGTGGCAATGGATAATAGCCATTTCGGATACGTTGACGGCGATTTGCTTCAGGAAGCCCGTTTCAACGGACCGCACAGTATTGCCTTTGATGAAGTGAATAAGATATTTTATATTGGTGATCAGCATAATCACCGTATCCGTCAGATTATTGTGGAATAAAAAATAGTATGAAAAACATGAAACAACAATTCTTAGTTATAATAGCCGCTCTATGTTGTTTTGCGGCAGGAATTTCGGCTCAGCAGTCCACCCATAGGCAGATTGTTGTGACTGGAGTGGTTACGGATGAAAATCAAGAACCGCTCATCGGGGCTAATGTGTCCGTTAAAGACGTACCGGGGTTGGGTTCTATCACGAACATAAATGGTAAATTTAGCATTAAAATGCAACCATATAATCGTTTAATTTTCTCTTACATTGGTTATGAGACACAAGAGATCCTTGTGAGAGAAGAGCGCACAGTGAACGTAGTAATGAAAGAAAAAACCGAAACGACATTGGATGAAGTAGTGATTACTGCTACAGGTGCACAGAAGAAACTAACGGTGACCGGAGCCGTGTCTACTATCAATGTAGAACAATTAAGAACCTCTCCTACAGGTAGTATTTCCAACTCTTTGGCAGGGAATGTTGCAGGTATAATAGCACGTCAGACTAGCGGGCAGCCGGGAAAAAATGTTTCTGAATTTTGGATTCGTGGTATCTCTACGTTTGGAGCGGGGTCAAGTGCATTAGTGCTGGTCGATGGTTTTGAACGTGATATGAATGAATTGAATTATGAAGATATCGAATCCTTCACCGTATTGAAAGATGCTTCGGAAACGGCTATTTATGGATCGCGTGGTGCTAATGGTGTAGTCTTGATTACTACCCGTCGTGGTAAGATCAATAAAATAACTGTTGATGCGAAAGTGGAGACAATTTACAATACACGTACATTTACTCCTGATTTTGTAGACGGTATTACTTATGCTAATCTGGCTAATGAGGCGCGCAGAACCCGTAATCTCGAACCTATTTATAGTGGAAATGAACTAAAAATTCTCACACAAGGACTAGACCCCGATTTATTACCGAATGTGGACTGGATGGACACCTTGTTAAAAAATGGAGCTATGAGTTATCGGGCAACATTGAATTTGAGTGGCGGTGGACAGAATGCACGTTATTTCGTTTCGGGCAGTTATCTTGACGAAGGTGGTATGTATAAAGTAGACAAATCACTGAATGAGGACTATAACACCAATAGTAACAATAAGCGTTGGAACTACCGTATGAATGCGGATATTGATGTAACACGTACTACTTTGTTGCAAGTGGGTATCGGTGGTTCGCTAAAAAAAATGAATGAATCGGGTATGACTTCACATGAGATCTGGAATAGCATTTTAAATCAAACTCCTACTAGCATGCCCATTATGTACTCCAATGGATATACTCCTACCAATTCGGACGGCGATATTAACCCATGGGTAGCTTCCACTCAATGTGGGTATAATGAACAGTGGTGGAATAATATTCAGACTAATATTACTTTGAATCAAAAATTAGATTTCATTACGAAAGGATTGAATTTTATAGGGCGTTTTGGTTTTGACACAGATAACTATAATTTTATCAAGCGTTATAAATGTCCGGCTTTATGGAGTGCGGATCGCTTTAGAAAAGATGATGGTACTATCAATTTTACGCGAAAGCGGGCAGAACAAGAAATGACCCAGACTTCCGGCAATACGGGTGAACGAAAAGAGTACTTTGAAGCCGAACTCCAGTATAACCGGAATTTTAAATCCCATATTCTTAGCGGGACATTGAAATATACACAGGATTCAAAGGTGAAAACCCAGGAGATTGGTAATGATATCAAGAATTCGCTCCCTATGCGCCATCAAGGGTTGGCTGGAAGAATTGCCTATAATTGGAATTATCGCTATTTTCTGAATTTCAATTTCGGATATACCGGTTCTGAGAATTTTGCTGCGGGTCATCAATTTGGTTTCTTCCCGGCCTATTCTGTGGCATGGAATATAGCAGAAGAACCCTTTGTCAAGAAGAACCTGAAGTGGGTAAATATGTTTAAAGTACGTTATTCTTGGGGTAAGGTCGGTAACGATAAAATGTATGAAGCTAATGGTACTACACTGATACGTTTTCCTTATTTATATACAATCGGTTATGGGGGTGCTCCCAATCCCAATATTTGGGGAGACAATGCCGGTTATTATTCTGCCTTCGGAGGATATAACTGGGCGGATTATGGTTATGAAAAGTATGGAACCACTCTTTTTCAGGGATTACGTTATACGTCTTATGCTAATGACGGTGTGACATGGGAAATCGCCACCAAGCATGACATCGGATTAGATATGAGTTTGTTTGACGATAAATTCACCTTGACAATAGACTACTTCCATGAAGACCGTAAGGGCATCTTCATGTACCGTAGATATCTTCCTGCCACAGCAGGTGTAGAAAATGGGATGACACTTCCGCAAGCTAATGTGGGGAAAGTTCTCTCAAAAGGAGTGGATGGAAACTTTGCATATAAGCAGCAGGTTGGGAGTGTCCAACTCACCATGCGGGGAAACATGACTCTATCGAAAAATGAAGTGAAAGATAAAGATGAACAGAACAATGTTTATCCTTATTTAATGGAACAGGAATACCGTGTGAATCAGGCGAAAGGTCTTATAGCGTTGGGATTGTTCAAGGATTATACAGACATTCGTAATAGTCCGCAGCAAACTTTCGGTGCCTACCAACCGGGTGACATCAAGTATAAGGATGTCAATGGTGATGGAATTATTTCTGATATGGATAGGGTAGCCATTGGAGCGACTACCGTCCCCAATTTGATTTATGGTATGGGTATTTCCGCTCAGTGGAAAGGGCTAGATGTTAATCTGCATTTTCAAGGAGCAGGTAAGTCTTCTTTCTTTATCAATGGAAGCGGTGTCCGTCCTTTCGTCAACGGTAGCAAAGGCAATATATTAAAAGACGTCGTAGCCGGCCGTTGGATTTCAAGAGATGAATCGGGCACTGAATCCACAGAAAATGTGCGGGCAGAATATCCCCGGTTAAGTTATGGCGGAAGTAACAACAACTATCAAGAATCCTCTTTCTGGTTGCGTGATGGCTCTTATGTGCGTTTGAAGACTTTGGAAATAGGCTATACCTTGCCTAAGCCTCTCGTCAACAAGATGCATTTCAATAATGTACGCATTTATTTAATTGGTACCAATTTGCTTACTTGGTCAAAGTTCAAGATGTGGGATCCGGAGATGAACAGTTCGAATGGAGCAGCTTATCCGTTATCTAAATCTATCACAGTGGGATTAAATGTAAACTTATAAAAAATGAAAAGTATGAAATGGTTATATAATACTGGTGCTATACTATTTATGGTCTGCTATCTGGCATCGTGTAGCGATTATTTGGAGGTGGAACATAATTTCAAGGACCGCCTGACGATTGAGAAAGTGTTTACGAACAGGGATTATACGGATTCGTGGCTTTCCAACACTTATTCATATCTCAGAGACCAAAATCAGGATATTGGTGGAAAAGAGAGTGTGCCGACTAATTTTGCCGATGATATTTATTGGGCAGATTGGAATAATTGGGGGAATAAGAATATAGCAGGTGGTTATTATTCTTATTTCCGAAATGTGGAGTATAATGAGGATTGGATGCAAGAGACTTATACTAATTGCTATTTGGGTATCAATAAAGCATGTGTTTTTTTGAAGTATATCCACATGAATACGCAGCTGACAGAGGAAGAAAGGCTTGATTATGCAGCACAGGCACGCTTTGTGCGAGCTTACTATTACTGGTTGCTTTTGCGTAAGTATGGTCCCATTCCTTTGATTCCGGATGCCGGAGAAGATTATACACAGGATTATGATGCATTAGCCCGTCCGCGTAATACGTATGACGAATGCGTGGAATATATCACATCCGAGATGGTGTTGGCAGCCAAGGATCTTCCTTTGGAGCGAGGAGCCAACAATATAGCGCGTCCTACCCGTGGAGCTGCTTTAGCCACCCGTGCCAAAGTCCTTTTATATGCCGCCAGCCCGTTGATGAATGGCAATACCGATTCTTATGCACAACAAATGGTAGATGACGAAGGAAATCGTTTGCTTTCTGCCGAATACGATGAATCGAAATGGGCAAGGGCAGCTGCTGCTGCAAGAGATGTGATGGAGTTACCGGGAAATAATAATGGTCATCGCTATCAATTGTATGTCAAGAATCGTATAAGAGGTGGCGGTACGGACGATTATCCGGAGACCATCGAGCCGTTTGATGATAATAACTTCTCCAAAAAAAGTTGGCCGGACGGATATGCCGACATTGATCCTTTTGAGTCATATCGTTCTGTTTTTAATGGCGAACTCTCTGCTTATGCAAATCCGGAACTTATTTTTTCACGTGTGGATAACATAACGGTCGATCATAGTGGAGAAGGAACTAACTCACCGGATGGCATTGCAAACATGGTATTGCATCAGTTGCCGACGGTGGCCGGAGGATGGAGTATGCATGGAATGACACAGAAACAATGTGACTCCTACTACATGGCCGACGGTACTGATTGTCCGGGTAAAGATAAAGAGATAGGGCGGGGAGATGGAAGTGCCCGATTAAGCGGTTATGTGACCAGTGAAGATGTAGATGCCGGTCGCTACAAACCTTTGCGCGCCGGAGTTTCTTTACAATATGCCAATCGTGAACCCCGTTTCTATGCATCAGTCGCTTTCAATGGCAGTGTGTGGAATATGTCTTCATTGAATGGAAAAGATGGAGCTGCCAGTCCTAACCAGCAAGTCTGGTATTATCGTGGGACTTCCGAAGGATACAATGGCGGCAATCGTATATTTACAGGTATCGGTATCAAAAAATATGTGAACCCTTATGATGCTAAATACCAAAACAGTTTTTATTACAGGCAAAAAACAGAGACTGCTATTCGCTATGCGGAAATCCTATTGATTTATGCCGAAGCATTAAATGAACTGGATGGAAGTTATGACATCCCATCCTGGGATGGCTCGGCAATGTACACATTAAGACGTGATGTGAATGAACTGAAAAAAGGTATCCAGCCTGTTCGTATTCGTGCAGGTGTGCCTGATTATACCTCTTCCGAGTATCAGAATAAAGAAATGTTCCGGAAGAAACTCAAGCGCGAACGTCAGATAGAGTTTATGGGCGAGAACCACCGCTATTACGATTTAAGACGTTGGAAAGATGCTCCTCAGGAGGAAGAAACATTGATTTACGGATGCAATATGCTGATGGATGAAGCTCGCCACGATTTGTTTCATACGCCGGTGGCAATTATGTCGTTGCCTGTCCGCTTTGTAGAAAAAAGCTATTTCTGGCCCTTTAGTCACGGACAGTTACAGCGCAATAAGCGGCTGACTCAAAACCCCGGTTGGACTTACTATGATTAACCTTTATAATAAAATGAATATGAAAGAAAGAATATATTATCCGTTACTTGCTGTTTTGATGGTATTGTTTTGCGCAGCTTGTAATGAAGAATGGACTGACGAACAATATGAACACTATGTTTCATTTAAGGCGCCGATGAATTATGCAAAAGGAGTGACTGATATTTATGTAAAATACAAGCCGAATGGCATGGTAACCTATCAGTTACCTCTCATTATGAGTGGCTCTACAATGGCCGGAAGTGATACGGAGGTACAGGTGGCGATAGATTCAGACACCTTGAAAAGTATCAACTGGGAGTATTTTCATAATAGAAAGGATTTGTATTACAGAGAGCTTACCTCCGGTTATTATGAGTTGAATGATATGAAAGTAATGATTCCAGCAGGCGATTGCATGGGGATTTTGGACATCAATTTTAAACTGAGTGGAATTGATTTGGTCGACAAATGGGTATTGCCGCTCACAATTGCAGAAAGTCCGACCGGCAGTTATGAGCCTCATCCAAGGAAGAATTACAAGAAAGCATTATTGCGTGTGATTCCTTTCAATGATTACTCAGGTACCTATTCTACCACAACTATGCAAGTAGGCTTTAAGGATGCCGGTAATAAAATGACTACTAATGAACGTACTGCATTTGTGGTAGACGAGCATTCCATATTCTTCTATGCAGGCTTGATAAACGAAGAGGAACTGGAACGCAGAAAGTACAAGATTATTTTCACGCTCAATGCCGACGGGACAGTTACCCTTTCTGCCCCCGATCCGGACATTCATTTCAAACTGATAAAAAATCCGACATGGAAAGTGACGGAGAAGATGGACGCATCATTGCCATATCTCAAACATAAGACGATTACTATTGAGAATTTCAAATATGAGTTTGATGATGTCACTTCTGTCCCGGGCACTCCTATAAGTTATACGGTTGAAGGGACAGTCAATATGGAGCGTAAAATTAATATTCAGATTCCGGATGAAGATCAGGCAATCGAATGGTGATAATTTGTAAGTCGGAGTGATATGTATAAATGGATTATATTAATGTCGGGATTATTTGCGTCACTGATCGCTTGTGCCAAAGTTAAGTTATCTCCTTTATTTTCCGATAATATGGTACTTCAGCAAGAGGCTGAAGTACCTGTTTGGGGAAAAGCATCTCCAGAAATGCGAGTTATAGTGATTCCTTCATGGAGTGGGGAGAAATATGAGAATATAGCTGACAGGACGGGTAATTGGAAAGTAAACATCAAAATCCCAAAAGCCGGGGGACCTTATCATTTAGAAATAATAGATGGAGAAAAAGTAAGATTGGAGAATGTAATGATTGGTGAAGTATGGCTTTGTTCCGGTCAGTCGAATATGCAAATGCCAGTAGAAGGATGGGGCAAAGTAAAAAACTATCAACAAGAGGTGGCACAGGCCAATTACCCGAATATACGCTTGATGACTGTGAGTAATACTATTAGTCTAAGTCCGTCGCAGGAGTTTACTGCTGTCGGAGGAGGATGGCAAGTGTGTTCATCGGGTACTATCCGGGAGTTTTCAGCAGCAGCCTATTTTTTCGGTAGGGAAATAGCACGCACGCAGCAGGTACCGGTAGGACTTATCTGTGCCCATTGGGGCGGTACTAATATAGAGTCGTGGATAAGTGCTCAAGCATTGGGCGAAGTTCCCGATTTTGTTGAGCAATTGAAGCTTATCCGAAGATTGGGAAACAAGGATTGTGATTTACAGGCGGAGGAAGAACAAAGGCAGGCAAAGATTTTGTCGTTAGATAAAGGAATGAGAAATGGAAAGCCTTTTTGGAATACTCTTTCTTATAATGACGAAGGATGGATATCTCATTCTTTCCCCGGAAATATCGAAAAGACTTTTCCTGATTTTGATGGTATTGTTTGGGGGCGAAAGACGGTGGATATTCCAGAACAATGGGAGGGAAAACCGTTGAGTTTACACATGGGGTATGTGGATGACGAGGATATTACTTATTTTAACGGAATCGAGATAGGGAGCACGAAAGGATATACTCATTCCCGTACTTATGAAATACCGGGTAATTTAGTAAAAGCGGGCAAAGCTGTAATTACTGTTCGTATCGTGGATACTGGAGGAGGGTGTGGCATCGGAGGTGAAATGAAGTTAAGCAAAGATGTCGGAGACTGGATTCTTATATCTGGTGAATGGAAGTGTAAAGTTGCCGCTCAATCTCATATTGATCCGGTGTTTGAGATGAATCCGAATGTGCAAACAGTGCTTTATAATGGGATGATTCATCCATTAGCACCTTACAAATTTCGTGGGGTTATTTGGTATCAGGGAGAGAATAATGTAGGGCGTGCTACACAATATAGGATATTGCTTCCATTACTTATTCAGAGCTGGCGTGAGGAATGGGGGAATGATTTTCCTTTCTACCTTGTGCAATTGGCTAATTATTTAGAGAGAGCAGATGAACCGGGAGACTCACAGTGGGCTGAATTACGAGAAGCGCAGCGCCAGACAGCTTTGTATTATGACAATGTGGGTATGGCCGTTACCATAGACATCGGCGATATGAATGATATTCATCCCAAAAACAAACAGGAAGTAGGGCGTAGACTTGCCTTATTAGCACGTGCCGATACCTATGGTGAGCGGATTGTTTGTAGTGGTCCGGTTTATCAGACTTACCGTGTGAAAGGAGACAAGGTTATTCTCTCTTTTGAGTGTGCAGACGGAGGATTAAAAACGTCTGATGGGAAAAAATTGACAGGGTTTGCCATAGCAGGGATAGACGGAAAATATCATTGGGCGGAAGCTGAAATCTGTGGAAATGAAATCATTGTATCATCGGAAATGGTAAAACATCCTTTGGCTGTTCGCTATGGATGGGGAGATAATCCTACATGTAACTTAATTAACGGTGCAGGATTACCGGCCTCTTCATTTCAAACTTTACGTTAAACTTAAAAAAAACAAGAAAAATGAAGAAACTTAACTTTTTATTTTTAGGCTTATTATCTTTTATGCCAATTTGGGGATGTAACGATGATGATTCATTACCGGAGGCTGTTGTTGAAGTCAAGGAAGGGCATAATGAAGATATTGTATCAGTCATTGATTATGATATTAAGAATGATGGAACACTGATTGGTTCTCAACTTAATAATTTGGTCGGTCAGTCTTATGGGAAAACGCTTTATTTTCCTGCCGGAACTTATAACTTGACGGAGCCTATCGTTCTGCCATTGGAATATACCAAAAATGTAAATCTTATTTTTGATAAGAATGCAACGGTTAAAAGTGATGTCCATTTGGAAGCATTGATTAAAGTAGGTTATTCAGAAACCTATTTTACCGATGTTTCACACCGGCGATTCTCTTATATTGAAGGAGGAATTCTGGATTGTTATAATGCAGATAATGGAATTCTAGTAAACGGAAGGAAGCAGTTGGTGCAGATACGTACGATGAGTCTGGTGCGAGGACGTAATACACATATCCGCATACACGTTCCTGAAGGTATTGGAACTGGTGGAACGGGTAGCTCGGATACAAAGATAGATAATGTAACAATTCAAGGCATCTCTTCGAATGATAATGTATACGGTATCTATATAGATGAATCTTGTTGTGATTGTAAGATATCTGACACTTTTATTTATTGTACAAAAGAAGCTTTAGTTACGAAATCTGCCGGTCATATATTGAACAATGTACATATTCTTTCTTGGGATACTACCGGAGGGACCCATCTTGAGGATGGTAAGAATTACCGTTCAACAGTCGGAATACGTATAGCTAGTGGCGGATTTTTTGTTTTCAATCAAATCTATTATGATACGATTGATAGAGGAATCGTCGTGAATGAGGGTTATAGTCCGGATTTGATGCTGGACCAACAGATTTCTTTTTCATATTTGAATAATTTTGGAACCAGCTTTATTCAGGCAGAAGGGAATAACCCCAATTTGAAAGTGAAGTTGTCCAATTCTACTTTTACTGTATTAAATGATAATTTTAAGATTCTAGATTGTCCTGTTGATTTGGTGGGATGGGATATTGCGGATAAGTTTTCTTTCCTGAATTGTGTAGTTGCTAATTCGCAGCGCTTGTATCCTTACGAAACGACTTTGATGCAGAAGCTTAGAGGGGTAAGTTCTGACGGGATAATATGGACAACTTTAGCTAATTATGATACGAATTGGAATGTATTAGGGGCTGTCATTTCTTCTCCAATGCGGAATACCCTTGAGATAGATTTAGCCGATAATTTGACTGTAAAACTTAATTTTATGTTTAAAGGTGTTGAACCTCTCTTGCAAGGTTATGAAGTGCTGGGAGAGGGAGTAGAGGATATTGAATTTGGATATGCTGTTTCCGGTCAGTTCTGTGTGTTGCTGTTCAGGGCAAAAAGGAGTGCTTCTTTCAATCCGATCATTTACGATACATTAGGTTCTGGGCGGTTTATGCCGACTCCGTATAAAGGCAAAAAATATACGCTTGTTGATTATGGGTTAAGTGATTCGGATATTAAGATTTTATCTCGTTAATGTAAGTATCTAAATAATGAAGTGATTATATAATAAGTAATAAACATGAAATATCAATACTTGTTATTAGGCGTTCTATATGGGTTGTTATTGTCTTCCTGTTCATTGTCGGCTGAAGAAGGAGATAAAGAGATGGATCGATATATTGCCAATCTGATGGGAAAGATGACACTGCACGAGAAGTTGGGCCAATTGAATCTTCCTTCCGGGGGTGATTTGGTTACTGGTAATGTAAATAGTGCCGAACTTACGAAAATGGTTCGTAACCAGGAGATTGGAGGCTTTTTTAATGTGAAAGGAATAAGAAAGATTGTTGATTTGCAGCGTATAGCCATTGATTCTACCCGTTTGGGAATTCCTTTGCTGGTAGGAGCTGATGTTATCCACGGTTATGAAACCATTTTCCCGATTCCTTTAGCGCTTTCTTGTAGCTGGGACACACTAGCTGTTGAACGTATGGCACGCATTTCTGCTGTAGAAGCCAGTGCGGATGGTATTTGCTGGACATTCAGCCCGATGGTTGACATTTGTCGCGACAGTCGTTGGGGGCGTATTGCAGAAGGTAGTGGTGAAGACCCTTATTTGGGTTCCCTGTTAGCAAAAGCCTATGTACGCGGTTATCAGGGAAATAATATGCAGGGAAAAAACGAAATTCTTTCCTGTGTAAAACACTTTGCATTATATGGCGCATCCGAATCAGGGAAGGACTATAATGTGGTTGATATGAGTCGCCAACGTATGTATAATGAATATCTTGCCCCATACAAGGCAGCTGTTGAGGCAGGTGTGGGTAGTGTGATGAGTTCTTTCAATTTGGTGGACGGCATTCCGGCTACGGCTAATAAATGGTTACTGACCGATTTGCTCCGGAATGAATGGGGCTTTTGTGGGTTGTTAGTGACGGATTATAATTCTATCGCCGAAATCTCCTCACATGGGGTTGCTCCTTTGAAAGAGGCTTCTGTACGTGCTTTACAGGCGGGTACGGATATGGATATGGTTTCTTGCGGTTTTCTGAATACATTGGAAGAATCTCTGAAAGAAGGGAAAGTTACGGAAGAACAGATTAATGCCGCTTGTCGCCGTGTATTGGAAGCAAAATATAAATTGGGCTTGTTTTCTGACCCGTATAAATACTGTGATACCCTGCGTGTGGAAAAAGAACTTTATACGACTGCTCATCGCGCGGTGGCGCGTAAAATCGCAGCTGAAACATTTGTTCTGTTGAAGAATGAGGATCATCTGCTTCCGCTCGAACGGAAAGGTAAGATTGCTTTAATTGGTCCTATGGCTGATGCCCGTAATAATATGTGTGGGATGTGGAGTATGACGTGTACTCCTTCCCGTCACGGGACATTATTGGAGGGAATTCGTTCGGCAGCAGGTGATAAGGCTGAAATACTGTATGCGAGAGGTAGCAATATATATCATGATGCGGAACTTGAAAAAGGAGGAGCTGGTATCCGTCCGTTAGAACGCGGCAATGAACTGCAATTGTTGGATGAAGCTTTGCATACGGCTGCCCGTGCAGATGTGATTGTTGCGGCTTTGGGAGAATGTGCTGAAATGAGTGGTGAATCGGCTTCACGTACGGAACTAGGGATTCCTGATGCTCAACAGGATTTGTTGAAGGCGCTGGTGAAGACGGGTAAGCCCGTAGTGTTGCTTCTTTTTACGGGGCGTCCGTTAGTTCTGAACTGGGAGGATGCCAATGTTCATTCTATCTTGAATGTCTGGTTCGGTGGAAGTGAAACAGGCGATGCTATTGCTGATGTATTGTTCGGTAAAGTGACTCCGGGCGGCAAGCTGACTACGACTTTTCCCCGTTCAGTGGGACAGCTTCCTCTGTACTATAATCATTTGAATACAGGTCGTCCCGATCCTGACAGTCATTCTTTTAACCGTTACTCCAGTAACTATCTGGATATGAGTAACGAACCTCTTTATCCTTTTGGGTACGGTTTGAGTTATACAAATTTCTCTTATGGGAATTTGCAACTTAGTTCGGATGTACTGTCCAAAAATGGGGAGTTGACAGTGTCTGTGACTGTGACCAATGACGGAGATTTTGACGGATATGAGATCGTACAAATGTATCTGCATGATATTTACGCTGAAATATCTCGTCCAGTGAAAGAGCTGAAAGGCTTTGAACGTATCTTCTTGAAAAAAGGAGAGAGTCGTGAAGTTAAGTTTGTTATCACGGAAGACGATTTGAGATTTTATAATTCAGGATTACAATACGTTTATGAACCGGGAGAATTTGATGTCATGGTAGGAGCAAACTCTCGTGATGTGCAGACTGAACGTTTTAGGGCAGATTGATCGTATATAAACTTTCTTTTTCTAAGATGTAAATATTCTTTTGATTATAACTAAATTATGGTTGCCGCTTTGGACTACAAAACAGAAACTTTCGGTTGTTGCTAAAGGCGGCAACATTGTGATTGGAAGTTCCGTTTATCATTTGAACTTAAAGATGCTTGACTTATCTTTTTATTTAGGATTTAGTTGTTTACCATTCGCAATTTGGTTGCAGGTACATTATTTAACTGCAAACTTAACTATTTTTCAGTTCAAAATGTGTATTTTCGCCCGTTAAATAGTAAACATGCATTTATGAATATTCAAGTTATCAATAAATCGAAGCATCCGCTTCCGGCTTATGCCACCGAATTGTCCGCAGGAATGGATATCCGTGCTAATCTTTCTGAACCTATCACACTGGAACCGTTGCAACGTTGTCTGGTGCCGACAGGATTGTATATCGCTCTGCCGAAGGGATTTGAGGCGCAAGTTCGTCCACGTAGCGGGCTGGCGATAAAGAAAGGTATCACAGTACTTAATTCTCCGGGTACGATTGATGCGGATTATCGTGGAGAAGTTTGTGTCATTTTAGTCAATCTCTCGTCCGAGGCTTTTGTTATTGAAGATGGCGAACGTATCGCGCAGATGGTGATAGCAAAGCATGAACAGCCTGTATGGCAGGAAGTGGAGGTGCTGGATGAAACGGAACGCGGAGCCGGTGGCTTCGGACATACCGGAGTATGATGAATGCTTAATCGAAAAAATAGAATGAAGATAAAAATAGGATGGCTGTTCGTGACGGTGTTAGTGCTCACTTCGTGTGGGGGAACTCGTTCTATGCGTACAGCAAAAACAGCAGTGAAGGCAGATGCATCCTTTTCGGTAAAAGAATCATTGCTTCCTGCTGAACAACAGCGTAAATATGACTACTTCTTTTTGGAAGCCATGCGGATGAAAGAAAAGAATGAGTATGATGCGGCATTTGGTTTGTTACAGCATTGTCTGGATATCAATCCGAACGCTTCTTCGGCACTTTATGAAATATCGCAGTATTATATGTTCCTCCGCCAGGTGCCGCAAGGTCAGGCGGCTTTGGAGCAGGCGGTGGCTTTTGCTCCTGATAATTACTGGTACAGTCAGGGGCTGGTCAGCCTGTATCAGCAACAGAACGAGTTGGATAAGGCTGTAACGTTGCTTGAGAAAATGGTAACCCGTTTCCCGTCAAAGCAGGAACCTTTGTTCAGTCTCCTTGATATTTACAGTCGTCAGGAGAAATATAACGATGTCATTTCTACATTGAACCGTTTAGAGAAACGCTTAGGTAAAAATGAGCAGCTTTCTATGGAGAAATTCCGTATTTATCTTCAGATGAAAGATGATAAGAAGGCATTTCAGGAAATAGAAAGTCTGGTACAGGAATATCCGATGGATATGCGTTATCAGGTGATATTGGGAGATGTGTATCTTCAGAATGGAAAAAAACAGGAAGCATACGATGCATATCAGAAGGTCCTGGCGGTAGAGCCTGACAATCCGATGGCTCTTTTTTCAATGGCTTCTTATTATGAACAGACCGGTCAGAAAGAGTTGTATCAACAGCAGTTGGATACTTTATTGCTGAATAAGAAGGTGACTTCGGATACCAAAATCAGTGTTATGAGACAGGTGATTGTGGAAAACGAACAGTCGTCTGCCAAAGATAGCACTCAAGTGATTGCCTTGTTCGACCGGATGATGAAGCAGGATATAGATGATCCGCAGATTCCGATGCTTTATTCTCAATATTTGTTGTCGAAGAATATGGAACAAGAGGCTGTGCCGGTATTGGAGCAGGTGGTTGATCTGGACCCTACCAATAAGGCTGCCCGGTTGATGCTGGTTAGTGCGGCGGTGAAGAAGGAAGACTACAAGCAAATTATCAAAGTCTGTGAACCGGGTATTGAAGCCACTCCCGATGCGTTGGAACTTTATTATTATCTGGCTATTGCTTATCATCAGGCAGAACAGACGGATAGTGTATTGAGTGTTTGCAGCAGAGCATTGGAACATGTAACTGCCGATACTAGAAAAGAAGTCATTTCGGATTTCTATTCAATCATGGGAGACATTTATCATACCAAGAAACAGATGGCGGAGGCTTATGCTGCTTACGATTCGTCTTTGGTGTACAATCCTTCCAATATTGGCGCATTGAACAATTATGCTTATTATCTGTCTGTGGAACGTCATGATTTGGACAAGGCGGAGGAGATGAGTTATAAAACGGTGAAAGCCGAACCTAATAATTCTACCTATCTCGATACTTATGCATGGATTCTTTTTGAAAAGGGAAACTATGCCGAAGCCCGTATTTATATTGACAATGCAATGAAGAACGATGGCGAGAAGAGTGATGTGATTGTGGAGCATTGCGGAGATATTTATTTTATGACCGGCGATGTGGAAGGTGCGTTGAAATATTGGAAGAAGGCACTGGAAATGGGTAGCGAGTCGAAAACGTTGAAACAGAAAATAGAGAAGAAGAAATATATTGCGGAATGAAAAGAATCATTTATCTACTGTTGTTGGTGGTAGTGGTGTTGGCCGGCTGTAAGAGTTCGAAGCACTTGGCAACCTCGGAAACTAAGACTTCGACAAAGGCTCCGACATCCAGTTACCTGGCTTCCAAGCTTCAGTTGACTATTCCCAGCAAGAAGGGAAGTATGTCTGTAGGGGGAACCATGAAGATGAAAACTCATGAGCGGGTACAAATCTCCTTATTGATGCCTATTCTGCGTACGGAAGTAGCACGTATAGAAGTTACTCCCGATGAAGTTTTATTGGTAGACAGGATGAATAAACGCTTTGTTCGTGCCACTAAAGCTGAATTGAAAAATGTATTGTCGAAGAATGTGGAGTTTTCCCGTTTGGAAAAGATATTGATGGATGCCTCTCTTCCTAGTGGAAAGACAGAACTGACAGGAAAAGATATAGGAATTCCTTCATTAGAAAAGGCTAAAGTCCAACTTTATGAGTTTTCCACACAAGAGTTTTCGATGACTCCGACGGAACTGACGTCCAAATATCGTCAAATCCCCTTGGAAGAATTAGTAAGAATGCTGGTAGCTTTATTATGATGAAACGTTTCTTTGTTATTCTAATCAGTTGCCTGTGGTTGGCAGTTCCTCTTTCCGCTCAATCGAACAAGTTGATTCGTGAGCTGGAAAGTAAACGCGGTGCGTTGCAAAAACAGATCGCCGAATCGGAATCTATATTGAAGGATACAAAGAAAGATGTGGGAAGCCAGTTGAATAGTCTGGTTGTATTGACCGGACAGATTGAAGAGCGGAAACGCTATATCATGGCTATCAACAATGATGTGGAGGCTATCCAGCGTGAACTGGCTTCATTGGAGCGTCAGTTGCACGGGCTGGAGAAGGATTTGAAAGATAAAAAGAAGAAATATGAAGCTTCTGTCCAGTACTTGTATAAGAATAAGTCGATAGAGGAGAAGCTTATGTTTATTTTTTCAGCAAAGAATTTGGGGCAGACTTATCGGCGTATGCGATATGTTCGTGAATATGCCACTTATCAACGTCTGCAAGGGGAAGAAATTTTAAAGAAACAAGAGCAGATACGCAAGAAGAAAGTGGAGCGTCAGCAAGTGAAAGCCGCCAAAGAGAACCTGCTGCGAGAACGTGAGAGCGAAAAGGTGAAGTTGGAAGAGCAGGAAAAAGAGAAACGTACGTTGGTGACTAATCTGCAAAAGAAGCAGAAAGGATTGCAGAATGAGATAAATAAAAAACGCAGGGAAGCCAATCGGCTGAATGCCCGCATCGATAAATTAATTGCGGAAGAAATAGAGCGTGCCCGTAAGCGTGCACAGGAAGAAGCTCGTCGTGAAGCGGCTGCCCGTAAGAAAGAGGAAAGCAAGGAGGGAAAATCTGCTACAACGGAAACAGCCGCCAAATCGAAACCTCTTGAGTCTTATACCATGAGTAAGGCGGATCGGGAATTATCAGGTAACTTTGCCGCGAATCGCGGGAAATTGCCAATGCCCATATCCGGCGCTTATATTATCACCAGCCGTTACGGGCAATATGCTGTAGAGGGTTTGCGTAACGTGAAACTGGATAACAAGGGTATTGATATTCAGGGAAAAACGGGTGCACAGGCGCGTGCCATTTTTGATGGAAAGGTGGCGGCTGTGTTCCAATTGAACGGATTATTTAATGTCCTCATTCGTCATGGCAATTATATTTCTGTTTATTGCAATCTTTCTTCTGCCTCCGTCAAAGCCGGTGATACGGTGAAGACAAAGCAATCCATCGGTCAGATCTTTTCTGACGGTACGGATAATGGACGGACGGTATTGCACTTCCAGCTGCGTAGGGAGAAAGAAAAGTTGAATCCTGAACCTTGGCTGAACCGATAATTGAATAAAAAACACGTAGAATGAAGTTAACTAAAATACTAATATGCTTGCTGATCTTCTGGAACGGAACATTATCCGCGTTTCCTTATTTTTCGTTCAAGAAATATTAGGTAGAAGATGGATTGTCTCATAATACCGTGTGGTGCGCCCTTCAAGATAGTTATGGTTTTATCTGGCTGGGTACCAGTGACGGATTGAACCGTTATGACGGACGGGGAAATAAAGTGTATCGGAATGTTCTCAACGAAAAGTTCTCATTAGAAAACAATTTTGTGGAAGCCCTGATAGAGGTGGACAAAAATATCTGGGTTGGAACAAACTCCGGACTTTATATTTAACGTGAATTCGTTGAACTCACGTTATCTAGTTTATTATCAGATGCGTATAGTTGATATGTCTTGTTTTTGTGTTGTAATTAGTTGGTTTTTCAGGTGTTTTTGTGGCCTATAAAAATGATTTATTTCTTGGATTTGGGTATTCCAGATTTTTTCAACGAATTCTAATTTTAGAACAAAATATCAACAATTCATACATGACAAAGAAATAATATATCCCCAAATGCAGTTTCAGGGATCTTACATAAGATGGAATAAAGATATGTATATTAGTGGCGGCGATTTAGAACAGACTAAAATGATTCCATCCATTCACTTGACCGACAGATGTTTTTATATCCCTATCTCCATTATAAATCGCGAAACATTGTTCCGTTGGAGTATTGGATAGTTTAGCCCATTTTGAAATACCTTTAAAGAAATCCGGTGAATAAGTTGCTCCTGATTTGATTTCATAGGCATATTGTTTTCCGCCAACCATTCTTAATAAGTCAACCTCATTGCCAGTACTATCACGCCAAAATGATAATCCCGGTTCGACGCCTCTATTATAGGATTCTTTTACAAATTCATTGATGATAAGATTTTCGAACAATCCTCCACGTAAAAAATGAGTAGTTATTTGTTCTGTATTTTGTATGTCAAGTAAAGAACAGGCTAGCCCTGTATCATAAAAATATAACTTAGGAGTTTTTACTAATCGCTTGGCATAATTGTTGTAATCTGGCTTCAGTAAATAACAGATATAACTTGCTTCTAATATAGATAACCAGTTAGTAGCTGCTGTGACAGAAATTCCACATTCATTTGCTAATGATGAAAGATTTAATAATTGACCTATGCGACCTGCACATAATTTGAGGAATTTAATAAATTTGCTTAGATCTCCAATGTTACGCAATAATCTTACATCTCTTTCTACATATGTTTGTATATAGAAAGGATAATAATCATCCGGATTTATTGCTTTATCATAAATACGTGGATAAGCTCCCTTAAAAATTTCTTCATTTACATTGGATGGCAATATTTCTCCTTTTTCCATTTCATAATGCGAAAACGGTAGTAGCTTGAGTACTGCCGTACGTCCAGCTAATGATTGATTCACACTTTCCATTAATAAGAAGTTATGAGAACCAGCCAGCATATACATACCTTCTTTATTCTCTTTATCGGTATGCGTTTGAATATAAGAGAAAAGTGACGGAACTCTTTGAACTTCATCGATAATTGTTTTATCTGGATAGGTGGAAAGAAATCCTCTCGGATCATCTGTAGCAAATAGTCTCATATCAGGATCTTCCAAAGACACATATTCATAGTCCTGAAAGGAATTTCTCAATAATGTTGATTTTCCAGATTGTCTAGGTCCTGTCAATGTGACAATCGGATATTTATTTGCCATTTCAATTAACTTGGATTTCAATATTCTTTCTATCATTGCTGCTCTTATTTTACTGTTTGCAAATTTAATCTTTAAAAGTGAATTTGCAAAACATCTCCATTTTTTTAACTCAAAGTTTTCTATTTATATTAGATCCTTTACAATCATATCTGCAGCATACTATAAGTAATTATAATTTAAGCAGCCTGTCATTGAGCTGGATTTAAACAATGACAAGCTGCTTATTATTTATCTTATATTCAATAATGTACCTTCTATCTGTTCTACGGAGCGTATCTAAGCTATTTTAGCATCAAAGAATTTCTTAAAAACAAGAACTTACATTCAACAACTGATTCGCATGAATAACTGAATTCATACTCTACAATTAGTATTAGCAGCTGTAAAGATGATAAAGATGCGTCTGCAGTTGCCCATGACCCAAACCAACCAATAGAAGTGACAGATTTTACTCCTAAATCTGGGGGGGGAGGAAATACACGAATGGTGATATATGGAGCTAATTTTGGAACGGATCCTTCTATTATTTCCGTGAAAATAGGAGGGAAAGAAGCAATAGTTGTCAGCTCAAAAGGAAACAGTCTTTATTGTCTCACTCCTTCATTGTGCTTTGAAGGTAGTGTCGAAGTAAAAATAGGAAAACAATCTTCCAAAGCGCAGGCTAAGTATGAATATGAGCCACAACTGGTAGTTTCCACTTTGTGCGGATATTTAGATGAATATGGTAAGAAGCTGTTTAAAATTTATTGAAAATAAACGTTATTGCAATGAATAATATATTGTAAATCAGTAGGTTAATCGGAGGTTTGTTCGTAACTTTATGAGTGTCAATTAATTAGAGTTATGGGACAATACTCAACTAACCTTACTGATAAACAGTGGCAAGTTATAGAAAAAATTATAAATCCGCAAGAAAGGAGGCGAAAACATTCTCTCAGAAACATCATGAATGCGATTCTATATCTTCTCAAAACAGGCTGTCAGTGGCGCATGATTCCCAAGAATTTTGCTCCGTGGGAGAGCGTATACTACTATTTTAGCAAGTGGAAAAACGAGGGCATCATTGAGGAGCTCCTTGATACACTTCGCTCTATGGTACGCATCCAGTCCGGTCGCAACGAAAGCCCCAGCATGGGCATTATAGACTCACGAAATGTCAAGACTTCACATCATGTAGATTCTGTTCGAGGACTTGACGGCAACAAGAAGATTAAGGGCAGAAAACAGCATATAATCGTTGACAGCCAAGGTTATCTGATGTCTGTAGCCGTGCATGAAGCCAATGTTCATGACAGCAAGGGTGCTCCGAAGGTCATTGAGAGGCTATCCTACAAATTTCCTCGTCTTGCCAAAATCCTTGCGGATGGTGGCTATAGAGGAAGCCTTGCAGATTGGGTATTTGACAAATTCAAATGGGAACTTGAAGTCGTTCTCAGACCTGATGAATGCCCGTCAAAGTTCAAGGTCATTCCGAAACGATGGATTGTTGAAAGAGCATTCGCATGGCTGGAAAACTTCAGAAGGCTGACAATAGACTACGAGTTCCATGCTGATACTGCAGAGACTATGGTTCAACTTGCTTTCTGCAAAATCATGCTTAACAAAATTATTGTGTAATTTTTAAACAGTTTCTTATTTAAAAAGAAAATTTATCTCATTTAATATTGAATACGAATTCAATGATGTAACAAGTACTAAAGGTGTCAAAATTCCTTATAAAGTAAAGGGAACGATGACACTTCAACGGAATATTAACACACAGATCCCAGATGAGGACCAGTAAATTGAATGGTAATATGGACGAATGAAATAAGAGAGTTTGATAAACTAACTCTAAGTACGAGGGTATCCTTTTCGGACACCCTCTTTACTTATAATAGATCATGATTAGTTACTTCCATTTCTGTTCATCTATTTTTTCCTTTATTGATTTGTATTTTTCCCTTTCTCTTAAAAAACTTCTCTACTTTTGTTCTGTAAGTCGGTCACACGAAACCGACAAAAATGTTAATTAAATCGTAATAATTATGGACATTTAAAAATGTTTGTCTTAGTTGGGAGCTTTATTACCCATGGCAATGATTGCTTATTGGCCGAAAGGAGTTAAAAAGAACGTGGGTGGAATGACATCTGTCAAAAGCATACGAAGCATGGGCTAAGCATTGCGTGGTAGAACCTTACCCGGGACAGAAAAAGAAATAACTGTCATTCCATTTAAAACGGAATGAATAAAAAATTGAATGAATAATGGGGATGAAGGATTCCGGATCAGGAATAACTTCATCCTCATTAATAATATCTGCTATGAGGTTATCTACAACAAGAACTATTGCTCCGCTTGCCCGATGGTAGAATACTTCATGCTTCCTATTTGTCCATCCTTACTCATCGTTTCCGCCTGAATAATCACTGGAGTGGAATATTGGTTATTGTAACATTCAATCACCGCTTTTCCATTTTCATCTGTCCGTACAGACGGGTTCCAGTAGAGCGTCCGTCTTTTGTCCACTTTATCCATATACAATTCTTTGGTCGGGTAGGCAGGTGAATAATATTCCAATGCATGAGTATATCCCTGAATGACTGTTTGCCGGGTACCAAGTACGGCAGTCTGACTTTTGTTCAATACATCGCGTCTGGGTAGGGGAATCAGGTAGAAAACACTGTATTTATCCAGTTTGCTGATATCCACTCCCGTGCTATCCGTAACTTCGGACATTTTGGTGTTTTGGATAATCTCGTCATCGATGCCTCCTGTTTCCTTTACTGATGATTATGGAAGCCAATCCATCCACTTCGGTCAGCATCATTTGAGTTTCTGTCTCGGATAAAATGTGATTATCCATGATATAGCAGATTGGTTTCTGCCGATAAGTAAGCTTGTCATTACTACGATCCCAATCGAATTGCGGACTCAACTTTTCCATTAATTCCGGAATAGTTGTGACAATCTTCCCATTGTCACGTAATAAATCAACAGAACGGCGTACATCGTAATAGGCGTCAATGCTTTTCTCATTGATTTTAGTAGCCATATTATTTCCTTGTCGGCGTTTACTTTTTATTTCCACTTCATCCAATACATAAAGCCCTTCTACTTTCCGGATAGAATCCATGTATAGAGAATCAAAATTCTCGGCTTTTTGTTGCCAGTGGGTCAAGTCCTTCCATTCAGGATGAAGTTCCTTGTAACCATAGGCTCGGGGAGCAGGTGAGAAATTACGGTCGATCAGGATGGATGCATCCTTGTTGCGTTCTTTACCGACTTTCCGGGTTTGGATCACCGCTTCCGTGGTTCCTTCAAAGTCTTCGACAGGAATGGTGAAACGACCGTTTTCATCGGTCACGGTTCCTCCAGTGATAAATTGGTCATCTTTCTTCACTATTACACTAAGTGCTATATCTTTCAGCTTATTTTTGAGGATCGTTGATTTAACCTGCCCGTTCAGCACTAATTGTGCTTCCGGTAACTGCAATGGAGTGAAAGGAGCAGTAGAAATGGCTTGGCTCATGTCATATTTACGCCATCCATGCACGATTAATAATATATCCAGTTCCGTTTGCTTCCGGGGAGACGGCGATGCAAAATAATAACCGGGCTGATGGATATATCCTTTTAAATCAGATGTTAATAGCAAATCAGTGAAAATGTTATTGTCATACTCCAGATAATCTGACCGGACGGCATCCCGGATACTGACCGATACATCTCCCGATATCGGTTCTCCCTTGGCATTCTTTACCTGTAACTCACAACGAATAGGAGCGTAGGGAGTATACACCTCTTTCAGTCCCTCTGCGGATAGTTGTAGAGGGGCACGTGGATTGGAAAAGACAAAACGCTCGCATAACGTATTACCAGCTCGGTTGATGAGGCTGACTTGCAGTACACCTGCCGGTAGTTTGCGGGTAGGCAGAATGAACTCTTGTGGAGTGTCCGCCCGGCAACTAATCAGTTGATGAACATACGGCCGCCCTTGATGACTGATAAATACAGCCAATGTATCTTGAGGAGTAGCGGCATTGCAGGATACTTTCACCAAAAGGGCACCGGCATTGTTGACAGTACTCAATACATATCCGTTAGGTAACGCCTGTGGAAGGGTAAATTCATACTTCTTTCCTTGAAAATCGACTTTGGCAACAGCCGGTTGTGCAGAAGGCGTATATTTAAAATGCCCCATTCCATCGTGCAAAGTCTCGAAAGAAGAGATTTCTGCTCCTTCTTTGGTATAAATCGTTCCTGACAATTCTATATTCCCTTCATCTTTACTCTCCGCCTTGAAAGCCACTTGCGAAGTCACTCCTTCCACTAATTGCCCTCCTTCAGGGAAAAAGCGCACACTCAACTTCTCCTTTGTTTCCAACGGACGGTTCTCCATCGACGGACTAAGTTCGTAAGTCGTGATGCTACGTTCCAGCTTATCACTATTCGTCAGTTGATAAATAGGGAAAGTACGTGAGAAATACTGCGGTTCGCTGAAGGCAAGCATCCAGCGAGTATAGGCACGTACCTCATAATAGCCGGATAACATGGAATGGGGAAGAACGAATTGTCCGTTCCCTTCCCCCTGTGTCAGTTTGATGATTTGCTTATCTGTTATATGTCCTGTCTGATCCACCAATTCCACATACAGGGGGCGGCTGATCTGACTGAAAATCTGTTGTCCGGCAAGAGTAACATAGGCTTTGAACCAAATAGTGTCACCGACGTAATAACTCGTATTGTCAAAATGCAAATACGCTTTCTCCCGTGGAAAGTTGTTGGCAAATGTCTGTGCCTGGTTCATGTATTGTTGGAATATAACTTTGGCAGGAGGAGTCTCTCCCCATGCTATTGCTAGTGATAAACAAAAAGAAAGAAGAAAAAGAATTCGTTTGTTTTTCATTTCAATAGGTTTTTAACTAAAATGCAAAGTTAGAATATATTGACCTAAAAATAGAAAATTAATTGTTCAATAAAGGAAAAAAACTATTCAGAGTAGAAATAAAAGTTCATGGACGCATTGTATATCTGTTGGATAGCATATATACCAGATTTTATTCTTTATTGATTAGCATTTTTCCTTCCTTTTGCATAAACTTCTCTATTTTTGTTTTTCAGATAATTGATAATACTATGGTAAAGAAAAATTTCTTGATGACTGCACCCTTACTGATGGCGTCATTTTGTTCGGCACAGGAAAAACCGAACGTTGTACTGATTATGGTAGATGATATGGGCTATTCCGATATTGGCTGCTATGGTGGAGAAATACTGACCCCTAATATTGATGCATTGGCATCCAAAGGAGTACGTTTCACACAATTCTACAATACTTCACGTTCATGCCCCACCCGGGCTAGTTTAATGACAGGATTATATCAGCACCAGACGGGTATCGGGCAGATGTCCGAAGACCCGTTTAATCAACCCAATCAAAAGAGCCCGAACGACTGGGGAGTGCCGGGATATAAAGGATTCTTGAACCGGAACTGTGTTACGATAGCCGAGGTATTGAAAGAAAGTGGCTACCATACTTATATGGCTGGTAAATGGCATCTGGGGATGCATGGAGAAGAAAAGTGGCCTTTGCAACGGGGATTTGAACGCTTCTACGGGATTTTGGCAGGAGCTTGCAGCTATCTCCGTCCATCGGGGGGACGTGGCTTGACTCTTGATAACACGAAACTTCCGGTACCGGAAGCACCTTATTATACAACAGATGCATTTACCGATTACGCAATCCGCTTCGTTGACGAACAGAAAGACGATAAACCTTTCTTCCTTTATTTAGCTTTCAACGCTCCTCACTGGCCGTTGCAGGCAAAAGAAGAAGATATTCAAAAATTCACGAAGATCTATCGTGAGAAAGGATGGGATGAAATTCGTGAAGCAAGGCGCAAACGGATGACCAAGTTGGGAATCATCGAACCGAATACAGAGTTTGCCGAATGGGAAAACCGGAAATGGAATGAATTGACGGAACAGGAGAAAGATAAAGTAGCCTATCGGATGGCTGTTTATGCAGCACAGGTGCATTGTGTAGATTATAATGTGAGAAAGTTGCTGGATTACTTGAAAAAGAATCGTAAACTGGATAACACGCTTGTCATGTTTCTATCCGACAACGGTGCTTGTGCCGAGCCATACGCTGAATTGGGAGGCGGAAAAGTGTCTGAAATCAACGACCCGGCTTGTAGCGTATTCCCTTCTTACGGAAGAGCATGGGCGCAGGTTTCCAATACTCCGTTCCGGAAATACAAATGCCGTTCTTATGAAGGAGGTATTTCCACTCCTCTCATCGTGTCGTGGAAAAGCAATCTGAAGAATAAAAAAGGTGAATGGTGTCGTGTTCCCGGTTATCTGCCGGACATTATGCCGACTATTCTGGAAGCAACAGGAGCCACTTATCCGGAAACTTATCACGGTGGAAACAGAATATATCCATTAGTAGGCAGTAGTCTTTTCCCAGCTATTCAGAAGAAAACAGACTCTTTGCATGAATATATGTATTGGGAACATCAGAACAATAGAGCGATCCGCTGGGGAAACTGGAAAGCAATCCGCGACGAAAAAGGAAAAGAATGGGAATTGTACGATGTGGTTAAAGACCGTACCGAACGTAACAATCTAGCGGAACAGCACCCTGAAGTGCTTACCAAGTTAGTTGCCGAATGGGAGAAATGGGCGAATGCAAACTTTGTATTACCCAAACATCCGAAGAAATAAATAAAGGAGGAACACAAAATGAATAAATTAAGTAAGTGCATCTGTAGCCTTGGGAGCTACCAGCCTGTCTTTCGCCCAGCAAACGGAAAAACCGAACTTCCTATTGTTCATAGCCGACGACTGTTCTCATTATGATCTGGGCTGTTATGGCAATGTTGATTCGAAGACTCCGAATATCGACCATTTTGCCACACAGGGAGTACGCTTCACACAAGCCTATCAGGCTGTTCCGATGTCATCGCCTACCCGCCATAATCTATATACAGGTGTATGGCCTGTACGCAGCGGAGCTTACCCTAATCACACTTGTGCCAATGAAGGCACATTGAGCGTTGTACATCATCTGCAACCGTTGGGTTATAAAGTCGCGTTGATCGGGAAATCGCATATTGCCCCGAAATCAGTATTTCCTTTCGACCTTTATGTACCTCCTTTGAAAGGTGTGGACTTGAATTTTGAAGCAATTCAGAAATTTATTTCCGATTGCAAGGCGAAAGGCGAACCTTTCTGTCTGTTTGTAGCCTCCAATCAACCGCATACTCCTTGGAATAAAGGCGATGCCTCTCAATTTAATGCGGACAAACTGACACTGCCTCCTATGTATGTAGATATTCCCCAGACTCGCGAGTTGTTTACTCATTATCTGGCAGAGATCAATTATATGGATCAGGAATTTGGTAATGTCCTTTCTATCCTGGATCAGGAAAAAATGACGGATAAATCTGTTGTCGTATATTTGAGTGAACAAGGCAACAGCCTGCCTTTTGCCAAATGGACTTGTTATGATGCGGGGGTACACTCTGCTTGTATCGTTCGCTGGCCGGGAGTGATTAAGCTGGGAAGCGTGAGTGACGCGTTGGTGGAATATGTCGATATTGTCCCTACTTTTGTCGATATAGCAGGAGGAAAACCGCTGGCGAAAGTAGATGGCGAAAGCTTCAAACCGGTATTGACAGGCAAGAAGAAAGCACACAAGGAATATTCTTTCTCCCTTCAGACCACGAGAGGCATCAATGCCGGATCGCCTTATTATGGCATCCGTTCGGTATACGACGGTCGATACAGATATATTGTCAATCTCACCCCGGAAGCTACTTTCCAGAATGTTGAAACAAAATCTCCTTTGTTTAAAAAGTGGAAAAGTCTGGCGGAAACGGATAGTCATGCAAAAGCGATGACGATTAAATACCAGCATCGTCCTGCTATCGAATTGTATGATGTGAAGAACGACCCGTATTGTATGAAGAATCTGGCGGAAGACGCGAAACAAGCTTCTACCATCAGCCGTCTGGATAAAGAGCTGAAACGCTGGATGAAGGATTGTGGAGACGAAGGACAACCTACCGAAATGCGTGCCTTCGAACACATGCCGGGAAAGAGAAAATAAGCCGTCACACATCAAAACGAATAAAACACAGAATGTAATTTATAAATCGTATATCATGAAAGAAGAATTTTTTGGTTTGCTTTGTGGATGTACTCTGCTTCCGGCATTTCTTCATGCGCAGACAGAGCGTCCCAATATTGTGATTGTATTGGCCGATGATTTGGGTTGGGGAGATGTAGGATTTCATGGTAGTGAAATCAAGACTCCCAGTCTGGATGCTCTGGTGGGCGAAGGAGTGGAACTCGAACGCTTTTACACTTCTCCCATCAGTACGCCCACCCGTGCGGGACTGATGACGGGACGTTACCCGAACCGGTTTGGTGTCCGTTCGGCTGTTATTCCGCCCTGGCGTGAAGACGGACTGGATGAGAATGAAGAAACGATGGCCGATATGCTGGCACGTAACGGATATAAGAACAGAGCCATTATCGGTAAATGGCATCTGGGACATACGAAGAAAGTGCATTATCCGATGAATAGGGGCTTTTCGCACTTCTATGGTCATCTGAACGGTGCGATAGATTATTTCGACCTGACGCGTGAGGGTGAACTGGATTGGCATAATGATTGGGAAACTTGTCATGACAAGGGCTATTCTACCGAATTGATAACCCAAGAAGCCATCCGCTGTATCGATGCATACGAGAAAGAAGGTCCGTTTATGTTGTATGTGGCCTATAATGCACCTCATACACCTTTGCAGGCACAGGAAAAAGATATAAAACTCTATACAGACAATTTCGACAGCCTGACACCGAAAGAACAGAAAAAAGCGACTTACAGTGCAATGGTTTCTTGTATGGACAGGGGAATCGGTGCTATTGTAGATGCCTTGAAGAAGAAAGGAATTATGGACAACACTTTCTTTATCTTCTTTAGTGATAACGGCACTGCCGGTGTTCCGGGATCCTCATCAGGACCTTTGCGTGGACATAAATTCGACGAGTGGGATGGAGGGGTACATGCACCGGCTGTTCTTTATTGGAAGAAGGCAGAGAAACAATATAAGAACTTGAGCTCACAAGTGACGGGCTTTGTTGACCTTGTTCCCATGTTGAAAGATTTGGTAGGAGATCACAGCCGTCCGAAACGTGAATATGACGGTATTAGCATTCTCCCTGTATTAAACGGTAAAAAGACCTGTATCGACCGCGACTTTTATCTGGGACACGGAGCAGTAGTCAATAAAGACTATAAACTGATAAGAAAAGGTATGAAACCGGGTCTGGATTTGAAACAGGACTTCCTGGTTGATTATAAAACAGATCCTTACGAAAAGAAAAATGCCAGCGCAGGAAACGAGAAAATTGTGAAGGCTTTGTATGAGGTTGCCCTGAAATATGACACGATCACTCCTTGTATACCGGAAGTACCTTACGGTAAAGGTCGTGACGGATTCAAAGCTCCTAAAGAATGGAAAGTAGTACGTTGAATCTGTTAACCCTATGAATTGAAAATAATACAAGATGGAAAAATCAATGATTAGTTTATGCCTCCTAGGAGGATTGGCGATAGGGAATGGGTTTGCCCAAACTCCTTCGAAGCCATCCGCGCTATATGTCATTCCGTATGCTTTGTCGTTATTCGGTCGCGCGCACTAGAAGAGATTTATTTCTCATCTTTTTATTGCGCATTTCTCATTCAGATAACCATATGCTTTCATGTTTTCCATTCGTTCTCACCTTGTTTTTAATAAGCAGGGCAGACGCATTAAAAATTATTGTTCTGTAAAAGTTGTGACAAATATTTTTCATCCCATCCGGCTTTTAGTCTTTTCAGATTCATACTTCCTTTTGTTGTTTTATCCTTCTTTAGTATGGTAAGTGCCATCTTTGTTGCCACCGAAAAGTTTCTGGCTGCATTTTTCACCTTTTTACTGTAGTCTTCTCGAAAGGTAACATCCAATTGCCAATGAAGATTATTCTCAATAGACCAATGCTGTCTGATGGCAGATGCAATCTCCTCCGGTTTGGTATTATCAAGTGAAGTTACATAGTATCTGACCTCTTGAGTATATTCTCCTGTTGCTACTATTGTTCTCTCCGACTTTATCCCTACAATAGACTTCAACCCCACAAGTTTCTTCTTAAACATTTTCTCCATTATAGAACCATAACTGACTACAGTACAGGTTCTTTTCTCAACTCTTCCATGTCCGGTATTTTCCGACACATGCCTGGTGACTCTATTGATTATTTCATCTCTATCCTGATAATCGTCAATAATTTGTTTAGCTAGTTGATAATTTTTTTTCTTATTCTCCTTTATAGCTATAATATAATTTGCATCACGCTCAATAATGGTCTGGGTTATATCTTTCTGGCATCCCATCGCGTCAATTGTAACAATACAACCACTTAGTTCCAAAGAGTTAATCAACAATGGAATAGCTGTGATTTCATTGCTTTTATCATCTACTTTTACCTGACCTAAAGAAATTCCATTAACGGCAGACCAGGCGGAAACCATCCATAATTTGAATCCTTCTTTTCCCGTAGTATGCTCTCCATCACATTGGCTTGGACCACGCATGAGCTTGCCATCTATAGCTACAACGCCTTTCACCTCCTGACAAACTTGTTTTACCCAATTACGAAAGATCAACTCAAAATACTCGGGCTTTATTATACTGAAGAATCTATTAAAAGTATCATGACTAGGGATGAACTCCAGGTCAGGTATGCGACTTTTGAAAAAAGCAATTTTCGCATTGCCAAATTCCTCAATCTCATTCCAAGACTGGGCGCCACAGATTACAGCAGCAATGGATATATAGATAATAGTTTCCATTTTATGTACTTTTTTGCGGTTCATCCTAGGATCTTCTATTTGTTTACAAAGGTCAATTATGCCAATTTTCATGTTAGTTTATGTTTTATAATATCTTATAAAGATAAGGAAAATAATCGACATATACAATAGATAATACACTAATAGTCAATAATATAAAAATAAAATACAAGTTGTAAGATAGTAAAAAATATAATGCGTCGACCCTGTTTTAATAAGACATTCCGCTCGTTCTACTGGAGTGGCACGAATTGTTTACTAGAGTGCACAGGCTTGTTCACTGGAGTGAAAGGAACTGTTCATTGGAGTGGAACGAAAGAGATGCCGGTAAGATAATCCGGGCATGTTAGCAGGAAACCATGGAGACATAGGTAGTATTACTTACTAGCTATGCTTTAATACATTAAATATATGAATAAACTAATCCCACTTCAACAGGTTCTATATTTGTTGGAGTGGGATATCAATGCGTTTTTATGTAAAGAGGATATTACTTATATCCTTTGGATCCTCCAATTAAAATAAAGGTGTTGGAAAGGTACGGATTGCTCCACTCAAACGCGGATAAGTTTCCCAGATGTCATCTTGGGTCGGATCATCCAAGTAGCGTGTATCTTTGGTCTTTTTAAGTAATTTGTCCATTTCTTTACGGAGATTATTTAGCTTTTCAGTGCATTTACCATTTCCAACTAAATTATGAAGGCAACCGGGATCGGTAGATACATTATACAATTCTTCATAAGGCCGTTTCCCTGCTGCTTTCAGAAAATAAAGATATATTTCTCTGTCATCTCTGTTGCTGACAATGAAGTCCCATGCCGGACATTGGTCTATGTCGTAATAAGCACTATGCATTGCTTCTAGTCTTCCTTTTTTATCAATAGCGCAAGGGTCACCTGCAGGCCATCTCTCCGGACGGAAGTTTCTGATATAAAGAAAATCTTTTGTTCTTAATGCACGGCTCGGATATCCCCAATTATTGTAACGTGCAGAAGCATGACGTTCTCTTCCTGCAAAAACCATCGTTCTTCCAGTGTCTTTTCTCTTTTTCTGAAGATAGGGTAGTAGACTGATACCTACCATTTGCCCTTTATTATGTATGCCAACTGCATCAAGGATTGTTGGGGCCAGATCGACTCCACTTACAAATTCATCACTGATACCTCCTTTGTTAATCTTACCTATCCAACATATAGCCATTGGAATATGAATACCATATTCAAAACAAGTTGCTTTGGCTGCGGGGAAAGGCATCCCATTGTCTGCCATGACAATAATCAGAGTATTCTCTAATTCGCCCTCTTCTTTCAATGTGTCAAGGATACGGGATAATTGGCTGTCATACCATTCTATTTCCGTTCCATAGTCTAATAAATCTCCTTTTATGGCCTCCTTATCGGGAAGAAAAGAAGGAACTTTTGCATCGGCCAGTTTTCTATTGGCTTTTTTCCAGCTATCCTTTTCATAAGGACGATGCGGCTCACGTGAGCCGACCCAGAAATAGAAAGGCTGTTTCTCCTTTCTGGCGTGGAGAAATTCTTTAAAGTTTTGATAATAATCGGTATTGGACACTCCTTTGAAAGGAGGTTGAATGTGTCTTTTATTGTATTCCGGACCTGCAGGATTATGTTTTCGTCCCGATATTTTCCAGTCGCCGGGGCCCCATCCTTTGCCTGTGCAGCCAACATGATAACCTGCTTCGGCCAAAATATCAGGAAAACATTTATATTCGGCAGGGAAGGAGGAAGCATGAGTACCTGCTTCTGCTATTTGCCAGGGATAAAGTCCGGTTAAGATAGAAGCTCGCGAGGGACTGCTTCCAGGAGAAGTAACGAACGCGTTGTTGAATAACCAGCCGTTGCGGGCTACAAAATCAAAGGCCGGTGTTTTAGCTATGGGTGATCCGTAGGCCGATGCGTGCGGGTAAGACTGGTCGTCGGAAATGACAAATAGTATGTTGGGCCTGTTGGTTTCGGCTGCATTGAGTGACGGAATTACTAAGGGACCGACTAAGGTGGATAAGAAGATATGTTTGCTGTTCATAAAAATCTCCTTTAAATGAAACATTGCTCTCTGACCGATGGCAATGAGAGAGCTTTCTTATTATAAATGAAAATACAGCACCTCGAATTTAAAAATTCAAAGGTGCTGTCTTGATATTCAATAAGGAAAAGAGTATTATTCTATTTATTATTTATTCAGAGAGTTACAGATCTGTTGGTTGATTTCTCTGACTTTAGCTTCATTCATCTTGATTACTTTACGGTCATAAGTCATCAGACCGTTGATTTCACCTTCTACGTCTGTTGTCTGGGTATATACGGCAGCAGAGAATCCTTTCCGGATCAATTCCAACAGATGTTTGCCATATTTAATGTATTCGTTCGTTACTTCGTCCGATGTATTGAACTTCACATAACCCCAGTTTTTCTTGTCATTCACCCAAGTGTTTCCTTCTACTACCAAGCCGATACCTCCATATTCACCCAATACGGTAGCGCGTCTCGGATCGTAAAGGAACATGTTCGGGCCCGGATAGTGGTGAAGGTCGAGAATATCGCCACAAGTATAGTGATTACCACCGCTGGCAGGATTCACCAGGCGGCTAGGATCGTATTCTTTGGTCCATGCTACGATTTCCGGAGTTTTGAATTGTCCCCATGCTTCATTGAAAGGAACCCATACAGCGATACTCGGATAAGAATACAGACAGTCGATGATTTCTTTCCACTCTTTGCGATAGTTAGCTTCCGAAGCAGCAGAACGAATCACTTCCGTACCGTTGAAATAATTGCGTGCCTGCCACTGTGGGCTAGGACCACCGTTCGGCATATCTTGCCATACGATCAATCCTAATTGGTCGCAATGAGTGTACCAGCGTGCAGGTTCTACTTTGACGTGCTTACGTACTATGTTGTAGCCGAAGTCTTTCGTCTTCTTCAAGTCATAAACCAATGCTTCGTCTGTCGGTGCGGTATACAAACCGTCAGGCCACCACCCCTGGTCGAGCGGACCGAACTGGAAATAGTCTTTGTTGTTCAATTGCAGGCGAGTGATGCCATTCTGACCTTTGCGGATAGAATATTTACGCATAGCCGTATAACTCTTTACCTGGTCTATTGCTTTTCCGTCTTTATACAGAGTCACTTCCATATTGTAGAGGAAAGGAGAGTCCGGAGACCACAGTTTAGCATTAGCAGGCATTGTCAGTTCAACAGGTACTCCGTTCAACGCTGCGCCTTTGGCTACAAGGTTCTTACCATCGAATACTTTTACTTCCACTTTGTCGGCAGAGGTCGTATTAGCGGCAACTTCTACCTTAACAGAATTATTGTCAATATCAGGAGTAGTTTTCAGATTAGTGATGTATTGTGTTGCAACCGGTTCCAACCACACTGTTTGCCAGATACCTGTAACCGGAGTGTACCAAATGCCATGAGGATTTGCTATTTGTTTTCCTCTGGGTTGTTCGCCACGATCTGAAGGATCCCATACTTTTACTACCAAGTCATTATTTCCTTTATTAAGTACAGAAGTAATATCGAAATAGAAAGGAGTAAATCCGCCTGTGTGTTCGCCTACTTTTACATCATTCACCCAAACTTCTGCTTTCCAGTCTACCGCACCGAAATGCAGCAGGATTTGTTTGCCGCGCCAGGCTGAAGGAATATCGAAAGTGCGTTGGTACCACAGTTCTTCTTTTTCGTTTATCATTTTACCTACGCCTGATAAAGACGATTCTACGGCAAAAGGAACAAGAATATCGCCTTGGTAAGCAGCAGGCGTAGGATCACCTTTCTTTGTGATTGCATATTTCCAAAGCCCGTTCAAGTTTTTCCAGTCATTACGTTCCATGATAGGACGCGGATATTCCGGCAATACGTTTTTAGGGTCAAGCTGTTCTCCCCACGATGTCTTGATTTTGTCACCGGCAGGTTTCCATTGAGCAAAAGTCGAACCGCATAAAGCCAATGCAAGCAGCATTGTTAGAAAATTCTTTTTCATGTTCATGGTATACATTTATAATTAGTTGTTGAATTGGTATCCCATTAAAAAGGAATATCGCAAAGAAAGTGGAAATAAAAGAGAATAAAGGAAAATTACCGTTCAAAAAATAATAAATTCTCTTCTTTTTTATATAAAGTCCCGTATAAAGCGGCTTCGGATAATAGAGAATGGAAGTGATGGTCAGTTTTTGTCCTTTATGGGTTCATGTAAATTTGCGTTTGACTGCTGAATCGTATGAATAAATGTTTTTGTTATTTTTCAGCTATTTTTGTTCCTGATGGTTTGGGCAATATTGTTCCGGTTTTATTCGGTATTCCCAGTATAGCCATCCCATCTTTGTCCCACTCTATTTTTTGTAAGCGGGGAGTACGTGAGTCCATTGCACCTGGAGCGTCATTCGGTATCTGACGGGCATGATAAAGCATATAACATTCCTTTCCATCCGGTGAAGAGACGAAAGAACTGCCGCCAGGGCCAAAAACTTCATTCTCCGGTTTCTGCTGAAATACGGGTGTCGGATGTTTCTTCCAGGAAGCAGGGTCCAACAGGTTGGCATTGGCGTCTGCTGTTAGCAATCCTACACAATAATAGGGAGTCCAGCTACCGCTGGCGGAATAAAAAATGCATACTTTATCTTTATTCTTCGGCTGAAAGAAATGAGGTGCTTCGTTCACATGGATCGGATAGGCTGTTTTGCTGCCATCGGGATTAACCCATTGACACTCCCATTCATATTCAGGTTTGGAAATCAGGACTCTGTCAGAAGAAAGAGTCCACGGATTTTCCATCGAAGCGATGTAAATACATTGTGTCTCGCTGTCAATTCTTCGTTTTTGCCATCCGCACCAAATCATGTAACGCTGTCCGTTGTGTTCGAAAGTACTCGCATGAATTGCCCAGTTATTATCTTTGTCGGTCGGTATGCGCCCTTTCATGACAAACTTACCTTCTGTAGGAATATCAGCCTCGTTTTCAATCACATAAATCTGGTGATTGTCCATGTTGCCATCGTCTGCTGCGAAGTAAATATACCATTTGTTGTTGATGCGATGCATTTCGGGGGCCCATAAGTGATGGGAATTGCTTGGATCGGTTGGTATCCATACCGGCTTTCTAAGACTGTCATTCAAATTTGTAATATCACTGGTCTCCCAGAGCATGATTCTGCTTTCAGAGCCTTGCGTATAATAATATTTCCCTTCATAAAAAACAGCCCATGGCTCTGCTCCTCTTTCACGTAGCGGATTTGTATAAGTCGCTCCTGTTACGGCTTCCTTTTCCGGCTCTGTTTTCTTCTTGGGTTGACAGGATGCACAAATAATTATTAAAAGTACGGTTAGGAATAACAATCTGCTTCTCATGGTATTTTTTACTTAATAATAATATTGCAAAGAAAGCATAAAATCTTGATAAATCATCTTTTTTTTGCAGATTGGTTAGTATTTATCCTTAATTGGTTCGTATTTATTGAATTTTCTAGTTGTTTTTTCTCATCTTTGCAGCACGAACTTTAAAATTGATATTGTATGAAACTGAAGCACCTTATCCTTCTTAGTATTATTTGCTGTTCCCAGTCTGTATTTGGACAAAAAGCCAATCAACAACCGAAGACGAGTGGCAATCCTGTATTCCCGGGATGGTATGCCGATCCGGAAGGAGTTGTATTTGGGGATGAATACTGGATTTATCCTACGTATTCGGCGCCTTATGACGAACAGACTTTCATGGATGCCTTCTCGTCTAAAGACCTGGTGAACTGGACAAAGCACTCGAAAGTGTTATCAAAAGAAAATATAAGTTGGTTTAAACGTGCTTTGTGGGCACCTGCCGTGATTCATGCGAATGATAAATATTATATATTTTTCGGTGCGAATGATATCCAAAGCAATAATGAACTGGGCGGTATTGGTGTAGCTGTGGCCGACAATCCTGCCGGACCATTTAAAGATGCGTTAGGCAAACCTCTGATTGATAAATTTGTAAATGGTGCGCAACCGATCGATCAGTTTGTTTACAAAGATGATGACGGACAATATTATATGTATTATGGTGGCTGGGGACATTGTAATATGGTGAAACTGGCCCCGGACTTGTTGAGTATCGTACCGTTTGAAGATGGTACCCTTTATAAGGAAGTAACCCCCGAAAAATATGTAGAGGGACCTTTTATGTTGAAACGTAACGGAAAATACTATTTTATGTGGTCGGAAGGCGGTTGGACCGGACCGGATTATTGTGTTGCTTATGCCATTGCCGACTCACCGTTCGGACCCTTCAAAAGAGAAGCAAAAATATTACAGAGAGATCCCAATATTGGAACAGGTGCCGGCCATCATTCAGTTGTAAAAGGGCCGGGAGAGGATGAATGGTACATCATTTATCATCGCCATCCATTGGGTGAAACGGATGGAAACGCTCGTGTGACCTGCGTTGACCGTATGTACTTTGATAAAGATGGAAAAATAAAACCCATAAAGATGACTTTCGAGGGAGTAAAGGCAAGCCCATTTAAGTAAAATCTGAAAAGTTCAGCCCGTCCGTAATTAATATTTCTGATTATCCGTTTATGCACCTGTTATATTCGCAATTACTAGTCTGTCAAAGAGTTTGTCTCCAAAATACCGTCTGTTTAATTTGTAAATAAACTCGTTGAGATACAACTGTAAGTATTTCCTTTTGATTTTATGGTAGTTGCCCAGCAATGTCCGTTTTGCATTACTGATTGCGATATGCACCCATTTGAGTGTTTCCTTGGTGGTTTTGGCGTCTGATTTCTCGGTGACGTGCAATTCCACCAGATCGGAGATGTCAACGTAAGAAGTGCTTTTGTCCGAAAATACGATGGCATCATCCTCCATGCAGTCCCTGACCACGCCGTTGATTCCTTCACTTTGATGGCTATCCAGTACCCTGGCCTTGAAATAACGCACATGCTTCTCCTTTTTGCCCGTTTCGATATCTTCCAACGGGGTGCTTTCGGCCATCACCGCAACGTTCTGCTTTCCCTCGGCTCCCCGGCCACGTGTACCCTTGCCTCGCTCGATTTCCTTACTGGCCACCGAAAAGTAACCCTCATCCAGTTCTATCATCCCTTCCAGTGTATACCTTGCATCCCGGTTGCCCATCGCCCTGCGGAGTTTGTGTACCATCGCCCATACCGGTTCGTAACGCTTCAATCCTAATTGCTTCTGGAGTTCGTTGGTGGAGAATCCCTTTTTTGTGCAACTCATCAGGAACATCGTTTTGTACCACACCAGAAACGGCAGCTTGGAGCTCTCCATGATCGTACCGCTGCGCAACGAGGTGCGGAAACGGCAACCTTTGCATTCATAACTCCATTTACCCTGTAACCAATAATGGGAAGTGCCCCCGCATCGCTTGCAGACAACCCCTTCCTTATCACGCTGCTCCTTGAAATGCAAACGACAATCTTCCTCCGAACCGAAATGAGCCGTAAAACTGAATATGTTCATAATCCCTGCTTTTTGAGCGCTAATATACTAAAAATATTAGGTGTGTTTGCGGAGAATCAGATTAATATTTTAATAAAGATGGGCTTTTTTTGATTTATTGTTTTATTTTTGTCCCTTTGTAAATTCAATATATCATAATTGTTGATATGGCTACTGAGAACTAGTGTATGCTCCTCTTTTGTAAATCCATAAAGGAGTAAGTATATTCTCTATTTATTGTATTCATGTATTCAACACAAAACTGCAAGTATTGCACTTTTGCCTCATTTACCATATTCATTTTTGTCAGAGACTGAATTGTATAACAAAGAGCTTCATCATTGATAGGATCAATATGAAATAAACTCTTACAAAGTGCAACAACTATCTTATATGCTTCTTTTTTAAAACAATTTTCGATCTCAATCAATAATACCGGTTCTAATTTTTGCTCAAGATTTCCTTTGAAAGAATCGAACTCTGGCATATCAATTGACCGAAGAAACTTCCCGCGAGATACAATTCCAATTAGTTCTGTCGCATTTCCTCCAGTATTATTTATCATCAAAAGTTTGACGCAAGCAAGATAATCACAATAAAATTCATCCGTGTATTCAATCCTGAACAAACCTTTATCGTATACAAGTTCAATTCCATCAATTTCTTTTAAGATTCCTCTTACATGATTAATGGCAACCCCACGTGAATTTTTCACCTTATCTTCAGATTTACCGGGCCAAAACAATTCACTTAACCTCTGTGATGAGATACCTCCTTTAGGGCTATATTGAAGAATTGATAAGAATACCTGTTTTAATTTGGTACTAAACATATAGGTTATATCCTTATTTTGCCTGTCACGTACCATAAACTCCCCAAACAAATAAATGCTATTAGCTTTTACTAAATTTTGTTCCAAGGAAGTGGAACATTTTACATTTACTGGATTTATAATAGTTTTTTTATCATTTGCTCCTTGTTTCTCATGGGAGCGACGTCTGATAAAAAAGATCAAAGCAGATATAATTACTATAACTAATAATATAAGCAATGCTATCAATATTTGGAAAGTAAATTCACTATTTTTACTGTGAGGTTTGTATGCACTCAATGGCGCATGACTTATCGGAGGAAAAGCCAATGAATACACACCCACACTGGAAGATATATCATCGTCGTCAAATTCCTGAACCACCGCAAAGAGTTTATTGAGTTTGTCACTATAATACAAATTAGCTTTCGTTTTTATCTTTTCGGAACGTATAGGTATAGAGTCACCTAATATTTGAAAAGCTCCGTCTTTGAATGCAAAACGATATAATTTGAGATAAGTATTAGAACAATGTTCCGGATAACAAAGCGTATAAAAATAAGAATCATCCTGAATAACCATTTCTCTTACAGGAACTATGTTTTCTCTATTCCATGGTATTTCCCACAGCTTGGAAACCGTGTTATTGTTCAAGTCTACTTTATGTAAATCATAAAAATATTGACGTCCCACTATTTGTTCGCCTGATTCATTACCCATACCTCCATATATATAGAGAGAATTGTCATCCTTACGGTATCCCATTGATGAAAAATAGCGTGGTTCTATCCGGTCTCCTTTCAAAACTACCGAATCCAGTCTGTTTTTGTTATAATTATACACATACAGTTCTTTACTATAGTATATGTCTCCAAAACCGCCAAATATGAAATGCCGTTCATTCTCCCGATCATAAGCAACACTATGGTGATGAAGTTGCATGGGTAAGTTTTCATTGCTCACTACAGTCCATTCTTTCGCTCGCAAATCCAAAGTTGCAACTGTTGGTTTGCCAGCATCATCTACATGAACTTCATATACATAAAGTTTATTAGCTCCACTATTCCAAAAATTTGTTCCCAGAAAAATATCGATAGGACACTTATTTGCAAGACTATTACATATTACGTCACCCGAGTACAAATTATAGGTAATAAGAGTATCTTTATTAAATATGTAGATATTGTCCGTAAGATCATCAAAATTATAGCCTGCTACACTAGAAGATGTAAACTTATACTTCTGTGCCCAATTATAAGACTCATTTATAAGCCATTTCGGATTACTAACTTGTCCGAATACTTTTCCCTCAATAGAGTGAACCTCCTCTCCTTCACTTTCATCTAAAGGAAAATTGTACTGTTGTTTATCATCAGAAATTATAAGTTGTCTTATTGAGAAAACTGGCACATCAATCATATAATCACTCTTTCCAAAATATATGTCTGGAGTCCATTTAGAAGGTAACTCAAGGTTGTGTACAAAAAATTTTTGTTGTTTGATTGCAAGACATAAAGAATCTTTTTGTAAATCAAATTTTATTGATACTTGAAACCAACGAGATGCTACTAAATCCTTAGTCTCAAATTTGGCAGCAATGAGACTATTCTTTCCTTCTTCATTTAATTTAAACACAGAGAATATACCATCGTTATAATAAGATAAATTATATATCTTATTATTTTCATTCTTTATCCTAACGATATAACCTAAACGAGAAGGACGCGTTAATGACATTTCAAAACTTATATTAAACTTATCCGAAAACTGAATAGGCGTATCATTAAAAACATTATAGGATGTACGCTCATCAATGGGATAATCATTCCCTTTAAATTCTAATCCTTGCCCGTATAAGGTTGATGATAAAAAAAATATACTTATTGTAGCTATGATATGGCAAGATGACAACTTCATAATATTTTATTTGTGTGTTTCTAATCAAAGAATTGAATGCAAATTTAAAATAAAATATCAAATTGCAATAAGCTTAACACCTTTAATATTCATTTTTTTTTCAAAAATATTCTCCAAGAAAAAATAATCATAACTAGCATCTCTCCTATTTTTGAATAAACCACTATTAAAGAAGCGCTTAGTTCCACAGAGATATATCCAGGTATCATATTTATAGAAAAAAACTTCTGTATATGTTTACATTAATGAAAAACAATGAACTCTCAACATTATTGATATATCAAAATATTGACTTTAAATGGCAAAGATTAATGTATTTCCTAGATAAATAACCGCTTTTTAACCTATAAATTAACCGTCATGCTCTTTTTTTGCCAAAAATTATACAACGAATTATAATGCATATAAAAATCAAAAAAAGAAAAACACATTTGACAAATCCGGTAAACTTACAATACATAGATATTTAATTATGAAAAACAAAAAACTTTATTTTGAATTGCGTATGAAACTAATGAAAAACTTACGAACGTTTACGTTCTTTATGTTAGTGGGAGCTATCGCTTTCACAACTAGTTCGTGTAGCGATGACGATGATTCGACCAAGTCCGACTATGGTACTGTAACAGGTATGGTAACTGACGAAAACAACACGCCTATCAATGGCGTTGCAGTTACTATTTCTGATGTCGAAGGTTCTACAGCTACTGGTGCCGATGGAAAGTACTCTTTCTCTAATGTACCTATGGATAAACGTACCATTACATTCACCAAAAAAGATTATCTGACTACCAGCGCAACTGTTTTAGCCGGCAAGTTCGATGCTAATAAAGTAGCATCTATAAGTATTCAGATGCTAAGTGCAGCAGCAAAGGTTATGGGTACTGTAACTGATGCTAAGAACAACAATGCTCCTCTTGCAGGGGTAACAGTAAAACTGGGTTCATTGACTACAACTACCGCCAATGATGGTACATACTTATTTGAAAGTCTCATTATTGATGATTATTCTATTACATTTAGTAAAACCGGTTATGTAGCAGTTTCAAGGGATATCAAGAAAGCCCAGTTTATAGATAAGATAGCCACTCTCGATATTCGTCTGGGTGGAGTAGAAGTATTGCCAGGTTTAACAGCTGATGATTTGAAAGAGGCTGATAAATGGCTTTATAATGAATACAGAGGCGGAAAAAATGCTGATAGCTATCCTCATTGGGATTGGTCAACCGATTATATGTGTACTTTGAGTTTCTGGGGCAATATGGAAGAACAGCCTGAAGGAACCACTCTAAGAATTAGAAATACGGGGGATGAACAAAAAAATCCGGCCAATCTGGATGCATTTGATTCTTATACTTATGGCAGCAAGAAGATTACGGAAGACAACAAGATATTGTCATTAAGAATCCGCACTCATAATGCAGATGACAAAGCACCTGCGTATTTTGGAGTGCAAGTAGTAGATCTTTCTGCTGCAGAACCTGTAGCTGTGAAAGTGGGAGGAACCAAAACCTGTGGTTCGCAAAGTTATACTGATTATGATTTTGACTTAAGTGACTATGTTGGAAAAGAAGTTATTATAGCTATCGGAATCTATCGTACCGCAACAGGTGATTATTGGAAACAATTGGTTCTTCGCGCTATACGCTTCGCTCCACAAAAAGTCGAAGGATGGAACTGGCTGCCCGGCACCGCTATCACAGGTTTGGAAGAATGGAAGTTAACTGCAGAAATGGTCCGTTCAACAATGGTTCAAACAGCTAAATCATTCACTGGAATAAGCCCCATTCGTGGTGGTAGCGGCGATTATTATGCAGCATACCGTGAGTGGCGAAATGTAAATCATATAGCCTATTGTTGGGCATTTATGCCGACAGTAAAAGACCCAGAAGTATTCCCTAGTGAAGGTTATCTGATAAAAACAACGGGGAACGGAGCCGCTAATACCAATAAACCCGAGGCTTATTTCTATGCAAAATTTGCAATAGCAGAAGGAAATAATAAATTAACGTTGACAACCCGCACGTTTGGTAATCAATGGACATTCTTTAAACTTACTGTTATCAAAGAAGACGGAACATTCATCAATCTAAATCCAATATCTAATACGGCCAGAGAAGCAGCTGCTGCAGAAAATGGTTGTTGGAAGTTCAAACATGATGCAGGAGGTCCGGACAATCCTAATACCTATGCTACATTCGTATACGACCTGGCTCAATTTAACGGCAGTAATGTAGTGTTGGCCATAGGCGTATTTAATGGAGAAAAGAGCAGCAATGAAAATAAGCTGGTATTCCACAGCGTCGAATTAAACTAAAAAAAGACCCTGTTCTTACTCGAATCTTTTGCTTGTTTGCCTATTTATCAGGCTAAAGATTCGAGTAGTAACCAGTTCATACTGAATAAAAACATAACTAAATTTTAATAATTATCATTATGATGAAAACACAACGTGCAAAAAAAATGCAATATCTGTATTCTTGCATTCTTATGGTGTTTCTTCTGACTTTGAGCTCACCATCATGGGCGCAGAAAAGAACCATATCAGGTATTGTTACAGATGAAACCAATGAACCTGTAATCGGGGCCAATGTTGTAATCAAAAACACAACCGTAGGTACGATAACCGGTATAGATGGTCAATATCGTATTGAAGCTCCAGATAATGCTACTTTAGTATTCTCTTTTATAGGCTATAATTCTATAGAAGAAAAAGTGAATAGACGTACACAAATCAATGTTTCTATGAAATCCAATGACATCACTCTTAGTGATGTAGTGGTTGTGGGATATGGTGTACAAAAAAAAGTGAGCCTTACCGGTGCAATAGCAGGAGTGAGAAGTACCGACCTATTGAAAACAAAAAATGAGAATCCGCAGAATATGCTTACCGGTAAAATCTCCGGAGTACGCGTATGGCAAAAAAGTGCCGAACCCGGATCTTATAGTAATAATTTTGATATTCGTGGATATGATGCTCCATTGGTCATCATTGACGGTGTTCCTCGTGACGTGCAAGACTTCCAGCGTTTGAATGCTAATGACATTGATGATATATCTGTACTGAAAGATGCTTCGGCTGCTATTTATGGGGTACGTTCTGCCAATGGTGTTATATTAGTAACTACTAAAAAAGGCTCAAAAGAGGGAAAGACAAAAGTCTCATACAATGGTTCCTTTACCATCCAACAGCCATCTGACATGCCTAAACTGTCCGATCCGTATGGAACAATGACTTTATATAATGAAAAGGCGATGAATAAAGTAGATGGTGGGAATATTATATACGGTGAAGATCAGTTCGAAGCTTTCCGCAATGGTTCACGCCGAGCTACAGATTGGAATTCATTAATATTTTCAGATCATTCTCCTCAAACTCAACACGATATCAGCATCTCAGGAGGAAATGAAAGAACCCAATATTATATAGGTATGGGATATTTCTATCAGGAAGGATTTTTCAAATCAGGAGATTTGAATTATGAGAAATATAATATTCGTTCTAACATCTCGACAAGAATTCTTAAAGGATTGACTTTCGAACTCAATCTTAGTGCTTTCCTCGATGAACGAAATTCTCCTTATTACAGTTCAGTAGATATTATTCGCAACTATTGGTCGCAAGGGGTATTGTATCCAGCGTATGCCGATCCGGAAAATACAATGTTAAATTACAAAGGATTAGAATTGGAAAATAATACGGTTGCCTTCATGACTTCCGACGTGTCGGGATACAAAAAGAACAAACAGAAAAATATCCAATCTTCAGCATCACTCAATTATGATTTTGGAACAATAACACCTGTTTTAAAAGGCTTGTCAGCAAAAGCATTGTTTAGTTACGATTACCGATTGGACAACAATGAAAGTTACCGTAAGGAATATTATCAATATGCTTATGATGATTTGACCGATACCTATACTCAAAAATTGTATAACAACAGTTCTCCGAGCAACCTCCTTCGAAAAATGTACGATAAACAACAGACTCTGGCTCAGTTAATATTGAATTATAATCGCACATTTGGAGAACATTCCGTAAGTGGATTAATCGGTTGGGAAACTCAGAAACGTCAGGGAGATAACTTCTATGCCCAACGCAATCTTGCCTTCAGCGTTCCATATCTTTTTGTAGGCGAAGACACTGCCCAACAAGGTGGAATGTATTCGGGTAACTCCGATCTTTACGAGGAAGCTAATTCAGCTTTAATAGGTAGAATAAATTATGCTTACGGAAGCCGTTATTTGCTTGAAGCACAATTCCGTTACGATGGATCATCTAAGTTTGCCAAAGGACATAAATGGGGGTTCTTCCCTTCCATATCAGCAGGATGGCGTATCTCTGAAGAGTCGTTTTTCAAATCAATATCTGCTCTTTCTTTTGTGAATCAGTTGAAGGTACGTGCCAGCTACGGTGTATTAGGAGATGATTTAAGTAATAATTGGAATTATGAATGGGCACAAGGATATAATTATCCTGCTACCAGCGGAAATGCTGAAAAAGGGTATTATAATCAATATGCTCCCGGCTTCGTCTTTGGCGATAAATTCGTTTATGCCGCCTCACCGAAACCTCTTCCTAATGAGGGTATCTCATGGTACGAATCAAGAACATTCGACATTGGTGTAGACTTTGAGGGATGGAATGGTTTATTCGGTTTTGTGATTGACTACTTCGACCGCCGCCGCAAAAATATGTTTGCCCGTAGTAGCGGAGATTTACCAACAGTTGTAGGCGCTGAAGCTCCATTAGAGAACGTTAACAGCGACCGGCAATTTGGTATAGACCTGGAGCTTACACACCGGAATAAAATAGGAGATTTTTCTTATAAGGTAAAAGCAATAGGTACTATTACTCGCAGAAAACACATGACTGCAGTCAATAAAGGTCCTTGGTCCAGTTCTTATGATAGATGGCGCAATGACAATTTGAACAATCGTTATCAAGGTGTTCAATTCGGTTATAATTCAGCAGGACGTTACACTGATTGGAATGATATCTGGACATACCCTATTTATAAAGACAGAGATATACTCCCTGGAGATTACAAGTATGTAGACTGGAATGGAGATGGTGAAATCAATGGTCAAGATGAACATCCTTTTGCATTCGATCAAACACCTTGGTTAAATTACAGTTTGAATTTGGATTTCGCATATAAGAATTTTGATCTGAACATATTATTTCAAGGTTCTGCCCTCGGTTCTATGGAATATAAAGAACCTTTATACAATATATGGGGTGAAAATGGCGGAGGTGCTTTGGAGCAATTCCTTGATCGTTGGCATCCGACAGACCCTCTGGCTGATCCCTACGATCCGAAGACTCAATGGGTAAGCGGTCACTATGGATATACGGGCCATTATCCAAAAGGGAACTCTGAATTCAATCGCGTCAGCACAGCTTATTTACGTCTTAAGAGTATAGAAATTGGCTATACCCTTCCTCGGATAAAAGCTTTGTCGACCATGAACCTTCGCATATTTGCCAATGCCTACAATCTGTTTACAATAACAGGCGTGAAATTTGTCGACCCGGAACATCCTGACGACGATCTGGGTAGAATGTATCCGTTAAACAAAACCTATACAGTAGGAATGTCTCTTTCTTTTTAAGGTTTTGGACAAAAAAATAATTTAAAATATTATCTATATGAAAAAGATATTTATATTATCATTGTTTAGTATCTTATTATTCAGCGGTTGCAATGATCTAGATATTGCTCCCAAGAATCTCATTACCGATAAAGACTTAATAGGAAGCGAATCGGGAATGGATATTTATATGGCACGAATGTACAGTAATATACCTTTCGAAGATTTTAAATATATGGCAAAATGGGGATTTGATTTCAATTCCTGGTTAGGTGCATTCGGTATTGAAGGAACAGGTGAAGCCGTAGGCAGAGATAACATCTGCAAGAGCTTTACAGGAGAAGATACTCAATACTGGGGAAAATCATTTCCTTTGTTGCGTGATGCCAATTTTTTAATTGAGAACTTGCCGAAATACGAAGGAAACTTTGCTGGTAATGTTTATAATCACTATATGGGTGAGGCTTATTTCGTAAGAGCTTTTGTCTTTTACACGATGGCAAAGCGCTATGGTGGTGTACCGCTGGTTACGAGAGTGATACAATATCCGGCTGACGAAAGTACGCTGGAAGTTCCCCGCTCGTCGGAGAAAGAGACATGGAACCAGGTGTTATCTGACTTTGACACAGCCATATCACTATTAAGTAACAAACCGTTAAAGGATGGCTATTCAAGTAAATACATCGCATTAGCATTCAAATCTGAAGCTATGCTATACGCAGGGTCCGTTGCTAAATATAATGAAACAGTTCAAGGACGTCTTACAGGATTAGGACGCAAAACAGGCGTACGTGTTATCGGATTCGACGAGAGCCAATGGGAAGATGCATCCAAAAAATATTTCACTGAAGCTTATAAAGCAGCCCGTGAAGTAATGATAAATGGCGGTTATGATCTTTATAAGAAAAAATGGGCAGCAAACGATAAAGAAGCTCAATACCAGAATATGGTAGATATGTTTAGCGATCTGACTAGTCCGGAAAATATATATGTAAGAAAATACATATATCCAACCATCACACACGGATATGACGCTTACAGTGCTCCACTAGTATTCCGCGCTCCGCTATCATCTGAAACGTGTCCAACTCTTGATTTTGTAGAATTATTTGATGGCTTCGAACATTATGCTGACGGAACAATGAAAGTAACTGACGGTGCTTCCAACACCGATGGTAACTATCTGCTGTTTAATACACCGATGGATTTCTTTAAAAATGCGGAACCTCGCTTACGTGCCTATGTAATCTTCCCCGGTGACATGTTTAAAGGTAGAGAAATTGAAATCAGAGCGGGAATATATACTGGAGCAACTCCAATCAAACCTTTTTTCAATGATTACTCTTTTGCCAATGCTGACACTCACTACCAAGATTTAAATGCATATACCGGCAAGCCCAAAACATTATATCTCAGTCCTAAGATGGAAAATCAGGAAGTTGTAAAATATGACGGTAAAGATATGACTGCAGGCGGAGAAAATGGTCCGTTCTATGACCAGGGAGAATCGGCAATAACCGGATTTTATGGACGTAAATGGCTAACCCAGATCCATCGTTTGCGGCAGGCGAAGGAAAATCAGCTCAACCTTTTATATTGATGCGTTATGCTGAAGTTCTGCTCAATGCGGCCGAAGCAGCAATAGAGTTATCTTTAGCCGGAGTAACATCTCCTGATGGAGAAAATCTTCTCCAGCTGGCAACCAAAGCAGTAAATGATATCCGTGAACGTGCAGGAGCTACTCTGTTGACAAGTAACCTGACAGCTACAGAAGGAGGACGTGACATCGTACGGAAAGAACGTCGTAAAGAATTAGCCTTTGAGCATAAGACTAAATGGGATTTGCGTCGTTGGCGTGTACAAGATTACAATAATAGAGGCGGATTTTGGGGTGAAACAAGAGATAAAGATAAGTTTAGCAGTAATTCCCGTTATCGTTTCCGTGGATTATATCCTTTCTTCTCAACCCAAGCTGGTAAATACTTCTTTGACGCTCGTTTCCAATGGACTTCAAACAGAACTGCTGACTACAGTACTATTGACTACTACTTCGGAATACCGGGTGGAGAAGTAACGAAGAGTCCGCTAATCGATCAGCAGCCTAACCGATAAAAGATAAGTGATATAAAAAACTAATTAAGAAACATAGAATATGAAAAAGATAACATTTTGTACCTTATTATGTGCACTGTTCACTTTCGGTTCCTGTGACATGTTCAGCGTTGACAATTACGATGAACCAGCGGAAACATTGCAAGGTGAAGTAGTAGATGTAGCTACAGGAGAAAAAGTGCTGACCGACCAAGGCAGTGAAGGTATTCGTGTGCGCTTGACTGAACTCAGTTGGGGTGATAATGTTCAGCACAACCCAGATTTTTATTGTATGCCCGATGGCACATTCCAGCATACAAAATTATTCAAAGGCACATACAATATCCGTATTGATGGTCCATTCATACCCCTAGTGCGAGAAGATAACTATGGAGTGCCTTTAGCTGATGAAACGATAGAGAAAGAAATATCAGGCATAACAAAAGTACGTTTTGAAGTAGAACCTTTCTTAAAAATAGTATTCGTAAGTGAACCGACAATCAGCAATGGCAAAATTACGGTAAAGGTCAAAGTAACGAGAGGTGTCAGCAAAGAAATCTTCAAAGAAAAAATTGAACCTCTAGGAGAATATAAAGACAGCTTTTTAAATATGACTGACATACAACTATTTGTGAGTTATTCTTCAACTGTTGGATATAGAGCACGAGACGATCGTTGGTCTAATAAGATAGAGTACACTGGGGCAGACTTTGAACCTCTTTTTGGAACGGAAGTTACCATCAAATCCAACGGTACAATACCTTCAGGCAGAACAGTATTTATACGAGCAGCTGCCCGTATAAACTACGAAACAGAAAGTGTCCGTCGCTGGAATTACAGTGAACCTATGGAAGTCTTAGTTCCATAATTATTGGCATAGAATTTAGATTAAAACAATCCTATTTTGAAAAGAGGTTAGCCTCTTATCCTTACGTGGATAACCTCTTTCATAAATTTCATATATAAAAAACAAGTTATGAATAAAAATAAAATAATCATCGTTTTCAGCTGGATATTAGGAGCCATGTTATTCGGGTGTTCCGATTCAGATGCCAATGAAAACAACAATTCCGGTGATAAAGGATTTACATACAGTGATGTAATTACAGCATACGATTCGTTTAATGAGTACTTATTCCAAGATTCCCGCCAAGTTTATCGTAGAGATGCAGGAAGTGGAACATCGGAGATTGCCGTAGGTTGGACACAAGCCATGATGTTTGATATGACGATAAACGCCTATAAACTCACAGGTGATAAAAAATATATGGACCTGATGGAAAAGCATTTCGAGGGATGTTCTAATGAGTTTACATTCGATTGGTATGATTATTCCCACTGGGATTTATATGACGATATGATGTGGTGGGTCGGTTCGTTAGCACGTGCATACTTGTTGACCAAAGATGATAAATACCTGAAAATATCAGAAGATGGTTTTTATAGAGTATGGAATGGAAAGCCACAATCAGAAGGAGGACATCCTTTGGATAAAGGTTCGTTCGATCCGAACAGCGGGGGCATGTACTGGGACTGGAAATTTGGTCGTACAGGGAAAATGGCATGCATCAACTATCCAACTATCATAGCTGCAATGGAGTTATATAAGGCTACAAACAACTCCCAGTATCTGGAAAAAGCAAAAACCGTTTATAAATGGGCTTCGGAAAATTTATTCAATCCGGTAACAGGTGCAGTAGCAGACTCTAAACATGATGGAAATGCTGATGCCGCTTGGACAATGCTTGTTTATAACCAAGCCACTTGCATGGGCTCTGCCGCCATGCTTTATCTTGTGACAAAAGATCAGACTTATCTAAATCATGCAAAAGCCGCTATGGATTATATTATAGCAAAGAAGTCAACAGCAAATAAAGTTTTAAGGCCGGAAGGTAATCCATCTCAAGAAGAATTAACAGACGAAAAAGGTATTTATAATGCCATCTTAGCCCAATACATACCTATTTTAATTAATGATTGCGGGCAAACCCAATACACCGAATACATAGAACGCAGCATCAATCTCGGCTGGAAAAACCGTGACAAGGAACGTAATCTGACTAATAAGTTCTTGGAGCGAGTTCCATTATCAACGTCCCCCTGTCTTCTTATACAGCTTCCGGCATTCCTGCACTAATGCTAACTTTCCCGAATGTAAAAGACCGGAGATAAAAAAGCACTGATTATAAATCTCTGCATAGAGGAAAATCAATAGGTTCATTATAATAATCATTTGTACCTTTGCTAAGTGTTTTATTGAAAGGTACAAATGATTTTCTAGTTTGAAGCAAAGTAAATTTATTAGGGGAAAATGATATTCAACAGTCTCATTTTTTATTGTAGAAAAGTGTTTTGGTCTGTATTTGTTCTTTATTGAATAAATATTATCGTTTTTTTTCAGCTATTTCTGCAATCTTTGTAACAGGAAAAATACTATAAACTTATAAACTATCATGAAAGGCAAAATTCTTTTGGCTCTGACACTACTATTGGGAGTATCAACTACCACATGGGCAGTCGGTAATTTAGGAAAAGCAAACCAGAAGAAGCATGCGTATACGAACGAAGATGTATGGGCAGCTTATGAAGGATTTAATAATACACTACTAGACTCCAATAAATATATTTACAAGACAAATTCGTCCTATCCGAGTGCTGTTGACCGTGGCAATGGAGCAGCGGCTATCTGGTGTCAGCCTATTTATTGGGATATGGCAATGAATGCCTATAAACTGGCAAAGGCACAGAAAGACAGAAAGAAGACAAGTTATTATAAAACACTCTGCGAGAAAATATTCGCAGGGAACAAAGCGCAATATTGTCAGTTTGATTTTGATGATAACAACGAAAATACCGGTTGGTTCATCTACGATGACATCATGTGGTGGACTATCAGCTTGGCACGCGGCTACGAACTTTTTGGAGTGGATGAATATCTGAAACTCTCGGAAGCCAGTTTCAAACGGGTATGGTATGGCTCGGAAAAAGTGGGTGATACAGGTTCGTATGACAAAGAAAACGGAGGTATGTTCTGGCAATGGCAACCCATTCAAAATCCGAAACCGAATAAATTCGGTGATGGAAAGATGGCATGTATCAACTTTCCGACAGTTGTTGCAGCATTAACCCTCTACAATAACGTACCTGAAAATAGAAAAGAATCGACCGACAAACGGCCGGATTATCAGACGAAAGCTCAATATCTTGCCAAAGGTAAAGAAATCTATGAATGGGGAGTGGAAAATCTCTTGGATAAAGCAACAGGAAAGATTGCCGATAGCCGTCATGGAAATGGTAATCCTGCCTGGAAAGCACATGTCTATAATCAGGCAACCTTTATCGGAGCGTCCATACTGCTTTATAAGGCGACCGGAGAGAAACGTTATCTGGACAATGCTATTCTGGCAGCAGACTATATAGTGAAAGATATGTCTGCAGAACATAAAGTGCTACCTTTCGAAGGTGGTATTGAACAGGGTATCTATACTGCCATCTTTGCGGAATATATGGCATGGTTGGTGTATGATTGCGGACAAACCCAATATCTCCCGTTCCTGAAACGTACCATCAAAACAGGTTGGGCAAACAGAGATAAGACACGGAACGTATGTGGAGGCGAATACTATAAAAAGTTGCCGGAAGGTGCGGAAATCGACAGTTATTCTGCTTCCGGTATACCGGCATTGATGCTTTTGTTTCCGGCTAAGAAATAAATAGAAAACGACGGAATTTGCGTAAAATAGATTAAATAAACAGGTGATTTAAATTATGAAACAACAACTGATGATGCTGTTACTGGGAACAGCTTCTGTATTTTGTAGCTGTGAGACCCAGGTAGAACAGCACGAGAAGAATGAATTACGTGCTCCGGCATATCCGCTGGTGACAATTGATCCTTATACTAGTGCATGGTCTACTACGAACAATCTATACGACAGTCCTGTAAAACATTGGACAGGCAAGGATTTCTCTTTACTTGGTGTTGCAAAAGTAGACGGACAAACCTACCGTTTCATGGGAACGGAAGAACTGGAACTACGTCCTTTGGTAAAGACATCCGAACAAGGTAGCTGGACAGGAAAGTATACCACTCAACAGCCTGCTGACGGATGGCAGAATGCCGGATTCAATGATAAAGCCTGGAAAGAAGGCGAAGCTGCCTTCGGAACCATGGAGAATGAACATACAGCCAAAACCCAATGGGGTGAAGAATTTATCTGGGTACGCCGGGTAGCTGATATTCAGGAGGACTTGACAGGAAAGAATGTATATCTTGAATTCTCTCATGACGATGATGCTATTATTTATATCAACGGCATCAAAGTGGTAGATACAGGTAATGCTTGTAAAAAGAACGAACGGGTGAAACTGTCGGAAGAAGTAGTAGCTTCTTTGAAACCGGGTGAGAATCTGATTGCAGGCTATTGTCATAACCGGGTAGGAAACGGACTGCTGGATTTCGGATTGCTGGTAGAATTGGACGGTTACCGTTCTTTCCATCAAACAGCACAACAAACTTCTGTAGACGTACAACCTATGCAGACTTATTATACATTTACTTGCGGTCCGGTAGATTTGAAACTGACATTTACCGCTCCTATGTTCATGGATAATCTGGACTTGTTGTCACGTCCGGTCAACTATATTTCTTATGAAGTAGCCTCCAATGACGGAAAGAAACATCAGGTAGAGTTGTATTTCGAAGCATCTCCGCAATGGGCAATCGACCAATCTCACCAGGAATCTGTTGCCGACAGCTTTACTGACGGCGATTTGTTATTCCTTCGTACCGGAAGCCGCAATCAGGAGATTCTGAAGAAAAAGGGTGATGATGTTCGTATCGACTGGGGACATTTCTATCTGGCAGCTGAAAAGGAAAACAGCACATCTGCAATCGGTGACGGCAGAGAGCTGCGCAAGAACTTCGTAGCCAATAAACTGGAAGCTCCTACCACAAACGGTTATGATAAACTGGCTTTGGTACGTTCATTGGGCGAAACACAAAAAGCTGATGGCCATCTGTTGATCGGGTATGATGATATTTATTCTATCCAATACTTTGGTGATAACCTGCGTCCTTACTGGAATCGTGAGGGCAATGAAACGATTGTTTCCCAATTCCAGAAAGCAGAGAAAGAATACAAGACACAAATGAAGAACAGCGCTGCTTTCGACAAGAAACTGATGGAAGAAGCTACTGCTGCCGGTGGACGTAAATATGCCGAACTTTGTGCATTGGCTTATCGTCAGGCATTGGCTGCACATAAACTGGTACAGGCTCCGAACGGTGACTTGGTGTTCCTTTCTAAGGAGAACTTCAGTAATGGTTCCATCGGAACAGTCGACCTGACTTATCCGGGAGCTCCGCTGCTTTTATACTACAATCCGGAATTGGTGAAAGCTACCATGAACCATATCTTCTATTATAGCGAAAGCGGAAAATGGGCGAAACCATTTGCTGCGCATGATGTCGGTACTTATCCATTGGCTAACGGCCAGACTTATGGCGGTGATATGCCGGTAGAAGAATCGGGTAATATGGTGGTATTGGCTGCTGCCATTGCAAAGGTAGAAGGTAATGCAGATTACGCACAGAAACATTGGGAAACCCTGACTACGTGGACAGACTATCTGGTAGAGAACGGACTTGATCCGGCCAACCAACTTTGTACCGATGACTTTGCAGGTCACTTTGCACACAATGCCAACCTTTCTATCAAAGCAATCATGGGTGTTGCTTCATACGGTTATCTGGCAGATATGCTGGGCAAAAAAGATGTGGCTGAAAAGTACACACAGAAAGCGAAAGAAATGGCTGCCGAATGGGTGAAAATGGCTGATGATGGTGACCACTATCGTCTTACATTTGACAAACCGGGAACATGGAGCCAGAAGTATAACCTGGTGTGGGATAAACTGTTGAATCTGCAAATCTTCCCTAAAAATGTTGCAGAAACGGAAATAGCTTACTATCTTTCGAAGCAAAATAAATATGGTCTTCCGTTGGATAACCGTGAAACATACACAAAGACCGACTGGATCATGTGGACAGCTACATTGGCAAATGACAAAGCTACCTTTGAGAAATTTATCGAACCCGTATATCTGTTTATGAACGTTACACCTAACCGTGTTCCGATGTCCGACTGGGTATTTACAGACGAACCGAATCAAAGAGGCTTCCAGGCACGTTCCGTTGTAGGTGGATATTATATCAAAATGCTTGAAGGAAAACTGATTAAATAAAACAAAAATACCATGAAGAAACTAGCTCTATTCGCTTTTACGTTACTTAGTGCATGGGCTATGACTGCAAAAACAATTACCGGACCGGTGGACTACGTTAGTCCGCTGGTTGGTACGCAGTCAAAGCACGCATTATCTACCGGAAATACTTACCCTGCCATTGCGCTGCCCTGGGGAATGAACTTTTGGGTTCCGCAGACTGGTAAAATGGGCGATGGATGGGCCTATACGTATGACGCTGACAAGATCAGAGGATTCAAACAAACCCATCAGCCAAGTCCCTGGATCAATGATTACGGTCAATTTGCCATCATGCCGGTAACCGGTAAGGCAGTATTTAATCAGGATGAGCGTGCCAGTTGGTTCTCTCATAAAGCTGAAACGGCTACTCCTTATTATTACAAAGTATATCTCGCCGATCATGATGTAGTGACCGAAATTGCTCCGACAGAGAGAGCGGCTGCTTTCCGTTTCACTTTCCCCGAAAACGACCACTCTTATGTAGTGGTAGACGCTTTTGATAAAGGCTCGTTTGTGAAAGTAATCCCTTCGGAGAACAAGATTATCGGTTATACCACTAAAAACAGCGGTGGTGTTCCTGCCAACTTTAAAAACTACTTTGTACTGGTATTCGACAAACCGTTTACTTATACGGCTGCCGTAGCCAGTGGTGTGATTGACACCAACAAACTGGAAGCGACAGACAATCATGCCGGTGCACTGATCGGTTTTAAAACCCGCAAGGGCGAACAGGTAAATGTGCGTGTAGCTTCCTCTTTTATCAGCCCTGAACAGGCGGAATTGAACTTGAAAGAGCTGGGTACGGACAACATTGAACAGATTGCTGCGAAAGGCCGCAAGGTATGGAACGAAGTTCTGGGACGTATCGAAGTGAAAGACGATGATATCGACCATTTGCGTACTTTCTACTCTTGTTTGTATCGTTCGGTATTGTTCCCCAGAAGTTTCTACGAGATAGATGCTAAAGGAGACGTGATGCACTACAGCCCTTATAATGGTGAAGTACTTCCGGGATATATGTTTACCGATACCGGTTTCTGGGATACGTTCCGTTGTCTTTTCCCATTCCTTAACCTGATGTATCCATCCATGAACACAAAGATGCAGGAAGGATTGGTGAACACTTATAAAGAAAGCGGATTCCTGCCGGAATGGGCAAGTCCGGGACACAGAGGTTGCATGGTTGGAAACAACTCCGCTTCCGTAGTTGCCGATGCCTACCTGAAAGGATTGAAAGGATACGATATCGAGACATTGTGGGAAGCCGTGAAACATGGAGCGAATGCAGTGCATCCGAATGTTCGTTCTACCGGACGATTAGGACATGAGTATTACAATAAATTGGGATATGTACCTTATAATGTAGGTATTAACGAGAATGCAGCCCGTACACTGGAATATGCATACGATGACTGGTGTATCTATCAATTGGGTAAAGCCTTGAAGAAACCGAAAAAAGAGATTGAAATCTTTGCAAAGCGTGCAATGAATTATAAGAATCTCTACGATCCCGAACACAAACTGATGCGTGGTAAGAATGAAGACGGTACGTTCCAGTCTCCGTTCAATCCGTTGAAGTGGGGGGATGCCTTTACGGAAGGTAATAGCTGGCATTATACCTGGTCGGTATTCCACGATCCTCAAGGTCTGATCGATTTGATGGGCGGTAAAGACGGATTCAACCAGATGATGGATTCTGTATTTATCCTGCCTCCGATTTTCGATGAAAGTTATTATAGAGCCGTTATTCATGAAATCCGTGAAATGCAGATTATGAACATGGGCAACTATGCACATGGCAACCAGCCGATTCAACACATGCTCTATATGTACAACTATTCCGGCCAACCCTGGAAAGCGCAACATTGGATTCGTGAAGTGATGGACAAACTTTATACCCCTGCTCCCGACGGTTATTGCGGTGATGAGGACAACGGCCAGACTTCTGCCTGGTATGTATTCTCGGCAATGGGATTCTATCCGGTATGTCCGGGTACGGATGAATATGTCTTGGGTACTCCTTACTTCAAGGAGATGAAGCTGCATCTGGAAAACGGAAAGACGGTGACTATCTCTGCTCCGAATAACGGAGACGACAAGCGTTACATTTCATCAATGACATTGAACGGTAAAGAATATACCAAAAACTATCTGACCCATCAGGACCTGTTGAATGGCGCTAGCATTTCTTACAAAATGGATGCGAAACCCAATCAGCAACGTGGTACCAAAGAGTCCGATTTCCCTTATTCTTTCTCTAACGAATTTAAAAAGAAGAAGTAATCATGAAGAAACAGATCAAATATATTAGCGCAGGTATGCTGGCAGGTATGCTTCTCTGTGGCGGGGAGCTGCAAGCCTCCAACCGTATGACGGAAATGCATGTATGTCTGGCGGATGCTATTCAGAAAGATAACCGCCCGGAAATATCCAATCGTTTGTTCCGTTCTAATGCGGTAGAGAAGGAGATTCTCCGTGTACAGAAACTGTTGAAGAATGCGAAGTTGGCATGGATGTTTACCAACTGTTTCCCGAATACACTGGACACTACCGTACATTTCCGTAAAGGAAGCGATGGCAAACCGGATACGTTCGTATATACGGGCGATATTCACGCCATGTGGCTACGCGACTCCGGTGCACAGGTATGGCCTTATGTGCAATTAGCTAATGCGGATCCTGAACTGAAAGAAATGCTGGCAGGTGTTATTCTCCGCCAGTTCAAATGTATCAATATCGATCCGTACGCGAACGCTTTTAATGACGGCGCTATTCCTGACGGTCATTGGATGAGTGACCTTACAGACATGAAACCGGAGTTGCACGAACGTAAATGGGAAATAGACTCCTTGTGTTATCCGTTGCGTTTGGCTTATCATTACTGGAAGACTACCGGAGATGCAAGCATATTCAACGAAGAATGGATTCAGGCAATCACTAATGTACTGAAAACATTCAAAGAGCAACAACGCAAAGACGGAGTAGGTCCTTATAAATTCCAACGTAAGACGGAACGTGCACTGGATACTGTGAGCAATGACGGTCTGGGAGCACCGGTGAAACCAGTCGGTTTGATTGTTTCCAGTTTCCGTCCTTCGGACGATGCTACTACGCTCCAATTCCTGGTTCCTTCCAATTTCTTTGCCGTATCTTCTTTGCGTAAGGCAGCCGAGATTTTGGAGAAGGTAAACAAGAAGACAGCTTTGTCTAAAGAATGTAAGGACTTGGCGCAGGAGGTGGAAACAGCTTTAAAGAAATATGCGGTGTATAACCATCCTAAATATGGTAAAATCTATGCATTCGAGGTAGATGGTTTTGGAAATCATCATCTGATGGACGATGCCAATGTGCCGAGTTTGCTTGCGATGCCTTATTTGGGTGATGTGAATGTAAACGATCCGATTTATCAGAATACCCGCCGTTTTGTGTGGAGTGAGGACAATCCTTATTTCTTTAAAGGCAAGGCAGGCGAAGGAATCGGCGGACCGCATATCGGTTACGATATGGTGTGGCCGATGAGTATTATGATGAAAGCCTTCACAAGTCAGAATGATGCTGAAATCAAGACTTGCATTAAGATGTTGATGGACACGGATGCTGACACCGGCTTTATGCACGAATCTTTCCATAAGGATAATCCGAAGAAATTTACCCGTGCATGGTTTGCCTGGCAGAATACTCTTTTCGGTGAGTTGATTTTGAAGCTGGTTAATGAAGGAAAGGTAGATTTATTGAATAGTATACAGTAATATGCTGACATAGTAAATTGAACGCGGATAACGCGGATGATGCGGCTCTTTTTCTGATGCAAAATTAGAAAAAACGCGTTATCCGTGTCGTCTGCATCTAAATATGAATAGCTGAAAACTAATATTAAAAAAAACAATTGTATCATGAAAAAGTTATGTGTATGGGCAGTTGCCGCCCTTTTAATGGCAGCTTGTACTCCGAAAGCTGAAAAGGCTACAGATTCCGGTTTATTGCAGAGTAAATTCCAGACAGAAGTAGATGGAAAGAAGACTGATTTGTTCACTCTGCGTAACAAGAACAACATGGAAGTTTGTATCACGAACTTCGGTGGACGTATTGTTTCAGTGATGGTTCCCGACAAAGACGGACAGATGCGTGATGTTGTTCTCGGTTTCGATTCTATTCAGGACTATATCAGCAAGCCTTCGGATTTCGGTGCGACTATCGGACGTTATGCCAATCGTATCAATCAGGGACAGTTCACTTTGGATGGTGTAGAATATCAGCTTCCCCGCAATAACTACGGTCATTGTCTGCACGGCGGACCGCAAGGATTCCAATACCGGGTGTTTGATGCAGCATTGTTGAATCCGCAGGAATTGCAGTTGACTTACCGTGCAGAAGACGGTGAAGAAGGTTTTCCGGGAAACATCACTTGTAAAGTGTTGATGAAACTGACGGACGATAATTCCATCGATATTCAATACGAAGCGGAAACAGACAAACCGACGATTGTAAATATGACCAACCACTCTTATTTTAATCTTGAAGGCGATGCCGGCAACAACTCCGGTCATTTGTTGATGGTGGATGCGGACTATTATACTCCGGTGGACAGTACTTTCATGACAACTGGCGAGATTGTTCCGGTAGAAGGAACTCCGATGGATTTCCGCACCCTGACTCCGGTAGGCGAACGTATCAACGACTATGATTTCGTACAGCTGAAAAATGGCAATGGTTACGATCACAACTGGGTGTTGAACACGAAAGGCGACGTAACCCGTAAGTGCGCTTCTTTGAAATCACCGAAGACTGGTATCGTACTCGACGTTTATACTAACGAACCGGGTATTCAGGTATATGCAGGTAACTTCCTCGATGGTTCGCTGACCGGAAAGAAAGGCATAACTTACAACCAACGTGCTTCCGTATGTCTCGAAACACAGAAATATCCGGATACTCCGAACAAACCGGAATGGCCGTCGGCTGTACTTCGTCCGGGCGAAAAGTATACAAGCCAATGTATCTTCAAATTCTCTGTTGATAAATAGGTTATAAAGGCAGTTCATACCATTGAAGAACGGGTTGTCTGATTAGAGATTATCCGTTCTTTGCTTCGAATGTAATTTGTTGGTGCTCGATAGGGCTCATAGGGAAATTAGGATGATTTCCGGAAGTAGTAGAATAGACGAAATGAAGAAAAATAAAACGAAAGGACTTTTTGCATCGATAGTGCTTGGAGTGGCGGTTACAGCTTGTGCGTCTGCTTCTTCTAGTGGTACGGTGACGGTAGTGGACCGACCGGACATACAGTCCGTCAATACCAATTACATCGGGTATCGCGCTCCGCTTCGACCGTTGAATTTTATAAAGTTGCCGGTAGGTAGTATTCAGCCTGAAGGCTGGGTGAAGAAGTATCTGGAGTTGCAGCGTGACGGTCTGACCGGACACTTGGGAGAAATCAGCGCTTGGCTGGAAAAGGATAATAATGCCTGGTTGACAACTGGCGGAGACCACGGCTGGGAGGAAGTCCCTTACTGGCTCAAAGGGTATGGCAATTTGGCATATATCCTGAATGACCCGAAGATGATTGAAGAAACCAAATATTGGATTGAAGGTGTATTTGCCAGTCGCCAGCCGGATGGCTATTTCGGTCCGGTCAATGAACGTAACGGCAAACGCGAACTTTGGGCACAGATGATTATGCTCTGGTGTCTGCAATCTTATTATGAATATTCTCAAGATCAGCGTGTCATTGACCTGATGACGAATTACTTCAAGTGGCAGATGACTGTTCCCGATGATCAACTTCTGGAAGATTATTGGGAGAAAAGTCGTGGCGGTGATAACATCATCAGTATCTACTGGCTTTACAACCATACTGGGGATGCTTTCCTACTCGAATTAGCCGAGAAGATTCACCGTAACACAGCCGACTGGACGAAATCCACCTCCTTACCTAACTGGCACAATGTAAATATCGCCCAATGTTTCCGTGAACCTGCCACTTATTATATGCAGACCGGAGATTCAGCGATGCTGAAAGCCTCTTATAATGTCCATCATCTGATTCGGCGTACTTTTGGTCAGGTTCCCGGAGGTATGTTCGGTGCGGACGAAAATGCTCGTCTGGGATATATCGATCCCCGACAGGGAGTGGAAACCTGCGGTTTGGTAGAACAAATGGCTTCTGATGAAATCATGCTTTGCATGACAGGAGATCCCATGTGGGCTGAACACTGTGAAGAAGTAGCGTTCAACTCTTATCCGGCTGCCGTGATGCCGGATTTTAAAGCATTGCGTTATATCACTTGTCCGAACCATGCCATCAGTGATTCGAAGAATCATCATCCGGGCATTGACAATCGTGGCCCGTTCCTTTCGATGAATCCTTTCAGCAGTCGTTGCTGCCAACACAATCATGCACAGGGCTGGCCTTACTTCACCGAACATCTGGTACTGGCAACTCCCGACAACGGAGTGGCAACAGCTATTTATGCAGCTTGCAAAGCTACAGTGAAAGTGGGTGACGGCAAGGAAATCACTCTTCACGAAGAGACAAATTATCCTTTTGAAGAAGCTATTGCCTTTACTGTTTCTACCGGTGAAAAGGTCGCTTTTCCATTTTATCTTCGTATTCCTTCATGGACTCAAAAGGCGGAAGTACGGGTGAATGGCAAGAAGGTAAGTGCAGCTCCTGTAGCGGGAAAATATCTTTGCATCAATCGCGAGTGGGCGAATGGTGACCGTGTGGAATTGACTCTTCCGATGTCTTTGTCTATGCGTACCTGGCAGGTTAATAAAAACAGCGTAAGCGTAGATTACGGACCTTTGACTTTGTCTCTTAAGATTGCAGAGAAATATGTAGAGAAAGACAGTCGCGAGACTGCTATCGGTGATTCAAAATGGCAGAAAGGTGCTGATTCGAAAAAATGGCCTACTACTGAAATCTATCCGGATAGCCCCTGGAATTATTCGTTGGTATTGGATAAGAAAGAACCTTTGAAAAATTTCAAGGTCATCCGTAAATCCTGGCCGGCTGACAACTATCCTTTCACAGTAACCAGTGTACCTTTAGAAGTAAAAGCTATCGGTCGTCCGGTTCCTGAATGGAAGATAGACGAAACAGGACTGTGTGGCGTATTGCCGGAAGAAGATGCGGTGAAAGGTGATAAAGAAGAAATAACATTGATTCCTATGGGTGCGGCACGGTTGAGAATCTCTGCGTTCCCGAACACAAAAGAATAAATTAATAACTAGAAAACTTAGAATAAATGAAACGTATTGTTTTTTTAGATTACATCCGTGTGTTTGCATGCTTTCTCGTCATCCTTGTTCATGCCAGTGAGAATTTCTATGGTGCTCCCGGATCTACTGATATGGCAGGTCCGCAGTCTTTTCTAGCGAATGAAGCAGACCGGCTATGGGTATCAGTATACGATGGCTTTTCACGTATGGCAGTACCTCTGTTCATGATAGTCTCTGCCTTCCTGCTTGCACCGATGAAGGAAGAGCAGTCTATGTGGCAATTCTATCGCCAGCGTTGTCTTCGCATCCTTCCACCGTTTTTCATATTCATGCTACTGTACAGCACTCTACCTATGTTGTGGGGACAGATAGACGGAGAAACATCTATGAAGGACTTGTCGCGGATATTCCTGAATTTCCCGACGCTAGCCGGACACTTGTGGTTTATGTATCCTCTGATAAGCCTTTATTTGTTTATCCCAATTATATCCCCATGGTTGAGAAAAGCCACGGCTAAAGAAGAGCGTTTCTTTATAGGGCTGTTCGTGTTGTCAACCTGTATGCCTTATCTCAATCGTTGGTGCGGTGAAGTGTGGGGACAATGTTTCTGGAATGAATACCACATGTTGTGGTACTTCTCCGGTTATCTGGGCTATCTTGTTCTGGCGCATTACATTCGTGTACACCTTACCTGGAACCGTTCCAAACGTTTCATTATAGGAACTATTTTAATGGTGATCGGTGCTGTATGGACTATTTATTCATTCTATGTGCAGGCTATACCCGGCGAACTCCATTCCACACCTGTAATAGAAATAGGATGGGCTTTCTGTACGATTAACTGTGTGCTTCTCACAACGGGTACATTCCTTATGTTTACATGTATCAAACGTCCGCAAGCTCCCAAGTTAGTGACGGAAACATCGAAACTTAGCTATGGTATGTATCTTATGCACATATTCTGGCTCGGACTGTGGGTGACTGTGTTCAAAGATACATTGGCGCTTCCCACTGTTGCCGCTATACCATGTATCGCAGTGGTTACGTTTATCTGTTGTTTTGTAACAACTAAGATCATTTCGTTTATACCGGGCAGTAAATGGATAGTAGGATAAATATCCGGAAACAAAGTAGCATATACTACTGACTTCAAGCAGATGATCCTAGGCTATAAACAGTAAGATTTTGAATAGATAACCAAGTTATTCCTGATTTTCTATTCAAAATCTTACTGTTTATAGCTTATTTTCCTCTTAATATCCTCTTTCTCTTTTCACCTCTTTCACTCCTTTGTAAACACTTTTTTACCAGTTTTTTACGGGTGAACCCTCCCTCTGTTTGGAGCTTTATGCCGCTTTCATCGGTTTCACCAAATATACATTCCCATATTTGGTATGTTTGCGGGTGACCCCTGCCGCAAGCAAAACTTGCGCGAACGTAGCCGGATTACTTCCACGCATGGCAGCGGGGTCATACATCTTCAGTCTCCTGAATATGTCCGAAGCCGAGAGCCGTTCGCTTCCCTCTTCATTATCTTTAGCAATCCGGAAGCAGGCATGAAAGACTTCCTCTGCCGGGCACGGATGATAAAAAGCAGCATTGTGGCGTTGCAGTTCCCGTTCCTCTTCTTTTGTGAACCAATAGCGGATGCCGGAGAGTAGTTCAGCTTTCAGTTGGGCATAGATCTGATCGTGCATGATCCCTTCGCAATCGATCAGATGTTCTGCTTCAATGCAGATGAATCGCCGGCTACCGGTGGGATCGGTGAGCAAGTCAAAACGGTTGCTTGTACCGATGAAAGAAGCGATGCGCGGCAAGTTGCGGAAATTCTTTTGATAAGCTTTGCAGATATTCAGGTTTGCCATTTGCATCAGATTTTTCAATAATGGCATTTGCTGCGTTCCGTACTTGTCAAATTCATCCATGTTCAGAAGTCCCATTTCGGCAAGTAACCTTTCCGGTTTTCCTTGTGCAGACAGTTTCAGGTTGTCCATGTAATAACGTGACAATGCCGGCGGCATCAGTGCCTTGCAAAATGTGGATTTTTGTCGTCCCTGCTCGCTGCTGACAAGTATGGGGGCTACGCTGTTGGCATGTATTCCCGTCATGCCTAACCATTGGGCGGTGAGTCCCAGCATCCAGGTATGGAAGCTTTTTATCCAGAGCTGATTGTCAGAGACACGCTGCGCCAAAGCTTCCAGTCTGTCTGTCCCATCCCAGCCGGGCAGTTCCTCCATGTAAAGCCGGAAAGGATGGTATTCAGGAATACAAGTGGAATAAATGTAACGGCTCAAGTCTTTATCCCAGCAGGATATGCCCTGGTCGTGTGCTTCCATGCAGAAAGTGTTCAGTTCCCGCTTACTTACAGGTTCGAAAGGAACGGCACGCTTGTTGGCAGGACGATATTCCGTTTCTTCCGTCAATAGGTTGTAACGAAAATCATACTGTTTTTGCAGGAATGTACGTACCTCTTGGGTTAATCGGACCGGTTGTTTTCGTTCTGCCTCTTTCTCTCTTCCAGTAGGCGGTGCAGTGTCCGGCAGGGGAATGGTATATTTATCTTCATGACATTTTAGCATTTTCTGTGGCTCTTTGTCTGTTTTCTCAACTGCATCTTCTTTGTTCTCCTTCATTTGAAACAATTTTAGTTCCTTCAATACCTGTCTCCATATCAATGTTATTGCATTCATTATTTTTTCTATTTTTAAGTGATTAAAATCGGTTTATTGTTCAGCGCTGATACTGCGAATGTACTATCGGATGATATCGGTTTGCAAGTATTTCTCCGGAAAAAATATTAATTTCTACGTACCTGAAGAAGTCGGCTTCTTATCGTCCTTTTCTCTATTTTTTATCGTATCTTTGACGAAGAGTTATTGTTGATTCACTTTCGTGGTTCAATCAAATGACAAGAGTGATTTACTTGGATAACAGCTGTGATTTAAATGAACCACGGTAGTGGTTTGATGATAAACTTAAAGTTTTTCAGGGAAAACGCACGAGTTAAAACGCTTTAATAAAGTTGTTTATCAAATTAGCTAGATACTCATCACTCCATCCAGCCTTCTTCCTTTTCCTATTGACAGAAGTCTTCTTGTCTTCATCCTGATAATTCTTCAAAATGGTCAATGCCATTTTAGTTAAAGTGGAAAAGTTTTGTGCCGAATTCATCATTTTTCTTCCATCATCTTCATTAAATGTAACATCCAACTGCCAATGCAATCCATTTTCTACCGCCCAATGCTTTCTCTTATATTTAAGAATAAGCTCTGGATTGTTCACTAATGAAGAGATGAAACAATGTTTCTCATTCTGTATTTCCCCTGTGGCTATATTTATTTTCTCGGTCTTTATTATTCCATAAGTCCTAAGATTCTTCCAATCGCGATAACAGAACCCTAATCTACTGGGTTCAGAGCAGGATATGCAGGTCCTTGTCACCATAAATCCATGACCTTCTGTGGTTTCTTCAGCTCTTTTGATAAAATCATTTTCTCTTCCGGAAATTAGCAAGTACTCCGCATCGTTTTCGATATTTTCCCTTAGTTTTAAATGATTATCTTTCACCTCTAAAAGATAATCGGCTTGTTTCTCTGTTATTTTTTCTACAATCTTCTTTTGGGTGCCAAGTGCATCGATGGTAACTACATCTCCTTGTCGTATATCAATGTCGTCCAGTAATTTGGGTATTGCTACTATTTCATTCTCTTTTATTGAGACCCGTTCCTGCCCTAATGACAGACTCATATCAGAAAGAAAGGCACTGACAATATGAAGTTTGGCTGATGCTGCCTGCTCCTTTGTTATTTTACCCGCCGACTCTTGTACCAGTTTATCAGCATTGATGGCACCACAGATCGTTTTCCCGTCAATAGCTATATGTCTATTCGTATAAAGATCATTACCCTCACCTATTTGAACTTTCGACCAGTCGCAATCTTCTATGGACGGTGAATCACCTCTCATATTACAGGCCCATTCTCTGTAACAACTCTCTAATCTTTCTGTTTTTATGATACAAAAAAATCGGCGTAATGTATCATGTGAGGGGGTAGTTTCTAAATCCGGTATGAATCTCCTAAGAAAATCTTTCTTATAACGGGCGAAGTCTGCTATATCATTCCAACTCTGACAATCACAAAAAACACCCGATAAAGTGACAAGCATTATCAATTTGCCCGAATAAGTGACTTTATTCTTTTCACGTGGGTCTATTGTATCAATAGCTTCAGACATACTAGCCATATGACGTGCCAATTCGTCATTTATTAAAAAATCCTTTGCAATCTTATCCATTACTGTTTATTATTTAGACGTGAAGATAATGAAATACCAGAATGAATACAATATAAATAATCAATATATCAATTGAAGAAGCCCGAAGATTAAAAAGGATGAAAGCAATAGGTGGCATGACCATGTAAAGTTGTGACACGTCTATATGAGGAAAAGTAACTAGGAAGACTTTATTTATTATTAGATATACAAGAGTATTGCCATTAAATAAGTTTTGAGAAGAGAAGGGAACTATTGATTATTAAACAATTAGCACTCGTGCGTTTTCCCTGTAAAGTTTTTCAGGGTCGACGCATTATATTTTTTACTATCTTACAACTTGTATTTTATTTTTATATTATTGACTATTAGTGTATTATCTATTGTATATGTCGATTATTTTCCTTATCTTTATAAGATATTATAAAACATAAACTAACATGAAAATTGGCATAATTGACCTTTGTAAACAAATAGAAGATCCTAGGATGAACCGCAAAAAAGTACATAAAATGGAAACTATTATCTATATATCCATTGCTGCTGTAATCTGTGGCGCCCAGTCTTGGAATGAGATTGAGGAATTTGGCAATGCGAAAATTGCTTTTTTCAAAAGTCGCATACCTGACCTGGAGTTCATCCCTAGTCATGATACTTTTAATAGATTCTTCAGTATAATAAAGCCCGAGTATTTTGAGTTGATCTTTCGTAATTGGGTAAAACAAGTTTGTCAGGAGGTGAAAGGCGTTGTAGCTATAGATGGCAAGCTCATGCGTGGTCCAAGCCAATGTGATGGAGAGCATACTACGGGAAAAGAAGGATTCAAATTATGGATGGTTTCCGCCTGGTCTGCCGTTAATGGAATTTCTTTAGGTCAGGTAAAAGTAGATGATAAAAGCAATGAAATCACAGCTATTCCATTGTTGATTAACTCTTTGGAACTAAGTGGTTGTATTGTTACAATTGACGCGATGGGATGCCAGAAAGATATAACCCAGACCATTATTGAGCGTGATGCAAATTATATTATAGCTATAAAGGAGAATAAGAAAAAAAATTATCAACTAGCTAAACAAATTATTGACGATTATCAGGATAGAGATGAAATAATCAATAGAGTCACCAGGCATGTGTCGGAAAATACCGGACATGGAAGAGTTGAGAAAAGAACCTGTACTGTAGTCAGTTATGGTTCTATAATGGAGAAAATGTTTAAGAAGAAACTTGTGGGGTTGAAGTCTATTGTAGGGATAAAGTCGGAGAGAACAATAGTAGCAACAGGAGAATATACTCAAGAGGTCAGATACTATGTAACTTCACTTGATAATACCAAACCGGAGGAGATTGCATCTGCCATCAGACAGCATTGGTCTATTGAGAATAATCTTCATTGGCAATTGGATGTTACCTTTCGAGAAGACTACAGTAAAAAGGTGAAAAATGCAGCCAGAAACTTTTCGGTGGCAACAAAGATGGCACTTACCATACTAAAGAAGGATAAAACAACAAAAGGAAGTATGAATCTGAAAAGACTAAAAGCCGGATGGGATGAAAAATATTTGTCACAACTTTTACAGAACAATAATTTTTAATGCGTCTGCCCTGTAAAGTTTTTACATGAAATATATTCACTATCAAAACGTTAACTACTAATGGCTATACTTTACGATTGGTATGAGAATCCCGGTGAGTCCGACGATTCGGAAGAGAAAGGTTTGCATCCCCGCATTTTTTTGAATGGTAAGGTGGGAACGGATAAACTGTGCCGGATGATTCACGGACGCAGTTCGCTTTCCGTAGGTGATGTAAAAAATGCGTTCGAGATGCTGGCCCAAATTTGTGGTGAAGAACTGCGCGAGGGACGTGAGGTGCATATTGAGGGACTTGGCTATTTTGCTCCAATCTTGCGGAGTACACAAAAAGTGACTCGCAGCACTAAGAACAAATGGTCGAAAATGGAGTTGAAAACAATCGGTTTCCGTCCGGATGCTCGCCTGCGGGGTGAATTGGTAGGTGTCAAAGCCAGCCGGAGTAAGTATGCGCGCCATTCGGAGTCTTTGTCGGAGGTGGAGATAGATATGCGGCTGAAGGAATATTTCGCCGAGCATGACGTAATGCTTCGTTACGATTTTCAGGAAGTATGCTGCATGACACGGACTACGGCGAATCGTCATCTCCGGCGATTACTGGAAGAAGGCAAATTGAAAAATATCGGCAAACGTATGCAGCCGATTTATGTGGCTGCAGCGGGTTATTACGGGGTGTCTCGTGATGTGCTTCGGCGGTAAATGGAAACGATTTGAATTGTGTAGGTGAAACCTTTGAAAGTAGGATAGAAGGGCTTTGCATGGTCGCTTTCACCCGCTTTCCTGCTCTGGATGGAGGTTTCAGGAAGAAGGTGAAAGCGGTGAAGGATGTAGTCTTATAGATGATTTACTTTCATTGTTTGATTGAATAGTAAGGCTTTTTTAGTTATCTGTTAAATTGATAATATATCTGCTTAGAGGGGATTATCTAATAGCATCGAACTTCAGTGTCCCGTTTACGTCGATAATTTTCAAAGTACGGTTACCCTTTATTCCCATATCAATGAAATTGACCTTGTATAAACCATTTCCCAATGCAGTTACTGATGTTACTTTAGATATGTCGCTTGGTCCGTCTTGCATACCTGTTCGGAAGTTCCATATCGCATATCCTTCGCCGTCATACTCGTAGTTATCTTTCAGCTGCTTTTGCAATTTGGCTGTACAATGCTTTTTTACTGCCGGAACATAATTCTTTGCTCCAAAAACGTAGTTTGCGTAGAAATCTTTGATGAACTGAATGGTTTTGGTATTGTCCACTTTAGGTGATTGTAGAATAATGGCAGTCCCATTGGCGAGAACAGCCTCATTGTCGAGACAACAAGCTTGAATTTGTATGGGTTGTAGGGCAAATCCTAGATGAATGATATATAAAAATAAAATCTTTTTCATATTCGTATATTATGTATTTTGAAAGTCTTATTTAGATTTAGCGACCTATTGCAAAGATAGCGTTAATTACGAAAAATGAACGAAGTATGTGAGAAAAAGATAATAATATCATATTAAAAGCTGAAATGAATTGTTCAACGTAATTTTGATAAGAGAGGGGAATGAATGTTATAATTAGCGATGAATAGGGGATATTTTGTTTATCTATACATTGCAGGGCAGCCGGATAGTAGCCTCATTGATTGTACTATTCTATTAAATGATATAGATTTAATGTGTATCTTTGTAAAAAATGCAAAATAAAATATGGAATCAAAATAAATGAAATCAGATAATTATGAAAAACATTTTTCTTCCTAAAGTAACGATGTGTATAATTGCACTGCTTGCTTTAATTTTATCAGCTTCTGCACAAAATACAAATGCGACAGATGAGTACAAAGAAACGTTGAAGAAAATCATGGATTTTTCTGGTACTTCGACTACTACGGGTGACTTTCTCCAGAGATTATCATCTATAATGAAATTGAATGCGCCGAAAAAGGATGAGGCTTATTGGAATGAGTTCTCTAAAAACTGGAAAGAGAAAGTAGAAAATAAGGTGTTTGAAATGTATATGCCTGTTTATGAGAAGTATTTTACATTGGAAGAATTAAAAGCTGTTGCTGCATTTTATGAATCTCCCGTAGGTAAAAAATATAAAGAGGCTTCATTGATTGTTATGCGTGAGACAACGCCGTTGTTAGTGCAGCAACTCCATACCGAGATGTCCAAAGAGGTAATGCCGGAGAAAAGTGAACGAGTAAAAAGAGGTGAACAGCGGTTGAAAGAATATGAGCAAAAGAAGAAACGTGATAAAGAATTATATGCACAAGCTTATATGCTTCCTAGTGATAGTATAGTTGTAGTTCCTGAAGAAGTGTATGAGAAAGCGTATGAGAATGGGATGTCTACAAGTCCTTCTTTATATTCGATTGAAAGGAGAAAGAATGATACTAAAGTGACATTCATACAACCTATTTATTGGGATTGGCAATGGTTGTATTATAGTCCGGGATTTAAGATTATCGATAAGAAAAGTGGCGATGAGTATAATGTGCGGGGATATGATGGTGGAGCTCCGATGGGGAGGCTGTTGGCTGTCAAAGGATTTAATCATAAATATATTTATATCAGTCTTTTATTCCCGAAACTGAAGAAGAGTGTGAAAGAAATAGATATTCTTGAGTTGCCGCACAAAAAAGATAAAGAACAGTTGCCTTCTAATGATGATGGAAAGTCTAAATCATATTTTAATGTAAAGGTGAAAGATTATCAGGTCGTTTCCGATAAGAAAAATAAGAAGATCTATTATTAGTTCAAATGATTATTAGAATTTGAAATGACAATAGTAGGTATTAAACATGAGTGTGAACTTTTTTTTGGTATAAACTTATTCCGTATGAGAAATCGAATTATGATTTTATGCACGTTTTGTGCTATTGCTATATTTTCTTCTGCACAAGGAAAGTTTTCGATTAAAGGCAATGCTGGTGAGAAATGGAATAATCAGTTGTTGTATTTGTGTCTGATGGATGATGGAGAAAAAGCCAAAGAAGTCGTTCTCGACAGTGCAAAAGTGAAAAAGGGAAAGTTCTCTTTTTCTGGTGTACGTCAGACACCGAATATTGCACTTATTAAGGATAGGGATGGAGAAACTTATCCGTTGATTCTCGAAAAAGGAAAGATTGTGATCAATCTTACCACGAGGACCGTAGGAGGTACGCCGCTGAATGATACTTTGGATGTGGCTTGGAAAGGAATGCAGTCGGTGATAAATAATAACAAACAAATAGTGAAAAGTAATATTTCACTTGTCATGAGCCAAAAATCCGGAGAGAGTTTTAGAGAAGCACTGAAACGGGATACTGCATTTGCTGCAATATGGCGGAGAAATGTGGAGATAGATTTGGCACAGAGGGATTCGATTCGCGCTTTTGTAGAAGAACACCAAAACAGTTTGGTGGGAGTATTTCTGTTATCTTTAAAAGAAGTGTCTATATATCACAGTCTATTGGAAGATATGATGAGCGAGGCTTCTTCTGTGTTTGCGCAGCATGTATTGGTGAAAGATAAATTAGAAAAAATGAGGCAAATGGCCCGGCGTTTTGAGGCCGAGCGTGAAAAGAAAATGACTCCGGAGGAGCGTGAAGAACAAAAGAAACGGCAGGCAATGGACGCTAAGATAAAGATTGGCGAACGTTTTCCGAACGCTAAGGTGAAAGACAATGCTGGAGAGATAAAACAGTTGTCCGACTATGTAGGTAAGGGGAAGTATGTGTTAATAGACTTTTGGGCTTCATGGTGCGGTCCGTGCCGGAATGAAATGCCCAATGTGAAAGCTGCTTATGAGAAATATGCTTCTAAGGGATTTGAGGTGATTAGTATCTCTATAGATAAGAAACAGAAAGCTTGGAGGACTGCTATTGAAGAACGGCTCAGTCTGAAACCTTGGGGGATTGCGTTAAAATTCTTATTTTTGCATCATGAAAACATCCTCTTCCCAAACGATTGATCCTGTTGCTTCTTTAAGCTTGTTCTTGCCTTCAGGAATCCTTGATTACTTTACCCTAGTCAATCATGTTTCTCAGGATACTTGCTTTATTCTTTATTTAGAGGAGAAAGCCACTATTCCTGCTGAGTACTCTGATCTCCATCTTCACTCAAAAGGTTTCCTCCCTGAGATTGAAGTTCAGGACTTCCCTATCCGTGGTAAAGCCGTTTATTTACGTATCAAGCGTCGTCGCTGGGAAGATCCATCCACTGGGCAGACATATAGTCGTGACTGGAGTTTGGTAGCCACCGGTACTCGCATAACCGCTGAGTTCGGTGCTTTTTTAAAAGAATTACTTAGATAATCACGCCGTTAGCTGCCAAAGTGTAGCTGAGCATTACTGTATGGATGGCAAACAGCTTCAAAGCCAATATAAAGACCACCTGAGTGACTTCCAGAATTGGGATCAGAGAGCACATGCCCAAGAGTATATCCTTTATCCAAAGAATATGGGTTATCACCTATGTATTGACGAAACGGCTTTAAGTAAGGGAGATCTTTATACCATCTTAATAAATAGAGATAAGCGAGGTAGGAAAGGTTCTATTATAGCTGTAATTCAGGGCACTAAAACCGATGATATCATTGCGGTACTTACAAAGATGCCACAGGAGCTGCGTAATCAGGTCAAAGAAATTACACTGGATATGGCCGGGAGCATGCAAAAGATTGCCAAAACGTGCTTTCCACGTGCCATGCAGGTGATTGATAGGTTTCATGTACAAAAACTTGTATACGAAGCTGTACAAGAGTTGCGCATTACATATAGATGGCAAGTGATAAAAGAGGAGAATAAAGCTATGAAAGCGGCAAAAGAGAAGGGGGAAGTATATAAAGCAGAAGAACTCGAAAACGGAGATACACTCAGGCAATTATTGGCCAGAAGCAGATATTTATTATTTAAATCACCTGATAAATGGACCAAGAGTCAGAAAATCAGGGCAGAATTACTTTTCAAGCAGTTTGAAGATATTAAGCACGTATATTACTACTCATTGGAGTTGGGAAAGATCTTTTCCACAAACTATGACAAGGATGTAGCAAGAGCAAAGCTGGCACTATGGTATAATAAGATTGAAGAATATGGATACGATACATTCACAACAGTAGCAAACTCTATTGAGAATCATTATGAAAGGATTCTGAACTTCTTTGTGAACAGGAGTACAAATGCAGCAGCGGAAGCATTTAATGCTAAAATCAAAGCATTTAGGGCATCATTTAGAGGAGTAGTGGATATGAGCTTCTTCCTTTTTAGGCTAGCAAAGGTATATGCATGAAGGGAATTGACTAAACTTAATCCCCCAAGAATTACAACTGAGCCTGAAGAACTCGGAATGAACTGGACACAAGTATTGAATGTGGATGCTGCTGATGTATATGGTATTTATGCAATACCCAAAACTTTTCTTGTAGATCCGGAGGGCATTGTTGTTGCAAAAGATTTAAGAAGTAAGAAGCTGGAAAAGACATTGTTTAATCTGTTGGAATGATTGTTGTATTATAGTATCGTGATTTGCTAATCTGGATGAATTTGTTCGTATTGGTGGACAATTCATACCTGCCGTGACAGTTATATCGGATTTCTTACAGCAAGTATGAATAGCTATGGCTTAAATCAGAAGCCCGTCCAATAGCTCTAAATAAAGTCCAATAGCTTCTTCTATTTCTTTTAACATGATATATTCTTCTGCCGTGTGTGAGCGTGACGAACGGCCCGGACCTATTTTCACTGATGGAAAGGACATTAGTGCCTGGTCGGACAATGTTGGAGAACCAAAAGGAACGCGTCCTAGCTTCACAGCTTTTTGAACAAACGGATGTTTCTCGTCGATTCGTGAAGAATTGAGACGGAATGAACGAGCTTGGGCTTCACAGGAAATATGCTTTTTGATTTCAGCAAACAATTCTTCATTTGAGTAAAGCTCGTTACTCCGGACATCGACGATGAAAGTACATTTATCGGGAATCACATTGTGTTGTGTACCGGCATTGATAACAGTGACACTCATCTTCACGGGACCCAACAAGGGTGATTCTTTCTCAAAACGATAGTCACGGAACCAAGCTATGTCGTCTAACACCTTGTAAATTGCATTGTCTCCTTCGTTACGTGCTGCGTGGCCTGCTTTACCTGTTGCGGTCACATCTAGTACCATTAATCCCTTCTCGGCAATGGCAGGTTGCATTTCTGTAGGTTCTCCTACGATAGCGAATGAGACTGGAGGAAGTCCCGGCAATACACTTTCAATTCCGTTTTTTCCTGAGACTTCTTCTTCACAAGAGGCTAGATAAATCAGATTGTATTTTTGCGAAGTACGACATAGTTGCAGGAACACCTGTAATAACGAAACAACGCTGGCACCGGCATCGTTACTTCCTAATCCATATAACTTACCGTTTTCTTCACGTGGAGTGAACGGATCTTTCCGCCAACCGTTAACCGGTTTCACTGTGTCTATGTGGGAGTTAAGTAAAATAGTCGGCTTCTTCAGATCAAACATCGGACTAAAGCACCACACATTATTTCCTTTACGTCCCGTCTGCATACCTGCCATTTCAATATAGTTTTGCAGGAAATCCGCAGCCTGGGTTTCTTCCCGACTGATTGAAGGAATACTAATCAGTGATTTAAGCAGGCTTACAGCCTCTGTTGTCATATACGGAATATCATATTTCATAGTGCAAATCTTTTATCTATACCTTAATCTTTGCACAAAGATAGTCGTTTTGCACAGTTGTTTCAAATAAAAATAATGAATTAATTCTTATCTATTGATTATTAGTTGCTTAGGTCCGGAAAACTATTGAAATCTTTCTTTTTTTGATTCTTTTCTTATGAAAAAGGTTGTTGATAAATTATTTAATAATTAACTTTGTTGAAGGGTTTTATATTTTACTTGTTAATCTTAATGGATATACATGATGATTATCACACGAATGGAAGATAAAGTTCTTCGTTTTAAAAAGTTTTTTGATCTGAATTTCCCCAAAGTAAAAACTTTCGCATGGCAATTGTTAAAATCAGAAGAAGATGCAGAAGATATAGCTCAAGATATATTTGTTAAGCTATGGGAGAAACCGGATTTATGGTTAGAACGTGAAAAATTGGATAGTTATTTATATACAGTTGTACGAAACCATATCTATAATTTTTTGAAGCATAAGGCTGTTGAATATGACTACTTGGATGTTGCAGCAGAAAAAATGCGAATGGCGGAACTGGGATTGCCTACGCCGGATGATGAATTTTGTGCTCATGAACTTGAGCTTTTTGTTCAGATGGCTCTTGAACGCATGCCGGAACAGCGCAGGCGTGTTTTTTTAATGAGCAGAGAGGAAGGGATGACTTCACCGGAAATTGCTGAGAAGTTGAATGTTTCGGTTCGTACAGTTGAGCAACATATCTATAAAGCCCTTCAAGATCTAAAAAAAATCATTTTATTTTTATTTTTTTTCTATTTAGACTAAGTATGTATGTCTGGCAAGTTGTCTCTTATATGTAACACTTGATTTGGTATAGATGAAAAGTAAATTGGAAAAACAGCTACGCTCTTTTATTGACTTTGATTATTCAAAGCGGACAATCGACAGATTTCATCGTTGGATGATTAGTCCTGATTCTGCAGAAGAGAAAGAAATGGCGCTTCATAATTTATGGTTTAAGACGAAAGGAAAGTTTGGACACGGTATGGAGCATTCGTTTCAGCAGGTATTGGATAAAATCGGCATTGAATATACTCCAATGGTTACAAATGTAAATCGTTGGAAGTTGTGGAAATCTGTTGCGGCAGCTGCTGTTATCGTCATTCTGTCTGTGACAACTACTTTGTGGGTAAGTTATAATCATTTTGACAGGGACAATATCGCAATGGTGGAACATTATGTGAATAATGGGGCCAGAGAGACAATCAGTCTTCCGGACGGAACTACTGTATGTCTGAATTCTGGTTCATATGTATTTTATCCTGAAAATCTGGAGGGCAAGACCCGAACGGTTTATCTGATGGGAGAAGCCGAATTTAAAGTGGCAAAAAATCCGGAGAAACCTTTCATTGTGCGATCATCAAATATGGCAATAACTGCCTTGGGAACAGAGTTTAATGTGAAAGCTTATCCGGAAGAAGATATAATAACCACTTCTTTGATCGAAGGGAAAGTACGAGTGGACTGTAATGATACGATTAGTTATGTTTTAACTCCCGGATATCAGGTTGTGTATAATAAATGTACAGCTGACTGCCAAGTGCTGACTGCCAACATGAAAGATGTAACGGCATGGCAACGAGGGGAAATTGTATTTAATAAAGCCACAATTGCTGAAATTATACAGACATTGGAGCGTCATTTTGGAATTATGTTTTATGTTTCTACGAAGAAACGTAATCAGGATCGCTACAACTTTGTGTTTAAAGAAAATGCAGGGCTGGAAGAAGTTTTGGAAGTGATGCAAGTGGTTGTCGGCCAATTTGATTATCGTTTGAAAGACAATGCCTGCCATATAATTTGGTAATGAATATTTTTCTTATTATTTAACGCTCAATTTACTCCGCCTATGTAGAAAAATATCCGGAGAAGGCCCCACCTACTCCGGATATGAAATAAGTTTAGTATTAAAATGGTGTAAAAAATAGTTTACTACCTTTGTTTGACTTGAGAAAATATTATGATTTTAACACTAAAACGCTACTAAGATATGAATTTATATCTGAAAAACATTAGAAAAAGTATATTAATAATTTGTCTGCTATTAGTAGGGTCAGCGATTTATGCTCAGAATAGTAGTAAAATAACAATAAAAAGAAAAAATATTTCACTACAGGAAGCATTGGCTGAAGTCAGGAAGTTAACCCACATGTCTATTTCTTATAATGATTCTCAACTTCCTGTGAATAGAATATCTTTAGATATTGAAAAACAACCTTTGGAGCAAGCTTTGAAAGTAATTCTTAAAGGAACAGGTTTTACATATTTGATAAAAGATAATTATATAATGATTGTGCCGGAACAAAATATCAAAAAGGCTAAAAGCAGAAATATATCCGGCAATGTTGTAGATGCGAAAGGAGAACCGTTAATCGGAGTTACAGTGATTGAAAAAGGAACAACTAACGGTGCGGTGACCGATTTGGATGGCAATTATAAAATAACAACTAAGACTGCAACGCCTGTTCTTGTTTTTTCATACGTAGGTTATCAGACAAAAGAGACTCATGCTACAGAAAATATTGTCAATATTGTTTTGGAGGATGGAGCTCAGGAACTGGGGGAAGTGGTCGTTACGGCTTTAGGAATTAAACGTTCAGAGAAAGCATTAAGTTATAATGTTCAGAAAGTGGGCAATGATGCTGTCACTACTGTGAAGAGTGCCAATTTCATGAATTCATTGTCCGGTAAGGTTGCAGGAGTGAATATCAATGCTTCCTCAGCTGGTATGGGCGGCGCTGCCCGTGTGGTGATGCGTGGTCCGAAGTCTATCAGCCAAAGTAATCAGGCTCTTTATGTTATTGATGGTATTCCTGTGACTGGTAGAAGCCAGGGAGAATTGAAGGGGGATGCAATGATGTATGCGAATCAGCCGGGGACAGAAAGTATTGCGGATGTCAATCCGGAAGATATCGAGTCTATTTCGGTGCTTAGCGGACCGGCTGCTGCCGCTCTTTACGGTTCGGCTGCTGCTCAGGGAGTGGTTATGATTACTACTAAGAAAGGGCAAGAAGGAAAAGTGTCCGTCACGATTTCTAATAGTTCACAGTTTGCCAATCCATTTGTAATGCCAAAGTTTCAGGACCAATATGTGAATCGTCCGGGGGAGATAAAAACTTGGGGAGATAAAGCTGCTTCGGAATTCGGTACTTATGAACCGGCTGATTTCTTTAATACGGGTACTAATATTCAAAACAATATTTCACTGACAGCAGGTACTAGCAAGAATCAGACATATCTTTCTGTGGGTACGACGAATGCACAAGGGATTATTCCTAATAACTCATATGATCGGTATAATTTTACGTTTCGTAATACCACCTCATTCTTGAATGATAAGATGACTTGTGATTTTAACTTTAATTATATTCGTGAGAAAGATAAAAATCTGATGGCTCAAGGTCAGTGGTTTAACCCTTTGACTTCTCTTTATCTTTTCCCGAGGGGAGAAAGTTTTGATGCAATCCGTACATTTGAGGTATATGATCCTGTTCGTAAGATATATGTGCAAAATTGGAACTATGGAGATGCTCTTAAGATGCAGAATCCTTATTGGGTGGCAAACCGTATGAATCGCACTAATGACCGGAATCGTTATATGGTGAGTGCCAGCCTGAAATATGAAATATTAGACTGGCTGAATGTTACCGGGCGTTTGCGCTGGGATGATGCTGCCACTAAGCAGGAAGATAAACGGTATGCCTCTACATTAAAGTTGTTTGCACCTTCCGATTACGGTTTTTATGGCTATGATAAGATTAATGATCAGACATTGTATGGAGACTTGATGCTTAATATCAATAAGACATTAGGGGAGAATTTTAGCATTTCTTCTAATATGGGTGCTTCATTTTCCCGTTTGAAATATGATGTTACCGGTTTTCAGGGAGGTCTGAAAGCTCCTTCTAATGTGTTTACGCCGAATGCTATAGATTATGGAAACGCAACCAATGACAATCGTCCTATTTTTGAGAGCTACAAACATTATATCAATTCAATGTTTATCAGTGCCGAGTTGGGGTATAGAAGTATGCTTTACTTGACTCTGACCGGTCGTAATGATTGGGACTCAGCTTTGCATGGAACCGCACAAACATCATTCTTCTATCCTTCTGTAGGGGTATCTGCGGTTATTTCGGAAATGGCGAAGATGCCACAAATGATTAATTATTTGAAAGTACGTGCTTCGTGGGCGTCTGTCGGTTCGGCCATTGAGCCTAATCTGTCATCGGCATGGAGGTATGAATATAATCCCGCTTTGGGAACTTATAAAACAGTAACTTACAAATTTCCGAAGAAATTTTATCCGGAACGTACGGATTCATGGGAGGCAGGTGTCACTGCACGCTTGTTTGGAAATGCTTTGTCTGTTGACTTGACTGTTTACCAATCCAATACACGCAAACAGACATTGTTGCGGGATGTTACGTCTGGAGCTGCAGGTTTTAATAAGGAATATATTCAAACAGGTAATATCAGGAATCGTGGATTGGAATTATCGGTGGGATATACTAAATCCTGGGCGGATTTTACATGGAGCTCTTCATTGGCTTACAGTATGAACCGTAACAAAATAGTAGAACTGTTGGAGAATCCTAATGAGGTGGTAAGGCAGGCAGGACTTAGTGGTTGCGGAGTAGTCCTGAAAAAAGGTGGTGGTATGGGCGATATTTATACATATACTGACTTTAAGCGTGATGCTGAGGGGAATATCGCTCTTGATTCCAACGGGAATGTGATGCAGACCAACTTGTCCAATCCACAATACCGGGGTTCGGTATTGCCTAAAGGCAATCTTGGTTTTTCAAATGATTTTTCATGGAAAGGTGTGAATCTGGGATTTGTCCTGACTGCGCGCCTGGGAGGTATATGTATGTCACAGACACAGGCTATTCTGGATGAGTATGGCGTTTCAGCGGTGAGTGCTGAAGCACGAAATAATGGTGGTATAGCAGTAAATACCGGAAAAATCTCAGCCGAAGGATATTATGCGGTAGTAGGTGGAGACAATCCTATATGGTCCGAATATATTTACAGTGCGACCAATGTACGTTTACAGGAAGCTCATATTAGCTATACTTTACCTAGAAAATGGTTGAAGAGTAAAGAACTGACCTTGGGAGTGACTGCCAATAATCTGTTTATGATATACAGGAAGGCTCCGTTTGATCCGGAATCAACTGCGTCAACAGGGACTTATTATCAAGGGTTTGATTATTTTATGCAGCCAAGTTTGCGTACCCTGGGATTCAACATCAAATTGAAACTTTGATATTAACTTAAAAAAAAGAAAGATGATGAAGAAAATAAATATAGTGAGAAGTTGGTTGATCGGTTCATTTGTTCTATTCGGGATTACCTCTTGTACTGCGGGGTTTGAGGATGCTAACCGTCCGGGACATGAGACTTCGTTGGAAGAGCTTGGACGAGACGACTATGCGGTTTCCTCTTTTATCACAGAGTTGCAGAACTTTGCTTTTCCTGAACAGGAGAATACTTATCAAAATACGGAAGATCTTATTGGTAATTATTTGGGGCGTTACATGACTTATGTGAAGCCGGATTTTTCGGTGAAGAATTATACTTGTTTTAATGCATCGGACGATTGGAAAATCGTACCGTGGCGGGACGTGTTTGCCAAAGCGACGTCTTCATTTAATGCTGTGGCTGTCCTCACACAAGAAGAGGGCCCCATGTATGCATTGGCATTAATTTTACGTGCGCAGTTAATGTTGCGTTTTACTGATACATACGGTCCTCTTCCTATTGGGGTGGAAGAAGATGCCAATGCTTATTCTTCTCAAGAGAAAGTGTATAGCCATCTCATAGAGACTCTGGATAAAGCAATTTCCATCATAACTCCTTTGGTGGAGACGAATCCGGGATTGGTTTTGAAAGCGGATGCGGATAAGGTGTATGGAGGTAAAATGAATCAATGGTGTAAATTTGCAAACTCGTTGAAGTTGCGTATGGCCATCCGCATGCGATTTGTCAATCAGGATGAAGCTCAGCGAATTGCTGTGGAAGCGTATAAAGCGGGAGTTATTGAACAGAACGAGGACAATTGCGCTATAACATATATTCCCAATGGACAGTATAAGACTTCTGTCGACTGGGGAGACAGTCGTGCCTGTGCCGATTTGGAAAGTTATATGAATGGTTTTGGCGACCCGCGTATTTATCAGTATTTTAAAAATACGGAAGAATATGGTAGACGTTCGGTTGTGGGTTGCCGTGCAGGTGCCAACGTGACCAATAAGGACCTTGCTATGAAAAAATATTCTGCTGCCAATATTGAGGAAGACTCAAGGGGAATGTGGATGACGGCTGCCGAGATGACATTTTGCCGGGCTGAAGGTGCGATGTTAGGTTGGGATATGGGAGGAACTCCCGGTGCGCTTTATAATCAGGCGGTTCGTTTGTCGTTTGAACAATGGGGGGTGGCCGGCCAGGAATATTACTACTTGGAAAATTCGGAAAACACACAAGAGTATTATTATGATGCTGCGGATGGATATGGAGGCAATCATGCACCTGTCAGTACAATCACGGTGAAGTGGGATGATAATGATTCCCCCGAAAGAAAAATGGAAAGGCTGATTGTACAGAAATGGATTGCTTTGTTTCCTGATGGTCAGGAAGGATGGAATGAAATACGTCGTACCGGTTATCCTTGCGTATTTCCTGTGGCTCAGTCCACCAATGGATACGATCTGGATGTGCCGAATCGTATTCCGTTTGATCCGAGAGAGATGAATGGCAATAATCAGGAAAATTATCGGAAAGCTGTTGAAATGTTAGGCGGGAAAGATGATTATGCTGCAAGGATGTGGTGGCAAAATGGCGGTAACAAGTAAGAAATCTAAATGTAAAAAGCTATAAAAATGAAACGATTATATAAATATTTCTTTGGAATTTTAGGAATATCATTTGCTTTGACGGCCTGTGATGATTGGTTGGATACGGAAATTAAAGATCCTGCGAATCTGACTATATCTAATAAGGATGAGGCTTATTATGCCCGTCTGCGTGAATATAAAAAGAGTGATCATCCGGTTGCGTTCGGATGGTATGGTAACTGGACGGGAACCGGTGCCTCTTATGAGAATTCCTTAAAAGGATTGCCGGATAGTGTAGATTTTGTGTCATTGTGGGGAAACTGGAAGAATCCGTCACCTGCTATGATGGAAGATTTACGTTATGTGCAAGAAAAAAAGGGAACGAAGGTATTGTTCTGTTTCCTGGTGCTTGATATTGGCGACCAGATTACACCGCCGATGCCACAGGAGGAAATAGACAATGGTACATCTATAGAAGACTGGAGACATAAGTTCTGGGGGTGGGACTATTCACTGGAGAATCGGTTGGTTGCAGTGGAGAAATATGCGAACGCCTTGTGTGATACGATCGAAAAGTATAATTATGATGGGTTCGATTTCGATGCTGAACCGAATGTACAGCATCCGTTTCCTACCAATAAGGAACTTTGGCAAAATAACGGTCAAGTAATCGCGAAGTTTGTGGAAACGATGTCGAAGAGAGTCGGCCCGAAGTCTGGTACGGGAAAAATGCTGGTTGTGGATGGTGAACCGGATGCACTGCCTGCTGAGCTGTTTCACCATTTTGATTATCTGATTCTGCAAACGTATACAACTTATTATAAGCAAGACAACAGTCGGCTGGATGCTCGCTTCGACAAACAGTATGCCCACTTTAAAGATGTGGCGACAGCTGGAGAGATTGCGAAAAAGATTATTATCTGTGAGAATTTTGAGGATCATGCCAAGACTGGTGGGGCGGCTTTTATACTTCCTGACGGCACGGAGATAAATTCACTTAGTGGTTTTGCTTATTGGAATCCGTCGGTTGGTGGCATACAATATCGCAAAGGCGGTGTAGGAACTTACCATATGGAATATGAGTATAAAGTGAATGCACAAGGGAGCGAAACTTATCCGGCGTTGCGTAAAGCCATACAAATTCAGAATCCAAGTATTAAGTAAATAAAAACGAATAAAAAATGAACAGATATTTATTAAAACAAAATATAATCGGACTATTATTCTTTACATGTCTGTTTGTCGGTTGTGATAATGCCGAATATTCGGTGTTACATAATCAGGCCTATATTTCACAAACTGGTACGAATCCGAATACTGCATTAAAAGTGTTTATTGATCAAGATTTGGTGACAGCCAATTTGAATGTGCGTCTTTCCGATCCGGCAGAGAAAGACTATAACTTTGAGTTTGTGGAAGATGCTGAATTATTGGCAAAGTATAATGAAGTTAATTATACATCCTATAAATTTCTTCCTGCCGAACAGTATAATTTTAAGGGGAAAGAGGCTGTGATAAAGCAGGGGGAGGTTCTTTCGGAATCGTCAGGATTGGAAATTCTTCCCTTGACGCAGGAAATGAAAGATAGCGGAAATAAATACGCCATTGCTTTGACACTTCAGAGTAAAGATGGCGCGGCAGAGGTCTTGAAACCTGGAAGTACTATACTTTATTTACTTGATCCGGCCATTGTGACTTCAGTCCCGGTTTTCAACTCTAGACATAATGCTACTTTCAGTTTGGTTGAAGATTTATCTTTAAGTGAATGGACTTTAGAGTTCTGTGTCAATATGAGCAAACTTGGGAAGAAGGTTGGGGAATTGAATAATCAGGCCCTTTTTGATGGTTCAAGCAGTTTGGGCGAATCGGATGGGCAGATTTATACTCGTTTTGGTGATGCCCCCATTGAAGGAAATCGTTTGCAGATAAAGACTCAGGGCTTACAGATGAACAGTGCAACGTTGTTTGAAGAGAATAAATGGTATCAGATAGCTTGGGTGTGTACAAGCAGCAAGTTGTATCTGTATGTTGACGGAAAATTGGATAATTCGATAGATGTACCGGGTAAAGTGACCAATCTCAGTAAAACGAAATGTAAAATTGGAAATGCCGAATATTTGAAAGCAGATGTTCAGATGAGCGAATTCCGCTTATGGAAGCGGGCTTTATCTCAGCGGGAAATAGCCAACAACTTGTATGCGACCGATCCTCATTCCAATGCATTGTTTGCTTATTTTAAATTCAATGAAGGAAAAGGTGACAGGTTTACCGATGCTACAGGAAATGGAAATGAGGCATGGTGTAATGATCCTGTTGAATGGAGAGATAATGTTCGCCTCAATGCTAACAATTAAATAATGTATTATAACTGAAATATCATGAAATCAATAAAGAAGAATATCATAACTTCGATGGTATTGCTTTTGCCATTGTGGTTTGTTGCATGTGAAAGTGAACGGGAAGTGGGAAGCACTCTTTTCCCGGAAGGAAACAGTGGTGACATTGTCAAAGCATTTATTGACAACCGTTGTTTTTATCCCAAGAATTATATGGAATCTACAGTTGTGCAGGCAGGAAACGGAGGGGATTTGATTGCGGGTTCCGAACAGGTGGATCTCCGGGTGCAATTGACCAATGCTGCTCCCCAGGATTTGTTTTTTTCGATGAAAGTGGAGAATTCGGTATCGGATGCTGGAGAGGATGACGTAACATGGTTGGGAGAAGACGCAATCTCCTTTCTGAATCAAACGGTTACCATCAAAAAGGGAGAACTTGAAAGTGGGGAGATGATATCCTTCACGCTTGATGAGGAATCTGGTTCACTTAAGGAACTTGCTGAGAGTGGAATGGTGGCTTTGTCTTTGGTAACTACTGATGCAGTTGAGATAAGTGAAAATTATAGTACATATTTATGGAAAGTGAATAAGGAAATCACGAATATAGATGTGAATGGTAGTTTGAAAGATAAAACAATGATTGATGTTACTTCTTATGATGTGATTGGAGGATATGGCCTTCCTACACAAGATTTAAGTGATGATGACATGAACACATTCCTAATGAGTTATATTGACTATCCAAATGCTAAAATACCATTTCATATGCATGAGCCTCAGGAAATTATAGGGCTTTCAATTACTCCTGCTGGTTATTGGGGAGCATGGAATTTGGATTATTCAAAAGTGGAATTATTAGGTGGGGATGATCCGGATAATTTGACGCGCATAGGTATAGCGACATGCACAACAGGGATGCCTTCTGATCATACTCCTTGGGAAATAGCTTTTTATTCGCCTGTAAAACTGCGATATCTGACAGTGCATGTACTGGATAATTTCTCTAATGGTGAGTCTGTGAATGCATTATGTGCTGAAATACGATTGTATCGATAGGAGTTAGGGAATATGATTATTTTTCCTAATTTACAGTAGAGTGTAATTTATACTATGCCGGTAAAGATGAAGTATACTTTGCTGGCATAGTTTGGTTTATAATCGTTTGGTTTTTATTGCCAAATATCTGATTCATAATGTTCGTTGCAAAACTCTTGGATTAATGTTGCCTAAATGAAGTAAAACCAATACCTTTGTACCATATTTACTAATACAAAGAGTATGACTTATCATCATTTATCTGTCCTGGTCCATCGTCAGGCCGAAAAATATGGCGACAAGGTAGCCTTAAAATACCGTGACTATGAGACAGCTCAATGGATTCCTATTTCATGGAAGCAGTTCTCCGGATCAGTACGGCAAGCAGCTAATGCTTTCGTGGCATTGGGAGTAGAAGAACAAGAGAATATCGGTATATTTTCACAAAATAAACCCGAATGGTTCTATGTCGACTTTGGCGCGTTTGCCAATCGGGCTGTTACTATTCCGTTTTATGCAACGAGTTCACCTGCGCAGGCGCAATATATCATTAATGATGCGCAGATTCGTTTCCTTTTTGTAGGCGAGCAATACCAGTATGATGCTGCTTTCAGCATCTTTGGTTTCTGTACCTCTCTGCAACAACTGATTATTTTTGACCGTTCGGTAGTGAAAGATCCCCGCGACGTATCGTCTATCTATTTTGATGAGTTTATGGCGATGGGAGAGGGATTACCTCACAATGATACGGTAGAAGAGCGTACCGAACGGGCTTCATACGATGACTTGGCAAACATTCTCTATACATCCGGCACAACGGGTGAACCGAAGGGCGTCATGCTTCATCATTCCTGTTATCTGGAACAGTTTCATACACACGATGACCGTTTGACGACCATGTCGGATAAGGATGTATCTATGAACTTCCTCCCCTTGACACACGTGTTTGAGAAAGCATGGTGTTATCTCTGTATTCATAAAGGAGTGCAGATTTGTATCAATCTCCGTCCGGCGGATATTCAGACAACGATTAAGGAAATTCGTCCGACACTGATGTGTAGTGTTCCCCGTTTCTGGGAGAAAGTATATGCAGGTGTACAGGAGAAAATTAACGAAACAGCAGGGTTGAAGAAAGCACTGATGCTGGATGCTATCCGGGTAGGTAGAATCCATAATCTGGATTATCTGCGTTTGGGTAAGACTCCTCCGGTGATGAATCAACTGAAATATAAATTCTACGAAAAGACAATCTACTCTCTACTGAAAAAAACAATCGGTATTGAGAACGGTAACTTTTTCCCGACTGCCGGTGCTGCCGTTCCCGATGAAATCAATGAATTTGTCCATTCGGTAGGAATCAATATGGTGGTAGGATATGGTTTGACGGAATCGACGGCCACTGTATCTTGTACATTGCCGGTTGGCTATGATATCGGTTCAGTAGGTGTTGTACTTCCGGGAATTGAAGTGAAAATCGGTGAAGACAATGAAATTCTTCTTCGGGGAAAGACGATTACCAAAGGTTATTATAAGAAAGCAGAAGCTACAGCTGCTGCCATTGAACCCGATGGCTGGTTCCATACAGGTGATGCCGGTTACTTTAAAAATGGCCAGCTTTTCCTGACGGAACGCATTAAAGACCTGTTCAAAACATCGAACGGTAAATATGTTGCTCCGCAAGCTTTGGAAACGAAATTGGTTATTGACCGTTATATTGACCAGATTGCCATTATTGCCGATCAGCGTAAGTTTGTTTCCGCTCTGATTGTTCCTGTATATGGGTTTGTGAAAGAGTATGCGGAAGAAAAAGGCATTAAATACAAAGATATGGAGGAACTGTTGAAACATCCGAAGATTGTAGGATTGTTCCGTGCACGGATTGATACACTCCAACAGCAGTTTGCACACTATGAGCAAATCAAACGTTTCACTCTGCTTCCCGAACCGTTCAGTATGGAACGTGGAGAACTGACTAATACGTTGAAATTGAAACGGTCGGTAGTTGCCAAGAATTATAGTGAGCAGATTGAAAAGATGTACGAAGAAAATGAGAAATAAGAGATGGACGGTGAACGTTAAATATGAAACGGTAAACCGTAAACGATAAGTCGCAAACAATAAAACGGTGAACAAAATCTGTGCAATTGGCAGAGTTGTTCACCGTTTATTATTTATAAGTACATCTCCCTAATTAGTTTGTATTGTTTTCATTTTTACAAATTCCTTATAAAGAAAAACTTCTTGATTTTGATAGTATAAACTTATTTAGAGGACAGACTTAGTTTATTCGTTCCTTTTTAGTATCCGAAAATCTGCTCCTGCGTCAATTCTTCAATAAGACCTACAGCTTTCAGCTTATCCAGTTCCAAATCCTTCTTATCTCCCAGAATGCAATAAACATACGTGCGTCCTTTTACCCATTGCTTTTGGAAATCGGCAATGTCTTTCAGCGTCATGTTCTGTATATCATTGTAGAGCTTGATACGTGGGTCTACGTTTTGGCCTAGGTCCTGTGCATTGATATAACTCCAGATGATGTCACCTTTGATGATACGTTTGGTACGCAGGCGGTTCGTTAATCCGTCTTTAGCCAGTTTGAATGCAGCCTCCGATTCCGGCATATTCTCATTCAGTCCGGAGAGTACGACATACGTACGTTCGTTGCCCGGAGATACGTAGAAAGTACAAGCCAAGCGATAGAATTCACTTTTCAGTTCCTCCGGTGTCATGTCCGAAGTACCCAGATATTATGTCAGGAAGAGTGACAAGCAAGAAAGTTTCAATAGTTTGTTCATAATATGACAACATTTTAATAACAAAAACAAAGGTAGCAGATTTTTGCTTATCTTTGTCCCCCGATATCTGAATTTTGTAAATAATAAAATTGTAAATCAAATGATTACTATTGAACAACTTAAAGACGTGAAAGAGCGCACTGATGCGCTGAGGAGGTATCTTTGACATCGACGGGAAGAAAATTCAAGTCGAAGAAGAGCAATTAAGAACACAAGCTCCGGGATTTTGGGATGACCAGAAGAAGGCCGAAGCTCAAATGAAATTGGTGAAAGACCTGCAAAAGTGGATTGAAGGCTACAACGAACTCAAGACATTGGCAGATGAACTTGAACTGGCATTTGATTTCTATAAAGAAGAACTGGTGACCGAGGAAGATGTGGACGCTGCTTACGCCAAAGCTAGTGAAGCGGTAGAGGCACTCGAACTCAAAAATATGCTTCGTGACGAAGCCGACCAGATGGATTGTGTGTTGAAAATCAATTCAGGTGCCGGTGGTACGGAAAGTCAGGACTGGGCTTCTATGCTGATGCGTATGTATCTGCGTTATGCCGAGACCAACGGTTATAAAGCTACCATTGCCAACCTTCAGGAAGGTGACGAAGCCGGAATCAAAACCTGTACTATCAATATTGAAGGTGATTTTGCATACGGTTATTTGAAGGGAGAGAACGGTGTGCACCGCCTGGTTCGTGTTTCTCCGTACAATGCGCAAGGTAAACGTATGACTTCCTTTGCTTCTGTATTCGTTACTCCGCTGGTGGATGACAGTATCGAGGTAAATATTTTGCCTGCCAACATCTCTTGGGATACATTCCGAAGCGGTGGTGCCGGTGGACAGAATGTAAATAAGGTAGAATCCGGTGTCCGTTTGCGTTATCAATACAAAGATCCTTATACCGGTGAGGAAGAAGAAATTCTGATTGAAAATACCGAAACCCGTGACCAGCCGAAGAACCGTGAGAATGCAATGCGTCAACTACGTTCCATCTTGTATGATAAGGAATTGCAGCATCGTATGGCAGAACAGGCGAAAGTGGAAGCCGGTAAGAAGAAGATCGAGTGGGGTTCACAGATCCGTAGCTACGTATTTGATGACCGTCGCGTGAAAGATCATCGTACCAACTATCAGACTTCGGATGTGAACGGTGTGATGGATGGCAAAATAGATGGCTTTATCAAAGCTTATCTGATGGAGTTTTCTTCACAAGAATCATAAAAAATAAAATTAGCAAGAATTATTTTTGGAAAGTTAATAGATTTGTACTTACTTTGTTAGCGTTGAACTTTAAAGCTAACTATTATGGGTAAGGTGAAGAAAAAAGTAGCAATTAGTAAGAAAGAAGAAGAACAAGCCCAGAAGGTTGTCAAAATAGTGTTCGTCTCATTAATTATTTTGGCATTGATTATGCTGATCGCATTTTCCTTTTTCGGCTGATAAGTTCGCCACAAATTATACGGTTAACCCAGATTGTTTGGTTATTGATAGGATGAATATCAAATCCGATCTGTGTTAATCTGCGTAATTTGTGGCGAACTCTTTGTTTTGTAATGCATTTGTGTTCTCTGTAATATAAATGTAACTTTTCTGTCATTTTCCCGTAGTTAATTTGTCATCTCCGTGTATCCTCACAGTTGTACTTTTGCCGTGAATTTAGTAGCAGACAACTGAAATGAGTAGAATCAGAACAACCGTCGTTATGCTTTTGCTGGCGACAATGGCCTTTGGACAGGCAAAAGAAGATGCAGGGGATGGTAAGATGCTGGATAAACAGACCATGGAGTTTAAGGATTATCTGCCGGAGATTCACGGAACAATCCGGGGAAAGTACGAATACCAGACAGAAACAAGTGAAAGCCGTTTTGAAGTACGTAATGCACGCTTCAGTGTTTCGGGAAATGTGCATCCGATAGTTGCTTATAAAGCGGAAATCGACCTTTCCGATGAAGGCTCTATCAAGATGCTTGATGCGTATGCACGTGTTTTTCCGGTGAAAGACCTGAATTTTACGATCGGTCAGATGCGCGTTCCTTTCACGATAGATGCTCACCGCTCACCACATCAGCAGTATTTTGCCAACCGTTCATTCATTGCCAAGCAAGTAGGAAATGTGCGTGATGTCGGTTTGACGGCTGGTTATACGAATAAAGACGGTTTCCCATTTATTCTTGAAGGGGGATTGTTTAACGGCTCCGGTCTGACAAATCAGAAAGAATGGCATAAAACGCTGAATTACTCCATAAAAGCGCAGTTACTGCCTAATAAGAACTGGAATCTGACACTTAGCACCCAAATGATAAAACCGGAAAATGTGCGGATTAATATGTACGATGCCGGTGTCTATTATCAGAATGACCGTTTTCATATTGAGGCGGAATATTTATATAGTCGTCCCTTAAAAAGTACTCATCTGCGGGATATTGCAAGAAAACAGTGTCCCGCAGATTTTTTCAACAAGTAGCCAAAGAACCCTCATGGCTCTTTTGAAGTTGTACGCTGCTGCGGCTAAGAGCAGATTGACAACATCCCCGAACACACCTTTATAAAAGTTGCGTCCTAAACGAAAGTCTGATTTCAAATGCCCGATAGTCGGCTCTATTCCTGCACGCTTGCAGAATAGCTTATGTTTCTTCTTGCGTGTGTAATAACTGTCTTTCCTGTTTGGAACATCGGGTATCAGTATCCCGGTGCCGCCCACCTCTTTCTTTCCTCTGTACCCCCTGTCCCCGGCCAACTTCCTGATCTTCTTTCCGGTAATGCGTTCCACCTGCCTGAGGGATTCTTCAATGGTATGCCCGTCATATTCATTCCGGAAAGACTTGGCACCCAGTATGACACCGGTAATTGAGCGGACGATTGAAACCTTGTTGCCGAACTCGTATTTCTTATGTTCTTTCCCCTTGCTGATACACTGCACCTCCGGTTCATGCAGGGAATAGATTTTCCCGGGAGAATTGCGCTTCTGTGAAAGCACCCGCTCAAAGAGGTCGAGCAGGGAGTCGTAGCCGTGGTTTTCTTTCAGGTTGCGCCTCAGTTCCCTGACAAGCCTTCCCGCAATGGTGCGCAGCCGCTTGTCCGCTTTCAGGGCCTTGCCACGGTTCTTGGGGTGGTTACGGAAACGCTGGTCACGGTAGATCTTCTTGAGGACAAAGGTATAGCTCTGGCGCAAAGGAAGCCCTAAGGATTTTACGACAGACAACACTTTGCGGACTATCTTTTTATGCAACTTCGCATCCGTGGGATAAGTCACGTTCTTTTCCTGTACCGTGGAATCGATGAAGGCCGTGCAGTGATGGTCCGGGCCGTCGTCCTCCTGATTGACGCGGATACTTTCTGACAGAATCAGTTCCATGCCATTTTCTCCGACACGCTTACGGAAGTGTACCAGTTCGCTTGCATTGCAGGGATAGGAAGGCGTGAATTCCAACATACCGCAAAAGTACTGGTAATAAGCATTCTCGCTCCATTGTTCAACAACCGATTCATCGGACAGGTTACGCACGTGCTTAAGAATCAGAAGTCCGCACATCAGGCGGATGGGTTTGGCCGGACGACCGTTGACGGCACAGTATAGCGGGGAGAAAGCTTCTTCAAAACGGCGCCAGTCTATCTTATTGGCAAGCAGGTATAAGGGATGCCTGGGATTCAGCTGGTCTGTCAAAGAGCTGAACAAGGAGGGCTGAGGGGTGGTCTTGTTTATCATAATAATCTGCAAGTTTTCAACCATAAAGATACAAAAACTTGCAGATATATCAAAGCAATTTATATATTAATATGTTGATTATTAGGCGTAAAAGCACATTCTAAGGGGCGACTATATAAAATGTACGGTCACGAAGCATTTAAAGATGTTCATGCGGTGAATAGTTTTATTAATTACGATTTACCATTAAAGAAAGTATTCAATAAAATCTCCTTCCTGGCTCGCTATGATATGATGACCGATCATAGTGATGGTAAGATGGATGAAACGACAAAAGCTTTGATTATAAATGATTATGCCCGACATCGTGTGACAGGCGGAATCACATTAAGTCTTTCCAAAGCTTTCATTGCCGACCTCCGACTGAACTTCGAGAAATATTTCTATAAGAACTCCGGCGTTCCAAAAGAATCGGAACGGGACAAAATCGTGATTGAGTTCATGACGAGATTCTGAAATAAATAGAGACTTGAAAATTGAGAATTAAGAATTGTAGTTTTCTGATACATGATGTGAGGTATCAAACTATCATTTTTTAATTCTCAATTTTTAATTTATCTTTGTGCCATGGCACAGGAAATAGAACGTAAATTTTTAGTTATCGGTGAATTCAAGTCTTCGGCTTTTGCGCAGAGTCATATTGTGCAGGGGTATATCAGTAGTGCTCGCGGGCGTACTGTCCGGGTTCGTATTCGGGATGAAAAAGGTTATCTGACAATAAAGGGAGCTTCTAATGCTTCCGGTACCAGTCGTTATGAATGGGAAAAGGAGCTGGCCTTATCAGAAGCAGAAGAATTGATGAGGCTTTGCGAACCGGGGATTATTGACAAGACCCGTTATTTGGTACGTAGTGGCAAACATGTATTTGAAGTCGACGAGTTTTATGGTGAGAATGAAGGACTTATTGTGGCAGAAGTAGAGTTGGAATCGGAAGATGAGGCTTTTGTAAAACCCGACTTTATCGGTGAGGAGGTAACGGGCGACATACGCTACTATAACTCACAGCTAATGAAAAAACCGTATAAAACGTGGTGAGCGTTAACAAATAAACCGTATATTTGTTCTTATATAAAAAAGAGAGCAGTATATGGATATGGAACAGTTGTACAGTTATGTGCCGCGTGAATTGGTTACTTTTGTTTTAGTAACCTTGTTTTCTTTATTAATCGGACTTTCGCAACGTCGAATCAGTCTGAAGCGTGAGGGGGAAACTACTCTTTTCGGAACCGACCGCACTTTTACCTTTATTGGTATACTGGGTTACTTGCTTTATATCTTAGACCCTACGGATATGCGTCTGTTTATGGGAGGTGGAGCGGTATTGGGATTGCTGTTGGGATTAAACTATTATGTAAAGCAATCACAATTTCATGTTTTTGGTGTAACTACCATCATTATTGCCCTGATTACTTATTGTATGGCTCCTATCGTAGCTACCCAACCTTCCTGGTTTTATGTTATGGTAGTTGTGACTGTGCTTCTGCTGACTGAACTCAAACATACTTTTACGGAGTTTGCGCAACGGATGAAGAATGATGAAATGATTACGTTAGCCAAGTTCTTGGCTATCAGCGGTATCATATTACCGATGCTTCCGCATAAGAATCTGATTCCGGATATTAATCTTACTCCTTATTCTATCTGGTTGGCAACGGTAGTAGTATCCGGCATTTCCTATCTCTCTTATCTATTAAAAAGGTATGTATTCCATGAATCCGGAACGTTAGTTTCCGGTATTATTGGTGGATTATACAGCAGTACGGCTACGATCTCGGTACTTGCCCGTAAAAGCCGAAAAGCCTCTGAACAGGAAGCTACTGATTATGTTGCTGCCATGCTGCTGGCTGTCAGCATGATGTTTCTGCGATTTATGATACTGATACTTATTTTCAGTAGAGAAATCTTCCTGTCTATTTATCCGTATCTGTTGACTATGGCGGTGGTGGCGGCTATTGTTGCCTGGTTTATCCACTCCCGACAAAAACGACCGGAAGACCAGCCTGCTGAAACAGAAGAGGATGATAGTAGCAACCCGTTGGAATTTAAAGTTGCTTTGATTTTTGCCGTACTCTTTGTGATATTCACTTTCTTAACTCACTATACGTTAGTGTATGCGGGCACAGGCGGATTAAATCTCTTGTCTTTTGTTTCCGGTTTTAGTGATATAACTCCTTTTATATTAAACTTGTTGCAAAATACAGGCAGTGTGGCTGCATTGATAATTACTGCTTGTAGTATGCAGGCTATCATTAGCAATATAATGGTAAATATGTTCTATGCTTTATTCTTTGCAGGGAAGGGGAGTAAACTTCGTCCTTGGATTTTGGGAGGATTCGGTGTGGTAATTGCTTGTAATCTCGTTTTGTTGCTGTTCTTTTATATTTAAGAAAAGGGAGCAATTGATCGTTTTTCATTGGTCCAATTCAAGTAATTTACTATTTTATCGAATATAATAGATAAAATAGATGTGTTTTTATCGACTATACTCGATAAAGTGAAATGGATAAAAAATGAAGAGTAAATATCATTAAAAAGAAAATTTACTCTTCATTTAAATTCAAAGTGAGATATTTGTTGAATATCTTTAAGTAGTGGTATGACTTGTTACCATTTCCAGTTGTCTTTACTCTTTTCTACGTCTTTTTCTATGTCGGAAGGAAGATTAGGGAAAAAATCAATATCCGTATTAGCTTCTAACTCGTCTATAGTAACCTCATATTTAGAAAAGGGTTCTTTACTATTATAAGATTTATGCTCAAACCAATACCCTATGGCAGAATATTTTCCATCTTTAAGGGATAACAGTGCCATAAAATAGTATTTGGGAACGGCTATATTATGAGAGCCATCAGATATATATTTTAGTATCTGGTCATCCCTAATTGTTCCCCCTTTTACTACATATAATGTATCTTTTGAATTAGTAATGCTATAGCCTTTACTTTGAACTTGTCTTTCTAAATTTAGCCAAATACCTCCGTTGAATCCATCTTGAATTTGTGGACTCATATTTGACATGTAGAATGTTTTTTTGTTGGCTGCTACTGAATATTGTCTGTCTTCGGAAGCTATTAAATGTCCTCTACTGTAGTTAGAACCAGAAAAAGCTTTTTCTCCAAGTCTGTATGCTGGAGGTAATGAAAGATCTTCTGTAAAGTTCTCATTTCTTCCTGCATCTTTGTCAGAAGTGGCAGTGCTAAAAGTGCATGCGACCCAACGAGAATGCATTTTGTTACAATCATACTCATAGCTATAAGTAATAATCTCTTTGTTATTCTCTTTAGTAGTGTGCGTGATGAACTTATACATATTTCCAGAACGCAAAGCTGGAATTTCAATCCTCCCTGCATATCCCGAAGGTTTTTCCGGGTCTGGATCCGGATTTGAGCCATTGCCTGCTAATTGTTTGAGTGCAAACTCTGCTTTTTCTTTCCCCGCTATGATTGTAATAATGACACTTCGTTCAGCTCCGGTATTTGCTTTCATATATCCACTGATAGAGCCATTTCCATTGCCCGATGCTCTACTCAATGTACACCAAGTCTCACTGCTTGAAGCCTGCCATGTGCCATCAGCTTTTACACGGATGATAAATCCGCCTCCATTTGCATTGATTTGCGTTTGGTCAATAGAGGCAATTCCTTGATTGGTATTGCCCGGATTGTCCGGAAGGTCAGGCGAATCCTGTTCACTACATGAGATTGCAGTGCTACAGGTTATGAATAGGATGAATAGTCTAAATAATGCTTTTGTCATTTCACTTCTTTGATTAGATAAATAATAGTAGGCAAGTGATCGCTATATCCGTTTAGCCATACACCACCTGCTTGCGTCCGTTTAGGATAACCTTTGTATTTCCCCTCTTTTTGGAACATAAAATCACGGCAGAAGATTTCATGTTTATAGAATTTCAGTGTACTACGGTCAGTGCCCAACAAATTCCCGGTGAATACAATTTGATCGAACAAATTCCATTTGCCTTTGTACATCAGAGTTCCGTATCCTTTTTTCAAAGTATCCCACCAAGGATTGTACAAGTCCGTAGGTCCTACATCAGCAGGTTTCCGTTTAGCTCCAAGCGCTACAGCCATACTTTTATCCATCGGGTCGTCATTCATGTCTCCCATAATGACAATTTTGGCTGCGGAGTCTTCCTTTAACAGTGAGTCTTTGATCGCTCTAACCTGCTCCCCTGCGCGTTCACGCGCCGGAGAAGTAGCTGCTCTCGAAGGCCAGTGATTGACGATAAAGTGCATTTTCTCACCTGCGATATTACCGCTGGCAATCAGGAAACCACGTGTCTTATGCACCGTATCATTGATATATACATAAGGTACGAGTTTACTATTTGTCAGTTCAAACAATTTGGGATTATAGAAGAAAGCACAGTCCACACCACGTTGGTCTGCTCCTTCGTAGTGAACATATTGGTACCCTCTGTCCGCTAAAGCAGGTTGTTTCAGTATGTCCTCCAATACTCTGTAATTTTCGATTTCAGAAACGCCGATAATGGCGGGACCCATTGGTAACTTGTCGGTACTTAACATACTTAATATTTCCGACATGTTTTTCAGCTTAGCCTTATACTTCATCGTATTCCACTGATTAGTACCGTTAGGAAGATACTCGTAGTCATTCTTACCTTCATCATGAATGGTGTCAAACAAATTCTCCATATTGTAGAACGCTACACTGTAGAGGGCAAATTTCTTTTCTTGTCCGTAGGCCATGAGGACAAAAAGAGCGAGTACACCTAAAGTCATTAAGCTTTTTTTCATCTTTAAAATTGATTTTAAAAGTGGGTAATTTGTCATTTGTATGACAAATATCTAAAAAGAAAACGGAAAAACCACCCTTGCTAGTTACTTTTTTTGCAAAAAACATTGTTATATATAAAATTCTTTGTTATTTTGCGTAACAACATATTTCTTTTATGTTGCAAAATGAAAGACCAATTAACATTAATATAAATTAAATTATGAAACAACGACTAGGGTTAGCGATCGTGCTATTTTGCTTAATGCCAGCACTTTTTGCGCAGCAAAAGGCAAAGCAAAACGCCCGTGAGGACAATGCTTCTTTCATGTTTACAGAATCACAATTGAATGAGGATGATGATGCAGCACAGAGCACATCTGCATTGGTCACTTCTAACAATGATGTTTATCTGTCAAATGTAGGTTATCTGTTTAGCCCAATGAGATTTCGTGTAAGGGGATATGATTCCCAGTACAGTGACATGTATATCAATGGGGTACAGTTTAATGATGCAGAAACAGGACGTTTCAGCTACGGATTAATAGGAGGATTGAACGATGCTACCCGTAATAAGGAAGGGATCGGTCCTTTTGAATTTAACAACTTTACTTTTGGTGCGATAGGAGGTGCCACCAATATCAATTTACGTGCCAGCCAATATGCGGCTGGCTCAAAACTAACACTGTCAGGTAGTAACCGCAACTACATTTTGCGTGGAATGTATACTTATTCTACAGGTCTGATGAACAATGGTTGGGCATTTACCGGATCATTAGGTTATCGCTGGGGTAATGAGGGAAATATTGAAGGAATCAAATATAATTCTTTTTCTTACTTCCTCGGTGCGGAGAAAGTATTCAACGAACGCCATAGTCTCTCTTTGGCAACTTGGGGAACACCGACAGAGAGAGGACAGCAAATGGCGGCAACCGAAGAAGCTTATTATTTAGCGAACAGTCATTATTATAATCCGAACTGGGGATATCAGAATGGAGAAAAACGAAATGCACGTATTGTACGTCAGTTCGAACCATCGGCTATTGCTTCATGGAATTTCACTATTGATGATAATAAGAAATTAGTGACAAGTGCCGGATTCAAATATTCTAACTATGGGAAAAGTGCTCTAGGCTGGAATGGTAATGCGGCCGATCCACGCCCGGATTATTATAAAAAGTTGCCTAGCTCAATCTTTGATGTATGGGAATCTGTTCCTACTGCCGATGAATTGCAGCAGTTTAATGAAGTTACAGATAATTGGAAAAATAATAAAGCTTATCGTCAGTTAGATTGGGATGCTCTTTATTTTGCCAATAAACAGGCGAATGCATTAGGTAAAGAGACACTTTATTATGTAGAAGAACGTCATGATGATCAGTTGGCTTTCAACTTTAGTTCGGTATTCAATCATCAATGGAATGAACACAACAGCTACATTGCGGGAGTTGCCGTGAATACAACCAAAGGTATGCATTATAAAAAAATGAAGGATTTGCTGGGCGGACAGCTTTATACTGACGTCGACAAATTTGCAGTGCGCGATCATGGAGCTAGTTCCAGTATGGTGCAAAATGATCTTGATAATCCTAACCGCCGTATTGGTGAAGGTGATAAATTTGGTTATGATTATAACATCTATGTGAATAAGCAGAGTGCATGGGTGCGTTATCAGGGTAACAATGGCGGGTCATTAAACTATTTTGCTTCCGGTAAGATAGGATCTACACAGATGTTCCGCGATGGATTGATGAGAAACGGACGTGCTCCGTTGAAATCACTTGGTAGCAGCGGTACGGCTAAATTCCTTGAAGGAGGTATAAAAGCCGGTTTGAATTGGGCTATCAATGGTAACCATTCTTTCACGTTGAATGCCGGATATGAAGAACGTGCACCGTTGGCCTATAACTCTTTTATTGCTCCACGTATTAAGAATGACTTTGTGAGAGACTTGAAAACAGAGCGCATCATTGGTGGTGATTTGACTTATAACTTCAACACTCCATGGGTGATGGGACGTTTGACTGGTTATTACACTCGCTTCCAGAATCAGGTAGAAATGGATGCTTTTTATAATGATAGCGAAGCACGTTTCACTTATCTTTCTATGAATGGCATTGAAAAGGAACATTGGGGAATAGAAGCAGCGGCTACCTTTAAGTTGACAAGTGAACTTTCATTGACGGCTATCGGTACTTGGAGTGAAGCTAAATACACCAATAATCCGGATGCTGTATTGACATATGAAAGTGAGAATGAGTCAAACCTCGATCGTGTTTATGCTAAAGGTATGCGTGCTAATGGTACTCCGCTTTCTGCTTATAGCCTTGCTTTGGATTATAACGTGAAAGGTTGGTTCTTCAATTTGACCGGAAACTATTATGATCGTGTATATATTGATTTCTCAAGCTATCGTCGTCTTGGCAGCGTATTGGATAAAAATGGTGCCGGCGTAGATGCTAATGGAAATCCGGTTCTCCATGTACCGGGTCAGGAGAAACTGGATGGTGGATTTATGTTGGATGCTTCCATCGGAAAATACATTCGTTTACGCAATGGAAAGAGCATTAGCCTTAATTTGAGTTTGACTAATATCTTGAACAATACAGATTTGCGTACAGGTGGTTTCGAACAGAACCGTGATGATAATTACAAAGACGGTGACGCACGTGTTTACAAGTTTTCTAAGAACTCTAAGTATTTCTACGCATTCCCGTTCAACGCTTTCTTGAACATTGGTTATAGATTTTAAGAATGTGTAGTTATCAATCCAAAACAATAAGAAAGGAAGAAACAATTATGAAGAAATTACTATCTATATTATGTACCGGATTGCTGCTATGTGGCGCAGGTCTCACTTCCTGTGAGAACTATGATGATCCGGTGACGGGAAATGCTTATGGCAATAATTCAATCCCGGAAGGACGCACCATTTCAATAGCTGCGCTGAAAGAGAAATACAATGATTTCATTGATACAAGTAAAGATACCTATACCACTATCGAAGGTGAAACGCGCATTGAAGGAGTGATTACCTGCGATGACGAAAGTGGGAACTTATATAAGAAGCTGGTGGTAGCAGATGAGACAGGTGCTATCGTTATTGGTGTTAATGCAACCGGATTGTATGCATTCTGCTCGGTAGGACAGAAAGTGGTAATCGACTGTAAGGGTTTGCAGATAGGTAGCTATCGTAAACAGGCACAGATCGGAACAGTATATAATAATTCTGTAGGCCGTATGCCGGAATATGTATGGAAACAACATGTACGTCTGATTAATGAACCTAAATTATACTATCCAGAACTGACACCGATTGAAATTACTACTCCAGCTGATCTTGCTGCTATAGACTTGAAAGAAGCTCCGGTACTGGTTACTTTCAAAGATATAAAACTTTCCGAAGCAGATGGAACAGCGACTTATGCTCCAGGAGATGAAGGTTCAGTAAAACGTTATTTCACTTATGCTGACGGTACGCAGAGTGGAAGTAATCTATTCCTTTATACCAGTGCTTATGCAAACTTCTCAATGGAAGTAATGCCGCAAGGTAGTGTAAATATTACAGGTATTTTGTTGCGTTACAATAACCAGTGGGAGGTTGTTGTTCGTACTTTAAGCGATATCAAACGAAATAATTAATTCAATTAACACATATAATTATGAAAAAGATTCTAAATGCTTTATTCTTGACACTGCTTGCGGTGTTCACATTTAGTTCATGTAGTGATGTACCGGCTCCTTATGATATATTGGGAGAAGGTGATGTTCCGGGATTGACGGGTGATGGTACGAAAGAGAATCCATATAATATAGAGGCTGCACAACAGAAACAAGATGGTTCTATAGCTTGGGTGCAGGGATACATTGTGGGTGCTATAGAAAATGTATATGATGATAAAGGAGAATTTGCAGGCAATAAGGCTAGTTTTACAGCTCCTTTTACTATAACATCTAATGTGCTGATAGCTGAAAGTCCTGATGAAACTAATGAAAGCAAATGCTTGCCGGTAAAAATAAAGAATGGAAGTGAACTGTCTACTGCTTTAAACTTGAAAGACCATCCTGAAAATAAAGGAGGAGTCTTATTGATTCAAGGTGAGTTAAGTGCTGGTTTTGGAAAAGCAGCATTAATAAATACAACAGCTGCAGTATTTAATAATAAAGAGATTGGCGAAGAACAAGGTGGAGAAGACCTAGATCCTGATAATCCTCTGGGATTAGACACATCAGTAGCTCCATTAGTAGATTTATCTAATAATTTTGATGATGTTCAACATCAGGCAGATTATTCAAAAGCTGGTTGGATTAATAAGGCTGTTAAAGGAAATAGAATTTGGCAAGGTGCTATTTATGATCCTCAAAAATATTTGGCAGCTTCAACTTATGGAGTAAATAGTGGTGAGACAGCAGAATATTGGTTTGTGACTCCTTATTTTACAGTTAATGCAGATAAGCAATTTACTTTTAAAGCTACTGTAAATAAGTATTCTGAAACAATGTCTCTGAAGGTATTCTTCTTGCAGATGAAAGATGGTAAAATGGAACGCCATGAAATATCTGTTACTGGTATCCCTACTTCTGGTACATATCAATGGACAAGTGATTTAAAGGTAGATTTAAGTACTTATGCGGGGCAGAATGGTTTTGTTGGCTTCCAATATGTTGCATTGCGTGGGGCAGAAGTACAAACTTATGGGATTGATGATATTGTATATGGTGAAGGCGGTGGAACAGAAACTCCGGGTGGTGATGACCCATTCGGATTGGATGATTCTAACCCTAAAACAACTTTTGAAGCAGACTTTGAAGATATCACAGAACAGAATAAAAACTACACTTTAGAAGGATGGACAAATAAAGCTATTCAAGCAGCTAATCTTTGGCAAACTGCAACTTACAGTAGTGATAAATATATTAAAGCAACTCCTTATAATATAGCTGCTGATGCAACAATGGAGGCATGGTTTATTACTCCCGCCTTTATTGTTAATTCGGCTAATAAATTCACATTTGACTGTGCGGGAGCAAATTGGAAAGATGATATGGTATTGAAGGTCTTCTTCTTACAAAAAAGTGCTGATGGAACAGTTGTTAAGAATGAAGTTGTAGCTAACCAAATTCCTACTTCTGGAACTAATTTTGAATGGGTGAGAGGTATCAATATCGATTTGAGTGATTATAATGATAAAATAGGATTTGTTGGATTCCAATATACTGTTGTAAGTACAGGCGTGAATAAGAGTTTACCTACATATCAGATTGATAACGTGAAATATGTAACAGGTGAAAGTGGCGGAACTGATCCGGAACAGCCAGGTGATAAGGTCTATACCAGCAGTATAACATTGCCGGAAGGTACAGATCCTGATGCTAATAAAGCATCTGGAGGAAAAGTTGTAATTGGAGGCCAGAAATATTCAATTTTGAAATTAGGAACAAGCAAAGCTTCTGGTTCTTGGAACTCTCCAATGTTGCAAGCAGGTGCAAGTAAATTGTCTTTCTTTGCAGTTGGTTGGACTGGTAAAACTGGTCAATTGACAGTCGTAATAGAAAATGGTGGTACATTTGAAGGAGGTGCAACAAGCAAAGTGATTGCTTTAGATGGAAAAACGGCTGGTGCTGCAGATAATCCTCCATTTACAATTGCTCCGGCAGATACAGACTTCTATCAGTATGCAATGAGCGGAGTTACAGCTGCGACTACAATTAAGTTCACTACTGAAGGGGCAACTAGTGATAAAAGAGCTATAATTTTTGGTATTAATATCAAGTGATATAAACTATCTATATGACTGCAAGAGAGGTTGTCATAAACAGCAACCTCTCTTGTTCTTTTTATGTGAAATGAAGAAATGGCTGATCGAATGAAGTGTAATATTATAGTATTAAGTTTATTATGTATAAATTTCTGTGCTTGTGATAAAGACGAGAACAACAACTCTAATAATTTTGCCACTGGTATCGTAGAACTACCTGCACTTCGCAATGGTGCAAACGATGTGTTTGTAACACACTGCACCACTTTCAATGGGCAGAAAGTAACCTCTTTCAGTATGGAATACGATAAGAGTAAGAAGCATTCCCGTTGGGTTGCTTTTCGATTCGATAATCAAACTAGACTGCAAGGGGCAACTCGTGGCGATAATTTTATTCCGGACCCTTCTCTTGATATGGAATATCAGCGTACTCAAACAGATTTTGGGAGAAAAGGTTATGATAGAGGGCACCTCTGTGCTTCCGCTGATCGACTTTATAAACAAGATGCTAACGACCAGACCTTTTATTATACAAATATGAGCCCACAACGGAACAATTTTAATACAGGTGTTTGGTTAGCATTGGAGGGACAGGTGCAATCATGGGGACGTAGCTGTACATTTTCAGATACTTTGTATGTGGTAAAAGGTGGAACGATTGATAAAGAAGAACAAGTCAAAGAATATATAGGTGGCGACCGTAGCAAGCCTGTTCCTAAATATTATTATATGGCTTTGTTGTTTAAAAAGGGAGATTCTTTCAAAGCTATTGCCTTCTGGATGGAACATACAGACAATAAACCTGCAAAAACAATAAAACTTGTTGACTATGCATTATCAATAGACGAACTGGAAGAAAAGACAGGAATCGATTTCTTCCCGAGTCTGAATGATAATTTAGAAAATGCGCTTGAGGCTACGTATTCAACAAAAGCGTGGTCGGGATTGGAATAAGATCACCACGTTAATAATAACAGTCTCTTTGTCAAGGCGGGGTATACTTCAGGATTCTACCACCCATTTCTCGATATTACGGGTTTTCTCACTGAAGTTAATCCCTATCTTGAATAGTTTGCGTCCATCCGCTTCGAAAGGCAGTGCATAGTGTTTGTCATTAATCTGCTGCAAAGCCTCTTCTGCTGTTCCGTTTAGCTTGAATTCCATTATATAAATGAACTTCTCTGTCTGTAGCACGAGATCTATACGCCCGTCATTAGTGTGGTATTCCACCTTGGTATAGAAGCCAACTAGCTTGAAAACGATGAAAAGTACGTTCTCATAATGTAGTTCCTGCTCCCGGATTACTTCGTAAGTCGTATCGGCAAAGAAACTCTGCAGGCGGTGGAAGAAAGAATCATAATCTCCCGTTTCTACTTCACGGACGAATTTTTGAACTTCAAATGGGGATTCCACCTTATTCACATTCGCGTAAAAAGGAAGCAGAAAGCGAATGAATCCTTCTTCTACTTCACGGTTGGGGAAACCTAAACGGTATATGCCAAAACGTTCGTCATATCCTTTAATGGTGAGGTATCCGCTTTGGTAAATCACTGGAATCGGGTTGGTTGATTCGGAGTCGATGCTATTCAGTACTTGTGCATCAGTTTCTTCGTGTGCCATCTGTTCCAGATCATAATGATGCTTTTTTAGTAACTTAACCAGATAGGTAGGTGTCCCCGTCTCAAACCAATAACTGCCGAATTCTTTATATTTGAAAGCGTTGAGCAGACTAAACGGATTATATATACCGATAGAATTATGTGTAAAATGATAGCCATCATAATATTCTTTTAGTTTTGTACAGAGCTTGTCATACGACAAACCTTGCGTCTCTGCAAACTCATGAAGTTCGATATCTAAGTTTTCATGAAGCTCCTGATCGCTGACACCGCAAATTTCAACATAATCTTTTCGCATTGAGATGTCATCCAAATTATTCAAGTCGCTAAACACACTGACTTTGCCAAACTTTGTAACGCCGGTCAAGAACGCAAACTTTATATAGCCATCCATTGTTTTGAGTGCCCCATAGAAAGGTTTTAAAGTGTCCCGGAATTGTTTTTGCAATTTTTCGTTGCCGATGGCTTGCAACATGGGCTTATCATATTCATCTACCAAAATAACTACGCGTTGTCCTGCCTGCTTGCAGGCGCGTTCTATGATACCGGCAAAACGCAGGGAAAATGAGCGTTCGGATGGCTCGGCACCATAGAGCTTTTCCCATGCAGTCAACGATTTTTCGAGTATATTATCCAGACTTTCCGGCGTATCATATTTTTCGATATTAAGGTCCAGATGTAGTATCGGATATTTAATCCAATCCTTTTCCAACCTTTCTACAGCCAGTCCTGTAAACAGTTCTTTTTTTCCTTGAAAATAGGCTTCAAGAGTAGAGATGAGCAGACTCTTTCCGAAGCGGCGCGGGCGGCTTAAGAAATAGTAACTACCGGTTTTTACCATTTGATACATCAATGCCGTTTTATCAATATATAAATAGCCGTCATTACGAATCTTTTCGAAATTCTGTATGCCGATGGGATAAATTTTAGTGCTCATATACTCCGGTTTTATAAATCAATTACACAAAGGTAATAAATTTCCGGGTACTTCATTGCTTTTAAAAAGAGGAAAGTATAAGTATAGTTGCTTTTAACTGAATGAAGTGTAGAAAACAGTACGTACTGTTTGAAGTCTATATTTTAATGCCTAAATTTGTCTACATTTCAATTTTATAAGGATAGGCATTATGGATACTACTTTCAGAATATACCCGATAGGAATACAGAATTTTGAGCAGTTACGCAATAATAACAACGTCTATATAGATAAGACGGAGTTGATTTATCGTTTGGCTAATACCAATAAGGCTTATTTTTTGACTCGTCCCCGTCGTTTCGGAAAAAGTTTGTTGGTATCCACTCTTCATGCTTATTTTCGGGGGAAGAAGGAATTGTTTCAAGGTTTGGCAATGGAGCGTTTAGAGAAAGAGTGGAATGTCTATCCGGTGTTGCACCTTGATTTCAGTATGACAAAGTACACAGCACTTTCCGACCTTTTGGGACAGTTGAATCTGAATCTATACGATTGGGAAAAACTCTATGGAAAGGAAGAAGTAGAAGGTACGCCGGCGGAACGTTTCCGGGGAGTGATTCGTCGTGCTTATGAACAGACGGGCAAACCGGTAGTAGTACTTATCGACGAATACGATGCTCCTTTATTAGACAGTAACCATTTGCCGGAACTGCAAAATGAACTTCGAGAAGAAATGCGGAAATTCTTTAGTCCCTTGAAAGCGCAAGGAGAATATCTTCGTTTCCTTTTCCTGACAGGTATTAGCAAATTCAGTCAAATGAGTATTTTCAGTGAACTGAATAATTTGCAGAATATCAGCATGAGAGATGATTATAGTGCTATCTGTGGCATAACCGAACAGGAATTGCGTACACAATTGAAAACTGATATTGAAATGATGGCACAGGCTAATAATGAAACTTATGAGGAGGCCTGTATGCATTTAAAACAACAGTATGACGGATATCATTTTAGTGAGAACTGCGAAGACATTTACAATCCATTTAGTTTGTTTAATGCATTTGCACAGAAAAAATATGCCAATTTCTGGTTTTCTACCGGGACACCTACTTTTTTAATTAATATATTGCAGCAGAGTAATTTTGACATTCGCGAATTGGATGGTGCAACGGCTACTGCAGAACAGTTTGATGCGCCAACGAGTGTTATTACCGATCCTCTTCCTGTACTTTATCAAAGCGGCTATCTTACCATCAAGGGATATGATCCGGAGTTCCAACTCTACACATTGGCTTATCCTAACAAAGAAGTGCGGAAAGGATTCATAGAATCTCTTATGCCCGCGTATGTGCATTTACCTGCCCGTGAGAATACCTTTTATGTAGTCTCTTTTATCAAGGATTTGCGTGCCGGAAAACTGACCGAATGTCTGGAGAGAATAAGGTCTTTCTTTGCTTCAATTCCCAATGATTTGGAAAATAAGCAGGAAAAACATTATCAGACAATTTTCTATTTGTTGTTCCGTTTGATGGGGCAGTATGTAGATACAGAGGTGAAAAGTGCAATCGGACGGGCAGACGTGGTAGTAAAGATGCAAGATGCCATTTATGTCTTTGAATTTAAGGTAGATGGAACTCCGGAGGAAGCACTGGAGCAAATAAATAGTAAGGGGTATATTATTCCTTATCAGCCTGATCATCGGAAAGTTGTAAAAGTAGGAGTTAACTTCGATAGTGCGACAAGAAGTATTGGTGATTGGAAAATTGTAGAGGAAGTATAATTCTTTCTCTCCCTATTGATTTTGTCAATACCTCTTTCAACCTATCACCATCGTTCTGAAACTCTTTATTCATCGTTTTTACAGAGTGGTGATAGATTGAAAGAGGATTTTTATTTTTATGTATGAGAGAGCTTGCTGGCGCAGTCTGAAAATTGGGGGATTTGATTCAGGATAATCACTCCTTAAAAATAGATTTATTTGGTGCAGAAATGAGCTAAATGATAATTTTGCGGAGTGCCCTGAAAGGGCTTAATTATATAGCGTAGGGCAACGCCCTACGTAAAAACGACAATCTGAATTTGCGCCCTGAAAGGGCATAATTGTATACAGTTCCGCCCTTTCAGGGCTTGTGGCTGGTGTGTTTTTTTCGTAGGGCGTTGCCCTACGCTATATAATTAAGCCCTTTCAGGGCACCCCAATAAATATATAATTGTAAGGCTTTCAGCCTAGCCGATAAATTCTCATTTAACCGATAAATTCCCATTTAATAAAGAACTGTACTGAAATGAGTTAAACGGTGCGCTAATGAATGGGTCAAAGGTGAGGGTTGGTGAGGGTAGATTTATAACCTTTTATTTTATTATTTTCTATACTATCTCCTTTTTTATCTATAAAAAAAAATACGAAAGTTATAAATCTACCCTCACCAACCCTCACCTTTGACCCATATCTTATAATAAAAAGATAACGGGGAATCTTAAAAACTCAATCATCTTTTTCAGATTTACCACAACGTTTCCAGAATACTCCATTATTTTATTCAAAACGGTACGGAAATGAGTAAAATCGTGTGGGAATGAGCTGAAATATAATCTCACAACACTTTACTAGAGATTTAAAAAGGTTCTTAATCAAATTCCGTGCTAGTAAAGCTCATTGAAAGGCCGATGGATAAAGGGATATCGGCATATTAGAAATAGCAAATAAATTATCCAAACTATATGCATCTTAAAGTACTCCGGAATAGCCATGAATAAGGTAATTGAACATAAATAAGTAGCACGGAATTTGAAGAAGAACCTTTTTAAATCTCTAGTGAAATATTGTGAGATCATATTTCGGCTCAAATCAGTGCAGGAATGAATCTAATTTTAGGGATATGGCTGTGCTAAACCAAATCCTCCAAGAATTACAATTGAGTCGGCTTGTTGAATATACATAACTTCCAGCATTTATTTCCATATTTCCACCACATTTAAAAAAATATGTATATCTTTGTCATACGGTTTCTGCTCATCAGCGTGATGAAATTAGTAGAAAGCGGTATATATTACTAAATGGAATATGTAATGTATTGTCTCTCCCACTCGAAACTTAGCAATTTCATATAGAAGAGAGATGATTCAACAGATATTCCACGCGAACGGCTTTATATCAACATATCCGTTGGAGATGTGTTATATATAAACGATTGGCGTGGATGTCTGTTGTTATCATTGTCTTTCTATAGGGTATGCTAAGACCTCGAGTGGAGATAATGGTGCAACAGCATTCACGTCTTTTTTGTGTCCGGTCGGTTATGATTACCCCAAAAGTCTAACCTAAACAATTCCCCGTCCGCCCGAAATACAGAAAACGTGAATGCCCGTTGCTCCACATAAACAAAATAATACTCCATTTTTATTGTGGAACACATTAAAACAAAAGCATTATGCCAAAATGGATTAGCGTAGAAGAAGCGGCGGCCAAGTATGGAATCAACAAAGAAGTAATCTGGCTTTGGGCGGATATGAAAAGATTCCCGATGTCGTATGAGAAAGGTATCACCACTGTTGATGAAGAAAGCCTTATCGGATTCCTGCATCAGAATAAGGATCGAGTTACAGCCGAGTATATCGACACATTGGAAGACCTATGTATTGAAAAAGCAAATATCTGTAACTTATATGCTGAAATTATTGGCTGTCAAGACAAAGAACTCTTGTATCAAAGGGAGCAAATAGCTCGAATGAAAGAGATACAAACAGCTATGAAAAGGCAAAACAGCCGGCTCCGGGATTGTGAGAAAGTGTTCACGAAATATGAAGAGAACTTTAGTACCTGCTGGATTGGAAGAATCTGCGCTCACTTAAGGCGGCTGATACGGTTGATACGACGGTAAATACCATTTTATCTCATTTTAAACCCTGAATAGATATATTTAAAGATATCCCTAAACAGAAATGTTTAAAAATACTAGAAATATACTGTAGTAAGATTTTTTATCCATTCGTTTTATATTCTTAACTCCGAAAAATTCGTAAGTGTAGATAAACCAACTACTTTTGGCTCCCGAATTTGCAGCATTTTTGAATGTCTTGCGTCTAATAAACATAAACTAATATATTTCTAGTCATGAAACACAGACTGTTACTACTAATTCTATTCGTATTCGCTACCTCCGTGGCGGGGTGGGCACAAAAATCCACAGCTCCTTCTTATACAGTCAAAGGAGTACTTATTGATTCTTTAACACAAGAGGGAGAACCGTATGCTACCATCAAAATAGCAAAGAAAAATGCTCCGGATAAAGCAGTCAAGATGGCGGTGACTGGGGCGAATGGTAAATTTCAGGAGAAACTGAATGTCGCTGCGGGCAATTACATCATCACTATTTCTTCGATTGGTAAAGCGCCGATAGTAAAGGAATTTACTCTAAAACCGTCCGTGAAGGAGGTTGACTTGGGCACAATGATTTCTTCGGAATCCAATAACGTATTGAAAGGAGTGGAGGTAATTGCACAAAAACCTTTGGTAAAGGTAGATGTGGATAAGATTGAATATAATATTGAAGATGACCCGGACTCAAAATCGAACAGTATATTGGAGATGCTTCGGAAAGTGCCTTTGGTAACGGTGGATGGAGAAGACAATGTACAAGTAAACGGCAGTAGCAGTTTCAAGATACATGTGAATGGAAAGCCCAATAATATGATGAGCAATAATCCGAAGGAAGTACTGAAAAGTATGCCGGCAAACACAATCAAATATATTGAGGTGATAACTTCACCGGGAGCTAAATATGATGCGGAAGGTATCGGAGGTATTCTGAATATCGTCACAGTAGGTTCCGGATTTGAAGGATACACGGCTACTTTCAGAGGAAATGCTAATAATAACGGAGTAGGTGCCGGCACTTACGCAATGGTGAAACAAGGTAAACTGACTGTTTCTGCCAACTATAACTACAATTATAATAATAGCCCGCGCAGCTATTCCAATAGTTATCGCGAAAACTATGAACCGGATAAAGAGAATGAAAAATATCTGGAATCGGAAAGTAGCTCCAAGTCGAAAGGGAATTTCCAGTATGGCAATTTGGAAGCCAGTTACGAGATTGATACGTTGAGGCTGCTGACCGTGGCTTTCGGAATGTACGGCAGTAGTGACAAAAGTAACAGTGACGGAAATACAATTATGCACGGAGCTGACCGACAGGATTTTGCGTACCGTTATAGAACCGACAATCATGGAAAAGGGTCATGGTATTCTATCAACGGAAATATAGACTATCAACGTACTTCCCGAAAGAATAAAGAACGGATGATTACGTTTTCTTATAAAATCAATTCCCAACCCCAAACGAATGATTCATATAATACTTATCTGGACATCGAGCCTGATGAGAATAAACTGGATATCATTAAAGAATTGTCATTAAAGAATTTCCATTCGGATGGAAAGACAAATACGATGGAGCAGACTTTCCAGGTGGACTATACTACTCCGATTGGAAAGTTGCATACAATTGAAACCGGTGCCAAATATATTTTCCGACGTAACTCCAGTGATAATCGGTTTTATGAAGCCGAGGGAGCAAGTGAAAACTATGCATATAATGAGAATCGTAGTAGCGAGTACCGTCATTTGAATCATATTCTCTCTGCTTATGCCGGATATACGCTGAAATACAAGGGATTTACTTTCAAACCGGGATTACGTTATGAGCAAACCATACAAGAGGTGAAGTATCTGGTGGGTCCGGGCGAGAACTTTGATTCGAATTTTAGTGATCTGGTTCCTTCCGTTTCCTTGGGAATAAAACTAGGAAAGACGCAGAATTTGCGTGGTGGATATAATATGCGTATCTGGCGTCCGGGTATCTGGAATTTGAATCCTTATTTCGATAATCAGAATCCGATGTTTATCAATCAGGGAAATCCGAACCTGAAGAGTGAGAAGAGTCATTCGTTCGACTTGTCTTACAGCAGTTTTACGTCCAAGTTCAACATCAATCTTTCTTTGCGTCATTCTTTCAATAACAATGGAATTGAAAGAATCAGCCGTTTGATTACTGATAAAGACGGAGAAATCTTTGAAGGTGGGCATAAAGCTCCCTACGGTGCACTGTATAGCACATACGGTAATATCGGAAAGAGCCGGGAAACAGGATTGAACTTTTATTTGAACTGGAACGCTTCTCCTAAAACGAGAATTTACGTCAATGGACGTGGCAATTATAGCGATTTGCGGAGTCCTGCCCAAGAGTTGCACAATTATGGATGGAATGCTTCTGCTTATGGAGGAATTCAGCAGACCTTACCGGGAAAAGTACGTTTGAGCCTGAACGGTGGAGGTAGCACACCCCGAATCAGTTTGCAGGGAAAAGGTTCAGGATATAGTTATTATAGTTTGGGATTGAGCCGTTCTTTCCTGAAAGAAGAACGTCTTTCTTTGAATATTTATTGCAGCAATGTTCTGGAGAAATACAGAACTTACAATAACCACACAGAAGGAGCTAACTTTATTTCGAAGAGTTCGAGCAAATATCCGAGCCGGTATTACGGTTTCAGTATTAGCTATCGGCTTGGTGAGTTGAAAGCCAGTGTGAAGAAAGCCGCACGAAGCATCGACAATGACGATGTGAAAGGTGGCGGCGGAGGAGGTGGAAACACCGGTGGTGGAGGTGGTCAGTAGACCACTTCCGCACACCGGGATTCCCTCTTATTTCTGTCTCACGTCTTGCTTGTTGGTGTTAAAACCAAGTTTGGTTAACCCGGCCTGTACGTCGGGATGGCTCATGAAGAGTTTCCACAATAATCCGCTCCGGTAGTTTTCGATCATGACAGCAATAGGACCCTGGTCGATAGCCAGATAACGTTGCGGATACCAATTGTCCGTTTCGCTGAAAGCATCGTAGAATCCGAAAGGACCGAACACTTTATCTCCCATACCATATAGATGGCGCATCACTTGCATGGAATATTCCGGTGTATAGATAATGGATGAAAGCGCGGCGGTAGGGGAGATTACTCCTTTGTCCTCCTGCTCATTGGGCGAATGAGCCGCATATCCATCGACGGAGTAGCTGGCGGTCAGTCCCCAACAATCCGGTCCGAAACCTTTGTAATGTTTAGGGTTGCGGATGCAGTAAGCACGGTTCACCAGTGTCAGGTTGCGCATTTCGTGGAAGTAGCTGGGGCAGTATTCATCTTTCAGTCCCACCGGATCAAGTCCGAGAAAAGAGTATTGAGCCCAGAAAAGCGGTCCGGCTTCGGTGCCCTGATAGCAGAGGTGCAACTCGATTCCTTCCACTTTATGCGGAGAAACGATGGCTCCGTTCTGTGCCCAACCGTCATGATAGACAGCCGCAGGTACTCCGTGTGTAGGAGAAGCGGCGGCAAGAATATACATAATCATACATTCGTTGTAGCCGTGTACAGGGAAATTCATTTCCCAGCCATACGTTGGACTCCAATGCCAGTAAAGAACGTTTTGCCCGCCTTGCCGATACCAGTTCCAGTCGACATCCCGCCAAATCTGGTCGATACGTTGGGCGAGGGCTTTCTCTTTCTCGTTTCCGTTGACGTAATATTGGTGTACGGCCAGCAGTCCTTGGATGAGGAAAGCGGTCTCTACCAGATCGCCCCCATTATCTTTCTGGCCGAATGGTTTCACCTTGCCCGTATCACCATACCACCAATGAGGGTAGGCTCCGTGGAAACGGTCTGCCTTTTCGAGGAAAGAAACGATGCGTTCCATTCGTGCCAGTCCCTCTTCGCGGGTGACGTAACCGCGGTCGATTCCCGCAAGGATAGCCATGATGCCGAAGCCGCTGCCACCGGAAGTGACTACGTTGGCATCGTTTTCTGGATAAACGCCGTCTACATGATAACGTTCGGGAGCTAAGCCGCTATTCGGCTCGGCACCTTCCCAGAAATAAAGGAAAGTCCGTCGCTGGACGGTATCCATCAGGGCGTCGTCCGATAACGAGTCGGTGGCTGCGGAAAGGTTATTGCTTTTGCTTTTCCCTTTACAGCTCTGGAAAGTCAGGGCAACGGCGGATAGAAATAGTAACATGAGCGGAAGTGCACTCATTTCTATTATTCTTTTATATTTATCGTTCATAATCAAGGTGATAAAAGTTTAGTTTAACGTGAACTTCGCGGTTTTCACATCACGGCTGTTCGTACCGATCATCACTTCAAAGTCGCCCGGTTCGGCAACCAGTTGCAAGTCATAATTATAGTATCGAAGCATTTCCGGAGCAATCTTGAAACGGACAATCTTCATTTCTCCCGGTTCGAGGAATATCTTTTGGAAACCTTTCAGCTCTTTGACGGGACGGGTACTGCTACCCACAACGTCGCGGATATAAAGCTGTACCACTTCCGAGCCGGGCCATGTTCCGGTATTGGTAACCTCCACTGCCGCGGTCAACGAACCGTTCATGTCCATGGAAGAATGACTCAAGTCGATGTCGCTGTAAGAGAACGTCGTATAAGAAAGGCCGTAACCGAACGGATAAAGCGGATCATTATCCACATCAAGATAGTTGCTGCGGAATTTCTCGAACCATTTGCCATCTTTCAATGGGCGTCCGGTATTTTTGTGCACATAATAAAGAGGTATCTGGCCGACATTCTTAGGGAAAGTCATGGTCAGTTTTCCACCCGGATTGACGTAACCGAAGAGGGCGTCACCAATGGCGTAAGCGGCTTCACTACCTCCGAACCATACATTCAGAATGGCAGGCACATGCTCCTGTTCCCAGTTCAGCGTAAGCGGACGTCCGGTAAATAACACCAGTACCACCGGTTTGCCTGTCTTTAAAAGTTCTTTCAACAGATTCTGTTGTACGTCGGGAATATTCAAGTCCGTACGGCTGCTGCTTTCACCGCTCATTTCAGAAGATTCGCCTAGCGCTGCGATGATGATATCCGACCGACGGGCTACGTTCAATGCTTCGTCCAGCAACTGCTGGTCGGTGCGATTGTCACGGTTCAGGGAACGGCCGAACATCGTTGCCCGTTCTTCGTAACTTGCATCACTAATCAGGTTGCTTCCTTTAGCGTACATGATATTCGCTTTTCCGGCTGTCATCTCTTTCAATCCTTCTACCAAAGAAGGGCAACGGTCGAGCACAGCTGCTACGCTCCATGTACCCGGCATATTGCTACGGCTGTTTGCCAACGGACCGATTACTGCAATATTTCCTTTTGGGTTGAAAGGCAACAACGGATTTCCGTTCGGATTACCGTCGGGACTGTCATTCTTCAGAAGAACGAAACTTTCTGCTGCAATTCTGCGGGCTGCATCACGATGGGCTTTGGTAAAGATGTCGCGTGCCGGACGTTTCGGATCGCAATATTTATAGGGATTATCAAACAATCCCAGTTTATATTTGGCTTCCAGAATACGACGGCAAGCCGTATTCAATGTTTCCATAGAGACTTTTCCTTCCTGAACGGATTTCTTCAGTGTCCCTACAAAACCCTCGCTTACCATATCCATATCCACTCCGGCGTTGATGGCACGGGCGGATACTGTCTGAAGATCGCCGATACCGTGGTCGATCATTTCTGAAATTCCGGTATAATCAGTCACTACAAAACCGTTGAATCCCCACTGTCCGCGGAGAATATCCGTCATCAGCCATTTATTGGCAGTGGCCGGAATACCGTCTACTTCATTAAAAGAAGCCATCACGCTGCCTACACCCGCTTCAACGGCTGCTTCATACGGCAGCATATAATCATTGAACATTCGTTGGCGGCTCATATCCACGGTGTTATAGTCGCGGCCGGCTTCACCTGCCCCATATAGCGCAAAGTGTTTTACGCAGGCCATGATTTCGTCATTCCGTTCCATGTTTTTCCCCTGATAGCCGCGTACCATCGCTTCGGCAATCATGGCACCGAGAAACGGGTCTTCGCCACTACCTTCGGATACGCGTCCCCAACGAGGGTCACGTGAAATATCCACCATCGGGCTGAAAGTCCATGAGATTCCATCAGCACTTGCCTCTACAGCCGCAATGCGGGCAGACTCTTCAATGGCTGTCATGTCCCAGGTGCAAGACAAACCGAGCGGGATAGGGAACATCGTTTCGTACCCGTGAATAACGTCCATCCCGAACAATAACGGAATACCCAGCCGGGAATCTTCCACAGCCTGTTTCTGTACTTCACGTATTTTCTCTACTCCTTTCAGATTGAACAATCCTCCCACTTCGCCTTTCTTGATTTTTGCGGCGATGTCGCTGCTTTTAGCCTGTCCCGTAGTGATCTCTCCGGTGACAGGAAGATTTAACTGTCCGATTTTTTCTTCCAGCGTCATTTTATTCATCAATACGTCGATGAAACGATCCATATCCTGTGGCGACTTTTGTGCCGACGCGGTTAGAAAACCTGCGGCAAACAACAGGACGGATAGACTTAACTTTTTGTATATCATATTATTATAGTTACTTTTATCTCTATTCATATAAAGTCCTCCTGATGCGTTGAATGTTCGGCACCGAGGAGGACATTGTTCGACACCGAGGAACAGTAGTTTCGGCACCGAGGAAACAACCGTTCGGCACCGAGGAACTTTCTTATTGGTAGTCGGGGTTCTGTACTAACACTCCCTTAGACTTGTCGATCTCTGTCTGTGGCAGTGGAAGCAGTGCGTTTTTGTCCTGATAATTGGTTTTACCGGCTGCGCGCAACACTTCTTTTGCAATGCCCCAACGAACGAGGTCATAGAAACGGTCGAATTCCAACCCTAATTCCACACGGCGTTCGTGGCGGATGGCCTCACGCAATTCTCCCTGATCGGTAGTCGTCACTTTAGGCAATATATTGCTATTGGTGCCTCTGGCGCGTGCGCGTACTTGTTCCAAATAGTCGATTGCTTCACCCGGAATACCTTTTTCATTAGCTGATTCGGCTCCCATCAGCAGTACATCTGCGTAGCGGATCAGACGAATGTTTACCCAGAATCCTTTGTTGGTATATTCTTTACGCAATGCCGGGTCGGTATAGGCTTTCTTATTGAAATAAGCACCCATTGCCGGGGAAACCGGAGACTCGCCGTATGGTTCGTTGGTGTTTTCCGGTGTGATAGGATCGCTGTCCGAGTGGCGGAAGTAGAGTAGGGTAGAGTTTTTGCGTGGATCACCCTGTTCGTATGCTTGCGCCATATACTCTGTTGCCATGTGCCATCCCCATCCCAAGTCCCATTGACCTGCTCCGCGTACACCTTGTACTTCACAGAACTGGCTACCGATAACGGTACTTTGAGGAAGAGCGGCAGTAGCTGTACATTGCAACTCGAATATAGAACCTCCGTTATTTTCACCATCATCCGTGAAAATCTCATTATACGGAGTCTTTAAGTTGTAGAGCCCCTTTTTGATGACGTCGGTGGAGGCTGTGTACATATTGTTCCAGTCGTTGCGCATCATATAAGTACGCGCGTGTAAGGAACGGGCAGCTCCCCAAGTCAGTCGTCCGGTGTATTCGCTGCTCCATGTTTCCGGCAATGACTCTTCTGCTGTTTTCAGGTCCTTGTCGATTTGCTCATAGATTTTATCAGCACTTGTCTTCGGGATATTGGCTTCCGAAGCATCGTTGATTTTATAAGTCACCAAAGGAACTTCGCCGAAAGCTCTTACCAGATTGAAGTAGCAATAAGCACGGAAGAAAGAGGCCTCTCCCTTATTGATGATGTCTTCAGTTTCTGTTTGTCCGGCTGTTTCTTTTTCTGCAATGGCATCAAGAATCTCATTACATTGGTAGATGATGGCATAATTCTGTCCCCAATAAGCACCCAGTAGGCCGTTGGTCGGTGTATACACAAAATCATCATACATTTCGGCTACATCAGAGCCATCGCTGGCAATACTTCCTTTTTCCGAATCTTCCGAACGGAAACAGTGGATGGCAAAAGCAGGAGGGCCGGCTGTCACATTATAGTTACGCATCATCGTATAGACATTATAAATCTTCCCGTTGACCAGAGCGTTCGGATTATCATCTTCCGTAAACTGTCCTTGTGGACTACGATCCAGAAAGTCACTACAGCTGCCTAGAAATAATGTAGTTGAAGTAATAAGGGTTGCAAATATATATTTATTCAGTTTCATATAATGATAGTTTTAAAGATTAAAGTTGTGTTCCGCATGGAAAACTGGCAGTGGCACCTTGTCACTAGAATGTTAGGTTGATACCGAAGGTATAGACTGCAGGTACAGGATAACTGCCGTTATCTACTCCGAATGCGGTGGCAGTTCCTCCAAGTTCGGGAGTATATCCGGTGTTATGTTTCCATGTCTTCAAGTTCTGTATGTTGACATAGACTTTCAGAGCTTGCAGACGTATTTTGGCAATTAAGCTCTTGTCGAACGTATACGCTAACTGTACGTTGCGGATACGGAAGAATTTGCCGTCCTCAATGTAATAGTCGGAGTTGAGGTTGTTGATGGAATGTTTGGTGTTCAGCAACGGTTGGGTGTTGGACGTACCTTCTCCGTGCCAGCGGTCCAAGCGTTGTTCCAGGTAGTTGAACTGGGCAAAATTGTAGTTATCCCATGTACGGAAAATCTTGTTTCCACCTTGTCCCATCATGTCGATGCCTAACGACCAATTCTTGTAGTCTACTCCGAGAGAAAAACCGTAAGTGACCTTTGGAGTCGGGTTGCCTATCATGGTACGGTCTTCCGGGGTGATTTCTCTGTCACCGTTCACATCGGCGAATTTCAGGTCACCGGGGGTAACGGTAGCCAGTGTATTTTTGGGTGATGCGTCAATATCTGCTTGTGACTGATAAACGCCTGCCACTTTATAACCATAGAAATATCCGATAGGATAACCTGCCATTGTGTAACTTTGCTGCTTATCTCCGGCAATGATGGAATATCCTTCCTGAACAAGACTTTTTACCTCATTCTTGATAGTAGTCAGGTTGGCACTGACGGAATATCCCCAGTCACCAATCTGATCGCGCCAGGTTACAGCCATTTCCACTCCTTTATTCTGGATCTCTCCCAAGTTTCCGATACCGGGGATAGTTCCGGAAATTCCGGGAACTTCGGCTAACAAATCTTTGGTATTCTTCTTATAGTAAACACCCTCAAAATGCAAGCGGTTGCGAAGCAGGTTCGTTTCAAATCCGGCTTCCCAGGCTTCTACTTTTTCCCAACGCAGGTTAGGATTAGGAAGATAGGCAAGCTGGTATCCGGGATAAATGATGGACGGTTTACCGAATACAGCCGAATAAGCATTGGTCAATAAGGGTTCGGCAGGATAGGCTTTATCCAGGTTCTGGTTTCCTAACGTACCGTAAGATGCTTTGATTTTCAACATATCCAGCCATTTGATGTCTTTCATAAATTCTTCTTCGGACATCAACCAACCTCCACCCAGTGAGAAGAAGTTCTGCCATTCATTGCCTGTGTAGGAGAAAGCGGAAGAACCATCCCGGCGGAAAGATCCGTTGAACAGATATTTACCTTTATAGTTGTAGATCACACGTGCAAGTACGGATAATGTACTGCGTTCCCATTGAGTACTTCCATTGGTAGCGGTAGCCGCATCGCCGATGCTAACAAACCATTTGTCCGGATTATCCGGAATAACCAGTCCGACCCCCTGCTTGCGTGCTCCGTCCAATCGGCTCAACGAATTATAATAGGTAGTAAAACCGGCGGTAGCTGTCAGGTTATGATTTCCATTATCAAAGCTGTTGGTGTATGTCAATAAATAGTCGCTCTGAACTTTTGTTTCATTCTCTTTAAACTGGCTGACCTCGGTCTTGCCTGTTCCCAAAGTAGAGATCCCTCCGTTGACAGCGGCATCGTATACTTTTACGATCGGTGTATACGTCCGTCCGTTGTTCGACGCATAATCCATGGAGAACATTGCTTTGAACGTGAAATGTTTCAGGAAGTCTACTTCACCATAAATATTACCGGATGCCCGGTAGTTCTCCGCTTTGGTAGTATTCGCTTTCAATTCGACGTCTACCATCGGGTTGCTAATCTGCGCTTTCTGGAATTCGGGCAGAGCCGTATATAATCCGTATTCGTTGTTATACACCGGAGCGATAGGAGTTGCACGCAGGGCATTCAACACCTGTTTGGAATCGGCAGGAAGCATACGTGCTCCGTTGAATTGGAAACCGACTTTTAAAAAGTCCGTAATCTTATAATCATTACTTGCGTTGATGGTTACCTTGCTGAATTTCTCATGCTCGATGTTGCCTTGTTCGTAAGAGTAGCCTACGCCCAGATAGAAACTGTGTTTGGGCGAAGCCCCTGTAATACTGATGTTATTGTTTGTAATGAAAGCAGTCTGGAAAATTTCGTCTTGCCAGTCTGTATTGGCATCCCAGCCGGTATAATCGAAAGGATCGTCTCCTTGATTGGCGAGCTGTTCGTTATATAGTTCCTTGAATTGTGAACCATTCACCAGTTTCACTTTATCCACCACTTTCTTGAAACCGAAAGAAGTATTGATATTGACCAGCGTCTGCCCCTCTTTGGCTTTCTTTGTGGTAATGATGATGACACCATTCGCACCGCGAACACCGAAGATAGCCAGAGATGACGGGTCTTTCAGGATTTCCATAGATTCGATGTCCTCCGGATTCAGGAAATTGATGTTGTCATTGAATAATCCGTCGACAATGTACAGCGGTTTATATCCGTTGATGGAGTTTGTTCCGCGAATACGTATTTCCGGATCAGATCCGGCCCGGCCGGAGTTGACAATCTGCACACCTGCTACCTTTCCCTGCAGGGAAGACAGCGGATTCATTGCCGGTTTGTTGGCTAACTCTTCTCCTTTGATATTGGTGATAGAACCTGTCAAGTCTCTTTTCTTTGCACTACCGTATCCGATAACGACTGTTTCGGCTAGTACTTGTGAATCTTCTTTTAAAGTGACATTGATGACGTTCTGTGTCCCCACTTTAATGGTTTGCGAAGTCATCCCCACGTATGAAAATGCCAGTACGTCCTCCGGAGTGACAGAGATTGAATATTTACCGTCCATGTCCGTGATGGTTCCGGTGGAAGTTCCTTGTACGAGTACCGATGCGCCGATCAATGGTTCATTGGCAGCGTCCGTCACTGTTCCTGTCACCGTCTTTGTCTGTGCAAAGGCTGATGCAGAGGCCAGTAGCAGGCAAACAAGCGTCATGATGCTCTTTGACCTGATGGCTTTTTTCTGAAGATGTTGTAAAAGTCTAGTCCTCATTGCATTAAATTTTTCCATTTGTTATTATTTAGGTTGAAGTCTTTTTTCTGCCGTCTTTTGGCAAGAGTAACAAAGGAAACAAACGAAATTCAAAAAAGATTTTGGAAAAAAGAGGGAATGGTTGATTTTAACACTAAAAGAGAGGTGACTGTTGAAAAAAGTCAGGCACGAACCGGTGTTGTTCGTGCCTGAATAATAGGATGAGGATTCTCCGTCGGGGGAGGTATATCCTATGTATACGTTGTTCGTTTTATGATTTCCTGTTTTAAAACATCTGTTCCGCAGTGGTCATACATTGAATGACATCTTCTTTGCTGCCATTGAAAGGACCTGATTTCTCTATTTTTAGAGTTGACATGGCGGCTGCAAAACGTCCTGCTTCTTCGATGTCGGCACCCGATACCCGTTGGTATAGATACCCGATGGTGTAAGTGTCTCCACACCCTGTTGCATCTACCACTTCTTTGGGTTTATATGCCGGAATACGATAGAAGTCTTTTCCGTCGAAAATAAGTGATCCCATGCTTCCCAAGGTGACAAGCACTTCTTTCACGCCCCATTCATGTAATTGGCGGGCAGCTTCATGCGGATCAGAAAGACCTGTCAGCACTTCCATCTCGTGCTCGTTGACTTTCAGGAAATGGATATATTGCAGAGCCTCCCGCTTATCTGTCCAATCCACCGGATAGACGTGAGTGTCACGCACTTCACGTAAATAGCCTTGTGAGTCTACTGCAATCAACCCTTTTTGAGATAGTTCTTTGATTACTTCCAACGAGAAGTCGTCTGCCAGCAGAGAGCCGAGATGGTAGATTTGCGCATCTATATCTTTCAGCTGACCGGCAGTGAACGGATCGGCTTTCGCTAATACACGTTGAGTACGGTCGTCCGGATTGGCGCCATAGATATTCTCGAAGTATACGGAATATTTGCTTGGCAGGGCGGTTACATGAATACCCATTTCACGTAGTTGCTCCACGACGTTCATTTCAGTGGCACCAACTGCTGTTACTAAAGCGTAATTGATGTCGTTAAAATGGCGGATGGCATGTGAACAATAAAAAGCCGTTCCTCCCGGCATATAGACAGTGTTTTGGGGAGTGACTACTTTGTCTAATGTGATGTGACCGATGCAGCAAAGTTGATGTTTATTCATGTCTAACCAATTAAAAAGCCTCCAAGATAGTATCTTGAAGGCTTCTAGTTTATTTTTAGTGCGGCTGATAGCCGTAAAACATTTTGGCTATTTCGCACTTATTATCAGTTATTTACAGAGCCTTCATTTTAGTCAATGCCACCGAATTAGCCACCGACTAAGTCACGAACTCCTTTTTTTATCTAAATCAATGAACTCTTATTTGTAATACAAAGGTATCGTTTTTAATCGGATAAACCTAATTAAAGTGACAAATAATGATAAATATCGCATTTAATTTATTAACTTCACAGCGTAAAAAATATAAATTATGCAAAATAAAAGGTATCAGAATTCTTATATTAAAGGCTTAAAAAGAAATGTTATCAATAACACTATAGCAGGAATCGTTATAGCAGGAATAATATTCATTATACAACTGATAGGAGGCTGCGAACAACCGGAAATAACTCATCAAAAAACTCTCATTGACAGTCTGCAAATAAACACGAATGATGAAATTAATGACTGGGACACAGACACCACCATCTACCATACAACCACTAAACCAACTAAATAAAACATTTTTCTTGCTAAATAATCAACCTATAAGTTTATTATCTCGTTACTTTTGCGTATCTTTGTCTTACTATAAAACAAGGAGATATGACATTTGACGACATTACTGGAGACAGAAAATTATGGGCTGTACACTTTGAAGGCGAGGATGATAACGAATTTTATAAGGTGTTCAACAACTGGGCCGACGTGGTTTGGCTACGCACTTTCTTCAAGGAGAATATAGATGACTTGAACGCCTACTTTAAAATAACAGATATAAAAGAAGCTATCAGCGATACTATTGAAGATAGTGAACGCCTTCGATACATCATAATGGACATCTCCCCGGAAACCGATTTAAGCAAGATATTCCGCCCGCTGGACAACAACCAGGCTTCGGATATGATGCTGCAAAAAGAAAAGGCCCGGTTAAAACGTAAATACGGTCACTCGTCATGGCTCCGGCTATACGCTATCAAATTGATTCAAGGCAACTACATCATCACCGGAGGCGCCATCAAGCTGACGGCTACGATGCAGGAAAGAGAGCACACCAGGCAGGAACTTGTGAAAATAGACAGGGTTCGACGCTACCTGCTTGAAGAAGGAATCATTGACGACGAAGGGTTTATAGAGTATATTAGTGAATTATAATTTGGGAGGAATGATATGGAAAATCGTATGAAATCTATCGCACAAAGGCTTGAAGAACATGCTTCTCCAACGCCTTCGAAATGGCGTGAGCTGTTTGACTTCCTTGAAACAAACAAGTCTTGGCTCCGACATTCGCAAAATATTGCCATGCTGATGCTGGACAGGATGGAAGAATTAGGAATGAGCCAAAAGCAATTGGCTGAAAAAATGAATTGCAGCCCGCAATACATCTCAAAGGTGTTGAGAGGACGGGAGAACCTTTCACTCGAAACTTTGACCAAGATTGAAAACGCACTGGAAATCTCGATTATCAAAGAGGAACCGATGGCTGTATAACTCACATCGGCTGCAGTAGGAAAGATTTGCTATCAGATTTTTCCGGATCAGCTGCTGCAGCTCGGGAATAGTGCTAGCAAATGTTTCGTCCTGGAAGAAGCCGGCTGCCGGATTCTGCTAGCAGTTGGCAGGGGATAACAGGTTGATGAAGCCGGGATCCTGCCAGGTATGTGCTAGCAAACTGGAAAAAAGTCATGCTTGAAACTTTTCGTCTGATTGCTCACCGTGCCGCCGTGTGGTTCGTGGCAATGCGTGCAGCGGGAATACCGCCGCCCACACAGCCCCGCTCCCCACAGCAGCACTCCGTCAGTGTTTAATCGGAACATTCCTTCACCGGCAGCGTTTCTCGGACGTTCAGTGTTTCTGTGCACCGTGCCGCTTTCCTTGCTTTCCCGTAGCCGTCGGACTGGCGCAAAGAAAGCCGCCCTACGGCAGTGTTTCTATGGGAGATTCTTGGGGAAAGTTTCTTTAAAGTTACTCCGGTGTATAATAGTCGAGGCTTGCCAAGTGGGTGATTACAGAAGTTACTACCGCCTGATGCATTCAGCTCCGGCTCCCGCCCACACCCCGGCACAGCCGGACCACAGGCGACAGCCTATGCGGTGGACACCCTTGCGGACGATAGCAGAAGTTACTCCCGTCTTATATACGGCTCCGGTTGCCGCTCCCTCACTTGCCGAATACAGCAAAGGAAGCAGCACCCTATGCGATGGGGACCCTTTCGGATGATATCCTTAGCGGAATGTAAGCCCTTGCGGCACGGGTGATAGCTGCGATGCCCGGTGCGGTTTCGCTCCGCCCGGCACTAACGCCGGGACTAAAGCGAGAATCCGCTACCTCTTTTCGTCTGACTATAGGAACGGGCTGTTAGTCAGGAGTGCAGCCATGCGGTGCGAGGTTCCCGTGTTTTATGATTGAGCGGGTTTGTCTGTTTGGATAGGAGGCGGCGCAAGCTTCCGCCGCCATGCTGACGTGATGCTGCTTGCGCCGTGTTCTTCCGGTTTTTCTGATGGAGTGCAGCTTTTGCGCAGGAAATCCGGAAGAGCAATTATGTTTAATTAGTCACAAAACCGTTCCGGATTTTGTGCTTTAATTCAACATAACAGCATCTTCCAAATATTCCTGCTGTTTGCGGGCTTTTCCGTTGTTTCAGGAACGGGCATAAAGTTACTCCGTTTAATGTTCACCCTTGCGGACTGCGCCCTGCGAAATGTAAACGCCACCACTGTGGCGGCAAGCCGCCACCCCGACCACCACCCCTTAGTTACCCCTGCCTATCCCGGTTCCCTGCAGGGTTTCCGACATCTTGCGGGTTTCCTGTTCCTGCGGGCTGCGCCTGGCGGCGTGCCCGGCTGACTGTTTGCCCCCTGCGGACAGTCTTTGCAGAATATCGGAGATTCCCGGCGGTCGGCTTCGCCGTCCGCTTCACGAAGCGGGGCAGACGCCCCGCCGAAAAGTTACGGACAAAAGAAATTCGTGACAATTGCCCGAATATCACAAATTTCCTCTGCCAACAAACATATATAACTATATCTACCAAGTATACAGGTAACAACCAGCCACTAAAAAGCCTATCTTTACATCTGTAAACCAACACTATAATTATGTATACCAACGTGCACCAACAAAACAACTGCCAAAGTTTAACCAACCGTAGCTACGGTTTCAAAGAACTGGCCGTTCTCTATTTCCCGAATATAGCACCTGCATCCGCTTCTATCCGCCTCAAACAGTGGATAAAGGACGATTCCGAACTACTCGAAGCATTGCAGGAAACAAACTACCAGTTAAGTAACCGTATCCTCACCCCCAAACAAAAGGAACTGATAACCATCTCTTTCGGCTCACCCTTTTAAGCCCTAGTGCAGCAGCTCCTACGGCTACAGCCCGAACCCTCTTCGCTAGGGGAACGCCCTGCGGCAAGGGGGAAGAGCACTTCCCCCGACAAGCGTCTCCCCCAAAGGGGGACGGAAGGGGGGTAGAACAAGAATACACAACTAAAAATCATCCACATAATCACCCACAAAAAACAATGATTAAACAAAGAAACATCACCCTGATTGTGGTGCACTGCACCGCATCCCGTTGTACAAGCAACCTCACCCCGGAAGCCCTCGACTCCATGCACAAACGTCAAGGTTTTGCCGAATGTGGCTATCACTATTACATCACCAAAGACGGAACGATACATCACATGCGCGACATCACCCATGTCGGCGCCCACGCCAAAGGCTACAACACCCCGTCGATAGGAGTTGCCTACGAAGGAGGCCTGGACGCTTCCGGACGTGCCGCCGACACCCGCACCGACGCACAAAAACAAAGCCTTGAAACCCTTCTCCGCTTCCTGCTGCTCACCTATCCGGGAGCAAAGATTTGCGGTCACCGCGACCTCTCGCCCGACCTCAACCACAACGGTACCATAGAACCCTGCGAGTACATCAAACAATGCCCCTGCTTCTGTGTCTCCATCGAATACGGGTATTTAGCGGTTAACGGTGAGTGATGAACACGTAGATATACGCACGAAAGCGCAGCCACTAATCGGTAACCATTAACCGTTCATCGCTCTCTTCTACCTTTGCGGGAAACAATTAAAAAGGAGGTCATTATGAAACCATTTTGGAGAACGACGTTGAAGGTATTGAAAGTTATCGGTAAAATTTTTGTTTGGCTCACCGGGGCAGACAGTCCCGTGAAAGACGATGAAAGGAGAAACGATTAAGGAGTAAACTTTACGATCGGAGTGAAAACCCCTGTTTGGAGGGCTGCGGAATACAAACCGCAGCCCTTTTTTCATGTACATAATCGTATGATGAAACACGTATCATCACAGATAAGAACATACGTCCGCACGCCCACGCACGTATATGTAAATTTGCAACATTATTAATCATTAAAACACTAATTAACATGGCAATTACAATCAAACCCGCTTTGCGCAAGAATCCGCAGGACAAAGCCGCTGCAGCAAAATACTATGCGCAGGTAGTGCTCGCTCCGGAAATGAAACAAAAACAAATCGTTGACCAGATCGCAGACCGTTGTACACTGACCGGTTCTGACATCAAGGCAGTTCTTGACGCATTGATGGTCGTTATCAAGCGCAACCTCGCAAACGGTTCACCCGTCCGCCTGGGAGACCTTGGGTCTTTCCGTCCTTCCGTTTCCGGTAAAGGTCTCGAGGATGCCAGCAAGTGCGGCGCAAACAGCGTCAAGAAAGCACGTGTCATCTACGTTCCTTCTACGGAAATCAAAGAAGCCGTTGCAATGTATTCTTTCTCAAAAGCAGGAGCAAGCGCAGCGAATGAAGAAGGCGGAGACGAGAAACCAGACCCGAAACCTGACGAAGGCGGCGGAGAAGCTCCGGACCCGGCAGCTTAATTATCATCGTTCCGCATATCGCAAACCTGTCAAAGAAAAAGCCCGATGAATGAGAAATCATTTCACCGGGCTTTTCATTTGCGGGTATTTGGTGAACGGAATATGCTTCTGAAAGTCTCATAGAAAACATCAGGAGTTTTTCAAAAAACGTCTGACGAAATAAAAAAAACGTCTGATGAATTTTTGAGAACATCTCGAAGGGTTTCAAGTACGTTTTTACTTCCGTTCCGACTGTTTTTGGGCGTTTTTACGTTTTATTCCCGTATGATTCCATCTGTAAATAAACGTAGTGACACAGACAGAAACGCAATTATCTATAAAGTGACGGGAAGGGATAGATGATAAGTTTGCTGTTTTACAGCGTATTTTTCCTCTTTTCTTCTACAAAGATAGGCCACGGCCGCCCGTCAGTCAAGAACCGCTACGCTATTTCAGATAAAAATATCCTGCGCTCCTACGTCGTGCGGTATTTTTATCTGAAATTTCTTGTCTGCCGTTCATCCATGCCCTCGGGGATGTATAAGAAAAAAGGAAAAAAATGTGTTCCTGTGCAGTGTGGGGCGGATAAAAGCGTGTATTAGTCTTAGGCCCAATATCCGCCGAAGTGATTGTGTCTGGCTACTTTGTCTAACTTCAATTGCTTGCGGCGAAACTTGTTGATTGCCCGTTTGAGCGATTTACGTCCCGATGTGCTGCAGTTCTTTTTTTTCATTCGGCATTGGTAGCAACGGCAGATACCAATACCTGTATGTGATTCTTTCATTTCTATGCTGTTTAATATAAGTTTTGAGAACTTACGTTTTTTACTATTTTATTTTGTGACATTTGCCCGATTGTCACGGATTTGTTATTTGCACTTTTCGGCGGGGCGCTTCGCCCCGCTTCATGGAGCGGACGGCGAAGCCGACCGCCGGGAATTTCCAATGTTCCGAAAGGCGTAAACAGTCAGCCGGGCACGCCGCCAGGCGCAACCCGCAGGAAGCACAAACACCCGCAACAGGTCAGAAAACCGCACGGCTCGGGACTGGCAGAAGTAACTAAGGGGCGGTGGTCGGGGTGGCGGCTTGCCGCCATAGTGGTGGCGTTTCCACTCCGCATGGCTTTTTTCGCCCGGGGGCGGAAAAATAAAACAATCCATATTAAACATAACCACGCATTATGCACCCGACTTGCCTGAATGGCAAGGCGTGCGGGCATAATGACCCGTTATGTTTAATATCGCTACCCCTTTGTTTTTCTGCCGGTCTCTTTTTGGGTGTCCCCCAAAAAGGAAGGCGGAAGGAAAACAATTGCTGTCACGGCGCACACAGCATCACGTCTGCACGCGCCCGAAGGACGGCGAAGGGTGCTTACTTCCACAATACAAACCCACTCAACCGTAAACCCGGGAACCCCGCACCGCAGGGCTGCACTCCTGGCTAACACTTCCGTTCCTATAGTCAGTCGAAAAGAGGTAGCGGATTCTCGCCTTAGTCCCGGCGTTAGTGCCGGGCGGAGCGAAACCGCACCGGGCATCACAGCTGTCACCCGTTCCGCAGGGGATACCCTTCCGCAAGGGTTTCCACCGCATAGGCTGTCGCCTGTAGTCCGGCTATACCGGGGTGTGAGCGGAAGCCGGAGCCGTATGCGTCAGGCGGTAGTAACTTCCGTAATCACCCACTTGGCAAGCCTCGACTGTTACACACAGGAGTAACTTTTGGGAAGACTTCCCCCAAGAACGTTCCATAGAAACACTGTCAAAGGGCGGCTTTCTTTGCGCCAGTCCGACGGCTACGGGAAAGCAAGGAAAGCGGCATGGTGCACAGAAACACTGTCCATCCGAGAAACGCTGCCGGTGAAGGAATGTTCCGATTAAACACTGACGGAGTGCTGCTGCGGGGGACGGGGCTGTGTGGGTGGCGGTATTCCCGCTGCACGCATTGCCACGAACCACACAGCGGCACGGTGAGTAGTCAGACGATAAGTCGCTCGCGAAAGTAATCCGCTTGGTTCGGCACTTGCCTATTACCTTCACTTGCTATCACATACCTGTCGGGATCCCGGCTCCATCAACTTGATATCCCCGTTAATTGCTAGCAAATTAGTTGCTCCGGAACGAACCGGGAACAAGAATCCGCTAGCAGAATCCGGCAGCCGGATTCTTCCAGGATGAAACTGTTGCTAGCATTATTCCCGATCTGTAGCACACGATCCGGAAGAATCCGCTAGCACTTTTACGCAGCTCGAGCACACGATCCGGAAACATCTGCTAGCAAATATTTCATTGGCCAAGATCTTCCGGAGCGTATTTTGCTAGCAATCGTTTCCCCTACTCTTTCTCCCTGCCCGCTTTCTCCAACCTGTTGAGTGCCGACAGAAAACCCCGCACGGCTTCGCCCTGCTCCTGATACCTTCGTTTCAGTTCTCCGTGTTCCTTCGCTTCCTGCTTGTAGTGGGTACAGAAACGGGGGTACTCCCGCACAACGTGTTTGATTGCTTCGCTGGCCGTTCGCTTTCCTGTAAGATTCTTCAAAATTTCAAGCTGTGTGACTTCCTCGGCAGTCAACCGTAGCGTGATGGTGCTTACTTTTTCGCTCATGATCGTTCACCCCCTTTCTCGCCATCGGAGGCGGACGGTTCCAGCGAACCGGTGGTTTCTCCGACTTGTGTTCCGGCGCGCCCCGCTTCCGCTTCCACCTGTTGTTTCCGGTTCATCACTTCCGCCCGCCGGTATGCTTCCGCATACGTCTGGCAGTGTATTCCGTATCTCTCGATAGTGATGCCTGCGGCTGTCACTTCGTGCGCCACGCACCACCCTGTACGCATTTTGCGGGGGTAGTAGAGCGGCGTGTCGGTTGCTTTTTTGTTTTCGCTCATCGTTGTTGCTTTTTGTGAGGCTATGAAGCCGATTTGTTTTTTATTTCGTCATCTCCGTGACTGCTGTCCGCTATCACCCCCACGGTATCCCGTAGCCGCTTCAACAGGAACAACCGGGGCATCCGCAGGCGTTTGTTTCCATGCATTTCGCCTAGAATTTGCCATACGGGATTTCCTATTTCGCCGTGTCCGGACAGTTTGAGCACCTCCTCAAGTTCCCGGGGGGAAAGATTGTAAGGGCTTAGGGCCTCTATCAACCCTTTGGGATTGCGTGGCTTTTGTTCGCGCGCCGCCGCCTCCACTTGTGGCGGGCGTTTCCCGGTAGTTGTGGAAGCAGTATTGCCACCTGTTGCAATGGTCGTTTCAGGCTTGTTTCTCCCCAACGGAGTGGAAGAAAGCAAAGCTCTCGCTTCCTCCTCCGTGAGTTCTCCGATAGTCGGTAGGGGGATAGAGGAGGACTTTTCTTTGTTTTCTTTTTCTTTGCTTTTCTTTTCTTTGTCGATTTTTTCCGGAAGGTTTCCAGAAGTTTCCGGAAAGTTCTGGAAATCTTCCGGAACTTTCTCGAAAGTAGGTTCTACCGTTGTCGGTGACACCGACACGTCCGGTACATTTTGCCCGGTCGGTTCTGCGGCTGTCGCAGCTTCAAACAGAGGCATAGTGACGGGTTCCTTTATGGGCTGCTCCGGTTCTACGAGAAGAATATCCAGCGGGATATACATTTTCTTCTTCGCCAGCTTGCAGATGTCTATATATCGGCTCTGAATGGCCCGGGAGGTGAGAATACATTTCATCTTCCACACGACGGGGTCGAACAGGCAGATTTCAGCGCAATAGTCTACAATCTCTTTCACCCGTTCCTCGTTCATGCCCCAATAGTCGGCACAGTCGAAAAGCTGATCTTCTGTCCAGCGGATATACGAACCGTCGACACGGTAGATTTCGTTCAATGCATATTGGTATACGGCATAGCCGTCGCACCCGTATTTCTTTTTCAGGCGTTTTATTTTGATGTCCTGAAAGCGGTCTGTTTCCGCTTTGTAATAGGAAAATCCGTTCTTGCTCATATTCTTCTGCTGTAATTAGATGCCAGGTAATTCATGATTTCTTCTTTGCTGTATAGGAAAGTCCCACCCAGTTTATAGAACGGGATAGCTCGCTCCGCGCGCAGGTTTCTCAATGTCGAGTTGCTGATGTTGAGCAGCTTGCATACATCGGCCGATCGGATGAATACAGCATCTTCGGGCACGGTGTCAAGCATAACGGGCGTAACGGGCTTGTATTTCGATTTTTCAGGGTCTTTTTCCTGTTGTGGAGTTCCGGCTGTATCTGTCTTTTCAGGTTTCACGATTCTCATGCTGTTGGTTTCTGTTTTCATAATTCTGCTTTTTATATGGTTAATATTCATTCAAGTGATTAATGTTCATTCAGGTATTCAAAAGTAATCCGGTCGAGGTCCTTCAGTTGGTTACTGTCGAGAGCGTAGATCGTCTTTATAATCCACCCTTTCAGGACAATTTTCCGGTGTCCTTCCCTGCTGCCATAATACCGCAACGCATCACTAACCGCCTTCTTCATTTCTGAATAGGTGATGAAGCTTTTCTCATACGCTATCATGCTGTCGATAGCTTTCAGTTCCAGTTCTTCCTGATTGATAATTACGGTTGCTTTCATTCGTTTGCGGCTTTATTATTGGGTGATTTATCTTCTTTATGTGAATACATATCTTTGAGTGTTGCCATATCGCGCATTACCTTCGTATCGACTACTCGTGCATATACCTGTGTCGTTGTGATTTTGGTATGTCCCAGCATTTTTGATACGGTTTCGAGTGGGATTTCATGTTGCAGGGTGATTGTCGTTGCGAACGTGTGGCGGGCTGTATGGAATATACACGGCAAAGCAAGCAACAGCGAACAGGTATAGATTAAACGTAAACCGTTAGGAATAAGCGATATTTCGGTATTTTGCGAAGTTGAAAAAATGCAAACGACAACGGAATATTGAGGTTGTTCAGTTACCAAACCGTTAGCCGGGCAGTTACCGAAACGGGAACAGGTAACGGAAAGCGATGAAAAGAAATCCCCACCGTTTTGTTTGCGTTAATACACAGTGTTTTGCGCATCAAGGGACGCTTATATGGCAAGTAAATTTGCACTTAAAAATATAAGCGTATGAAAGTAGAAAAATTCAAGGTGCTGCTCTACCTCAAAAAGAGCGGACTGGACAAGTCGGGCAAGGCTCCCATCATGGGACGCATTACCGTCAACCGCACGATGGCGCAGTTCGGATGCAAGCTGTCATGCCCTCCCGAACTGTGGAATCCCTGTGAAAGCCGTCTGAATGGCAAGAGCAAGGAGGCGGTGGAAACCAACACCAAGATTGAGAAACTGTTGTTGGCGGTAAACAACGCCTTTGACAACCTTGTGAGCCGTAAAATGGATTTCGATGCCACCGATGTGAAGAATCATTTTCAAGGAAGTATGGAAACGCAGATGACACTCATGCGAATGACTGATGTTGTCTGTGACGACCTCAAAGCCCGTATTGGTATTGACCGTGCGAAAACTTCTTACTCGACTTATCATTATATGCGTCTGACACTTGGTGAGTTCATTGGGCATCAGTACAAGGTCAAGGATTTAGCATTTGGGCAGCTTACGGAACAGTTCATCCATGACTATCAGGTTTTCGCTATGGAGAATAAGGGTTATGCAATAGATACTGTCCGACATCACCTTGCCATACTGAAAAAAATATGCCGTCTGGCTTATAAGGAAGGCTATGCAGACAAAATCCATTTCCAGCATTTCACCCTGCCCAAGCAGTCGGATAAAACCCCACGGGCATTGAGCCGTGAATCGTTCGAGAAAATCCGTGATGTGGAAATTGAACCGCATCGTAAATCTCACATACTGGCAAGGGATATGTTTCTCTTCGGGTGTTATACCGGGGTCTCGTATGCGGATGTGATATCCATTACCGATGAGAACTTGTACACGGACGATAACGGAGCGTTGTGGCTGAAATACCGCAGGAAGAAGAACGAACATCGGGCAAGCGTGAAGTTGCTTCCCGAAGCGATTGCACTGATTGAAAAGTATCACAGTGAGGACAGGGACACATTGTTCCCTTTACTACGCTGGCCTAATCTTAGAAGACACATGAAGGCGTTGGCGGCATTGGCTGGCATCAAGGATGATTTGTGCTATCATCAGGCGAGGCATAGTTTCGCCTCGCTGATAACGCTCGAAGCGGGTGTGCCGATTGAGACCATCAGCCGGATGCTGGGACATTCCGACATTTCCACCACTCAAGTATATGCCCGTGTCAGTCCGAAAAAACTCTTCGAGGATATGGACAAGTTCATAGAGGCGACACAAGATTTCAAACTAACCCTATAAATCCAACAACAATATGCGAAGCACATTTTCATTATTGCCATATATTAACCGCAGCAAGGTGAGGGCTGACGGTACGACCGCCGTACTCTGCCGTATAACCATTGACGGCAAGCAGACCGCCATAAGCACAGGTATCTATTGCCGCCCCGAAGACTGGAACGGCAGGAAGAATGAGATAAAGACCGTCAGGGAGAACAACCGCTTACGGGAATACCTGCGTCTGACTGAGGAAGCCTATACCGAGATACTTAAATCGCAAGGAGTGGTCAGTGCGGAAATGTTGAAGAACCATATTTCCCTGAATAATATCCATCCGACTACCTTATTGCAAATGGGTGAATGGGAACGGGAGCGGTTGAAGAAACATTCCGAGGAAATAGATTCCACTTCTTCCTACCGTCACTCCATGTATTATCAGAAATACCTGACGGACTTTATAGCGTCAATCGGGAAAAAGGAAATTCCTCTTGAAGAAGTGACGGAGGATTTTGGCAAGTCCTATAAAGCTTTCCTGAAGAAGTGCAAGAATTTCAGCTCTTCCCAAACCAACAAATGTATGTGCTGGCTTAATCGTTTATTGTATTTGGCAGTCGATAAGGAGATTATCCGTGTGAACCCCTGCGAGGACTTGGAGTATGAACCGAAGCCGGAGGCAAGGCACAGGTACATCAGCCGCGATGAGTTCAAAAAGATACTTTCCACCCCGATGTATGACAAGCGTATGGAACTGGCAAGACGGGCTTTCATCTTCTCGACCCTGACGGGACTGGCGTATGTGGACATCAAACTTCTTCATCCCCATCATATCGGGACGAATGCGGAGGGCAGACGGTATATCCGCATCAACCGCAAGAAGACAAAGGTGGAGGCTTTCATACCCTTACATCCCATAGCGGAACAGATATTGTCGTTGTACAACACAACCGATGATGAGAAGCCCGTGTTTCCTCTCCCAAGCCGTGATTCACTTTGGTTTGACATCCACGAGATGGGTGTTGCCATAGGCAAGGAGGAAAATCTGAGCTATCACCAAAGTCGGCACAGCTTCGGAACTTTCCTGATTTCAGCGGATATACCGATTGAGAGCATCGCCAAGATGATGGGACATTCCAACATCAGAACTACTCAGGGGTATGCACGGATAACCGATGATAAAATCTCCAAAGACATGGACAAACTGATGGAGCGAAGAAAGAAAATATCGGCTGGCGAAAAGAAAGAAAACAGTATATAATCATCATAAAATAAAGGGATTATGAGCAGAGAAATAATAACAATCAGTAAAATGGGAGCGGTCACCGTACCGACAGCCCCAGTGTGGATGACCCAGTTCGAGATAGCCGACCTGTTCGGGGTGTTCTCTTGCAATATCCGCAAGATGATACAGGCAATTTACAAGAACAAAGAGTTGAACGAAACTGATACGATGAAGTATATCAAGCAAACTGACGGCATCAGTTATGATGTGTATAATTTTGAAATGATTATAGCCATCGCTTTCAGAATATGTAGCAAAGAGACCCTTTTGTTCAGGCGGTTCGTAATAAATGAAATCTGCACCACCAAGAAAGGAATCCCGGTTACATTGTTTGTTTCCTATGGTAAGAATGGCAACCTATGGTATAGTCGAGGTTCTTCCCGTCAGCCACCTGTTCCCGATGCACGGATGCAAAGGTAGCGTGTGGCTCTGACAGCATTGGCAAGGTCGGGCGGCATAGCCGTTTCGGGCAGAATCTTCCTCAACGGGGTTGAGCGTATTCAGCCCGAAAACCTTGCCCCTGCCAACCACACGCATTTTGGGCATCCGGCAACGGAAACAAGCGACTGACGGGAAATCAGAAGAAAGAGAAGGAACGGCTTACAGACGAAGCTAAACATTGATGCTTCATCCGTAAGCCGTTCCTTTTTTATTGTACCATTGCTGTCGCAAACATAGGGCAGACGGCAAACTGCGCTCTTTCAAGAAAATCAGATAGCCGTCTGTCGGTAGGCGGTACGGTAGCTGTCAGTCAGCATCCTTTCGATGTCGGACTCTCGGTAGAGGATTTTGCCGCCCAACTGAATGTAGGCTATCCGCCCTTCGTTGCGGTAATCCTGAAGTGTTCGGCGGCTCACTTTCAACCGTGCCGACACCTCCTTGTCCGTGAAGAAACGCTCCCCGTTCAGTGTCGGGCGGTAGCTGGCAGTCAGATGCTCTACGTTGTCCAGCAGACGGTCAAGACTGCCCATGAAGTGGATTATCCACTCGTTGTCTTTGTTAATCAGTTCGTTCATATTACTCTGGATTTAGTGGAATTATTGTCATTACTCTATTCGGTTATCAGATTGTCCTGCCTTTGAACTTTGCTTCCTTCCGTCTGTCCTCCACGATGGAGACGATACGTTGCACATCTTCGGGACGGTAATAGGTCTTGTGGTTGATTTGGCTGTATGCCAAAGTCCCATTGTCCCGAAGCGTCTGCAAGGTTCGTGGGCTGATATTGAGCATCCGGCATACGTCCTGATTATCCATCCACTCGCTCATTTTCTTTTCGCCGTGCCGATGGCAGATGGCATCCATACGGCAGACGAAGCGGTCGAACTTGGCGACCAGCTCCTCAAAGGTCTTTCTTTCGATTGATACGATTTCCATATTGTCTTTTTTTAGTTGTTACTGTTTCTTATGCCGCAAAGGAATGTATAATCCGTTACTTGACAATGGGTTTCCCGGAAGTGGTAGCATGTTGCGCTGATACGGTAGTCATTGTCCGTGATACCGACTTTTCCTTTGGCGGCTATCATTCCTTCTCCCGCAAAGAAATACATAATCCGGCATCCGGCAATGGATTCAATTTGGTCTGGCAGCAAGTGGCACAGGGTGGTAGAGGTTGGCACAGGCATGGTTCACCGATTGCCCAATCCGCCCAGTCCTTAGCCCTTAATTCCTATATTTAATAAGGACACCACAGCCCAAATAAGAGCTTAATTCAAAATCACCCGTAACTAAACCTTTTTCCCTTTCGGTTATATACATCCGGCAAAACGGTGAAGTCTGCACCGTTATTTCTATCACCATAAAGCAAAACCATACAAAATTGCCTAAGAGAACCCAAGTGCTTGACAGACTGCACTGAAGCATCTTACTTTGCTCCCGATAATCGGTCGAGGTGCTTACCAAGACCACAGTTAATAACTTAATCAATTTGTTTTTTACAATGAAGAGAGAACCAAGCATTACAGAGCAGCAGGCTCGTGAAATCGTGGAAAAGATGGGACGCAGGGAATCCTACACTCCCAAGTCGATGAATGACATCTACAGGCGTATCGGCCTGGAGCCGGATGAGCCGGAACAGCCCGGCAAGACCGTCACGGAAGAAACGGAGACCGCTATGGCGGATGAACCGTCAAGTGAGGCGGTCGGGGAAACAGCAATGCCGCAGAAGCGTGTCAGCAGCAAGCAGCGCAGGCTGTCGCTGGAGGAGTACCGCGCCACCTATCTCCAAGTCCCCAAGATTATCAACCGCAAGCCCGTGTTTGTCAGCGAGACGGTGCGTGACGAACTGGACAGGGTTGTCCGCTTCCTCGGAGGAAAGGGTATGAGCGCATCGGGGCTGATTGAAAACCTCGTCCGCCTGCACCTCGACACCTATCGGAACGACATCGAGCAGTGGCGCAAGCTCTGACGGGATTACAGAAAGTCGGTTAGGCTGGTGAATACACTTCATCGGCTTAACCGATACCCAAGATGAGTGATTACACTCGGAAAACAATCCGACAAGCGGAGGATTGTTATGTCTTCAAAGACATAGCAAGATATATTTTCAGTTACCCGAATAATTCTAAGTAACTGAAAACACCTTCACCGCCGTGGGCAGAATTATCCTCCGCAGTCGGATAATTTCGGGGTTCATTAATCAAAGATTAAACAATGGACAAGCCATAAAATTGAAAAAATAAGAAGTATGAAAAAGAAGAGCAAGTACGGGAGAAATCCCAAGTTGAACCCGAAGACGCACTGCGTGATGGTGCGCTTCGATGATGTGGAATGGAACAGATTCCTGACGATGTACGAGGAATCTAACGTGTACGCGAAAGCCGTCTTTCTCAAGGCGCACTTCTTCGGACAGAAGTTCAAGGTGCTGAAAGTGGACAAGACGCTGGTGGACTACTACACCAAGCTGTCGGATTTCCATGCCCAGTTCCGTGGCATAGGCACGAACTACAATCAGGTCGTCAAGGAGCTGCGCATCCACTTCTCGGAGAAGAAGGCGATGGCGTTGCTCTACAAGCTGGAGGAGTGCACCATCGACCTTGTGAAGCTGAGCCGGGAGATAATGGAGCTTTCAAGAGAAATGGAGGCTAAGTGGCAACAAAGACGGGATGATTCTATGGTATAGCTGGATGTCCCTTTGGTTCGCAGTTCGGCAAGTGAACGAAGTCCGACGGGTAACTTCATTGCCGACCATGTCATTGTCGGACATCTGTTAAGAATAAGAACTAACTGAAAGGGATGAAAATATAGTAGAATCAAGTATCTGGCTTTCTAACTGATAAATAGAAATCTAGATACTTGATTTACAAACTAAATATATTTGATACTCTTTTTGCAAGAATAGTCTACCTGTCAATCCATTCTTTAAGCCTCTGCGCCTTTTCCTTGCTCACTTGTATTTCCGTCTTCGGATAACCTTTCAAACGGACAATCAACTTTCCTCCAAAATAATTACCGAGGAACAAAACGTGCTCTACATTGATGATATATTGGCGGTTTGCCCGGAAGAAATAGTCCGGGTTCAGTTGGTGTTCAAGTTCATCCATTGACACATTGACCACTTCGGAAGTGCCATTGTTGAGACGAAGATGTACAATCTTGTTTTCTGTTTCGATATGGTTGATGTCCGAAACTCGCACGGTCTTATATCCGTCACGATAAGGAAGCAGGAAACGCTCCCTATAACGGAACTTGCTCTTCTGTAAGGCGTCAAAAAGCTGTTGCAAGTTTTCGTCGGTATAATTCTTTCCGGCTTTGACTGCCTTGTCAATGGCCGCTTCAAGTTCATCCGGATCCAGCGGTTTCAGAAGATAGTCAAAACTGTTGAACTTGAATGCCTGTACTGCATATTCATCGTATGCGGTGGTAAATATGATGGGAACGGTTGCCTGGGCATGTTTAAGAGCCTCGAAACTCAAACCGTCAGTTAGCCGGATATCAGCAAGGATGAGGTCTGTGGTTTTGCCAGATTGAAAGAATTCGACTGTTTCTTTGATGCTGGCAAGCGGACCTTCAACAATAAATGTTCTGTCAATATCGTTCAGCAGCCTTATGAGGCGTTTGGCATTGCGCTGTTCGTCTTCAAGAATCAGTATTTTCATAAGGGTTGATGTTTTTTATGATGGGCAGACTTACCGAATAGAAGTTTTCGGCATTCTCTATCTTGACCTTTTTATCACAAAGTAAAGCATATCGTTCTATGATATTTTTAAGTCCTAAACCGGTTGATTCGATTGGGGACATCAAAGGTCGTTTCAGGTTGCAGACGGTTATGTAATCATCGGACAACTTTATGTTGATAACCAACGGATGTTCAGATGAAAAGCTGTTGTGTTTTATTGCGTTTTCTACAAGAAGCTGCAATACAGCCGGAGGAAGAAAACCTTTGCATTGTCTGACGCCCGGACTTACTTTTGCAATGACCCCTTCGTTGTGGCGTACTTTCATCAAATACAAGTATGAATCAAGAAACTTGATTTCGTCGGCAACGGGTATCAGATTGCGGTCCAGATTGGTGATGATGTATCGGTACACTTTCGATAGGTTACTCAGGAATTTTCCGGCAAGCTCGGTATCTTCCTCAATCAGTTCCAGCAGGTTGTTGAAGTTGTTGAACATGAAGTGCGGGTTGATTTGCAGTTTCAGCGAGTTGAGTTGCGACTGCAAGGCGATCTCTTTTTCCTTCATCAGCGCCATTTCGAGTGCTTGTTTCTCGTCGCGCACCTTGATGTAAGACTGAAGGTAGAAGGAGTTGGCATAGACGCTTGACAGGAAGGTAGATATCATGGCAAAGGTGTATGCGCCTTTCATGTTGAGGAGTTCGTCGAGAAGCCCGTTGTCGGTTTCGTCCCATAGGAAATTGAACAAGGTTATCATACCGAACGCAACGATATTGTTCAGTGCCATTAGGCAGGATGCATAGACCATTCCCCACACGTAGGATGTCCTGAACGGCAATACCCTGAAGACCAGAAAACAGAATCCTAAGGATATGTAGGTAAAAAGCATACACAGCAGAAAATCGACCATGTAATCAGCGATTGTCATTCCCGGCAATTGGTCGATGGTCTTGTCATCGAGTATAAACCACATGACAAGGTAGAATACATAGGAGACGGCAGATAGCAACAGGCCGTTCTTCCAACTCATTATTTTCATTTTCACTTGGGTCATATCGGGTGCAAAGTTACTCTTGATTCGGCAAAGATAAGGCTTTACTCCTTTGGTTGATAGGATAAACAGGCTGAAACGGATAAAATTACTATCGAAACGATAATAACTATTGGTGAAATACACATTGTATTTGTTAAAACCGATCTGCACTTGAAAGATTATCCTTTTTTCGGTCTTAACTGTCAGTTTGGATAGTTCGGACTTTAATTTATCCGCTTCGATACTCTTTGAATTGCAAGAACTTTTATAGGGGTATAATTTGCATCTCAAAAAAAAGTGTATGAAAATTGAAACAGAACGTCTTGTAATCAGAGACTTTCAAAAGAGAGACGTTGTTGGACTTTTGGAATATCTTTCAAATCCTCGTGTGAATTGCTTTGCCGCCGACCGCCTTTGTTCTGAAGAGGCGGCATTCGTATATATGCAGTATTCCCAAAAAGATATGCAACGCTATGCAGTGAGTTTGAAAAAGGAGGACTTTATAATCGGTGATGTTTTCGTTTTGCGTGAAAATGAAGATACTTACAATGTGGGCTGGCATTTCAACAAACGTTTTGAGGGCAAAGGATTAGCTCGTGAAGCGGTTATCGGATTGTTGGATTATCTTTTTCGGGAGGCGGGTGCACGGCGTATCTATGGATTTGTGGAAGATGACAATATTCGCTCCAAACGCTTATGCGAACGCCTTGGTATGCGCCGCGAAGGATGCTTCAAGGAATTTGTGACATTTATAAACAATCCTAACGGCACCCCGAAATATGAAGATACCCGTGTTTATTCCATTCTAAAAAAAGAATGGAATTCAATCAGTGCTAAATCAATTACGAATAATTAAGAACAAGAAAAGAATATGAACAAGCGATTCATTATCATTAATTTCGCCGCATTTGCCGTCATGCTGTTTCTGTCGACTGGATGCAAGCAGGACGGTAAGCAGGATGCGGTACCGAGTTATCGGGTCATAACAGTATCGTCCATGCCGGTGGAAATATCCGAATCTTATTCCGCCACTATCCGCGGGCGACAAGATGTGGATATCATGCCGCAAATATCCGGCCGCATCACGCGTCTATGCGTGAAGGAGGGCACACGGGTGACGACAGGGCAAGTACTGGCAGTGATAGACCAAACACCCTATCTGGCAGCCTTACGCACAGCTTTGGCTAATGTCAGCGCAGCACGGGCAAAAGCGGAAACGGCACGAATCGAACTGCAAGGTAAGCAAGCCTTGTTTGATGAGAAGGTAATATCCGAATACGACCTTTCTCTTGCCCGAAACCAACTAGCTGTGGCACTTGCCGAACTCCAACAGGCCGAGGCGCAGGAAGCGGATGCACGAAACAACCTCTCTTATACTGAAATCAAAAGTCCGAGTAACGGCGTGGTAGGCACATTGCCCTACCGCATCGGTGCGCTTGTCAGTCCCAACATGGAGCAGCCTTTCACGGTCGTGTCCGACAATGCGGAGATGTATGCCTACTTCTCCGTGTCGGAAAACATGCTGCGACACCTATCCACTCGCTACGGCTCGATTGACAGCCTGATAGCCAAGATGCCGGAAGTGAGCCTGCAACTCAACGACGGTAGTCTGTACAAAGCGAAGGGACGCATCGAGACCGTAAGCGGTGTGGTGGACCCTGCGACCGGAGCGGTGCAGATCAAAGCCCTGTTCCCCAATCCCGAACGCGAACTGCTGAGCGGCAGCATCGGCAACATCGTCCTTCGGAACCCCCAAACGGATGCCATCACCATTCCCATGACCGCCACCGTGGAACTGCAAGACAAAATCATCGCCTACCGACTGAAAAACGGACGGGCGGAAGCTGCCTATCTCACGGTGGACCGCCTGAACGATGGCAACCGGTTTATCGTAAAAGAAGGTCTCTCGGTCGGCGACACCCTCATCGCCGAAGGCGTGGGACTGGTGAGAGAAGGCATGAGCATAACCCCTAAAGACGAAACGAAATGAAGCTACGATTTTTTATAGACCGCCCGGTGTTCTCGGGCGTTATCTCGGTGGTGATTGTGCTGTTGGGCGTCATCGCCATGTTCTCCCTGCCGGTGGAGCAATATCCCGACATCGCCCCGCCCACCATCAATGTATGGGCATCCTATCCCGGAGCCAACGCCGAAACCGTGCAGAAAGCCGTGATAGTGCCGCTGGAAGAAGCCATCAACGGCGTGGAAGACATGACCTATATGACCTCCACGGCATCGAACACGGGAGACGCCTCCATCAACATCTACTTCAAGCAAGGAGCCAATGCCGACATGGCAGCCGTGAACGTGCAGAACCGTGTGAACGCCGCATTGAGCCAGCTTCCGGCAGAAGCCACCAAGACCGGTGTCACCACCGAAAAGCAGCAGAATGCCGAGCTGCTGACCTTTGCCCTCTACTCGCCCGATGACCGCTTCGACCAGACGTTTCTGAACAACTACATGAAAATCAATGTCGAACCGCGACTGAAGCGCATCAGCGGCGTGGGAAAGGCGCAACTGTTCGGCTCCAATTACAGCATGCGCCTCTGGCTGAAGCCCGACCGTATGGCGCAATACGGGCTCATACCCGACGACATATCCGCCGTACTCGCGCGGCAGAACATCGAAGCCGCCACCGGCTCCTTCGGTGCCAATCACCCCACGGCCAACGAATACACAATGAAGTACCGCGGACGCTTGTCCGGTGCCGATGAGTTTGGCGAACTGGTAGTCAAGTCCTTGCCGGGTGGCAACGTGCTTCGGCTGAAAGAGGTTGCCGATGTGGAGCTGGGCGATGAATACTACAACTACTCCTCCCAAGTGAACGGCCATCCGGCAGCCATGATGATGATAAACCAGAAGGCAGGGTCCAATGCGTCGAGCACCATCAACGAGATTCACGAAGTGCTCCACGAACTGGACCGTGACCTGCCCGAAGGAGCGGAATTCGTAGTGCTTACCGACACCAACAAGTTTCTGTATGCCTCCATCCGCTCGGTCATCCGCACCTTGCTGGAGGCGATACTGCTGGTTATCGTAGTGGTATATGTATTCTTGCAGGACATCAAGTCAACGCTTATTCCTGCCATATCCATCTTCGTTTCCATCATCGGCACGTTCGCCGTGATGTCCATGATAGGCTTTTCCATCAACCTGCTCACCCTGTTTGCGCTTGTGCTTGCCATCGGCACCGTGGTCGACGATGCCATCGTGGTGGTGGAAGCGGTGCAGGCGAAGTTTGATGAGGGCTACCAGTCGGCGGTGCTTGCGGCCGATGATGCCATGAAAGACGTTTCATCGGCCATTCTGACCTCTACCATCATCTTTATGGCAGTGTTCTTTCCCGTTGCCATGATGGGCGGCACTTCGGGAGCCTTCTATGCGCAGTTCGGCATCACGATGGCGGTTGCCGTGGGCATCTCGGCCATCAATGCCTTCACCCTCTCACCGGCACTTTGCGCCCTGTTGCTGAAGCCCTATATCGACGAGCACGGCAATACAAAGGACAACTTTGCAGCCCGTTTCCGAAAGGCGTTCAATGCCGTTTTCTACCGTCTGAGCCGACGCTATGTGCGTGGAGTGATGTTCATCCTCCACCGCCGGTGGCTGATGTGGAGCTCTATAGCAGTGTCCTTTGTATTGCTGGTGCTGCTGGTCAACGCCACCAAGACGGGCCTTATCCCCGAAGAAGACACCGGAACGGTCATGGTGAGCATGAATACGAAGCCCGGCACGTCAATGGCGCAGACCGTCAAGGTGATGGAGCGCATCAACAGCCGCCTCGACAGTATCGGCGAGATAGAATACAACGGTGCGGTTGCCGGCTTCTCTTTCAGCGGTTCCGGTCCGTCGCAGGCCATGTATTTCGTGACACTCAAAGACTGGGAACAGCGTGAGGGAGAGGGGCAGTCGGTCAACGACGTCATCGGAAAAATCTATGCCGCCACCTCCGACATCCCTGATGCCACGGTGTTTGCCATGTCGCCCCCAATGATAGCCGGATATGGCATGGGGAACGGCTTTGAGCTCTACTTGCAGGACAAGGCAGGCGGAGACATTACCGCTTTCAAGAAAGAGGCGGACAAGTTTGTCGAGGCCTTGTCGCAGCGGCCCGAAATAGGCGAAGTCTATTCCTCCTTTGCCACAGACTATCCGCAATACTGGGTGGATATCGACGCCGCCAAATGCGAGCAGTCGGGAGTGTCGCCCGCAGAGGTGCTTTCCACCCTGTCGGGCTATTATACCGGACAATATGTTTCCGACTTCAATCGCTTCTCCAAGCTCTACCACGTCACCATGCAGGCTCCGGCGGAATACCGTGTGAATGCAGAGTCCATTCATCATATCTATGTACGCACCTCTGATGGCGGCATGGCACCGTTGAGCCGGTTCGTGCGTCTGACCAAGACCAACGGTCCGTCAGACCTCACCCGCTTCAACCTGTTCAATGCCATCTCCATCAATGGGTCTCCGGCCCGGGGTTACAGTTCGGGGCAGGTGCTCGAAGCCATCAGTGAGACGGCACGCAAGGTTCTCCCGGCAAATTACACCTACGAGTTTGGCGGCATCTCGCGCGAGGAGAGCAAGACAACCAACAATGCCACGCTGATATTCCTGCTCTGTATGGTCCTGGTCTATATGATTCTGTGTGCCTTGTACGAAAGCGTGTTTATTCCCTTTGCGGTTCTGCTGGCAGTGCCTTGCGGGTTGATGGGCAGTTTCCTGTTCGCATGGCTCTTCGGTCTGGAGAACAACATCTACATGCAGACCGGTCTGATTATGATTATCGGCCTGCTTGCCAAGACCGCCATCCTGCTTACCGAATATGCAGGCAAGCGGCGGTCGGAAGGCATGACACTGGCACAAGCGGCATACAGTGCGGCAAAAGTCCGTCTGCGCCCCATCCTGATGACCGTGTTGTCTATGGTGTTCGGCCTTATCCCGCTGATGCTGGCTCACGGAGTGGGTGCCAACGGTAGCCGTTCGCTTGCCACAGGTGTAATCGGCGGAATGATTGTAGGTACATTGGCTCTGTTGTTCCTCGTGCCTTCATTGTTCATCGTCTTCCAATATATCCAAGAACGTATTAAGCATAATTAAATGAAAAAGACAGCAATATATATCATATTGTCAGGATGGATGCTTACCGGCTGTGGCACGTACAGCCGGTATCATCGCCCCGACCTCTCGATGGAGAATCTGTATAGCACCCTTCCGGCAGACGCCGATACCACCACTCTGGCCTCCCTGTCGTGGCGGGAAATGTTTACCGACCCTAAACTTCAGTCCTTGATTGAAACAGGACTTGACCGAAACACAGACCTCAATGTGGCACGGCTACGGGTGGAAGCGGCAGCCTCCGCCTTGCTGACAGCTAAACTCTCCTATCTACCCTCACTCGGACTGAATGCCGAAGGTAATGCCGGCAAGCACGATGGAGCAACGGCAAAGACATATAATGCAGGAGCGACAGCAAGCTGGGAACTGGACATCTTCGGCAACCTCACAGCTGCAAAACGTGGTGCCGCTGCCGCCTTGCAAGGAAGCCGTGATTACCGGCAAGCCGTACAGACTCAGCTTGTCGCCACTATTGCCGACAGTTACTATACCCTTGCCATGCTCGACGCGCAAATGGCAATAAGCCACCGCACCCTTGAAAACTGGCAGACTACCGTGCGCACTCTCGAAGCATTGAAAAAAGCCGGACAGTCAAACGAAGCCGGTGTATTGCAGGCAAAAGCGAACGTGATGCAGCTCGAATCGTCCCTATTATCCATCCGCAAGAGCATCTCCGAAACAGAAAACGCCTTGTTTGCAATACTTGCCATGCCGTCACACTCAATAGCACGAAGTAATCTGGTCGAAGCAGCTTTCCCCGATACCGTCTCTATCGGAGTCCCCTTGCAGTTACTTTCCAACCGTCCCGATGTGCGTCAGGCAGAAATGGAACTGGCGCAGGCGTTCTACACAACCAATGCGGCACGTGCCGCATTCTACCCCCATATCACCCTTTCGGGAACACTTGGATGGACCAATAACGGTGGCGGTATAATCACCAATCCCGGACAATGGTTGCTCAATGCCATCGGTTCCCTGACACAGCCCTTGTTCAATCGAGGCGCAAACATCGCCAACCTGAAGACTGCCCAAATCCGCCAGGAAGAAGCGAAGTTACTGTTCCAACACTCTTTGTTGAACGCAGGCAAAGAGGTAAACGATGCTTTGACCGCATGGCAGACTGCGAAATCGCAACTTGAAATCAATGCTCGGCAGGTGGAAACATTATGCGATGCCGTGCGGAAAACAGAATCACTGATGCGTCATTCCAATATTACCTATCTGGAAGTATTGACCGCCCAGCAATCTCTCCTTGAAGCGGAAGTGCAACAGCTGCAAACTCGTTTTGAACGCATACAAAGTGTAATCAAACTTTATCACGCGTTGGGAGGAGGACGATTTTAATTCGTAAGAGAATAGATGGAATTTGTACGTAAGGCAATAGCATTAAGTCACACTTTCATAATTCTAATAGTAGTAGCCATTGCATTTACTTGTCATAATGAATGGCAGGAAGTGGAAGCATTGGAGGTTGGCAACCGGCATATAGATGAATTCAGGAAGGAGGTAAACCGTATTCATATCCAACTGATAGAGTTTTCGCTATTAGGAGAAACTGCATTGGATTGGGACGAAACGGATTTGGAGAATTACCATGCCCAACGCATTGCATTGGACAGCACATTGTGCCTGTTCAATGAAACTCATGTAATTGGACGTATTGACAGTGTGCGCAGTCTTTTGGAAGATAAGGAACGGCAGATGTTTCAGATTGTTCGGTTAATAGACGAACAACAATCCATCAACAAGAAGATTGCCAGTCAAGTACCTCTCATTGTTCAGACAAGTATGCAGGAACAGCCCAAGAAACCGAAACGAAAAGGGTTCTTGGGCATATTCGGCAAAAAAGAGGAAACGAAGCCGCCGACAACAACAACTACGCTTCGTTCACCCAATAGAAGCATGGTCAGTGAACAGAAAGAGCAAAGCCGTCGATTGTCGGAACAAGCCGACAGTCTTGCCGCCCGCAATGCAGATCTTAACAGGCAGTTGAAGGGGCTAATCTGTCAAATAGAAAATAAGGTACAAGCCGACCTGCAAGGGCGGGAAGACGAAATAGTTGCCATGCGTGGAAAGTCATTTATGCAGGTAGGCGGTTTAATGGGATTCGTCCTTCTGCTGTTGTTAATTTCCTACATCATCATACACCGTGATGCAAAGAGTATCAAACAATACAAGCGCAAGACAACGGATTTGATAGGGCAACTGGAACAATCCGTACAACGGAACGAGGCACTGATAGCATCAAGGAAGAAAGCGGTACATACCATCACCCACGAACTGCGCACACCACTAACGGCAATAACAGGTTATACTGAGCTGTTACAGAAAGAGTGCAGCAAGGAGAACAATGTGAATTTTCTTCAAAGCATACAACAATCTTCCGACCGTATGCGGGATATGCTTAACACCCTGCTGGACTTCTTCCGCTTGGACAACGGCAAGGAGCAGCCCAAACTGTTGCCCTGCCGCATCTCCACAATCACGCATACCCTTGAAACGGAGTTCATGCCCGTCGCCATGAACAAGGGGCTTTCCTTGACCGTAAAGAACGGAAACGATGCGGTTGTACTGACCGACAAGGAGCGAATCATCCAAATTGGAAACAATCTGCTGTCAAATGCCATCAAGTTCACGGAGAAAGGCGGTGTGTCGCTGACTATCGATTATACCAACGGAGTGCTGACACTGATTTTCGAGGATACAGGCACAGGCATGACAGAAGATGAACAGCAACGTGTATTTGGGGCATTTGAACGCCTCTCAAACGCCGCCGCAAAAGACGGTTTCGGACTTGGACTTGCCATCGTGCATAACATAGTGGCGATGCTTGACGGCAAAATCCATTTGGAAAGCGAGAAAGGGAAAGGAAGTCGTTTCACAGTGGAAATACCCATGCAGAAAGCCGAAGAAATACCGGAAAAAGAGATACAGACTTATATCCACCGGGAGGAGAGAAACCTCAATGTTGTCGCCATCGACAATGATGAGGTGCTGCTCCTGATGTTGAAAGAGATGTATGCACAGGAGGGAATACATTGCGACACTTGCACCGATGCGGCGGAACTGATGGAAATGATACGCCGAAAAGAATACAACTTGTTGCTGACGGACTTGAATATGCCCGGCATAAACGGCTTCGAGCTGCTGGAACTGCTCCGATCGTCCAATGTTGGCAATTCACAGACAATCCCCGTGGTCGTGGCAACCGCTTCGGGCAGTTGCGATGCGGAGGAACTTTTGGAACGAGGCTTTGCCGGATGCCTGTTCAAACCATTCTCCATATCGGAACTGCTGGAAATTTCCGACAAGTGCGCCATTAAAGCGACACAGGACGGTAAACCGGATTTTTCCGCCTTGTTGTCCTACGGCAATGAAGTTGTCATGCTGGAAAAACTGATAACGGAAACCGAGAAAGAAATGCAGGCGGTACGGGATGCGGCAATGCGAAACGATCTGCAAGAACTTGATGCCTTGACACACCACTTACGCAGTTCGTGGGAGATACTCCGTGCCGACCAGCCGCTGAAGGTGCTTTATGGTGTGCTTCATGGAAAGGATAAGTCCGATAACGAGGCGTTAAGTAATTCCGTGACCACCGTGTTGGATAAAGGAGCGGAGATTATACAGTTGGCAAAGGAGGAAAGGAGAAAATACGAAAATGGATAAGACAAGAATAATCGTGGTGGAGGATAACATCGTGTATTGCGAATATGTCTGCAATCTGCTGGCACGGGAGGGATACAGTACCGTGAAGGCTTACCACCTGTCAACAGCGAAGAAACATCTGCAACAGGCAACGGATGATGATATAGTAGTTTCTGACCTGCGCCTAAACGATGGCAACGGAATAGACCTGCTGCGCTGGATGCGCAAGGAGGGAAAGATGCAGCCGTTCATCATAATGACCGACTACGCCGAAGTGCATACGGCAGTCGAAAGCATGAAACTCGGTTCGATAGACTATATTCCGAAGAAACTGATAGAGGACAAACTCGTCCCCCTTATCCGCTCCATACAGAAAGAGCGTCAGTCGAGACACAGCCGGATGCCCGTTTTCGCCCGTGAAGGTTCCGCCTTTCAGAAAATCATGCACAGGATAAAGTTGGTAGCCGTCACCGACATGAGCGTGATGATATTCGGAGAGAACGGCACAGGCAAGGAGCATATCGCCCACCATCTGCACGACAAGAGCAAACGGGCTGGCAAGCCCTTCGTGGCGGTGGACTGCGGTTCGCTATCCAGAGAACTTGCGCCGTCGGCTTTCTTCGGACACGTCAAAGGCGCGTTCACGGGTGCGGACAGCACCAAGAAAGGATATTTCCATGAGGCGGAAGGAGGCACGCTGTTTCTTGACGAGGTGGGCAACCTTGCGTTGGAGACCCAGCAGATGTTGCTCCGTGCCATACAGGAGAGGCGGTATCGCCCGGTCGGTGACAAATCGGACAAGAGTTTCAACGTCCGCATCATCGCCGCCACCAACGAGGATCTGGAGGCGGCAGTGAGCGAAAAGCGTTTCCGGCAGGATTTACTCTACCGTCTGCAAGACTTCGTGATAACCGTGCCGCCCTTGCGTGACTGTCAGGAGGACATCATGCCGTTGGCGGAGTTCTTCCGCGAGATAGCCAACAAGGAACTGGAGTGCAATGTGAGCGGTTTCAGTTCCGAAGCCCGTAAAGCGTTGCTGACCCACGCATGGCCGGGCAACGTGCGGGAGCTTCGGCAGAAAATCATGGGAGCCGTGTTGCAGGCTCAGGAAGGTGTGGTCACGAAAGAGCATCTTGAACTTGCCGTGACGAAACCGACCTCACCTGTCAGCTTCGCCCTGCGCAATGATGCGGAGGATAAGGAGCGGATAATGCGTGCGTTAAAGCAGACAAACGGCAACCGGAGTGCCGCCGCCGAACTGTTGGGAATAAGCAGAGCTACACTATACAGTAAACTTGAAGAGTATGGACTTAAATATAAATTCAAGCAATCATAACTGATAATCAGACACTGTTTCACTGAGTGTGCCTGAGCAAAAGCTCTAAAAGAAACAGTATCTTATTCGGTTAATGAAAGAGAAAGTCTGATTCTGATTATATATCGACCAAGAACCCAAAGAATACTTTCGGCATTTAAGCTCCTTTATTGTGGTCACCGGAAGTTTAGTCATAAATATACCGTTTTATCATATTTTCAAAATTTCTTTTAAACTCTTGTACTTCGATAGGAATCGAACGTAAAAAGGGATTAAAAACCTTATTACCATTTCGTCCCCAATATTCCAACTGACCATTAAACCATTTTTTTGCATCTTGACGCCCCAACTCACCTCCTGCATTTATTTGTTCCATAGTATAGTCTCGGAAACATAATTGTTTGGTATATCCATTTGCTATATTGCCCCATAATGGATCTGCATCAGAGAGATTATACAAATAGGATGCCAGCAGTCTTTCAGGAGAGTTGTTCCCTGGCAATATTAAAATGTTATCTGCATTTTTTATTTTCTTAAGATACGCCCTATTCATCCTAACATCTCCATCCAATATGATGATAGAATATGGGTGTTTAAATGCAGGTATGTTTTTATTTACAAGTTCAGTTAAGGTTGAACACGGCAGAGTTACATCTACAAAATCTAATATAGATGCTTTAGTCTTTAAAATAGCTTTAACGAATAATATATTTTCATTATCCTCTGTATATACAGTAATTTTGTTTTTCTTACGTTTTTTTCCTTCTGCAACAACATTCAAATCCAATTTAATACCTTTAAAATCTACATTTTGTTTGATTGTTATCTTGTCATCGACTTTCTTTAGATAAAGAATCTTTACCTACTTAGCTGTTTCTTCTTGTTTACTTACTTCTTGAACTAAATCGTCCATAACCTTAAGAAGAGACATTGAATGAGTAGTAAATAAAATTTGCAAATTAAGTTTAGACGCATATTTGCGCAAAATCTTTAATAGCTCAACTTGAGACGCTGGATACATTGTAGCATCCATCTCATCAATGGCAAGAATTCCACCTTTATATTGTTGGGGATATTTGTCATGCAATCTTTTAAAAGAAAATAATGCCAAGATAATTTTGCCCAGATTATCTTGTCCCATAGAGTTTTGATTCCAATCGTATAATTCAGTGGATACGCCTATAGATTGCTTATTTTTTGAGGTTATTGTTGTTGCAGAAGAAATGGGAGTTTGTACTATTAGAATTTTATTGTGTAATTGTTTAAACTCACTTAGTTCCTCTGGAGTTAATAATGTGTCATCAGTTATAATCTTGGCCTCCTCTGCCATAGGAACTAACCGCTTTAAACTTAAAAAGATTGTGGGAAAGGAGATATATCCATCCCCTTCTTGCCTTGCTCCTTTCTTCCAAAATCGCACATTAGGGTCTCCAGTACGTTTGATGCTTTCGACAGTAAAGTCATCTACTCCTATATCAAAAGAAATGGTCCATTCATGACCTTTAGGTCTATCAAAAATGGGCGATAATCTAAACTTATCTTTGAATGCAGAAATATAGCTACCACCACACAAAGGTTTTTCCGCTCTCATTGGATCCTCAGGCTTAAGAGTGAAGGTTTGTGTTACAATACCCAGTAATGTTGACTTTTGAGTTCCGTTTTGTCCTGCAATTGCTGTTAATTGAGAGCCTACTTCAAAGTCTTCATTTTGGAAGCCTCGAAACCTTTCGATATGAATGTGAGTTATTTTCACTTTGTTGAATGATTAAATAATTTGTGTTTGGGAATAACTATATCGTCACAAAATATCATTATTTCTTCACCTTTTCCTGAGTTACTCGCACTATAATTCAATTCAAAACATTGTTGCCTATATTTTGAATATAGGTTGGTTATGAATGGCACATTATCATAAGAGACAATCCACTTACAATTTACTATTGCACCTATAGCATTTGCGATGTTTTGATGGTCTGTGTCATTATAGTAGTTCAGATAAAGCCCTTTTCCTTTTATATAGTATGGCGGGTCTAAATATAATAGAGTATTGTAAGGTAATTCATCTTTTAATCGTTGCACTAAAGTAACAGCATCGTCATTTGTTAGATGAATTCTCTCCGCGTAGTCTGCTATACGTTGAATCCTTTTTATCAAATCTTCTTTGTTAAACCTCGCATCAATCTTGTAATTTCCAGTTTGGTCGTATCCACCTATGATTCCAGCTTTTAAAATTCCTGAACGATTTGTTCTATTTAGGAAGAAAGTGGAAAACCCTAAATTTAATAAATCAACATTTCTATTTTCTTTATTCTGCTGAAACTCTTTTTGCTTAAACCATGTTTCGACATTTATGGGAGTATCCTTAATTAATTGGCAAAGAGCATCCGTGTTATTAAGAACACTATACCAAAAGGCATAAATAGATATGTCTTTATCGTTTATATATATATCACTAACATATTCATTAAAGAGCAAGGATAAAGCAACAGAACCACCTCCTACATATGGCTCAACATAAGTACCATCAAGCAATGCATTTTCTTTGATTAAACACTGTACGAAATCAGCGACTTTTGCCTTTCCACCGGGATATCTTAAAGGTGATAAAAACTCCATAATGTCATTCTTTATTTATAGATTCCCATAATTGGATAAAAAAACTTTCTATGTTGTCCCATCCTATAATCAAATTGTCTGCTTTAGGATAGAAAAACTCATTATGAACATATGCATTCAAGGATTCAATGGATAGGACTGAATTTTTATCATTTATTTCAGACCTTATACCTTTAGATAAATCATTACTCATTGTTCCTAATTGGGTCATATGATTTAATACTTTACAAACTTTCCCGTTCAAATCCTCTTTGGAAGAACACGCAGTTATAGCATTGTTTTTTACCAAATCATATCTTTCCAAATAAGCATCAACTGACAATTCTAAAAACACTCTCAGCAGTACAGAAGATGCATTAGGACATGTTTTAACTTGGATATGTTTTAACTCCTCAAAAATTTTATTGATTTTGGGGTTGTTGATATGCAAAATCAAAGTCTTGGGCACTAAGCCAGCTCTGTTTCTAGCTTTCTGATTATTAGCCTTTTTTATTTCTCTGCGTTCACTATTTATTAATACCTGCCCTTTATTGTCTACAATATCTTGAACACTCCATTGTTCAGACGCTTCATTAGATAGGTCTGGCTTTTGGTTCGTGTCAAAATTGTCAATATATTGCTTCCTTTTTTCTCTATTATAGATTTCTGAAACTTTGAATTCTGGATTAAGAATATCCGTAACAACTTTTATAAGCCCCTTGACGACTTCTGACACTTCAACCTTTGAAACTAAAGTTCCATTGTTAATTCCCAAACCAAGGTGTTCTCTAACATAAGGGTCTGACATCAAACGTTGCAGGTTGGTAATATTTAGTTTGGATAACGAATCCTTAATCGTATCAGAAACATTATCTTGTGATTTCAATAAAGTGATAATTTGCAATGGAATCGATGATTTTCCTTCTGTCTTCTCCTCGAATCTTTGCTTTTGTTGAGCATTCCAAGTAACTGTACCGATACCATTCAGCTCTCCCGAGTGTTTACGTTTTATCCAAATATCAGCTTCCGTTGGGTTTTCAAAAACAGCGCAAGCAATATTCTTCAATTCAGAAATAGCATTAGGATTTTCTTTTTGCAATTTCTGAAATTTTTTTCTGATTATCCGTTTATGCACCTGTTATATTCGCAATTACTAGTCTGTCAAAGAGTTTGTCTCCAAAATACCGTCTGTTTAATTTGTAAATAAACTCGTTGAGATACAACTGTAAGTATTTCCTTTTGATTTTATGGTAGTTGCCCAGCAATGTCCGTTTTGCATTACTGATTGCGATATGCACCCATTTGAGTGTTTCCTTGGTGGTTTTGGCGTCTGATTTCTCGGTGACGTGCAATTCCACCAGATCGGAGATGTCAACGTAAGAAGTGCTTTTGTCCGAAAATACGATGGCATCATCCTCCATGCAGTCCCTGACCACGCCGTTGATTCCTTCACTTTGATGGCTATCCAGTACCCTGGCCTTGAAATAACGCACATGCTTCTCCTTTTTGCCCGTTTCGATATCTTCCAACGGGGTGCTTTCGGCCATCACCGCAACGTTCTGCTTTCCCTCGGCTCCCCGGCCACGTGTACCCTTGCCTCGCTCGATTTCCTTACTGGCCACCGAAAAGTAACCCTCATCCAGTTCTATCATCCCTTCCAGTGTATACCTTGCATCCCGGTTGCCCATCGCCCTGCGGAGTTTGTGTACCATCGCCCATACCGGTTCGTAACGCTTCAATCCTAATTGCTTCTGGAGTTCGTTGGTGGAGAATCCCTTTTTTGTGCAACTCATCAGGAACATCGTTTTGTACCACACCAGAAACGGCAGCTTGGAGCTCTCCATGATCGTACCGCTGCGCAACGAGGTGCGGAAACGGCAACCTTTGCATTCATAACTCCATTTACCCTGTAACCAATAATGGGAAGTGCCCCCGCATCGCTTGCAGACAACCCCTTCCTTATCACGCTGCTCCTTGAAATGCAAACGACAATCTTCCTCCGAACCGAAATGAGCCGTAAAACTGAATATGTTCATAATCCCTGCTTTTTGAGCGCTAATATACTAAAAATATTAGGTGTGTTTGCGGAGAATCAGAAATTTTTTCCTTAAAGAAATGTACTTGTCATCAATTAATGTTGGATTGTTTAATAATTTTAATGATGTTATTCTCCTATTACCTTCGAGTACTATATATTTGTTGTTATCTTCGTTAGGCGTTACAATGATTAAATCGACTGGACTAAGACCATTAGTTACAATATCGTCTACAAGAGAATATAATTTATCCCCTTGGTCCTCTACCATCTTGTCTATCGCTTCCTTTTGTGAAGACAGAGGCTCAAATCTATAATTTTCAGTATTGACAAATAGTGATGTCAATTTTATTGTTTTTACAACCATGGTAACACTCATACTTATTAAAGTACAAAATTACTCATTTTTAGTGAAGTTAGCAGTAATTGAGCAATAAAAATATATGGAATTCACTTTTTGTAGGCTAAAACCTATTATAATCCAATTATAATGCCTATCTTTGTAATGCTAAAAGGCGTTCTTTTGAATTACTGCAAAACGAAGTGGAATACAGATTTTCGCTGGTTTCTAAATCGTTACCTGTCAAACTGGGATATTTTGTAAGCTATTGATTTTTAAGAAAAAAGAAAATACACTATGGCTTGCAACGTGATACGTAACTCTGTCTTCTACTCCGGCGAGTTTGGCTACTTTTTTGAGATAACGGTTCATGATCTGATTGCTGACATATGGGAATAGCGGCTGGTTCTTTTTGCCGCCTTTGTGGTAGGTGTCATATCTATTGATAATTTCCAATGCAGGTTCTAGTAATGGCAATGATACACGGACACCTGTTTTGACCCGTTTGTAATGCAGCCACAGGCTTTTGTCTATGCCGATAACGATGTTCTTTTGCGTTAATCGTGTCATATCTTCGTATGAGACTCCGGTATACACGGCAAAAATGAACAAGTCTCTGACAATGCCCAGATTAGGAGGTAGTATTACAGTGGAAAGTCGTTTTACGGCTTCTTCGTCCAGTTCGTTGATGTCGGTTTTTTCTTTATGTGCTTTGAGTGCTTTTACCGGATTTCGATTTATCCATTCGTTATTGAAAGCCATTTCCATGACTTTTTTGAAGCGTTCCATGTGCTTCAATGCTCCGTTAATATCGCATCGTTTCATGTTGTCCTGTCGCAAATAACCTTGCAGATAGGCGAAAAACTCATTGACAAAAGCTGCGTCGATGATACTTATATCGTAGTCGGCCACTTTGTGTTTGATTCGCACGTAGCTTAGTAGATATTTCAAGGTAACTCCGTATTGGTAGCATGTTGACTGGGAGAGTTTTTTCCCTTCCATAATCATGTGATATTCGAACAGCGTTTTAATGGTAGAATATTCGTTATCCTCTGATTGGAACATGAGTTTAAAGTTCTCGATGTTGAGGGGATAGTTCTTTTGCCGGAGCTTGTTACAGGTTTCTTCAATTTGCAGTTTTAAATCTTCGATATACCTGTTTGTTTCCTTGTCTACAGCTGTTTTTCCGAGTGACTTTTGGGCGACTGCCGACCATGAAGCGGGGGAGATATGACAATTCGTCGGAATTTCGTATCTTTGCCCCATGATTGTAACTCTGCAGAACAGAGGTGACAGACTTTCATTTGTTCGACTTTTCCGTAGCCAAAACAGAACGTTGAAAGTTTTTTTTCTTTCCATACTTGATTTTTTTTGGTGAATCCTACTTTGAATCCAAAAAATCAAGATAAAAAAAGGAATCCTGTCACCGAGAATGGCACCGAATTGTTGTTAGCATTTTTCGGATGACCAGCGAAGAGGACACAAAAAAGCCCCTAAAATGTCCGTTTTAGGGGCTTTTTAACTGTAAATACAGTGTAGTTTGTGCGGCTGATAGGACTCGAACCTACACGTCTCACGACACCAGATCCTAAGTCTGGCGCGGCTACCAATTACGCCACAGCCGCATGCGTAGCTTTTTTGTTTAGCGGTGCAAAGATAGGAAGATTTTCTGATTTGGCAAATAATTCGGCAATAAAGTTATTCACTTAAGATTTCGAGTGCTTTTTCAATCAGTGGATCTTTCTTTTGTGATTCTATGTCACCCTGCTCTATCCCTTCTTCCAGAATCTTATCCATATTTACATATACATCAGGTTTTATTCCATCCTCCAATGACTTTCCATACTTATCAAAGTGGGGGCTGGCTGAGAAGCGGACGCTCCAACCATTGGGTAATTCTGATGAAAATGGTAGTCCTGATCCACCACCAGTCTGGTCACCCAGCTGGATGATTCTTTTATCTTCGTTATCATTGTTTAAGCTGCGCATTATGTTAACAAAATCATTTGTGGCACTATAACATCGACGATTGGTTAGTATCACGACCTTTTTTTGCCAACGAATACTGTTGGAGGGTTCTAAATAAATGGGTTCCATCTCTGAGAAATCATTGTGTCCCGGACCTGTCTTATGTTGGATATATCCTGTTAGTGCCAGTTTATCAGTGAACCGGGCAGCTATGCGTGAAGAATTGGTCAGATTACCTCCTCCGTTATCACGGACATCGATAATTAATCCATTGCAGATTTGTAAATAGTAAAGGACCTCATCCAAATTGCCATCTCCAACTCCGGCACTGAAACTTTCATAACGTATGTATCCTATGTTATTGTCGAATATTTTATATTTAAGACCGGCGGATGTGCGGTAGCCTGAATTGGCACTACCCAGATAATAGTTATAAAGAATATCTTCTCTATAATTCCAGGGGTAGCCCTGATACCATGCATCGTAATAAGAAATACGACTGGCAGAAGATAGATTGACATGCCCGTCTTTCAAGATATAAAGCATTTGGCTTAGGATGTCGAACAGGTCATCATTGGACATCGACGGAATAATCAGTTTGCTATATTCGTCATGAACAGCATCCCAGTCAATACCTTTCGTATCCAGGAAACAATACTGTTCGTCAATGATCTTCCATAGTTGTTCGAAATTACCTCTGGGATCATTGGCGTAGTCATCTTCCCCAATGCAACCAGTCAGCACCGGAAGGCAGCAGAGCAGCCAAAGTATTTGTCTAATCTTATTTCTCATCATTAATTGATCTCTCACTTGAAGTTTCAACATTAAATTTTGTTCTCTTAGTAAGCTCTAACCGATGAAGGAAGAGCAGTTCCTTTCTTATTTCGGATACGGTATAGGTCTTTCACAAATCCTACCATGAATACGTGGGAGTAGGTATGTGTCTTGATATTGTTAACGTTGGATTGCTGCAAATCAGCCAGGTAGCTGAAGCGCATTTTGGTATATCCTATCGGCAGGTCGACGGAGAGCATCTGTCGCAACGAAGGTTGATTGTGCAGGGAGGTAAATTTTATTACTCCACTCGAATTTCCCAAAGAGAATATCTCGTAATAAGATTGTCCGTAGTGGGGAGAGAACATCACTCCCATAACCGGCAGATTGACCTGATAACGAAGCACCATCGGATACCGTTTGATTTTCAGGTGCCAAATAGCCATTCCGGAGGCATCCAGATTGACGTATGCTCGTGCGGATGCCGGATTGTTGGTGTTCCGGAGATTATAGACAAAGCCTCCGTTGACATCTATCAATCCTCCGGCTAATAATTTGAAATTATCTGTCAGGCGGAACTGGTAATGTAATCCATAGTTCCAGTTGACTAATCCGGAGAAAGTGTTATTGTTATCGGCCCGGTTGTGCGTATAGCTGATGTTTGCCTGAAAGAAGTTCTGCACAGATACATTTCCATCAAACAACTTGGTCATCCGAATCAATTCACGGGAAACACGGAAGTCGATTCCTTTGTATTCCTGTGGTGAAAGATAGGTGTCGAAAACGTTAGTAAGTCCGACGCCATACATGGTGGCACGTGTTACATACCGATGGGCTTGCAGACTGTCGGTCTGCGCTTGTAATCTTGTGCTAAGGGCGAACAGGATGCAACCTGTCAGCCCCAGGTATATTAGTTTTTTCTTCATCAGAATAATTTCATCTGCCCGGTGATTTCATCAATAATGTCGCCTTCGCTCTTGCCGCTGTCCGGGTCCAGATTTTCCGGCTCCTCTTCAGGAACTTCCTGTTGTTCTTGTGAGGGTTCGGGGAAGCGAGTTGGTTCAAGCTCATTGATCGTCTCCACTGCATAGGTAGTGATACGTTTTCCCTTGGCTTTGAAACCTTTGACAGCAATGAATTCATCCGCATCGATATTCAACGGATCACGGAAATTGTCGTGTCCGCCAAATATGACTTCCAGACGAGGATAGTACTCGTCGGTCAGCAGGATCAGACGGTTGTTCTTATTTTCTCCCAAGTAGTTCTGTTTACGGTTGGAGGCCTCAAAACAGAAACGTTTCAGATACGGATAATTCTGTTGGTCGGCATCGTAAAGCGCGGCAGTCCATATCTTGTTAGGATCAAATTTCTCCACGATGCTTACATTATCTTCATAGTGGTTGCTCAAGTCGAAGTTGGTAGTATAGAAATCACCGTTGTTCAGAACAATCAATATGCTGTCGTCGCTTTGGAATTCACCCAGATATTCACCTCGTCCGTCATAGTTGAGGCGGAGTATGTCACGGTCAAACCATACTTTACGTCCACCGAGCGTAGAACCTCCTTTTTGTTTCAAGGATATCTTATGTACCGGCAAGCGGGTAAGAATCACACCTCGTGCCTGACGTCCCTTGATGCTGACCTCACTGAAATCATGCTCGAAGATGATACGGCGTACACGCGGATTCGGTTTCAATGTCACCTTGATGATTTCGGCTTCTCCGTTCGGATTAGCACTGAAATAGGTAATCCGTGATTCGGGAGTTCCCAGTGTGACATCATATTCGCGGTCGCGAACTACAGAGGTAACGGCGAAACGTTTTACGTATGTCGTTCCTTCTTTTCCATCGCGGTAAGCTATATTGTAGATCGTACGTTTATCGTTCTTCTTGAATACATTGACATAGAGAACGTTTTTGCCGACGAATTTCTTGTCGGCAACAGGAGTAACGATATACTTACCGTCGCGGAAGAAGATAATGACATCATCGATATCCGAACAACATGCAACGAACTCGTCTTTTTTCAAGGCTGTTCCGATAAATCCTTCTTCGCGGTTGATATAAAGTTTCTCGTTTGCTTCTACTACTTTGGCAGCTTCGATGGTGTCGAAGTTACGCAGTTCTGTACGGCGCGGGAAGTTCTTGCCGTATTTGTTTTTCAACATCTGATACCAGTTGACGGTATAATCTACGATGTGAGCCAGATGATTATCAATCTCGGCCACTTCTTCTTTCATCCTGGCAATCAGTTCATCCGCTTTGTCCGAATTGAATTTCAGAATACGTCCCATTTTGATTTCCATCAGTTTGAGAATATCCTCTTTGGTGACTTCACGGATAAATTTCGGATAATAAGGCGTCAGGCGTTCGTCAATATGAGCACAAGCTGCGTCCATATCTTTGGATTGTTCGAACTCTTTGTCCTTGTAGATGCGTTCTTCGATAAATATCTTTTCGAGCGAAGCAAAGTGCAACGCTTCCAGTATTTCGTTTTTCTTGATTTCCAGTTCCTGCTTTAGCAAATCCAGCGTGTTGTCTGCCGACTTTCTCAAGACTTTGCTGACAGTGAGGAAATGAGGTTTGCTGTCGTCAATCACGCAGCAGTTGGGTGAGATACTTACTTCGCAATCGGTGAATGCGTACAATGCATCGATTGTTTTGTCCGATGATGTACCTGGTGCCAGATGCACTAATATTTCTACGTTGGCAGCTGTGTTGTCATCTACCTTGCGAATTTTGATTTTTCCTTTATCAACTGCTTTCAGGATAGAGTCGATCACTGTTGAAGTGGTTTTCCCATAAGGGATCTCTGTAATTGCAAGCGTTTTGTTATCAATCTTGTTGATCTTGGCACGTACTTTCACTGCTCCGCCACGTTCTCCGTCGTTGTATTTGGCTACATCGATCGATCCGCCTGTCTGGAAATCGGGATACAGTTGGAATTCTTCCCCATGCAGATAGCTGATGGAAGCATCGCAAAGTTCGTTGAAGTTATGCGGCAATATCTTGGAAGAAAGTCCAACGGCGATACCTTCCACTCCCTGCGCCAGTAATAACGGGAATTTCACAGGAAGAGTGACTGGTTCTTTATTTCGTCCGTCGTATGACAATTTCCATTCGGTAGTTTTGGGATTGAAGACAACATCCAGCGCAAACTTGGATAAACGTGCCTCGATATAACGGGGAGCAGCCGCACCGTCTCCGGTGAGAATATTACCCCAGTTACCCTGACAGTCAATCAACAGGTCTTTCTGTCCCAACTGTACTAGGGCATCCCCGATAGAAGCATCCCCATGCGGGTGGAACTGCATGGTGTGTCCCACAATATTTGCCACTTTGTTATACCGCCCGTCATCCAGACGTTTCATAGAATGCAGGATACGACGTTGCACAGGCTTTAAACCGTCATTGATGTGAGGTACGGCACGTTCCAGAATAACGTATGAAGCATAGTCCAGAAACCAATTCTGGTACATGCCTGTTAACTGATGTTTTACGCTTTCGTCCCGCGCGTCCGCTGGTTTGTAGTCTGAATGTTCTTCCGTTATCTCGTTGATTTCGTCACTCATATATCAATCTTCGCTTTGCTTTAACAACAAATTATCTTCCTGAACATCAAAAAAGGGGATGTCCACGCAAAAATACGAAATAAATTCATATGAGGACGAAAAGAACTCACGTTTTTTATGATACTGACAGTTCTGTTAATCCTTTGATCTCACATTCCACACCAATAAAGCGAAAAAAACGGAAAGTAATGCTGCTCCGATCCAAAAAATATTGATGTAAGAAAAATCATAGATTTCTTTACCATCAACGATGCTTTTGTGCCCTTCAATGAGAACTCCGCTCATTATATCTTGTATACCTGCTCCGATGTAACTGGCAATGCCTACAATACCTAACGCTGCACCAGAAGCGTTCCGGGGAGCAATGTCGACAGCCATTAATCCACCCAAAAAACAGAGAAGTACTCCGATAGCGGTTCCGAATAGTACCATGGATAATGCGTCTATCCAGAAGTGGACGCCCGGGACTAGTAGAAACAGGCATAGTGCTGCTACATTCATCAAACCGAAGATAAGCGCAGGAGCATTTCTACGTCCATTGAAAAACTTGTCGGAGATTACCCCGGAAAACATCGTACCAATAATTCCACAAACCGAACTGATGGAGATGATAAAACTGGCATCTAACGTAGAATACCCTTTCTGGGCTTCCAGATAAAAGACTCCCCAACTGTTCACTGCATATCGGCTGACATACATCAACGCACTTGCGATGGCAAGTATCCAAATTGCCGGCATCATTAACGCCTGTTTTTGTGCCTTGTTGAAGTCAGCTTTATCATCGGTTTCATCTTTTATTTGTGGATGATTAACTGCTGACAGTCCTTCACTTTCGGGAGAGTCGTGGAAAAAGTTCCAGACAATTAAAACTCCGATTATTCCAATACTACCGGCTCCTATGAAACCATATCTCCACCCTAAAACGCTCACAATGGAAGCGACAATGATGAAAGTCATAGCCTCTCCGATATTGTGACTTGCCGACCAAAAACCGTAGAACGACCCTCGTTTCTTGTCCTCAAACCAACGGGATAGTCCGACTACACAGGAAGCTGCTCCCATTGACTGAAACCAGCCGCTGATTCCCCATAGTACGGCAAATAGAATAAAAGAATGAGTGAACCCTAAACATAAGTTAGCCAAAGCGGTAATCAGTAATCCGGTGGACATGAAGCGTCTGATATTACTGCGGTCTGCTAGAAATCCATTGGTGAATTTTCCGATGGCATATGTGAAAAACAGCACGGCACCAATGATACCGAGTTCGGTTTCTGAAAATATACCTTCTTCGACAATCGGCTTTTTTACTACATTCAGACTAAGTCGGCAAACGTAATAAATACCGTATCCGGCAGTTGCGGAAAAAAAGGTTGCCCATTGTAGCTTTTTGAGCTTCTTCTTGTTCTCTTTAAGAACTGGTGCAGGAGTACTGATTTGATAGAATTTGATAAGTTGTTTTAACATGGTAATTAGTGTTTGTTGCTTTAAAAAAAAGCAATAGTGATAGTAAGGTGTATCGGGGATTACCGATACACCTTACTGATAAAAATATAAATTGTGGATTAATTAGTAACTTAAGCCGTCTTCCCAACCCGGATTTTGGGTCAGAATGCCTTGTGTCAATACGCGTTGATCGGCAGGAATTGGCCATAAATAGTCTCTTTCCTCTTTCCAGTCATTGCCATAAGTAACTTTAGGAAATCCGATAATATAGCCGGATGTACCATTGGAGAGGTAAATATCCTTATCCAGTTTCTTTTTATTATCACATTGCGAAGTAGCTGTGGTTTCGTAGATTTCCAAATCAGGTTTTCCGTCTCCATCCATGTCATACGTTCCTACTCCAGGAATATAGATGCCGTAGTAAGGAATGTACTGATTGAACATTTGTTTTCCTTCTTTCCATCGGAACAAATCCCATTGTCTCAAGCCTTCCATAACTAATTCAATGGTACGTTCGCGACGTATTTCGAGAATGACTCCTTTGTTCGCTCCCTGCTCAACGTTCGGATAGCAGGTACCCAAATACGGATCAGGATTGTTGTTGGCGTCTGTAAGAATCAAATCCGGCATTTTTGCCCGTTCACGAATTTTATTGATAGAGATATCCAGATCTTCTTGTTTAAGAGTTCCTAATTCTGCTTTAGCCTCGGCATAATTCAGGTACACTTCTGCGGCTCGCATCAGTGGCCAGTCGGAGGTACTTTTGGCGGCTCCGTCATGGTCTTTCGTTCCTACGAATTTGATAGGTCTGTATCCGCAGTAGGCAGTTAAATCATTAGCAGTAACGGTGGTTTCTCCTTTCTGGATATAGTTCGGGCAAAGTACAGTTTGTTGTAAGCGTGGATCACGGTCTTTTACCTCTTCCGTATAGAACATAGTTTCATATCCTTGTTTATCTGTGAAACGCGTTCCGTCAGTCATCAGGTAGTGATTCATAAACCGGCGGGTGAAGCCCATCTGCAGATTGGCGATGCTGAATTGTACGGAATGTGATAATTGTAGACCTTCGAAGTTATAAGCTCTTGCCAGTACAACTTCTGTTGTTTTGGCATTGTCCGCACAGAACATATCTCTGTAAGGTTCTGTTCCTTCTTTATACAGACTGAAGCCGCTTTCATCAATAAACTGCTTGGCAGTGCTTGCTGCAATTTCCAGATATTTCTCATAATTGTCCAGTCCGTGGTATTTCCGATAAGTTCCTTCATAGAGTGCAGCTTGACTGGCAAATGCCAGTGCTGCCCATTTAGTGACTCTTGTATTCCGAGTGTCTGTGCTTTTAGTTGGTAAGCTGGTGGCGGCATCTTCGAAATCTTTGAGGACCCGATCCATCACAAATTCGCGTGAATCTCTGGCTTTAGCCAGTAATTCCTGATCTTCCGAACCTAATACCTGATCATACCAGGGCACGTCTCCATAACGACGTACCTTTACGAAATAGAAATAAGCTCTGAAGAACTGTGCCACACCGTTATATTGGCTGCGGGCGGTTTCATCATCACAATTGGAGGAATGTTGCAGAAAATAATTGATGTGACGGAGTTTGCTCCATGACCATCCGGTTTCGCTAGCAGCCGAACGGGTACCTTCAATCACCTGTCCCATGCCTTTGTCAATCATATCGTCTGCATTTGTACCGGCTGAAGCGTCCGGTTCATCCAGCAAAGTATAAAATTGATTGGTCCATAACTCCAGGTCGGATTTATTTTGAAAGTAATTCTCCGGTGTCACTGCATTTTCCGGTAGGAGTGTCAGGTCGCAACTACTGAACAGGGTTGTCACCATTCCCAGGATAATTATTTTGTTGATAGCTTTCATACTATATCTGATTAATCATTAATTAAAAAGTAATATCTACTCCAACAGTATAAACACGTGGATAAGCATATCCCGAACCTGTGTTGGATGAGTAAGTGCTACTAGAGATAGCCAATTCCGGATCAATGGTTTTATTATGCTTCTTCAGAGGCGACCAATAATATAGATTCTCTCCTGAAACATAAACACGGACTTTTTCGAAAAAACGCTTGTTGATGGGCAGGGTATATCCGATAGAGAGGTTCTTGAAACGCAGATAAGCAATGTTCTGTATATATCGGTCATTGACTGTTCCGAGTGAACCTCCGGAGTAGGATTGATAACCTCTGATGCGTGGGAAGAAGGCATTTCTGTTGTCTTCTGTCCAACAGTCTTCCGGGAATGACTTTTCTATAAATGAGGTAGAAGGGAAAGAGTAGGGGCCCCAGAAAGAATTCGCTCCTTGTGAACTGGAACTGGAGGACGGATACCAGTCTCTTTTACCGATCCCTTGAAAGAAAGCAGATACGTCAAAACCATTCCAGCTTGCATCCAGGCGGAAAGAATAGTTGTATCTTGGAGTCGTATTTCCGATGATCCGTTTGTCGCCCGGGTCATCTACGGTTCCTGCTCCTGCTCCGATCACGTTGTCTCCATTCAAGTCGGCAAAGCGTACATCACCGGCACGTAGATAACCGTCTACTTTACTACTGTAAACACGTCCGTTCACGGCTTTGTCATTAATCTTTGCCTGATATTCCGCAGCTTCTTTGTCTGTTTTAAACAATCCGTCTACATGGTATCCCCAGATTTCTCCCATTTTCTTTCCTACATAGTGGTCGGAAATCAGTTTGTCCGGGTTGTTGTATTTGGTGATTGTGCGCTGGTAATCTCCCAAGGTAGCTTGTATCCCATATCGGAAAGGCTTGTTGGCTACTTTGAACGAATCGTTCCATGAAACAGATAATTCCCATCCGTTTGTCCGTAAGTCAGCGCAATTGGCTTTTGGGGTAGAAGCACCGTATACATCCGGTAAAGTCAATGAGGTGGTCAGCATATCCGTTGTTTTACGGACGTAATAGTCGGCACTCATACTTAGACGGTTTCTAAGGAATGACATATCCAATCCGACATTGTATGTTGTAACAGTTTCCCAGGTCAGCCCGGAAGAGATTGGATTGGAAATTTTCGCATAGTATGCTTTTCCTTCTCCATCAAAGGTATAACTGAATTGGTTATCGGAAGTGATTGTTTGCAGATAAGCGTAATAATCTACTTGTTGGTTACCCAGACTGCCGACAGAAGCACGTAATTTTAAACTGCTCCACCAGTCACTTACAGGTTTGAAGAAGTTTTCTTCAGAAATTCTCCACCCTGCTGATACCGAGGGGAATATTCCCCATCTGTCTCCTTCTGCAAATCGGGAAGAACCATCAGCACGGCAGGATACCTCAAGCAAGTATTTGCCCATGTAGTCATAGTTGATACGCCCAAAGAAACCAAGAGTCTTATAGGCACTGATATCTTGTGATACGGTAAGCACACTTTCGGGTGTTACTGCCGAAAAGGAGTCGAGGTTATCATTGGACAAGTTGGTCATGGAAGTATCTTTGTTGACATTACGGTAAGTCTCATACTGACTACCTGCCACCACTTTAAGATTATGTTTCTTTGCCCATGAATGTTCAAAAGTAGCATAGTAATTCAGCATATGAGTGACGGGGAAAGATTCGTCTTCTTCATAGTTGTTAAAGATACTTCCGGAAGTGAATGTCTGTGTCACTCCCTGACTACGTGAATATTCAAATGAGTTGTTGCGATAGCGATACAGCTGTTTTCTTTGCTGATAACTGTAATTGGCAGTCAAAGTCAATCCTTCCAGTAAAGTAATATCAATCTGGTTGACTACAGACAAGAGTGTTCTGGATTTGGTGTTATGCCCTCTTTGAGATGTCAGATAGCCACCGTCGCCGGCTCCGAGAGGGGAGTTGGCATAAAGTTGGTTTGTATATTGCACAATTGTTCCGTCAGGATTGAAAGGCACGAATGACGGACTGATATTCGATTCCAGACGAGCAATGGTCATTGCATAATTGGAAGTTCCGTTATATCTGTAATTGTTGTTGTCCAATCCGATATTTGTCGACCATTTTATCCATTTATTCAGTTGGGCATCCATCTTGGCACGGAATGAGTAATCTTTATAGAGGTCTTTATCAATGTTGAACATACCATACTGCTGATAGTAGCGTCCACTGATATAATAATTCACCTTCTCGCCACCTCCGGTGATGGAAATGTTATGTTCCATCTGTGGGCGGGTGCGATTGTAGAAGTGTCCATACCAATCTGTATTTCCATAATAATAGTACTTCCCGTCTTCTCCGATTTCTACCCAGGGGCGTTCAGGATTCTCAGTCATATCATTCCTGCGGTCGTAGAGCTTCTGGAGTTCTTCATCTTCATACAAATACATATTCACACCATTGTATGCATGGTAGAACTTGTTGGCGAAAGTTACATAATCATACCCGGTACGGATAAAATCAGTGGAAGTCGTATTCTGTGTCCATCCGAAACGACCGTTATAGGAAATTTTGGCTTTTCCTTTTGTTGCGGCACTTCCCGATTTAGTGGTAATAAGTACCACACCAGCCGATGCTTTTGCTCCATAAATGGCACACGAAGATGCATCTTTCAATACAGAAATCGATTCGATATCATTTGCATTGACTTGATTTAGCGGTACTTCTACGCCATCACACAATACTAACGGCGTGCCACCGTTGACAGAGATACCTCCACGAATGTTTAATGAATACCCTGACTCGGGCGAACCTGTACCAAAAGTAAGATTTACAGATGGATCGGCTCCCTGCAATGCATTGGCAGCAGACACTACCGGGCGGTTGTTCAGGTCTTTACTAGAGATGGTGGAAACGGCACCTGTCAGGTTACTTCTGCGTTGACTACCGTAGCCTACTACGACTACCTCGTCAATCATCAGGCTGGAAGGAATCAGGCGGATGGTCTTGGTCTGATTGTCTTTTACATTGACTGTTGCCATTTCATAACCTACGTACGAAATTTCGATTGTTGAGGGTATGAAAGCTTCTAAAGAAAACTTTCCATCCAGATCGGTAATTGCTCCTTGTGCGGTTTCTTTGTTCATCACTGAAGCGCCTATAACAGGATTACCTTCTTCGTCATAAACAATACCGGTAATCGTCTGTTTCTTTTTCTCACCGGGCTTTTGCTGACTGGTATCTGACTTTTTACTGATAATGATACTATGCCCGTTGATGGCGTAGCTAACATTCTGTCCCACAAAAATCTGATCCAAAACGGCCTTAATAGGCGCATTAGTGGCATTGACTGACACTTTTTTACTCATGTTGATCTCTGCGGATTTGATCACAACAGAATAATTTTTGGTCTTATGTAAAGCTTCTATTGCTTCTTTTACAGTAACATTCTTTAATTGTAAGGTTATGTCTTGTGCTAGAATGGGTTGAGAGAAAAATATCATCACACAAGCAAACCAGATCGTTGATATATATTTTTTATAAATATTAGTTTGCTTCATATCAGGTTATACTACTGCTAATTTTATGGAGCTGCAGAAGTAATCAAGATTACTCCCTGACTCCGGGTTATGGACATTTGTCCGTCTGTATTGAGATTGGATAAAATCTCATCGAGAGTTTCCCCGTTAGTGAAGTAAGCAATGTAAGTGCTGTCACCTAGCTTTTGATCTAATATGATGATTCTGGTATCGAAATAATATTCCAGTTCCTTCACAATATCATTAAGGGGAAGATTACTGAAATAGAATCCTTCGTTTTTGGCCGGACACTTGTACAGATTGGCAAGGAATGTATCGCGGACAATCTTCTGTGAAGTTCGGTTATACTGAATCATTTCTCCTTTCTTCAAAATCTCATTAGGATGAGTTGGAGTTTTGAACAGTACCGAACCTTCTACGAGCGCGACTTCTACTGTCTCGATATTCTCGTAGGCACGGAGATTGAACTTTGTACCCAGCACCTGCACATGGACGTCACCAGCAGAAATGATAAAAGGCTTGTCCGGATCCTTTGCCACATCGGCAAAGAGTTCTCCACTGACAAAGATTTCTCTTTTATTTTCTGTGAAATCGGAAGGGTAAATTACTCGCGTGCCTGAATTGACATGGAGCGTCGTTCCATCCGAAAGAGTGAGTGTCTGATGCATACCGTGTGGTACGGTGATATCATTCCAGTGTGTATTTGCCTTCTTGTCAAGAAGTAAATATCCGGCTAAAAATAAGAGTGGTATAAAAAGGACGGCTGCCACACGCTGCATCCAGCGGATTGAACGCTGAAGTCCCGGGCGTGGTGTGCGGACCTGTTGGGGTTGAGTTGCTTTTTGAAATTTCTCAAAAGCTTTTTGAGATAACTCATGATTCTCCATTTGAATTTCAGAGATAATCTCACGGAAACTCTGGTCCACTAGGCTATTGTCATTTTCTGTCAACCACTTTTGGATTTCTATTTCTTCCTCGTGAGAACACTTATCATAGAAATAATCTTTTAATATGTCATTAGTTATCTTCATAGCGTATTTGTTTAAAGTACAAAAATGCATTTTTTTTCTTTATCAATGAGTATATTATGTTGATTATTTCTGAATAAGATATTCTATTTGGGATAGATTTGTATTTTTAATCTGATCTCATATTCATAAGCACTTGTTTTTATTTAGTATTTCGATTATTTTTTTCTCTAAATTCTTAGCCCAAAAGTAGTAGCCGAGGTCAGACGGATGGGTTCCGTCGGTACAGGTATCCCTGTTTTCGGGAGATGGCAACGGATTGCCTATCAGGTAGATATTCGGATATTTCCGGATGATCTCTTTCATAAGAGTTTCTACTATTTCCAGTTTGTCACTCTCCCTGGCTCGAATCAAGGTGTTAAATGCTTCATTGCCCCGTTGAATAGTTTGTACGAATATCAGAGGAGTCTTAGGGTGTTTGGCTACAATGATATCTACAAATGCTTGTAAACGTTCCTTGATTTGCATTGCGTCGGGGTTGGAAAACACATCAAATACAAAAGCATCGGCTTCGGTGGCTGCTATCACTTCCGCAAAATAAGACTGAAGTTTGGCATTGCCACTGAATCCTAAATTGCAGACATGTAAGTTTGTATTACGCTCTATTTGCAGCGGATAACTCATCCCCGGACGACTTGCTCCAATACCTTGCGTAAAACTGGAACCGAAGAATACGACTTTTTGCCCAAAAGGATTCGGGATCGTTTCGATTGAAGATCCCGGCTGAATGCCTATCTTCAGAGATTCGAGTTCGCTGTACATCGGCAGGTAAAGCAGACATTCTTTTTCCTTTGGCTCCATACCATACATCAGTGTGAATGCTTCGTTCCGTTTAGCAGGAGCTAGCGAATTGGCATATATCCATTCATTATTCTGTCTGATATAGAGGTCGAAGCCGGCAGCTGCTATTCCTGTTACATTATCTTTCCTGTATTCCCATTTATACGAGGGAAGCAGGTCAATCTGGGGTGAGTTGGTCCTGAAAACAACCGCTAATCCTGCTGAACATCTGGCTTGCTGGTTTTCTGATTTTGAAAATCCCTTGAAAGCTACCGTATCTATACGGTGATATAGATGTGGGGTAGGCAAGGCTTTTCCTACAAGGGTCAGTTGGGAGGCATCTACATAGCGGATGTCTTTTATACTTTGTCCCCATAGGATAGTCGGTGCCAAAAGCGAAGCCAAAAGGAGCAATCTGAAATTTCTCATGTTTTCTTATCTGGTAAATAGAATAATTACTTTCGGGGATTAATTGTGCCGTCCGATTTTCTTCAGGTAGCTGATTAATAACTCCGGTCGGTCGGTTTGTATGATGGATGTGCCGAGATCTAATACCTTTTGGTAAACTTCTGCCCCATGTTCAAAAGCATAGTCATCGTACATACCTGCTTCTTCACCTCCGCAGAGTGAGGCCCAAAGAGTATTTACCCAGATTTTAGAACCTTGTGCAAGTATATCCTTCATGCATTTTTTTACTTCCGAAGTTTCTTGCTGCCAGCATACTTCATATGCTAGAGGAATGATTTTCTTGTCCATATATTGACGGAACAAATCTTGTCCGCTTGGTTTGTTGATATCAATAATGGGCATGTACATCATGGCGTGTTTATACTTCTTAGCTTGTGCATCTACAAAATCAACCGACTTTTTACCTTTAATCAAGATTTGTTCTGTGACTCCCAATTCTTCTGTGATAGCCATTACCAAATCATAATATTGGTACCCTTGGTCTATGTTAACCACTATACGGTCTTTGCAGACGGCCAATGCTTCTTTTAAGGTCGGCATCTTGTATTTAGTGGGGCAGTTATGACCTGTTTTCAGGAAACAGCTTTTGATATAGTCGTAAGTTACGTCGCTGACTCTGCCTTTTCCTGTGGTAGTCCGGTCGATAGTACCGTCGTGACAAAGGACAAGTACACTGTCTGCTGTTAGTTTCAGGTCTAGTTCCATGACATCAACTCCCATGCGGATAATCGATTCGATGGCAGGGATGGAGTTCTCCGGATAATCCCGCCAGTCTCCCCGGTGGGATACTACCACTACATAGTCTGTTTTCGGATTGTGAATGGCTTCTACTATCTTTTGCGCATGTGTCTTGTCCGGAGCGACAGGAGTGACTGCAAAAGTGCCTAGAGTCAGCAACAGAAGAAGTCCGGTGAATAAGATTCTTTTTTTCATATTCATATCATTTTAAGGATTAATTTTTTTTGAATAAAAGAGGACGAAGTACAAGATGCTGAAGATCGTAAGCTGTGATGATCACATGACCTTCATCAAAATTGTTTTCGAATATTACAGTAAGGGTATGAGTCTCTTTGTCGATTGTTGCTTTTACGTTCACCGCTTGGGCAATAGTGACTAATGCTTCTTCTGCAGATGCTCCCGTTACTTCATATTCAATTTTTAGGGGACTGGAAAGATCGGTTATTTTTGTAACAGCATTTGCTTTTAACCTGAGATTCAGAGAACTGAACACTTCCAGTGTGAGTGTTTCCCCATTACCCAATGTGATTTTGAGATATCCCTCATCAGTCTTGGTAATATTTTTAAAAATGGCCGTCTCGTCGGTTGTAGCTGTAATAGGAGTCCCCTTGTTATCCTTGAGTATCTCACCATTGACTGTCCAGTAACCGTCGGCATTTACCCCCATTTCGGGGGTATAGCCACAGACGGGTACTTTTTTTTCGGTATCATCTGTGAGCCAGTTTGTCTCATTGCCAATAGTGGTGGTCCAGTAATACAACTGGTCGTCATCGTTGAGGCGTACACCGAGTATAGGGGCTTCTATTACATCTTCCTGGGTTGCTACAACAACTGCTTTTTCTTCATTATTGTTGTCTTTATAGGTAATAACATATTGCCCGTCCGAGTTTCGGGAAACAGAGGTAATTACATTTCCTTCCGTCAAATATCCCAGTTTTGAGATATCTTCATTGAGTTTATCCGCTTTGGTTTGAAGGGCGGCTATTCGCTCTTTGAAATCATTGAGCTTATTCTGAATCGAAGAGTCATCATAATCCCCACAACTGGTGAGCAGGAGGGAAAAAAGCACCGAACAGACAAAATATATTCTTTTCATATCTTGTGTCTTTTAGAAATTAATACTAGGATCGAAATTTTGGTTTGCATGACAAAATGCATTCTGGTTAGTGGCATCTGGTGCAGAAGTAGGATCGTCCTTATACTTGCTGTAATCACCGACATAGCCTCCACATACACAAGCCTTGCAATTGGTCCAGGTTGCAGTGGAAGCACCAGAATAACCACATAACCAGCCCGGACCATGTCTGTTGGTCCCATTTCCTTCGGTGAATACATCTCCCAAAACAGCACCTTTGTTTACGCAACCGATAATCTGTATGTTAGAGTGACCGATGATGCCTCCTGTGCGGACACTTAGGTGAGTCATGACATTTCCGTAATTCGTGCAGGACTCTACTGTATATTCCGGTTTGGTTTTCAGGTCGTCTGTACCTCCTACAATTCCACCCATACGTTTGTAATTGTAGGTCACACTCGCTTCTTTGCCTTCATGTTGCCCTACTTTGTCATCTTCAATGGTTCCTCTGTTGTCACAGTTGTAAATGTTACCATACATTAGTGTTGCTACAATTCCGCCCGTTCTTCCGCTCGGACAACTGATATCGCCATAGTTGGTGCAGTAATTCAATTTTCCTCCTTCTGCTTTAGCCATGAAGGCGCAGATTCCGGCTGTCTGCATACCTGTACCGCCATTAGCTGTATTGCTGATGCGTCCTGTACGGACAAATCCTCTGTTGGAACAACCTTGTGCTTTGGATTCTCCTCCAATGGTTGTGTTGACAATTGTACCTACCAGGCCGGAAAGTGCGTTAAATTCTCCGGATTTATTATCGGCTGTGAAGTCGATATTATAATAGTTGGTACAGCCCTCTATTACCGATTTTTTGGCGAAGCAGACAAGAGGAGCTATGACAGTATATTTAGATGCTGTTCCGCTCATCATCCAAGTTATAGTGGTACTGGCATCTCCTAAAACTAAATTTTTGATTGTCGCATTTTCTATCGAACCGAATAAACCATACGCCAATCCACCATTTGTTATATCTGCACTACAATTCAGGTTCTTGATAGCATGGCCTTGTCCGTTGAAAGTTCCAGTAAACGGATGTATGGAAACATAGGGTTCGGCCGTAGTATAGTTGGAAGCTTCTATATCACCGATAGGTGTCCAACTGGTCACGGATGACATATCAATATCATTCAACAATACTATCTCTCCGGCGTCATTCTGCCAGCGGGAGGTACTTGTTCCGTTATTTACGGCTTTTGCAAAATTAACTAGATCGGCAGCAGTACTGATTCCTCCTTTAGCTTCCACTTCTTTAGCTTCTTGTATCACATCGATACTTGAAGATATATTATACAGCGAATTAGAGAATATTATTTTCCCGGAACGTTCGTCACCCGTTTCATTAGCCAGAATGGTGAAGGCATGTGTGGTTGTAATTAATGCACGGGTTCCTTTGTAAGTGATCCACTCGTTTTCTGTACTGACCTGATAGAATATGTTGGCAGATATCTGCATTTCTATGTCCATTTGGGTGCCTTTGAGTTGGATAGGACCTACATGACCTTGGTATAGTGGATCGTCCAGAATTGCGGTACCGTATGTGAAGTATATCGGTTTCAATACGGTATTATTTCCTGCACTTGCCAGCAACAGAATATTTCCTTCAGTCGCTCCTTCTTTCATGGTAGCGATGAGGGTGGAAGAGGCTTTATCTATTTTGACTTCCATATTGTAGGCAGTAAACAAGTCTACATATGCATTTTCCGATTGGGTACCATATATTTCATATGGAATACTAACCGGAGTAGCATAGTCTGTTACTGCATTGTAAACCGGACTGTTGAACCGGATACCGAGTGCCTCTTGTAAACTCATACGCAATTCCTGACCGTCTGCCAGAATAAATACGGCTTCTCCTGTTTTATCATCTATATAAGCCGATTTGAATAACAGATTACTTAAATCATTGGCTAATACACCGGTGCTGGCGCCATTCACACTCCAATAACCGTTCTCGTTTATTTTAACGTCAGGCATCGTTCCGCCTATCGGAAATTTCTTTCCGTCACCGTCGAGAATGAATGTATAAGTCTTCCCTTTATCAGTCGTCTGCGCCCAATAGAATTTACTGTCAGTATCCTGTTTGGCCGTGATGATAGGAAGTTTGATGGCATCTTCTTGAGTAGCGATCGTAACGGTGTGGGTTTCCCCACCACCGTCACTGTAAGATATTACGTGGTTGCCATCGGCATCCTGACTGATTAAAGTGATAAACGAACTCCCGATCACTTTAGACAGTGAAGTCATTTGCTTGGTCAATGTTTCGGCTTGAGCTTCATAATCTCCGATCGTCTTTTCTATTTCGTTGAGGTCCTGCCAGATTCGTTCGTCGTCGTAAGAACTGCAACTTCCCAGAAAACAGGCAGATATAAATAATGATATACTTATAAACTTTTTCATATATTCAGTGATTAACATTCGTTTGATTCATTATTCGAGTACTCTGACATGCAGATAGTTCATACAACTTCTCTCACCTTTCGTATCCGACACGTGATTGATTACTTTTCCGATACCATTCTCATAAGTCCACATTACTGTAGAGCCTCCCCCATCGAAACGGATTACATCATATAATCCCAACTTTTTGCAAACACGGTAAGCTTCGTAGAAATCAAGTCCTCTGTCACTATCTGTCCTTCCGTCTACACAGAAAATAACAATCTTTGATTTATCCTGTGTCATACCGAGATTGGTGGTCGGGTTGATTGTCTCTGCATCTTCTTTTTTAGGAGGTGCAGAGTATACGCCATTATATACATAGCGGTACATACTGGAGTTGTGTACTTTGATTGGATTAGTAGAACTGCCTATTTTAAGTTCGGCACTGATTTGTACTTTATCACCGGTTTTTAGGTTTTGAACTAGTTCGTCAGCTTTGTCTCCTGTTACTTGCAGTACCCATTCATTTTTATCTGTTACGTATGGGGCTTCTACTGTAGTGCCTCGTCCGTCAATGATTTTAGTAATTGTGGCTTCAAAATCACCAGAGTTAACCTTTAGCGGTTGGTTGTTCTTGCCGATGATAAATAGGGCTTTAGTTCCTATCGGGTTAGTTAATCCGGGATGGGGCTCTTTTACATACCTGAAGGTGTACAAGTTTGCATCGTATGATGGTTTTCCACTCAAACGGACAATAGTATCATTGACTGAATAATATTCATATTCCTTGGTACCAACTTTCAGTTTGCCTGTGAAATCTCTTTTTTCGAAGCTAACCGTACGGTTGTCAAAGAAGGTGAATCCCCAGACATGATTAGTTAAGATAGAACGTACATACGGGTTATTGATGAATACCGGTTCTCCTTCTTCAATATGCATTCCTCTGGGGAAGCCGTCATGTGAATTGAAGAAGCCGGTATTTATACCTACAATAATGTTTCTTCCTTCATCTCTTCGTCTGGTACAAGTCTCCGATAAGGTTTCGCGGAGGACTTTACCATTATTTGAATTATTATTACCATTCGGGTTTGGGCAAATTTCGTCTGCCATGACTGTCTCGAATGTAACTTTGGGGTTGTTCATGTCAATTTCAATAGCATAGATATTTTGATTGAAATTGATAAAGGAGTAGTGTTTGTACACAATACCTGATGCTAGTTCACGGTCCTCGGTCACCTGCCAGTCATAGTATGCCTCATCCTGGTTAGAGAAATTATTGGCTTCTTTGGAGAAAGCTCCGTGACGGACAGCGTTACTGTAAGTTGCTCCCGGAGTATCTTCCGGATTATTTTTGTAAATACTGTAATCTCCAACTTTACCTCCGATATGACAATCTGTGATATAGTTCGTACCGTTTTTGGTGCCACTATAACCACAGGCCCATCCGGCACCATGTTTGTTGGCTCCATCAGCAGTTGCATCGGACAAGATGATTCCATTGTTTGTACACGATTGAACAAATCCGGCATTGTGTCCGACAAATCCACCTGCACGACTTCCGTTTTGGGAATAGACATTTCCGTTGTTAATACAATTTTTGAGGTATTTATCTGTATTTATACCTCCTGCAAGTCCGCCGATGCGTTTCACATTATATCGTTTGGAAGTTGAAGCAAAAACACCATTCACGTCATCTTGAATGACTCCTTCGTTAGTGCTGTTTTCAATAATTCCTTCCTGTAGAGTTCCTGCAATTCCACCACCACGCCCGGAAGGTGCACTGATATTTCCTTTGTTAATTGCGTAGCCGATATAAGCCTCATCATTTTCTATATATCCCGCAATACCTCCTTGGTTGAAAGCTGAATAGGCACCGGAAGCAGTGTTGACTATGTTGCTGCACGTCAGGTTACCTTCGTTGCTGCAACCGTTTGCTTGTGTTGTGTCGCCTATTTTATTTCCGTATAATACACCTGCTAAACCTCCCATTCGAACACCTACATTAGCAGCGTCTGTTCCTTCAAAAGATAGATTTATTTGGTTGGTACATGCCAGTATGCTTCCCTCACAATAGCCTACTAAGCCGCCAATAGCAGCTCCTTGCGGAGCTTTACCTGTAATGGTGGCATTACCCGAAATCACTAAATTCCTGATGACACCGGAACTGCCGAGTGCATTGAATAATCCATGGGCAATATTGCCGTCTTCAAGATTATATGTAAAAGTCAGATTAATAACTGAATGTCCTTTACCATCAAATACATCGTTAAAGGTTTGCTCGCCGATTGTATAAACCACTTTTGTATTGGCGTTGGTCGTATTGCTTGTTACATTACTTCCTGCACCGCTCGTCAACGTGATATCTTTCATATCAATATCGTTCAACAGAATAACGTTTCCTTCCGTATCTTTGAATTTACGCAAACTACTTCCACTGGTCACAGCATCTATAAATGCTTTGAAGTCTGTTGCAGTAGCAATGCCTCCGTTTTCAATGATAGGCAAAGTGAAGCGCATCGGTTTGATCAGTACGTTATCTTCAGTGTCATAAAGCATAATCATTGTTACCCCTTCTTCGAAATCATCAGCGAAGGTGACGACCAATGTTTTATTACTACTATTTAACCTGGCTTCTAATCCATCGTCGTTGCGTGTGATGAGCATCAATGCTTGTGCTGCCTTTTTCCCAATGATATTATAATTTAAGGTAAGGTTTTTTGTTCCTTCCTCTATAATAATAGGAGAAATGGCAGTCTGATCTGTATTTTTAAACTCCACATTAAATAGTGTAAAGGTATTGACCGATAGAGTTTCTCCGTTGCCTAGAGTAATTGAAGCAGTTCCGTTATCGTTCATTTCTACTTTAGTAATAAGTGAAGTTGTTTTTCCTTCAGCTTTAATCGGCTTTTGGTTGCTGTCTAGAATTTGCTGGCCGTTAATAATCCAATATCCATTCTCATCCACTCGTATTTGAGGGGCGCTACCTGATACCGGTATTTTTTGTTTGTTGGCATCCAGCAGGAAAGTCGTTTGACCTTTGGTGGTAGTAGTCCAATAATATGTTCCGGCTTCTTCTTGTATTCCGATAATCGGACTGGAAACCATTTGGTCAGTGGTAGCAATGGTGAAACTATGCTCAATATTGTCACTTCCTTTATAAGAAATGACATAACCACCGTTAGCAGCTTCTGTGACAGAGGTGATGGCTCCTCCTTTCACAATCTGGCTCAACGCATTCGCTTGCAGTTGTAAACTGTTTAGCTTCTCTTTCAGTTGATCGAGATCTTTGTAGATTCCATCAATGTCCTTCCAGGCAGCCGAGTCATCATAGTCATCGGTGCAACTGCCAATCACGGGCATGAGTAGCAGGAATAAAAGTAGAAAATTTCTCATGTTCTTTAAATAAATTGATTCAATGGTTAATAGCGCGCTATGTGTGATTCGTTTCTATAATGAAGAACACATCATCTAACGGGGGTACGTAATCGGATTTGAACTTTTTTTTAAAATCATCACTATTTTCAATAAGACTTGAATTTTTCATATTAATTTCATAGTTTTGTCACCAGAAGTATGCTACTCCCTGTTTATTTCTCCCTTACATATTACAATATGATGTGATTTTAAATACGGCTTGGTATATCTTCTATATTATTTATAGCTTTGTTGACTAGAATCTTTTTTAGAAAAAACGATGAATAAAACTGATTTATCTTCTGCTACTGAAGAGCAACTGTTGTTACAGCGGTTGAGAGAAGGGGACATGGGGAGCTATGAAACCTTGTTTCATCGTTATTATCCTACTTTTTTTGCTTTTGCCAAAGGTATGCTGAAAGATGCAGGGGCAGCGGAAGATATTATTCAGAATGTGTTTATGAAAATCTGGATACACCGTGAGGCGCTGGACGAAACAATGTCAATCAAAAACTATATTTATGTACTCTCCAAACGTGAAGTCTTTAATCATCTTCGGGCCAAATACAATACTCATGTAGTGTTAACGGAAGACATGATGACATTGGAGCGACCTTCAAGTATGGATGAACCAACTACCGACTATCGTGAATTGCGAGAGGCAGTACAAAGTGTGATTAACACGATGCCACCTAAACGCCGGAGTGTGTTTTGCCTTAGTCGCTTTAAATCTCTGACTAATCAGGAGATTGCAGATAAACTTGGTATTTCCATTCGTACTGTCGAGAAACATATAGAACTGGCTCTCCGTACTTTTAAGGAACAATTAGGGAGCTTCTTTGCTCTTTTTGTAGGGTGGTTTCTTTAGATGAAGAGAAGGAAGTGTGATGATAATGGGTGGATTTTATAGTAGAAAGAGATATGTCGTATACATGACATATCTCTGATAATTTAATGAGAAGTTGATTTAAACCCGTATTTCCCAACCTTTTTCGTACTCTCTTCCCCAAAGTTTATTAGCTTCCAAATCGTTAAGAATTCGTCCGCTTCCCGGATCAATCTGTAATGAATGTCCAACACGTTGGGCAATGTTACCTAATTGTACCAACTGGGTACTGATACAGGCATCTACAATTCCGGAATTTAACTTTGTTCCTTTACGAATGGCATCAAACCAGTTTCGGAAGTGGAAGGCATCCAGCTTTTCGGATGGATTCAACAGATTGCCGGTCTCAAATTTTAAATCACTTTTTACCTCTTTAATCGTTTTACCTTTTAAATCTGCAATTTTATATTCATTGCCACCGCCAATGAAGAGAGTTCCGGTTTCTCCATAAAATGCGGTTCCTACTCCATATCCGTCTACCGGCATCGTATTACAACTACGTCCTTCCCATGAAAAAGATGCTTCGTCACCAAATTGGAAGGTGATAAGTTGTGTGTCAGGAGTTTGCCAGTCGTCCTGAAAACGATACCGACCTCCGATAGAATCAACCTTTGTAGGATAATCTACACCCAATCCCCAGCGGAGTATATCAATAAAGTGAGTTCCATTGTTGAGCGCTTCACCTGTACCCCAATTCCAGAACCAATGCCAGTTATAATGGATGAAATTATCTTTGAAATCAGCAACACGTGGGGCAGGACCTTGCCATAAATCCCAATCCAGATAATCAGGTACAGGAACAACTTTCCCTGTTCCAATGGAAGGGCGATTATTGACATACCAAGATTTGGCATATCTCACTTTTCCGATAGAACCGGATTTTATTTCTTCCATAGCTTTAATTACATTGGGAAAGGAACGGCGTTGGTTACCCACTTGAACAATCCGGTTATATTTCAAAGCGGCTCGAACCAACATTTCATTTTCTGCCGGATTATGACTGGTCGGTTTTTCCAGATAAACATGCTTTCCGGCCTGCATAGCCATAATGGCTGCTTTGGCATGCCAATGGTCAGGGGTAGCAATCACCACTGCTTCAAAATCGTTCGACTCTAACATCTTACGAATGTCTTTTTCTCCTTTGGGAGTACGTCCGGTAATTTTGTGGATAGCAGCCTGACATTTTTCTAATGCTCTTGAGTCTACATCACAAATGTAAGTAACTTCACAATCTGGAAGTTTGGCAAATCCTTGCGCCAGGGCCTTACCTCTCGAGTTCACTCCAATGACTCCGATACGTATTTTTTCGTTAGCTCCCAGAATATCTTGATTACGGCTTGAACCGAATCCTGGAAGTATGCTTCCTAATGAGAGTGCAGCTGTACCTGCTACTGTTTTTTTGATAAAATCTCTTCTTGTTGTCATAGTATCTATTTTTCTCCAAAATTAGGTTGTTATTAGAATATGTGAATGAGTATTTCCGTCAATTCTCCTTCAAAAAACGTAAATCTCTTATTTTTTTCTTCGGAAAAGGTGACTCAAGAATATCAGGATTCCTCGGGGAATCCATAATATGAGATAGATGAAAAAACTAATCACGATGACATACCCGATTTGGGATATTATTTCAATCCATGGGCGGGAATAGATAATGATTGCAATTACATTGATGATAAATGCAAGCAGGAAACTTAGAAGAAAGATATTCCTTTCTTGTTTCAACTTTTTTGAGGTGATAATAATATCTTTCATAGTTTAGAATTTCATATAGGGTATTTTATATTCGTCGGGGAAGAGGATATGGCGTTGTTCATCCATTGCCTGATTTCCAAGTAAACAAAGAACCGTTGAACAATATGCTTCTTCCACTACATTCTGTGCTTTCTCTCCGGTGATACACGACTGGCAGAAAGAAGACAGGATAATGTCCGAACCGTCTTTGTCTGCTCCGATCATACTCAATCCACTGTTTACGTGAATATCTCCATCAATGATAAAGTGTGGTGTGTACTCCATTTTTGTTTCCGGTCGCCAACTGGGACCTGCTGTCGGGATGGCGGCAAAGACCTTGTCTTTTACCTGGTCAATCAGTTGCCGGATACCCGAAGTTGAATGATCTTCTTCCAGATAATAAATACCTTTTGCCATTTCCATGGTTCCTTTACTTCCCAGAATCTGGTCTTCCATTCCGTTGAACTTGTTGGAAATCAATGATTCGTATGCGATCTTAACTCCATCCGAGTATCTGTAAGTGACATTGACGCTATCATAAACTTCTCGTCCGTCTTTCCAGTATACAATGTCACCCATTCCCATAATGGATTCCGGCATTTTTTGGGCTGCCCAGTTACAAACTTCCAACTGATGGCATGCTAATTCCGTCATTAATCCTCCGGAGCTCTCTTTGTATAATCTCCAATTAATTTTGCGTTCCAGCTCTGGTGAAGGAACCGGACGACGCCAGTCTGCATTACGGAACCAGTGACAGCGAAGACCTACTACATCTCCGATGAGACCGGAATGGATCATCTGCATTCCCTTGATGTACTTCTCGTCATACATTCGCTGCATACAAAAGTAGAGGACTTTGTCTGACTGGTTGTAAGTGTCATAGATAGCCTTGCACTCGTCAAGGGTACGTGCCATTGCTTTCTCGCAAAAGACATGTTTGCCGGCAGCTAATGCGTCCAATACAATAGGTGCATGCCAGTTTAGTGGTGTGGATATGATGACTCCATCGATGTCCTTCGATTCCAGTAGTTTGCGGTAATCCGTATATGGCTTTGCATCCGGACAAAGTTCTAATGCTTGTTGAAGATTGGGGGCATAATTATCACATACGGCAACAATTTGTGCATGAGGTATTTCTTTGAGGTTATGGATGTGGTATTGTCCTCTGGACCCGGTACCAATCAAAGCGATTCGTGCTTTCTCATGCTTGATCTCTTGTAGTTTCTCCGGAGTACAGGAAGTCAGCCAAGGAGTGGTCGCCAATAATGCGGTTCCTCCGGCAACATATCCCAGGCTTTTGATGAATTGTCTGAGTCCTAAGTCTACTCCTTTTTCTTTATGTTCTTTCATATCATAAATTGTATAGGGTTGCTTGTATATTATTGAACTTTTCTGAAATCTTTTTTTGTTCCTGTTCATTGGCAATCATCCAGACCGTACTAAGAATTTCGGCTTCCAACGGGTCGGGGGACAGGATAGAACTTGCTTTTCGTTGTTTATTAAATATGCCTGTAAGCGGATTCATAATGTGTCCGGTATATTGTAACGTATTGCCGGAAGTGGATAATGCTGTATCCTGCAGATCGAATTCTTTTAGAAGAGACTGATTGTACGGGTTCAGAAAACTGACTTTCCAACAATCTCCATAAGGATGATGTCCTATACCCAGGATCGAACTGTTTCCAAAATTAGCAAATGCATCACTAATATTCTCCTGTTCAATGAATTTTCTTATTTTCTTCAAAGCATATCCTTTGGCAAAACCTCCAAAATCAAGTGAAATATCAGGAGATGTAAAGGAGATATATGAATGTTCATGAAGTTGTATTTGGGAGAAATCTTTTAATGTAATGTCGAATAAGTGTGAAGTGGTCTCATAATAGTATGAGCAAAGCTGTAAGATTGATTTCATCTCTTTACTGATTTGAATCTTGCTTTGAGAAGCATGATTATTAATCTTGGAAACTTCACTATGAGGATCAAAACGATTTAATATTTTATCCAATCGCTCCAGCTCATAGGCGATATCTGCCCAAAGTGTATTCAATCGGTCGATATCGGAATGAATGAGCAGGATATCGAATCGGGTCCCCATGATATGAGGAATGAAGCCATGAAACATGGCTTCATTTTCATAATATTTGCATCTTGTTTCTAACACCTATTGTTTTGTTTATTTGTTTCCTTTCTTTGCCATTTCTACAGCAGTAGTAGTAATGTAATATTTAGCTAGTGTATTTTCATTTTCCCATTCCGGCATATCCTGATTGTGTACATAATGCAGGAAAGCCTTTGCCACTTTGCTGAAATGTTCTTCGTGTCCTAATCGTTTTTCCTGTGGTATGTCAATCAGATAAGTTCCATTCTTTTTGTTTTTGACAGATAAGAACGGATAAGTTATTTGAAGCTGTTCCACTGTTTTTTGCAATTGAGCTTCAAATGTCCGATTGTCAATGTCCGGTTCTTTCTGTATATATAGCTCTTTTACAAATCCATTTTTTTCATCCTGAACGATTTTTAAAGTGGCTTTACTTCCTTTCTTTATGGAAGTAAATGTATCTCCTCCGTTAGTGGGTGGAGTATAATTCCATGTGACTTTCATTCCTATACAAATCCCTTTAACGGTATAGTTGAGACTTCCGTTTGCCATCACCTCCAATACATCGTTTTTTATGTATCGGTTAAGATAAGCGGGAAAAGAATCGATTTGTGTCGATTGACTGAACTCTGCTAATGTAATTGGAGTTGGCCAGTGTTTGGCGGCATTCACGGTGACATCCGATTGATAATGAATCGTTTCATCAGGAAAACATTGCCAGTTGATGAGGTCGATCAGATGTGTTGTAACATCTGCAATGCCTTCTCCTTGTTGCTCTACATCGTAATACCATGCCGGGCGAATTAATGGCTTGCCAGAAACTGTCTTGAAAAAATGATGCACGCTTTCCATTATGACAGATGGATTGTCCGGTGAACCTTTTTGTAAATCTCCGAATAATTCCGTCTGATGCAAAAGCTCTTTTTCTATGATATTGAGGATATCATAACGTTCCGTCATCAGATCGTATAAAAGAAGATTCTTTTCTTTGGCGAGTTGATAGGCTTCTGTCAATAACTTGAAATCCTGTGGATTGATAGCCAGTGGCTTATCGGCAAGGACATGATATCCGGCTTTGATAGACTCCATGATATAGCGCGTCTTTTTCTGATTGTTTCCGGCCAATACTACTACATTACCTTTATGATCGGCAAGCATTTTCTGGAGATAATCATCTCCGGTATATACTTGTTTTTTCCATGTCGTAGGAGATTCCGCCCGCTGATTATAAGAATCAATGCTTTCCAGATATTGGTTGACGGCTATTCCTTCGGGGGCATATATCCGGATGGTGTCACTGACATCTGTCAATGTCTCTTTTTGAAGTAGGCTGGCATGGAAATGTCCGGGATCGAGAACCACTACTTCTATTTTACATGAATCATTGGCTTCCGCCTTATTCATAATCTGTTTCTTGGAGAAAGAACATGAAGAAACTATAAATAAGATTGATATAAGCCCGATTCCTTTATATATAAATTTCATTTTCTTATTTATTATAGGTTTTGATTAATTTCCGGGCGTCTTTCCATCCTTTTTGGTAAGCTTCTTCCAATGTGACAATTCTTCCATTCTCTTCTTTACTCATATTGGATGCTTTCATGAAAGTGAATATTTCAATTGTTTCTTCTCTGGAGATAGGAGAGATTCCTGTTTGAAAGTATTTAAGAATCTGTTCAAGAAGCGCTTTATAACCTTGGTAACCTCCTGCGGCTACTGCTCCTTTTGAAGTATAGGCAGTTCCACCATAAATTTGCGGTCCTTTTATAATCGCTCTGAAAGTTCCGATTCTACCATCTTTCCATCGTCCTACTACTACATCCCCTCTATCTGAAGACATCCGGTTGACTGATTCGCATCCTGTTCCCATAATTGTGTATAATGTTTCTACTCCATGAATGCCATAGAAACCGAAATCCGGATGCGTTGGCTCCACTTTGTGAGGAGAATAACAATCGGCTCCAAGGATTTTGCCAAATTCTCCATTTCTTAATTTCTGGTTTTGAGGAGTAAATCTAAGAGCAGAAGAGGAAAAAACAGGTGCATTGTATTTTTCTGCCATTTCATAAATAGCGATTGCATCTCCTAAAGTAGCTCCGACAGGTTTGTCAATATAGCATATCTTACCTGATTTGAATACCTCGACGGCTTGTTCCAAATGTAGTCTGCCGTCATTGGTTTCCAAAAGGACACAGTCTACTTTTTCCAGTAAATCTGCTATTGATGAGGTGATTTCCACGCCATTTGCTTTGACCTTTTCAATGTATCCGGGGATTCGTTCGTAACTGGATTGAATAGTCTTTGAACCGTACGGATACGCTGCTACTATCCTAAAACCTTTGGAAAAGGTCTCATCCGAACCACTATTAATCAATTCGGTGAAAGCGGTGGAATGGGATGTGTCCAGACCAATAATTCCGATCCGCATAACTTTTTGTGCGTGTATACTGAAGCTGATAGCCAGTAGTATAAGAAGTGAGATTCTGTTTTTCATAATCCTTTATAAATTAATTCTTTCTGCACTTTCCGGGTCCAAATATAACGAAGAATTTTCTTTTCTTCGCAATATGCTGGCCGGACATTTTTCTGAAACTTCACCATAAACAGTCTGATAGACTGCTTGAGCTTTATTTTTGAACGGGACGATACAAAACATCCATTCAGCTTTTAGCAAAGCCGGTATCGTGAGTGTTAAAGCTTCTTTGGGTACTAAGTCTAGTGTCTTGAAGCATTTTTCATTGACTTGCTGTTGGCGACATATTGGGTCCAGTTCAACTACTTTCACAAGTTTGGGATCATTAAAGTCTGCTACATCCGGATCATTGAAAGCAATATGCCCATTTTCTCCAATTCCCAAACAAACGATGTCAACCGGATGCTTAGTCAGCAAGTCTGCATATCGCTGACATTCCTCTTCAAGGTTTTCCGCCAGACCATTCAGATAGTTGACTTTCTTGAAAGGAACTTTGTCAAAGATACGAATTCTAAGGAAATGTCCAAAACTTTGTGGGGCTTCCGGATGTATACCGATGTATTCATCCATATGAAAAGCGTTTATTCTGGTCCAGTCGATGCGTTTGTCATGAATCAGATGACTCAAAAACTCATTTTGTGAGGGGGCAGCGGCGAAAATCATATTTATTTCCGGTTTGCTTTCCAATAAGCGACAAATTTGGTCGCCGACTTCTTTTGCGGCTACACTGCCCATCTCTTGAATGGACGGGAAAATTCGAACTGTTAATTGTTCCTGCTGAAAAACTTTGGTCTTAGTTTCATTTAGTATAGATAACATGGCCTTTTAATATTGTATTATTTATATTTATTTGATTATCAAAAATGACTATGTCGGCATCCTTACCGATTTCTAAAGAACCTTTTTCTTTGTCAATATGAAGAATACGGGCGGGCGTCAGGGTCATCATACGGACGGCGTCAATGAGAGGAACACCGGCTAAATATATCATGGTTCGAACCAGCCGGTCGGTTGTTGCAACACTACCGGCAAAAGCTTTCCGATCCGGCATTTTGGCCACTCCGTCTTCGATAATGACTTTCTGGCCATTGTTGAGGCTACCTAATATCGATTCACCGTCCGGCATACCCGCTCCTCTCATGGCATCAGTGCAGAGGGCTGTTTTATCAACTCCTTTGAACTTGTATACGAATTGGAGCAGGGGTTTCGGAAGATGTATGCCATCGGCAATAATCTCCACTGTCATATCTTCAATCAAGTAGGCGGCTTCTACTACTCCGGCATAGCGGAAAGCATTTTTGCGGGTCACTGATGACATGGCCGAATAAAGGTGGGTCACATGTGTATAACCTGCTGTAAAGGCTTTCTCAACTTCTTCATAAATCGCGTCGGTATGAGCGATGGAGGGCAGAATATGATGTTGTTGCAGAGTTTGCCCTAGTGCTAGAGCACCCTCCAACTCTGGAGCTACGCTCCAACGGATAATATCTTTTGAGGCTTCCAGAATGGCATTGTATTCTTCAGCTTGCGGCTTTTTCAGGAAGTTCGGGTCTTGCGCACCACATTGTTTCGGTGAAAAGTAAGGTCCTTCCAAATGTAAACCGATAAACTGCGAACCATTGATATTCATTTCTTTGGCTTTCCGATATACGGTAAACGTCGTCATTAACTCCTCGTTAGTGCTGGTAAGTGTGGTGGGAACCATTGCGGTAGTACCATACTTGGCATGTGTTTCGGCCACTCCGAGAAAAGCCTCGACAGTACCATCCATGAAGTCATGTCCTCCTCCTCCGTGGATATGCATGTCGATGAATCCTGGTGAAACATAATTCTGACGGGCGTCTATTACCTTGTCACCAACGAGCGGTTGATAGCTTTCATTGGGAATAATCTGCTCAATTTTTCCATTTTCGCATATCAATGTTTGGCCCATTTCTATGCCTGTTGGTAGAATGAGTTTTCCATTTGTTATGATGAGTCTTTCCATATTATTTCGTTTTTAATTTATTTCCAGGAGTCTATTTTATGACCTTTAACTGCAAAGAAAACCAAATATAAAAAACAGGGAATCAATACCCAATAACCGAAACGCAGACTATACATATCTGCCAGATGACCATATATCAGAGGCAGAATGGCATTGCCACATAATCCCATAATAAGAAGAGAGGAACCGGTTTTGGTGAATTTTCCTAGTCCATGAATGGAAAGTGGCCAGATACCTGCGTAGATTAAAGCATTCGGGAAACCCAATGCATTCAGAAAGAAAATGGAGGCATTGGCATGATGACCGAACAGAGTTACTTCAAAATCTGCAAATACAACTCCGAATGAAAGGAGTAATCCGATGATGGTACAACCTATAAGTGCATTTTTTTGTGAAACATATTTGGGTATTAACAGGATCCCCAGGAGGTAACCAATCATAGTACAGGCCAATGTATATGAGGGAAATGTTTTAGCTTCGAGCAGGTCCATACCCATCGAATTGGCATAATTGATGATTGTATCAATTGCGATAACCTGTGTTCCTACATGAAGAAATATAGCCACTGCTCCCAAGATAAGGTAGGGAAAGTCGAAAATACTTTTTCTGGTGTGATGGTGGCTACCTGTATCTTCCGTGCTGTTTTCTTCGTCTGTATTGATTTCAGGCAGAATGGAGTAACGGATACCGATACCGGTAAGCAGTAAAATAACGCCTAGAACAGCATAAGGCACAATGACGCGTTGTATTAATTCGTCAAGCATAGCATTCTTTGTGACTATGTCTAAAGTCCCCGATTCTATAGTGGCAAAAAGCTCCTTGTCGGTAACATTTAATATCAATGCAGCAAATATGAGTGGTGAGACGATACCTGCGAATTTATTGCATATTCCCATAATACTGATTCGTTTGGCGGCACTATCAATAGGACCGATAATAGTGACATAAGGATTAGCGGCAGTTTGCAATATGGCTAATCCGGTGCCGATGGAAAATAGACCGGCCAGGAATATCTCGAATTGACGGGCTAATGCTGCCGGAACAAATAAGAAAGCTCCTAAGGCGGTAAGCATAAAACCATACATAATACCTCGCTTGAATCCCACTTTCTTGAGAAGTACTCCCGAGGGGATAGCCATTACAAAGTAGGCGATATAAAATGCAAAGGCGACAAAGTAGGATTCGAAATGTGTCAGTTCACAGGATATGCGGAAGTATGGAATCAGTATGGCATTGACCCACGACACAAATCCGAAGATAAAGAACATCCCTGCCAGAATTGCAATTGATATGTAGTATGTCTTTTTGCTGCTTATAAGGTTATTGTTTCCCATGTGTTTTTATTTTTTCAGTTCGAAATCTTTCTGTAATTTGATGTCCCGTGACGATGCGCCTATTAATACTGTAAACATGCCAGGTTCGTCTTTCCAGCATTTACTTTCGGTATCGTAGTATTGTAAGGCGCGGCGCGGTAACTTGATAGTGACTTGTTTGGATTCACCCGGTTTTAAGCCAACCTTAGTGAACCCTTTTAATTCTTTAAACGGGCGTTCTACAGAACATTTGTTTTGATGCAAATATAACTGTGCAATTTCCTGGCCATATCGTTTTCCCGTGTTAGTAATGGTGAATGATACGGCAAACTCTGTGTCCGAGTCTTTCCATACAGGTTTCATCTTTATGTTTGAATAAGTAAAAGTGGTATAGGATAATCCATAACCGAATTCAAATTGGGGGACTACACGGTAAGTATCGAAGTAGCGGTAGCCGACCATAAGCCCTTCCTTGAAACGGACGGTGTCGTTTATACCCGGATATTCTCCAAATACGTGATCAGGCATATCTTCCAGACGCTTACACCAGGTAGTAGTCAGTTTTCCCGAAGGATTGACTTCTCCAAACAATGTACGTGCCAGTGCATTTCCTCCTTCCATCCCTAGAAAACTGCCGTGCAGTAATGCCGTAGCATCATTATACCATTCTCCTATTTCGACGGGGCCACCGGAGATTAGTACCACTACAGTGTTGGGATTAACCTCCAGGATACCTTTTAATAATCTGTCCTGTTGGTAAGGAAGCTTTAAATTCGGCTTATCGTACCCTTCACAGTCAGAACCATGTTCGTGGGAGGTTCCACCTATATAGATAACCAATTCTGCTTGGGCAGCTGTATTGATTGCTTTCTTATATAGCTCTTCATCGGATTTATCAAATTCGTTCGTGAACCAATGACCAACCTTATACGCCTTTTTACTCAATTGATAACCGGGTGCATATTCGATCCGGGCTTTTCCATCTAAAAGATTTTGTAGCCCTTCCAAAGGAGTAACTTCATATTTAGCTTTAAGTTTTGTACTGCCACCTCCTGCTGCAAATACTTCGGTTGCATTTGCGCCAATCACTGCGACATTCTTGTATTGTGCCGGGTCTAGTGGTAGCATATCTTTGGAATTCTTCAATAATACCAATGATTCCTCCGCTATTTCTCTGGCAGCCTTAGTATGGGCAGGTATTGCAAGTTTGGCTGCCATACCTGTAGTGTCATAAGGAACTTGTCCTATTAAATCAAGTCGAATCATCAATTTCAGAATATTACGTACTTTTTTGTTGACGGCTTCTTCCGGAATCTCTCCATTACGTACTTTCTTCAATAAAGGATCGGCCAAATAATATTTATTGAAAGCATATTTCCCATTTTCTTTGATGCTTGTTCCCATTTCGACATCCATACCGCACAGAGCTGTTCGCTCTGTGTTATGGACTGCATTCCAGTCCGATACGACTAATCCGTCAAATCCTAGTTCATCACGAAGTAAAGTATCAAGAAGATAAGGACTTTCCGTACACCACAACCCTCGAACCTTGTTATATGCCGCCATGGCTGCCATGGCTCCACCTCGTTGTATGGCAGCTTCAAAAGCCGGAAGATAAATTTCGTGTAAGGTGCGTTCGTCTACTTCTACACTCACTTTGTACTGGTTGTATGCCTGGCTATTCAGAGCAAAATGCTTCACACAAGAGGCTACTCCCTGTGACTGTACTCCTTGTATATATGGAACAGCCAGTTCACCGGAGAAGAAAGGATCCTCGCTGAAATATTCCCAATTACGTCCATTGAGTAAGGAACGGTGAATGTTGACTCCCGGAGCCAGGCTCACATGCTTACCGCGTGCTTTACATTCAGCTCCAAGAACTTCTCCATATAGCTGTGCCAGATCACGGTTCCAAGTAGATGCTAAGGCGCTTAATGCAGGTAGATAGCTACATGCGTCGTTATCCCATCGGGCGGATTCCCACCCATTGGCTACTCCCTCAAATCTTACTCCGTGAGGTCCGTCGGAGTAGTGCAGGTCGGGGATGCCAAGCCTTGGAACACCGGTACTTGAAAACATCGTGTTACTGTGCAACATTCCAATTTTCTCTTCCAAAGTCATTTGTGATAATAAACTTTCTATCTGTTTATCAGTACTTGCTACTTTATTACCAGTCAGACAGGAGGAGAATATAATCAGAATCAGCCAGCTATATGGAGTCAGTCTTTTCATACTAGAATACTTGTTGTCTTTGATTATTTTGAATTATTCTTTCTTGTTTCAATTTCACTGTACACAGCATCCGGGATCAAATCAAGCCAGTAAGGATCCTGGACGAGTTCCTTGTACAGTTCAAGTGCCAGAGGGTCACTTTGCAGACGGCGGTCACCATTCTCTGCATTTTCGTGATTCTCCCATACGACGGCCTTGACACGTGGCTCTTCATCCTTCAGCTTAAACCATTCTCTTACCCATCTCTGGTGGTCGCATGTGCTGGAGTATCCTCCTTCACTAATCATGATAGGCTTGTCTGCCGATACCTGCTTGATTCCTTGCATCAGTGTGAGCGGATATCTTCTTTCTTCCGGATAAGTAGCACTAAGCGATGGTGGATAACAGCTTACTCCCAGCCAATCTACATACATATCTCCTGGATAATAGTTTTTCATTGCGTTTGCTTCTGTACCTGGCATGCTTACACTGTTGGGTGACCATACGAAGACATTGTAGGCAGTGACACCCAACTGTTCTGCAATGTTATACATACGTCTCCAAGCCTTGACATAGTTTGTGGGATCTCCGTAATACGGAGTCCAGCTTCCATTCATTTCGTTGGCTGGTCTGAACCAGATAGGTCCCATGTCACGTACTTCTTGGGCAGCTACTTCGGCGAAGTATGATTTGTGAAAATCGTCGAGTTCGCCATTTGCCATTTGTTGGGTGGGAATGACGGGCAGCCATCCGTAAAGGAAGAATCGGTATTTGCCCTGATAGTTTTTTCCCCAGTATTTCTCACGTACTGTTTGCATTTCGCTGAAATTTCGTCCCGGTTCCATATTCTGATACCATAAGATCATAGATAGTTGCTTTCCCACCAATTTTTCAAATAAGGCAACGGCACACTGGTCAGTACTTCCTTCGCGGTCTTCCGGATCGAATCCGTATAATGGTGGGAATGCTCCATGATAACACCCTTTTTCGGGGACGTACTTCATGTCATTATGAAATTCTCCCATTACCTTGATTTCGTCGATGAGCATCATCGTACTGGTGGAAGCTGAAGATTTGAGAGTCGCTTTCACATATCTGCATGCTACATTACTAAAGTCTGTTTTTCCCCAAGCGTCCGACTTTCCGTTGCTGTCGGAATAGGTAATTGGTGAGGCTGCTTTTTCCCATTGGCTTTTGTCCTTGCTGGTTGATACTTCTATTTGAGCAGGGAATACAATTTGTGATGTCGGATCGGAAATAGCATGTACTGATACTTCTGTGATATTGCGTAATGATCCCAAATCAATTATAACTTCTACAGTTTGTGCATCCCAACCGACTCCTCTGTTTTTAGTCGAGAGGGTACCGGTCTCCTCATCCGTCAGTTTGGTGCCGGATGTCCAGGGATCGAGAGGGGCTTTATCAGCATAGGCACTGTTGGCTACAACATTCATTTTATAGAATTTGCCTGCCGCCACATTAATAATGCTTTGTTCATTTGGATCTTTGGGCTTATTTGGATCAAAAGTAACTTCCCATGATCTCGTTTCTTCTGCATTGCAAGCGTATATGAGTATTGCAACTGCTATTAACCATAAATTTTTTAATTTCATATTTAGTGGTATATTATAAGGTTGATTACTGGTTGTTTGTATTACATATCAATACAGTCATATTGGTAGCAGGCGATGCCTCCATTAGAGAATACGAGATAAACGTATAGATAATAACCATTTTTGGCAACTTTAAATACGACATCTCCGGTTCCTTCGGTGTTTTGACCGGAATTCTCGCGACCTCCATATATCTTGTCCGGACATACTATTATTTGGTTGTCGAACGAGCCGCTACTAAGATCATACATACGGACAGCATCAGAACCAGTTACGGCATAGTTGAAACTATTTACATGATTGTAAATGATATAAGGTACTTTGTTGAACACGGCATAGTCTACGGCATTGATAATTGTGTTACCCGGAGCACCCGTATTTGCCGCTTTTATGCTATTGTCTGTTCCTTTAAACCAGTAGAAATAGCGTTTGGCAGAAGTATCTGTGACATGGCTGGCCAAGAAATAGTCACTTTGAGTATCGGTGTCATCAGCATAAATCACATCCGCCCATTTAATCCAGTTTGAAGTCAGTAGAGAGGAACTCATAATGACAAATTCCGGACTTTGTGATTGTAAAGTACCATTTATGACACGCCAACGGGCGAATTGCACTTTACTATCCTTTTGGAATACTGGAGTTGTGATAAGGGCATTGGCATCCAAATCTCCCTGGATAGAGATCTTCCAACCAAATCTTATATTAGTGCCAGTTTTATATTCAATATATTTCTGTGGTTTCTCATTCACTCCATTAGCTTTCCATACGGTGAAAGTACCTCCTGATGGAGTATAGCTGCAGAATAAAATATTATTTCCCCGATCTGCTGTTGCATGGAAGTTTGAATTGTCACCGGCAAATTGGCTGATATCCATAGAACCTGCTATTTCTCCGGTCTGGCTATTTAAGTAAATGGCACGATCATTGGCACGTTCGTTGATGACAACATATTTGTCGACTACTGCAAGTCCAGTTACTTTACCCGGTAGCAGAATACCGCTTATTTCAGATAGTCTTTTAGACCATAATAGCTTACCGCTTCCTTGGCGGATACCTGCAACAGTTTTTTGCGGAATATCTTTTTTTACCGTATATGTTGCTTTATCTATGCCATTCTGTGCTGTGACGACGATGGTCTGTTCTTGTTCATAGTCTAGTGCTTCTGTTTCGGGGTTGGGACTGCATGTTGCTCCATGTGAGATATCAATGTTAGCTATCTGCTCCCCTACATTATCTATGGTTACTAATGAAATTGTTTTTTCGTTTTCATTAATGACTCCCAATAGCCCTATGGCAGGAATATCGAATTTGGTGATGCTACATTCGTTGCTCTTACGGATTTCACCTATTACTTTGAATTCGGTACTAGTCCCGGAGGTCTGATCTTTCACTGTGATATAGTTGTCTTGGGTAAGATCCATATAAAGTAATGGTGGAGTTACACTGACATTATTCGCTAAACTGGCACTCAATCTTACCCGTTTTAGTGCAGAGGTCGGCAATACATTATCCGACAATTTGGGATAATTGTATGGGAAAACAAATGTGATTGAATGATTGGTATAATCTATCTCACCTTTGAAACTATTTTCGCTGCTGTCATCGTTCGGAAACGATGCAGTGATGCTGTTGATACCTTCGCGTTGAATGTCAGAACCCAACTCTTCAGGACTGTGACAACTAGTTACTCCCCATAGAAGAACTAATGCCTGGATGATTGATATAATTTTGTTTTTCATTGTTCTAAGAGTTTTATTGTTATTTCCATTCATCATATTGCTCAATCAATGAGTTATTCTTCAATTCTTCAGACGGTACAGGAAGGACATATAATTTCTTTATAAACTTGCGGTCCTGCCCGTCGCAATCAACATATTCGTATGTATTGGTAGCGCCAATGATTTTGAAGCCATGTGTGCGATAGTTGTTGTATTCAATATGGGCTAATTCCCAACGACGCATATCCCAGAATAAATGACCTTCATAGGCTAGTTCAACCTTTCTTTCATTTCTGTAATCTTTGAACCAAGCCTCGCCTGTAGAGGATTTACCCGGTAAATTCACTTTTACTCTGGCGCGTACCTCATTCATTGCACTTTGGGCTTCCCCGATCTTATTGAGTCGATAAGCTGCTTCTGCTTTGTTCAATAAAACTTCTGCATAGCGAATTTCAACCCACGGTTGGGCGCTTTTCCCATTTTTGACGTCTGTTAGCGTTTCATCTAACAATTTCCTTAAAAAATAACCGGTTGTGGTTTTGCCGTATGAAGTACCCTGTTCCCGGTAAGGCATAAACACACCATTCTTTCCGTCAAGGCTGCAATCCATCTTTTTCCCTTTCCAGGTACATCCTCTATAGATTACAGTTGCGGCGAAGCGAGGTTCCAGTTGGTCGTATGGAGGAGTTTCATCAGTAATGCCATGCCAGGGTGTCCAGTCTATCTTTTCTCCATTTTTGCTTTCATAACATTCTACCATTTCCTGGGTAGGAGTTCCTGTTGAACCATTGTCATAACCATCACATTGTGGTACATAATACCGGTCGAAAAGATGATTAGGCCCGTTGGCAGCATCATAATCAAACTCCAGAATCGCTTCTTTATTATTCCCTTTCCATGCATCTTCATATTTGTCCGTCAGACCATATAGTTTGAGTGCAATTACATTATTAGCAGCATCATAGGCATCCTGCCAACGTTTGGCATATAACATAGCTCTTGATTTCAGTGCATAGGCTGCTCCTTTGGTGATACGCCCTTTATTTGCCGCATCCCATTCCTTGGGTAAATTATTGGCTGCAAAATCAAGATCGTCAGCTATGAATTGCCAGGTTTCTTCAGCACTGCTGCGGGCTTTATTAGTTGATACCGGCAGATCGTCATACAAGATGACACCTCCATGTCTTTTGGCTAACTGGAAATATACAAATGCACGGAAAAAGCGTACTTGAGCTTCCCAAAGCTTATTTCTGTCTGCTGAAAATTCGGAATATTTTCTTTGTAGAGATAGAAATTGGTTTGTTTCTCGGATCTGTTTGTATGCTGTTGAACGTAGCCAGATACTGTATAGACAGTTATCCGGAGAGATAGCATCCGGTGTAAGTACATAAAGATTAGGATGGCCGGCTCTGTGTCCCAGCGTATATGAACCATACTTAAATGCGTCAGTCAGACTTTCTGTAAAACTTCCGTAGAATTGGGCCTCCCCGAATTGACCGTAATCATGCAGGAGGGGATAGAAACTATTCACATATTTGTCAACCTGGGTTTCATCTTGCCAGATGATTTCATCACTAACGGTAGTCGTTTGTTTTACTTCATCCAGCCAGTCGTTGCACGAACTTAAAGTCAGCAACATAAAGAAGAGTGATATATTAATACATAACTTTTTCATATAGCGTATATTTTAGAATGTGATTTTAGCTCCAAGTGTATAAGTCCTTTGTTGCGGATAATATCCATTGTTTACAGCTGGAGATTCCGGGTCGATGTTGTACTTGGACACAGCGCTGAAAGTCAGAAGGTTGTATCCCTCAACATAGAGGCGAAGAGCTTCCACTCCCAATGGGCTCAACCATTTTTTAGGGAAATTGTATCCTATTTGTGCTGTTTTTATTCTCAAATAGTTTCCGTTACGATACCAGAATGTGGAGGCCAGCCCGTTATTCAAACTTCTCGGATTGATTTCCAGATAAGGGAACTCTGCATTTGTATTTTCGGGTGTCCAGGAGTTTGCCACCAGATAGACTGGTGCATTGCCATTCTGATAGAATGGACGCGTGAAGGCCGTAGCGCTTTGGATTCCGGATGAACCGGTTGCCGTATATACTCCGGTTAATGCAACATCGCTGCCAAGCCCCCATGATGCCAAAATATCAAAATCGAATCCTTTCCAGTTACCGAATAAATTGAAAGAACCTGTGTGGGTCGGTCTTGAGCTTTTACCTACATACCCTTGATCTTGATTGACTGTTATAATACCGTCTCCATTTCTATCCATATACTTGATATATCCGGGATAAGCCGGTCGGTCGGGCATGGTAGCGGAGTTGGCTATCTCTTCCTCACTCTGGAACAATCCTTGGGCAATGAATCCCATTTTCGAACCGATTTGCTTTCCGGTCAGTCGTCTGTATTCCGGTGTGTTTTCAGAGTCACCTGCATATTTGAGCCACCTTCCGTATGCGTATGACCAGATTAATTTGGCTCCATAGCTGAAACTTCCGATTCTGTTCTGATGTGTAAAGGTGACATCAAAACCCTTATAATCTGCTTTATTAACGTTGGCAGTTGAAAAATAATAGCCTCCCATGGAAGGAGTGTGCGAACCGGTTACAGAAGATAATTTGTCATATTCATATTTATAAAAAGCATCCAGTTCCATTCCTAATAATCCATTCCATAAAGTTACATCTACTCCGATATTATAGTTGAGGCATTGCGCCCATGTCAAATTGGGATTTCCCAATACGGACGGATAGATAGCAGTTTGACTGGCTCCGCCTATTACTACAGAATTGGGGGATGTGCTCATCGTATTTCTCCATTGGAAAGGCTGGATACCGCTGGTTGCAGTTTTTCCAATACCTGCTCTTAATTTCAGATTGTCTACCCAAGTAGCATGAAACCATTTTTCATTATTGATTCTCCAGGCAAGAGAGAGACCGGGCAGGGTGACCCAGCGTTTGTTCATACCACCAAACAGATAACTACCATCGTGGCGTAGTGAAGCCTCCAAATAATATTTGTCAGCGTAATTGTAGTTCAAACGACCTACAAAACCGGCTACACGTGTCTGGCTGCTGCTACCCGAAGGTATAGCAGGTTGCTCTTTCCCCTCTTTGGTGAATCCTGTGATTTGGTTCAACTCATCCAACTGAATGAAATCTAATCCGGTTCCCGTTACACCGAGATTGTTGCTATTACGTTCCCGTGTTTCGGCCAGTAATAATACTCCGATCGAGTGATCTCCAAATTTGTTATCATACGTGATACTGGTTTGCGTAGTGAACTCTTGGGCGCGTGATGCCGATTCGGATAATATAGGTGTATCTTTCAAAACACTGTAGTCCTTATGGTAGGTGAGTGTGGTAGTGGCTGCATTAGGTAAATCCATAATCATGACTTCATTCGGCTTGGTCAACTGTTTAGTCATCCCATGAACTAAGTCGTACGCTCCCTGGAATTTTAAACTTAATCCTTTAAGCCAAGGTGTGTCGTATTTCAGACTGAAATTAGACTGCATATATGATTGGTTGGACCTGTTATATCCTGAATCGTATATGGATGCGATAGGAGCTACCGGAGAACCGGAAGTCGGGGTTGAAACATCGTATATTTTCCCATTATATTCATAAGTGTCCTGTACGTATGGCAAAGCATAGCATACCTGTTGGGGAATATTCATCCAATCATCCGGATCGGCAGAAAATTTGGGAGCATCCCGTTTTTCTATACGCCCCGAAACACCTAATGACAGACTAAGTCCTTTAGCCAACTGTGCATCGATATTAGAACGAAGATTCATTCGACGGTATTTGAACTTATCTATATTTCCTTTTTCTTCCAGATAACCGATAGATGTGAAGAAACGAATCTTTTCACTTCCTCCTGATGCTGAAATATTATGATGTTGGCGAACACCGGTTCCATATACTTTATCGTACCAATTGGTATTTCCCCATCCGTCGACACCCTCGCGCATTTTGCGCACCATGTCGACAGTAAACACTTCCGTATCACCTTGTAGAAGACGGGCTTTATTGTACCAATAAGCATATCCCGGTCCGTCGAGCCATTCTTGTTCTTCTGCATTCTGGCTGATACCCACAGTACCTGTATAGCTAATGGTGACTTTATCTGTTTGTCCCTTTTTGGTTGTGACAATGAATGCTCCATTTGCGTCCAGACCATAAACGGCTACGGCTGATGCATCCTTTAATACAGACACAGATTCTATTTCATTCGGATCGAGTCCGTTGAAGTCACTTGCGCTTCTTCTGATGCCGTCAATAACATAGATAATACCACTTTGCCCGCGTATAGACAAGGAGGCATTATCCGCACCGGGTTGTCCACTGGCTTGTACGGCGGAAATACCGGCAACACGTGCACCGATGATATTACTGATTCCCATGGTTGGGGCTTTAAGGATTTCTTTATCGGAGACAGTAGATATGGCGGCGGTCAGACTACCGCGCTTTTGAGTTCCATAGCCTACCACTACGATTTCATCCAGCGAGGAAACATCTTCTTTAAGAGTGATATTGATATTCGTCTTATTACCTACTTTGACTTCCTGGCTGACCATTCCGATATAGGAGAATACCAATACGTCATTCTTATGGGCATTAATGCTATATTTGCCGTCAACATTTGTAATGGTACCGACATTCGTTGCACCCTTGACAGCTACAGATACGCCAGGTAATGGTTCATCATTACCATCTTTCACAAACCCTTTTATTACTTCTTGTGCAAGACAATCGAGAGTGCACATTAAAAGAGTAATAAACAACGAGGTTACTAACCTTGGATTCCATCTGATTTTCTTCATTGCATGATAAGTTTTTAAATATTAGATCGTCGATTTGAAATTTTAATTTCTAACAATAGTCTCTTTAGACCGGTTAACTAGTTAATGATACAAAAGTATTCTGTTTCAAAGATATGTGCGGTGGCAAAAACGAAAAACTATCTTCAAAAAACGAAGAATAATGCATCGTTAATCTTCTTTTGGCGTTTTTCTTTTTAAGAACCATTCGAAGAACTTATATATAGTTTCGTTTGATTCGGGAGTAGGATCATGTTTGGGCCTGTTCGTCATTGCCACTCGATGATGATAACCCAAAAGTCGGTTGACTGCAACAGAGTGATTTAATGGAATCCATCTGTCTACATTATCAGAATAACCTCCTGATACGAGAAATGGGCGAGGAGCCAATAAAGAATGGAGTTCATGTAAATCATGCCCCTCTTTACATAGTCTGGCATAGACACTTGTTGAAGAGTTATTGCCGTTGTTGCTCCAGATCTTTTTCCAGGGTGGGGGATAATACCCCAAGTACCAAGGTTCCCAATAATTGATATAATTATCTTTGGTTTCATCAAAGACGATACCCGGATCACTCCAGGCGGTGCAGGCAAACTTTTCATATAAACAAGAAGCAAACATAGCCCATTTAGCACCGTAAGAGTGTCCCATGATACCAATTCGGGTAGAGTCGACACTTTCGACTCTGGCTAATACTTCCCATGCATTGGCTGCCGCATAAGCAAGTACTGAAAGAGGTTGCATAGTGGAGTTGTTAATAGTCGGGTAATAGAGAGAGTAAGTCTTATCTTTGGTGGTCTGTCTAGTTCCTAATGAGAGAGTAACGAATCCTCTTTTGGTTAATTGGTAGGCGAAATCTCTATTAGCTTTTCCTCCCCATCCGATAGCTGTTTCCGGTTCGTAGAATACTGTGATAACGGCAGGATGTTTCCCTTTCTTATTTGGTTCCAGTAAATAGCCGTAAGTCTGTTCCAGAGGAGTCCAATAAAAACGCACTAAATGTTGTTTGAAATCTTCGCGTTCTGTGGTTTTTATAATCTCCAGTTTTTGATTGGTGATGATAGCCGGCCAATGACCGATCAGGTTCAACCATTTGTCTTTTATTTCTTTTCTTCGTTTTAGCCAATCGTCTGCGTTTTTGACTGTATCTCCATTGTAAAATAAAAGAGGATTGCGGTAAGTTCCAAATTTCTCCTGATACAGTGGTGGTGGGGTAAAGTAGGCGGATAGCTTCTCCCAGTTTCTTTTTGTCTGGTTAATCTCTAATCTTTTGCACCCCATTATTGAGGTGACCCCCAAATAAATAATAATAGGATAGATAATCGTTCTTGTTTTTCCTCTTATGGTATGTCTTTGCATAGTATTAATATCTAAAATGTATTTCGAAAGGTATGAAAACAAAGGTAGGTCATTCTCATGAATGATCTTAATGTCAAAACGAAAAACAGTCTTCAGAAAGCGTTTATTTTATCTTTGTCTAGTCTTTTTCTGCCGGTATTCAATAGGTGAACATCCTTTGAATTTTTTGAAAATCCGGGCAATGTTATTATAGTCTGTAAAGCCTACTTCCATTGCTAAATCGGCCAATGGACGGTCGGTTGTGAGCAGTAGATCTGCAAGATGATTACACCGGCAATTCAGAATATATTGGTATATAGAGGTATTCAGTGCGTTTTTGAATTTCACTTCGAAGTTTCTGCGGGATAGCGGAATGTTTGCAAGCAGAGACTCTATGGTCAAATCGGAACTGTAATGAGACTCTATATACTTCACTACTTCCAGAATATAAGGGTCTTTGATATTGTGTTTCTCCGTAGATTGCCGTAATTCGATGCGGATAGGATTGATAACAATATTGAAAGTACCTTCGTGTTCCTTTTTTATTTGTTGATGAATAAGTCTGCCGATAGAATATCCGCCTCTTTCTACTTCGAGCTCTATGGATGAAATGGGAGGGTCGGAAATATTACACATCAGTTCGTCATTGTCCACGCCTAATAAAGCAATTTCTTCCGGAATAGGAATATTCGTCATTTTGCAAGTTTCAGAAATGAATAGGGCGTGCGCATCATCACAACAAAATAGAGCGACTGGCTTGGGGAGTTGCTGCAACCATTGGCTGACTTCCATTCTTATCTCGTCTTCCTGCTTATCCGATTCGAAACTGAAAAATTCGCCTCCGATGCGTTTTACTTCCTGCCGATACCCTTCGCAACGTTCGTCAGACCAAACCACCCCTTTAACGCCGAAATAAGCAAAATTGCGAAACATTCTCTTGGCAAAAAACTGGGCTGCCATTCTTCCCGTTCCTTTATAGTCGCCTGTCAGATTAGAGTAAGTGACGCTCCGGTGATGGTAGTTTTGTAGTACTACCGGAATATTCAGCTCCTTCTGCAAATCGATCGTATCATTATTCCACTGACCGATAATGGCGTCGGCTTTCCATTCTTTCGCCCATCTTAAAATGCCTTGTTCACCATGCATTGCGCTATAATAAGAAGGTAGTCGGTAAAAGAGCCAGGGGCCGTTTTCTTTGGAGTATTGGACAAGTCCCCGTAGCAGTTTCCTGTCAAATTCGCTTGAATAGTCTATCAATAGAAGAATCTTAATCATAGTTCTATGTTTTTCTTTAGTATAATGTAGGGATGCACAAATATAGAAGAATTCCTTTGTTTTCCTATAATAAAAACTTAATTTTGTAGCAAGAAAAACTTGTATGACACCCGGGTCTCGTGCTGTACGACACCCGGGTGTTGTTGTGTTCGACACCCGGGTCTCAGTATGCATGACACCCGGGTGTCGTACAAATTATGATAACTAACTTAAAAAGAAAGGAGCGTAAGATTATGTCTATCCCTTATGTAGTGAGAAAGAAAGCGGATTTATCATCCGGAGAACGGAAAGAGTTATGGTATGGTGTACCTAGTAAAATGCAGCGAAGAGGAGGAGTGAAAAATAAAGAACTTGCAGTACGGATGGCAAAGACAACAGGCTTTCATCGTGGGCAGATAGAAGGAATCCTGTCGGAGTTGGTTGAAAGTATTCAAGACCTGCTTTCCTCCGGTCATTCGGTGACCATTGAGGGATTGGGAACCTTTCAAACGGCACTGACCAGTCAGGGATGTGTGCTGCCCGAACAGGTAACGCCGGGGAAAGTTGCTATTTCACGCGTATATTTTGTGGCAAACTCAAAATTCAGCAGGGAACTGAAGAAGACAAAGTGTACCCGCATACCTTTTAAATATTATATGCCCGAAAGTATGCTAACGAAAAATATGAAGAAAGCAGACCGGGAACTGGAACAAACAGAATACGACATAGAAGAGCCGGAAATCGACGAATAGTTGAATAAAAAACAATATTGTCTTGTTAATTGAACAGAATTAGATTATATTTGTTCAGTGGTTAGAACAATATCTTGAAATATGATTAGAAGAGAAATACTAAAAGAAGTTCTATTAGATAATAGAAATGAGGTGGTCAAACATCAAGTTATACCTCGTAGCTTTCAGTTTGAAGAGTTTGGAAATTATGTATTTGTAGGTATCCGGCGAGCAGGAAAATCATTTTTACTTTATCAACGGATACAGGAACTTTTGCATAATGGGCATACTTGGAATGAAATGCTATATGTGAACTTTGAAGATGAACGTTTGATTGGAATGACGGCGGCAGATTTAAATCTCATACTGGAAGTACATGCCGAGATGTCAACAGACAGGCCGATGCTTTTCTTGGATGAAATTCAGAATATTGATGGTTGGGACAAGTTTGTTCGGCGATTGGCTGATAATAAATATAGGGCTTATGTGACAGGAAGCAATGCTAAAATGCTTAGTCAGGATGTAGCTACCACTTTGGGGGGACGATACATTACAGTACATGTATACCCTTATGATTTTAAAGAGTTTCTTTATGCTAATGGGGTTGAAGTTACAGAGAATTCTTTGTTTGCAACAGAGAGCCGGGCAGAAATAAAGCGTATATTCAATGATTATTTTCGTTCCGGTGGTTTTCCGGAAGGGGCATCGCTTGCCGCAAAACGGGATTATCTGACAAGTGTTTACCAAAAGATATATTTAGGAGATATTGCTGCAAGACATTCCATCGAAAATACTTTTGCTTTACGCATCCTTTTCCGCAAATTGGCCGAAAGTATAAAGCAACCGGTTTCGTTTACTCGTATAACTAATATTGTTGCTTCAACCGGAGTGAAAATATCGAAGAATACTGTCATTAACTACATGGAATATGCCAAAGATGCTTGCTTGCTGATTCCTATACAAAATATTGCGGATAAATTGGTGGAGCGTGAAACTAATCCGAAATATTATTTTGCGGATAATGGCATTCTCAATTTGCTTCTTTTGGATGCTGATACCTCGTTGCTTGAGAATTTGGTTGCTGTGACACTATTGCGGCGTTATGGGACGGACGATGCTGTATTCTTTTATAATAGAAATGTAGAGGTTGATTTTTATTTGCCTGATACAGGAGTGGCTATACAGGTCTGTTATACCATGAATCTCTCTGATGAGACTTTCCAACGGGAAGTTCAGGCATTAGTAAAATTGAATAAGGTATTTGAATGTCGGCAGTTATTGATAATAACGTATGACGATGAAGAACGGATTGAGTTGGAAAAATGTGCGATTGAGGTAATACCGGTTTGGAAGTGGTTGTTGGGTAAATAAGATAAATTAATACCCTCCCTGTCTTATTTATGAGATAAATCCCTATCTTTGTGGCACTTTTTACGAAAAAAGCAAATTCAAATTAATAGATATAGAAAAGAAAATGGCACAAGAAGACGTTTTTAAGAAGCTTGTATCGCATTGCAAAGAGTATGGTTTCGTATTCCCTTCGAGCGATATCTACGACGGACTAGGCGCTGTGTATGACTACGGTCAGATGGGCGTTGAATTGAAAAATAACATCAAGAAATACTGGTGGGACAGCATGGTGCTGTTGCACGAGAACATTGTCGGTATCGACTCTGCCATCTTTATGCATCCTACTATCTGGAAGGCTTCCGGACACGTAGACGCATTCAATGACCCTTTGATTGACAATAAAGACTCTAAGAAACGTTATCGTGCTGACGTGTTGATCGAAGATCAGCTGGCTAAGTATGACGATAAAATCAATAAAGAAGTAGCGAAAGCTGCCAAGAGATTCGGCGAATCTTTTGATGAGGCTCAATTCCGTTCTACCAACGGACGTGTATTGGAGCATCAGGCAAAACGTGACGCACTTCACACTCGCTTTGCTAAAGCTCTGAACGACGGTAATCTGGAAGAATTGCGTCAGATCATTATTGATGAAGAAATCGTATGCCCGATCTCCGGTACAAAGAACTGGACAGAAGTTCGTCAGTTTAATCTGATGTTCTCTACTGAAATGGGTTCTACTTCCGAAGGAGCCATGAAAATTTATCTTCGTCCGGAAACTGCACAGGGTATTTTTGTAAACTACCTCAATGTACAGAAGACAGGGCGTATGAAAGTTCCTTTCGGTATCGCACAGATTGGTAAGGCTTTCCGTAACGAGATCGTTGCCCGTCAGTTCATCTTCCGTATGCGTGAGTTCGAACAGATGGAAATGCAGTTCTTTGTAAAACCGGGAACTGAACTTGACTGGTTCAAGAAATGGAAAGAAATCCGTTTGAAATGGCATAAAGCTCTTGGATTCGGCGATGCAAGCTATCGTTATCACGATCACGATAAACTGGCTCATTACGCAAATGCCGCTACTGATATCGAATTCCTGATGCCGTTCGGATTCAAAGAAGTGGAAGGTATCCACTCTCGTACTAACTTCGACTTGTCTCAACATGAGAAGTTCTCCGGCAAGAGCATCAAATACTTCGATCCGGAACTGAACGAGTCTTATACTCCGTACGTAATCGAAACTTCTATCGGTGTTGACCGTATGTTCCTTAGCATCATGAGCGCATCTTATTGCGAAGAGCAATTGGAGAATGGTGAAAGCCGTGTGGTTCTGAAATTGCCTGCTGCTTTGGCTCCGGTGAAACTGGCAGTTATGCCGTTGGTAAAGAAAGACGGCCTGCCTGAAAAAGCCCGTGAGGTTATTGACAGCCTGAAGTTCCACTTCCATTGCCAATATGACGAAAAGGATAGTATCGGTAAGCGTTATCGCCGTCAGGATGCTATTGGTACTCCGTACTGTGTAACAGTCGATCATCAGACATTAGAAGATAACTGCGTGACATTGCGTAATCGCGATACCATGCAACAAGAGCGTGTAGCTATCTCTGAACTGAATAATATCATCGCAGACAGAGTAAGCATCACTTCTCTATTGAAAACTTTACAATAAACCTTTAACGAATGAGTAAAAAGATCTATTTATTCTCCTTAGTATTGTTGGCTCTTGCATTCACTGCTTGCAGTGAGACGGAAGAGACTAGCCGTTACGATAATTGGCAGGCACGTGGTGTAGCTTTTATTGATTCAATAGCTAATGTTTATAACAGCCCAGAAAATCAGGCTTTGGCTAATGATGATCCGGAGAAACTTCATGCTTTTCCAGATCCGACGAATAATCAGACTATATATGTAAAGAAGATAAAAAAGGGGGAGGGTACAGAATCTCCTAAATATACTTCTACAGTAAGTGCACATTACCGTATGTTTTATTTCAATGGAGATGTAGTTCAGCAGACTTATACAGGAACAGAACCGACAGAGTTTGATTCTCCGGCTATCTTTGTCCTAAGTTCTCCTGACCCTAATGTTGGGAAGGTAATTTCGGGATGGGCTTACACGTTGATTCATATGGTGGCTGGTGATTTTTGGACTTTGTATATTCCTTATCAAAGTGGGTACGGTTCTGGTACTGGTAACGATGGCTCTTTGCAGCCTTATTCTGCATTAGTATATAATGTTAGATTGGAAAAGATCGTAGAGAAGTAATTCTATAACAATATAATAAATGTAAATATAGGTGTTGCGTCTAAACGATACAACACCTATATTCTTTGTAAAAAAATGGTAGTCTAGGTTTTATTTCTTTTTACCAAAGAGTATGTGCTATATTTAGAATATTTTTATATTATAAATAGTGTTTCTATCAACTATCATTGCTCCTCTATAATTTTCACCTGTATTTAGTTTGCGACTAGTTGTTGTACCTGTTGGAGGTAGTCCTCCTGTATTTTTTTTAGCTCGATGCATCCATAGGGTTGCAGTATTCGCATTTTTTCCGTTTTCATCATCAATAAATAATTGATGAGGTAGCACGGGACCTTGCTCTGGTTTGCTTAATACTCCGAAGCCAGTTAAGGTATATGTTGGATTATTGCTAAATCTCCAATAAAATTCAGTGTTTTTATCGAATCTAGAGATTCCAGTAGACGTTAATCCACCATTGTTTACTATGTGATTTTTATTGTTATGATCTTCATTATCATGGTGTCTTAATACAACGTCTACATCCCCTTCTTCTGGAGTCCATGTGTAATTATGTAAAAGTAAAGCCCCACCTTCATAATTTCCTACTGGTACTAAGCAGAAATGAAATGTTACATTGCCATTTCCATCAACATATGTTGCTCCAATATCACCTATAGATTTAGTGTCACCGCCATCTTCACAATCCATGTGGTATACAAATTCACGGTAACTACCACATGAATTAATTTTAAAGACTCCGGCGATTTTTGCTATACTAGTGTAAGCTTTAGCTTCGCTTCTAACTTTACCAAAATTAGAAGTTTTTGTTTCTTCTGATGCTTTTTCTAAAGCATCAATTAGCCATGGTTCTGCATCTGTTTCTTCTTGTGTTGTCGGAGTCGATTCATCTTTTTCTTTTTTCAACCTTAATTCCGCAACACTATTATAAATTAAACTTTTTAAGTACCTGAGCAACAAAAAGTTGCTCAGGATTTTGCCATGTCAGAATTTTCACTTATCTTAGTGTTGCAAAAAAAACAAGAGAATCCGACGATAGACATGGCGAAGATACAAATTAAATCTGAGAGACTCACTCCTTTTGGGGGATTATTTTCAATCATGGAGCAATTTGACTCCACATTATCATCTGTAATCGACTCAACCCTCGGTCTAAGGTGTAGATCGTTCGGTTATCAGTACAGCGAAATCATCCGTTCTCTCATGAGTATCTACTTCTGTAGCGGTTCATGTATTGAGGATGTCACTACTCATTTGATGAACCACCTCTCGCTTCATCCGACACTTCGCACTTGTAGCTCTGATACTATCCTCAGGGCGATAAAGGAGTTGACGCAAGAAAACATTTCATACACATCAGATATGGGCAAGACCTACGATTTCAATACGGCTGACACTCTCAATACTTTATTGCTCAATTGTATATTTGCATCTGGCCAACTGAAAGAGGGTGAGATGTATGATGTTGATTTCGACCATCAGTTCATAGAGACAGAGAAGTATGATGCAAAGCCTACATACAAGAAGTTCCTTGGTTATCGCCCTGGCGTGGCGGTTATTGGCGATTTGATAGTCGGTATAGAGAATAGCGATGGTAACACAAATGTTCGTTTCCATCAGAAGGACACGCTGAAGAGGTTCTTTGCGAGATTTGAACAGAATGGGCTCACTATCAATCGCTTCAGAGCTGATTGTGGATCATGTTCCGAGGAAATCGTGGAGGAAATAGAAAAACACTGCAAGTCCTTCTATATCCGTGCTAACCGCTGCAGTTCGATCTACAATGACACCTTTGCTCTCAAAGGCTGGAAAACTGAGGAAATCAATGGCATTGAGTTTGAATTGAACTCTATCCTTGTTGAGAAGTGGAAAGGTAAGGCATATCGACTTGTGATTCAAAGACAGAAACGGATGGATGGTGTGCAGGATTTTTGGGAAGGAGAATACACATACCGTTGTATCCTGACTAACGACTATGATTCTTCCGTAAGAGAAATTGTCGAGTTCTATAACCTTCGTGGAGGAAAGGAACGTATCTTCGATGATATGAACAATGGTTTCGGGTGGGACAGATTGCCCAAATCCTTCATGGCAGAGAACACAGTGTTCCTTCTTCTTACAGCACTTATCCGTAACTTTTACAAGGCCATTATTCAAAGACTTGACGTAAAGAAGTTCGGGCTCAATGCAACAAGTCGCATAAAAGCGTTTGTCTTCAGGTTTATCTCTGTACCAGCCAAGTGGATCAGGACATCAAGGCGGTATGTGCTGAACATCTATACCTGTAATAATGCTTACGCAGATGTTTTCCAGACTGATTTTGGATAATGCCTACAACTTATGGGAATGATATTGTGTATTGCCTCAAGTCACATTGTGGGGTAAGGGGATATTGTAGGCAGAAGTGGGTGCTTCAAGTTCAAATTATCTGCAAATTCAGTAATGAGAGGACGTGTAAACGCAATAAGGACGTTCAAGGGCTTAGTTGCGGATTTGAGGTTCAATTCATCAAGAGAATAGCCTTTTAAGACAAGTTCATAGTCGTTGATCATGTTTGCCAACTCTTCGTTATTTGTACTTATATCTTGCAATTCTTCATCTGAAGAGCAAGACGCTAATAAAGCACAGAAACATAAAAAGATAATTTTTTTCATAATACATTTTTTTAGTGAGTAATGTTATTTTAAAAGTTCTTCATCAATTAGATGACAGATTTCTTCTTTTGAGTTAGAATTAACAATTAATCGTCCATTGATGATTATAGTTGGGGTTGCGTATATGCCTAGAAGTACTAATTGGTTAATCGTTTTCTCGATAGATTTTTTCCCTTCATTATTAGTAATATCATTTTGGAATTTGTTAATATCCATAGACATATTCTGTGCTATATTAAATGCGGCTATAGAATCTATGTATCCCTTATATGTATATAATGAATCATGAAATTCCCAAAATTTGTTTTGTTTGTTAGCGGCATCACTTGCTATTTGAGCAAATGTTGGCATTGTAGAGTAATGGATATATCCAAATTTCACTTTGTCTTTGTACTCTTGATGTATTGAGTCGTATAAAGAATGTGCATTAATACAGGCGTCACAATCAAAATCTGATATAATAATCATGGAAACTTTTGATTGGAGATTTCCTCTATAATAAGTATGCAAACTATTTAAATCAATAGAAGGACTTTTAGGAGGATAGAGATATTGGAGTATCTTTTTGTTCCTTTTTAAAGAATCAAGTAACTCATTGACAATAGCTCCCTTTAAATGAAACAATCGTGTCACTTTCCCAGTAGGAGAGCCTATTGGTACACTGTATGCACTCTTCCCACGAAATTCCGTGATTGAATTTATATTATATCGTTTTAAAAGAGAGTCTGTACCTGTTTTCTTAATTTTTGCATCTGTATATTCATCTATATATTGTTGATAAGTGAGCTGTTTTTTATTTGCCTCTTTCTGTAATAGCTTAACATTGATTAGTTGCTCCAATGCTTCCTTTTTAATATTATGAATTCTGCAAAGTTCGTCGTAAAGCTCTTGTTTTATAATTGTGTTTATCTCACTGGCATATATTGCTTCTCCATCAAATTCAGCTATAATATCTTTCTCGGTACCTTTGGAACTTTGATGGGAGTTGCAAGATGCATAGAATAACACCATCAGCATGGCTGATATGTAGTATGGAATAAGTCTCATAGTGTACTTCAATCTATTGTAAATACTCCTGTTGCGGACCACGAAGACGATGATATCTCAAGAGTATATTCAGCACTTTTATCTTCTCCAAATAAATCAATGAGTCTGTACTTTTCTAAAGATGTACTTTTCTCCTGATAGATTGTTTGTCCTGTTTCTGAATTAATTATTGTGATTGTTACGTCTTTGGATGGATTCTCAAATTCAATCTCTAATAATGAATTACTGACATAAACTCGTGCCGGATCAAGGTGATTAGTAGAGCGATGCTCTATCGGTTGTCTAACTTTCATCTTTATTTGTCTTCTTGTGTCTGATGGCATTGAAAAGATAAAGCTAGAGCAAAGAGCCATGAATGTGAATAAAAGTAGATTTCGTTTCATAATAGTTTTATTGTTATTGATTTTCAGCAAAAGTAGGATGATTTGCTATATGTTACAATAACAAATAATAACAATGTGATTATATATAGCTATTGGTAATCAGTGTGTTATAAAATATATATAACAAAAAACTAATTGTGATAACAGGGCATTGTGTTTATTTACTTGCTTTCTCCTTTAGCATCGAAAATTATAGAGAAACTAAGGTCAGATAATTGTTTTTTTATACGATATTTCCTTTGAGTCAGTGCAGACTGGCTTCCGGCTTTCATACAAACTTTGATTGTATTATTGGATAATTGGAGGTAGTTAAGTATGCAGTAATAGAGATCGTCTTGTGTTAGACTAGGGTATTGTTCTAATAACTCTTGCATCGCTTCAATGAAGGCTTCGTTTATTTCTTGATAAATCAGTGATAACTCTTCTTGAGTTATCTCTTTCTCTTTTTTGTTTTTAGATGTTTCTATTGATTGAATTTTTTTATAAGATGTAGTCGTTTTGAATAGACGTACGCATATCTGAAGACTTTGATGCCATAACTTTATTCTTTGATTTAATATATCTGCATATCTGTGTTCATTGATTTCATTGGCATGAGATAGTGCTCTGATTTCTTCTTTTAATGTGGCTTTTTCTGTCTGATTCTTCATTAGTAGCTGCTGCCAGTGTATATGTGTCTTTTTATTGCGATTGCTTATATACATTACAGTATAGATAAACAGAAACATTGTAACTAATCCACCAATAATGAATATTACTTTTGTTTGTTGTGATTGTTTTTTTATTTGTTCTTTATATATATCTATTGAGTGTTTTTTGATGAGATTGTTAATTTCAGTATGGTGAATAATTTTCTGGATAGAGTCATAGCAGGTTAAAGCTGTATCGTTATATAGAATTGCCTGTTCATAATTTTTGTTTTCTTTGTTTATTTCATACAAAGTCTGATAAATAGAAGCTTTAGTATAAATATTGGCCTTAGTACTAGCTCGGGATAAATAGTGAATAGCAGAATCAGTTTCTTCGAGATTATACAATATACTTCCTTTCCAAAAGTAAGTAGGAGATAAATTAATGTTAGAAGGAGCATATCTCAAGGCTAAATCTATTTGCTTTTTAGCTTCTATATATAACCCTTGGTCGTCATATACCTTTGCTATATCACAAAAAATTGCATTTTCCCACAATGAATCTTTGATAGATTGTGCTATTGATAATGCTTTTTGATAATAAGATAATGCTTTTTCTTCCTCATCTTGTATTGCATAAACATTGCCTAATCCTCGGGTTGCGTGTAAAATTCCATATTTGTCTTGCATTTTTTCTGCAGTTGCGTATGATTCTTTATATGTTTTGATAGCCGGAAGATAAAACTCTTGACTCTCGTAACATAAAGCCAGGTTATTGTATATTTGTAATATTGGAGCTTGGTTTGGGGATGCTGTTTTTAAAGCTGTTAGATAGGCTTCTGTTGCTTTTACATAATCTTTGTTATCTTGATACACTCTTCCGAGATAATAATAAGCTTTTGTTTTTAGCTTATTATTACTGTTATCCTTATAGTAGTCAACTGCTATTAGAATTAGAGAGTCATTGCGGTGAGATTTGAAATTCTTATCTAAAGCTTCTGTTAATAATAGTGCATACATGGCTTTTGCTGATTTATTAGATATTTCTTCAATAGATAGCTTTTCCAATATGCATAATGCGCTGTCAGCACGTTTGTCTATTAATGAATCTGCTAATTGTAATTGAGGGGCAGTGTTTGAATTATGACACGCATTAAAGAAAATGCATAGTGTTGTAATTAGAATAGTTAGGTAGTTCGGTTTCATAGAGTTTTATCTGTTTCTGCAAAAGTAAGTATTTATAAATAAAAAGTAGAATCGTTTGTCTATAAAACTTCTTTTAATAAGACGTTTCCCTTATTTTTTTATGCTACTCTCCCTAATCTGCAAATGTGTCGGAATCGTCACCTGCTTGATAGTCTTATCTCCTTTTATCTGATCGATAAGTAGTTGGCAGGCAGTTTCTCCCATTTTATAGGTCTGATGTGATACTGCTGATAATTTCGGTTCCACATAATTAGCATGCTGCTCGTCTGTATACCCGATGATTGCCACATCATTCGGAATCCGGAGGCCATGATTTTTGATGACTTCCATTGCTGCGAAAGCCAATGTGTCATTCATGGCAAGAATAGCGTCCGGAGGCTGTGGAAGTGACAGTAAAGTTTCTGTGGCAATCTTGCCTTCCTCATAATCAATCTTCCGGCAAACAACTAGCTCTTTTTCGATGGGAATACGATTCTCACGCAAGGCTTCCAGATAGCCATGTTTTCTTCTCTTTACAATATCCAAATGATTGGCTCCACCGATAAAGGCTACCCGTTTACTTCCATTATCCAACAGATGTTGTGTTGCCATTTGCGCTGATTGTACCCCATCCGCTACGACCGAAGAAAACTGGTCGGTTAGGCAAACACGGTCGAACAGGATAAGTGGCATATTGATGTCTTTTAAGGCGGAGATGTGGGAGAAATCGGTTGTTTCTTGAGACAGACAGGCAATGATGCCTTCCACGCGCATATTGACCAGATTCTCAATATTTCTTTTTTCGTGCTCGTAAGACTCATGCGAGGTCGTGATAATCACAAAATATCCGTTGGCAATAGCCATATTCTCTATCCCATTCAGAATTGATGCAAAGAAATGAGTGACAATATCCGGAACGATCACTCCGATGATACGTGGCGCATTTTTCCGCAGGCTCATGGCAAAAGGATTGGGACGGTAGTTCATCTCTTTAGCCAGTGCCTTTGCTTTGGCGCAAAGTTCACGGCTGATTTCCGGACTATCTTTTAGTGCCCTGGATACAGTAGGAATCGATACCCCCAATGCTTGGGCGAGATCTTTGAGTGAAGTATGTTTCCGGTTTTCCATTTGAAAGTCTGCAACTTAGATTCTTTTTACAAAGAAAGCACATTCCCGGAAAATTAAAAGCATCTGAAGCAATATTTTTTACGTAAACCGTTACGTTGGTTTTTCGACTGCTCTCTGCTGCACTGAAACTATTACTGACTTATTTTTGTCGCATACAAAATGATTTAAAACCTAAAAGTATGCAATACCATGAAATCGGAAAGACAGGGATGAAAGTATCATCTCTTAGTTTTGGAGCTTCTTCTTTAGGAGGAGTTTTCCATGATTTGAAAGAAAAAGAAGGCATTCAGGCTGTGTTTACCGCTGTTGAGGCAGGAATGAACTTTATCGATGTGTCTCCTTATTACGGACATTATAAAGCGGAAACTGTTTTAGGAAAGGCGCTAAAAGATCTTCCTCGTAACCGTTATTACCTTTCTACCAAAGTGGGACGTTATGGAAAAGATGGAGTGAACCTGTGGGATTACTCTGCAAAACGTGCGACAGAAAGTGTGTATGAGAGTATGGAACGTTTGAATATAGATTTTATCGATCTGATAAATGTACACGATGTGGAGTTTGCCGATTTGAATCAGGTAGTTAATGAGACTCTGCCTGCTTTGGTTGAGTTGCGTGAAAAAGGAGTGGTAGGACACGTTGGAATTACCGACTTGCAACTCGAGAACCTGAAATGGGTAATTGCCCATTCACCAAGCGGTACGATTGAATCTGTGCTTAGCTTCTGCCATTATTGTCTGTGTGATAATAAATTAGCAGACTTCCTGGACTACTTCGAATCCAAAGAAATCGGTGTGATTAATGCTTCTCCGCTTTCAATGGGACTGTTGAGTGAACGTGGCGTGCCTGCTTGGCATCCGGCTCCCAAACCCTTGGTAGAGGCTTGCCGTAAAGCAATGGAACATTGCAAAGCTAAGAATTATCCGATTGAGAAACTGGCTATGCAGTTCTCCGTCAGCAATCCCCGTATAGCAACGACTTTATTTAGTACAACTAATCCGGAGAATGTGAAAAAGAACATCGCTTTCATCGAAGAACCTATTGACTGGGAACTCGTTCGGGAAGTGCAGGAGATTATCGGAGAGCAGAAACGTGTAAGTTGGGCAAACTCATAAAACAGCGTCATTCGTATGGACTATACAATTATTGATGCGCACGCCCATCTGTGGTTACGACAGGATACTGTTGTGGACGGATTGCCTATCCGGACTTTGGAAAATGGCCGTTCGGAATTTATGGGAGAAATCCGGCAAATGGTTCCGCCCTTTATGATAGACGGAGTGAATAGCGCGGAAGTTTTTCTTTCGAATATGGACTATGCGCAAGTGGCTGCGGCTGTCATTACCCAAGAGTTTATTGACGGTATTCAGAATGATTATTTGTCGGAAGTCGTTTCCCATTATCCCAACCGTTTCTTTGTTTGCGGAATGTGTGAGTTTCGTAAACCTGGATTTTTGGAGCAGGCGAAAGAGCTTATAGCCAAAGGTTTTAAGGCTATAAAAATCCCTGCCCAGCGCTTGTTGTTAAAAGAGGGACGGGTAATGCTGAATAATGAGGAAATGATGCAGATGTTTCATTCGATGGAAGAACAGAATGTCATGCTTTCCATCGATTTGGCTGACGGAGCAACACAGGTTCCCGAAATGGAAGAGATTATTCAGGAATGTCCCCGCCTAAAAATAGCTGTCGGGCACTTCGGAATGGTGACACGTCCGGACTGGAAAGAACAAATCCGCCTGGCACGTCATCCCAATGTGATGATTGAATCCGGCGGAATCACCTGGCTTTTCAATGATGAATTTTATCCTTTCAAAGGAGCAGTGAAAGCCATTCGGGAAGCGGCGGATTTAGTTGGCATGGAGAAACTGATGTGGGGATCGGACTATCCGCGCACCATTATTGCAATCACCTATAAGATGTCATACGATTTTATAGTGAAGTCTTCCGAGCTGACGGAAGAGGATAAAAGACTCTTTTTGGGAGAAAATGCCTGGAACTTCTATGGATTCACGGATCTCCCCGTACTTCCTTACATCAAGAACATGTCCGAATGATGGAGAAAACATCCTTATCGTAAAACTATATTTATACCATGAAAAAGAATACATATACAATACCCTTAGCGTTAGTTTTCTGCCTTTTCTTTCTTTGGGCGATAAGCAGCAACCTGCTTCCCACGATGATCCGGCAATTGATGAAGACATGTGAACTGAATACCTTTGAAGCCTCCTTTACCGAGACTGCCTACTGGTTGGCTTATTTTATTTTCCCCATCCCCATAGCGATGTTTATGAAACGTTACAGCTATAAGGCGGGAATTATTTTCGGACTGGTATTAGCAGCAATCGGAGGCCTGCTTTTCTTTCCTGCCGCCATTTTAAAAGAATATTGGGCTTACCTCTGTATCTTCTTTATTATCGCTACGGGAATGTGCTTTCTGGAGACGGCTGCCAATCCGTATGTGACGGTTTTAGGAGCTCCCGAAACAGCTCCCCGCCGATTGAATCTGGCGCAGTCTTTCAATGGACTCGGAGCTTTTATCGCTGCCATGTTTTTGAGTAAGCTCATCCTTAGCGGAACTCATTACACGCGAGAGACCCTTCCTGTAGATTATCCGGGAGGCTGGCAGGCCTATATCCAATTGGAAACGGATGCCATGAAACTCCCTTATCTGATATTGGCTATATTGTTGATTGCCATAGCTGTTGTCTTCATCTTTTCAAAATTGCCGAAGATTGGGGACGAAGGAGAAACGGCTTCTTCCGATAAAACGACTTCTTCGGGTAAAACGAAAGAGGGTAGCCAGAAAGAAAAACTGATAGACTTCGGTGTATTGAAGCACTCACATTTGCGGTGGGGAGTGATTGCGCAATTCTTCTATAACGGCGGACAGACGGCGATAAACAGTTTGTTCCTGGTTTACTGTTGCACTTATGCCGGATTGCCGGAAGATACAGCGACTACCTTCTTCGGATTGTATATGCTTGCATTTCTTTTGGGGCGTTGGATCGGTACCGGATTGATGGTGAAATTCCGTCCACAGGATATGCTACTGGTTTACGCCTTGATGAATATTCTTTTGTGCGGGGCAGTGATGATATGGGGAGGTATGATCGGGTTATACGCAATGTTGGCTATCTCTTTCTTTATGTCTATAATGTATCCCACGCAGTTCTCATTGGCGCTAAAAGGACTGGGGAATCAGACAAAGAGCGGTTCGGCATTTCTGGTAATGGCTATTGTCGGCAATGCCTGCCTGCCACAGTTGACGGCTTATTTCATGCATGCCAATGAGCATATCTATTATATGGCCTATTGTGTACCGATGATTTGTTTTGTCTTCTGTGCATATTACGGCTGGAAAGGTTATAAAGTAATCGATTAATAAATTTATTTATCAAACATATCCAATGAAAGCAGTTCAAATTGTCAATCCCTCCGAAATGAAGGTGGTTGAACTGGAAAAACCGACCGTTGGTGCCGGTGAAGTATTAGTAAGAATCAAGTATGTGGGTTTCTGTGGCTCCGACCTGAATACCTTTTTAGGACGTAACCCAATGGTGAAGTTACCGGTAATCCCAGGACATGAGGTCGGAGCGGTGATTGAGGAGATTGGTCCGAATGTTCCGGCTGGCTTCGAAAAAGGGATGAACGTGACATTGAATCCATACACCAATTGTGGTAAATGTGCTTCTTGTCGTAATGGTCGTGTCAATGCTTGTGAGCATAATGAAACGTTAGGAGTGCAACGCAATGGAGTGATGTGCGAATATGCCGTATTGCCTTGGACGAAGATTATTCCGGCTGGTAATATCTCTCCTCGCGATTGTGTGTTGATTGAGCCGATGAGTGTCGGATTCCATGCGGTATCTCGTGCGCAGGTGATCGATAATGAATATGTGATGGTTATTGGCTGCGGTATGATTGGTATCGGTGCCATTGTACGTGCTGCTTTGAGAGGGGCAACGGTCATTGCTGTCGACTTGGATGACGAGAAACTGGAACTGGCGAAAAAGGTAGGTGCTTCTTATGTGATTAACTCCAAGACAGAAAATGTACACGAACGGATGCAACAGATAACAGAGGGCTTCGGTGCCGATGTGGTGATTGAAGCTGTCGGCAGTCCGGTCACTTATGTGATGGCGGTGGATGAAGTCGGATTTACGGGGCGTGTGGTTTGCATCGGTTATGCCAAAAGCGAAGTAGCTTTCCAAACGAAATATTTCGTTCAGAAAGAACTGGATATTCGTGGTTCCAGAAATGCGTTGCCGGCAGATTTCCGTGCGGTTATTAATTATATGAAAGAAGGGAATTGTCCGGTGGAAGAACTGATTTCGAAGATAGCAAAACCGGAAGGAGCTTTGGAAGCTATGCAGGAATGGACGGCTAATCCGGGAAAGGTGTTCCGTATACTGGTTGAGTTCTGATAAGTTCTTGTAATAAGAATAGTTGTTGATACTCGTTGTTCCGGGTATGTAATAAGTGAGAGGAGGCTGAATACAGTCTCCTCTCTTTGGGAGATAGGGTGATGTAACATGAGTAAATATAGATGTAACATTCTTCATTTGATATGTAGCATCACAAAGAAATCATGTAGCATACTTTGGGCAATATATCTGTTTGCATTTTCTATTTTTGTGATGTGGAAGATAACAAGGAACATTTTAAATAATTAGCTTTCAAATAATAGATAATGTAGCCAGTTAATAAAAAAACGATGATTATGCTGAAAACAAAAATCAACACTATTCTGCTGTGTATTCTTTTTACATTGTTCTTCCCGCTATCAGCCGGAGCACAATACCGTAATCCTATTCTTTATGCTGACGTTCCCGATATGTCGGTGTGTCGCGCAGGCGATTACTTTTACATGGTTTCCACTACTATGCACCTGATGCCGGGAGCGCCAATCATGCGTTCGCCGGACATGAAACATTGGGAAACTATCAGCTACGTATTTCCCCGCATTGACGATGGTCCCCGTTATGATCTGCTCGAAGGTACTGCTTACGGGCAAGGACAATGGGCATCATCCATCCGCTATCATGACGGAAAATTCTATGTATGGTTTACAGCCAATGGCGCTCCCGGACGCGGGTTTGTCTATACTGCGACAGATCCGGCCGGTCCCTGGAAACTTCTTTCGCGTCCTCCGCATTTCCATGACGGTTCGCTTCTGTTTGATGATGACGGGCGGGTGTATCTCTTTCACAGTACAGGACAGCTTACGGAGTTGAAACCCGATTTGACCGATGTACTTCCCGGTGGCATCAATCAGCAAATATTTGAACGGGATGCTGACGAACAAGGTCTGTTGGAAGGTAGTTCCGTCATCAAGCATAATGGGAAATATTATTTGCTGATGATTTCTATGGATTGGAGTATTCCCGGCCGTCTGCGTCGTGAAGTATGCTATCGTGCCGATAAGATTACCGGACCTTACGAAAAGCGTGTCATTCTTGAAACGGAGTTTGATGGGCATGGCGGTGTTGGTCAGGGATGCATCGTAGACGGGAAAAACGGTGAATGGTACGGGCTGATTTTTCAGGATCGTGGCGGGGTAGGGCGTGTACCGTGTCTTATGCCTTGTACATGGACGGAAGATGGTTGGCCTATGCTGGGAGACAAGGACGGGCACATTCCGAATGATACCACTTTATCGTATATGTCAATGGAGGGTATCTGCGGTTCGGATGATTTTTCCGCTTCCGGGCTTTCCCTCTATTGGCAGTGGAATCATAACCCCGTCGATCAGGCATGGAGCCTTACCGACCGTCCCGGATTTCTGCGTTTGAAAACCTCCCGTGTGGTAGATAACCTGTTTGTTGCTCCCAATACGTTGACTCAACGTATGGTAGGACCGAAATGCATGGGCACTGTCAGTCTCTCTCTGGGGGGGATGAAAGATGGCGACCGTGCGGGATTATCGGCTTTTAATGGTGACAGCGGTGTGCTTACGATTGAAAAAAACGGAAATAAACTGTCTCTTGTGATGAGTGAACAGAAAAGTGTATTTGAGAAAACGAAGCGTGCCATTAGCCGTGTGGATATGACCGAACAAGCCCGTATACCTCTTAACAAGGAGCTTGTCTACTTGCGTGTGGAAGGTGACTTTACCAATGGACGGGATGAGGCTCGTTTTTCTTATAGTCTTGATGGGAAAACATGGCTACCTGTCGGTCTGCCTATTAAGATGAAGTTTGACTACACCCGTATGTTCATGGGTAGTAAGTTTGCCATATTTAACTATGCTACACGTTCCGTGGGCGGTTATGTGGATGTGGACTCTTTTGATTATTCGTTCTGTGATGCGTCAATGTAACAAACAAATATGTATTTGTAACCAATGAAACATTGTTTTATTAGAAAATAGGCTATTTTTGTTTCCAAATTAATCATAACTAATAAGTATAATATTATGAAAAGAGGTTGGATACCGATTATGGGTGTTTGTTTGGTGTTATCGTTTTCGGCATGTAAGCAATTGCTGCCTTACCAGGACACTTCTTTAGCGGCGGAACAACGGACGGAGGATTTGTTGCCTCGGTTGACTTTGGAAGAAAAAGTATCAATCATGCAAAATGCGTCACCTGCTATCCCTCGACTGGGAATTAAAGAATATGAGTGGTGGAATGAGGCGTTGCACGGTGTGGGACGTGCCGGATTGGCTACTGTTTTTCCCCAGTCTATCGGTATGGGAGCTTCTTTTAATGATTCATTATTATATGAAGTGTTCAATGCCACTTCCGATGAGGCTCGCGTAAAATCGCGTATTTTCGGTGAAAGCGGCGTGCTGAAACGCTATCAGGGATTAACATTCTGGACACCGAATGTCAATATATTCCGTGACCCTCGTTGGGGACGCGGTCAGGAAACATACGGTGAAGACCCTTATCTGACAGGACAAATGGGAATGGCTGTAGTCCGTGGTTTGCAAGGACCGGAAGATGCCAGATATGATAAGCTGCACGCATGTGCCAAGCACTTTGCCGTTCATTCAGGACCGGAGTGGAACCGGCATAGTTTTGATGCGGAGAATATAGATCCCCGGGATTTATGGGAAACCTATCTGCCTGCTTTTAAAGATTTGGTACAGAAAGCGCATGTAAAGGAAGTGATGTGTGCCTATAATCGTTTTGAGGGAGAGCCTTGTTGTGGCAGCAATCGCCTGTTGATGCAAATATTGCGGGATGAATGGGGATACAAAGGCATTGTAGTCTCTGACTGTGGAGCGATTTCTGATTTCTATAGACCGGGAACGCATGGGACTCATCCGGATAAGGAACACGCTTCGGCCGCTGCTGTGCGGACAGGTACAGACCTTGAATGTGGAAGTGAATATGCTTCACTGGCGGATGCTGTAAAAGCCGGTTTGATTGACGAAAAAGAAATAGATATTTCATTGAAACGTTTGTTGACAGCACGTTTTGAACTGGGAGAAATGGACGAACAACCGGCTTGGTCGGAAATTCCAACCTCTGTGTTGAATAGTAAGGAACATCAGGCATTGGCTTTGCGTATGGCTCGTGAATCATTGGTGCTCTTGCAGAATAAAAACAACATCCTGCCTCTGAATACCCATCTGAAAGTAGCCGTTATGGGACCTAATGCCAATGACTCCGTGATGCAGTGGGGAAATTATAACGGTATTCCGGCACATACGGTTACCTTATTGGAAGCTGTCCGTGCCAAACTACCGGAAGGACAAATCATATACGAACCGGGTTGTGACCGTGTGGACGGAAAGACACTCCAAAGCCTGTTTGATGAATGTAGCATAAATGGTAAACCCGGTTTCTTGGCAGAATATTGGAATAATCGTAATCGTGAAGGGGAGGTCGTTGCCACCGATCAGATTTCAACTCCGTTCCATTTTGCAACGACAGGGGCTACTACCTTTGCTCCTGGGGTGGAGATAACAGATTTCTCGGCTCGTTATGAATCTGTCTTTCGTCCTTCGCAGTCGGGTGATGTTGCTTTCCGTTTCCAACTGGATGGTGAAGTGACTCTTATTATAGATAGTGAACAAGTGGCTCGGAAAATATATGTTAAGAATCCGACGAACCTCTATACGTTACAGGCGAAAGCTGGAAAAGAGTATCATATCGAGATTTTATTCAAACAACGGAATGAAAGGGCTACACTTGATTTTGATTTGGGCAAAGAGGTCGGGATCGACTTGAACCTCGCAGTGAAGAAAGTAATGGATGCTGATGTGATTCTTTTTGCAGGTGGAATTTCTCCAAGTCTGGAAGGTGAGGAAATGCCGGTAGAAGTTCCCGGATTTAAGGGTGGTGACCGTACGGATATTGAACTTCCAGACGTTCAACGTGATTTGTTGAAAGCTTTGAAGAAGGCTGGTAAAAAGGTTGTCTTTATCAATTATTCCGGTTCAGCTATCGGACTAGTGCCCGAAACGACTACTTGTGAAGCGATTCTGCAGGCATGGTATCCGGGACAGGCGGGTGGTACAGCTATCGTTGATGCTCTTTGGGGAGAGTATAATCCCGGTGGACGCCTGCCGGTCACTTTCTATAAGGATGTGAATCAATTGCCGGACTTTGAAGACTATTCCATGAAGGGGCGTACCTATCGATATATGCAACAGCGACCACTTTTTCCATTCGGTCACGGGTTGAGTTATACTGACTTTACTTATGGAGAAGCTAAATTGAGCAAGAATACAATCGCCAAAGGTGAAAATGTAGTATTGACTATTCCGGTAAGTAATGTCGGACAACGTGATGGAGAAGAGGTGGTTCAGGTTTATTTGAGACGTCCGGGTGATAAGGAAGGTCCCCGTTATACCTTGCGTGCTTTCAAACGCGTTCATATTCCGGCAGGGAAAACTGAATCAGTAGCTATTCCTCTTACCGGTGAGAACTTTGAATGGTTTGATGTAGAGTCGAATACGATGTGTCCGTTGGAAGGTACTTATGAATTACTGTATGGAGGAACTTCTGATAGAAATAAGTTGAAAACGATTGTAATGAACGTACAGTAATACCTCTTTGGAATTTTGTTTATTTTTACAGATAGACAATCCGGATTTATTTATTGAATGAATAAAGAAAGAACGACCTTGTTCCTTTAAAAGGAACGGGTCGTTTCTTTTAAACCAAGCCCCCGTTTCTTTTAAACCAACGGGGGCTTTCTTTTAAAGGAAAATGAATATTTGCTAATGCTTGATATTCAGTCTTTTACATGATGGGGGATAAAAGTGTTGAAATAATAGGTAATGTAGTCATTTATCTTACCATTTTTCTGTTTTGGGGCTTTTTGTTACATCAGAAAAGAATCATGTTACATGTCTGTGATAAATGTAACCTGTATATAGATGCCTGTATCATGATTGTACATATATGATAAAACCGAATCGATACATTTGCAAACACTACTATGGAACAGGAAATTATAGAAAATAAAAAGTGATAATATGAGAACATTAAAATTGATTTTGTCGGGCTGGCAATCCGTGGGGCTTGTCGTATTTATTATGTTGTTTTTTAATATGGAGGTGAGTGGCAAGGGTAAAATAACGAAAAATGCTCCTGTCTTTACGCAATTTATTTATCAGGGGGAGGATGCTATTTATCAAAACAATCCTTTAAAGCCGGGTGAGTTCTATAATCCTATTTTGCAGGGTTGCTATCCCGATCCGAGTATAACGCGGAAAGGTAATGATTATTATTTGGTGTGCTCATCTTTTGCTATGTTTCCCGGGGTACCTATTTTCCATTCTAATGATTTGGTCAACTGGAAACAAATCGGTCATGTGCTGGACAGAACGTCACAATTAAAGGTTGAAGATTGCGGTATTAGTGCAGGTGTATATGCTCCTGCTATAAGATATAATCCCAATAATGATACGTTTTATATGATAACCACTCAATTTTCCGGTGGCTTTGGAAATATGGTGGTAAAGACAAAGAATCCGGAGAATGGCTGGAGTGATCCGATCAAACTTCAATTTGAAGGCATTGATCCTTCTCTTTTCTTTGATGATAATGGCAAGGCATACGTGGTACATAATGATGCTCCTGCTAAAGCAAACGAGCGTTACTCGGGACACCGTGTCATAAAAATATGGGATTATGATGTGGAGAATGATAAAGTGGTTCCGGGAACAGATCGGATCATAGTAAACGGTGGCGTCAATATAGAAGAAAAGCCGATATGGATTGAAGCTCCTCATATCTATAAGAAAGATGGACGTTATTATTTAATGTGTGCGGAAGGAGGAACCGGAGGCTGGCATAGCGAAGTCATTTTTGTAAGTGATCATCCGAAAGGACCTTATCTCCCGGCAAATAATAATCCTATTTTGACTCAACGTTATTTTCCTGCAAATCGAGCGGATAAAGTAGACTGGGCTGGTCATGCAGACTTAGTGGAGGGACCCGACGGAAAATATTATGGTGTATTTTTAGGAATACGCCCCAATGAGAAGAACAGAGTGAATACCGGACGCGAAACTTTTATTCTTCCGGTGGACTGGAGCGGAACATTTCCTGTTTTCGAGAATGGGCTTATCCCTATGAAACCTACATTGAAGATGCCTTCGGGAGTTGAGAACCAAACAGGGAAAAACGGTTATTTGCCTAGTGGCAACTTTGTCTTTAAGGATGATTTCTCCGATAAGACATTAGACCTTAGATGGATCGGTCTTAGAGGTCCTCGTGAAGATTTCGTTGAGATGACCGATAAAGGGTTGCGGATCATCCCTTTTACCTCAAATATCAATGAAGTGAAACCTACTTCTACCTTGTTCTACCGTCAGCAGCATAATCAATTTACAGCGGCAGCAACCATGGAGTATAAACCGAAAAATGAGAAAGATTTTGCCGGTATAACATGTTATCAAAATGAAAGATATCACTATGTTTTCGGTATCACTAAAAAGGGGAAAGACTATTACCTGATACTGCAAAGAACCGAGAAAGGACAAGCGAGTGTCCTGGGTGAGGTGAAGATAGAAACAGAGAAACCTGTGACACTGCAAGTAACAGCCAATGGAGATGATTATCGTTTTAATTATTCGATTGATGGCAAGAGTTTCCTAAATTTAGGAGGAACCGTTTCCGGCGATATTCTTTCTACTAATGAGGCTGGTGGCTTTACAGGAGCAATGATTGGACTGTATGCAACATCTGTTGGTTATTAATTAGAAACCTTATCATTCTATAATTATGAAAATACATCATCTATTTTGGGGTATATGTTTATGCTTCAGCACCAATATCTTATTCGCACAGAACTATCAGAAAACATCGTCCGGTATCAAAGCCACTGTGAATGCAGTGGATATAGAAGTACAATTCTTTGCGCCTGCTGTGGCGAGAGTAATAAAGTCACCGGAAGGTGTTGCCTATGAAAAACAGAGTCTTTCTGTAATTGCCAAACCTGAAAAGGTAAGTTTCAAAGCTGATATACAAGATAATAAGATTGTATTGAACACCAGTGAACTAAGTGTCAGTGTGGACACCGGGACGGGAATTGTTTCTTATTTCTCAAAGGATGGCAAATCATTATTGGCAGAGAAATCCGGTATGCAGTTTATCGATTTCGATGATGCCGGGACAAAAACTTATCAGGTTTATCAACCTTTTATATTAGATAAAGAGGAAGCCATTTATGGTTTGGGACAATTGCAAAATGGAAAGATGATTCAGCGGAACATGACTAAAAATCTGATACAGGGAAATGTTGAAGATGTGTCACCTTTCTTCCAGTCTACTAAAGGATATGGTGTGTTTTGGGATAACTATTCGCCGACTCTTTTTACGGATAACGAAGTTGAAACATCTTTCCGTTCTGAAGTAGGTGACTGTGTGGATTATTACTTCATGTATGGGAAAAATGCCGACGGTGTTATAGCACAGGTACGCAGCCTGACCGGGCAAGCACCGATGTTTCCTTTATGGACTTATGGTTACTGGCAAAGTAAAGAAAGATATAAGAGCCAGGAGGAAGTGGTAGACGTTGTTCGTAAATATCGTGAATTGGGTGTTCCCTTGGATGGTATTATTCAGGATTGGCAATATTGGGGGCATAACTATTTGTGGAATGCGATGGATTTTCAGAATCCGACTTTCAATAATCCTCAAAAGATGATTGAGGATGTCCATGCAATGAACGCACACATGGCTATATCTATCTGGTCGTCATTCGGACCGATGACCAAGCCTTATAGAGAATTGGATAAAAAAGGGATGTTGTTTAACTTCACTACCTGGCCGCAATCGGGATTGGAGTCATGGCCCCCCAACATGGAATATCCTTCCGGTGTAAGAGTGTATGATGCTTACAATCCCGAAGCGCGTGATATTTATTGGCAATATCTGAATGATGGAATTTTCAAGCTGGGAATGGATGCCTGGTGGATGGACTCTACCGAACCCGACCATTTGGACTGGAAGCCGGAGGATATGGATACCAAAACCTATCTGGGCTCGTTCCGTAAGGTGCGCAATGCTTATCCGTTGATGACTGTCGGAGGGGTTTACGACCATCAGCGTGCAGTGACTTTGGACAAACGCGTGTTTATTTTAACCCGTTCGGGATTCTTGGGGCAGCAACGTTATGGTGCAAATGTATGGAGTGGTGATGTCGCTTCCACATGGGAGAGTTTTAGAAATCAGATTCCTGCCGGATTAAACTTTTCTTTGTGTGGTATGCCTCACTGGAATAGTGATATTGGTGGCTTTTTTGCAGGACATTATAATAAAAGCTGGAATGATGATAGTGCTTCGAAAAATCCATTGTATCAGGAGCTTTATGTGCGTTGGTTGCAGTTTGGAACGTTCAATCCGATGATGCGTTCGCACGGGACGGATGTTTATAGGGAAATCTATAAGTTCGGAAAGAAGGGTGAGCCTGTATATGATGCTATCGAGAAGATGATAGGTTTGCGTTACTCTCTGTTGCCTTATATTTATTCTACTTCTTGGGAGGTGAGTAATCGCCAATCGAGTTTTATGCGCGCTTTGATGATGGATTTTGTAGATGACAGAAAGGTGTGGGATATCAATGACGAATATATGTTTGGAAAATCGATCCTTGTGGCTCCGATTGCTCATGCACAATATACACCGGAAGCTGTGGTAAAAGTCTCCGAAGAAGAAGGATGGAACAGAGATGGAGCGAAAAAAACAAAAACTGACGCTGCTGTGGATTTCATGGAAACGAAATCTACTAACATATACTTACCGGCAGGAACGCTATGGTATGACTTCTGGACAAACGAGAAACATGAAGGCGGAAAGGAAATTACCAAAGAGACTACACTGGATGTTATTCCATTGTATGTAAAAGCGGGTAGTATTATTCCCGTCGGTCCACAAGTTCAGTATGCAACTGAAAAACCGTGGGATCATCTTGAATTGAAGGTGTATGCGGGTGCGAATGGAAACTTCATTTTATATGAAGATGAATTTGATAATTATAATTACGAAAAAGGAGCATATACGGAAATTCCAATCTCTTGGAATAATGCATCTCGTAAATTGACGATAGGGGCAAGAAAAGGTGCGTATGAGGGAATGTTGAAGAACCGTAAGTTTACTGTAACCCTTCAGGATGGGACTCAAAAAAGCGTCGATTATAATGGGAAGGCAATTTCTGTAAGGTTTTGATTATAATAGAATGTGTGATTAAGTCAGTAGAGAAGAATCTAAAAAATAGAAATATGATGAAATTTTTTATAGTGATGGCTATGCTATTGGCTAGTAGCGTTGCAAGTGCAGAAAATAAACAGATAACAAGTCCTGATGGAAAGTTGGTAGTAACAGTCGCAGATATGGATGGAAGACCCTCTTATTCTGTTAGTTATGACAATGTTCTTTTTTTGAAACCATCTCCATTGGGGATGATTGCAAATATAGGAGATTTCTCATCGGGGATGTCGCTGGAGAAGAATGTTTCAACAAATAAAATAGATGAAACATACGAGTTGGCTTCTATTAAAAAGAGTAAGGTACATTATGTGGCAAATGAAGCTGTATTTTCGTTTACACAACAAGGGAAAACAATTTATGATGTTATATTCCGCATAAGTAATAACGATGTTGCTTTTAAATATAAGATGTATCCGCAAGGTGAGACACTAAGTTGCGTGGTTAAGCAAGAAGTCACAGGATTTGTGTTTCCTGACGGAACCACCACTTTCCTTTGTCCGCAAAGTAAACCGATGGGAGGATTTGCCCGTACTTCTCCAAGTTATGAGACGTCTTATACGGCAGATGATGTCGCAGGCAAAAATGGCTGGGGAGAAGGGTATACATTTCCCTGCCTATTCCGTAATGGAGATAATGGTTGGGTACTTGTTTCCGAAACGGGAGTAAATGGTGGATATTGTGCGAGCCGTCTGTTGGGACACAAAGGAGGAGTGTATACCATTGGATTTCCGCAAGAAGGTGAAGCAAATGGGAATGGTACGGTTTCTCCGGGGATAGCATTACCGGGCGAGACGCCTTGGCGTACTATTACTGTGGGCAAGACTTTGGCTCCAATAGTGGAGACAACGGTTCCTTTTGATGTTGTAAAACCGCTTTATCCGGCAAAAGGAGAGTATACGTATGGACGGGGTTCATGGAGCTGGATTATCGGTATGGATGGAAGTACTAATTATAAAGAGCAACTCCGGTATATTGATTTTTCGGCAGCAATGGGGTATCAGTCCGTGTTGGTGGATGCCTTGTGGGATAAACAAATAGGACGTGATAAAATTGAAGAATTGGCTAAATATGGGAAGGACAAAGGGGTAGCTCTTTATTTGTGGTATAATTCGAATGGGTATTGGAATGATGCTCCGCAAACTCCGAGAAGTATCATGGATAATGCGATAGCCAGACGTAAGGAGATGAAATGGATGCAAAGCATTGGCATTCGTGGAATAAAAGTTGACTTTTTCGGAGGTGACAAGCAAATGACTATGCAGTTGTATGAGGATATCTTGTCGGATGCAAACGAGTACGGCCTTCTGGTTATTTTTCATGGATGCACTTTGCCTCGTGGCTGGGAACGTATGTATCCTAACTTCGCATCGAGTGAGGCTGTATTGGCTAGTGAAAATCTTCATTTCTCTCAAGGCAGCTGTGATAATGAGGCCTTTAATGCTACCTTACATCCGTTTATCCGTAACACGGTAGGTAGCATGGATTTTGGAGGTAGTGCATTGAACAAATATTATAATGCGGATAATGCCCCACGGGGAAGCCGGCGGGTGACATCAGATGTCTACGCACTGGCTACGGCGGTGCTATTTCAGAGTCCGGTACAGCATTTCGCTTTGGCACCGAATAACCTGACCGATGCTCCGTCGTGGGCAATTGATTTTATGAAAGAGGTTCCAACGACTTGGGACGAAGTACGTTTCATTGACGGTTATCCTGGTAAATACGTTATTCTTGCCCGTCGTCATGGTGACAAATGGTATATTGCCGGAGTAAATGCGCAGAAGGAAACACTGAAACTTAAAGTTAATTTGCCGATGTTCTCCAATGGAGAAAAGGTGAGACTATTTAGTGATGATAAGGCATTGCAGGGTGGTGTGAAACAAATAGAAATAGGGAAGAAACAAGAATTACAATTGGCTATTCCTTGCAATGGTGGAGTATTAATAACCAAATAACCATTTTAAATAAAAGAATATGAGAAACTTTAAATTTTTAGGCGTGTCGTTTTTGTTGGCAATCACTGCCGCTACTTCAGGAACTGCACAAAATCCTATTATACAAACAAAATATACTGCCGATCCGGCTCCGATGGTATATAACGATACCGTTTTCCTTTATACAACCCATGATGAGGATGATGCCGAAGGATTCAAAATGTTGGACTGGTTGCTTTATACCTCCACTGATATGGTGAATTGGACCGATCACGGAGCGGTCGCTTCTCTGAAGAGTTTTGATTGGGTGAAACGTGATAATGGTGCCTGGGCAGAACAGGTCATCGAACGTAATGGCAAGTTTTACATGTATTGCCCGATTCACGGTAATGGTATTGGCGTATTGGTATCCGACTCTCCTTACGGTCCTTTTAAAGACCCTTTGAATAAACCATTAGTTTGGCAAAAAGAGCATTGGGATGATATTGACCCTACCGTATTTATTGATGATGACGGACAAGCGTATATGTATTGGGGCAATCCGAATGTTTATTATGTGAAACTGAATGAAGATATGATTTCATATTCGGGGGAAATAGCCAAATTGGCTGATAAACCGGAACATTATCAGGAAGGTCCGTGGGTATATAAACGTAACGGTCATTATTATATGGCTTTTGCTTCTACTTGTTGTCCGGAAGGGATTGGCTATGCTATGAGCGACAAAGCTACCGGACCATGGAGTACAAAAGGATATATTATGCGTCCAACGGAAAGAACCAGAGGAAATCATCCCGGAATTATTGATTATAAAGGCAGTTCTTATGTGTTCGGCCTAAATTATGATTTGCTTCATCTGGAGACTTTCGACCATAAAGAACGTCGTTCGGTATCTGTTGCAAAAATGCATTATAATCCGGATGGAACCATTAAGGAAGTTCCTTATTGGCAGGAGACGAAACTGGAACAGATTGAAAACTTTAATCCTTACCGTAGAGTGGAAGCCGAAACGATGGCTTGGGGATATGGTCTGAAAGCTGAAAATCATAAGAATGGTGGTTTGTATATAACCGATATTGATGATAATGAATATCTGTGTGTGCGTGGTGTCGACTTTGGCAAGAAGGGAGCAAAGAAATTCAGTGTAAGCGCAGCTTGTGTTGAAAAAGGCGGAATGATAGAAATTCGTCTGGACAGCACGGAAGGTCCGGTAATAGGCTGTGTCAGTATATCACCAACAGGAGGACTGGATATATATAAACAGATGTCATGCCGGATAAAGAATGCAAAGGGTGTACATGATCTTTATTTCTGCTTTAAAGGAGAGAAAGGAAACAAACTTTTCAATCTGGATTATTGGGAATTTGAATAGCTTTTATTCAAAAAAATGAGATTGTAATGTGCTTATAATCAGTGTAATTATTTGGGTATGCTACAAGGGGAAAGATAGATGTAACATTGAAAATGAAGATGTTATTTAGGAAAAGAAGCCCGTAACATAATTATGTTTGTAGTTTTATAAGCTGGCATATCTTTGCAGAAAAAGATCAGTAATTCATATTTGATTATAAAGAAAATAAGAGGTATTATGAAGAATACACAGGTAATACAATTAATGTCAATCGTCCGGCTCTCCATATTTATGTTGGGGATAACAATGATGTCATGTAACTCAAAGAAAGAACAACAATTACCGGCTATTGGAAAATCTGTGGCTCTCTTTGATTATTTTTCTTATAAAGGAAATGATGATTTTTATATTTCCAATCCTCTGTCAGGTGAAGACTATTTCTATAATCCTATTTTGCCGGGATGGTATTCTGATCCTAGTGTTTGTACAAATGGAGAAGGTGATTATTTCCTAGTAACATCTACATTCACTTATTTCCCCGGTGTTCCTATTTTTCACAGCAAAGACTTGGTGAATTGGAAACAGATAGGGCATGTGTTGAACCGTGCTTCGCAATTAGTGAATATGGAAGGACAGAAAGTGAGTGGCGGTATTTTTGCTCCGGCTATTTCTTATAATCCGTATAACAAGACATATTATATGGTAACAACCAATGTCGGAGCCGGAAATTTCTTTGTTAAGACACAAGACCCGTTTGGTGAATGGTCGGAACCCGTCATGTTGCCGGAGGTCGGAGGTATTGATCCTTCTTTCTTTTTTGATGAAGATGGTAAGGCATATATTGTTAATAATGATGAGGCTCCGGATAATAAACCTGAATATAGCGGCCACCGTACTATACGCATACAAGAGTTTGATGTGAAAACAGATAAGACGATCGGTCCTCGTAAGATTCTTGTAAACAAAGGAGCTCAACCGGCAGACAAACCAATTTGGATAGAAGGTCCTCATTTATATAAAATAAATGGAAAGTATTTCTTGATGTCCGCCGAAGGTGGAACGGGTAACTGGCATTCGGAAGTGATTTTCCGTGGTGATTCTCCGATGGGTAAATTTCTTCCATGGAAAAACAATCCGATTCTGACGCAAAGACATTTGAATTCTGACCGTCCTAATTCGGTAACCTGTGCTGGTCATGCAGACTTGATTCAAACAAAAGAGGGAGATTGGTGGGCTGTTTTTCTGGCTTGTCGCCCTATTAATAATCAGTTTGAGAATTTGGGACGTGAAACATTTATGATGCCGGTGAAATGGAGTGAAGATGGATTCCCGTACATGACACAAGGAGATGATTTAGTACCTATGATTGTAAAACGTGAAGGTGCGAAACGCGATACGATAGTTACTTATGGTAACTTCGAGTTAATAGAGAACTTTGATTCTCCTGTACTTGATATGACTTGGATGACTTTGAGAGCTTCTGCTTCCGATTTATATTCATTGACGGAAACACCCGGATACCTGACCTTGAAGTGTGCAGATATTAGCTCTACGGAAAAGAAAACTCCGGCATTTGTCTGCCGTCGGTTACAACATCATAAATTTGAATGTGCTACCCGTATGTTGTTCAATCCTTCTAACGATAAGGAAACAGCCGGAATGTTATTGTTTAAAGATGAGGCGCATCAATATTTCTTCTGCTTGAATAAAGTGGGTGAGAATAAAAATATTTCTCTGAAACAAATCGGTGAAAAGGAACAGACATTGGCTTCAGATGAAATAGACGCAGATACAAATGAGGTATATTTGAAATTAGTATCTCAAGGAATTGGTTACGACTTCTATTATTCTATTGATGGTGAAAAAAGCTGGAAACTGCTTTGTAAAGATGTAGATTCCAGTTATCTCTCTACTACAACGGCTGGTGGATTTACCGGTACTACAATTGGATTATACGCTACTTGCAAATAATTATTTTTTTTATATAAATCTAATACTAGCAACTATGGGTGATATTTATAATGATAGCTAATGCAATTAAAAAAGAATGATGATTAGAAAACAATGTAGTTAATTAACATCTTAAACTAATGGTAATGAAAAATGTAACGAAGAAAATTCAAAAAATTCCTTACCTGTTTCTCCTTATGTTGTTTAGTTTTGTAACAGCATCAGCACAGAAAGGGATAACGGTGAGGGGAACGGTTCTTGACAGTAATGGTGAGACAATCATTGGAGCCTCAGTAACTTTAAAAGGTAATAGTTCAATAGGTACAATCACAGATATAGATGGCAATTTTGTATTGACTGTGCCCGGTGAGAAGTCTGTCCTTATTGTTTCGTATGTAGGAATGAAACCGCAGGAAGTAAAAGTGGTTTCTAAAGGTCTTATTAAAGTAACATTGGAAGATGACACCAAGCAACTGGAAGAAGTGGTTGTGGTGGGTTACGGACAACAAAAGAAAGCGTCTGTGGTAGGTGCTATTGCACAAACCACTGGTGAGACATTACAGCGTGCAGGTGGTGTGTCGAATGTGGGTGCGGCATTGACGGGTAATTTGCCGGGTGTGGTGACTTCTGCCTCTACTGGTATGCCGGGTGACGAAGACCCGAAAATTGTAATTCGTAGCGTTAGCTCGTGGAATAATAGCGAACCGCTTATCCTTGTGGACGGTATCGAACGTCCGATGAGCAGTGTGGACATGAGTTCTGTACAGTCTATATCTGTATTGAAGGATGCGTCGGCAACTGCTGTTTATGGTGTGAAGGGTGCCAATGGTGTCATTCTTGTAACCACTAAGCGCGGTAACGAAGGTCGGGCCAAGATTGACGTAAGTATGAACATGACGGCTAAAGTGGTTTCTGCTCTGCCGGGAAGAATGGAGTCGGCGGATGCGTTGTATGTGCGTAATCAGGCTGCCGAATATGAGTTAGGCTTGAATCCTGCTTCTTGGAATAAAATATTGCCGATGGAGACGATTGACAAATATCGCCATCCTGCTAATTTGGAAGAGGCCGAACGTTATCCGAACGTTGACTGGCAGAAAGAGCTTTTCAAAGATTATGCCATGTCATACAATCCGAGCATCAACCTGTCGGGTGGTACACGCCACGTCAAATATTTCGCTGCGGTAGACTTTCTGCATGAAGGTGACTTGTTCCGCGAATGGGACAATAACCGTGGTTATCAGGCAGGTTACGGATTCAACCGTATTAATGCACGTAGTAATTTGGACTTCAAGATTACCAAAACTACCGTATTGAAAGCCAATATTTTCGGTTCTTACGGTGTGAAGAAATCACCGTGGGGAGTTGCCGACGATTCATTTGGTGCCTCGCAGTTGTGGCAGGCTGCCTACAGTTCTCCGTCAGACGCTTTCTTGCCCCGTTATTCCGACGGTACGTGGGGATACTACAAGCCCAATTCGCAAGGTGCGCCGAACTCTGTGTTGAATCTCGCCAATGCAGGCTATGAAATGCTTACTACTACCCGCGTCAATACTGACTTTGTATTGGAACAGGATTTGAGTTTCCTCGTAAAAGGATTACGTGCAAGTGCCATGATTTCGTGGGACAACGTGTTTGTGGAAGCCGGTCGTGGTGTCAATGACTTGAATCACGGGACGCAGACCAAATGGATAGATCCGGAAACAGGCGAGGTGCATTATAGCAACGCGCAAACCGACTCTAAAACCGGACTCGATTTTCAGGAAGGTATCTTGTGGTCTACAGCAGGTGGTGCTGTGCGGGACTGGTCTACTCAACGCAATCTTTTTTATCAAGGACAATTGTCATGGAGCGGCAAGTTCGGTGACCACGATGTCAGCGCCATGGGAGTGTTCAACCGTACCGAACGAAGCACTGGTAGCGAATTCCCTCACTATCGTGAAGACTGGGCGTTCCGCGCCACTTATAGTTATGGCAACCGTTATTTCTTGGAATACAACGGTGCATACAACGGTTCCGAGAAGTTTAGTCCCGACTATCGTTTCGAGTTGTTTAACTCAGGTGCGTTGGGCTGGATGATAAGCGAAGAAAGATTCTTCAAGCCTCTCCGTAAGTGGGTAGATATGTTGAAAGTACGTTATTCTATCGGTGAGGTAGGTGACGATAATCTTGGTATTCGTTTTCTATATGCTACACAGTGGGCTTACGGAGGTAAGTCTTTCCACGGTTTGAACAATCGAACCGAGTCTCCTTACACTTGGTACAAGGAAGCTACGGTAGGTAATCCCGATGTACATTGGGAAACAGCTTTGAAGCAGAATATCGGTGTTGATTACGCTTTCTTCGATGGTTTGCTTGCCGGTAGTTTGGAATTTTTCTATGACAAGCGTTCGGACATTCTTGTAGCCGGCGACAAACGTGCCACTCCCGGTTATTTAGGAATTTCCGCCCCGGCTGCCAACTTAGGACGCGTGCGTACGAAAGGATACGAATTGGAACTTCGTGTAAATAAAACATTGAACAACGGTCTTCGTCTGTGGGGTAACTTCAATATGACTCATGCTGAAAACAAGATTCTCAAATACGATGACCCTGTGTTGCGTCCCGCATACCAGAAGTCGGAAGGATTTGCCATCGGACAAGACCACGCTCATCTTACGGCAGGATTTGCCAACACGTGGGACGAAGTATTCGCCATGCCTACACACAATACGATGAACGATCAGAAATTGCCCGGACAGTATATCACTATGGACTATAATGGTGATGGCGTGATAGATGCCAACGACAGCGCTCCTTACGGCTATACGGGTACTCCCGAAAATACGTACAACGCTACTATCGGATTCGATTACAAGGGATTCAGCTGCTTTGTACAGTTCTATGGAGTGACCAACGTCAACCGTTATGTGGGTTTTACTTCCTTGCACAATAACGTGAATACTGTATTCGACGAAGGAGTATTCTGGTCGAAAGATCGTTTTGATGCAGATGCTCCCATGCCTCGTATCAATTCTACTCCGAGTTATTATGAAGGTACTCGCTTCCATTACGACGGTTCGTTTATTCGTCTGAAGAATGCTGAAGTGGCTTACACTTTTACACAACCTTGGGTAAAGAAAATTGGATTGAACAGATTTAAAATATTCCTGAACGGAAACAACCTTTGGGTATGGTCGCGTATGCCGGATGACCGCGAATCGAACTTTGCAGGTACGGGATTGGCTTCGCAAGGTGCTTATCCTACTGTACGTCGTTTCAATCTGGGTATTAAATTTGACCTTTAAAACATCATCGAATTATGAAAAAATACATTATAAAATATGCTGTAATGGCTTGTTTGAGTCTCGGATTGACGGGTACGACTGCTTCGTGTACCGACTATCTGGACAAGGCACCCGAATCGGATGTCACTCCGGAAAATGCCTTTAAGGACTTCCACAATTTTCAGGGATTTGTAGAAGAGCTTTATGCTTGTATTCCCGACATGGTCAAACAATACTGGTCAAACTCTTGGAACTGGGGTGAAGACGAAGTGATTGGTGTAGACTGCAATTATCACATGGGCTATAAAGTGGACCAAGGCGACTTTTGGGGGTGGCAGGCTGAACACGACGGCTGGGGGGCCGGATTTATGGATTGCAAAACTCTGAATCTGGACTTTACTACTCCGAACGACGGATTCAGATGGAACCGCGACTTGTGGCCCGCTTCTTGGTACGGAATCCGTAAATGTAATACGGGATTAGCAAATCTGGACCTGCTTACCGATGCAACGCAGGAACAGAAGAACGCCATTGCCGGACAGCTTTATTTCTTCCGCGGGTGGTTTCATTTCATGCTGATACAATATTTCGGCGGATTGCCTTATATAGATAAGGTGTTGCCTCCCAACGAAACATTCAACGAGCCGCGACTCAGCTATCACGAATGTGCCGACAAGGCTGCCGATGATTTCCGGATGGCTGCCGATCTGCTGCCTATTGATTGGGACAAGACATCTATCAGCCCGAGCACGAAAGGATACAACCAACTGCGCATCAACAAAATCATGGCACTGGGCTATTTAGGTAAAAACTACTTGTGGGCAGGAAGTCCGTTGATGAACAAGGTGTCCACAGGAAGTGAATCCTACAATCAGGAATATTGCCGGAAGGCTGCCGAAGCGTTCGGGGAGTTGCTTACGCTGGTAGAGAACCGACAGACGCAATATAGCTTGGTGGACTTTGAGGACTATTCCGACCTCTTCTACACATACGGAAAGAATGCCCAAATGCCGGGTTCTACAGAAGCATTGTTCAGAGGATTGGTGGCAGATGGCTGGCAAAACTCAACTTTTGGTTTAGCTCTTCAGTTTGTGCCTGCCAGCTATAAGAAAGATAACAATCCGCAACTCTCGCCCACAGCCAACTATGTACACTATTACGGTATGGCAAATGGATTGCCGCTCGACGACCAGGAATCCAAGTGGGACAAGACTCATCCTTGGAAAGGACGCGACCCACGTTTCTATCATGATATTCGCTTCGACGGTTCGCCTATGGTATCTGATGCAAAAAAAGATTCGGAGGAGGTCGGTGACTTAGCCGTTGCATCCCTCTACACAGGCGGAAACGCCCGTGACGACCAGTTCGGAAGCCGTACCGGATTCCTGCTTGGCAAGTTTATTCCGGTGACAGCCAATAAATGGGATGATGGCTGGGGATGGAGTCCGCAGATGCATATCTATTGCAGCTATATGCGTCTGGCAGACATTTATCTGATGTATGCTGAAGCTGCGGCAAATGCTACCGGCTCGTCTACAGGAAAGTCAACCAACTGTACACTTACGGCACTGGCCGCAGTCAACACCATCCGCAAACGTGCGAGAGTAGAAGGTGTCAATGCCAAATATACCGGTTCAATCGATCTGTTCAACAGTGAGATTCGCCGCGAACGTGCGGTAGAACTTGCATACGAAGGACACCGTTTCACTGACTTGCGTCGCTGGTTGCTTATCGACAAGAAACCTTATACCGAAAAGACTGCTGTCGATTTCCAACGGGTAGGCGACCTTGCCGAGAACCCTCAGGAAACAGCTGTAAGCGGCTATACATATCGGGTAATCGTGACGCGTAATTTCACGGAGAAGCATTACTGGTTGCCTCTGAAATTGTCTGACGTGACCTTGTATCCGGAGTTCTATCAGAATCCGGGATGGTAAACAAGTGACTTATTAAACGAAATAGAATATCATGAAACAAATTCATAAAAATATAATTCTTAGCGCCGGACTATTGTTTGCTTCTGCCGGGCTGATGGCTCAGACGGATGTGGAGAAGACTGATACATTGGCTCAGAAAGTGAATGTGGCTTTCCGCACAGTGGACCGGGCGGATTTGATGGGTGGTGTCTCGTCCGTCAATGTAGAGGAACTGACTAATAAAAGTTATTCGCTGTACAGTCTCGACAATATGCAATCTTTAGTGGGAGGTTACAACGGACAATTATGGAACATGGGCGAAGCGTTGGTATTGGTAGACGGAGTCCCTCGTGAGGCAAACAACATTCGTCCTACCGAAATAGCCCAAATCACATTCCTCAAAGCAGCGCAAGCCGTGGTGCTTTACGGCAGCCGTGGTGCGAAGGGAGTCATTCTTATCACCACGAAGCGCGGATGCGATAAAGACTTGCGGGTGAGTGCGCGTGCCAATGCCGGTATCAATGTGCCTAAAAGCTATCCTAAATATCTGGCTTCTGCCGAATACATGACGTTGTATAACGAGGCGTTGCGTAACGACGGGTTGGATCCCGCTTTCTCGGATGAGCAGATTTACAACTATGCAAGCGGAAGTAACCCTTACCGTTATCCGAACATCAACTTCTTTTCCGATGACTATATTCGGAAGACAAGTCAGGACTATAACGGAGTGGCCGAGTTTTCGGGCGGCGGACGCTACGCCAACTTCTATACGAACATCGGTTACGAGAGTTCCAACGACTTGCTCAACTTCGGTGAAAGTAAGAACAACCGCAATTCGCGCCTGAATATCCGCGGTAATGTGGATTTGCGTATGAACGATTGGATCAGCGGTTGGGTAAATGCAAATGCTATCTTCTACGATTCCCGTCACGATAAGGCAGACTACTGGGCTAACTCGGCTACGTTACGTCCGACTGCTCCCGGTTCGGCGCCTCTTGTACCTTTCATTCCCATTGAGTTTGTCGATAAAAACGATGCTGCTTCGTGGACGTTGATCAATAATAGCAATTACCTTATTGACGGCAAATATCTATTGGGAGGTACGCAGTTGAACATGACTAATCCTTTTGCTGCCATGTATGCGTCCGGTTATCAGAAAGCTACTTCACGTCGTTTCCAGTTTGATGCGGGAATCAACCTCGATTTGTATAAAGTACTGAAAGGATTGTCATTCCGTACACAGTTCTCCGTAGACTACGGAACTTCTTACATCACTTCTATCGACGACGACTATGCAGTGTATGAAGCCTCTTGGAACAATGCTTTCGGAGGCGACCGTATTACTTCATTGACTAAGTACAATATGGACAAGCATACCGGTACGCAAAACGTATCGGGCAGTACGGCGTATCAGACCATTTATTTCTCTGCACAGTTCGGCTATCAGAACACTTTTGCCGACAATCATCATGTGAATGCATTGTTGTTGGCTCAAGGCAGCCAGCAGACCTATTCGGGTACCTACCATCGCACTAGCAATTCCAACTTGGGTTTGCAACTCGATTATAACTATGCCGGTAAGTATTACGCCGATTTCAGCATGGCAGCGGTTCATTCCGCCAAATTGCCCGAAGGCAACCGGATAGGGCTTTCGCCTTCGTTTACGTTGGGATGGCGTCTTTCCGAAGAGGGTTTCCTCAAAGATGCCGATTGGCTCGATAACCTGAAACTGATGGCAGGCTATAGTGTGCTCAATCAGGATTTGGATATCAGTGATTACTACATGTATGCTACCAAGTTTACACAGGCAGGTACGTGGTGGGGATGGAGCGAGGTAAACAACTCGATGCAGACCACCGACTTCCTGCAAGGTGGAAACCCCGACCTCGGCTACATCAAGCGTAAGGAATTTACGGTAGGATTGGACGCTTCTCTTTGGAAGGGATTGGTGAGACTCAATGCCAATTACTTCGTAACCAATACCGAAGGATTGCTGGCGCAGCCCCAAAATTATCCGTCTTATTTCCAGACTTATTATCCGAAGTCCGATATGCGTCCTTATATTAACATGAACAACCAACGTCGTACGGGTGTGGACTTGAGTGTAAATGTGGGCAAAAAGCACGGTGACTTTGAATGGAATGTGGGGCTTGTGGGTATGTACTACACCTCCAAGAACACCAAATGGGACGAGAATGTGAAATATGACTGGCTGAAAGCCGAAGGTGAGGCGATTGATGCTTTGCGCGGATATCAATGCATCGGATTCTTCAAAGACGCTGCCGATGTGGAAAGCTCGGCAAAGGTGAATGCTAATACCAAACCCGGTGATTTGAAGTATGTAGACCAAAACAACGATGGTGTCATCAATGAGCAAGACCAGGTGGTATTGGGCAAGTGGGGTGCTTCCTGGGTGATGGGTCTCAACCTGACTGCCAAGTACAAAGGCTTCACATTGTTTGTGGCAGGCACCGGATCGTTTGGTGGCAAAGGACTGAAGAATAATAGTTATATGCACGTGTATGGCGATCGCAAATATTCTGAAGTGGTTCGCGGACGCTGGACGGAAGAGACGGCAGATATCGCCACATACCCGCGTCTCACAACACAAGGTGGCGACCTGAACTTTGTGGCTTCCGACTTCTGGTTGTACGACACTTCACGTTTCGATTTGAACCGTGTTCAATTGTCTTACGACTTCCCGGCTGCTATGCTGAAAGGCAAACTTGTGAAAGGTTTACAAATCTATGCCAACGGAACAAGCCTGTTGACCTTGGCGAAGGAGCGTAAATATATGGAGATGAATGTAGGGACTTCTCCCCAATGCCGTTCGTACGCACTGGGTGTAAAGGTAGACTTTTGATGGGTCTCTCGTTGTAGAATATAAAAATATAGAATAAATAAGTCATGAAGAAAATTATAACAATATGTGCCTTTGCCGCTTGTCTGACCGGATGCGATGACTTGTTCGAACCGGCTATCGAGAACAACCTCGGACTGGAATATATGTACGAGAATTCGCAATATGCCGAAGGAATACTGGCAAATGCCTATACACGCATACCCTGCGCAGGCTATTCTTTCAACGACGTGGCTACCGATGACGCTGTGAGCAATGATGCGGAAAACAGCTGGCGTAAAATAGCCTCCGGCATGTGGACGGCAAACAACAATCCTGCCGACCGTTGGACTTCCTGCCGTTCCGCCATACAGTATATCAATCTTTTCCTTGCCAATGCCGACAAGGTGAAATGGGCGAAAGACGAAGTGGTGGCGCAGATGTTCTGCGACCGTGAGAAAGCGGAAGCCTATGGCTTGCGTGCCATGTATATGTATTACCTCCTCGAAGCCCATGCGGGCTATACCGAAGACGGTGTGTTGATGGGGGTGCCCATCCTGACCGAACCGGAAGCAGCCGGATCCAATTTCAATGTGCCCCGCAGCACATTTGTAGATTGCATGAAGGCGTTGAAAGAAGACGCCCGGTTGGCACTCGAAGGATTGCCTTGGGAATATGGTGACGCAGCGGAAATGCAACGCTTGTCTGCTAAATATGCAGGAGCAGACCAAGGCAAAGTCACCCGTGTGTTTGGCGCAAACTTTATCGGCCGTATGTCTGGAAAGGTGGTGGAAGCGTTTGTGGCAAAAGCGGATTTGCTTGCTGCCAGTCCGGCATATAGTGACCAGTCAGGCGTTGATTGGAAAACGGCTGCTGCTAGTGCTGCAAAGGTACTGAATCATATCGGAGGGGTAGACGGTATGGATCCTACCGGATGGACATGGTATTGCAATGTAGATGATATTGAAAAACTTAGCCCAACCGAATCACCTGCTGAAATTCTGTGGCGTGGTGAACGTGCCAAATCCCTCTCGCTCGAAGAAGATAACTTCCCGCCCACACTCTACGGTAACGGACGTATCAACCCAACTCAAAATCTGGTGGATGCATTCCCGATGCTGAACGGTTATCCGGTGTCTCATCTGTCCGGCGAATATGATGAAAATCTTCCGTATGCCAACCGTGACCCGCGCTTGGAAGCATACATTCTCTATAATGGTTGTAAGGCAGGCAATACGAATAAGGAAATCTTTACGGCAGCCGACGGAACTACCAATGATGCACTGAACAAGGTGGTAGGACGTTCTACCCGTACCGGATACTATCTGCGCAAACTGTTGCGTCAGGACATCAGCCTCGACCCGAATGCGAAAGCCGACCAGTATCATTACACACCGCGCATCCGCTATACCGAGATATTCTTGGCGTATGCCGAGGCGGCAAATCAGGCGTACGGTCCGCAAGATAAAGGAGGCAACGGCTATTCTGCTTATGATGTGGTGAAAAAGTTGCGCCACCGTGCCGGCATCGGTCGCGACAATGGTGATGCTTACTTGGAATCCATCAAGAACGATCAGGCAAAGATGGCGGAACTCATCCGCAACGAACGTCGCATCGAACTTTGTTTCGAAGGTTTCCGTTTCTGGGATTTGCGCCGCTGGAAGAGCAATCTGACCGAAACCGCTAAAGGGATGAATATCAGTGGAACCCGTTATACTCCAATGGAGGTAGACAAACGCTCGTTCAGTGAGTATATGTATTACGGTCCTATTCCTTATTCGGAAGTTCTTAAGTATGACGAACTGAAACAGAATCAGGGTTGGTAAACCGATAGTGTAAATTTAATAAAATGCTAAAGCATACAATGATTATGAATAAGACAATAATGAAATGCATGGTCCTTGGCTTGTTGTTTGCCGGCTGTGAAAACGGAGACAAAGAATTCGACGATTACGAATATCAGACCATCAGTTTTGCTACTCAGACTCCTATACGCACCATCACATTGGGCGAAGATGTATATCCTACCGAACAAGACAATGAATATCGGATGCAGATCATCGCTACATTGGGCGGTGTGTGGTCAAACCGCAAAGAGCGCACAGCACAGATTGTTATCGATGAAAGTTTGTGTACCAATGCTTATTTCGACAATGGCAAGCCGATACTTCCTATGCCTAAGGAATATTATACTTATTCTTCGGAACAGGTGGTATTTCCCAAAGGAGACATTTATGGACGTATGGACATACAGTTGACCGATGCTTTCTTCAATGATCCTCTCACGCCCGAACTCACCTATGTCATTCCGGTACGGTTAGCACAGGCTTCAGACTCTATCTTGGCGGGCAAACCTAAAGTTGAGTCTCCCAATCGCTTGAATGTGGCAGACTGGGACGTGCTTCCCAAAGACTATGCGCTTTATGGGGTGACCTACAAAAACAAGTATGAGGGCGTTTGGTTGAGTCGTGGCACAGACCAGCTCGACATCAATGGCAACACTTCTACGCTCAACCGTAACCCGCAGAATATAGAGAAAGCAGACCAACGTACATTGGGAACTATTGCCCTCAACAAAGTGCGTTATCCTCTTTCGCTTTCGGTGGATGTGGTGAATGAGAAAGGCGAATCTTCCAAGCAAACGTTGACAATGGACTTGGTGATAACGGTTGACGACAACGGCAATTGCTCCATCACTACCGACACACCGGGGGCTCAGGCAAGCGGTTCGGGCAAGTGGACCTATCATGGTGCCAAGAAAGCGTGGGGCGACAAAGACCGCGACCTGTTCGAACTGACCTATGAAGTGACTTATGCGCCTTATGTGTTGAATGCTGTGACCGGTGAAACGGGCACTGCCAAATGTAGCAGCACGGACGCGCTGGTGTCACGCGACAGACAGAGCAAATTTGAAACTTTTAACGTGAAGTTGAAGTGAACCGCAATCTAAACAATTTAAGAAAACTACATGAAGATGAATAGAAAAAATAATATGGTATGGGGCACGCTGGTAGCAGCTTTGCTGGCTTCTTGCGTGGATACCGAGATTGCCGATGTCACGGTGACAAAACCGGAGTCGATAGCGCAATACGAGTATCTGAATGATTATGCCCCGCTGAAATCGTACATAGACCGTGCAGCTAATCCCGATTTTAAATTGGGATTAGCGTTGGCAGCCAACGAATTTATCGAAGGAGGATTGGTATTTCGTTTAGCGGAAGCCAACTTCGACGAAGTGACCGCAGGCAATGCGATGAAATATGCTTCGTGTGTGAACGATAAAGGGGAGATGAATTTCGAAACTGTGGATAAATTTGTCACTGCCGCCCAAGCTGCCGGAATTACTATATATGGACATACATTGGCTTGGCATGCACAGCAGAATAATAAGTATTTGAATTCTTTGATTAAAGACAAAGAATTGCCGCCCTCTGTAGGAGAAGGAAATTGTTTGCATATCAATACTTCTGAAGCGAAGGCGAATCCATGGGATTGGCAAAATTACTATGATTTGGAATCTCCTCTTTTACAAGGGAAATCTTATGTATTCTCTATGAGAACCAAGGCTTCATCAGCTGTGACATTTCCGCTTTGGATAGAAACACCGAATGCTGGTAATACACATTATGGCATACCACAGATTTCAGCAGGAACTACATGGAGCACAATAAGCATTGAATTTACACCTAATAGTGATTGTTCTCGTTTGTTATTCAATTTCGGACAGTTTGGAGGAGATCTTTGGTTTGATGACATGGTGCTGGTTGAAAAAGGTTCTGAGCAAAATATGATAAAGAACGGAACTTTTGAAGAAGGAAATCTGCCTTCTAATTGGTCTAAACCAAGTTGGCATGCGCATTCTTATTCAATTATACCTACACCGGGAGATGCGGCAGTAGAGATTTTAACTGACATCATTACTAATGGTGATGCGCAAGGCAGTGAAACTACCAATTTTGTTTCTACTCATGTGGGAGGAGCTAATGCTGCTTGCGATATTGTTGATGGAGTAGGTAAAGACGGTAGTCGTGCTTTCGTTGTTACTTCTGCTGGTGGAGGAACAAACAGTTGGGATACTCAATTCTTTTTGTATGCTGACCGTCCGTTGGTGGAAAATGATGTTGTACGTATCTCTTTCGATTATCGTGCAGATACACCCAATAATTCTGAGTCTCAGGCTCATGCTGCCCCTGGAGCTTATATTCATTATGATGGTGGGTGTGCTGTTAGTTTCACTACGGAATGGCAACACTTTGAAAAAACTATTACTATTAACACTACCCTTTCTCCTGAGGGAAACATGCAGACTTTTGCATGGAACTTGGATGTAGGCGCGCCCAATGCACCTGCTAATAAATATTATTTTGATAATATCAAATTGCAAATAGTTACTAAAGGTAACACTATTCCTCTTACTCCCGAAGAGAAAAAAGAAGCGCTTACTCGGGCAATGAACAATTGGATTGAAGGAATGATGAAAGCTACTGGTGGTTACGTGACTACTTGGGATGTAGTGAACGAAGCTATTTCAGGTGGTGGCAACGACGGTGAAGGTTTCTATGTCTTGCAATCTGCATCTAATGCCGGTGCTGACGCTGCCAATAATTTCTACTGGCAAGATTACTTGGGTAGTGAAGATTATGTTCGTATTGTTGTAGCTGCCGCCCGTAAATATTATGCAGAAAACGGTGGTGTTAAACCTCTCAAACTTTTCATCAACGATTACAATCTGGAATCCACTTGGGATAACAATCAGAAAGCCAAGAGCTTGGTACACTGGATAGAGAAGTGGGAATCTGACGGTGTGACAAAGATTGACGGTATCGGTACACAGATGCACGTGGCTTATCGCGCCAATGCTGCTGACCAGCAGAAGCAAGAAGAACATGTAGTGAAAATGTTTGAAATCTTAGCCAAGAGTGGCAAACTCGTGAAAGTATCTGAGCTGGATATGGGATATGTGGATGAAAGCGGCACTACGGTGTTGACAAAGGATATGACAGAAGAACAACATAAAGCGATGGCTGAATATTATAAGTTTATCGTGAAGAAATACTTCGAGATTATTCCTGTGGCACAGCAATACGGCATCACGCAGTGGTGTGCTACCGATGCTCCCGGTGCCCCCGGTGATTCTAACTGGCGTGGCGGTGAACCTGTAGGTTTATGGGATTCCAACTACAACCGTAAGCATACTTATGCCGGTTTTGCTGACGGATTGGCTGGTAAATAATAGAGATTGATAAGAAAAGGCAGCGGGGCATATAACATGAATCCGCTGCCTTTATTGTTTCAATAAAAGTCGGATAATAATGAAAAACATATTATTTATTTTAAGTTTGATTATTTGGTGTAGCTGTAGTAATGAAATTCTGTTTGATATAGATAAAGTAGGAGATATAGTTACAAGGGCTGCAAATTCGGATAGTACATATTGTTTTGGGGCTTCAGATTCGGATGTAGTGGAGGACTTTGTTATTGGTCCGAAGGATGACTCACAACCTCTTAGTAGAACTTTATGTTCCTATGTAGAGGTTAATGGAACAAAAACATTATTGCAACCTGAAATAGTGAGCGATCCTTCATGGTTGGATTATCTTATATGTTTTCAGTATTATGATATATATGTTCTATCGGTAGTAGCCCAGGACAATACTTCCTCTCTCAGAAGTGGAAAAATTGTATTGAAACAGCCGGGATCTAATAAAACATTAACAGTTGGTATTACTCAAAATGGAATTGATAATCGCATAATGATTTCAATGAAAGAACTGTATTCCAATCATCCTATTTTTACTGCCACGACAACTTATCCCGTAAAAAAAGATATAAGTTGCAGAATCCCATACGAAGCATACAATGATGGTGGAAAGTATGAGAGTAGTGCATCAATCACTATTCCTAAAGGGGAAACGAAAGGAACTTACGAAATGGATTATAACGGCTCTCCGTTAGTTTTTTATCATGGTGATATAAAAGGCTATAAATTGTATGAAGGAACTATCAGTGGTGACGGTATTTACAACTATAGTTTTTATCGCTATTGGTAGTATTGTTATTTTTGCAACAACTATTATGTAACATCAACATCATTATGAAAAAGATAATTTATTTGCTGGCATGGATAGGTGTGGCTTTGGCATCTTGTTCGGACGAAAGCTCTCTGCCTATACAACCGGAGATTCCTGCCGAACCGGAAACGCCTAAGGACGAACCTGCTCCGGAGAAAGACTATCATCAGTTGCCAGTGTTGCACGTAGAGGGGCGCTACCTTAAAAACGAAAAGGGCGAGACGGTCAATCTTCATGGATTTACACAGACCTACAGTCCCTTTTTTAACAACAACGCATGGACTAACTACGATGTGCAGTCGTGTCTTAGCTATAACAAACGTATGGTAGACGGGATTGTGGCTGCCGGATGGAAGTTCAACTTCGTGCGGATGCATCTCGACCCTTATTGGAGCGATGATACTTCAAAGCCGTTTGTGCGATACGAAGGACACGAACGCTTTTCCGAGACCCGTTTCCGCAAGTATCTCGACGAACTGTTTGTGCCGATGGCGGAGTATTTTGTATCTAAGGGAATGTATGTGGTGATGCGCCCGCCCGGGGTATGCCCCAACGAAGCTCCTTATCAGGGAATAGAGGTGGGCGATAGCTATCAACAGTTTCTGCTTAACGTGTGGGACATCGTTTCGCAACACCCCAAAGTGAAGAACAATACGGACATCATGTTCGAACTAGCCAATGAGCCGGTCAACATCAAAGGGACCGACGGAGCCTATGGCAGCACCTCCGATGCCTGCTTTGCCAATGCAAAGATTTACTTCCAGTCCATTGTAGACAAGATAAGGAGCCATTGCCGTAATATCATTTGGGTGCCAGGCTTGGCCTACCAGTCGCAGTATGCCGGGTATGCCACCCACCGCATCGAGGGCGATAACATCGGCTTTGCCGTGCACTGCTATCCCGGATGGTATGGCAGCGATGCCGAAAAAGACAGTGGCGAAGGAATCGGCTCTTCTACCGGTGGCGGCTACGAGTCCTTCCAGCGCGGATGGGATAAGCAAGTAGGTCCGGTGGCGGCGATTGCCCCCATCATGGTGACGGAAATAGATTGGGCACCTTTGAAATACGATGCTACTTGGGGAAAAAGCATCACAGGCGAAGCCGGTGGCAAGGGGTTCGGCGCCAACTTCAAGTATATAGCCGACAATGCGGGAAATGTGTCGTGGCTCTTTTTCACTACAAGAAGCCACGAGCTGGCAGCGTTTAAGGACGTGCCGGGTACAGAGGGCAACTATACGTTCCTCAACGATCCCGAAGCCTGTCCGTGGGCAATGTATCATTGGTTCAAGGAGTATGCCGAAGGAGTGACCGTCAATGGCGAGCCCGAGAGACTGGAACTGATGGGCGAGCAGGCGACACGCTCGTTGCAGATGGGAGGAGTGCACTACCTGAAAGTGAAGGCGGTGTATAAAGATGGCACCTCGCGAATGGTGACTGCCGAGGCGACTATCAATAGTTCGGACGAACAAGTGCTGAAGGTGGAGCCGACTGGCAAACTGGTGGCAGTGGCACCAGGCAATGCTACGGTAACGGTGACTTATCGCACAGCAGCGGGAAACAGCATGCAACAGACATTGCAGGTGACGGTGGTTTCGCCTTTTGTGCTGACGGAAGACGTGTTTGACCCTTCGATATGGGAAGAAGGCACCTTTGACGAAACGACCCGCACCTTGGTGACAGGCAAATATGGCTTTGGCGGATGGAAATACCCCGGCGGACTTGACTTGTCGGGCTACCGGAGGCTGACCGTGGAATTGGGCAACGACAACGAGTGCGGTGTCTCTTTCCGCCTTTTTGACAAGAACGACTACTGGACGAAGCCCGCCACCTACGATTTCGGACAGACACGCAGAGTGGTGGTAGATTTGCAGCAGATGAAAGATACTGACGGCAATAGGGTAGACCCGTCGCACCTCTACATTGTCGGGTTCTGGTCGACTGGTGGCAAGCCGATTGTGATAAGCAGCATGAAGTTGGAATAAATATAATATAGAAAGATAGTAAATGAAGAAGGTTTTATTGTTGAGTTGTTTGTTGTGTGCAAGCCTTTGCGCGGTTGCACAGGATGCAAACTTTTACATTTATCTGTGTCTGGGGCAGTCTAACATGGAAGGCAATGCCCGCTATGAAGCACAAGATACGCTGGTGGATGCACGCTTCCAAGTGTTGGCGGCGGTAGACAATAAAGAGTTGGGACGCGTGAAAGGCGAATGGTATCCCGCCCGCGCTCCGCTGTGCCGTCCGAACACCGGGCTGACACCGGCTGATTATTTCGGACGGACCTTGGTAGAAAACTTGCCCCCGCATGTGCGCATCGGAGTGGTGCACGTGGCGATAGGCGGGTGCCGGATCGAGCTTTTCCAGAAAGACAAATGCGAGGAGTATATCAAAACAGCTCCCGACTGGATGGTGAATACGCTGAAAGAGTATGACAACGACCCGTATACCCATTTGGTGGAGATGGCACGCATTGCACAGAAAAGCGGTGTGATAAAAGGGATACTTCTACATCAGGGCGAGTCGAACACCGGTGACAAGGAGTGGCCCCAAAAGGTGAAGAGCGTATACGACAACCTGCTTGCTGACCTTCATCTGCAGGCTGACGAGGTGCCCCTGATTGCCGGTGAAGTGGTGAATGCCGACCACGGTGGTGTTTGTGCAGGCATGAACGAGGTAATTGCTATGTTGCCGCAGGTGATAAAGAACTGCGCTATTGTCTCCTCCAAGGGGTTGAGCTGTGCTCCCGACCATCTTCACTTCGATGCTGCCGGTTACCGGGTGCTGGGACGCCGCTATGCGGCACAGGCACTCCACCTGATGGGCATTGAACTTCCTTCGCCCGATGATGTGTGTAAGCACACAGTGGCAGCCCCCACCAATATGCACGGCAGCGACTTCCCTCGTATCGACAAGGACAACCGTGCTTATTTCCGTTGCTACGCTCCCGATGTGAAACGCTTGCAGGCAGACGTCTGCGGCAAGAAGTATGAGATGGCCATGGACGAGCACGGCTGGTGGAGCGTGAAGACCGACCCGCTGCCGGTGGGATTCCACTATTATTTCCTGTTGGTAGACGGATTCAGGGTGGTAGATCCCTCTTCGTGCACCTTCTTCGGTTGTTGCCGCATGGCGAGCGGCATCGAGATACCCGAAGGGGCAGAGGGCGATTACTATCGCCCGCAGCAAGTGTCGCATGGGCAAGTGCGCTCCTGCACCTATTATTCGGAAGCGAAGAAAGAGTTTCGTCGTTGCATGGTGTACACACCGGCAGAGTATGAGTCTCACCCCCAAAAACGCTATCCGGTGCTCTACTTGCAGCACGGCATGGGAGAAGATGAAACCGGCTGGAGCACGCAGGGAAAGATGAATCATATTATGGACAACCTGATTGCATCCGGTCAGTGTGTGCCGATGCTCGTGGTGATGGATAGCGGTGATGTGGAAGCTCCGTTCCGGCCGCGTCCGGGAAAAGATGTGAACGAGGAGCGGGCTTTGTATGGCGCCACCTTTTATGACGTTATTCTGAAAGACCTGATTCCTATGATAGACCGGACATTCCGTACGAAAACCGACCGCGAACACCGTGCTATGGCAGGACTCTCGTGGGGAGGACATCAGACTTTCAATACGGTTCTGCCTCATCTCGATAAGTTTTCTTATATCGGAAGTTTCAGCGGGGCGATTTTCGGTCTGGATATGAAGACTTGTTTTAACGGAGTGTTTGCGGATGCGGACAAGTTCAATAAGAAAGTGAATTATTTCTTTCTCGGCTGTGGCACGGAGGAACAAATGGGAACAAAGAAGATGGTGGATTCACTCCGGAAACTGGGTATCGAGGTTGATTATTACGAATCGCAAGGCACAGCGCATGAATGGCTCACGTGGAGACGTTGCCTGAAAGAATTTGTACCACATTTATTTAAACACTGAAAATAGCATGAAAATGAAATCTACATTTATCGCAGCCATATTGTTGCTCGTTTCGGTTATGACCGAAGGAGGACTGTCGGCACAGAACCCGATTGTACAAACTTGCTATACTTCAGACCCTGCTCCTATGGTGCATGATGGCACATTGTATGTCTATACGGGACATGATGAAGATAAGGCTGATTTTTTCTGGATGCAGGAATGGCGCGTGTATTCTACCAAAGATATGGTGAACTGGACCGATCACGGTTCTCCTCTTGCCATCGAATCATTCGACTGGGCGGACGACCGTGCCTGGGCAGCACAGTGCATCGAACGTAATGGTAAGTTTTATTGGTATGTCTGCCTGCATTCCAAACTTTCCAATACGATGGCAATCGGTGTGGCGGTAGGCGATTCGCCTGTCGGTCCTTTTAAAGATGCCATCGGCAAACCGCTTCATGACGGAAGCTGGGACTATATTGATCCTACGGTCTTCATTGATGATGACGGTCGTGCTTATCTGTATTGGGGAAATCCGAATATCTATTATGCAGAACTGAATGACGACATGATTTCCTTGAAAGGTGAAGTGGGCAAACTGGAACAGACTGTTGAGAGCTTTGGTGCACCCAATCCGGAAAAGCGTGTCAAAGGTGTTAAGTATAAAGATACTTATACAGAAGGTCCATGGCTTCATAAACGGGAAGGAAAATACTATCTTCTTTATGCTGCCGGAGGTGTACCCGAACATATTGCCTATTCCATGAGTGACGGACCTCTTGGTCCGTGGAAGTATATGGGAGAAATCATGCCTTTACAAGATACGGGTTCGTTTACTAACCATTGTGGAGTGATAGACTATAAAGGCAATTCTTATTTCTTCTATCATACGGGTAAGCTGCCGGGTGGTGGAGGCTTCGGGCGAAGTGCGGCGGTGGAGCAATTTAAGTATAATGCTGACGGTACTTTCCCGATTATTAATGCTACCCGGGAAGGGGTGTCACCGGTAGGTATGCTCAATCCTTACGAAAGGGTGGAAGCTGAAACTATTGCGTTTTCTGAAGGTGTGAAGTCTGAACCCAAAGCGAAAACCGGTATATATATATCTGAAATTCATAATGGAGATTATATAAAGGTACGTGAAGTGGATTTCGGCAAAAAATCCCCCAAATGGTTTACTGCTACCGTTGCCAGTGCCCTTCGTGGCGGGACACTTGAAGTACGTACAGACAGTATAAGCGGACCATTAATTGCGGAACTGACTATTCCTTCAACGGGAGGTTGGGAATGCTGGAAAACATTGCAGACTGATATTGTAAAACCGGTCACAGGAATACAAGATATTTATTTTGTATTCAAAGGACGTAAAGGCTGCAAACTGTTTAACTTTGATTGGTACAAGTTTAACAGATAAACATGCTAGAGAGCAGTTGGGTTACTCTTCTTTTTTACTCAACTGCTCTTTCATATACATTGAAGGCGGCATTCCATACAATTCTTTGAATGTTGTCGAGAAATTATTAGGATCAGTGAATCCTGTTAACATGGCTATCTCGGATATGGTATGCTGCTTTTCGGACAATAGACGAGCGGCTTCTTTTAAACGTATATTACGTATAAAGTCACGGGTTGTCTGGTTGGTGAGCTCCTTGAGTTTCCTGTGAAGATGTACGCGGCTGATACCTACCTCGGTGGTGATTGTCTCTATTGTCAAGTTAGGGTTACTGATGTTTTCATTGATCACTTTCATAATACGTTCCATCAATTTCTCATCGGGTGATTTCACTTCCAGTTTCTGAACCTTGTTTTCCAGATTTTGCTGGCCTGTAAATACTTTGCGTAACTGCTGCCGTGTATTAATCAGATTTTCTACCGTCTTTTGCAGAATTTCGATATTGAATGGCTTCATGATATAGGCGTCGGCTCCTGTATTCAGACCTTCAAGGTTGTCTTCTTCCCTCGTTTTCGCAGTAAGCAAAATGACTGGGATATGGTTGAGATTTACATTCTGCTTGATCTTCCGGCATAAGGTAAGTCCGTCCATTTCGGGCATCATGATGTCACTAATGACTAAATCCGGAGCCTTTTTAAATGTTTGCTCTAATGCTTCTTTACCATTACGGCTTTCCATGATATGAAATTTGTCCCCAAACTCCTTCGCTATATAATTTCGGATTTCTTCATCGTCTTCTACAATTAATACGCGATATTTAGTTTTTACCCTGACTTTCTTTTCTTCCTCATTTTCTATAATGGGAGAGATGACAGGAACAGTTGGTACGGCTACTGTTACCTTTTGCTCATTGTTGTCAACTTCTTCAGGTCGTAGATGCTTGTTACCCAACGGTAATCGGATAATAAAACGGCAACCCGGTTGTTCTTTATTATTTTCTACATAGATAATTCCATGATGTAATTCCACTAATGAACGAGTCAGATGTAATCCTATTCCTGTTCCGCCTTTCGGATTCTGTTGGCTGTTACGGATCTGATAGAAACGTTCGAAGATATGTTCTTTTTCCTGTTCATCGATGCCTGTTCCGGTATCCGCGATAATTATTTCGGCATATTGTTTCAAGGGATCGGGCAGTGTATTATCTTCTCCCGTACGGATGGTAATATCTATGTTTCCTTTTTCAGGAGTAAACTTGAAGGCATTAGACAGAATATTCAGGATAATTTTATCAAAATTACTTGTGTCTACCCATACATTCAGTTCCCGGAGTGTACTATGAAGTTGTAGTTGGATATTTTTAGTATTTGCCTGTTGGCCGAAAGTTGTACATAAATCCTCTATAAAAGGAATAATATTGGTCTCCCGGAACATCAGGAACATTTGCCCTTTATCAATTTTCCGAATATCCATTAGTTGATTGACAAGATTCAGAATACGTTCCGCATTTCTGTAGATAATATGATATATTTTCAGGCGTTCATTGTTCTCCTCATTCTTAATCAGTTTCTGTAGAGGGCTGATGATTAGAGACATCGGAGTGCGTATTTCATGAGAGATGTTGATAAAGAACTGCAATTTTGCTTCATTGATTTGTTCGGCATGGATATGTTGCAGCATTTCCTGATGCATTCTGTACCGATGTCTGATCTGAAGAATAATGATAAATATAATGGTCAGTAATAATAAGGAGTAGATAACTTTGGCCCACCATGAAGCATACCATGCAGGAGATATAAAGATGGTAATTTCTTTTATATTTGAATACACAGTGTTGTCTTTTGCTCTGATTTTAAAGTTATAGGTACCGGGTTTCAGATTGCTGAATGAGATACGGTTTACACCTTTGGGCAAACTAATCCATTTTTCATCGTTGATAGAATAAAGGTAGTTGATGTGTTCGGGGGCATTTAATTCCAGAGTGGCAAACTCGATACTGAACACATTGTCTTTATGGGATAGATAAAACTCTTTTGCGTTGAATACAGGGCAGTTGATAATATTGTGAATACCGGATTTCATTCCTTTTCTAACCGGATTGTTATGCAGGAAAAAGTCGGTAATCCGGATATTCCATGTTTTTGCCGGATTGATAATGTCTTGCGGATTGAAATAGGTGATACCATTCATTCCGCCAAACCAGATGGTGCCTTGCTCATCTTTGAATGAGGCATTTTTATAGAACTCATTCCCTTGTAATCCGTCACCTACATAATAATTGATGAATTTGTTATTTTTCTTTTGGAATTGGGATACTCCTGCGTTGCTACTTATCCATAGGAAATCATTCTCGTCTCCTTGTATTGCATATATTGTATTGCTGGGCAATCCATCCGCGGTGGTATAGGTCGTTATTTCTTTGGTCTCCTTATTCCAACTTGACAGCCCTTCGGAACTTCCAAGCCATATAATTCCATGGTTGTCTTCATAAATTGAATAAATCACGTGTTGGGGTAGTATCTTATAGCTCTGAAAATCAGAGGTGTCAAGGTCAATGCAGTTCATTCCGTCGTAAGTTCCTACATATAGCTTGTTGTCATTGGAGTAGTGCAGGCAACCTATCCATTCATTTATCAATGAAGAATTGGATTGCACAGAAGTAAACTCCTTGGTTTTAAGATCATAATAAAACAGCCCGAATCCCATTGTCGCAATCCAAAGACGCTTGTTTTTATCTTCTGCGAAATCATATACACGTTGTATATAGTTGTTGTTCTTATCTACCAGTTTGTACTGGTAATCGCATAATCCTGTCTGTTTGTTCAGCTTTCCCATACCGTTAATAAAGGAGCCGACCCAAATGTTGTACTCGGAATCTTCATATAGTTTTATAACTGTTGAAGGCACAGAATTAGGGTGATTAGTATGCGAGAAATGTTTAGCCGGTTCTAACTTTTCTGTCAGGGCATAAATTCCGTCATTGTCTGTTCCAACCCATAACATACCGTTGTTGTCTTTGCAGAATGAGGTTATACAACTGGAACCGATCATGTTTTTATCCATGGATTTATGTCCTATATACTTGAAACTGTTTGTTCGGGCAGGTATCTGCATGACTCCTTTCTGATAAACAGCCAACCATAAGTTACCGGAATTGTCTTTTAGGATAGAATGTATTTTTGAATTTTTTGAATCAAAATAGTTGTTGTCAAAATTGTATTCGGAGATTTCATGAGTTTGGTTATTGTAGACACTCATACCTTTACCATCAGTTCCGATATATAATTCATTTTGCGGTCCGGAATAGAGGAAGCAAACAGGAAGTTCTCCTTTCTCTTTCAAATCGACCGGAACAAAGGTTTTACGTTCTTTATCGTAAATGAATAGTCCTTTTCGTATACTTCCTACATAAATGTTGCCTCGTTGATCCTCACATATACTTTTGACGTATCCGTTGTCTTTAGACAAGTGTAACGTAAGCTGATTGTCGGGAGTGAGTTGATATACTCCTTCTTCCCCTTTTGCCATCCATACATTTTGTTTTTTATCTTCAAACAGGCTTCCGGGTGAAGTGACTGCAATATCGACTTTCCGGACAGTCAACAGATGGTCTTTGATGTCCAGCTTGCACAACACATTTCCGGATACCCATATCTCTCCGTTTTTTCGCTCGATGAAAGAATTGATGTTGCTTTCAAGCGTTTCTCCGGTATCTTCCAATTTGGCAAGTGGAGTAAAATTGTCCGTGGCCGGATCATACATTTGAATTCCTATATATGTGCCGATAAGCAAATGACCTTTGCTGTCTTCAAAAACAGTACGAACAAAATTGTGGGCTAACGAATGTTCATTATTGGGTTCATGTTTGTATATGGTAAATTTAGCACCGTCATAACGGTTCAGACCATCTTCTGTTGCAATCCAAATGAAGCCGTTCCGGTCTTGATATATTTGATTAATCAGACTACTGGAGAGTTCTTTGTCAGTAGTGAATAACTTAGGAGATTGTCCGTTGCATAACAAAGAAAACAATAATAATAGAAAAGTGAATACATTTTTCATAGTTATAGATCGTTGTTTGTTGTACAAAGAAAACTAAAAACCTAAATATAACCTAATAAAAAATGAATATTTTCATTAGGCTCCGGGAGTACAATCGGATGTTGTAACATCGTTTGTAAATAATGTAACATGAGAAAAGATTTATCCCTTCTTCTGTATTATTGTTTTCCTTCGATTGTATTTACAATATAGGTTTTACCCGCCTTTGTTTCGATGTCATATTCATAAACCTTCTGCAGTTTGGGAGATTGCGCACTTACCCCTTTGGCTACAAGAGGCCGTTTGATAGGAGTGGTGGCGAATAATCTATTTGAGCACTCTTTCCCGTTTACTTGTTTTAAGCCTTTCCCTTTCAGTGGGACATAAGACCGGATGCGGAGCGTACCGCCTATATTCGATCGGATGATCGCTTTATTTAACATATTGTTTTTCCAGTCCATATCGACAGTAAAGTTTCCACGTGCCACTAGCCCCTTCACACTTCCTTCTTCCCATGCATCAGGCAATGCTGGCAATAAATGCACGGCACCGTCATGACTTTGGAGCAACATTTCCGCTACTCCGGCTGTATAACCGAAATTACCGTCAATCTGGAAAGGCGGATGGGCATCCAGCATATTGGGATAGGTACGCCCGTTCGGATATTCTTTAGCCAAGTGATCGTTGGGCAATAGTTGAATCATATTTTTGATGATCTGGAAGGCATGGTTTCCATCCAGCATGCGTGCCCAGAAATTGACTTTCCAGCCGATACTCCAACCGGTAGCCTTATCACCGCGTTGCAGCAATGTGTTTCTTGCTGCCTGGAATAACTCGGGATTCGAGTATGGAGAAATTTGATTACTCGGATATAGCCCGTACAAATGTGAAATATGACGGTGCTCGTCCTTGGGATTGTCAACATCTTCAAGCCATTCTTGTAGTTGGTTATGTTTTCCTATTTGCATAGGTGGCAACTTCTCTAGTGTTTGTTTGAGGGAGTCTTGGAAAGAAGGGGCTTCACCTGCGATGTATGAAGCCAATAAGGTATTATGCAGTGCATCAAAGGCAATCTGGTTATCCATGGTGCAACCTGCCGTGATAGGACCGTGTTCCGGTGACACAGAAGGCGACACTACCAACCATTTATACACTGGATGTTCTACCAAGAAATCCATGTAGAACTGCGCTGTTCCTTTCAGGATGGGATAGTACTCTTTCAGGAACTCTTTATTTCCTGTAAAGAGGTAATGTTGCCAGATATGTTGTGCTAACCAGGCTCCCCCACTAGGCCACATTCCGGCTGCAGCAAAGTCTACAACTCCGCAAATTCGCCATAAATCAGTATTATGATGCGCCATCCATCCCCTACAATCATACATAGTTCGGGCTGTTTCTGCTCCTGTGACGGATAAATCTTTCAACATAGAGAATAGCGGACTATGTGTTTCACTTAAATTAGTGACTTCTGCCGGCCAATAGTTCATTTCTGTATTAATGTTGATGGTGTATTTACTATCCCAAGGTGCATGAGTACTGTTGTTCCATATACCTTGCAGATTAGCCGGTTGCCCACCCGGTTGCGAAGAAGAAATCAGCAGATAACGTCCATAATGGAAAAGTAGAGCTGCCATTGCCATGTCTTCCCCATTTCCGAAGTTTTCAATTCGTTTGGGAGTCTCCAGTTGGGAAGCTTTGCCTGCCGGTAGTGTAAGGCGTACACGGTCAAATTGTTTTTTATAATAAGCGATATGGTTTTTGAGAGCTTTTTCGTAAGGTATTTGCGTCGCTCTTTTCAGATATTCGCTGGTCCGTCGGGATTCATCGGCGCTGACATCCTGGTAGTTTACGTAGTTGGTTGCTGCCGATATATAAAGGGTGGCTTCTGTTCCTTCATTAATTTGGAGCGTATTTCCTGCCGGGCGGAGAGTGCCATTCGTTTTTACCTGGATTTGACATTCTGCCCGTAGTGCGGCTTTCAAACCTTCCTGCTCTTTCCCTTGACAGGTGACGGTCAGCTTATCATTCTGAACATTCACCTTATGTACTAGAGGGAAGTTATATGCAATAGTAAAGTTCAGTGCGTTTGCTTTACTTGCTTTGATATGCATAATAATGACATTATCAGTAAATGATGCAAAAGTGGTACGGGTATAAGTGACGTCATCCACTTGATAACGGGTAGTTGTCGTTGCATTCTCCAGATTCAGATCGCGGTAAAAGCCGGATGCGTTTTGGTGTTCCGGAAATTCCAGGTAAAGACTACCTAATGTCAGATAGCTCATTCCGTGTTGCTGGGTTAAGAAGTTGGCGTCAATGAGTCTTTGCGCTTCCTTGTTTCTCCCTTCAAAAATCAGTTTGCGTACAACCGGTAGCACATGTACGGCATTCGGGGTATTATTATTGTATGGAGAACCTGCCCAAAATGTTTCTTCGTTGAGTTGTAATTCTTCGCGTTCGATTCCGCCATATACCATGGCTCCAAGACGGGAGTTGCCAATAGGGAGAGCTTCCGACCAATTTTGTGCAGGTTGACTATACCACAGTTTCAGGTCCTGTCCTGAAACAAGGTTGCTTATTAATAGGAATAATACAAAAAAAGTGTTTCTGTTCATATTGTATGGATTTGTAGCAAAGGTAGCTCATTTCCCAATACAAAAGGCAAAAAACTGTTTCTGAAATCTACCTTGGAAGTAACTTCTTTCCATATTTATGTTACTAATATATATGTTGTATGTTCCATAGGATAAAATAATAACTGCCGGTTTCTTTTTGATTTATTATCAGCCTTGCCCTCTTGTCAAGTAGCTTGTTTGCAAGCTGATTAAGTAGGGAGGTATAAGAAGGGAAGCTGGTATAGTTGCGTTGGGATACCGGTATTGTTCTATTAAAGTACCGGTATCATTAATTTCCCACGGCCGTGACAAGATCTTCCCACGGCCGTGGTAGGAACTCGTCACGGCTGTGGGAAGAAGCTACCACGACCGTGAAGAATTAAGTATACCGGTATCCTGATCGAACAATAGTTATTGAATGATATAAGTATGCCGGTTGTATGACGGATGTTTAATGGAGGCTTTTCTTGAAAGGTAAGTAAAGCTGGAGGGATATGAGATATGGGAGAGCAAAATCATAAAATAATAGGCTGACAATAAAACTTATAAAATGTTATTGTCAGCCTATTGTCAGGGCTTATTGTCAGCGTCTAATGTGCTGGAAATCATTCGTCTAATGAATAGGAATGACGGCTGACAATAAGAACTGCAAAATTTATATGTAAATACAATCAGTGTGAGTAATTGACTTGTCTCTACATTGATCTTTTTATCTATTATCTCTCTTGCTTTTCGATTCATTCATAAACAGATAAGATTTCTTGTAGCCTCCGTAGTCTACAACCAACTTTTCCAACACGATGCCCGGATCAAGAGGTTTGAAAATTAGTGTCTGCATGCCGTCTGATGTATTCGGCACATTCAGTTTGACCTTTTTCTCAACGATACGTCTTGCAACTGTCGGATAGTATATGCTGTATACATTTTCAGGAAGCTCGTTTAAGTTATGATTGAAATTGATAGTCTGTTCCTTCGCTCCTTCGAATCCGATACTGTACTCATGTCCTTTCCGGTCGTGGAAAGCAAGAGTCGATTTCACTATCACGTGAACAGTCACTTTGTCGACTCCTTTAGGCAATTTTATTTTGTAGGAGATAGAAGCTCCGTCGGTCGGCTGGGTATAAGGCATCAGAGCCATGCCGCTGAGGGTACGCCCCATATAGGGGATCACTGTCCATTCCGTACTTGGTGCTGCTTTAGTGCTGTAATAGTGTTCGGCTTCCATAGCTACATATCCGTCTTGTCCGGTGAAGACGTATCCACCGACAGCCTTTTCCGGATGCTCGATTCGGTAGGTTTGTGGTAATGTATCAGCGGGGAAATTATCATTCCATGAGGTATAACCGATATGTTTCTGAATCATCATGTTCTTCCATTTACCGCCGGACATAACATTGTTATAATCGTCACTCAACGCTTTATCCCGTGCAAAAGCCTGTTCCACTTTATCTGCCCATTCGTTAGCTTGCGGATTGTTTTCTTTGTACAATTTATGGTTCATGACTTGTGCATAATACATCTCGTACAGGTTTACCATGGCTTGAACAGGGAAGAGGATTAATTGCTTGTAGGCATCTTTATATTCCGGTTTCAATGATATGTATTGTCTCAAAGCTTCCGCTTCCAGTTTCAGATATTCATCAGATACTTGTTTCCATTCGCCGGTCTCCAGGTTATAAGTATTCCGGTCGAGCATTTCTCCCGTTACGCGACCGTTATATTTGCTGTACAGGTTTAAGATTCGCATAGCTTCATCCGCTTGATCTTCGCCAAACTGCTGTGCGCAGAAACGACGGGGATGATCCAGCAAGTTAGAGACGTTGAATTGCTTGGGATTCCATGCCATATCCATGAAGAGCGTGATCGGATATTCCATTGGTTTCAAATCGCCTACATTCAGTATCCACAGCTTTTCTACTCCGTAATCGTATGTGAGTTGAAGTTGCTCCCACATATTTTGTATAGGGGTTACGTTCAGCCATTTGGAGTTTCTCGGAGCACCTACGTAGTCTACATGGTAATACATGCCCCAACCGCCCGGATGCTTACGTTCCTTGGCATTTGGCAGACGGCATACATTGCCCCAATTGTCATCACATAATAGCATGATAACATCATCGGGCACACGCATACCTTTATCATAGTAATCCAGTACTTCTTTGTATAGTGCCCAGACTTGCGGGGTTGCTTTGGCAGGTCGTTTAGTCACCTTTTCAATGATTCTGCGTTGGTTCTTTACTATGTCTTCCAGCAGTTTCACGTTGGTGTTTTCGCTCATGGCTGCGTCACCGTCTCCGCGCATACCGATGGTTACGATATCTTCTGTGCCCTGCATCCGTTCGATACCTTCACGGAAAAACTGATCGATCACTTTTTTGTTAGTTGTATAATCCCATGCACCATATTCTTTGCGCTTGCGTGACCACTCCTGATGGTTGCGTGCCATTGGTTCGTGGTGGGATGTACCGATGATGATTCCCATTTCATCAGCAGTCTTACTATTCTCCGGGTCGTCTGCATAGAAAGCCCAGCTCCACATGGCAGGCCAAAGGAAATTACCTTTTAGGCGTAGTATCAATTCGCAAACTTGTGTATAAAAACGGTGGTCACCATAGTTTGTGCCGTAGGTCTGTTTTACCCAACCGGTCAGACAGGGCGCTTCATCATTGAGGAAGATGCCGCGGTAGGTCACCGCAGGTTCTCCGTCTGTATACTGTCCCGGCTTTACATATACATTCTGTTGTTTTCGGATAGGGACGTCTGCCCACCAATACCAGGGAGATACCCCTATTTGTTCGGAAAGTTCATAGATACCATAGATCGTACCGCGTCTGTCGCTGCCGATGATAACCACTGCTTCATCTACTCCTTCACAGGGATTGGTGACAACTTGCAGGATATATTTCTCATTTTTCCCTTCCAGCTCCTTTTTATCTATTTTGTTTGCAGCTATCAGTTTTTTTACAAAAGGAGTACTATAGGTACCTACAATGACACAGTGTTTCGAACTTACGTTTGTTAAGAATTCAGGCTTCGTTCCGCATACTTGCAGTATATCTTGTTGAAGATTGCCGACAGCTATCATTACCCCTTTGTCTTCGGAAGAATCTACATATATCGGACAAGGAACTCCGTTGGCAATCAACGGAAAATGATTACCGGCCGGTGTGAATATTACAAATTGTTCAGCGGCAAATGCCACTATACTCACAACAGAGAGGTAGAAGAATAGAAATAATCTTTTCATGGTTTCAATATTTAATAATTTGTTGTTAATCATTGATCTTACGTTTCACTGTAACCGGATATTCTATTTTGCAGATAATTGGTAATTGAAAAGTATATAACAGCAGGCTCAAAATGATGTAAATATCCTTCTTCATAAATACTATATTTAATGAAATTATCTTCTTTGTGTCTTAAATCCCAAAAATGGTTTATTTTTGTCTGTACTGTGACACGATGCAAAGATAGTTGGTATTGATAAGAACGGGCTTTGGGTATGTTTCAATTATTTATACTGTTGATACCAATTTACTTTTTCTTGAAGTTTTTTCTTCGGAGATAAAATGAAGAAGTGTGAACAAACTGCTTTGTTCAATAAATGTTTTTGATTTTGTTTCAAAATCTTTTTGTATTGTATCTATGAGGCTGTCGGATGAATAATGATGGTTAATGTGTCATATTCCGTATTAATAAGATTGGTATGTGATGCGTATAATATAAGTTGGTTTAACAAGAGTAAGTAGAGATTTTAATGATCTTGAGAATATCGGTAAGCGTCAATTGCATTCTTAACCGAACCGTGTAACAGTAACAATTTTTGTGCATGGTCATGATTTAATCCTAGTTCCTCCATAATCATCCTGGTGCCTCTTTCTACCAGTTTATGATTACTAAGCTGCATGTTTACCATCTTATTTCCTTTCACCCGTCCAAGTTGAATCATGACAGAGGTGCTAATCATATTCAGAATCATTTTCTGTCCGGTGCCTGATTTCATCCGGGAACTGCCTGTTACATATTCCGGTCCTACAATCATTTCGATGGCGACATCTGCCTCTGCCGCCATTGGAGAATCGGGATTACTGGTGATACAACCTGTCAGGACACCGTGTTTACGGGCTTCCCGTAAAGCACCGATTACGTACGGGGTAGTGCCGGAAGCGGCAATGCCGATAACGGTGTCTTTTTCGTTGATCTGGTGTTCGACGAGTTCTTCCCAACCTCGATTTTCATCATCTTCGGCTCCTTCTACCGGATTGCGCAAGGCTGTATCGCCTCCTGCAATCAGTCCGATAATCCAGTTGGGAGACATACCGAAAGTAGGAGGAATTTCGGAAGCATCCAATACTCCCAGGCGACCGCTTGTGCCGGCCCCCATATAAAAGATGCGTCCGCCTTGTTTCATGCGGGGCACAATCTGATTGACAAGCTCTTCAATTTGTGGAATAGCCTTTTGTACGGCTAACGCTACTTTCTGATCTTCCTGGTTGATATCTTCTAAGATCTCTCGCACAGATTTCTTTTCCAGATGATCGTAAAAGGACGGTTGTTCGGTTATTTGCATTTTTATAATTACTGGTTATAAATTACAATAGGTAAAAGAACTATTGTTGATGGTATTGAATCAGCCCTTCCATCGGACTTTGAAGAATCTTACCGATCTGAATTCCTGTTGTTTGCGCAGCCTCCTGCAAAATCTCCTTGTAACAGTGAGCTACGGAACCAATAAAATGTACCGGATATTGCTTATAATCATATTGCATCACGTTTCTGCGGAGAAAAGCGATAAAGCTGTTGAGTACTAGTGAACGGATAGCCGGTTCTTCCAAGTGCTGTGCAAGGAAAGGGGAGAGACTAGCCAGAAAACGGTTCGGAAAGGGTTGGCGGTAAACGCGGTCGATGATTTCGGGGGCCGTCAGGTCGAACTGTTTTAAGAAAGCTTCTTTGATGGCGGGTGGAAGCTGGTTTTTCAGTACATCGCCTACCAGTAGTTTTCCTAAGACTGCGCCGCTTCCTTCATCTCCCAGGATGAATCCAAGAGGGGAGATGTTGTTGACAATCTCTTCACCGTTGTAGAAACAGGAATTGGAACCTGTGCCGAGGATGCAGGCAATCCCTGCTTCATGTCCGCATAGTCCGCGGGCAGCGGCAAGCATATCCGAGTTGGCTTTGATATTTCCGATGACAGGCAGGCTGTCGGCGATGGCCCGCCGGAGGACGGGAGCCTTTTCGGGAGTGCAGCCTGCACCATAAAAAAAGACGGAGTTGATCGTTCCTTCCGGTAGTTGTGGCAGAAGGGAATGTGTCAGCTCTTGTTGAATTTCTTCTTCTGATTGGAAGAAGGGATTAATTCCCTTCGTTCCCATTCGTTTGATTGGGGTGTCGTTGAAAACGATGCACCAGTCGGTTTTTGTAGAACCACTATCTGCAATGAGTATCATATCTTTGAGTTTTTTATTGTTTCTTTCCGAAAGAATCCTCCAGTCGGTTGCGAATCATTAATGAGGCGACGATACCGGGTAGGGTACAAATACAAACCCAGATAAAGAAGTTTGTGTATCCGAGATGTTCCTGTATCCATCCGGCAGGCATACCGGGAATCATCATGCCTAGTGCCATAAATCCGGTTCCGATAGCATAGTGCGCCGTTTTGTGTTCACCTTCTGCTATATAAATCAGATATAGCATATAAGCGGTAAAACCGAAACCATACCCCAACTGTTCGATCGCTACACAAATGGCTATAAATATAGGATTGTCCGGGGTGGCGGCAGCCATCCATACATATAATAGATCGGGAATGTTGATGGCTAATGCCATGGGGAATATCCATTTCTTGAATCCGTCACGGGAAACGAGGAAACCACTAATGATTCCACCGAGCAATAAAGCTATGACACCTATCGTACCGTAGATCATTCCGACAGTTGCTGTGGATAAACCCAGTCCACCTTTATCGGTCGTGTCGAGCAGGAAAGGAGAAGCTATTTTGGCTAACTGTGATTCTCCCAACCGGTAGGTGAGGAGGAAAAAGAACATGAGACCGAGGTTCTTTTTCTGAAAGAATGTGACAAAGGTCAGGAGGAAATCTCCCAACAACTTACCCGGTGTGAGTCCGGGACGTTTAATGTCCGAATCAGGATGGGGGAGGATAAGCCGATGATAGATAGTAAGAGCCAGAAATAATCCGGCAAGGAGGTAGAATGTAATACTCCATGCCAGGGGAATATTGTTCTGTGATGTTTCCAGCCATCCTGCCAGCATGACTAGAATTCCCTGCCCGAAAATATTGGCAAGCCGATAAAACGTATTTCGAATACCGACAAAGAAAGATTGTTCTTTATTATTGAGCCCGAGCATATAGAAACCGTCTGCAGCGATGTCATGCGTAGCGGAACTGAACGCCAACAGCCAGAAAAAAGCAAGAGTCAACTGTACATAATGAGCAGTCGGAATAAAGAAGGCTATTCCTGCAAATCCGGCAGCGATGAAACCTTGCATGGCAATAATCCAGGCACGCTTCGTTTTCACCAGGTCGACGAATGGACTCCATAGCGGTTTGATAGTCCAGGGAAGATAGAGCCAGGAAGTGTATAAGGCTATTTCCGTATTGGATAATCCTAAACGCTTGTACATGATAACAGCAATCGTCATTACCGCTACGTATGGCAGCCCTTCTGCGAAGTAGAGGGTGGGTATCCAGCTCCAGGGATTTCTTTTTATAGTGGGGGTTGTCATGGTATTATTCTTTTTTATTGATATTGTTTCTCGAGCGTACTGCCGGGGTAATAGTGAGACAGTATTTCTTCATATTTGTAACCTTGCTCTCCCATTACGGCAGCACCAATCTGGCAAAGTCCTACTCCATGCCCCCATCCGGCTCCAGTAAGGATGAATCGTGAAGGGATTTTATCCTCTTTATGTCCTTTTTCCTCATATTCCTTGTCTACTACGAAGGCGGAACTATACAGATGGGAAGTAGATAAGGTACGGCGTATTTCCAGTTCTTTCCCGATAATAAGCGTTCGCAAGGTTCCTATAATTTTCAATCGGACAAGACGTCCCGACGTTCCACGTTCTATAGGAATTAAATCCAGAATTTGTCCGAAGTCAATTCCCGAACGTTGATGAATCAGTGTTGAAAGTTCTTGTTGGGTATAACTGACTTTCCAACGATAGAAGTCTGCTGTTTCCTGATCGTAGTTGTTTAGTACTTGGCTTAGAATTTTCTTATCCTGCGTATTACAAAAAGCAACAGGTGAGGTACGTATCCATTTATCAGCTTCCGCCTCTATGGTCAAATCGGGAAGTTGTTTTTCAGTCTTACTATCCCGTTGTCTGATTAGATAAGGATGCTTTACGTTTTCCCAACAATTTTGGAACTCTTCAAAAGCTCCGCCACAACATTTAGAGAAACGGGCATCACAAATCGCTCCTTTATACATCAGCACTTCCCCCCGCGTGGCGGAGACTGCTTCGATGGCTTGTGGTGTTGAGGCTCGTGTAATTCCCTGATAACGCTGGCAATGATCATCGGCACATACATCGAAATTTTTATGTGCTTCATGGTCATACCACTTAATAAATGAAGAATTAGGAATGAAGAATGAAGAATTGGCTGCGCTGTCTTTTTGCAAAGTTCTTTTAAATTCTTCATTCTTCATTCTTAATTCTTTATTTTTTTCGAGTAGCCAGCTTCGGGAGATGACGGCGTGAGCCTTTAGTAGTTCTAAAGAAGCTGTTGCGCTCATCTCTGATGAAATTACACTGGTAAGATATTCTTCAATGGAAATCACATTGATGGCGGTTAGTTGTTCTCCTTCGATGATAATCTTTAATTCCCCTTTGAATTTCTGGACTTCTTTGCGTTCCCAATGGAAGTTGATTCCGATGGTCACATCTTTCAGTTCAAAGAAAGCATGTGCATTTTGTGGAGGAATGAAGGATAATTCGTCGTACTCTTTCCCTTGCCAATGAATCTTCCCATCCTGATAAATAACTTTCTGTGTCCCGGAAATTTCCGTTCCGACAGAAGAACTAAATTTCACCGGGAAAGAGAATTCAATCTCTTTCCCGGAAAGGATACCGACTGTTATTTGAGGTTGAGTCATAATACAGCTTTAATACGTTCTAGTATTTTTTGCAGTTTTTCTTTGGATATAGATATTTCCCGATAGATATCATATACCTTTTCAGGAGTCAGTTTCTCCATATCCTCTTCACGTACTATAGGGAATATGCCGTTCATTTCAGCAATAGCAGGACTGATGAGAATTTGTTCGTCTCCTTTTGCGTAATAGCAGTCGGGACGATGTTTGCTGCGTAAGAAGATAATACAATTGTAAGGGTGTTCGGCCACTGACTCAAATTGATCGTCGTAGTTCTTTCCAAAATGCTCTTTGGTGATTTCCAAACCATACCAGGCAAGAATATTCATCATTGGTTCTTTTCCGTTGTTATTGGCAGCTAAAATGTCGTAAATCAGATGAAAGGTTTTCGACATTGTTTTCTTATTTTTCGCCTGAATCCTGATGAAACTGTACGGGAAATCTTCATAACTAATTCGCACCTTGTCGTTATCTATTAATTCCATGTGATCGTAATATGATCCCTGCATACTTTCCTCTTTACTGCAAGCTTGAAAATGGGCATGATCGGGAGCGGAAGCTCCACATTCCGGTCCATTATACAAAAGGAAGTATTCTCTCATTATGTCGGTGAATTCTATCATATCTTTAAAACGCCCGACTATGGATTGCGACTTGTGTTCCTTATCTACAATTGTAAAGTGGTGTTTGAATATGGGATAGGGATTAACCAGTATCTGATAATTCCTATAACTGATGAACTCTTGTTCCTGCGGTCGGTTTGTTTGGCAGAGGAAGCAAGGTCGTGAATGAATGGAGGCAGTGTTTGTCTGTGCGGTAGCCGAAAGAATACGTTTCGGATTAAGGAATAGGTTCGCAGCTAAACCTTGATTACCAAACCATTTGGATATTTCTTTTGTTCGTGACCGATACTGTTCCAATGCTTGGTAATTCTCTTTGGCTAGTTCCCAAGAAAGAGTTTGCTTTTGGAATAACTGTTCGATTTTTTGCTGAATTTTCTCTAATGTCGTTTCTTGTTGCAGGATGCGCTGTTCCAATTCCCACGTACGAAGTCGGTCTTTATATAGATTATTCTGGTTGATTTTCTCAACAGGCAGTGCAGCATCCGAGTTGCCTTCCCAACGGCGGCAAAGGTAAATCACGTCGTATATTCTGCCTATCTGATAATCGTGTGAAATTTTCAATCCAAGAGCATAATCTTCTCCATAGCTTGTGTTCGGGACTTTGATTTCCCGAAGAATGGGAGTGTAGAATGCACGGGGAGCTCCCAGACCGTTGATACGTAATGCATTATTTCGTCCGTTGTCGGGCGTCCATTCCTTATGATCGATGATGCCGGGGGCAATTTCCTGCATATCAAAGTTAGTCATCATATAAGTGCCGATTACCATTGCACATTTCTGTTTATAGAAAGTATCAATGATGATTTGCAGGCTATGTTCGTCTTTATACACGTCATCGCTATCAAGTTGGACGGCAAACTTTCCGCATTTCTCGTGATGGATACCTATGTTCCAACATCCGCCTATACCGAGGTCATCTCTTTCGGGAATGACGTGAATCAGCCGCTTGTCCGAACTAAGTTCATGGAGAACTTCACTGGTCCCGTCTGTTGAATGATTGTCGATGATAATGACATTGAACGGAAAGGTCGTTTGCTGGTTCAGTGCCGAGCGTACGGCATCTTTGACTGTGCGAATACGGTTGCGTACGGGTATAATGACAGAAGCTTCATATTCAAAAGTGTGAGAAGAAAAGTCTACGGGACGGAAGATAGGATAAAGATATCCGCCAATTTCCTTCAAATGGTTGGTGCATGCCTGTTCCATTTCAATCTGTACCTGACGGTTTTTAGGGTCTACATAATCGAACTGCTTCTCACCGCTTTTCCGCTTGTCACTTTCTACTTCGGTATATAGATATTCGTTGATGTGTACCAGTTTGCTCTTTTGGGATATTTTGAGTCTCAAATCATACAAGCCTGCATATTGATATTCCTCTTCCGTATTTTCTATAACTTCCTTGAATGCGTTGGCATTGAACAGTAAAACCGAGCCGAAATTGAAGTCGTCACGCAGGCTACCGGGTTGGTAATCAATGACCGGAGCTGTTTTTTGCACACCGTCTATCTGTTGGTAATGGTCTGCATATACCATGCCAGCTTGGGTCATTTCCATTACTTGAACCATTCTTTCAAGAGCGAACATGCCTATTTTTAGTGCAGTGTGTTTGGTATAGAGCAAGGTATATGTTTTATCAGAATGTTCTGCAATAGCTCGCATTGCTTGTGTAGACTGCATTTTTTCTACAGAGATGAGTTCGCATCCGGGAATACAGACATTGGTAATTGGCGATGCCAATAAATAAATTTTGTCTACCAGCGTCGATGCACGTAACTCCTTAACTGTTTGCACAGTTTCTTCCAACCGGCTGAAAGGAAGAAAACAGTTGATTGTTGTTTTCATTATTTTACTTTTTGTTTTGTAGTATGAGTTGTGTAAGATGTTTCTTTGTCTTGTCTTTTGATGAACAAACAGAGTCCAAGGAATGTGAACAGGGCATTGATTATCAACAACTCGTAACTAATTTGGTAACCGTTGAGCCATGCTTCCGAATTTCTTTGAAGGATATAGCAAAGAATAGGAGAAGCGATAGCTACCAACGGAATATATTTATCATAAACTTGTTTCTTGGTGAAGATGCCGAAAGCGAACAGTCCTAAGATAGGGCCATACGTATAACTGGCCAATGTGTAAATCGCATCAATCACACTCGTGTTGTTCAGCAGATTGAATACGAAAATGACTGCTCCCATCACAACTGCCATACCGATATGTACATGTTTGCGTATTTGGCTAAGTGCCGCCTCTCCTTTTTTCTGTGCATGTAAAATATCTACAGTAAAGGAAGTGGTCAGTGCCGTCAAGGCAGAACCCGCTGCAGAATAGGCGGAGGCTATCAGTCCGATAATGAATAATATTCCGACTATGCCGGGAAAATAATTTCCGGTAGCAATCATCGGAAACAACTCGTCGCTTTTTTCCGGATTCCCAATGCCTTGCTGTGCTGTAAACGTATATAACAGTACTCCCAGCATCAGAAAAAGCAGAATGACAAAGAACTGTGAGATTCCACTGGTAATCATATTCTTCTGTGAATCCCGGAAATTCTTGCAGCTAAGATTGCGTTGCATCATATCCTGGTCGAGTCCGTTCATAGCAATGACAGTGAACACTCCTGCTAGGAATTGCTTGAAGAAATAGCGTTTGTCATTAACATCGTCGAAGAAGAATGTTTTGGAGAAGTCACTATCTGATATGGTAGTAATCAGGCCGCTAAAGTTGAGGTGCAAGTTGGAGGCTATATAATAGATACATAGTATCACAGAGACTACCAGGCAGAATGTTTTCAATACATCCGTCCATATCAATGATTTCACTCCGCCCCGGAAAGTATAGAGCCATACTATAAATACGGTAAGTATGACATTCAACAGGAAAGGAAGATGGAAAGGCTCGAAGATCAGCAGTTGCAGCGTCAGGCATACCAGAAATAGTCGAACGGCAGCTCCCAGCATCTTTGAGATAAAGAAGAACCATGCTCCTGTTTTATAGGATGAAGCTCCGAATCTGTTCTCCAAATATTCATAGATAGAAACCAGATTCATCCGATAGAACAGTGGAACAAGCACAAAGGCGATAATAAACTGTCCGACTATAAAGCCGAGTACCATTTGCAGATAAGAGAAACTGCTAGCTTGTACCATGCCCGGAACAGATACAAAAGTAACTCCCGAAATGGTGGAACCAATCATGGCAAAGGCAACAACATACCATGCCGATTTACGGTTTCCTACGAAGAACCCTTCATTGTCAGCTTTGCGTCCTGCTATATAAGAGATAGTGAACAGGATTATAAAGTATGCCACAATAGTGATAGATATAACGGCTGGACTCATATCTGCTATTTAAATTCGTTTGAGGATGAATGATTCGAATAAGTTTATCTTTGTCTACAAAAGTAGGGAATTTATCATAGATATGTATACTCTTACCTATTTTTTATTCCCGGTGTGCCTCCGGTCGCGTGTTTGGACGAACGCCAGTTTTTGTTGAGCGAGGACAACTCCGGAGATTTCTTTTCAAGCGAAATGCCGGTTGTCTTTTTGTTGTCAGAATCGTGCATCTCATCTCTAAAACGGCAAGTATCAAAAGTTTGTCCTTTCTCCGGCTTCTCGCTACAGGAGAGTGCCAGATAGCCTCCGTCGTTATTAAGAGTCGGGAATTTGGGTATTTCTATCAGGTTCTCTCCATTTACTTTATGTTTCCGAATGACCTTGCTGGTGTATTTGCTGAAGCAAAGATAACCTTTGGATGGAATGGTGATGGGAGTGGAGGAACTCTCGTTACAAAGAGTGGTAGTACTGTATACTGTGCCACTTTCATACATTTTGTATAGATAGAGAGTTGGCAGAGTAATAGTCTTTTCACCCGGATTATAAATTTCTACATATTCTGCACCGTCAGTAGCATTATCATACATTATTTCGTTGAAAAGAAGCATACCTCTCACATCTTCCGGTAATTCGGGAGTGTCGGGATTGTCCGGTAGAACCGTATCGGGGGTATCGGGTGTTTCGTCGGGTGATGTGTTCGTTTCTACGTCATTAGACAACTGTATGTGATGGAACGTGAATCCTTTACAACGGGTTTTGGTGTAAATGCAGTATATACCGCAGTAGCGGGAAGTCTGTATATCGGTATCTTTTATCTGTTTTTCTTTTACGTATTCATTCTCGGATTCAAGCCGTGTCCAAAAAGTCCAGTAACCGTTATTGTCACGTTCTACTTTTATATATAGTTTCGGTGATGAGTCGCCTTTCATCAGTTCTCTTCCCGAAGCCAGTAGTTTAGACTGCTCTCCGTTTTGACGATAAAGAGCTACATTGTCTTTTGCTCCTCCAATCTGAATATAATAGCCGTTTAAATTACCGGAAAGAATGTTTGAGGAAGAAGTCAGATAAAATCGTGCATAATTGTTGGCGGAGGGGTTGAAGGTGAGGTGAACTCCAAATTCCCAACGGGTATTTTTTATAGAGGTAGAAGGAATGGTGACATAAGCTGTTCCGGCGTCTTCCTGTGGATCATTCAGATGGATTCCTTCTTTAGAGTTGATGGTGAATTTGTCCATCTCTCCTTCCCAGGGAAGTTCGGGTGTGATAGTGTCTCCTCCTCCTAATTCTCCCTTTTTTTCGTCATCAGCAGGGAGCGAACAATTATAGAACAATATGATGAAGATACTTAGGAAAGCAAATGCTTGGTAAACTTTCATACGGTTTTTAGTTTGAGTTATTTCGTTTTACCGTATTTGTTTGAGTATAATGCAGAAGCAATTGCGGTTTAAATAGTTGAATGAGTCGGCAAAGGTAAACCTTTTTGCTGGAAAAAACATACTTATTGAAGAAATAATTGTAAATCCTTTTGTTTTCTCTAAATGCGTGGAAAGGAAACAGTGAGGGGTTATCAAAAGTCAATAAATTAAATGTGACTTTTGATAACCCCTCACCCATGTTACATTCAATTATTGAAACATTATTCGAAGCGTGGCATTACATATTTATCTGTGTAAGATGTGAACGTAATACCTGGCATGGAATGAACGTTCGATTCGTTCTCCAGCTTCTTTATCAGCGAATAATCGTTGGCATCCAATGCGTAATAGTTATCTGAAGCCGGAGTTGTCACGCGGACTGTCCAGTCGAACATATTACCGATGATGGTGAGCGCATCCGTTTCCGGATCAAATGCCGGGATTCCTGTTTTAACGATTTCATACGTCCGGTTCTGCAACACATAGAAAGCCTTGTTGACATCGGTCATAAAAGCAAGCGTCTTTTTGTTTCTGAACTCGGTCAGATACAGATGTTCTAATGTCAGGCCTTCAGGCAAGGTGATGGCACGGACATACGGGCGTCCTTTCACCTGTTTCAGATGAAACAGACGACGGTCGGCATCCAACAGAAGATAACCTTCGTCATACTCCTTTTTCACCGTCGGATTTCCTACGATTTCCGTTGCCGGAAAACGAAAATCCTTCTTAGTCATAGCTTCGGTAAACTGAAGGCTTTTGTCTTCCTTCACGCTGTTGGTAGCCATGTCGATAAATTCGATCCCTTTGGAGGTGATACGGAATACGTCATCCGGCATTTTCAGGTCCACACGTCCTGACATAGATTCCATCAGTGGGTAAAGCCCGATAGAAGGTGCGTTTATATCCGAAGGCACACTGCGGAAGTTGAAGTTTTCTGTCTGCACCATTTTAGGAGTCATTGCGATTCCTTGAATGGTATCCGGAAAACGCTCATCAGACATCAACTGACGGAAATAAAACATAGGCAGGATGCTGTCGAAAGCAGCTTCCGAATAAATGTTTCCTGCAAGGTCGCGGCGCACGGTTCCTTTCCCTTCTTCTTGTCCCATCTGGGCGAAATCGCCAATTACGAAACTATACAGGGTAAAGGGAGTCTTTTCTGGCTTTACGACAAAGAAATTGTAGCACCAGGGCAACTGCCAAAGAAGCAGAAAAGCGATGGTTACATATAATAGTATGGTACTGAAACGTCTCATTTCTCAATCTTTTAATTTTTAATCTTTAATTTTTTTATTGGTTAATCCTGTTTTCCGGCCTTGAACCGTACGATAGAGAGCCACGAGAAAGAGGCTGTCAACAAAGTATAGACCACTAAATAAGGGAGAAACTTGTTGTATGCTTCCGGCATAGGCGACAGGAAGAAGATTCGGAGTAACAATACTGCGATAATGAGATTCAGGATACGGCGTTTCCATGCCGGTTCGAGGCAAATCCATGCGACGAGCAGATAGCCGGAGATGCCGGCGAGATACCACGTTAAAGCGGTAAGCAGTATGTGGTTTTTGAGCTCATGGGCAAGGATTCCGTTCAGATAGATCTCCATCAACAGGAAATTGGAAGCGAAGCAGACAAGAAGCAGTATGAGTCCGGAGAGTAACATATTGCCCGTCATTTTCAGTTCCGGATAAGGCAGATGGAGGGTCAGTTTCAAACATTTGCGTTGCATCTCGGGGACAAATTGCACGATTGCCATCAGGATTCCGGCAATCAGAGGAATATATTGCAACATATCAATGAAGATGACATCCCGTTGCAGCATGACTTCCCATACATGGGCAGCCCCTTTCATTTCTACCACCCGGTTGATACGGAGCATACAGTAGCCTGTAAAACCAAGTGTGGCGAGCACGGCAAGCAGAAAATACCACCGTGTCTTTATCCATTCTTTATAAAATATAGCGTACATTCTTGAGGATTTATGATTTATGAATGATGATTTATGGGTTACGAGTTGCCAACTCTTATTCTTAATTTAATCAGTATTTCCCGGTGAGGCCGATAAAGGCATCTTCCAAATTGACTTGCTCACAGTGCAAGTCTGTATAGGGCACTGACATTGATTTCAGTTTGGCTTCTGTTTCTGCCGGTTGCAGGAAGGAGAAAGTCTCCAACTGGTTCCGCATGATGGAAGGATGGTAGAAATCATCCGATGCAGGAAGCTCGTAACCTTCGGGAATGGTGAAGGTGTAGCGGCGTCCTTTTTCCAGTAATTCGGCGATTGGTTTCTGAATCAGTATCTTTCCGTAGTCCATAATAATGCAGTCGTCAACGAGACGCTCCATATCCTGAATGATATGCGAGGTCAGAAAGACGGTTTTACCTTCCGAACGGGCATAGTCGCGGAGATAGTCCACAAACAGGCGGCGGTAGCCGGGATCGAGTCCGAGCGAGAAGTCGTCCAGTACCAGAAGTTCCGGGTTTTGTGCGAGAATCAGTCCGAGAGCTACTTGAGAGCGCTGTCCGCAGGACATACGTGAGATGCGCTGTCCGGTAGCTACTTTCAATTTATTCATCAGTTCGTAGTACGCTTCTTTTTTCCACTGGCCGGGGTAGAAGGCTGCGTAGAATTTTTCTATTTCGGTGATGGTCATGAATTGGTATTGCACATGACCTTCGATGAGCAGTCCGATATGGCGGCGCAGAGCCGGTGCCATGGTCTGTATCTCCTGTCCGAAGATGCGACATTCTCCCGAACGGGGTTTCAGGTAACCGCTCAAGATATTGATAGTGGTGGTTTTGCCCGTACCGTTCTTTCCCAATAGTCCCAGGATACGTCCTTTGGGCACTGTGAAACTAAGGTTTTCGTAAATCAACCGTTTACCGTAGTAGTGCGTCAGGTTGTTACATTCGATAATTTGTTCCATTTGATTTTATCTGTTATTTCGATTCAAAAGAAGAAAAGGAAAAGAATGGGAATCAAGATTCCGACTATTAGTTCTATTCCTCCTCTGCCGATAATGCCCTTGTTCCCTTTCAGCATGATAATGCCGGAAAGAGTAATGATAATAAGGGCGATAGCGAAAATATCCGCGAAGTAAGTCCACCATTGTCCCGGATTGTAATGTAAACGGGACATCGCTCCGATAAGCGGGCGACGGGTGACGGATTCATATACCGCTTCTCCTGTCTTCACGTTTACCAGAAGGCTGGAACCGCCTTTCAGGAAGACTTTCATTACGTCCGTTTTCGGGAAGTAGTATTTGGTATAGTTGCCGGTTTCTCCCAAAGGTTCCAGTAGAGTAAGTACTTTCTCTTTACTCATTCCTGCTTTGTCCGGTAGCTTTTCCGCTATTTTATATTCTTTCCGTGTGATGGAGAAGTTCGGATTAATCGTGTCACGGTGATTCATTACAATTCCGGAGATGGCATATATCAATACCATTCCGGAAAAGAAAAATGACAGGTCACGGTGTATGAGCCGGCTCCATTTACGAACAGTACTACTCCACTTCATACGAGTTGGCTTCCATAAAATAGAAAGATAAATACTCTTTTCCTGTTTCTGCTTTGCGGTCGGCTATTTTTGCGCGGAAGTCTGCGATGCGGGCTTCGGGACTGTTGGCTGTTTCGCCGCGTGCTTTCTTTTCAGAATCGCATCCGGCTTCACCGGTTCCGTGTTTTTCGGCAGCTTGTGCTTTGAGTTGTGCTTCCCAGTTTTGGAGGTAGGCTTCGTCGATGCGTTGTTCTTTCAATGTTCCGGTAACACGGACAATAGAGTTCACACATTTAGGATCGAAGGCTCCCAATGTTCCGGCTTCTACACGGATCACTTGGGTATCGTCACTGCCCATCAGGAAGATTTTCTTTGCACCATGTTTGCAGGTATGTGTGCAAACGCCTTCAATGGTTACTTCTTGTCCTGCAAGGTTTTCGGCATTGGCAAGGAGAGAATCAATTTCCAAAGCGGAAGATGCAGACTGTTCTGTAGTCGCTTCTGATGCGCTTTTCTGTTGTTTGTTACCACATGAAGTTCCGATAAAAGTCATTGCCATAAGGGCAATTGCGATTGTTAGCTTTTTTGTTTTCATTGTTATTGCTTCGTTTTTATATAGTTTGTAATCTGTTTTTCGTTTGTTTATAGCTTTTAATAGTTCGCCTTACGGGCGGGGAGTTTCAACCATGCTTGAAACAAATACTACTCCTTTAGTTGGCAGCTTGATCCCTTACGCAACGGAGTTGCATACCGGCTTTAATGCTGACATAAGATAATGATAATCTGCCTTCCGAATACTTTGCATTGATTGTACTCATTAATCCAAAGAACTGTATATTGGTAAGTAGTCCGCTGGTGCTATTGTATACGGGCTTGAAGGCAGTCGAAGTCATAAGATAATTCATTGCCGGTTTTCCGTGCCATGCAGTTTGAATATTGGCATCTTCTGCTATTGCCGTTTTTTGATAGCTGCCGGCACCTGTAAGGCTTGTTGCCATACGAACGCCGGAGAATTGGTAATTGAATCCTGCATTATTCAGTGATGATATTTTGGCGCCGTCATAAACTGCATCATAGAAAAGAGCTTTATCACCATCAGCCGGTACCTTGCCGTCGACATCATTCGTTGTTTTTCCTACCAGATTAAAGTATTCCAGACGTGTTGGTATGTGCCAACCTTTCGGACAAATACCTTGCGCTCCTTCAAAAGAGTTCAGATTGCTTTCAGTAATTTCCTTACCGCCCAGTGCAACTTGGAAATCATATAGATAACCTAATTCTTTGATAGCACTTTCCTCTGTTGTGGCTACGGTTGCACCGTCAGCTTTGATTTCATACGGGTACCAAACATGACTATCAGCAGTAGGATCGGTAGAAGGAGTATATCCTTTCGGAAGATAAATAAGCGGTTCAGCCATCCACGTAGTACCGTTCGCCAAAGTTACCGTGTTATATTTTACATTATCGTATAAGAAATAGTTCTCATTGAGATGTTCTTCGAAAGGAATCTCATTGTCTGCTCCGATTTCACCTTCATCTGTCCAGTTTTCGATGTCACCGATAAGTTTAACCTCTATATCGTCAGGCAATACACGGATGTTTACGCTGTATTGTCCTCCTTGCGCTAAAGTAGTAGATGTGAGTTTCTGCGACAAGGTCTTGCCATCAGAAGTTGCTACTTCGAGCGTCAAAGCTACCGTTTGGGGAACGATGAGGGCGCGGTAAGTTTTGTTCGTTTCAACAACCTGTGCCGTAATGTTTGTAGCTGCGACATTCGCGTCAGCAGTAACTGTAAGGGCAGCCAGATCAAGAGTTGCAGTCGGGATAGAGCCTTTCAATGCAATGGATGTTATGTTGGCTTCTACTTCCTTTGTTACATTAATGACCAGTTTGGTAAGCAGATGCTTAAAGTTCATTGTTATAGTATTTACAGTAGGAAGTACATCTTTATTGCTTGCTGCCATAAGGTCTGATGCCCCATATCCGGTGGTCTGATCGGCTTCTACAGAAAAAGAAGTAGGAGTATTACCTTCTCTATAAGGATAGTATGCTACTATCTGCGATTTGTCATTTCCTTCCGGGTACCAAAGCAGGTCACCTGCAAATACTCCGTCATTGAATGTCATTAGTTTATTTTCCGCATATACGAAGTCACCGTTTTGGATGATTGTAACGCCAATTTTATCTCCGGTTTCAAAGTTAACTTCGGTAGCGCGTGTGATAACAGGCGAGATAGTAATACGACTGTCTGAAGGAGTCGTCGTTTCGTTCTCTTCCTGTTGGCAAGATACCAAAAGTGCTGCTGCGAAGATAAATGTTAAACTCTTTTTCATTGCTTAATAATTTAGTTTATATATATATTCATTGTTTTCAAAAAGCATATCCCGGTTCTCAAAAAGTATATCCTAACTTGATAGTCTCATTCCAACGGCTCGAACCATCTATATAGTGAAGGTTGAAACCGCGTGTATAACTTCCCTGTACTTCAGCATAGATCCCATGGTTGAAATGATAGCGTAAACCGAGACGAAGCGTTGCTTGTGGAGCAGTAGCATATTCATTCTGCAGATTATAATAATCTGTCAGGCGATAGGGAGGATCACCCGGCTCCGTATCTGTTGTAATGACTCTGCTTTTCTCAGTAGAGTTTCCTATGGCAAAGGAAGCGGCTGCCTTTAAGTCAAATTTCCCTATATGAAACACGCTGGATACATACGTCTGCGTACAAAGCATCTTTTCCGACGCTACATACGGATACATCTGGGTAGTCAGTCGTTTGAAAGTTGAAATATGTGTTCCCAAACGAACTTCTGTACGAGGACTTATAAATTCATATTCGGGATGGACCGAGAAAGCATCTCTTTCGAAAATGCGGTTGGAGCCGTTGATATAAGTCGTCGTTATTCCGTTAACAGTCTCCTTATTAATCACATTCTCGTTGTTGACCAAATGTGACCATTGCAGGTTCAATCGTAGAAAATGCTCTTTCTTTCCCTGTTTGAAATGATAACTCAAATGAGAGGCAATCCGGTGAGTGGGGAATTTGAACCAGATAGCATCTCTTTCACCGGCAGACCCCGAAGAATAGGTATATTCGATATCTCCATAAAATCTCTTCCATTGAAGTTGCAGTGCTCCCCCGTTAGACAGTTCTTTGATCGGAAAGCCGTTGATTCCCGATTCGCTTAGATGAATCCCGCTGCCGTCCCATGCTTCATAAGCTCCATACATCAGTCCTTTGTCCAAGAAGGCGTTGTAGGAGTTTTCGGTAGTCCCGATTACTTCCGCCTTGACCGATTCGCTGTTTTTGCTGAACATATAAGAAAAACCGATGGCTAGATCGCCCGAGTGATACATCACACTGGGGGCTACTTTCAAATCCAGCCGGTAATTGGTATGTCGCAAGTCTTTCCGTTTGGAATAGTTGGAGGCGGCAAAGTCAATCTTTCCTCCCAATCGCCAGTTAGGTGCAATATCTGATGCAATACCGCCCATAAAAGCGTATCGTTGCAGGTCTTTGCGTCCGGGAGTGAACTCTAGAATGTCTACCGGATAAAATCCCGGCTGGATAAACATGGAACCACTCATGTCCTTACCGGAAGTATGATCGAATGAGAAAGAACCAGTCAGCGAATACCCTTTCAGATGAGTGATAGACTTGGCTATTGCTCCGGCATTCCATGATTTCTCCGCTTCGTAAGAGTGGTGGAAATCACCATGGTTATTCTTACCATACAGTTCGGCATAGGAAGAAGAGATGCTATCCATCCTGATACCTGTAACATTTTTTCCGGTATTCCAGGAATTACGCCGTTCTATAATGTCGTAAGTCTGTGCCGAAACACCGTACACTATACATAGTAACCAAAGACCTGTTATATATATTTTTTTCATCTCACTCATGCAAAGATTGTTTTTCTCTTTCATAAAAATCGGTAGAAGAGTTGTTGGTGTCCATCAATACTTCATAACCTGCTTCCTGCGTAGCTTCTTCGTCCACATGTCGATATAAGCTGCGTCCGTTGTATGTCGCACTTTGAGTGACATATCCTGCGTCGATGGAAGGAGATATACGTTTCTTGTTGTTGGAGGAACCACCGTAGTACACTTCCGCTCCATCAATCACCCAGTCGAGCGGAACTGCTATCACCCGGTCGGTGGTACTTCCCGGTTTTTGTATCACACTTCCCTCTTTTAGAACAAAGTCCTGTATCGTGGTATCCTTAGCTTTAAAGATAACCGTAGCAGGAGAAAAGATAGAGAACGAGTAAGCATTCGCCTGTCCGGTTTTCAATACCACGTTCAGATAATGATCCGGTGTGATTTGATCCCCCGGAGCCGGATGATACTGTGTATTCGGAAAATAAACGTTATTGTAGCAGACAAAGTATCCCGGTTTGTTCAGATTGACAGATTGCGGGTATTGCGCTGCATGGTCAACTGCCCCATTGATGGCAATCACTGCATCTTCTCCCGGTTGAAGCGGGAAAGTCTTGCCGGTACCGCCAAACTGCCAGATGCACTGAACGATGGGAGCAAAATCCCGGAAGATGGTTGCTCCGGTTATTTCATCCTGCGTTACCCAGACATTGGTAGCTTGGGAATTGTAAGGATCAAGCGCTCCGAAACATAAACTATCGAGATATTGCACTTCCGAATCGTTATTATGCAGGATTATATATTTGTCGGACTGGTAGTTTCCCTCCAGCGGCAACTTTGTACATCCTCCGCAATAAATCTCCTTAATAATAATAGCCCCGGCTCTGGAATGGATGAGCGGGAGGTTGAACGCCATGTTTCCGCTGGTCAGTTTCACATTATCGGCCAGTCCGTTGAAAATATCCTGTCCGTCCTTGTCGCTGACCTGCACGCGATATATACCTTTAGTCAGAGAGAATTGCGCCACTCCGTTCTTGTCGGTTTTAGCCTTGTAAGAATTTCCACGATCGACATCTTCAATCTTTACGGTCACTCCTTCCCGGAGATATTCCGAGTATCCATCCGGGTATACGGCAGTCACTTGCAGGCTGTGCAACTGATCGTCGTACGGATTCTCTTTATCAAGATCCGTGCATCCTGCAAAGATCCCGGTCACTGTTAGTAATAATATGTAGATAGACTGCTTCATATCTTTAAAATTTAATACGGCAAGTAAGTCCATAATAGAAATCCGGGGTAAAGAGCGCGCTCACACCGGTTGCATGAGATTTTACATACGGCCGTGAATTGGTGAAATTGATAGCGTTGAGAGAAAGAGACACATGGTCGCCAATCTCTTTGGTTATGTTGATATTGGCGGAGAAATAAGGATCATATCCATCCGCTGCAAATGTGTAGGCATTGCCCGATTTGCGTATCAGATAAGAGAATTCCGGATTCTCGGCTTCGGCTGACGTGAAAGGATGCATCTCATTGTTCAGGTCGAGATATGCCACCGGCCAGATAGCCGTATAAGAGTCACCGTTATAAATGCTTCCACCCGTTTGGGCATTGCTGCTTTCACTTACGTTGAACGCGTATTCTTTTCCCTTATATTCGGAGATATTCTGCGAACGCTTCACAAGCGAAGCCTCCAGTCTGCATGAAATAATCAGTCTGGCTTTCGGAATACGGGTGATGGCTGTGATATTGGCATCCAATGAGTGGGTACGTTTACCGTTGGCAGTCGTCGATAAGTTGTCGCCATTGGCATAGATACCTACATATTGGTAGGAGCGGTTGGCAAGACTGGTGTGCGACCATCCGTTCTGATAATAATAGGACAAAGAATTGTCGATATATTTAGTATAAGCATAGGAGGCATCTAACCGGAATTGCGTACGGATAGGAGTTATTTCCGGGAAATCAACAATCATTTCCGCTCCACGGCGAATGACGTCCATTCCATTATCGGGAGAGGTTGACTTGACAAAAGTCTGGTCGGTCACCTTTACATCCATAGGAGTCCAGTAGCTCGATGCATTGTCACGTATGTACACCATTCCCGTCTGATTATCCACATTGATTTGCGGATTAGTCGGCATAGTGAATCCCTCCGGTAATTGGAGAACATCGTAAGAGAACGGGTTATAGGAACTCGTGTATTTATACGGTAACTTGGTACGGTTGAAATAACCGACTAGCGAAATCCTGGTCCGGGCTATATGGACGTCAATGCCCAATTCCGAATTCTGATTCCGTTGCCAGCGTAGATTCTCATTGTGCAGTAATGTGTAGGGCTGGCTGTAATAGATATAAGATGATTCATTGTTATTATAGGAAAAACCGAATGTCTGTATGTCCCGGTATTCCTGTTTGAGGTACAAGGTATAGAAAGAGGGAAGCTTTTCAGTGATTCCCCAACCGCCACGGATAGCGATATGTTCGTTCAACTGCCATCTGGCATTGAAACGTGGTGAAAGAGTATTCAGGTTTTTATAGTTCGTTCCCTTGATAAACAAATGTTCCCAACGCACTCCCGCCATCAGTCTAAGCAGGGTGTTTCCCACTGGTAACGACAGACTTTCTTCGGCATAAAGCGAAACGTTATGCATATATGGATAAGCGGTGTAAGGGCGGGGGCGATAACCGTTCGGAGCCAGTGAAGGGTCTTTGTAATATTCTCCTTCACCCACATTCCCTGTTGCTTTCCACTGAACACCCGCTTTCAGGTTGCTGTTTACAGTCTTGAACCGTCTGTTCCATTCATACTTTAACGATGCGGCATAATCCAGTTCTTTGGAGTCGATGATCTGATCTGCGAAGTAGGTATATGGCAGTTTGCTTGCCATAAAATATCCTTCTTGCGTGGCATGAACAGCCGGCTGTTCCGATGCATACGAATAGAAAGTATGTGCATGGGAGTTATTGTCATTGTAGTATACCGATGCGTCGAACTTGAGGTTGGTGACCCACGATTTATTGAGCAGCCAGGCCAGTGAAGTGTTTGCCCGGAATACGTTATCCCTCACTTTGTTGTATTCTCCCGAATAGGCATCCGGGTCATCTTTGGTATTCATTCCTCCGATATTACCTGTAACACCGATATCGAATCTGAACACTTTGCTGAAAGTGTTGCTATATCCGGCAGAGAATCCCCTTCTTGTATAAGACGAATAGGGAGATACCAACTTTTGGGTAGCCTTTGTCCATTCTCCGTTTATGTTGATAACGCCTTTGTCGTTTCCTAAATCCAATCCTTTGGAGAAGGAAACCTGTTCGGTGCGGGGATTGATGGACAATAATATGTTCCAGGGTGTTTTCCCTTTCCGGGTGTGAATCTTGACCATTCCGCTATTCAAATCCCCGTATTCAGCCGAAGGTACTCCGGTGATGACTTCAACCGATTCAATATCCGCCACGGTGATATTACGGGTATCTGCTCCGTTCATATTTCCAAATGAGCCATTATTGCCAATACGTACCCCATCCACTTCAACGGCTGTCCCAAAGGCTGCATTACCGACTGTCGACCCTCCGTCGCGTAATGAGAAGATATTATTAGTGGTAAGATCCGGCACTTTTGTCTTTCCTCCCGGAAGAAGAGCGGAGATATCGCTCACGTTGGATACCTGCAAATGTTCCAGCGCATTATTACCGATAGTGAGCGTAGTGTTTAACTCATTCTTGGGCGCTTGTGCAGTAACGACTACATCATCCAGTGCAAGCGTGTTTTCTTTGAGTTCTATATGTAGGTTTTTGATATTACTGTGCACATTTACCGGAATTGTTGCCGGTACATAACCCAGAAAAGAAACTTCCAGATTATATTTTCCCTCCTGCACTCCTTGTATCGTGAATTCGCCTTTCTGATTGGATACAGCCCATAAATAGGTGCCTTTAATGAGAATGGAAGCACCGGGCAAGGGGGAATTCGTTTTGGGCTCGGTCACACGTCCCGAGATTGTATAGATGTTTGAATTAGCTGCGGCCTCAAATAAATTGAAAAATAGCAGCCCCCAGAATGCTATGTTAAAAAGACAATATTTCATAGATAAGTTTTGTGCAAAATTCGATAAAAACCAAGTTTATATCAATCACTATAAATAGTTATTTTCACAAATCTTAATACCTGCAACTGGGGATCTTTTACCTAATAATGGGTACCTTTTCTTTAATAGGTAATTTAGAAAATAAAAAAACGGCTTGCATTGCGATCACTATCACATTGCAAGCCGGTTGATTTATTGGGCTTATCTGTCATTGACCGGATATTATATCCAGTCTATTGTATTAGATATTTTTTACTTTAATCAGATATTCGGCAATCTGAACAGCATTCAGGGCAGCGCCTTTCTTGATCTGGTCACCTACAATCCAGAAAGTCAATCCGTTTTCGTTTGTCAGGTCTTTGCGGATACGGCCTACGTATACCGGATCTTTACCTGCCAGGAACAGCGGCATCGGGTATTCTTTTTCTGCCGGATTGTCCTGAAGAACCAGCCCTTCACCGTTAGCGAATGCTTCACGAGCTTCTTCTACGGAAATCGGACGTTCTGTTTCTATCCAGATACTTTCAGAGTGAGCGCGTAATGCAGGAACACGTACACAAGTTGCACTAACCTTTACGTCAGAATGCATGATCTTACGTGTTTCATTGTACATTTTCATTTCCTCTTTCGTATAACCGTTTTCTGTGAATACGTCAATCTGCGGAATCAGGTTGAAAGCCAACTGATAGGCAAACTTCTCTACAGTCACAGGCTCGTTTGCCAATACCTGGCGATATTGTTCGTACAATTCGTCCATAGCAGCAGCACCCGCACCACTTGCTGCTTGATAGGTAGACACGTGCACGGTTTTTATATGAGAAAGCTTTTCGATGGCTTTCAGTGCAACTACCATCTGGATAGTCGTACAATTCGGGTTGGCAATAACGCCACGCGGACGTTCCAATGCATCTTCGGCATTTACTTCAGGCACAACCAAAGGTACATCGGCATCCATACGGAATGCGCTGGAGTTGTCGATCATCACAGCACCATACTTGGTGATTATTTTTTCGAATTCCTTGGATGTTCCTGCACCGGCAGAAGTGAAAGCAATGTCTACCCCTTTAAAGTCATCGTTGTGTTGTAAGAGTTTCACCTCGATCTGTTTACCGCGGAAAGTGTAAGTTGTTCCGGCACTACGTTTAGAACCGAACAAAACTAACTCGTCCATCGGGAAGTTTCTCTCATCGAGCACGCGCAGGAATTCTTGTCCTACGGCTCCGCTTACGCCAACAATAGCTACTTTCATCTTTTTCTTTTGTTAAATTGTGAATATTGAATTTCTTTCCTGTCGAATAGAAAAGATTTGGCTGCAAAATTATAACAATTTAGCATATAAACATCGCTTTTGAGAGAAATATTTCAGTTTTTCGGCGGATTTCTTTAACCTTACGTATAATCAAGTGTGGTTGTTGGATCGGATAAATGCACCAAAAGGGATGCATTCTCCGTCGCGATGCGAATCGGATTGGTTTCGTAGCTTGATAAGATTATCTTTATTGCCTAATATTACTTCGTTTAACTATAGTGTAACGCAAGGATAACTATAGTCTCCCTTGCGTATAACTATAGTCATACGCAAGAGACACTATAGTAGAACGAAATAAAAGTGCCTAATGAAATAGATCTTGATAGGTAAGCGGGGGAAAAGAAGTAGTAAGGTGAGTAATTGACTACTGAATAATACGTCTGGACATTCATTGTGATTCTGCAAACTTTTTTGTTCCTTTGCATTGAATTCCTAAAGCCACAGCCTATGAACCTGTTTGATTTTAATTTAACCTTACCGATTACCGACCCGACTTGGGTATTCTTTTTGGTATTGATTATCATTCTCTTTGCTCCGATGATCCTCGGACGTCTTCATATACCTCATATTATAGGCATGATTCTGGCGGGTGTCTTGATTGGCGAACACGGCTTTCATGTACTCGACCGAGACAGTAGTTTCGAACTGTTCGGCAAAGTAGGGCTCTATTATATCATGTTCCTTGCCGGTCTTGAGATGGATATGGAGGACTTTAAGAAGAACCGGACGAAAAGTTTCGTGTTCGGCTGGCTTACCTTTCTGATTCCTATGGTGTTGGGAATATGGAGTAGTATGAGTATGCTGGGATATGGTTTTCTTACGGCGGTATTGTTGGCAAGTATGTATGCTTCTCACACCTTAATTGCTTATCCTATTATTAGTCGTTACGGACTGTCTCGTTTGCGCAGTGTCAATATCACCATTGGTGGTACTGCTGTCACCGTCACCCTTGCTTTGATTATTCTTGCTGTCATAGGAGGCATGTTTAAGGGAACTGTCGATGGCTGGTTCTGGGTATTTCTTGTGGCAAAAGTGGCTTTCCTCGGATTTCTGATTGTGTTCTTTTTCCCCCGTATCGGACGCTGGTTCTTCCGGAAGTACGATGACAGCGTGATGCAGTTTGTATTTGTGCTGGCGATGGTTTTCCTCGGAGGAGGATTGATGGAATTTGTAGGAATGGAAGGAATCTTAGGAGCTTTCCTGGCGGGCTTGGTATTGAATCGCCTGATTCCTCATGTATCTCCTTTGATGAACCGGTTGGAATTTGTGGGAAATGCACTGTTTATTCCCTATTTTCTGATTGGTGTCGGAATGATTATTGATGTAAGAAGCCTGTTTACCGGAGGTGAAGCATTGAAAGTGGCTATTGTGATGACAGTGGTGGCAACCTTTAGTAAATGGCTGGCTGCCTGGATCACACAAAAGATCTATCGGATGCAGTCGAATGAACGGAGCATGATATTCGGCTTGAGTAATGCGCAGGCTGCGGCTACACTGGCAGCAGTACTGATCGGCCACGAAATTATTATGGAGAATGGAGAACGCTTGTTGAATGATGATGTATTGAACGGTACGGTAGTGATGATACTTTTCACTTGCGTCATCAGTTCTTTGGTGACCGAACGTTCGGCCCGCCGTTTCGCTCTGGATGAAAATGTGCAAGCGGAAGAAGAAGCTAAACAGATAAATAAGGAGCAGATCCTGATTCCGGTCGCTAATCCGGAGACGATTGAAGATTTGGTTAATCTGGCTTTGGTGATAAAGGATGCCAAGCAGAAGAATGCATTGGTTGCATTGAATGTGATTAATGATAATAACAGTTCGGAGAAGAAAGAGCAGCAGGGTAAACGGAATTTGGAGAAGGCTGCCATGATTGCTGCTGCCGCCGATGTGCCTGTCACGATGGTGAGCCGTTATGATTTGAATATTGCTTCGGGGATTATCCATACGATCAAAGAATATGAAGCTACAGATGTTGTGATCGGTCTGCACCGGAAGGCCAATATTGTCGACTCTTTCTTCGGACATCTGGCTGAAAGCCTATTGAAAGGTACGCATCGTGAAGTGATGATTGCCAAATTCCTGATGCCGGTTAACACCCTGCGCCGAATTAATATTGCCGTTCCGCCAAAGGCTGAATATGAATCGGGTTTCTCAAAGTGGGTGGAACATTTCTGCCGTATGGGAAGTATCCTCGGCTGTCGGGTGCATTTCTTTGCTAATGAGCGTACATTGATGCGCCTTCAGCAACTGGTGAAGAAAAGACATGCAGGTACCCCGACAGAATTTTCCATCCTGGAAGAGTGGGAAGATCTCCTGTTATTGACGGGACAGGTGAATTATGACCACTTGCTGGTGGTTGTTTCTGCCCGTCGCGGGTCTATCTCTTACGATACCTCTTTTGAACGTCTGCCGGCGCAACTGGGAAAATATTTCTCTAATAATAGTTTGATTATCATCTATCCCGATCAGTTTGGAGAACCGCAGGAAATTGTGTCATTCTCTGATCCGCGCGGACATAATGAATCTCAACATTATGAGAAAGTGGGTAAATGGTTCTATAAATGGTTAAAGAAAAACTGATGGAAAAATACGACTGGCAACAGAGAACAGCACTCCTGTTAGGAGAGGAAAAGATGGAACGCATCCGGAACGCGCACGTATTGGTCGTGGGATTGGGTGGAGTGGGGGCTTACGCCGCCGAGATGATCTGCCGCGCAGGAGTCGGACGGATGACGATTGTAGATGCCGATACAGTGCAGCCTACCAATATGAATCGTCAGTTGCCGGCCATGCATTCCACACTGGGAATGTCGAAAGCGGAAGTATTGGCTGCCCGTTATAAAGATATAAATCCGGATATCGAATTGACCGTTCTGCCCGTCTACCTGAAAGATGAGAATATACCGGAACTGCTGGATGCCAATCAATATGATTTTATAGTAGATGCTATTGATACAATCAGTCCGAAATGCTTTCTGATTTATGAGGCGATGAAACGTCGTATAAAGATTGTTTCCAGTATGGGAGCAGGAGCGAAGAGTGACATCACCCAAGTTCGTTTTGCCGATCTTTGGGAGACGTATCATTGCGGTTTGAGCAAGGCGGTACGGAAACGCTTGCAGAAGATGGGAATGAAACGGAAACTTCCGGTAGTGTTCAGTACGGAACAAGCCGATCCGAAAGCCGTGTTGCTGACGGATGATGAACAGAATAAGAAATCGACGTGTGGAACAGTCAGTTATATGCCGGCCGTGTTTGGGTGCTATCTGGCTGAATATGTCATTAAACGATTATAAAGGCTATTATGATAAAACTAGAAGGTATAACGAAGAGTTTCGGCTCATTACAGGTGTTGAAAGGCATTGATCTGGAAATCAATAAAGGAGAAATTGTCAGTATCGTAGGCCCGAGCGGTGCCGGTAAAACGACTTTGTTGCAAATCATGGGCACTCTCGATGAACCAGACGCGGGTACGGTGCAGATTGACGGAACAGTAGTAAGCCGGATGAAAGAGAAAGAACTATCTGCGTTCCGTAATAAGAATATCGGTTTTGTTTTCCAGTTTCATCAACTGTTGCCGGAGTTTACGGCATTGGAAAATGTGATGATTCCCGGCCTTATTGCAGGCGTTTCTTCCAAAGAGGCAAATGACCGTGCCACGAAGATTCTGGATTTCATGGGGCTGGTTGACCGGGCTTCTCATAAACCGAATGAACTGTCGGGAGGTGAGAAACAACGGGTAGCGGTAGCGCGGGCTTTGATTAACGACCCGGCAGTTATTCTGGCAGACGAACCATCCGGTAGTCTGGATACACATAATAAAGAAGATTTACATCAACTGTTCTTCGATTTGAGGGACCGTCTGGGGCAGACTTTTGTCATAGTGACGCATGACGAGGGACTTGCCAAAATTACGGACCGGACAGTCCATATGGTGGATGGTATGATTAAAAAATATTAATTAGAGAACCTAACTTCTAAAAATGTATACCAAAAAGGTAGAGCCTTGCAAGTGTTCTATCTTTTAGCTATATATTTATAGTCGCTTCTCTACGGAAGTCTGTGAAGATGATAGTAGAGTGTTTGTTTTGTTTGTGTGTGATGCATTCTTGTCTGGTGTGATAGGAATGCATCTTTTTTTATTTATTATAACAAATGTAGGGCTCGATCCGTTCAAGATCAATAGGAGTGAACTCCTCATAAAGGGATAATTGCTTCAGACTTTTTAAGATTCCTTTCTTTTTCCGATATTCTATGATGACCTTCGCTTGATAGTAGTTTATATATGGATGACGCATCATTCGTTCCATACCGGCTTTGTTTAAATTGATACGGTGTATCTGATGGGTGTCAATAGAAAACCACGGGCGGAGTCTTTCTACTTTTAGATGAATCTCCTGTAACTGCTCTATCCGGCAAAAGCCCCCCAGCCGTTCGCGGTAATTTACGATCATCCGGGCAATATTGCTTCCGACTCCCGGAATCTTTTTAAGTTCGGTGGTATCAGCAGAGTTGAGGCTGACGACAGTTCCCGGGAGGTATTTCACAAGTGTGTCCCGTTGTATGCTTTGTACAGTTAATAACCGTGTTGTATCTTTATCTTTCGAACTGAAATCTTCTGTAATTTGGATATAAGGATGAAGAGTCTGGTATTGTTCTTCTGTGAGTCCGTATATCTTCCGAAAATCCTCCGGATGGCGGAATTTGCCTTGTTTATGGCGATAGTGCAGGATATTCTTTATCATCCACGACGGTAATCCGAGTGAAAGGAAAGTAGTAGAGTCCGCGGTGTTCGGATCGAACATCGTAAGCTTGATTTCCCTTTGAGGGGTTGATGGAAAAGAATGACCGGACTTTGGGTGAGGTTTTGTTTCCCGGAGAGAGGAAATAAAGTCATTATATTCTTGATCGGCTTTCTCATTCTCTGTGCAGTCGGTATCTTCGGTACGAGTGCAAAAGGTAAAGAGTTCAGGAGCTGCATATACTCCTAAAATAAGAACGACAAGGACGATAATGCCTTGTCGTTCGGTTTTAGTATAATAAAGGAAGTTTTTCCACATTATAGCTTGATTAGCCCAAGTTCATTGATAAATATCAGTGAGATGGCGATTGGTGCGATATATTTTAATATAAAGATGATAAGCTTGTATACCGGTATCTTTAACGAGCCGTCATTGGTAATCTCTGACCATACAATCTTTTTATCCAGATACCATCCGGTAAAGAGGGAGATACACAGTCCGCCAAGTGGTAACATGATTTTAGCTGTTACAAAGTCGAAGAGATCGAACATTCCCAGTCCGAAAACGGTGAATCCTTTCATGACTCCCAATGATAATGAACAGAATATTCCGAGGAAGACACAACCGCCGGTGACTAACCTTGCTGCTTTTCCACGGGAAAGATTAAACTCCTCGTGAAGATAAGCGGTTACTACTTCATGCAAAGAAATGGTAGAAGTTAAAGCAGCCATCGCCAACAATGCGTAGAACATTACAGAGAATATGTATGCTAGTACGGGAACTCCGCCAAATGCCTGTTGGAATACATTAGGCAGCGTGATAAAGATCAGACTGGGACCTGAATCCGGTTGTATGCCAACCGAAAAGGCTGCCGGGAAGATGATAAATCCGGCTAGTATTGCCACAAAAGTATCAATGATTCCTACACTGAAAGCTGTTTTAGTCAGGTTGGTTTCTTTACTGAAATAAGAGGCGTAGGTGCAAAGGCATCCCATACCCAGACTCAAAGAGAAGAAAGCCTGTCCCATAGCACTTAAAAACACATTTCCGTCCACTTTGCTAAAGTCGGGTTTGAGCAGGAATTCAATACCCGCACCAGCTCCCGGTAGAGTGACCGAACAAACTACCAGTATGAGGATAATGATAAACAAGGTAGGCATCATGATCTTCGAAGACTTTTCAATCCCTTTTTCTACTCCTTTCACGATAATGAAATGAGTAATCAATAAAAATGCTACCAGCCATACGACCGGTCGCCATGGGCTACTGGAGAATTGTTGGAAAGAAGAGATAAACTCTCCGGAGTTTTTTCCGGCAAAGCCATTGGTGGCAGCCTCAAGAATATATTCAAGTGTCCACCCTGCTACTACTGCATAATAACTAAGTATCAGGAAACCTGCTAATACTCCCATGCGTCCTACCCAACGCCAATGCGTTCCCGGAGCTAATGTTTGATACGCTCTTGCAGTGTTGGCTCTTGATCGGCGTCCTATCAGGAACTCGGCAATCATAATAGGCAATCCCAAGAGAAAGATACAACCTAAATAGATCAGTATAAAAGCGGCACCTCCATGATTTCCTGTTTCGTATGGAAACCTCCATATATTACCCAACCCAACTGCAGAGCCGGCAGAAGCGAGTATGACCCCTAATTTGCTGCCGAAGTTCGCTCTATCAATTTTTGCCATAAATCTTGTTTTATCTTACAAATCGTTATAAAATATGCGAGTTAAAGTGCAAATATAGAAAATGATACTTATATTTGCACGAAAATTGTAATATTATTTAGATATGCTATCTTATATTAAGAAATATCCTATCTCGCTTTTTATCATTTTGACAGTGATTTATCTGTCGTTCTTTAAACCGCCTAAGACGGATTTGAATGAAATTCCCAATTTAGACAAACTGGTTCATGTTTGTATGTATTTCGGTATGTCGGGGATGTTGTGGCTGGAGTTTTTGCGTGCACATCGCAGGGATCATGCTCCCATGTGGCATGCGTGGGTAGGGGCATTCCTTTGTCCGGTGCTTTTCAGCGGTTGTGTGGAGTTGCTGCAGGAATACTGTACTACTTACCGGGGTGGTGACTGGTTGGATTTTGCGGCCAATACAACAGGGGCGATTCTGGCTAGTTTAGTGGCCTATTATGTCGTACGGCCGAGGATGAAAATAAATAAATAGTAAAGGCAACCTATGAACAACAAAGGTGAACGATAAGCCGTGAACGATGGCAAATAATAAACGGTGAATAATGGATATGATATAGTCAACCATTATTCACCGTTTATTATTTATCATTTGAAGTTTACCATTCCGGTTTTATAGAAATTCTACCGTTGAACTAAGCTTGATCCCATTGGAACCTTTAATAAGAATGGTATATCCTTTGGGTTTATCTTCTTGCAAATCCTTTATAACTTCCTGCACATCTGCATAAGTTTTAAAAGAATGTTCACTTGTGGCAAACTGTTCTCCCACGAGCCATACTTTCTCAAAATCACTTTCTTTGATGTAGTCAACGATTTTCTGATGCTCGGCCGGGCTATCAGCACCTAGTTCGCGCATATCTCCTAATATGAGCATCTTGTGAGGGACTGTCATGTTCTGGAAGTTTTGCAAGGCAGCCATCATGCTGGTTGGGTTTGCGTTGTATGCGTCAATGATAAGCGTGTTATCTTCCGTCTTTTTAAGTTGGGAACGGTTGTTCTGTGGCGTATACTCTGCCAGAGCTTCATCGATCTTCTTTGCTTCCACTCCGAAGAAACGTCCGATAGTGATGGCAGCCAGGGCATTCGGGAAATTATATTCTCCGATCAACTGTGTGCGAACCTGATGGCGTTCACCGTCCTTACCGGCTTTCCATTCGAAAGCAAGATAAGGCGAATTGCCGGTAATCCGGCCATTGACATAGAGATCATCTTCTGTTCCATAAGAAATCAGGTTCAGTCCCTGTGAGATATTCATCAAATAGGGGTTATCGTGATGGATAAAGGTGATGGCATCTTTCTTGCGGAGGAAATCATAAAGCTCTCCTTTGGTCTTGATAACTCCTTCGAAAGAACCGAATCCCTCCAGATGAGCTTTGCCTACGTTAGTGATAATACCATAATCCGGTTCGGCTATTTCGCAAAGAAACTTGATTTCCCCCGGATGGTTGGCGCCCATCTCAATGACGGCAAGGTCATGTTCCGGTTTTAACCGTAGCAGGGTAGTCGGTACGCCGATGTGGTTGTTGAGATTACCTAAAGTATAGAGTACATTGTGGGCTTGGCAGAGAACGCTGGAAATTAACTCTTTGGTGGTTGTCTTCCCATTAGTGCCCGTAATGCCGATCACTCGCGTTCCGAGTTGGCGGCGATGATAGTTGGCAAGCTGCTGCATGGTTTGCAGGCAGTCGTCTACAAGTATATATCGTTGGTCGCCTTCTATGGCATACTGTATTTCATCGATAATGGCAAACGCGCATCCGGAGTCCAGCGCTAATTTGGCAAATGCATTACCGTTGAACGACTCACCTTTCAAGGCGATAAACAAAGAACCGTCCGGGCAGTTCCGGCTATCAGTAGTTACTGATTGGCAATCCAGAAAAATCTGGTAAAGAGCAGAAAGTTTCATAACCTGATCTTTTATTTAAAACGTTGCAAAGATAGGCTATTCTTTCGGATTTGATGGGAGTTCGGACAGTTTTTTGCTTAGGCGTATATCAAAGGAAGAGTCAGGATCATCCGGCATCCTTCTGTATAAGAAGTGTCGATTCGGAGACTACCTCCTAACTTTTCGGCAATACTCCGGCATATTGGAAGTCCGAGCCCGGTGCCCTGCGTGAAAGAATTCATTTTGTAGAAACGTTCAAATACTGCTTCCTGTTGGTCTTTCGGGATGCCTGTTCCTGTATCGGTCACACTGATTTCAATTTTCTTTTCAGCTTCCAATACGGAATAAGCGATGCGAATACTGCCATGAGTCGTAAATTTAGCGGCATTATGTGCCAGGTTGTTCAATACTTGTGATATACGTTCCGAATTACTGCGTATGAGCAGGCTTTCTCTTTCAGGTTCGAATAAAACTTCTACATCTTTCTGCGTGTTATCTTTGGCAACTTCAGATGCAAGTTGACAGATCGCATGAAGGTCTGTTTCGGGGTCAGTGGGCAGTTGTTCGTATTGATCCAGTTCGGACAGCGTGAGCACATCAGTCACCAGTCGAAGCAAGTCGTTACTGTTGCTTTTGATGATATTGACAAACTCCTGTGTTTCCGGACTATTGCTGTAATGATCGCTTAATACCTGCGAGAAGCCTACGATAGAGTTGAGCGGTGTGCGGATTTCGTGCGTCATGCTCTGGATAAATGTTGTTTTCATCCGGCTGCTTGCCTCCGCTATATCTTTGGCTTTACGCAATTCTTCCCTCGATACCATAAGCTCTTCATTCCTTGTTTTAAGTTCGGCTTCCGAAACTTTCAGTTTGCGTTTCAGGAAGTTTTCTCTATAAAGGAATATGAATAAGATACCTAATAAAATAATCAATGAAATAATCAAGGTTGTTTTATTATGCAACTCCTTCTCTTGTGCCTGAAGCATGAGTTCTTTCTTTTCGGCATTGAGTTTTTCTACATTTAATAAGGTGGCGAATTCGCTGCTGGCCACTTGCTCATTGGCTATTTTCAAAGAGTCATCCGTGTTGATGTACATTTGCAGATATTTGACCGCCAGGTTCATATTCCCCATCTTTTGGTAGATTTCTCCTTGTGTGCGATAATGGCTGCTGCTAAGTATGCTTTCGCTTAAACGACGTTCTTCTTTTTCCTGCATCTTTGCGGCTTCCAGCGCTTTCTGATATTGTTTGGTCTGCTGGTAGTATAAACATTCTATATTATACAGTCTCTTTTTGATAGACTCCAGTCTTTTGTCCTGTTCAAACGCTGCCTGACACTCCTTCAATAATTTTTCGGCAGCTTGAAAGTCGCCGAACTTGCTGTAATAGTTTACAAATTCCAACTTGGCAGATATTTGTTGCGTAGAGGAATTGGCAGTCGCAATGGCTTTTTCCACAGCAGCCAATGCTTCTTTTTGCTTTTTCTGGTTGATGTAATAGTTGGCTATCTGGGCATAAGTCTGGGAGATGTTGTAGTTTTCGATCTTGTATTTTTCAGTCAGCTCGATTTCTTTCAATCGCCACTCGAACGCCATCGAATCGAATCTTTTGATGGTGTAGATTTGCGACATGATGTTATAGCAACGGGAGAGGCCGGTCTTATCATCCTCTTCTTGAGCTTCTTTTAACATGTTTTGCACTTCATAAAGTGCTATGTTTGTTCTGCTTGTTTTTAGGTAATAGGTAATTAATCTATTAGCCCATGCGAAGTAATAGTATTTAGGCTGATGAGTGGCCTTGGCGAATTCTTTTACTTTGTTGGTATAGTGGATTACGCTGTCTTCATTGGTTCCTTGGAAATAATAATAATCCAGTTGAGTGGCTATGGCTACTGCCTGCATTCGTTCGTCCTGCCGTTCGCCGGCCATTCGGAATAAAGTGTCGGACATATTAAGTACAACAGGCTCTAACAAGTATTCTTGACAACGTTGATAATATTCATAGAGAGTAGAGTCAACATTGAAAGTTTCAGCCTCTTTTTGAGCTTTAGCAGTAGTGGTAAAGAACAAAATGAGGAAAAGAAATCCTACGCGAAATAGGGTTAATCGGCTCATGGTATGAATTTTTCGGGTTCTTCTATAGTTTGCAAATATACGTTTATTTCTTCTTTTTAGTACGAATACTTGCTTTTTTTATCTACATTTGTAGGCGATTTAAAAGGAATGTTGTCAATGATGAAACCTATATCTCCTATTTGTATAAATGTAAAAGGGCGGTTGCTTGATCTTGCTACTCCGCAGGTGATGGGAATTTTAAATGTTACTCCCGATTCTTTTTATTCCGGCAGCCGGATGCAGACTGAAGAAGACATTGCTGCCCGGGCCCGGCAGATACTTGATGAAGGTGCTTCAATAATTGATATAGGAGCCTATTCTTCACGATCGAATGCCGAACATATTTCTGCTGAAGAAGAGATGCGAAGACTGCGCACCGGTTTGGAAATTTTGAATCGTAATCATCCCGAAGCCATTATTTCCGTTGATACTTTCCGGGCTGATGTGGCGGAAGAATGTGTGAAAGAATATGGAGTGGCTATTATTAATGACATAGCTGCCGGTGAAATGGATCACCGGATGTTTCAGACAGTAGCCGACTTGGGAGTACCTTATATAATGATGCACATGCAGGGAACTCCCCAAAATATGCAGAAAGAACCGTCTTATGATAATCTGATAAAAGATGTTTTCCTGTATTTCGCCCGTAAAGTGCAGCAACTTCGCGACTTGGGAGTGAAAGATATCATTCTCGATCCGGGATTCGGATTCGGAAAGACACTGGAACATAATTATGAACTATTGGCACATCTGGAAGAGTTTCATATCTTCGAACTTCCCGTTTTAGTGGGAGTTTCGCGGAAATCAATGATTTATAAATTATTGGGAGGAACCCCGCAAGATTCATTAAACGGGACAACCGTATTGGACACTGTTGCGTTAATGAAAGGAGCGCACATCCTGCGTGTACATGATGTGCGTGAGGCGGTGGAAGCTGTCCGGATCACAGAGAAATTAAAAATAGAGAGTGGATATGACAAATAAGAGGAGGGTGCATGTTTTTTGAGTTTGGTATAAAAGATTTTATCGATATCCTGCTGGTAGCTTTTGTTTTGTACTATACCTACAAACTGATGAAAGCTTCCGGCTCCATCAAGGTATTCACCGGAATTTTGGTTTTTATCCTGATCTGGCTGGTGGTGACGCAAGTGCTGGAAATGAAATTGTTGGGCTCTATTTTCGACACATTGATGAATGTGGGTGTGATCGCGTTGATTGTTCTTTTTCAGGATGAGATACGCCGTTTCCTCTTGACTTTGGGGTCTCACCGACATGTCAGCGCACTGGCCCGTCTTTTTAACGGTTCGAAAAAAGAGTCGTTGAAGCATGACGATATCATGCCGGTGGTAATGGCTTGTTTGAATATGGGGAAGCAAAAAGTCGGTGCATTGATTGTCATAGAGCATAACGTTCCTTTAGATGAAGTTGTCCGTACGGGCGAACTGATTGATGCGGCAATCAACCAACGTTTAATCGAAAATATATTCTTCAAGAATAGTCCGTTGCACGATGGCGCAATGGTAATCAGCAAAAAACGTATCAAGGCGGCAGGATGTATTCTTCCTGTATCCCATGATTTGAATATACCGAAAGAACTTGGCTTGCGACATCGCGCAGCAATGGGAATCTCTCAACAGTCGGATGCTCATGCTATTATTGTTTCGGAAGAAACAGGCGGTATCTCCGTAGCCTATCGCGGACAATTTTATCTTCGTCTGAACGCGGAAGAATTGGAAAGTCTGCTGACAAAAGAAAACTGATTTTATAGTGATAGGCCAATGGTCAAATAATGATGGTCGTTTTATGACTATCATTATTTGACCATTGGTGTTTTATTTATTATCTTTAGGGCAATAACAATAGATATGAACTATCCTTTTGTGACTTAATGGTTATGTTTCTGCCAGGTATTTCTGCGATCGGGAATAAATGAAATAAAGCAAAATAGCGCCAATTGGCGCTATTTTGCTTTATTTCTAACCCTTTTTGAATGATAATTATCCCCTCCTTTTTAGGTGAATCGCCTACCTTTGCCGTATACTATTAAAATTCTATTTTTGAATAAACCATGAAAAACAAAATTATTGCTTTACTGGTACTTTTTACAGTTATTCTCTTTAGTAGTGCACAGGCGCAAACCACTGCCCACAAATTTGAGGCGGGCAAGAACACATTCCTGCTTGATGGAAAACCATTTGTAGTGAAGGCGGCTGAATTGCATTACACCCGTATCCCACAGGCTTACTGGAGTCATCGCATAGAGATGTGCAAAGCATTGGGAATGAATACGATTTGCATTTATATTTTCTGGAATATCCACGAACAGGAAGAAGGAAAGTTCGACTTCTCCGGTCAGAATGATATTGCCGCTTTCTGTAAACTTGCGCAGCAACATGGAATGTACGTCATTGTCCGTCCCGGTCCGTATGTGTGTGCGGAATGGGAGATGGGAGGACTTCCCTGGTGGCTGTTAAAGAAAAAAGACGTAGCTTTGCGCACGCTTGATCCTTATTACATGGAACGCGTAGGCATTTTTATGAAAGAAGTCGGCAAACAACTGGCTCCGTTGCAAGTGGATAAAGGAGGAAACATTATCATGGTTCAGGTGGAGAACGAGTATGGCTCTTACGGAACCGATAAACCATACGTTTCTGCCGTACGTGATTTGGTACGTGAATCCGGTTTTACCGATGTGCCTCTGTTTCAATGTGACTGGAGCAGTAACTTTACCAATAACGCACTCGACGATTTGATTTGGACTGTGAATTTCGGAACTGGGGCTAATATCGACCAGCAGTTTAAGAAACTGAAAGAGCTTCGTCCCGAAACTCCATTGATGTGTAGTGAGTTCTGGAGCGGATGGTTCGACCATTGGGGACGGAAACACGAAACACGTCCTGCGAAAGACATGGTACAGGGCATCAAGGATATGCTCGACCGGAATATTTCTTTCAGTCTCTATATGACTCACGGAGGGACGACTTTCGGTCATTGGGGAGGTGCAAACAACCCGGCTTATTCCGCTATGTGCAGTTCGTATGATTATGACGCTCCGATCAGTGAAGCCGGATGGACTACCGAAAAGTTTTTCTTGCTTCGCGATTTATTGAAAAACTATCTTTCGGCGGGTGAATCATTGCCTGAAATCCCCGCTGCTTTGCCTGTTATTGAGATTCCAGAAATTCATTTCAATAAAGTGGCTCCACTATTCTCGAATTTGCCGGAAGCCAAACAAATAGTGGATATTCAACCGATGGAACAATTCAATCAAGGATGGGGAACTATTCTGTATCGGACCACACTGCCTGAAGCAATCCCCGCAGGAACCGTTTTGAAGATTACGGAAGTGCACGACTGGGCGCAAATCTATGCCGGCGGCAAACTTCTGGCTCGTTTGGACCGTCGCAAAGGAGAATTTACTACGACTTTGCCCGCACTAAAAAAAGGTACGCAACTGGATATTCTGGTGGAAGCAATGGGACGTGTCAACTTTGACAAATCCATTCACGACCGCAAAGGTATTACAGAAAAGGTGGAGCTAGTTTCGGGTAATCAGGCTAAGGAATTGAAAAACTGGACTGTGTACAACTTTCCAGTAGATTATTCTTTTATTAAAGACAAGAAATATAACGATACAAAAATACTACCGTTTATGCCTGCTTACTACAAGAGCACTTTTAAACTGGATAAAGTAGGAGATACATTTCTGGATATGAGTACATGGGGTAAAGGTATGGTTTGGGTGAATGGTCATGCAATGGGGCGTTTCTGGGAAATCGGTCCGCAACAGACCCTCTTTATGCCGGGCTGCTGGCTGAAAGAAGGAGAGAATGAAATTCTCGTATTGGATTTGAAAGGTCCTGCCAAGGCTTCTATCAAAGGCTTGAAGAAACCTATTCTTGATATGCTTCGTGAAAAAGCTCCCGAAACACACCGCAAGGATGGAGAAAAACTGAAACTGGCAGGTGAGAAAGTAATACATGAAGGTGCTTTCACTCCGGGCAACGGCTGGCAGGAAGTACGATTTGCTGCTCCAGTGAAAGGACGTTATTTCTGTTTGGAAGCGCTTTCTCCGCAAGCAAATGATAACATCGCAGCAGTGGCAGAGTTCGATGTCCTGGGAGCTGATGGCAAACCGGTATCTCGTGAGCATTGGAAGATTCGTTATGCCGATAGCGAAGAAACGCGTAGCGGCAACCGTACAGCCGACAAAATATTTGATTTGCAGGAATCTACTTTCTGGATGACTGTGGATAATGTCCCTTATCCTCATCAACTGGTGATTGACTTGAGTAAAGTGGAAACAGTGACCGGCTTCCGCTATCTGCCCCGTGCCGAAAAAGAATATCCGGGCATGATTAAAGAATATCGGGTGTATGTGAAATCTGCCGACTTTAATTACTAAACTATTGATGTACAAGCATTGAAATGATAATAGATATGAAGAAAAATATAATCCTTTTCGCACTCCTCTTCGTAGGAGTGTTGACTGGATATTGCCAACAATCTGCCTACCTGTTTGTTTATTTCACCGGCAATCGCATGAGTGAAGAAGCCGTCAGGATGGCTGTTAGTCTCGACGGATATAATTATAAAGCTTTGAATGGAAATCAACCGGTACTTGATTCCCGGGTGATTAGTTCAACAGGCGGAGTGCGCGATCCTCATATTTTACGTTGTGAAGATGGGAAGACATTTTATATGGTAGTTACAGACATGGTATCTGCCAATGGATGGAGTTCTAATCGCGCCATGGTATTGCTGAAATCGAAAGACCTTGTACACTGGACTTCCAATATCGTGAATATCCAGAAGAAATATCCCGATCAGGAAAACCTGAAACGTGTGTGGGCGCCACAAACGATTTATGACAAGGAAGCCGGAAAATACATGATCTATTGGTCCATGCAACATGGCAATGGCCCGGACATCATTTATTATGCTTATGCTAACAAGGATTTCACCGATATAGAAGGAGAACCGAAACCACTGTTTCTTCCGAAAAACGAAAAGTCATGTATTGACGGCGACATTATTTATAAAGATGGAATTTATCACCTGTTCTATAAAACGGAAGGGAATGGAAATGGCATTAAAAAGGCTACTTCTCCTTCTCTGATCTCCGGACAGTGGACGGAATCAGATGACTATAAGCAGCAGACGAAGGATGCAGTAGAGGGTGCGGGTATCTTTCCATTGATTGGCTCGGATAAGTACATCTTGATGTATGATGTGTATATGAAAGGCAAATACCAGTTTACGGAAAGTGTCGATCTGGAACACTTCAAAGTGATTGACCATGCTATCAGTATGGATTTCCATCCACGCCACGGTACTGTTATTCCGATTACTCAAAAAGAATTGCAACGCCTTTTCAAGGCGTATGGTAAACCGGAAGGTTTCTGATCTAAAGGAGGAAGGTCAAAACCCATCTAAATTAGAAATCATCCTCGCCACAGCTTCTTGTCGCGAAGATGATTTCGTTGAAAGGAAATTTGGGCACCTCTCATCTACAAATTCAATGAATTTCAAGCGGGTAATTTTCATTTCCAGATAAATACATTCACCCTTTCGTCTTTTTTTGAGTTATTAAGATAAGGTGGATTCACTAGTGTAATCCAGGAAAATAGTATACGATATTGGAAAAAGTGTATATTTTACCCTTGTTTACTTGTTTCTTATATATTTTTAAGTGTAAAACAACCAATTATAGCTTGAAATATATCAGTTAGAATAATGAAAATCTTAACTTTGCGATTGATAATCTTAATGCAATAGATACCATGAGAAATTTATTCCTGTTTTTAGTTGTCTTGTTTTTGTCGTTTCAGCAAGTCACTTTAGCTGCAATCAAAGAAATGACGAGTACCCCCGATTCGGTTTATCTCTTTTCCTTTGCCACTTCCGGAGACGACGGACGTAGCGGGCTTCGTTTTGCCTGGAGCATGGATAAGGAAAACTGGTTTGAAGTCGGCCGGAACTACGGATATCTCCGGTGTGATTACAGCCGTTGGGGATCACAGAAGAAAATGCTCGACCCTTATTTGAAACAGTCGCCCGCTGGCGAATGGATATGTACCTGGAAATTGAATGATCGTGATGGATACGGTCAGGCCACTTCTAAAGACTTGATAAACTGGACCAGCCAGAAATATCCCCGTACTACTTCCGATTTTGACGGAACAAGAGTGAAAGCCGTAGTTGCCGGAGAGGAGCAGAAAGGAACTATCAACCGGGTAGCGTGGACTTTGGTAGATGGATTAAATAAGAACTATGGCTGGAATCAATATCGGAACTCATTGCATGAAGAACGTCCGGTGCAGGATGGAGAACGTTTTGCCGGTTTGAAGCCTGTAAATGCAATGGTCACCGTACAGCCCGAACGTGCCAAAGACATCAGCGATGTCTTGTTGGGTGTCTTCTTTGAAGATATTAATTATTCGGCAGACGGAGGACTCTATGCAGAGCTGATCCAGAACCGTGATTTCGAATACGACCCTTCAGACAGGGAAGGGGATAAGAACTGGAATAGTACTCATTCCTGGACATTGAAAGGAGATAAAACCACTTTCACCATTAACACTACCGATCCTATTCATGCCAATAATCCACATTATGCCGTATTGAATGTAGAACGACCGGGAGCCGCGTTAGAAAATACAGGCTTTGATGGTATCGCGCTGAATGTCGGAGAGAAATATGACTTTTCCATATTTGCGAGGGTTCCGCAGGGGCAATCAAACAAATTGCAGGTTCGTTTGGTAGATGGAGAAGGAAATATATGTGGAGAGACTTCTCTGACTGTATCTTCCCGGCAATGGAAAACGTATAAAACAGTGATTACTGCCAAAGCAACCGCAGATACTCGCCTCGAAATCATTCCCCAATCTGCTGGAGAATTGAATCTGGATATGATTTCCCTATTTCCGCAGCATACATTTAAAGGACGCAAGAACGGACTCCGCAAGGATCTGGCTCAAGTGTTAGCTGACATTCATCCCCGTTTCATCCGTTTTCCCGGTGGCTGTGTGGCTCATGGTGATGGTCTGAAGAATATCTATCAATGGAAAAACACAGTCGGTCCGTTAGAAGCAAGAAAGGCGCAACGTAACCTTTGGGGATATCATCAAAGCATGGGACTGGGATATTTTGAATATTTCCAATTCTGCGAAGATATTGGCGCAGAACCGCTTCCGGTATTGGCAGCCGGTGTTCCTTGCCAGAACTCTGCCTGTCACGGTGACTTGAGAGGCGGGCAGCAAGGCGGTATCCCAATGAGCGAAATGGGTGCTTATATTCAGGATATTCTTGATCTGATAGAGTGGGCAAACGGCGACGCTAAGAAGACAAAGTGGGGAAAGGTACGTGCCGAAGCAGGCCATCCGAAACCTTTTAATCTGAAATACATTGGCATCGGAAATGAAGATCTCATCACCGATATCTTCGAAGAACGTTTTACAATGATATTTAATGCCATCAAAGAAAAATATCCTGAAATGGTCGTTGTAGGTACAGTAGGACCGTTCAATGAAGGAACAGACTACGTAGAAGGATGGAAACTGGCCGACAAACTGGGTGTGCCGATGGTGGACGAACATTATTATCAGACTCCGGGATGGTTCCTGAACAATCAGGATTTCTACGATAAATACGACCGTTCGAAAAAGACAAAAGTATACCTGGGCGAATATGCGACTCATATCCCGGGACGAAAAGCGAATATCGAAACTGCACTGACGGAAGCTCTTTATCTTGCTGCCTTGGAACGCAATGGAGACGTTGTACACATGACTTCCTATGCTCCTCTTCTCGCCAAAGAAGGACATACCCAATGGAATCCGGATTTGATTTACTTCAATAACCGGGAAGTGAAACCTACCACCGGATATTATGTGCAGAAACTCTACGGACAGAATGCCGGAAACGAATATTTGCCGTCGAAGATCACTTTGGATAATAAAGACGATAAAGTGCAGAAACGTTTTGCTTCTTCCATTGTCCGCGATTCGGCAAGTGGAGATGTGATTGTAAAGTTGGTCAACTTACTTCCAGTAGAGGTTAATACCCATGTCGACCTTTCCGGAATCGGTGTGATACAGCCTTCTGCAAAGAGAACCGTACTGACCGGTAAACCGGCAGATACTCCGCTACCTGTTGAAGATACGGTGGAAGTGGCAGAAAAGTTTGATTGCCAATTGTCTGCCTACTCTTTTACGGTGATCCGGATAAAAAAGGCAAATGAGAAATAACAGGAAATAAATGAAGAACATAATAACATGAATAATATGAAGAAGATAATAAGCACTCTACTGGTGGCTGGTTGCTGTCTGACTTCGCTGATGGCACAAGACGTGGTCGTGAAAGGACCGGATGAAAAACTGCAATTGGTTGTCTTTACTTCTCCTACCGAAAAGCCAAGTTATTCCATTACCTATAATGGGAAAACCATGCTGGAGAAATCACCTTTGGGTATGAACACGAATATCGGTGACTTTGCTAAAGGAATGAAACTGACAGGGCATACGGTCACCCCGATTGATACTGTCTACCATCAGGATCGTATTAAAACCTCACAAGTGTATTATCAGGCAAACGAGCTGAACTGTCATTTTGAGAATCCGAAAGGGCAGAAAATAGACGTTGTCTTTCGTGTCAGCAACAATGATGTAGCTTTCCGTTATATTCTGCCGCGTCAAGATGGAAAAGGAAGTGTAACGGTGACTGCCGAAGAAACCGGTTTCCGTTTTCCGCAACAGACTACTACTTTCTTGTGTCCGCAAAGCGATGCTATGATAGGATGGAAGCGTACAAAACCCAGTTATGAGGAAGAATACAAGGCAGATGCTCCGATGAGTGACCGTTCCCAGTACGGGCATGGTTACACATTCCCTTGCCTGTTCCGTATTGGTGACGATGGTTGGGTGCTGGTTAGCGAGACAGGAGTGGACAGTCGATATTGCGGCTCACGTTTAAGCGATGTGAGCGAAGGTAATCTGTATACGATTGCTTTCCCGATGGCAGAAGAAAATAATGGCAACGGAACGGTTGCTCCGGCATTTGCCTTGCCGGGAGCTACTCCCTGGCGTACCATCACTGTCGGCGAGACTTTGAAACCGATTGTGGAAACAACTGTTGCGTGGGATGTCGTGCGTCCTCTTTATGAAACAAAATATGACTACCGTTTCGGACGCGGCACATGGAGCTGGATTCTTTGGCAGGATGGTAGTATCAACTATGACGATCAGGTGCGATATATTGATTTTGCTGCGGCAATGGGATATGAGTATGCGTTGATTGATAACTGGTGGGATACGAACATCGGTCGTGACCGCATGAAGTCTTTGGTAGAATACGCACGTAGTAAAGGCGTGGAACTCTTCTTATGGTATAGCTCTTCCGGTTATTGGAATGATATTGAGCAAGGACCGGTTAATCACATGGACAACGCCATTATTCGCAAACGGGAGATGAAATGGTTACAGAGTCTTGGAGTAAAAGGCATTAAAGTCGATTTCTTTGGTGGCGACAAGCAAGAAACGATGCGCCTGTATGAAGATATCTTGAGTGATGCCGACGATCACGGCCTGATGGTGATCTTCCACGGTTGTACAATCCCTCGCGGATGGGAACGCATGTATCCGAATTATGTAGGTAGTGAAGCCGTACTGGCATCCGAGAATATGGTATTCAACCAGCATTTCTGCGATAAAGAGGCTTTCAATGCTTGTCTGCATCCGTTTATCCGCAATACGGTGGGTAGCATGGAATTTGGCGGCTGTTTCCTGAACAAACGGCTGAACCGCAACAATGACGGAGGAACTACGCGTCGCACTACTGATATATTTCAATTAGCCACTACCGTGTTATTCCAGAATCCGGTACAGAACTTTGCACTTGCCCCCAACAACCTGAAAGATGTTTCCCCTGTTTGCATGGACTATATGAAAACGATTCCTACCACGTGGGATGAGACGTGTTTCATTGACGGATATCCGGGGAAATATGTAGTCTTGGCACGTCGTCACGGTGGCACTTGGTATGTGGCGGCCATTAATGCAGGAAAAGAAACATTGAAGTTGAAACTGGATTTAGAGATGTTTGCCGGAAAAACAGTTTCTCTGTATAAGGATGATAAAAAAGGAGCACCACAGCTAGTGCCGTTGAAAGTAAAAGAGAACGGTAAAGTACAGCTGGAGATTCTTCCGCAGGGAGGTGCTGTATTGGTAAACAAATAGATGATAGTTCTACCGTTTGTTGTGGGATCATGTGGCAATGATTGTTCGGTAAAAGTTTGATAGAATCAATATTTATAGCATAATTTATGTAGCACTTTTTATGCTACACAAATTGTGCTATGAATAATTGCTTGAATATAAACAATATAGACTGCTTTCTTTATTCTTTGAATGAAATCATATTTGAGAAATGTTTCGTGGATATAATTCATTCAGTTGTGGTTGCAGACATTGCCTTACGCTGGTATACTAAAATAATCATATTCAAGAAAAGACCCTTCACCTTTCACAATGCCCTGTTCATCGTCATTAGCGGGTGAAGGGCTGGCTTTCACCTTCCTTTCACCTTTCTACCCTGGCTTTTACAGCTGTCTAGTCTGCTAAATCTTTTATCTATAGCTGGCAGGAGAAGTATTAATAGATGGCTTCCAGACTATTATAAGAAAACTTCTTTTCTATAAGGGACAAACTTCCTTTGTATAGGACCTAAACTTCTTTTGCATTATAAGAAAACTATAAATGCAAGCTTTGATTATATAAATGCAAGTTCCATTTATATAATTGCAAGTTTTGTTTTTATAAACGCAACTTTCATTTATAGATTGCATTTATTGAAAAGTAAGTTTACATACTGGTAGTAGGAAGTTTACCTATAATCAAAAGAAAGTTTGTTATTAATGAAAGAGAGGGTAGTTAGTAATGGATAAGGAAGCAGGTCAGGTATGTCTTCAGAAGCATAGATAGAGAAGTGCCATATAGGATTAGGAAACCGGACTATCAGAAAAGCATTTTATGTGTATATATAAATGACCTGCTCGACCAGAAAATCACTTTGTGTTGAAATCGGGTAGGTTCTTTTTATTGAGTGAACTGATAGGTGAAATCCCTATCCCTATCGTATTATATGGTAAACGCAGGCTAAAATTGAAGTGCAAATGCTCCGTAATATGATACATTTAGCGGAGAATGATTGTTTTTTAGTCCTTTTTTGACACATAAGTGTACCTTTATATTTAATGTATCATCTATCTTTGTAAACAAGAAATCTTATTTAATATCATGAATATGAATAGACATTGCAGAATAATCAAGTGTATATTATCAGGAGTCGTTTGCGCGTTGTTATTGCCTGTATCAATGCAGGCACAAAAGAACACAGCATTTATCCCCGGACAAGTGTGGAATGATACGGATGGAAATCCGATCAATGCCCATGGTGGCGGACTTCTTTATCACAATGGTACTTACTATTGGTATGGTGAATACAAGAAAGGAAAAACGATTTTGCCGGACTGGGCTACGTGGGAGTGTTATCGTACAGACGTGACCGGAGTCGGTTGTTACTCCTCTAAAGACTTGCTGAATTGGAAATTTGAAGGAATTGTGCTTTCGGCAGTCAAAGACGATCCGAATCATGACCTGCATCCCTCCAAGGTGTTGGAACGTCCGAAAGTCATCTTTAATAAGAAGACCGGTAAGTTTGTAATGTGGGCACATGTGGAAAGCGCCGATTACAGTAAGGCTTGTGCTGGCGTGGCGGTTGCCGATTCTCCTGTCGGACCGTTCGTCTATCAGGGAAGTTTCCGTCCGAACAATGCGATGAGCCGCGACCAGACAGTTTTTGTGGATGATGACGGACGTGCTTATCAGTTCTATTCTTCGGAAAATAATGAAACTATGTATATTAGTCTTTTGACTGATGATTACCTGAAACCCAGCGGACGGTTTACTCGCAATTTTGTCAAAGAGTCTCGTGAAGCTCCGGCTGTGTTTAAATATAATGGTAAATACTATATGTTAAGCTCCGGTTGCACAGGCTGGGATCCGAATGTGGCCGAAATAGCAGTGGCCGATTCTATTATGGGAACGTGGAAAACGATCGGTAATCCTTGTACGGGACCGGATGCGGATAAAACGTTTTACGCGCAGAGTACTTACGTTCAGCCTGTTATCGGAAAGAAGGACGCATACATCGCTATGTTCGACCGCTGGAAAAAGAAAGACTTGGAAGACTCCCGCTATGTATGGCTGCCTGTACTTGTAAAAGACGGAAAGATAACAATTCCCTGGCATGAAAAATGGACTCTTTCCATCTTTGACAAATAAAAAAGAAGATAAGCATGAAACGGATATTACTACTACTTTGCGGAATAATACTTGTTCCTACTCTTGTCTGTTCCCAGCGTTTGGTGGAAGTAGGAAAGGGATATAGCTGTACTTCGGTCAATACGACGGTCTTTCGGAATAACTCGCTGGTGACGCACGGTGAGGAACAATATATCAGTTATTACGATAACGACGGCTATCTGATACTTGGAAAGCGGAAACTGGATTCGAAACAATGGACTTTACACCGTACCCAATATCAGGGAAATGTAAAGGATGCTCATAATGTAATCAGTATGATGGTGGATGGAGAAGGTTACATACACGTGTCTTTCGATCATCATGGACATAAACTGAATTATTGCCGGAGCATTGCTCCCGGTTCTCTGAAACTGGGAGATAAAATACCGATGACCGGAATTGATGAAGGAAATGTAACCTATCCGGAGTTTTATTCTTTATCCGGAGGAGATTTACTGTTTGTTTATCGTTCCGGTTCTTCCGGTCGTGGTAACTTGGTGATGAACCGTTATTCGCTGAAAGAACATAAATGGACTCGTGTGCAGGATATACTGATTGATGGAGAAAATAAACGGAATGCTTATTGGCAAATGTATGTCGATGAGAAAGGAACCATCCATCTTTCGTGGGTGTGGCGCGAAAGCTGGCATGTGGAAACAAACCATGATATATGTTATGCCCGTTCGTTTGATAATGGAGTGACTTGGTATAAATCAAGCGGAGAGCAATATGAACTTCCTATCAAATTGTCTAATGCAGAGTATGCCTGTCGTTTGCCTCAAAACTGTGAGTTGATTAATCAAACAAGTATGAGTGCCGATGCAGAAGGAAATCCGTATATAGCCACTTATTGGCGGGATCCCGACAGTAACGTGCCCCAATATCGTATCGTCTGGAACGATGGGAAAGTATGGCATCAACGGCAGATCACAGATCGCAAAACACCTTTTACCTTGAAGGGTGGCGGTACGAAAATGATACCTATTGCCCGTCCGCGTATTGTGGTAGAGGGTGGGGAAGTCTTTTATATTTTCCGCGACGAAGAACGGGGAAGCCGTGTCTCAATGGCACATGCGTCCGACGTCGGCATTAGTAAATGGACGATAACGGATTTGACCGACTTTTCCGTGGATGCCTGGGAACCGTCCCATGATACGGAGCTCTGGAAGAAACAGCGGAAACTTCACCTTTTTGTGCAACACACCCGTCAGGGAGATGGTGAACGTACAGCGGAAATTGACCCTCAAATGGTATATGTATTAGAAACAGATATGAATATAAATAAGTAAAGATATGAAGGAATTATCTGCAACTCTTTTTTTCGTACTCTTCCTAGGTGGTGTAATTCGTGTCTTAATTCATCATCAAGCTCATATATGGCTTTAACGGCTGGAGTATTTTATCTGTTAGTTCGCTAATATTCATCTGTATATGTGTACCGGGCAGTCGCTCGGTACTATACATGCACTTCCCTTTACACAGATAATAATAACCGTTATTCACAGACAATTGCTTATCAGACAATTCCAATTGCATTTCATCTTCGGGGAAAGCCGCGGCATAGATTTGCAGCACTTCTTTGGCATTGATGATACGTGCCATACCCAACGGATGTTGAGGCTGTTGATCTTCGGGAGGTAAGAGTTGAACCATGCGCTTATATCCGGTGTGTTGCCTGATAGCATACAATAGGCTATATTCCACATCTTTATCTTCAGCGCAAAGCTCATTGATAATGATATGTTTGTCTCCTTTATATATAATAGTCATCCCCTTGATTTCGTTTTCTTGTCTGGCTACAAATAAGTATCCTCCGCTGATGGCAAGATCAGTCATAATAACCTGAAAGTCTTCCAGCGTGTGCTGAATACAGCAAGCCCGTTCGGAAAGCTTCTTATTCAAATAAGAATAGATCTCCTCCTGAAACTCTGATACCACACTGACCGCTATCTCTTTAGCAGGAATAAACTCCGGCAAAACGATCTCTTTAGTTGAATACTTGAATACGGAAGCATATCCCATGCGGGCATAATAGTCGAACAACCAGGGCTCTGCCGGTATCAATGTACTGAAATATACTCCATTCCGCAGCATCCGGGCGAAAGACTGTGATAAGAGCTCTCGCATAACCCCTTTGCTTCGGAAATCGGGATGCGTACAGGCTCCTGAAATATAGGAGGTCTGTACAGTCTCTCCACCAAAAGTCATCGGATAAGGAAGCATCTGAAGCGCAGAGATTACCTCATCGCCACTTTGGATGGCGACATTCACCTCTGTTTTATAGCGCAGTCTGAAGTACATTTCAACGAATTCTTCACTATCGTCAAAACAGATTTTCCACAATGCTTTTACTTGCTCCTTTATCATCATATTTATAATGGATTTACCATTTTACCATATTCATGGGATGCTCTTTGAGGCAAGCCATATATTTTTCCAGAATCGTTGCCGGCTGGTAAGACAGTTTGGCTTTGCGTAAACCCTCAATACCTAAATCCTCTTCCCGGTTGATATAGATATATTGTTCGGGAATCCGGTTGGCAAATTCATAATTAATCATGGCATACGCACCTTCAATACTGGTATCCGCTTTTTCTACATGTACGCCGAATGTTTCATGATTGATAGGCATACCGAATGTGAATGCGACAATTTTACCGTTCACATGCAAGATACCTCCCGTCAGTCCGAGTGCCTCGAAGTTGTGGAGAGCATAAATCAGGGCGCGACGTTCGTTGCCTGTCCCCTCCTGTTGGTCACAGTTATTCACTTTACACCACTCTGCTTCCAGATCCAGACATTCCTGAATACGGTCCGGGGTAATCGGTGTGTATTCGTAATCCGGATAAGTGTTGCGGAACCGGTTGATATGATTTCTTTTCGCTTGGAATTTCTTCCCTTTCAGCGTAGATAGATCACTTCTCAAATAAATATAATCCGCATAGTCGCGGTCTTCTGTGAAAGTGAACTGTTCCGGAAGGATAGCTTCGAGATCAGCGCGCATATTGCTGCACACTCCCAGCATACAGAAATGCTGGTTCTCTTTGCGGGCATCTTCTATCAGTTCCCACAATACTGCTTTCAAATCTCCTGTGCCTACGGGCATCATATAAGCAAGTTGTTCTCCCGCCCAGAACTTGAATACCAAAAAGTTGTCGACCACTGCGAATTGAGTGTCATATAAGAACCTCCAACTGCAAAGATTGGAGAATGAAAGATCGCAATTGCGGCGATCACTTTTCATCGTGAATGAGGTGATTGTGTCTTTGTCTGCTAATGTGATATCTTTAAATGGAATCATAAAATTGCTTTTTGCGTTTAACTCTTTATATAACGGAAAATCAAGAGATTTTGTTTTTACAAGACACCTAATAATCGAAGGATTGTAGGTGTGAGCAGTGCGGTGAAGATTCCATTCAGTGTCAGTCCCAGACTGGCGTATGCTCCATATTTGCTGCTGATATCCATTGCGGTGGAAGTTCCGACAGCATGAGCGGCTGTCCCCATCGAAAGCCCTTGGGCGATCGGACTGCCTACACGCATGATTTTCATGGTCTTAAAACCACAGATCGCTCCTAATAAACCTACTGCCACAACAACTGCCGCCGTCAGTGACGGAATACCGCCAATGGCTTTGGTTACTTCCATCGCAATCGGAGTCGTAACCGATTTGGGAGCCAGAGACAGGATTACTTCTTGGGAAGCTCCCATGAACTTCGCAATCAGCACTACTGAAATAACTCCGACAATGCAGCCTGCCAGTTGAGACAGAAGGATAGGCAGTAACTGCTTTTTTATCATTTCCAATTGAAGATATAAAGGTACGCCTAAAGCAACAACAGCCGGGCGGAGCCAGAACTCGATCAAATGTCCTCCTTTATTATAGGTCTCGTATGAGATATTTGTCATTTTAAGGAAGATGATTAATAGGGCGATGGTCAGCAATATAGGATTTAATAATACCAGTCCTGTTTTCTTCTGAAGCAATTTGGCAAAGAAGAAAATCCCGAAGGTGATAGCCAGCAGGAAGAAATTATTCTCTAAGAAGCTCATTTGTCTTTATTCGTTAAGTTGATTTTATCTTTAAGGTGCAGTTTCTCCGACAGATGGAAATCCGTCAGGTGAAGTTTGCGCGCCAGCTTAATCTGACGTGCCAGCCTGAACTTGCGGACGATTTGATGTACCCATCCCGTAACGACAAGTACAAGCGCGGTGCTGATAATGGTCGCTGTCACTATCGGCCAGAACTCTGCCGCAATGACATCAAAGTATAGCATAAGAGCCACACCGGGCGGAACGAAAAAGAATCCTAAGTTGGCAACCAGAAAGTCGGACAATCCCTGTACCCAGTGTAACTTAATCCAACCTAATTTTAAAAAGAGGGTGAGCAGCAGCATACCGATGATGCTGGAGGGGAGCTTGATACCCGTAAGATAAACTATTAATTCACCCAAAGCCAAACAGCCAAATAAAATGGCGCACTGACGTATCATAACTAATAACCTATTGATTTTGTTTGAAAACGCTGCAAAGGTATGAAAAATAGGAGTACAGTGTTAAATATTACAATATTTTAGACTTGGAAGAGAAAAATAGGCGAAATTGTAATGTGGATATTGCAAAATTGAGTACTTTTGCACCGCAAATTACAAATTGTAAGGACGTTTTATAATAATATTCAATATATCTATGCTCAATTTAATCAACCAAATCGTGGCGCGTGCGAAAGCAAATCGCCAACGTATTGTTCTTCCGGAAGGAACTGAAGAACGCACATTGAAAGCTGCCAATATGATTTTGACAGACGAAGTAGCCGATCTAATTTTACTGGGTAAACCGGCAGAAATTAATGAACTTGCTGCAAAATGGGGATTGGGAAACATCGGTAAAGCTACTATCATTGATCCTGAAACTTCTCCGAAACACGAAGAATATGCGCAGTTGTTGTGTGAACTTCGTAAAAAGAAGGGGATGACTATCGAAGAAGCCCGCAAGTTAACGAATGATCCTTTATTCTTTGGTTGTTTAATGATTAAGAGCGGTGATGCTGACGGTCAGTTGGCTGGTGCCCGTAACACTACTGGTAATGTATTGCGTCCTGCTTTGCAGATTATCAAGACTGCGCCGGGAATCACTTGCGTGTCTGGTGCTATGTTGCTTTTGACTCATGCTCCTGAATACGGAAAGAATGGCATTTTGGTCATGGGTGACGTGGCCGTAACCCCGGTTCCTGATGCTAATCAATTGGCGCAGATTGCAGTTTGTACAGCGCAGACTGCCAAGGCGGTTGCCGGTATCGAAAATCCGAAAGTAGCTATGTTGAGTTTCTCTACCAAAGGCTCTGCTAAACATGAAGTGGTAGACAAAGTAGTAGAAGCAACTAAAATAGCTAAGGAAATGGCTCCGACTCTTGATTTGGACGGTGAACTGCAGGCAGATGCGGCTCTTGTTCCTGAAGTAGGTGCAAGCAAAGCTCCGGGTTCGGAGGTAGCCGGACAAGCAAATGTACTGATTGTTCCGAGCCTGGAAGTAGGTAACATTTCTTATAAGCTAGTTCAACGTTTGGGACATGCTGATGCTATCGGCCCGATCCTTCAGGGTATCGCTTGCCCGGTAAACGACTTGTCTCGTGGTTGTTCTATTGAAGATGTATATCGTATGATTGCTATCACGGCTAACCAGGCTATTGCTGCAAAGGCAAATAAATAAGTATTAGATATAAAGTAGTAAGTATTAAATCGACAACGACATGAAAATTCTGGTATTGAACTGCGGAAGTTCATCTATTAAATATAAATTGTTCGATATGACCAGCAAAGAAGTGATTGCGCAAGGTGGTATCGAAAAAATCGGTCTGAAAGGATCTTTCTTGAAACTGACTTTACCGAATGGTGAAAAGAAAATTCTGGAAAAAGATATTCCTGAACATACAGTAGGAGTTGAGTTTATCCTGAATACGTTGATTCACCCCGAATATGGCGCTATTAAATCTTTGGATGAAATCAATGCCGTAGGTCACCGTATGGTACACGGAGGCGAGCGTTTCAGCGAATCTGTATTGCTGAATAAGGAGGTATTGGAAGCCTTTACAGCTTGCAATGATCTGGCTCCGTTGCACAATCCGGCTAACTTGAAAGGTGTGAATGCAGTTTCTGCTATTCTTCCTAACATTCCGCAGGTAGGTGTATTCGATACGGCTTTTCATCAGACCATGCCGGATTATGCCTACATGTATGCTATTCCTTATGAATTGTATGAAAAGTATGGTGTGCGTCGTTATGGCTTCCACGGAACATCTCATCGTTACGTGTCCAAACGTGTATGCGAATTCTTGGGTGTAAATCCGGTAGGAAAGAAAATCATCACTTGTCATATTGGTAATGGTGGTTCTATTGCCGCTATCAAAGATGGTAAATGTATAGATACTACTATGGGCTTGACTCCATTGGAAGGCTTGATGATGGGTACTCGCAGCGGTGACATTGATGCCGGTGCAGTGACGTTTATCATGGAAAAAGAAGGCTTGAATACTACGGGTGTTTCCAACCTGTTGAACAAGAAGAGCGGTGTACTCGGTATTTCAGGTGTATCAAGCGATATGCGTGAACTTTTGGCTGCTTGTGCGGCTGGCAATGAGAAAGCTATCCTTGCAGAGAAGATGTATTATTATCGTATCAAGAAATACATCGGTGCTTATGCTGCTGCATTGGGCGGTGTAGATATCATTCTGTTTACAGGTGGTGTAGGTGAAAATCAGATGGAATGTCGCCGTGAAGTTTGTAAGGATATGGAATTCATGGGTATCGAGCTTGACAACGATGTGAATGCTAAAGTTCGTGGTGAGGAAGCAATTATTTCTACTCCTGCTTCTAAAGTGAAAGTAGTAGTGATTCCGACAGACGAAGAATTGTTGATTGCGTCCGATACAATGGATATTCTGAAGAAGTAATAACTGAACTGATTTATATTGTACGGGGATGTGCCAAGATTGGGACATCCCCGTCTTTTTTTGTATTAGTTTTACCTCATGGTTCCTTTCATTTACTTCCAAGAAACAACATTGTTATTATTATTGTTATTTGTAGCTAACAGGTTTGCTTGTTCTTAAAAATACCTGTATGTTTATTGTGTAATTAAATTAAGTAATAGTAACATGTTAAAAGTAGTAGCATTTATGAGGCAAGTGGCTAATGGGCTACAAATGGGGGGAAACTTTGGGACGGCTCACGTATATCGTAGTAGTCTCAATGCCATTATTGTTTATTGTGGGAAAGGAGATTTCACTTTTGATAAAGTAACTCCGGGATGGTTGAAAGGCTTCGAGGTACATCTTCGTAGCCGTGGTTGTAGTTGGAATACAGTTTCAACTTATTTGCGCACATTTCGTGCAGTCTATAATCGTGCGGTCGATCTTCGAAAAGCACCTTATGTGCCGAATTTGTTCCATTCGGTTTATACCGGTACTCGCGCTGACCGTAAGCGAGCTTTATGTGAGGAAGACATAAAAAAGGTATTTGCAAAATTACATTCATCGGTTGCAACTCCGGCTTTGCGATGTACACAAGAGCTATTTACTCTGATGTTTTTACTTCGTGGTTTACCTTTTGTCGATCTCGCATATTTGCGTAAGAGTGATTTGCATGATAATGTGATTACTTATCGTAGGCGTAAGACGGGGCGTACATTGTCGGTGACATTGACTCCGGAGGCAATGCTTTTGGTGAAGAAGTACATGAATTGTGACCCTTCTTCTCCATACCTTTTCTCATTGTTGAAAAGTCGTGAAGGAACAAAAGAAGCATGTCGAGAGTATCAGTTAGCATTGCGCACATTTAATCGGCAATTAATGTTGTTGGGTGAATTGTTGGGACTGGGGGATAAATTGAGTTCATACACCGCCCGCCATACATGGGCCACAACAGCGTATTATTGTGAAATTCATCCGGGCATTATTTCCGAAGCGATGGGGCATTCGTCCATTACAGTGACGGAGACTTATCTGAAACCTTTTCAGAATAAGAAAATAGATGAAGCAAACAAGCGGGTTATTGATTTTATCCGATATTCAGTTCGAAATGCAATTTGCTGAATATAAGTCTGTTACTTCGTAGGTAACGGGAATAAATACCGGTGCAAATATGAGCATATTTCTTAAAACAACCAAACGAAATCACACATTTTTTTCTAATAAAGCATTCAAAAGAAGAACATAAACAGATAAAACACGTAGATTCTTTGTATTAGGGCATGTCAACCTCTAAATTTTGCATAAGATTTCTCTCCCCTCTACCTCTTTCATGAAGTAGGGGTTAAAATGTTTCATTGTATATTATATCATTTTCTAGTATTGACTACTCAAGAAGAGCAGGAACAAAGGTTTGCCGTTACCTACGAAGTAACGGGTATGCTATTATTGAAACTTAGTGTTTAATAATATATTATTAATGTAATTTTTAAGTAGTTATGAAGAAAAAGTTTGTAAAAGTGATGCTCTTCGGGGCGCTGGCGCTTTCTACTATCAGCTACGTAGGATGCAAAGACTACGATGATGATATAGATGGTTTGCAACAGCAGGTCGACGCCAATAAGAGTAAAATTGAAGAGGTGGATGCTGCAATGAAAGCCGGTAAATTTATTGTCAGTTATACTCCTGTAGCAAATGGTTATGAGTTGTCTCTTTCTGACGGTTCTAAATTGACTATCACCAATGGTAAAGATGGAGAGAACGGACAGCCGGGACTAAATGGTGAAACGGTCATTCCTAAATTTAAAGTATCAAGTGACAACTATTGGCAGGTAAGTACTGATGATGGCAAAACCTATGAGTATGTTTTAGATGCAGATGGAAATAAGGTTAATGCTACTGGGAAGAAGGGAGAACAAGGTGAACCTGGTAAGCCTGGCGAACCAGGTCAGGATGCATCAGCTAACGTGTCTATTAATAAAGATGGGTATATCGTTATCGGTGATGTGGTAACAAGCTTGAAAACTGATACTAAAGTTCCTTCTATTGTTATAAATGAGGTAGATGGTTTGTACGTCATCACTCTTGACGGTAAAGAATATAAAATGTTGGCAGAAGGTTCTGCCTATAATGGTTTGCAAAGCATTATTTACAGAAGACAAGCTGCTAATGATAAAGATGATTTTGTAAAATCAATCGGGTTGATGTCGTCCAATGATCCTGATGCGGAATTATTGGCAACCAGTGCTTCTGTAGCTACTTTCAAAGTATGGCCTACTACACTGGATCTAGGTAAAGCTGTATTTGCATTTACCGATACATATAAAACCAGAGCACTTGTTCCTGCACTGAAATATGTAGAAGGTAGTGCAAAATGGGTGGATAACCGACAAGGTATCTTGAGTGTAAATATGATTTCCGAAAACATTGAAGTTGATAAACCTTACGCTTCTTCTCTGGATGTAACAATTAACGGTTATACAACAGCCTCTGATTATTTCAACTTCAAAGCTGAAAAATGGACTCCGGCTGATTTGAGTTTTGTGCATACAAAAGATGCAGTTGAAGTTCCTACTGATGTTTTGGCTGATGCAACTACCGAATCCGATTTTTCATCTTATGTTGAATATACATTTGTTTATAACAAATCTTATAATTTGAATGATTCTGTAGCATTGGGACATGATGTGGAAGAGGATTTCATTTCAATGGCTGATTTAGGATTTAGTGGTATCACTGTTGAATTCAAACAAACAGCTGATAAGGCAAAAGGTATCTTTGAAATTAAAGACGGTGTTATTACAGCTAAATCTAGTGAGCAAGCTTCGGCTATCAATGAATTATGCTATGTGACAGCAACTTATAAGAATGAAAAAGGTACGGAAATCATTTCTTATGACTTTGCAGTGAAAGCTGTTCGCGAGCAGCAAGTGGCTCCGGCATTGGTTGATATTGATGTAGAAACGAAAGATGCAGCTGCAGCTGATAAGTTAGCTAAATTGCAGTATAGCACAAGTGAACAAACTATTGACTTGAATGTGCGTGCATTCTTGAATTCACTGGGTGGACGTGACTATATGTCTGACAATGAAAACGTAACTCCTGTTAAATATGGTTTGTATTACTTGACTAATGAAGATGGTAAAACTTATGCTAACAAGGTTGATGCATATATTGAATTCACACCGGGTACAAGCACAGATTTGGATAATCTTAAATTGATATTCCCTGCCGAAACTGTTATCAATGGAGATCAGCAATTGTATTCATTCGAAACATGGCCAGGTGGTGGAAACTCAAAATATGAAATTACAAATTCTGAAGAATATGCATGGCGTAAATCCACAACAACTCATCGTGTTAACGGTTCTAACAAACAGTATACTTTGAAATTGAAGGATCTTGTTAAGTGCGAACGTAAAGTGATCATCAAGCAAAATAGTGCATTTGTTGTGAATGGTAAGACAACTATTACCGGTGCATGGACTGAAGCTGATAAGTCATTCAGTATGACGGCTGATTTGACAGTTCTTTATGCTGCATATAATACAGATAACAGTACTTCTAGTGAAGTTATTGAATATTATCTGGCTCCGCAAGCAAAACAGTCTGATGCTGTTAAAGCTGTTTATAGTCAGATAAGCATTGCTGGTAATGTTATTACTGTAACTCCGGATGTAGATGTGAAGACTTTAGGTGCTATCAAGATCGGAGCTAAAATACAAGGAACTGATATTGAAGCTACTATTCTTGATATAAATGGAAAAGAAGTGACTTATTGTGAACCTGTATTGCGTTCTCCGCTTGATGTCTTGTCTTACAAGTCTTCTATTGATTGGAATATAGATGGTGATCAGAATAAGACTATCAATGTAGGAACGAAAGCAGAAATCAAGATGTCTGACAAAGATATCAATGTAACCAAGAAGAATGTAGTTATTGAAAATGGAGTAGCAAAAGCTCCTTGGGCTGCAGCTTATGGCATTGATGCTGCTGGCGCCATTACTTATGCAATTGATGGATATAGTGCTACTGTAAATGAGGGTACCTATACTATTGATTCGTCAACAGGTGTGATTACATGTAACAATACAGCGATTGTTCAGTCATTGGACATCTATGTGAAAGTAACTGTAAATCATAACTGGGGTACAGAAACTATTAATAAGATCACTGTGAAAGCTTCTTTGAAATAGTCCTATTTTAAATAAGAAAGAAAGGGTAACTCTTTTCCTTTGTGTAGAGTTACCCTTTTATTGATAATATAATTGTCCGATATGGTGGTATCGGATATTATTTGTCGAATTATTCATCTTTGTGAAAAGATGAATATGTTATTTCCCACTAAGGATTTTTGACATCCTTAATTTATTAGATGAAAAAAGGTAAAGACTGCACTTGTGAAAGACCAGTCTAATAATAAACCTTTATTTCGAAGGGCGTTCCAATTTTCCCTTATTTCCCAGGAACGCCCTTTTTTATTCTGTAAGATTTATCAAAACTAATATAGTTGGAGAAACTCAATCTCTTTTTATAATGATTCTAACGGAGAATAGAAAACTTTTTGAGGGAATCTTGATAAAAAGTAGATAGGAAATATAGTTAGTTCTTTTGTTTTTCTGGAGATTTGCGAGTAGTTTCCCCTTTTTTGTCTTAATTTGCATCTCAAATTCATTCTTAAAACGAATTTACTATGCGTTACTCCGTCATAATCCCCGTTTATAATCGTCCCGATGAAGTGGATGAATTATTGCAAAGTCTTACCATGCAACACTTTAAAGATTTCGAAGTCGTTGTTGTAGAAGATGGTTCCTCCATTCCTTGTAAAGAAGTAGTAGAACGGTATGCAGATCGGTTGAATATAAAATACTTCTCTAAACCTAACTCCGGTCCGGGACAAACCCGTAATTACGGGGCAGAACGTAGCGAAGGAGAATACCTTATTATATTAGATTCTGATGTCATTCTTCCCGAAGGATACTTCGATGCGGTAGAGAAAGAACTTCTCGCTTCTCCTGTCGATGCTTTCGGCGGTCCCGACCGTGCGCACGATTCTTTCACGGATATCCAAAAGGCGATAAACTATTCCATGACTTCTTTCTTTACGACCGGAGGGATCCGTGGCGGGAAAAAGAAGATGGACAAATTCTATCCCCGCAGTTTTAATATGGGAGTTCGCCGGGCAGTGTATGAGGCTTTAGGCGGATTCTCAAAGATGCGTTTTGGAGAGGATATTGACTTTAGTATCCGTATCTTTAAGAACGGCTATACTTGCCGGCTTTTTCCGGATGCCTGGGTGTATCACAAACGCCGTACTGATTTGAAGAAGTTCTTCAAGCAAGTGCATAACTCCGGCATTGCCCGTATTAATCTTTATAAGAAATACCCGGACTCTCTGAAACTGGTGCATTTACTTCCTGCTGTATTTACGCTGGGAGTGGCACTCTTATTATTAGGAACCCCATTCTGTCTTTTCAGTTTTACGCCGATCATTCTTTATGCATTGCTGGTATGCATGGATTCTACTATTCAGAATAAGAGTCTGGCTATTGGCATTTATTCCATAGCCGCTGCATTTATACAACTTATCGGCTATGGTACAGGCTTTTGGCGTGCATGGTGGCAGCGTTGTGTCAGAGGGAAAGATGAGTTTGAGGCTTTCCAAAAGAATTTTTATAAGTAACCTACTTTTAATTTGTTTACTACCATTCCTATTTTTACTTAAAAGGAATGTTGCATGACACCCGGGTCTCAATACGTCTGACACCCGGGTCTCATGCTACTCAACACCCGGGTGTCAGGTATGCTGAGACCCGGGTGTCGTACAACTTGTCTCTGCATAGAAAAAAGAAGAAGCCTGCAACCAATTTTTTTCCCATTGCCTCTATCATTAAATTAAATAAGCCTACCTTTACACCTTCAAAACATAGTAAATGGAAAGTAAACACAAACTATCCATCAACCAATGGGCACTGGAGGACCGCCCACGGGAAAAAATGATGGAAAAGGGAGCAGCGGCATTGAGCGATGCCGAACTACTCGCTATATTAATCGGCTCCGGAAATACGGAAGAAAGCGCTGTTGAACTGATGCGACGCCTGCTCCTGTCTTGTGATAACAATCTCAATTCTCTGGCAAAATGGGAAGTCTGCGATTATTCCCGTTTTAAAGGTATGGGACCGGCGAAGAGTATTACAGTGATGGCAGCATTGGAACTTGGAAAGCGTCGGAAACTGCAAAACACAAAAGAAAGGCCTCAAATCACCTGTTCAAAAGATATTTATGATATCTTTCAACCTTTGATGTGCGACCTCGAACAAGAAGAATTCTGGGTTCTTTTATTGAATCAGGCAACGAAACTGATTGATAAGGTGCGTATCAGTACCGGTGGAATAGATGGAACATACACCGATGTACGCACCATCCTTCGGGAAGCATTGCTGCAAAGAGCCACCCAAATAGCTGTGGTCCATAATCATCCTTCAGGGAATATCCGTCCTAGTCAGCCTGACAAAACACTGACAGAACATATTCGTAAAGCGGCAGATACAATGAATATCCACCTGATAGATCATGTCGTCGTTTGCGAAGACGGGTTCTTTAGCTTTGCGGATGAAGGATTGCTTTAATTTCCTCTACATCTTTATTCCCTGTTTGCAACAATTTACCATCTGGGTACGTTTTTCATATTAGTGAAGATGGAGAATAGATGTAATATTCTTTAGGTACACGATGCTCATTCCGTACCTAATTTTTTATGTTTCATTTTTTATCTCTATCTTTGCGATACATAACAAAATGAGAAGACGTATGGAAAAGATTGAAATAGAAGAAAAGATTGTAGCCATGCTAAAAACGGTGTACGATCCGGAAATTCCGGTGAATGTATACGATCTTGGACTGATTTATAAGATAGATGTCTCCGATACTGGAGAAGTGGTACTTGATATGACATTGACAGCCCCTAACTGTCCGGCTGCTGATTTTATCATGGAAGATATTCGTCAGAAAGTGGAATCGGTGGAGGGTGTGACTGCGGCTACCATTAATCTGGTGTTTGAACCGGAATGGGACAAAGATATGATGAGTGAGGAAGCGAAACTCGAACTCGGTTTTCTCTAGTTACGAGTGATAACCTCATAATCAATCTCTTATAACTAACAACTCAAAACTCATGAAGAACGTTTATTTCCTTTCCGATGCGCATCTTGGGTCCCGTGCTATTGAGCATGGACGCACGCAGGAACGGCGTTTGGTGAACTTCCTTGATAGTATAAAGCACAAGGCTTCTGCTGTTTATCTGTTGGGAGATATGTTTGATTTCTGGTATGAATTCCGGCTGGTCGTCCCCAAAGGATATACCCGTTTCTTGGGAAAAATCTCCGAACTGACGGATATGGGAGTGGAAGTGCATTTCTTTATTGGCAACCATGATATATGGTGTGGGGATTATCTCACCAAAGAATGTGGTGTCATTATGCACCGTGAACCGCTGACTACCGAAATATACGGAAAAGAGTTCTATCTTGCTCATGGTGACGGGCTGGGCGACCCGGACAAGAAGTTCAAACTGCTTCGTTCCATGTTTCACAGCAAAACATTACAAACATTGTTTTCCGCTATTCATCCCCGATGGAGCGTGGAACTTGGTTTATCATGGGCGAAACGCAGCAGGCAGAAACGGACTGACGGAAAGGAACCGGATTATATGGGGGAAAATCAGGAGCATCTGGTACTATATACAAAAGAGTATTTGAAAAGTCATCCCAATATAAACTTCTTTATTTACGGACATCGCCACATTGAACTTGATTTGATGCTAAGTGTCACTTCACGTGTGCTGATACTTGGAGACTGGATTAATTTCTTTTCTTATGCCGTATTCGACGGCGAGAACCTTTTTCTTGAAGAATATATAGAAGGAGAGACGCAGGTTTGAGGCGGATAGTTTCATCCCGGTTTGAAACAAAAAGTTTCCCGGTGTGAAACGGAATGGTTTCTCGGTGTGAAACACTTCGTTTCTCGGTGAGAAACAAACAGTTTCAAGGCATGAAACAACTAGCTCGCTTAAAAGGATTGAAAAAGAGCTCATGCTTGAAGAGAAAAATCTCTACCGATAAGAAATAATTAAAGCAATAAATCCCTGCTCCAACATTGTGGAACAGGGATTTATTACATTATTATGGGTTGTTTTCTATGATAACTCTGATTACAACCGTTCAATCAATTGTTTACTGGAAAGTTGGTGTATAACTTGAAGCTATTAGCAGGTATAACAACAGGCTGTTCAGAACTGTTAGTCACATTCAATGTTTCACCATTCAATTCATACCAATCTCCCGTGTTACCAAAGTACACACCTGTATTAATCTGTTCATTCTTGAAATTGCCTACTACAACCAGTTTCTTTGTAGTGGATTCCAATCTTAGATAACGACCTTTATCCCAATCGGAAACACTTACTTTCCAGTCTTTGAATGCGTTGTCGCTGAATAAGTCCGGATTATCATTGCGTAATTTCAGCAAAGTGCTATAAGTGTCGTATAATCCTTTCCGATATTGGTCAGTAAGATAATCCCATTTCACAGGCTTGGCATCAGTATTCTTTTCAGTTCCCATTGTTCCATCGTACTTATACATTATGGAATAATCATATCCTAGTTCGCCAAACTGCCAAATCATTTTCGGTCCTGGAACGGTCAGGAAGAAGGCTGCATTTGTTCCCAGTTGTTTCATGCGGATATCAAGACCTGCATTTTGAAGATTGCCAAAAGCTGTTTGCTTGTATGCAACTCTTTCTTCATCATGGCTTTCCATGAAATTAACCCATCCTTCGGCAGGCATTCCGCTATTTCGCATGTATGAAAAATCAGAATTGCTTGATTCTCCCATTCCGGATTGGCAATAGCTTTCATTCATATTATGCCATAGTTTCATCCCTGCTTTAGCCAATTCTGACTCTTCATCCAAATTGCAGAAGTGTTCGAGAATCATCACTGCATTAGGATTGGTCGTATTCACTGTTTTATAGTAATCTTTCAAGATAACAATACGGGAGTCATCTTTGTTACTTGCCGTTGATTCATTGCTCTTGTTTTGAGTAAATCCTTTGGTTAAGTCGAAACGGAAACCGTCAAACTTATACTCTTCCAACAAGAACTTCAAGTTACGTTTTACAAATTCACGTACAAGCGGCGATTCGTGATTGAAGTCATGGAATACGCTGAATGGATGCGGAGCATCGACATTGAACCACGGATTATTCTTGGCTGTCTTGCTTTCTTTCGAATTCCAATAAAGTTTAGCAAATGGATGACTGCCAGTAGCATGGTTGTAGACTACATCCAGTAATACTGCAATGCCTTGTTTATGACATTCATCAATGAATTGCTTATATTCCTCTTTCGTTCCATATGCTTTGTCCATTGCAAAATAATAACATGGATTGTATCCCCAGCTATTATTCCCGTCGAATTCTTGTATAGGCATCAGTTCAATTGCATTCACTCCCAGACTCTTGATGTAGTCCAAATGTTTAGTAGCCTCTTTGATTGTACCTGTAGCAAGTTCGGAACCCGTTTGTGTGAAGTCACGGAACAGTAACTCATAGATTACCATATTGTCAGGATTATCAATCTTGAAATCGGATACTTGCCAATTGTAGGATGCCGGTTTTGTTTGGAATACGGAGACAATGCCTGTCGTCTTTCCATTCGGATACTGTATGGCACTAGCCGGATAAACTCCTTGTTCTACAAGATATTTATCGTTCGAGCCATCCAGCACTTTTTCACAATAGGGGTCGCCAATACGAACATTGCCGTCTTTTTCACTACCCATGTAATATTGGAAACCATACTCTTTGGCGGGGTCGATGCCTGTAACGGTGTACCACCAGAAGTGTTTGTCGTTATCACGCTTCATCTGATATTCAGTACTAAGTTCCCAATCATTGAAGTCGCCAATGAGACAAGCATAATCCTTATAATTGTTATCCGTATCCAAATCGTATAGTGCGAAAGTCACAGACGTTCCGTCAGTCGATGGATGGATACCCGCTTCTTCTACCGGGCAGGCAGCTATCTCTACCGGAGCCGGTGTGAAAGTCTTGTCTCCTGTTACTGTGATAAAAAAGTCGCTGGTTTTCTTTTCGTCAGTCAACGCTTCATCATTGCGGAAGAGGATGCAGACATTTTGAATGTTTGCTGCATTTTCCGCGCCAAACCATTCGCGTACTGTCGGGGCAAGTGTAAAGCACCAAATATTATCCGCCACTTTCTCTGCCTTGTATTTATCTTCATTTACACCCCATTCCGTAGGAACATACATCCAGTCATTGATACCGATGTGAACATATACATCACCTTCATAGCCGTACAAGTCGTCGCCGGCTGCTGCTTTATACCAGATTTTACCTTGCTTGTCGCCTTTGAATTTAGTCGGGTAATTATTGATTCCTTCTACCAATTCTTCGATAGACGGCTCGTGATCCAGTTCGGGGATTTCCGGACCGGTGATTAACATCTCATGGTTTTCGTCGGAACATGCTACTATCGTGAATAGACAGAGCAGCATCCAGAATATATGTTTTATATCTTTTTTCATAATGTATTTTCCATTTATTATTCTTTAATGAGGACTAGTCTACCGTTCAGATAGAATTTGATGGTATAGTTACCGGTTGCGTCCATTGAAATATTATCTCCAGTAAAAGGACTGGGTGTATCTAATGTTCCCCCGAAACTAACACCGGAATCCCAACTGGAATTGACGCGGAGTTTAAATTCACCCACAGTCATTTCAGTCTTTGCAGTCCAGCATTTTTCTGTTGCATCATAAGTTAATTCTTTGCCGTTTTCCCATCCTCCTGTGGCTGTACCTATAATATCCATAGATGTTATTTCTGTTGCAGAGGCATACTTGTCGTCCAAATTGACTACAATGTAATAAATACCCTGTGGTAAAGATAAGTTTCCACCATCATTTGTCATACCTTCTTTCGAGGTAAAATAGTCATATCCATAATCAAGTCCGCCATTCGAACCATCCGGCCAATAGGGCTGTGCGGTAAACTTAAAGCCACCGTTCAATTCCGACATTCCCCAATAAGCATTGTTTCCTTCTGGCTTATATAAAGTCGGTGCTTGTGAAGGCTTCCATTCCTGATGATTTCCTGGTATCCATAAATGAGGTGCATCCATTGTTTTCTCAATCTTGTAAGTGCCTTCCATCATGTTGATGGAGATTCTAACTGATTTATAATCGCCACCGGATATTTTGATAGGATTTGCTGTTTCTGATAAAATGAGATTGCCTTCTGGAGCATCGTTGTCTGCATCAACCGCGCCAAGTGATTTGCCTGAGTTGGATTTAATCAGGAAATAGGCATCTTTTGCACCGGTGTTATCTGTAACCAGAGCAGGAACTGTTGTTGTAAAGACTGAATTGGTATAAGGATCACCACTTGTATTAACAAATGCTACATTCTGTTCCCAAGTCAGAGAGCCATTAATATAATAAGCGCTTTCAATAACCGGTGCTTCCGGAGTAACTTTCAACTCATAGCTTTCAGCCGGTGCCGCATATACTGTCTTTCCGACAGCCACGTATGACGTTAATACTGCATTCATGGTACGTTCTACCGGACGGATACCATATATTTGCGCCACTGCATTCTGCAAATCTTCCGTTGCTACGTATCCTTTGTCGTCTACAATTAAAGTCACTTTATTATCTAACTTCATTTTATAGGATAAAGTGGCTTCTTCTTCAACGGCAGGAGCTGTAAATACGGCAACCGCTACGGATTCTTCCTCGACATTTCCAATATTAATCGGGGCTACACCTGTAGCTGTAAAAGTTATTTTGCCGGCAGCTTCTTCCTGTCCGTAAGACTGTGGGGAAGCTACCCCTTCATTAAAATCTTCGTTGCAGGCTGTTAGTGCGGCAGCCAGTAACACGGTTATATATATTGATAATTTTTTCATATCTATCTGCATTTAAGATTAATCTATTTTGCTTTGAAGTAATAGCACTCGTCCAGTTCGTTGAACAGTACAGTATAATCACCCGGTTTGCAACTGATGGTAGCTCCATCAACAAATGAGCCGAATGGGAATACCTCTCCACCCCAAGTCTTGTCGCCGGAAGTAAATTTGGCTTTGCAGCTTGCCGCGATTGTTATGTCGGCATACCATACATGTGAATGCTCCATGGTAACTTTGGTCATGTTTACAGATTCCGAACCATAAATCAATGTGACGGCATCATATTCTGTCGGTTGAGTTTCAAAAGTAGTAGCTTTCATTGTCAGTTTATTTTCAAGCGTATTGAGATGAAGTGTGTACCAGCCGGCCGCATTCACTTTAATATTTTGAGAGTTCTTGTCATTTACCAAATTGGTGAATCCTTCGCTGTCAGCATTTCCCCATTGGTCGTCCCATGCACCGGGAGTAGCCACTACCTTAAATCCTTTATCTGCTGGGATATATCCTGTGTAGGTAAATTCTCCTTTACCAGTATTGGCATCATACGCATATCCTTTTACCAGTGACATCGGGAAATAAGCGGTACCTGCTGCCATTGTCGGATTTCCCCAGGGAACTTCACCGATGAAATCGCCCAGTAAATAATAAGTGGCAGGAACGGCATCAGATATATCCATATAATAAGGTATAACTTTCAATTCAATCGAATTGGAATGTATAGGATACCCTTTATCTCCGATATGTGCGTACAAACGTACAAATACACTCATCGGTTCGCCGTCATAATCATTCTCCGATGTCCAGCCGGCAAGTTTTACGATTGCCTTATTCAATTCCTGTGTGTTGGCATCCACTTTGGCTGATGTAGATATGGAAGGTAGTGTCAGATAAGAGGCGTCTGCCGTTTCCGTTTCATCAGTCCATTTGTCTGTTAAATCCGCTTGCATGGTGTAAGTCACTACGGCAGGGTAGCCATAGTCCGGTTGCGTACAAGTCAACTCGATATTCTTGGATTGATTTAGGTCATAGACGTTGTACGTTGCATTGGCAGGGGTGTTCAATACAAAAGTAGTAGGTTCCTGTATGGTAGGATTTGAGTCCCTGTCATCCTCGCAGGCGGTCAGCAGGGCTGTCGCTACTAGTATGGACGTCAATATATTTATTTTTTTCATATTACTCTGTTTATTTAAAAGTATAACTTCGGTCTGATTTAATACTCGGGATTCTGATCCAGATTTGTATTCGCATTGATATCATTGGCAGGAATAGGATAAATGTTGCGGAACTCTTTTATTTCAGTACCTTGTTTTTCTCCACCTTTCCAATCCCAGTTATAGTCGGTGTGTCCGCCGAAATCGCCGAAACGAATCAAGTCAATGCGGCGGCGACCTTCAAACCAGAACTCACGTGCCCATTCGTCACGGATGTCCGTCAATGTATATGAATCAGATTCGGCGGCGTTCGCACGCTTACGGATTTCATGCATAGCGTCTATGGTCTCCTGAGTAGAAACACCATTGTTGGCACGGATGCTGGCTTCTGCTACAATCAGATAAGCTTCTGCCATACGAAGAAGAGGTATATCCATATCAGGATTATCCGTATCGCTTGTCAGTCCGTTGTCTGCACGGATGTTCGAGAATTTGGCACATGCGAATCCGTCCGTAAAGCTCATATTGTCTCCTGTCGACGTACTTCTCTGCACTCCGCACATCAAGGCACGGTCATCTTTTGCTGCCACTACCATCTGGTCTTCCAATACGGAAGGAGCATCATTTACGTTTGGGAAGAATTTGGCTACCATTGCCTGACGACAATGCGGGCCGCCCCATCCTTGCTTACTTCCCCAGGGATTCATGCCTGTGTCACTTTTGTGCGTACCTGCAATCAAGAACAGCGAACCACCCCAACTCTTGGTTCTCACACCATCCTGCAAAATGGGAAGTATCACTTCCTGTCTTGCCTTGTTGACATTGCTGCCATCATTATCTGCCATGAACAGGTGTTTGTAGACGGGAGCCAGTTTATAGCCGGAACCAATCACTTTTTGGGCATATTCCTTGGCTTTTCCCCATTGAGGCGTGCCGGTATAGACTTCTGCGTTGAGATACATACGTGCCAGCAATAACCAGGCGGCAACACGGTCTACACGGCCGTAAGTCGTTTGAAGCGGCTGTGCCAGTGTGGCGGTAGCGTCGTCACCGATTTCTTTCAACTCTTCTTCAATTTTCGCGAAAAGATCCGCACGTTGTATTTGCTGAGGCTTCTCTGTCGATACTTTATCGCAATAAGGCGGATTGCCGAACATATCCATCAGGTAATAGTTATTCAAAGCACGGATAAAACGTACTTCTGCACGTTGGCGTGTCGTTTCATCATCTGTCAGTCCTTCCGTTTGTTCCAGGAAGTAGTTGCACAATGTGATGTCAAATGTCAGACGGTAATAGAGTCCTGTCACGATTTCATTGGAAGAACTCCAACTGCAATCGGCAATAGTAGCGACACCGGCATCGTTCCATGAATTGACAATCGCTTCATCTGTCATCAATTGGTTGGCACACCAAGTCATACGGTAGAAAGAGGAAGTACCTTCGTCGATGTCGTCCAAGTCACCGCTTCCGTCGGGGCCTTTCTGACCTGTCAGTCCGAGGGTTCCATATATCTTGTTAAAAACGCTTGCCTGGTCGAATGTCATCACTATATTCGGGTCGATAGGAGTCGCATCCAGGTCACCGATACATGAAGTCACGCTGACTGCCAGTAATAGTGAGGCAGCCGATAGGATTGATTTTATATATCTGAATTTCATAATTGGTATTTTTAGTAGGTTTAGAAATTAAGGCTTAAACCGATTAATGTAGTCAGAGGACGCGGATAAATATTGTTATCCAATCCCTTTTCTACTTCAGGGTCAAGTCCTTTGTATTTGGTGATAGTGAATACGTTCTGTACGGCTGCATATACGCGTCCGCCAATCGGAGCGCCGAACAGCTTTTTGAACGAGTATCCCAAAGTGATGTTGTCACATTTCATGAAGGAAGCATTCTGTACGAAGTAATCGGATAATAAGGTGTTGTCTTTCAGGTTCTGGATATTATTTGCCACTCCCATCAACGGACGGTTGTTGAGTGCGCCGAATGAATAGACAGAGGTTGGGTTGCAGTCGGAACCACCTGCTTCGACAGAGTTGTACACATAGTTGTTCAGGCTGGCGCGCAGTGAGAAACTGAAATCCCATGACTTGTATGAAAGACGGGAAGTAAGTCCCATAAGTACGTCGGCTGTCGGCTTTTTGTAGAAGTAGCGGTCGTCGCCGTTAATCGTTCCGTCTCCGTTGCGGTCTACAAATTCGTTCTCGATAGGCTTTCCATTCTCGTCATACACTTGCTGGTAAACATAGAAGGAAGAAGCCGGATGCCCTACGGCATGCGCCATTGCTTTCATATCACGTCCGCCACCGATATTGTCTCCGGCAGCAACATAATAATTTTCGCTATCTCCGGTAGTTAATTTGGTGATTTCGTTTTTGTTGTAAGTGATATTGAAGCCAAGGTCCCATGTCCAGTCGGTAGTTACAACCGGTTTTGAATTAATAGAGAATTCGATACCTGAATTTTCTAATGAACCGACGTTGGACAATACCTTGTTTTTGAAGTTCGTTCCGGCAGAAACGAATACGCTGTTCAGCAAATCGGTGGTCTTGCGATAGTAATAATCCACAGCACCGTTGATGCGGTTGTTCAGGAATCCGAAGTCCAAACCTACATTATAAGTGGTCGTCTTTTCCCATTTCAAGTCCGGGTTGTATGCATTCGGGCGGTAAGTGGTTCCTTCTCCCAGGATAGGATAGTAAGCCCCGTCTTTGTTTGTCTCATAAACAGCCAGATACGGATAGTCGCCCGAATTGATATTCTGCTGACCGGTAATACCATAGCCAAGACGAAGTTTTAAATCAGAAAGTACATCAACGTCTTTCAGGAAAGCTTCTTCTTTCAACTTCCATCCCAAGGCAAAAGACGGGAACAATCCCCAACGGTTGTTTTTGTGGAAACGGGAAGAACCATCCTGGCGTACGGTTGCCGTAAACAGGTAACGGTCCAACAGTGTGTAATTGACACGACCGAAGAAAGATACCAGATAACTTTCCGTAGCCGAACCACTTGAGGTATTGTTGTAACGCTGACCTCTGTTCTCTACCACGTTGTTCGACAGCGGATAGAGTCCCCAATATTCCTGGTCGGACGTATCATGGAAGTGCTGCCATTCATAGCCTGCCATTACATCGAAACGATGTTTGTCGGTAAAATCTTTGCTGTATTGCAGGTAAGCATTCAAAGAGAGGTTGTACTTGTCTTTCTGTTCCCAGCCATAGCTGCCATAATAGTTGTTGGTCGAAGAATAGGGAGAGACATCCGTATATTGCTTACCCGTAGAGAGGTCCATACCACCGTTCACGTGTGCGTGCAAGTCCGGCAAGAAATGAAACTTATAATCCAGTTCCAGATTACCGATTAAAGATTTGGAGATGGCACGGTCGTCCTTTTCTTCCAACAAGGCAACCGGATTACCCGGAGCATTGCTGTTGAAAGTACGTTTCCATGTGTCGTCATTCAAAGAAGAAGCGTCCGTATTCCATTGGAAATATCCGTCGAAATAATATTGATGGTAAGGATCGTCGGAGCGGACGGACTGTGTAGGGTCAAAGCTGACCGCAGAACCTACCGCACTACCGTCAGCGTAGCGGTTCTTGGCAATCATACCTTTCAGGTTGGCATTTACTTTCAGATGGTCTTCAAAGAAAGAAGGAGCCAAGCTGACAGAAGCCGTATAACGTTCGAACTTGGATGTTTTCACAATACCGTTCTGGTTGGTATAACCGAACGATACACGGTAAGGCATATTCTTCAATCCACCGGAAATGGTGAGGTTATGGTCTGTACTTACGGCTGGGCGGAATATTTCTTTCTGCCAGTCGGTGTTGGCATTTCCTAATTTGCTATAAGCTTCGCTGTCTTCTCCCCAAATGTCTTTGATGAAAGAACGGAACTGGTCTCCGTCCATTACGTCGACGGTAGATTTTACAGTGCTGACAGATACATTGCCGTCATAAGAAATGGTAGGACGTGCGCCTGCCTGACCTTTCTTCGTTGTAATGATGATAACGCCATTAGAAGCACGCGAACCGTAGATGGCGGTAGCCGAAGCATCTTTTAATACGGTAAAGCTTTCAATATCATTCGGATTGACCATAGACAGAGGATTGGCCAAACCTTTCACTCCCTTATTATCCATTGCCAGACCGTCGATTACAATCAGCGGGTCGTTTTCTGCAGTCAGTGAAGAACCGCCACGAATACGAATCGTTGCGCCCTCGCCCGGAGCTCCGCCTTTGCTGATAACGCTTACACCGGCAATCTTACCAGTCATCATATCCTGTGCGTTGGTAATCAAACCTTTGTTTAGTTTGTCCGGTTTGATGGCCGTAACCGAACCGGTCATATCGTTCTTTTTCACCGAGCCGTAGCCGATAACGACTACTGCGTCCAGTACTTGAGAATCATCTTCCAATGTAACCATTACAGTAGAAGCCGCTTTCACTTCTGCTGATTTATAGCCGACGAATGAAACGGAAAGAATGGCATCTTTCGGTACATTCAACATAAAGTTACCATCGAAATCAGTTATTGTTCCATTGGTTGTACCTTTCACCAGTACGTTAGCACCGATGACAGGCTCACCCGTTGTGTCTTTCACATGCCCCTTGACAGCTATTTGCTGAGCAAATGCTCCAATGGAAAGGAAGAGTCCCACCAATAATGTGAGCAGGGCTTTTAGTCTTAAGCTCTTTTTCATGTCTCTAATTTAAAGTTATTTTATCAAAATCAAATATATCTCTCTAAAAAATACCTACTGAAAACTATATTCTCCCAATCTTATTCCCTAAAATTTCTTTAGTCCTTTTACTTCCGCTTTATCCTTTACTTCCTTGATACTGATGGCATAACCGCCACCGTTGGCAGCGCGCAAGTTCAGTTTGCTTTTGTTTGTCAGGATACCTTTTTTGATGGTATAAGCTTGCGGATTTTCTTTCCAGTCGGCATCTTTAGCATCCGCATAAACAGTGGCAATGTATTGTTTTCCCGGTGTGAGGAAGTCGAATACCAGTTTGGAAGTATGACCGTTCTCACCGGCTGTACAACCTACATACCAGTCGCCTGTACCTTTTGCCTTACGGGCGATAGTGATATATTCTCCCGGTTCTGCTTCCAGATAGTTTGTTTCGTCCCAGTCGATTGCCACGTCTTTGATGAATTGGAAAGCATCCATGAAACGTTCGTAGTTTTCAGGAATATCGGCAGCCATTTGCAGCGGGCTGTACATGGTCACGTACAAGGCTAACTGGCGGGCGATGGTAGAACGTACCTGTGAATTGTTTGCAGGATTCATCTTGTTACAATGAGTTTCGAAGATACCCGGAGTGTAATCCATCGGGCCGCCGACCAAACGGGTGAAAGGAAGTATAGTTGTGTGATATACTTTGTTTCCGCCGAATGATTCGTATTCGGTTCCGCGTGCGGATTCGTTGCCGATTAAGTTAGGATACGTGCGGCAGATACCTGTCGGGCGGGTTGCTTCGTGAGCATTTACCATGATTTTGTAGTCGGCTGCTTTCGTCACTGCATACAGGTAGTGGTTGTTCATCCATTGTCCGTAGTGGTGTTCGCCGCGCGGAATGATATTGCCTACATAACCGCTCTTTACAGAATTGTAACCGTTGTCTACCATAAACTGGTAAGCCTTGTCCATATGGCGTTCGTAGTTGCGGACAGATGCGGAAGTTTCGTGGTGCATCATCATCTTGATACCTTTGCTCGCTGCGTAACGATGTACTTCTTTTACATCGAAATCCGGATACGGAGTGACGAAGTCGAATACATAGTCCTTGCTATTGCCGAACCAGTCTTCCCAACCTTCATTCCAGCCTTCTACCAATACAGCGTCGAACCCGTTTGCTGCGGCGAAGTCAATATAGCGTTTCACGTTGGCAGTGTTGGCAGAATGTTTGCCGTTCGGTTTGGTTTTAGAGTAATCCGTTTCTCCCAGTTTTACGCTAGTCAGTTCGTCGGTATAAGCCCATGAACCTTTTCCGGTAATCATATCCCACCATACGCCGATATATTTCACAGGCTTCACCCATGAAGCGGCATCTGCGATTTTGCATGGCTCATTCAGGTTCAGAGTGATGCGGGATGCAAGAATATTGCGGGCATCATCGCTGACGATAACGGTACGCCACGGAGTATTACAGGGAGTTTGCAGATAACCTTTGTCTCCTTTAGCATCCGGAGTCAGCCAGGATTCGAATACCATATTTTTGTCGTCCAGATTCAGGTGCATACATGAGTAATCGATGAGAGCAGCTTCGTGAAGATTGATATATAAACCGTCATCCGTTTTCATCATCAGTGCAGTCTGTACGCCTGTCTGTGAGAAAGGAGTCTGAGAAGAGTTCGGAGTAATGGCTTCTTTCATCAAACCTCTGATTTCTGACAGGCGGGAGATAGTGTAATCATATTCCTGAGTGTCATAGTCGCCCGGTATCCAGTAAGCGATGTGGTCGCCTGCCATTGCAAACTGGGAATGTTCTTCTTTGATGATGAAGTAGTTCAGAGATTTCTGCTGCGGGAATTCGTAGCGGAATCCTAAACCATCGTTGAACAACCGGAAACGGATAAGGATAGAACGGTCGTTCATGGGCTGATACAGCGTGGCTGCCAGTTCGTTATAATGATTGTGGATTTCTTTTTCTTCTCCCCATACCGGTTGCCAAGTTTCGTTGAATGTGGAAGTCTTGACGTCTTTCACTTCGAATCCGTTATAAAGATTAGTCTTTGAATCAAGTTTTGTCAGATCCCGGCGGTCTACCCAGTCGAAATCTGTGCGGGTATTATCTTCTTTCTTTAATTCCAGTCCCAGGGTACTTGGTTTGATAACCGTTTTGCCTTTATAAATCAAGTCGTACGTTGGAGCACCTTCTTTGTTAACCTGGAAGGTCATTACTAGATTTCCATCCGGCGAAGTGAGTTTCTGTTGTGCATTCGCTATAAACGAGATACAGAAAAATGCGATAAGCAAAAGATTCTTTTTCATTTTATTTTTATGGTATTAAATTGTGAGCTAACCTATGTTTTTATTCCTTTTGTTTCGGATATTGCAAATGTAGCGACCGTCTGAACTGAGTTTTCCAATTAGAATAAAAATACAAGTTAGTATAAACTTTATTATTTTGATTTATAGCTAAATAACTGCTTGGGTACTTCGGATAAATATAAGTCGTAGTGAACTTCTTTAAAAGGATAAAAGGTATATCCCACGGCTCGGAAGTGTTAAATCCTTTCCTAATTCTACTTTTTTATCTTCCAATACATTGTATGCAGAAGTATCAGGCAGTATTTCCCGGTAAGTATCCAAACTGATAGTCTGTTCCCGGTCTGTTCCATTCAGGAGAACAACGACTGATTTATCACCCTGTTTCCTTTCGTACGCATAGATACCTTTACTCGGTGCGAAGTGTTTCAGTTTTCCTTTGGCTATAACTTCGTTTCCTTTTCTCCATTGGAGCAGTTTCTTCAGATAAGAGAAAGCTTCATTTTGTAGCGGAGTGCGGTTTGCCGCATCGAAGTAATTATGAGTATCATTTTGCCAGCCGCCCGGAAAGTCACAGCGAAGTAATCCGTCACCGTTGGCTTTATCGGCAGCCATCAGGATTTCTGTTCCGTAATATATTTGTGGAATTCCGCGTGTTGTCAGAAGGAACACTAATGCTTGTTTGTATCGGTTTAGGTTTTTAGTATCCGCTTCCGAACGATAAAAACGGGAAGTGTCGTGATTATCCAGGAAAGTCAATAGATTCATCGGGTCAGCAAAGACGATATCTTGCGACAGGTATTCGTAAAGCCGGCACAGTCCGCCGTTCCAGTCGGTTGTTTCTTCATCAAAAGCCCTGTTCATATGTTCCATCAATGGGAAGTCCATGACAGTGGGCAGGTAGGTGTTTTTAGGATAGGTCAGTTTGCTGTCTTTTTGCCAATAAGAGATAAGTACATTGCTGCCTAACCAGGTTTCGCCTACAATATTGAATTTGGGATATTCTTCGTTCACTGCCTTGCACCAATGAGCCATCATGTCAAAGTCTGCATAAGGGTGCGTATCTTGGCGGATTCCGTTAATACCGGCATACTCTATCCACCAGATACTGCTCTGAATCAGATAAGTAGCTACATGGCGGTTCCGTTGGTTGAAATCCGGCATAACCTGGCTGAACCAACCGTCAACTGCTATTTTCTTTTCGTAATCAGAAGCATACGGGTCTAGTTGGGTGGCAGTCTTAAAACTTGTCTGCACATAGTTGCCTTTGAAGTTGAACCAGTCTTTGGATGGCATATCCTTATATAGATAGTTTTCACTACCGCAGTGGTTGAAAATCATATCCATGACTACTTTCATCCCTTTGGCATGTGCCTGGTCTACAAGGTTCCGGAATTCTTCATTATTCCCAAAGCGGCGGTCTGCCTGATAATAATCAGTGATGGCATAACCGTGGTAAGAGCCTTCCTTCATGTCATTCTCCTGAATCGGATTCAGCCATATGCTCGTCACACCTAAGTCTGCGATATAATCCAGATGCTTTTCTATCCCTTTGAAATCACCTCCATGGCGGGCGAAGGAGTCGTTGCGGTCTACTCTGGCTTCCAACATTCCGGAAATTATATCATTAGAAGAATCACCGTTAGCAAAACGATCCGGCATAATGAGATAAAGCACATCGCTAGAGTTGAAACCTTCTATCTGAGAAGAACCCGGCTTTCTTTCTTTGAGTTCATAAGGAATTACAGTCTGTTTTTTACCTTGTTTCAGAATCATGTTGAATGTCTGCGGGGCTGCTTCCGAGATATTCAGATAGACAATCAGATAATTTGGATTTTCTAGCTTGACAACCTCTTGCAAGGTGATGTCTTCGGAAGAGATACTGACTTCTGCAAATGCTATATGTTCTCCATATAGCAAAACCTGCAACTCCGGATTTTTCATACCTGCCCACCAAAAAGCAGGGACTACTTTTTTTATGACAGTTGCGGCATATACCGGGCTGCAACCAAATAGTAGTACAAGTAAGATTACAAATAGAAAATTCTTTTTCATGGTAACATAGATTTTAAATGTTTGCTCGGCGAACCGATGTTGCAAATGTAGGGGGATAGGGGAAAGCATTTGGGGACTAGAATATAAATATAAATACTTGTGATGCTCATTTTGTTGAAAATGAATGCATTGCTTGTGAAAAGACTATGAGAAAATACAAGTAGGAATTAAAATTATTTTGACCGTCTGTTTCATAATCATTACTATATTCATTATATTTGTGACATCTTTAAAAAGTAACCTATGAGAAATATAGCCTATATCTTAGCTTTTCTTTTAGTTTGTCCGACTTTACTGTTTGCGACACAGACGGATGATAATGCGGCAGTCCTTAAAAGACTGGATGATATTATAAATAAGAAAGAGACTTTTCAGGTTCAGAAAGAGAAAGCTATTGATGCGCTGAAAATGCAGCTCGCTCATTCGGTTGCTCCTGCTGATAAATATCGCTTGTATGGTTCTTTGTTCGATGCTTATCTTCATTATCAGGCAGATTCTGCACTTTATTATATAAACAGGAGACAACAGCTTCTCCCCCAACTGACCCGTCCGGAATTGGCAGATGAGATAATAATTGACCGTGCAACAGTATTGGGAGTGATGGGAATGTATATTGAAGCCATGAAAGAACTGGAGAGCATAAATTCGGAGAAGCTGGACAAACAAACATTACTATCCTATTATCAGACTTATCGTGCCTGTTATGGTTGGCTTGCAGACTATACCACTAATAAAGAGGAAAAGAAGAAATACCTGACAAAGACAGATTTATACAGGGACTCTATCATTGGTATAATGCCGCCCGAAATAAACCGTACGATTGTACTGGCTGAGAAATGTATCGTTACAGGTAAGGCTGATACAGCTTTGGTGATGCTCAGCGACGCGTTGAAGGATGCGGTTGACGAACGTCAGAAAGTCTATATCTACTATACGCTGTCCGAAGCATATGGCATGAAAGGCGATATGGAAAAAGAAGTATATTATCTGATATTGACAGCTATTGCCGATTTGGAATCTTCGGTCAGGGAATATGCTTCATTGCAGAAACTGGCACACTTGATGTATGAACTGGGCGATGTAGACCGCGCTTACAAATATCTGAGCTGTTCGATGGAAGACGCCGTAGCTTGCAATGCCCGCCTGCGTTTTATTGAGGTGACGGAGTTCTTTCCTATTATCGACAAGGCTTATAAACTGAAGGAAGAAAAAGAACGTGTGGTTTCACAGGCAATGCTTGTCAGCGTCAGTCTGTTGTCTTTCTTTCTCCTTATTGCTGTTTTCTATTTGTATCGTTGGATGAAGAAACTGTCTGCCATGCGGCGTGACTTAAGCTTGGCGAACAAACAAATGCAGGCAGTAAACAAAGAACTGGAACAGACGGGGAAAATTAAAGAGGTGTATATCGCCCGCTATCTGGACAGATGCGTCAACTATCTGGATAAGCTGGAAACTTACCGTCGTTCACTGGCGAAGCTGGCTATGGCGTCACGTATTGAAGACTTGTTCAAAGCCATCAAGTCCGAGCAGTTTATCCGTGACGAGCGGAATGAATTCTATAATGAGTTTGATAAGTCTTTCCTGAAACTGTTCCCGAACTTTATTACCGCCTTTAATGAACTGCTGGTAGAAGAAGGGCGCATATACCCGAAATCCGATGAACTGCTGACAACGGAACTCCGCATTTTTGCCCTTATTCGCCTGGGAGTGATAGATAGTAACAAGATAGCCCATTTTCTGGGCTACTCTTTGGCGACTATCTATAATTATCGTAGCCGGATGCGTAACAAGGCTGCCGGTGATAAGGACAGGTTTGAGCAAGATGTGATGAATTTGTAATATGGCATCCGGATAATTTCTTCTTTTTTTTCCTACCTTTGTAGACGACTAATCTAATAATAAACTTACTAAAAAATGAAAAAGTTAATCTACACACTGTTCTTTGTTCTTATCTCCGTTGTTGCAAACGGTCAGGCAAAGTACGTATTCTATTTCATCGGGGATGGGATGGGAGTGAACCAAGTAAATGGTACGGAGATGTATCAGGCGGAAATTCAAAATGGCCGTATTGGTGTTGAACCTTTGTTATTTACTCAATTCCCGGTTGCTACTATGGCAACTACTTTCTCAGCTAAAAATTCAGTAACCGACTCTGCTGCTGCAGGTACTGCATTAGCAACAGGCAAGAAGACTTATAATCATGCAATTTCTGTGGGAGAGGACAAGAATGCTATTCAGACTGTAGCTGAAAAGGCAAAGAAAGCTGGTAAGAAAGTTGGTGTAACTACTTCTGTTAGTGTAGATCATGCTACTCCTGCCGCATTCTATGCACATCAACCCGATCGTAATAGATATTATGAAATAGCTTTGGATTTGCCAAAAGCAAATTTTGATTTTTATGCAGGTGGTGGTTTTCTTAAACCGACTACATCTTTTGACAAGAAAGAAGCTCCAAGTATTTTCCCTATTTTTGAAGAAGCCGGATATACAGTAGCACGTGGCTACAATGACTATAAGGCAAAAGCTGCAAAAGCAGAAAAGATGATCCTGATTCAGGAAGAAGGTGCTAATCCATCTTGTTTACCTTATGCTATCGATCGTAAAGAAGGTGATTTGACTTTAGCGCAGATTACAGAAAGTGCCATTGATTTTCTTACTAAAGATAATAAGAAAGGGTTTTTCTTGATGGTAGAAGGTGGCAAAATAGACTGGGCGTGTCATGCGAATGATGCTGCTACAGTGTTCAACGAAGTAAAGGATATGGATAATGCTATCAAGGTAGCTTATGAGTTTTATAAAAAGCATCCGAAAGAAACCCTTATTGTCGTTACTGCCGACCATGAAACAGGTGGTATCGTGCTGGGTACAGGAAAATATGAATTGAACCTGAAAGCATTGCAGCATCAGAAACATTCTGCTGACGGACTTTCACAACGTATCAGCGAATTGAGAAAATCAAAAGGCAATAAAGTGACTTGGGAAGATATGAAAACATTCTTGGGCGAAGAAATGGGTTTCTGGAAACAATTCCCTATTTCTTGGGAACAGGAAAAGAAATTACGTGATGAGTTTGAAAAATCATTCGTGAAGAATAAAGTCGTATTTGCTGAAAGTATGTACTCTAAGAGTGAACCGATGGCTGCACGTGCTAAGGAAGTGATGGATGAGATTGCTATGGTAGGTTGGGTAAGTGGCGGTCACTCTGCCGGTTATGTACCTGTATTTGCTATCGGCGCAGGTTCTCAACTGTTTGGAGAAAAGATTGATAACACGGAGATTCCTAAAAGAATTGCGAAAGCAGCCGGATACAAATAAATATCGGTAAAGACATAAAAAAACCGGGAGTCCAAAAACTTCCGGTTTTTTTATATATGTTCTTGTCAATTATGCTTTTACACGTCCTACATAAGAACCATCGCGAGTGTCGATTTCAATTGTTTCACCTTCGTTGATGAACAACGGAACACGTACGGTTGCTCCTGATTCTACAGTGGCAGGTTTCAGTGTGTTGGTAGCTGTATCACCTTTCACGCCCGGTTCTGTATAAGTCACCTTCATCTGAACCTTGATCGGCATATCTGCATAAAGAACAGTTTCAGTAGAAGCGTCAGAAACAACTTCCAATACTGCACCTTCGAGCAGGAAGTCAACACCGTTAATCAAATCGTGAGCGATAGGGTGTTGGTCGAATGTTTCCTGGTTCATGAAGATATAATCTTCTCCTTCTTTATACAAAAATTGGTACGGACGACGTTCTACGCGTACATCTTCCAACTTTTCACCGATGTTGAAACGGCGTTCAAGAACGTAACCGCTGACTACATCTTTCAGTTTAGTACGCATGAAAGTATTACCTTTACCTGGTTTTACATGCAGGAATTCGATACAGAAATAGAGCTTTCCGTCCATACGGATACAAGTTCCGTTTTTGATGTCTTGAGCATTAATCATACTGCTATTTTTCTTAATATATTATTGTTATTTAATTGTTTTCGCAGGAATTCGACTGCAAAAGTAATCTAAATCGGTAAAAAACACAAAAACTTTTGAGCAAAAATGAGTTATCTCTTGGTTAATTTAAAAAAAGTGCCTATTTTTGCAGCCCGATTACGTAGAATAATAACATAAAAACAAGATACAGTAATGAAAAGAACATTTCAACCCTCTAACAGAAAGAGAAAGAACAAACACGGTTTCCGTGAGAGAATGGCATCGGCTAATGGTCGTAGAGTATTAGCTGCTCGTCGTGCGAAAGGCAGAAAGAAACTGACTGTTTCTGATGAGTACAACGGACAAAAGTGATAATCACTTGTCATCAGGAAACAAAAAAGGCGGGGAATTTAATCTTCGCCTTTTTTGTTTCCTGATTTTCAGGAGAATAGTATGTTAAAAAGCGCTATTGTTTGCTCTTGTTTATGACTTTTTGCTTTTCTTTGTGGAATAGAACAAGACTCATAAACAAACATACGTAATAGAAGAGCAGATTCGGGGGATTTGAAACCCCGCATAAATATAATAATGTTGTTGAAATCTATAGGAGTGGGGATTATAGTTGCAGCAATTCTGGCGATGATAAGCGTTCTTGCATAATAGATGAGGACATTTTTCATCGCCTACTTTTTAAAAGTTCAACTATTTTGTCGTATCTTTGGCGCATATTAACAGCAATGCGTATGACTATTAAAGAATTCTTTTCTTTTAAAACAAATAAATTCTTCTGGGTGAACATGATCGCCATGATTGTTGTGGTGGTAGTGATGATATTCGGTGTATTGAAATGGCTTGATATACATACTCATCATGGTGAAACTGTTGCCGTTCCCGATGTGAAAGGGATGACGGTGGACGAAGCAGCGAAAATGTTCCGGAATCACGGTTTGGTATATGTGATTTCTGATACCAAATATGTAAAGGATAAAGCAGCAGGTATCATTCTCGAACTGAAGCCGGGAGCCGGCGAGAAAGTGAAAGAAGGACGTACGGTATATCTGACTGTCAATACGTTGGATGTCCCTTTGCGTGCTATTCCCGATGTGGCGGACAACAGTTCGCTCCGCCAGGCGCAGGCTAAATTGCTGAATGCCGGTTTCAAACTGAATCAGGTTCAATTGGTAAATGGTGAGAAAGACTGGGTATACGGCGTGAAGTACCAGGGACGTCAGTTGGCTGCGGGTGAGAAAATTCCTGTGGGATCTTCGTTAACATTGATGGTCGGAAACGGCTCCGGTGATACGTCGGAAGAAGATTCAGCCGATGTTTCCGTAGATACGGACCAGCCGGTTACGTCAGAATCGTCATCTACTCAAGATGATAGTTGGTTTTAATAGATAAATAACAGAAACGGACTCGCATGATAGAGGAAGAACTTCCGGATGAACTGGAGAATGATTTGGACGATATAGAACCTGTCGGTGACGAATCCCAGCTTTACGAACACTTCCGCGTGGTTGTAGATAAGGGACAGGCGATGGTCAGAGTCGACAAATATCTGTTCGAACGTATTGTCAATGCTTCGCGCAACCGTATTCAGAAGGCTGCTGAAGGCGGGTTCGTTATGGCCAATGGCAAGCCGGTGAAGAGTAGCTACAAAGTGAAACCGCTGGATGTCATAACGGTGATGATGGATCGCCCCCGTTATGAAAACGAAATTATTCCTGAAGATATTCCCCTTACTATTGTTTATGAAGATCCATACGTAATGGTGGTGAATAAACCGGCAGGGTTGGTAGTGCATCCGGGACACGGAAACTATCACGGTACGCTGGTCAATGCGCTCGCCTGGCACATGAAGGATATACCGGATTACGATGCCAATGACCCGCACGTGGGACTTGTTCATCGCATCGATAAAGATACTTCGGGCTTGCTGGTGATTGCCAAGACACCGGATGCCAAAACAAATCTGGGACTCCAATTTTTTAATAAGACTACCAAACGCAGATATCGTGCTCTGGTGTGGGGCGTTGTGGAACAGGATGAAGGAACGATTGTCGGTAATATCGCCCGCAATCCGAAAGACCGGATGCAGATGGCGGTGATGTCCGACCCGACGGTGGGCAAGCATGCCGTTACGCACTACCGTGTATTGGAAAGACTGGGCTACGTAACCCTTGTGGAATGTATACTTGAAACAGGACGTACCCATCAGATTCGTGTCCACATGAAGCATATCGGCCATGTATTGTTCAATGACGAACGCTATGGCGGGCATGAGATACTGAAAGGAACTCATTTTAGTAAATACAAACAGTTTGTAAATAATTGCTTTGACACTTGTCCCCGACAGGCTTTGCATGCTATGACGTTGGGGTTTGTGCATCCCGTCACAGGTGAGGAGATGTACTTTACTTCCGAACTTCCGGATGACATGACCCGGCTTATCGAGAAGTGGAGAGGCTATATAAGTAATAGAGAATTAGAATGAAACGCAACATCGCTATCGTAGCAGGAGGGGATACCTCTGAAATCGTAGTTTCCCTGCGTAGTGCACAGGGTATTTATTCCTTTATTGATAAGGAAAAGTATAATTTGTATATCGTGGAGATGGAAGGCCGTCGCTGGGAAGTACAATTGCCGGACGGAAATAAAGTGCCGGTAGATAGAAATGACTTTAGTTTTACGAACGGAACGGAAAAGGTTGTGTTCGACTTTGCTTATATTACCATCCATGGTACGCCCGGTGAGGATGGTCGCCTGCAAGGCTATTTTGATATGATGCGTATACCGTATTCCTGTTGTGGAGTATTGGCAGCTGCCATTACATACGACAAGTTTACCTGCAATCAATATCTGAAAGCTTTTGGAGTGCGCATTGCCGAATCATTGTTGCTGCGCCAGGGACAATCGATTTCTGACGAGGAAGTAGTGGAAAAGATCGGTCTGCCTTGTTTTATCAAGCCTAGTCTGGGAGGTTCGAGCTTCGGAGTTACGAAAGTAAAAACAAAAGAACAAATACAGCCGGCTATTGTTAAAGCTTTCGGAGAGGCGCAAGAAGTGCTTGTAGAAGCGTTTATGGATGGAACGGAACTGACTTGCGGCTGCTATAAGACCAAACAGAAGACAGTAATCTTCCCGCCTACGGAAGTGGTGACGCACAATGAGTTCTTTGATTATGATGCTAAATATAATGGACAGGTAGATGAAATCACTCCTGCGCGTATCTCGGACGAACTGACCAAGCGTGTGCAGATGTTGACTTCGGCTATCTATGATATATTAGGTTGCTCCGGCATTATCCGTGTAGACTATATTGTGACTGCCGGTGAAAAACTGAATCTTCTCGAAGTAAACACTACTCCGGGAATGACTACTACCAGCTTTATTCCCCAGCAGGTGCGTGCAGCCGGACTGGATATAAAGGATGTGATGACCGATATTATTGAAAACAAATTTTAATCACGTGATGGATCTGACAGAGTTTAATGAAATTCGTCCTTACAATGATGAGGAACTTCCTCAAATCTTTGAGGAACTGATTGCCGATCCGGCTTTTCAGAAAGCTGCTACCGGGGCTATACCGAACGTTCCATTTGAACTTCTGGCGCAGAAAATGCGTGCCTGTAAGACTAAACTTGATTTTCAGGAGGCATTTTGCTATGGCATTTTGTGGAAGATAGCGGCAGATCATACCGCCGGGCTGACACTGGATCATACCGCCATACCGGATAAAAGTAAAGCTTATACGTATATATCGAATCATAGAGACATTATTCTCGATTCGGGCTTTCTCTCTATTTTGTTGATTGACCAGGGAATGGATACGGTAGAAATAGCGATTGGAGATAATTTGCTGATTTATCCCTGGATTAAGAAACTGGTACGTGTCAATAAATCATTCATTGTGCAGCGGGCATTGACAATGCGGCAGATGTTGGAATCTTCAGCACGTATGTCCCGTTATATGCATTACACCATTTCGGAGAAAAAACAGTCCATTTGGATTGCGCAGCGTGAAGGACGTGCAAAAGATTCGAATGACCGTACACAAGACAGTGTGTTGAAAATGCTGGCAATGGGTGGTGAAGGTGATTTGATAGACCGTTTGATGGAAATGAATATTGCTCCGCTTGCTATTTCATACGAATATGACCCGTGTGATTTTCTGAAAGCGCAGGAGTTTCAGTTGAAGAGAGACATCGAAGGGTATAAGAAGACGACGCAGGACGATTTGATTAATATGCAAACCGGTCTTTTCGGATATAAAGGCAGGGTACATTTTCAGGTTGCCCCTTGTCTGAATGATGATCTGAAAGAGTTGGACCGTTCGTTGCCGAAACCGGATTTGTTTGCCCGTATCTCTGCCTGTATTGACCGCCACATTCATTGTAACTACCAGATATATCCGGGGAATTATGTGGCGTACGATTGGCTGAATGGCACGACGGAATTCGTGTCCAATTACACGGAAGAAGAGAAACAACAGTTTATGAACTATATTGAACAACAATTGGCAAAGATCAAGATTCCGAATAAGGATGAGGACTTTTTGCGTGAGAAGTTGTTATTAATGTATTCCAATCCGTTAGTTAATTATTTAGCAGCTTGCCGATGAAAAGAAGAAAATTACATGTTATTTGGTTGTGGGGATTGCTTTTCCTGATGACTGCCTGTGGAGATGATGATTATTATTATCCTTCAGTGAAACTGGAATTTGTGACTGTAGAGGCCGGGGAAGACGGTCGTATACAAACGCTTATTCCTGATAAGGGAGAGGCTTTGCCTGTGGCGGAAGACCGTACGGGTTCTACTATTGCCGCAAATACCTCCAGACGTGTAATGAGTAACTATGAAGTGCTTCCGGATGGAAGTGCGGCTACTATATATTCTTTGCAATCGCTCATTGTGCCAGTGCCTAAGCCGGAAGATGATCCGGTGTATAAAGACGGTATAAAGCAAGACCCGGTAGAGGTGGTCAGTATCTGGCTGGGGAGGGATTATCTGAATATGATTCTGAATCTAAAAGTCAGTACAGGCAAAGGACATACTTTCGGCATAGTGGAAGATGTGTCTGAACTTAAAACAAATGGTATTGTGAATATGTTATTATACCATGATGCGAACAGTGATGAAGAATACTATAATCGGCGTGCTTACATCTCTGTTCCTTTGGCGCAATATATTGATGAAGAGCATCCTGGCCGGACTATGAATATTAAGTTTAAATATTGTACGTACGATAAGGATGGATCTGCGGTAGTATCTGAAAAGTATTGTGATCCCGGGTTTGACTATACTCCTGGGCAGAATTGAATAATAGAGTATATATGTTTAAATTGAATCAATTAATCGTGGGGATATTTTTATTTCTCTCTTCCCTTTTCTCTTGTCAGCAGAAAGGAGATTTTCAATCCATGAATGTAGAGGAATTTGATTCTCTTATTCAGAATGAGGATATACAACGTCTGGATGTCCGCACACTTGCGGAATATTCGGAGGGGCACATCACGAAGACAATCAACATCAATGTGATGGATGATTCTTTTGCTTCAATGGCTGATTCATTATTACAGAAGGATAAACCGGTGGCTGTGTATTGCCGTAGTGGTAATCGGAGCAAGAAGGCTGCGGCAATTTTGAGTGAGAAGGGCTATAAGGTCTTTGAGCTTGATAAAGGATTTAATTCCTGGCAGGAGGCTGGCAAAGAAATAGAGAAATAAGGTAAAGTAAAGAGCGGGCGGTAAGTAATAGCCTGCTTTTATTTTAAATACAATAAGAACAAAAGAACATCTCAATTTTCAAATCCTGTTTTTATATTTATAAGTAGGATTTTAAGGAGATGTTCTTTTGTTCTTATGCGTTGATGGAAAAGGCTTTTCGGCCTCTTTATTTTTCGGTTATTTTAGTCCTTCCAATAGTCTCTTCAGAACGACAGTTGCCGAGATTTCACGATTAGCAGCTTCCGGAATAACGATTGATTGCGGGCTTTCGATCACATCGTCTGTCACAATCATATTTCTGCGAACCGGAAGACAATGCATGAAATAAGCGTTGTTGGTAACTGCCATTTGACGGTCGCTGACTGTCCAATCACGATCTTTACTTAATATCTGTCCGTAATTGTCGCCAGAATAAGCTGCCCAGTTCTTGGCATATATAAAGTCGGCTCCTTCGAAAGCCTTCATCTGGTCGTATTCTACTTTTGCGTTGCCTACAAATTGCGGGGCGAGTTCATAACCTTCGGGGTGGGTGATGACAAATTCGTAATCCGTTGCGTTCATCCATTCGGCAAAAGAATTGGGAACAGCTTGTGGCAATGGACGTGGATGTGGAGCCCAGGTCATGACCACTTTAGGACGTGCTGTTTTCTTGTATTCTTCAATGGTAATCAAGTCGGCAAAGCTCTGCAATGGGTGGCGTGTTGCCGCTTCCATCGAAAAGACGGGACGTCCGGAGTATTGGATAAATTGATTGATAATCGTTTCCTGATAGTCAAAGTCGCGGTTTTCGAAACGGGCGAAAGAACGTACTCCGATGAGATCACAATAACAGCCCATCACCGGAATGGCTTCTAAGATATGTTCCGGTTTATCGCCATCCATAATTACGCCACGTTCGGTTTCCAGTTTCCATGCACCTTGATTGATATCTAGTACCATTACATTCATTCCCAAGTTGATTGCAGCTTTCTGTGTGCTAAGGCGGGTGCGCAGACTGGAGTTGAAGAAGATCATCATCAAAGTCTTGTTTCGTCCCAGTTCTACATATTTGAAACGATCTTTTTTAATTTCGAATGCTTCTGCAAGGGCTGATTTTAAATCGCCGATGTCCTGTACACAAGTAAATTTCTTCATACCATTTATCTTTTAATTCTTAATTTTCAATTAGTTTCGTCCAATACCTTGTTTGATTTTTAACGATAAAGGTATCGTCTCAATTTCTTCTCGTTTGCCCGTCTCCTTCGATGACCCATTTGTAAGAGGTGATCTCTTCCAGTCCCATCGGACCGCGCGCATGTAGTTTTTGCGTACTGATTCCGATTTCTGCTCCTAATCCGAATTGCGCTCCGTCAGTGAAGGCAGTAGATACATTGGTGTATACGCAAGCTGCATCCACAATCTTTGTGAATAAGGCTGCACGTTCCTTGTTTTCGGTAACAATACACTCGCTATGTTTGGAGCTGTTTTCCTGAATATGTCCTAAGGCATCTTCGAAGCTTTTTACGGTCTTGACAGCCATTTTATAATCCAGAAACTCTGTGCCGAAACTTTCTGCTTTGGCGTGTTCCAGGAGTTCGGCTGGATAGCGGCCTTCTAATGCTTGATAAGCTTGCGCGTCAGCATAGATAATGACATGGCTGTCTTTTAATTTCTCGCAAAGCATAGGGAGATCGGTCAGTCTCTTCTCATGTATAATGCTGCAGTCCAGCGCGTTACATACGCTAACCCTGCGTGTCTTCGCATTATGAATAATAGCTGCCCCCTTGTTTACATCTCCAAATTCATCAAAGTAAGTGTGACAGATACCTGCCCCTGTTTCAATAACGGGAATTTTGGCATTTTCGCGTACGAAATGGATCAGGCTGCTGCTGCCTCTGGGGATAATCAGGTCTACGTAACCCACAGCATTCAGCAATGCTGCCGTAGCTTCTCTATCAGCCGGAAGTAGTTCTACAATGTGTGGATTGATATTGAATTTCTTCAATACTTCGTGAATCACACTGATGATAGCCCGGTTGGAACAATCGGCATCACTTCCTCCTTTCAATATGCAGGCATTTCCACTCTTTAGACAAAGGGAGAAAACATCAAAACTGACATTCGGACGGGCTTCATAAATAATTCCTATCACTCCGAAAGGAACGCTGACTTTTGTCAATCTCATGCCATTGGGGCGAACACTTTCTTTCAACACTTTACCCAAAGGAGAGGGGAGTGTCGCTACATTGCGTGTATCGGCAGCAATGCCTTTTAAACGTTCTTCCGTTAATTTCAACCGGTCGTACTTCGGATCATTTTTGTCCATCCGTGCGAGGTCTTTTTCATTCTCTGCAAGAATGAAAGGTGTTTCTGCAATTGCTGCGTCAGCTACTGCATTTAAAATCTGATTGATGATGTCATCATTCAGCAAGGCTAATTCCCGACTTGCCACCTGTACGGCAGCAAAGGTCTCGTTTAAATTTGTAGTCATTTGCTCCTTTTTTGCATTAAATGGAAAGATAAACTATGCAAATATAGTGAATGATGTGAATAAAACTTGTTGAGAACAGAAATAAATGTTGCTTTTGTAGTGGTATATCAGCAATATACGGGCGTCTCAATGCAGATGTTTTATCTACAATACATTATACAACCGAAAATAAACGCTTTCCTTCAATCAAGATGCTAATATTCTCCAGAATAATAGCTTCAATTTCTTATCACTGCTTCGGGTTGACTTGCAATATTACTAACCCTATCTACAGTTGACCTTATTATTGATTATTCAATGTATAGATAGTCATAATGTACTACCGGTTTCTTTCCATGCTTACCGATTGCTTCTTGCACCTGTTTGGAATCGCAGTTCACCTTTCCAACGCCCACTTGATTTCCTTGAAAGTCCATGATACGCACAATGTCATCTTTCTCAAATTCACCTTCAACGTGAGTAATTCCGATGGGGAGGATGCTGACAGCCTTTTCAGAGTTTAGAACTTCTGTCGCACATTCGTTGATGTGAATTTCTCCTTTGGCAAACCCCTCGCTATGAGCAATCCATTTTTTGACACTGGATACCGGTTCATTTGAAGGGATAAAACGTGTACAAAGCGTTTCTTTCGGATGCTGAAGCAAATCTACCAGAATATTATCCCGTTTCCCGTTGGCAATAATCACTGTAATTCCTTCATCAGCTACTTTGCGGGCAATATTTGTTTTCGTCAACATTCCTCCCCGTCCGAAACTGGACTTAGTTGCCTGAATATAATTGGATAAATCTTTTCCGTGATCGATCTTCCGGATAACAAAAGAACCCGGATCAGCAGGAGAACCATTGTAAATTCCGTCGATGTTGCTTAGGATAATGAGAGCCTGTGCATCCATCATGGAAGCGATGAGTCCGGACAATTCATCATTATCAGTGAACATAAGCTCGCTGACGGAAATTGTATCATTCTCGTTGACAATAGGAATAACATTATTTTCAAGCATTACCGTCATACAGTTTTTCTGATTCAGATAATGGCGGCGGGTACCAAAACTTTCTTTCGTGGTCAACACCTGACCAACAGGAATACTATGCTCGCGGAAAAGTTCGTAGTAACGGTTGATGAGCTTAGCCTGACCTACGGCAGAAAACAACTGGCGTTGGTCTACACTATCGAGCTTTTTCTGTGGATGCACTTCACTGCGCCCGGAAGCAACAGCTCCTGAAGAAATCAGAATGATTTCCACCCCGGATTTATGTAATTCCGCTATCTGGTCAACAAGTGCCGACATACGGGTAACGTCCAGCGTTCCGTCGCGGCGTGTCAATACATTGCTTCCTACTTTTACTGCGATTCGTGTAAATTCCTGTTTCATTCTTACTAACGATTTGAAAGCACAAATATAGAGCTTTTTGCCGATATGTTACCAAAACAGGCTAAAAAGAATTATCTTTGCAGTCAGATAGAGAAAAGATAAGCAATGAAACATACAAACCCACAAGTAGAACAGATGACCTCTTTCATCGTAATGGATGTGTTGGAGAGGGCGAACGAATTGCAAAAACAAGGCATTGATATTATTCATCTGGAAGTTGGCGAACCCGATTTTGATGTGCCGGCCTGTGTGGCGGAAGCGGCAAAAGCGGCTTATGATCGTCATCTGACTCATTATACACATTCTTTGGGTGATCCGGAACTGCGACGGGAAATTGCCGCTTTTTATCTGCGCGAATATGGGGTAACGGTAGATCCGGATTGTATTGTCGTGACTTCCGGGTCTTCTCCTTCTATTCTTCTTGCATTGATGTTGCTCTGCAATCCGGATAGTGAAGTGATTCTTTCCAATCCGGGGTATGCTTGCTATCGCAATTTTGTGTTGGCTACGCAAGCCAAACCTGTTTTGGTTCCTTTGTCTAAAGAATATCTGCAATACGACATAGAGGCTATCCGCAAATGTGTGAATCCGCATACTGCGGCTATCTTTATCAATTCTCCGATGAATCCGACCGGAATGTTGTTGGATGAAAAATTCTTGAAGGACGTAGCTGCATTAGGAGTTCCTGTCATTTCAGATGAAATTTATCACGGCCTTGTGTATGAAGGGCGTGCACACAGTATCCTTGAATATACCGATCAGGCTTTTGTCCTGAACGGATTCTCTAAACGCTTTGCGATGACGGGGCTTCGGTTGGGTTATTTGATCGCACCTAAATCTTGTATGCGATCTTTGCAAAAGTTACAGCAAAATCTGTTTATCTGTGCATCCAGTGTTGCCCAGCAGGCAGGGATTGCCGCATTGCGGCAGGCTGAACCGGACGTGGAACGGATGAAGCTGGTTTATGATGAGCGTCGCCGATATATGATTGCCCGTCTCCGGGAAATGGGTTTTGAAATAAAAGTAGAACCTCAAGGGGCATTTTACATTTTTGCTGACGCACGCAAATTTACTACCGACTCTTATCGTTTTGCATTCGATGTACTCGAACATGCACACGTCGGTATTACTCCCGGGGTAGATTTTGGTACGGGAGGCGAAGGATATGTACGTTTCTCCTATGCAAACTCATTGGAGAATATCCGTGAAGGACTCGACCGTATCAGTCGTTATCTTTCTCGGCCCGGCTCCTGATAAGTGCGGTGGCCGCTTCGTATTGATCCTCGGTGACAAGAACGGATACGGAAGGAGCGATATAGGGTGCCAGTGTACCCATAATCCCATCTTTGATTACGCAACGGATGTCATTGCTTTCTAATAGCCCTTTGATGATCTCGGCTTCCCATGGGGATCCGGAGAATACTTCTATTGCTTTGCTATAATCTTCTTCTTTCATGATCTTGCTTATTAGGGGTTATCTACAAATATAACAAAAAAGAGAGAGAAACGGTTACTTTTTTTCTTAAATTTTATTCGAGCGTGATGTGTTTTACACTAATCTGCTGTTTCAGGAAAGTAGAGGCCGATTCTGAAAACTTTTCTTCCGCTTCGGTCGTGTAAAACTGACAGTTCCCATTCTTCGTGCATTTTGCATCCATTTCGGGATGTCTTTTCAGATAGTCTTTCAGACTTTCCGCAACATACTCGCCTTGCGCAATTACACTGATATGCTCCGGAATATATTGCCGGATTTTGGGTAGAAGTATGGGGAAATGAGTACATCCGAGAATGACAGTATCTATTTGAGGATCCTTCGATAGCAATTGGTTGATGTACTTCCGGATAAAATAGTCTGCTCCTTCGTCCTGTGATTCATTGTTTTCAACTAGTGATACCCACATCGGACAGGCTGTGCCGCTGACCTGGATTTCAGGAAACAACTTGTGTATTTCCAACGGATACGATTCGGATTTGATGGTGCCTGCTGTTGCCAGTACACCGATATGCTGGTTTTTGCTTATCTCTCCGACACACTCTACGGTAGGGCGGATGACTCCGAGCACACGGCGAGCCGGATCGATGCCTGGTAAATCATTCATCTGAATACTGCGCAAAGCTTTTGCGGAAGCTGTATTGCAAGCTAATATAACCAGGTGGCAGCCCATATCAAATAGTTTGTTGACTGCTTGCCGGGTAAATTCGTATACGACCTCAAAAGAACGTGTTCCGTAAGGAGCACGTGCATTATCTCCCAAATAGATATAATCATATTCCGGTAATACTTCTCTTATTTTGTCTAAGATGGTCAGACCTCCGTAACCGGAGTCAAATACTCCGATCGGTCCGGGCGTATTGGATAGATGTTGCTTCATGACACACTTGATTTATATACGCAAATGTACGCCAAAAAAAGGGAAAGAGAAAGAAGGATCAACTTCTTTCTCTTTCCCTTTTGGTATTTCTTTATTCTTGCTCAGTTCCTATTTGATACCAAGATTTGCTTTTACCTTGCTAGTCAAGTTGATGCTCTGTGATTCGTTTACGTATGGAATCGAAGTTCTTGCCAGGTCGAAGATGTAGATTACCCCTTCAGCAGCGCCTACGGCTTTGATAGCATTGTCCAACTTCTGATAGATAGGAGCCATGGCATCATTTTGTGCTTTCGCCATTTGCTGTTGAGCATCTTGTTGGAATTGCTCTTGTCTTTGCATCATATCTTGCAATTCTTTTTGTCTTCTTTCAGCGATGTTGGGAGGAAGAGAATCCTTAGCGATAGCTTGTTGGAATTCCTGATATTTCTTGTTGAATTCTTCCTGCGTTCTCTGAAGTTCAGCAGTAAGTTGTTTTTCTAAAGTCTGAATGTCATTTTGAGCTTTGGTGAATTCGGGCATCACAGTGATGATTTCCTGTGCATTAATGTGGCCGAATTTCAGGTTCTGTGCAAATACACCCATTGGGAGTGCAAGCAACATTACAAGTGCAATTTTTTTTAGCATAGTTCTATAATTTATTTGAATGATTTTTAGTTATTTCCAGCTGCAAATGTATGAAATTAATTTGAATATCCTAATTTTCTTAGGATTTCATCACTAATATCTATGCGTGGATTTGCAAATATTATACCTGTAGCAGAGGCTCTGTCGATAATCAAATCATATCCATGTTGCTGTGATATAGCTTTCACGGCTTCATAAATATCGTCCTGAATCGGAGTAATCAACTTATCTCTCATCTTGGCTAATTCGCCTTCCGGACCGAAGTAGTTACGCTTCAACTCGGCTGCCGCTTTTTCTTTAGCTACGATTGCATCTTCTGTCTTTGTCTTTTGTGCGGCAGAAAGAGTGGAAGATTTTGCCTGGTAATCCTGGAACATCTTCTGTGCTTCTTTTGCCAGGGCTTCTACTTCGCTCTGGTATTTCTTCGTAGCTTCTTGCATTTGCTCATTAGCGCTTTGAGCTGCCGGAATATTCTTCATGATATATTCCGTATCGATCAGTGCAAACTTCTGTGCATTTGCCGCCATGCTGACAGCAAACAGCATCATGATTAATAGAACAGACTTTCTCATAACGTTTAGTTTTTGATGATACATTAGAATTCTTGTCCTAAGATAAAGTGGAATTGACTTCCTCCGTATTGTTTAGAACCAAATACTTTATCGAAACCGTAACCCCAGTCAATACCCATCATACCAATCATCGGCAGGAAGATACGAACACCGACACCGGCAGAACGTTTCAACTCGAATGGATTGAATTTCTTGATATCGTGCCATGCGTTACCAGCTTCTAGGAAACCTAACACATAAATGTTAGTACTTGTTTCCAGCATCAACGGATATCTTAATTCAATGCCGAGGCGTGCGTAAGCATAACCTTCAGATCCGTATGGAGTTAATGAGCTGTTTTCGTAACCGCGCAAAGCGATACTTTCAGTTGCATAAGTTGAATAACCGGTCATACCGTCACCACCCACGTCGAATGTTCCGAACGGAGATTTCTTGTATTGGTTGTAGTGACCTAACAAACCGAATTCAGTACGTGTCATTAACACCAGACATTTCGGATGTGCAATCGGGTCCATCAACGGAGTATACGTTTTGCCTTTGAATTTCCATTTGTGGTATTCTATCCATTTATGAAGTTTATTCATGTTGTCCTGGGTAATGCTACCTGTTTCAGGGTTACTATAATATCCCTTATAGTCTTTACCGTCCATCAATGAGTAAGGCGGTGTAAGCTGAACTGACAATGAAAAATCTGAACCTGAACGGGGGAAGATCGGGTTGTCAATAGAGTTACGTGCCAAAGTCAATGAAATGCTAAGGTCATTACATTTACCGTTGGTTACCGGGAAGTATTGCCAGTCGCTTAAGTTGTAGCGTTGGTAAGCTAATTCTGCAGAAAGAGTGAAATAGTCATCCGGCCATTTCAGACGTTTACCCCAACCTACGGAAAGTCCCCACATCTTGATAGACTTGTCCGGGTCATAATAGTTTTCGTAGTTGTTATAGTTACCGTAATTGTACATACCATAACCACCGTAACCACTATACATGCTGTTGTAGTAGTTGTTGAAATAGCTGGAATTGTAGTAACGGCTACTGATGTCTGTCTGTACAGAGAAGAAAGCCGATACAGAGAATGAGTTCGGACGTTTACCGCCAAACCATGGATCGAAGAATGAAATACTGTATGATTGGTAGTATTTAGCATTCGTCTGTCCGCTGATGGTCAATGTCTGTCCGTCACCTTGCGGCAGGATACCACGGTAGTTTTCACCCGGGTGTAACAGGTTGGCTACGGAGAAGTTGGTAAACTTCAAACTCAACTTACCAATGATACCCGTTTGTCCCCAACCGGCAGAGAACTCTACCTGGTCGTTGGCTTTGGAAGTCAAAGGCAAGCCTATGTCAACAGTTCCGTTCATCGGATCCGGTTGAATATCCGGTTGCAGTTTTTCCGGGTCAAAGTGGCCCATTTGCTGGATTTCACGCAAAGAACGCATCAAGTCTTCTTTGCTGAACAGCTGTCCCGGGCGGATACGAAGTTCACGGCGAACGACGTTTTCATACAAACGGTCGTTACCACTGATCTTAATCTTATTGATAGTAGCCTGACGGCCTTCATAGATTCTCATTTCGAGGTCGATAGAGTCGCCTACGATATTTACTTCTACCGGATCAAGGTTGTAGAAGAGGTAACCGTTATTGTAATATAAGTTACCGATAGCATCGTCGTCTGTAGAAACACGCTCATTCAACAACTTCTGGTTGTATACATCGCCTTTCTTCATACGAAGCAGGAAGTTCAACTGTTCCGACGGATAAAGAGTATTACCTACCCATGTCACGTTACGAAGATAGTATTTCTGACCTTCGTCTATATCCAAATATACATCTACTGTCTTTTCATCATATTGTGAAACGCTGTCTTTAACGATCATTGCATCACGATATCCCAGCTCATTATACTTGTCGATGATAAGTTGTTTATCTGCTTCAAAGTTTTCCGGCACGAATTTCTTGGTGCGGAACAAGTTTAGAAGTTTACCTTTCTCATTGGTTTTCTTCATTACTTTTTTCAGCTTGGAAGCCTTGATTGCAGTGTTTCCTGCAATGGTGATTTTGTGTACTTTGATTTTCTCCTTTTTGTCTATATCAATATCCACAATCACCTGATTCTCGCTGGAAGGATCGTCTTTCTGTGCGATGATTACTTCGGCATTTTTGAATCCCTTGTCATCAAAATAACGTTTGATCAATGTTTTGGCACGGTCTACGGTATTCGGAGTAATCTGCATACCTTTTACCATTCCTAGCTTGGCCTCAAGGTCGGTACGTTCTGACTTTTTCACACCGTGGTAGCGTACATCTGCGATACGTGGGCGTTGTGTCAGACTGATTTTTAACCAGATTTTGTTGCCTTCTATTTTCTCGGCTGTGATTTGTACATTTGAGAACAAACCATGACGCCAATAACGTTTGATTGCTCCAGTGATTTCGTCACCCGGCACAGTAATTGTTTGTCCTACCGATAGTCCGGATAGTCCAATCAATACATAGTCTTCATAATTCTTTACGCCTTCGACTTTAATATCTGCTATCTCATACTTTTTGGGTGTTCCGGAGTATAAGATGACAGGTTTTGAGTCTTCATCAGTGTTAGCATTTTGCGCAACGCCTGTTGTCGCAAAGCAGCACAGGCAGACAAACGTTATGAATATAAAGGAAATACGATAATGCATTTATGTTATAATTTGATGTTTCGAGTTATATTAGCTGATCTGTTCACTGGTTTTGCCGAATCGGCGTTCCCTTTGTTGGTATTCCCAAATGGCTTTGTAGAGTTCTTCTTTGTCGAAGTCCGGCCAGAAGGTATCACAAAAATAAAGCTCCGAATAAGCACATTGCCATAAGAGATAATTGCTTAACCGGATTTCTCCTCCCGTGCGGATCAGTAAATCCGGGTCGGGCATAAAATTAGTATCCAGATGAGATGAGATACACTCATCGGTTATTTGCTCGGGAGATATTTCTCCCGTTTTTACCTGCGTTGCTATTTGCCGTACCGCTTCTGTTATTTCCCAACGGGATGAGTAACTAAGAGCTAGTACCATATACATTCCACTATTCTTGGATGTGCGTTCTATACATGACGTCAAACTTTTCTGAACTTCAACCGGTAACTTCTTGAAATCACCGATTACGTTGAAGCGAATATTGTTCTTCATCAGTGTCTCTTCTTCAATAGATTCTAGCAATAGATTCATCAAAGCCGCTATCTCGTCTTGCGGCCGATTCCAGTTCTCGGTTGAGAAGGTATAAAGTGTCAGGTACTTAATCCCCAGTCTGGCAGCATCTTCAGTAATATTCTGTACCGTTTCTGCGCCAGCACGGTGACCGTAAGTACGTTCTTCCCCTCGTTGTTTTGCCCATCGTCCGTTTCCATCCATAATGATGGCTACGTGTTGTGGTATCCGAGTTTTGTCTATTTGTTCTATATAGGACATCTTTTTATTTTAAACGTATACGTTTTTATTTCTTGGCATTTGCCAAATCAAACCATAGCTGATTAAGACGACCACGCCATACCTCTGAATCATGCTCATATGTGCGTGGTTCAGTTGTGGTTGCCTTTGTACTTTCTTCTTTCTCTACCTCTTCTTCAAAACTTGCACTTCCTTTACTAAAGATAATCCATAGATTTTGAGTGTCAGGATCTAGTACCATTGAATAGTTGGTTTTGCCTCTGAATTCAGGATCTACATCGGGATCTGGAGTTCCTCCTTTGCTCCAATCTCTATGGGGGAAAGAGAACTTAGGATTCGCCTTTTTCCAGAATAATCCTTGATTGGAAACATAAATAGAACTGAAGTCTTGACCAAATATGTATACTAAGTCATTATAATATATAATAGATGGTTGAGTGTATTTAGGGCAGTATGCAACAGAGGAAGTAGTTGAGAACTCAACCCATTTGTTTCCGTCATATGCCCATACAATGGTCGTTTCTAATTTACTGTCATCAGCCAAAGTCGCAGTTTCTGTATCTCCTACTAGAAGGACTGAATTAATATTTGTCGAAGACTTATATACTGTATAGGATATATTTTTAGTTGGAAATTTAGATGGCACTTTTCCTCCATTTTCAGCTTTATCCAAAGTCTCTTTTGGTACATCATTTGTTTGATAATAGAAATAGCGTTGGTTATCTGCTCCTTTCTTTATATAACAAATTCTGCTGACATCGTTATTAGTCAATGTGGCTAGTAGCAATTCCACTCCCTCACCAAACATCGTTGATTCATTCCATTTTTCTCCATCTGCAGATTCATATACTTTACCATCACCATTGGAGGTGGCATATAACATGGTTCTGCTTCTGTTGAATTGGAAGGCAATGATAGAAGTCGGAAGTTTGCCTTTTGGTAATCCCTCTATTTCTTTATACTCCCAACTGCCAAAGTTTGTTAAAGAGTTTTTGTATGCATATAACTTTGTGCCAACTACAGAGTATGTGAGAACTTCACTTCCAAAAATAATAGATTTTTGTTCTCCTACAATTTGGTCATCTATTTTATTCATATATTTCCACCTTAACGAATCCGGATCATAGTCATGCACATTTACTTTGATCTTGTATTCCTTAGTTTGATTAGGAGATATACCCGCTAATGCTTCTGTTGACCATACTTTTATAATAAGTTCTTTCCGAAGATCGATTGAATCATTAATGTTTAAGACAGAATCGTTTCCGCTTTTGTCCTTCATCGTAACGACACCTGATGCCGTTGTTAATGTTTTGATTAAAATCTTGTCAATGATGGTATCGGCATGAACAGGAAGAGAGTCTTCGTTATAGATTTCACGTGATAATTGGTCAATAGTGAATTTATAACTCCCAAGGCCTGCTGTGTCAAGTGCAAACGCATGTATAGTTGCATCCGGGCTATATTCGATGTTATTATCGTCATCAAGACATGACGTTATAACAAATGACACCATGAAAAAACTCGCAATGAATGATAAAAACTTTATTTTCATTTGAAAGATTGTGTTTATTTACAAGTTGCAAAAATAGAAACATTTTTTCCGATAATGAACATTACAGGTAAGTTTTATATAAAATTATAGATAATAACACTGTTTTTATCGACGTAAAACCCCCTGAATAGAACTATCTTAGCTATAATCGACGAACATAATGCCAAATTTGTCTTTCGAAGTGTTCTTCTATCGAATAACTAAAATTATCGTCCATTTGAGGTGCTTTAACACCGGAGTGTAATCGGCCGGGGCACTTTTCGATATAGGCTTCATCCCATAGCTCATTATCAATGAATGATTGCAGCAATTGCCTGCCTCCTTCCACCAATAATGATTGTATCTTTCGTTGATACAATGCTTCCATGATCTGTTTCAATGGGTTATGGTTAAAGTTGATGGTGATATATGTGATGTTCTTTTTTTCTGGCTGTTCCTTTTCAGTAAAGATAAATGTAGGCACGTTGCCATCGAATATTTGTAAATCATTAGGGAGGGATAGCGTGCGATCTAACACAACGCGTATCGGGTTGTGCCCATACCAGTTGCGTACCGTAAGTGACGGATTATCCAATAAAGCAGTTCGCCTGCCTACCATAATCGCATCCGCCTCCGCTCTTTTTTTATGCACTAGCATGGAAGTAAGAGGAGAGGAGAGGCTTACCGGTTTTCCGTCTGTACGTTCTATATCAATAAAGTGATCGGCTGATTCTGCCCATTTCAGTGTAATGAAAGGACGGTGAAGCGTATTAAAAGTGATAAAACGGCGAATCAGCGATTTACATTCTTCCTCTAATACACCGACTGTCACTTCTCGTCCGGCATCCCGTAATTTCTGAATTCCCCGTCCGGCCACTTCTGAAAAAGGGTCTTGACAACCGATAACAATGCGTGGTATCTGCTTCTCTATAATAAGATTAGCACAAGGAGGCGTTTTCCCATAGTGGGAACAAGGCTCCAGACTGACATAAATCGTAGAATGTTTTAATAATGATTCATCTTTGACAGAACGGATCGCATTAACCTCCGCATGCGCCTCGCCACAGCGAATGTGGTAACCTTCGCCGATAATTCGCCCGTCACATACGATAACGGCCCCTACCATCGGGTTTGGAGATACGTTGCATAACCCATTCTTTGCAAGCTCAATGCAACGTTTCATGTATTTTTCTTCTTCCATTTTGGTGCTCTTCGCCATATTATTCTTACTTTTGCACTCCGAAATTGTGAAAATATGAATCGTATCACCGCTTACATTCGCCAATCTTTGCAGGAAATCTATCCACCGGAGGAGGTAAAAGCCCTTTCGATGCTGATTTGTTGCGACATGTTAGGTTTAGATGCGCTCGATATTTACATGGGCAAAGATATAATTTTATCCGAATGCAAACAGCGTGAATTAGAAAACATTATATTCCGTTTACAGAAAAATGAACCTATACAGTACATTCGTGGTGTTGCGGAGTTTTGTGGAAGGAATTTTAAGGTTGCTTCCGGCGTGCTGATTCCCCGGCCGGAGACTGCGGAGCTTGTAGAACTAATAGTAGAGGAGAGTCCGAATGCTCGTCGTCTATTAGATATAGGTACGGGAAGCGGATGTATTGCGATCTCTTTGGATAAAAAACTTCCGGATGCAGAAGTAGAAGCTTGGGATATTTCGGAAGAAGCATTGGCTATTGCTCGTAAAAACAATGACGCCTTGGAAGCCGGGGTGAGATTTCTGCAAAGAGATGTATTGTCTGATGACTGGGAAAAGGTGCCGTCTTTTGATGTGATCGTCAGTAATCCGCCTTATGTGACTGAAACGGAAAAGAATGAAATGGACGCTAATGTCCTTGATTGGGAACCGGGGTTGGCCTTGTTCGTTCCTGACGAGGATCCTTTACGGTTTTATAATCGTATAGCTTGTCTGGGAAGTGATTTGCTATTGCCGGGCGGAAAACTTTATTTTGAAATCAACCAGGCTTATGGCCGGGAAACAGCACACATACTTGAAATGAACCAATATCGTGATGTTCGTGTTATAAAAGACATATTTGGAAAAGATAGAATAGTTACAGCTAACCGATGAGTGCACAATTAACTGATGAAGAGGCTTTAAATCGCGTAGCCTCTTACTGCTCCACTGCCGAGCATTGCCGGGCAGAAATAAATGAGAAGTTACAACGTTGGGGAATTGCCTATGATACCATTGCGCGTATTCTTGACCGACTGGAATCAGAGAAGTTCATTGATGATGAACGTTTCTGCAGGGCTTTTGTGAATGACAAGTTCCGCTTTGCCAAGTGGGGGAAAATGAAAATAGCCCAGGGGCTTTACATGAAGAAGATCCCTTCTGATGTGGCATGGCGTTATCTGAATGAAATTGATGAAGAAGAATACCTTTCTATTCTGCGTGACCTGCTGGCTTCCAAACGGAAAAGTATTCATGCGGCAGACGATTATGAATTGAATGGAAAGCTGATGCGATTTGCCATGAGTCGTGGATTTGAACTGAAAGATATTAAGCGTTGTATCGACATTCCCGATGAAGAGGAACAAATTGACTGAAAAAATAAACGGATTCTTCTTTTTATTCTCGTTCAATTTCTGTACTTTTGCGGCAAATAATTAATAGTTAGTTTAGTTATGAAAAACTTAGAGAGACTATTTGCGGAGAAACTGTTGAAGATTAAAGCTATTAAACTTCAACCCGCTAACCCTTTTACATGGGCTTCTGGATGGAAATCCCCCTTTTACTGTGACAACCGTAAAACTCTGTCCTATCCTTCTCTTCGTAATTTTGTGAAGATTGAAATTACACGTCTGATATTAGAACGATTCGGACAGGTGGATGCGATTGCTGGTGTGGCTACAGGCGCTATTCCGCAGGGAGCTTTGGTGGCTGATGCATTGAATTTGCCGTTCGTGTATGTTCGTTCTACCCCCAAAGATCATGGATTAGAAAACCTGATTGAAGGTGAACTTCGTCCGGGTATGAAAGTCGTAGTCGTAGAGGACTTGATTTCTACTGGTGGTAGTAGTTTGAAGGCTGTTGAAGCAATTCGTCGCGATGGTTGTGAAGTGATCGGTATGGTTGCAGCGTATACATACGGATTCCCGGTAGCTGAAGAGGCGTTCAAAAATGCGAAGGTGACTTTGGTAACGTTGACCAATTATGAAGCCGTGCTTGATGTTGCTCTTCGTACAGGTTATATCGAAGAAGAAGACATACAGACATTGAACGAATGGCGTAAAGACCCTGCTCATTGGGATGCTGGAAAATAAGATTCATTTTTTGATCAAACATATTTGGTAAAAAGAACTGTTCGGGCAATATTTGGCCGGATTGTTCTTTTTTTGTTTTATACTAATAGAAAATTATGAGTAATTTTGAGAGTAGTGTCAAGGTAATACCTTACAGCCAGGAGCGCGTATATAATAAACTTTCAGATTTAAGTAATCTGGAAGCAGTCAAAGACCGTTTGCCAAAAGATAAGGTGCAGGATTTGAGTTTTGATTCGGACACGTTGAGTTTTAGTGTCTCTCCTATCGGAAAGTTGACTTTGCAAATTGTAGAGCGTGATCCTTGTAAATGTATAAAGTTGGCAACAACTAACTCTCCTCTTCCTTTTAATATGTGGATTCAATTGGTTGAAACTGCAGAAGAAGAGTGCAAAGTGAAGGTAACTATCGGAATGGATCTTAATCCATTTATGAAAGCAATGGTACAGAAACCTCTCCAGGAAGGTTTGGAGAAGATGGTTGATATGCTGGCAGTTATTGGATATTAAACTTTTTTTTATGGCACAGAAACTTTGGGAGAAGTCCGTACAGGTAAATAAGGATATCGAACGTTTCACGGTAGGTCGTGATCGTGAGATGGATCTTTATTTGGCCAAGCATGATGTGCTTGGTTCTATGGCTCATATTACGATGCTTGAAAGCATTGGGTTGTTGACAAAAGAAGAACTGGACCAGTTGCTGGTGGAATTGAAGAGTATTTATGCCTCGGCCGAAAAAGGCGAATTTGTGATAGAAGACGGGGTGGAAGATGTACATTCGCAGGTAGAATTGATGTTGACCCGTCGTTTGGGAGATATCGGAAAGAAAATACATAGTGGTCGTTCCAGAAATGATCAGGTTCTGTTGGACTTGAAACTTTTTACCCGTACGCAAATAAAAGAGGTTGCCGAAGCGGTAGAACAACTATTTCATGTCTTGATCCGTCAGAGCGAACGGTATAAAAACGTTTTGATGCCGGGATATACACACCTGCAGATTGCAATGCCTTCTTCTTTTGGCTTGTGGTTTGGTGCCTACGCCGAGAGTCTTATGGACGATATGCTGTTTTTGCAGGCAGCATTTAAAATGTGCAATCGTAATCCATTAGGTTCAGCAGCCGGATATGGTTCGTCTTTTCCTTTGAACCGTACCATGACGACTGACTTATTAGGTTTTGATTCAATGAATTACAATGTTGTATATGCTCAAATGGGGCGTGGAAAGATGGAACGCAATGTTGCTTTTGCATTGGCTACGATTGCCGGGACGATTTCCAAATTAGCTTTTGACGCCTGTATGTTTAACAGTCAAAACTTCGGTTTCGTTAAGTTGCCTGATGACTGTACCACGGGGTCCAGCATTATGCCTCATAAGAAGAATCCCGATGTCTTTGAACTGACACGTGCTAAATGTAATAAACTGCAATCGCTTCCCCAACAGATCATGATGATTGCGAATAATTTGCCTTCTGGCTATTTCCGTGATTTGCAGATTATCAAAGAAGTTTTCCTTCCTGCTTTTCAGGAACTGAAAGACTGTTTGCAGATGACAACCTATATCATGAATGAAATAAAGGTAAATGAACATATTCTTGATGATGACAAATACCTCCTTATTTTTAGCGTGGAAGAGGTAAATCGTTTGGCACGTGAAGGTATGCCTTTCCGTGATGCATATAAGAAGGTTGGTTTGGATATTGAAGCAGGTAAATTCTCGCATACTAAAGAAGTATACCATACTCATGAAGGTAGTATCGGCAACCTCTGTAATGCAGAAATCTCCGCATTGATGCAGCAAGTGATTGATGGATTCAACTTTTGTGGAATGGAGAAAGCGGAGAAAGCACTGCTTGGAAGATAAAATAGACTTTCGGAGGATAGTTTTTTAAACTTTCCTCCGAAAAGATTTGGCAGAAACAAGTAAACTACTTATCTTTGCACCCGTTGAAAAAACGCGGAAATAGCTCAGTTGGTAGAGCATAACCTTGCCAAGGTTAGGGTCGCGAGTTCGAGTCTCGTTTTCCGCTCTTTCTTTGAAAGGATGCTCGAATGGTGGAATGGTAGACACGAAGGACTTAAAATCCTTTGGCCATTGCGGCTGTGCGGGTTCAAGTCCCGCTTCGAGTACGAGCGTTCCTGATTAAAAGCTCTGTAAATCATTGATTTACGGAGCTTTTTGTTTTTCTGCATTTTCTTAAGATAAACTGTCCTTGGGCTTTAAATTAAGTAACATTTCCTACGAATTATGCGGTTCATGTAAACCAAGATGTAAACCGAAAAATGTATGAAAGCGACAGTTAATGTGTTGTGTTACAAGTCAAAAACTCTTCGTAATGGAGAGCATCCGCTTATGATTTGTGTGTGTAAAGAGGGTAAACGAAAGTATATCAGTCTTGGGATTTCGGTAAAACCTAATAATTGGGACTTTGAGAAGAATAAACCTAAGCGCAATTGTCCTAATAGGGAGCAAATTATTAAGCTTCTAAATGAGCAAGAACAGAAGTATTCAGAACAGATACTGGAATTCTCTATGGAACAACGGGAATATTCGCCTGCCACCTTGGTTGAAGCGGTTGCTCCGGCAAGGAAGGTAAAGACTGTTGGTGATTTGTTTAATGAATATATAGCTCAACTGAAGGGTGAAGGCAGGTTAGGGTATGCGCTTTCTGTTCAGCAAGTTTGTAATTCATTGTGCAAGTTCAGAGGTCATTTGGATATATATTTCTCTGATATAGATGTTAATTGGCTGAAATCTTATGAATCATGGTTGAGGTGTAATAAGTTGGCTGATAATACAATTGGTATTCGTTTTAGAACTTTGCGGGCTATATATAATCTAGCCCTTGTGGAGGGATTGGTAAAAGCAGATAATTATCCATTCAAAAAGTATAAGGTTTCTAAGTTACATAAGGAGACAGCTAAGCGTGCAATAACAAAAGAGCAGGTGAAGCAGGTTATTGAGTATGATGTGTCAAAATCTCGCTTTTATAAGAGATTGGCAGTTGATATGTTTACGTTCTCTTACTTAATGGGTGGTATTAATTTCACTGACATGGCGTTTCTTACTGATAAGAACTTTGAAGGTGAACGTTTGGTGTATATTCGTCAGAAAACGAAGAAACAAATAATGTTACCATTACAAGAGAAGGCAATTGAGATAGTGAATCGTTATCGTTCCTCACAACGTAAATATGTATTTCCCATATTGGATAATAGAGAACGAACTCCACGCCAGATAAGAAACCGAATATATGATGTATTGGATAATGTCAACGGATATTTAGCTGATATTGGGAAGGAATTGGGTATTGAATTGAAGATTTCCAGTTATACGGCTCGACATTCTTATGCGACAGTCTTGAAGCGTTCGGGAGTTTCAACATCTGTAATCAGTGAATCTTTGGGACATAGTTCCGAACGGGTGACACAGATTTATTTGGATAGCTTTGAAAATAAACAATTAGATGATGCAATGAAGAATCTTCTTTGAAATAAAATGTCGCTTTGCTTTTATGGTGAAGCGACATTTTTTATTTTTGTGACAAAGTTTGAAAATATGGAATATCAGATAATACCAATCAATACGATAAAACGAATCGAATCATGGCTGAATAGTGAAGTGGGATTCAGCCGTTCAATGTTTCATAATGAACTGGACTATATATCTGATGTATATCTTTTGGGTAATAAGTTCCCAATGGAAATACAGGATTTGTACTTGTCAATAAAGAAGGAAGAGCAGGAGATTCCCTATCCTAATTGCGGGACAGATGAGGACAAATATGAATTTAGCATGACTGTGGGAAAGAATTTAGTCCTTGAAAGTGGTAATTTTAAAGCCGAGTATATTGAAACATTGTGGAATACATACAATAAAGATGAAGACGAAGCTTATGAACAACAAGACCAAGATGTATTTTACGCTATTCTTCTTATTGTAAGTATCTACTATAAATACACACAGACCAATGGCTATTTTGATTTTGAGGATTATATTGCTGACCCAACGCAACTAAAGTATAGTTATTCTGTTAGACCGGATATGCTACGTCTTTACAAGATGTTTCATGAGAAGAAAAAGACCAAGAGTAATATTGTCACGATTGAATATAACAAACAGAAAATAGAACTTACGAATGATGATAGTTGGTTTCTCAATATGATAACTCCATATCTTGATAAATATTTAGGAGTTTCAACTTTGGAAGAAGCGGAAACGGAATTGGATAAAGATTATCCCAGTATAGGTAAAAGAGGCAGAAAACGCGAAAATGCGATACTTGATACGATAACTCTTAGTATATATAACCTACTACGTCACTCATCATTTGCAGCCAAAGGTAAAGGATTAACAGATAACGAGGGGAATTTTATTCTTGGGTTACTGAAATATCTCAAACTGATTGATGAGGACAGTCCTAAAAATGACATATTGAATTTGCGGGCTACAATCAGGAACTTACAAAAATATGAAGTTCGTCCAAATTGGTGGAAAATTCCCATGTGCAAAACGTCTCCCAATAATCCGGTTGAACATTTAAAATCATATTGGTAAAACATATAAAGATAAAAAATGATAGCCTTTATTTAATTGATGATTATTGTGTAAATATACATAATTTGTTGATATATTGTGATTTATGATATTTGTGATTACATAAAGAATTAAGCATAAAAAAAGGGATTTCTTTATGTTTTTTTCTTCATTTCATACGCTTCTATTTCTCCGTAGTTTTGCAGCGTAATCAAAAACAAAGGTGCGCACCTCGTTTGAGATTCATTAATGTTTAATTTAAAAAAAATGAAGATTATGAATTTGGAATTTGTAGAAAAGAAAGTAGTTAAGTCTTATGATAATGAAGGTGCAATGCAAACTGTAAAGGCAATGATGAAAAGAGGTGAGCAATTGAATGTTAAGTTTTACACTAACAAGGATAACTATCCATGCGCTTGGATTGAATCCAAAAAGATTCAAGGTTTCTGTTTGATATTGAATCAAGAAGGATTAAGTTGGTTACGTACTTATTTGGAAACAGGAGAAGCGGAAGATTTTGGTTTTAATCCTAATAGTGTTACGGCTTATGGTGAGGGAGAAGATAAGGATTTTCAACTATCAATTTTTAAGCAACTGATTTTAGCGGGAAAAGCATTACAATTTGTTCCTACGTTTCGTGAGTATGGAGCGAAAATTACTGCCAGTGCTTTTTTCAGAAAAGGAAAGATTTTCTTCCGGTTGGAAAGGACAGAAGAGTTATATGATTATTTATTGGAAAAAGAATTGATAGCATAATTGAATTATTAACGGGGGAAGGCGCAATTCCTTCCCTATATTTATAAATCTATTAAAATTTAAGATGTATGAAAAAGTTAAATGTAAAACCAGTAGAAGAATTGTCCCAGTTCATTAATGAAGCTAAAACTCCTGGAAATTTGTTGCAAGATGCACCCGATTTTGATGCAATCAAGCAGGAAGAGTACGAAAATGAAGGAATGGATGTGATAGACGTTAATGAGGAAGATGACAATAGAAATTAATCTTAATGAACTCGGTAGGGTGCAATACCTTACCGAAGTTCTTCCCGAAATTCCCACGAATACAATTCTTTATAAGAAGTTGACCGGACTTGGTGCTACCTATGGAGAAATCACCGCAAAACGTAACTCGATTATCATTGAGCCGAATGTTCCTGTTATTATCGGTAAATGTAATGACCCTAAACATAAAGATGATAATCTGTTCGGAGTATATGAAGGTGTATATACTGACGATATCATAAAATATTTGGAGAAGAGTAAGAATAAGTATTATAAGATACTTACTACTCCCGAAAGTTTTCAGAAAGTAAAGGACGCATTTGAAGAACTGGAAATGAGTGCGCATTGTTCTTGTTTTCTTCTGTTTGATGAATGTCATAAGCTAGTGAAGGATGCGGATTACCGGAATAACATAACACTACCGATAGATGATTTCTTTAAATTTGACCAAAAAGCATTGGTCTCTGCCACACCAATAGAATTGAATGACCCTCGATTTAAGGAGCAGAACTTTCAGACGATAGAAATACAGCCGACTTTCGATTATAAAAAGGAGATTTGGCTTCATCATACGAATAATACGCTGCAAGCATTTAAAGATACACTATCCAAGCTAAACAATGAGGAAGCTGCACCACTTCCGATTTGTGTGTTTATCAATTCAACTGATATTATATATTCATTGATGAAGCAACTAGATTTATTGGAAGATTCCGCAGTCTTTTGTGCCCCAAAGAGTGTTGATAAGTTGGGAAGGAATAAATTTACCAATGCCTATGAACAGTGCAGCATTGATAAAATGAAACGGTACAATTTTTTCACTAGCCGTTTTTTCAATGCTGTGGATATTGAGTTAGAACAGAAACCTCATGTAATAATGTTAACCGATGTTTACTTTGCAGAACATACAATGATAGACCCTTATACTGATGCTATCCAAATGGTTGGACGATTCAGAAATGGTGTATCATCAATTACACATATTAGTAACGTTAAAGAAGGTATACCACAAAGAACGAAAGAAGAAATAAAAGGATATATTGTTTGCAGCAAGGAGATATATCGAACAATGAAGAACTTTTATGATTGTGCAGCAGACAGGGCTTCCCGTGATGCTTACCGTGCTGCACTGGAAAGTCTTCCTTTTAATAAGATGCTTGATAGGAACGGGAGAGAGAATTGGTTTGCAATAGACAACTACATAGATGAGGAATTGATGAAAAATTATTATTACGATAAAGGCTCTCTAAACGAGGCATACGATAATTGTTATTCATTTATTTCTTATCAACATGGATTTTACTATTCGATAGGTGACTTTGAGCGGTTAAAGAGGGAAAATAAATCTCAATCCATTAAAGACAAGCGTAAAGAGATAGTCCGCCAGTTGGAGATGTTGGGAAATTGTGCTACTGAAATGGAATTGGAATACAAGCGGGATTTGATTGCGGCTGATTCATTTATTGTTGAAGCTTATGATACGGTAGGTAAAGAAGTGATTGAACAACTCAAATATTCCAAAAAGAAAATCACGGAAGCCATGATACAGAAGCAATACAGTGAGAAGGCAACCGGAACAGAGGTAATTCGCTTAATAAAGAACTCATTTACTGTTGGTCAAAAATACACTCGTAAATATACCAAAGAAGAAATAAAGAGAATTTATGCTCTATTGAATATACATCCCCCTAAAGCCATAACAAGTAAGACTATAAGCGATTTTTTTATGGTGTCCGAATGCAAAGTCAGAGGTGAAAGATGTTATTTGCTGATTGAGGAAATATTATAATGCGAAGGACATTTTTTGAAGAAAAACACTTTTATAGACCCTGTTCGAAAAATGTCCCTTACTTTGAAATAAGCGACTAAAAGAATAACTTAGTAGCAAAAAGGAGATTTACTCATCACGGAGCGAATCTCTTTTTGTAAAGGTTGATTTTTACATGATAAGAGTAACCTTTGGTGGTATGGGACGAGGTTTTTCCACGATATTTACCTTCAAGACTTTAGCTAAATACTTCCAAGTACAAACAGTTCCTTCCGGTATTTTTCGTTTTTTTAGTGCTGCTGCTAAAAATGGTAATGCGCTATAATGGTCGATGATTTTTCCTACTATTTTTTTATTATATGGTGGTATTGTAATGTTTTGTGATGCGAAAAAATCAGCCATTGGTATATATACCTTTGTATAAACTTCGTCATCATCCTTTCCTTTGACAATATCTATTTTGAATAAATGTGTATTTGTAAGTGTGTATCCGTTTTGTTCTTCTTTTATCAGTTTCTTGTCGATACACTGATTGAGATAAGAGTCTAAGGTCGGGCGGGATATATTTAGTTTCTTGCAGATTTCACTTTTGTTGTATCCTGTGTAATTGGTGTTGTTTAGGCAGATACATTTTAATAAGATGAGGAAAGCTTTGAGTTTGTTAGGAATGTTTTCTTCCAATAAATCCAAGTCAATTCTAATCCAGTCAATTTGCGGTTTGTATAGATAATACGTACAGGTATTGAACACGCCTTTGTTACCAATGTTCTGTTGTGTATCTTTCCGTAGTAACCCTTTCTTTATTAGTTTCTCGATATGCTTGGATATATATTCGGTCTTGCTTATTCCTGTCAATTGGGATAGCGTTTCAAGCTTTACGTGTGAAATATAAGTGTTGTAATCTGATTTCGCTAATAAACAAAAATAAGTATATGCTTCATTTGTTGTAAGTCCTATGACTAGGCTTGCCGGTATTATTCTGTATCCCATAGTTGGCAAATGGTTGTCCGTTGATAAAATAAATAATCTTCTTTTTTAATAATCTGTTGAAATTGGAAGTTCCGAGACTTATTTTGGCTTCCTTTCTGTCTATATAAGTTTCATTGGTTAGTTGATTTACATACATGAAAAAAATAAGATTTAGAATGTGCTTTTGACTTCTGAAAGAAGGCAATGCTTATTAGTTATTTTCTAATGGTTAGTAGTATAGTCCACCCTGTTTTTTTACATGAGCGTGCCCCTGTTTTTTTACAAGTTGTTTTTTCGGAGTATAAGGATATTTTTCTGCAACTTTTGCCAGTTGCTTGTATAGCTCTGCATACTTCTTTTTTAAATAATCTCTGTCTATTTTGATTGTTACCTTGCGATTTACAATGTGTTCTGTTGTTTCATCTGTAAGGGTGGTACTTGTGTCAGGTGCTATTGGGATTCTTGTCTCAATCATGGGATTTTAAATAAAATGTTTTTCTAATGTGGTTAATCTGTATTCTCTGTTTCTGATAGCCTTGTGTCTGTATCCATACACCGATATGGACTTTATTATCTCTGATTCCGTGTTTCAAGGCTAATTCACGTAATTCTTGATAGGTATATACTTCTGACATGGTAGGTAATATGAAGAAATTTTCATAACCACAAGCGGTAGGGCAGACGTCAAATTGCCCTACTTTTTATGGTTATGCTACAAAAATGAAAAAGGTCGTCTAATACTAGTATATAGGCGACTGCAATAAAATCTATCAAACATGGCTTTATCTATGGGAGATTGTGAAAAAGGTAAATTACCGCATTGGTAGTAATTGGGAAATGGAGATAAAAAGCCCTCAATGCAATACGGTAATCCTTCCTTCATGGAATACACAAATTTACGAATAATTGGGGAAGCTAAAAAATGAATGATACTCATTTTTCAAACATTGGTTGTATAGTTATGCCACATTCTGTAATGGTCTAAAATAGTTCCATTTATGGAGAGTAGAAAGATATGCGTGCAATAAAGTACAGGTACTTATATATAATCCCCCCTACCTATAAAAATAGGAGCTTAAATATATATCAGCTTACTTCTCCTATGATTTACAGAATTGAAAGTTACATGAACACGTGAAGAGTAGTTCTAACAACCCCCTAGGGTAGTTGGAAGAAAAGTGAAATATCTATTCTCCACGTAATCAATTTATAAATCATTTAAAATTTTATTCGTTATGAGAAATCTACAAATTATTGGCAATGTGCCACAGGTAAGAAGAGAAAGTAACTTTGGTGAATATGCAGAAGAAGCAACAATAATCGAAGAACAACCAAAAGTTAAAAAAGAGAATCCTCATTTCTTGGAAGCTAATACACTAGAGGTAACAATGCAACATTTAAAAGAAGATTGTATTACACCCGTATTCGCCAAAGATAATGAGCTTACAATTCCTCACCCTGCATTTATTGATACTGTTTATGACGCTGCAAATACGTTTTTCAGTGGTGAAAGTATTGATAAGCCCGATATTCGTGTAAGTCACATTATCAAGGGGAGAATACCCGAAGCAATACACAAACCTGCAAATCAACTTCTTGAAAGTGATAAGACTATCTACTACGAAAGATGTGCTTTTATTATTCAGATTCCTACGATTTACGAAACGGTGAACGGAAATAAGCTAACTCTTACTATTGGTGGTGTGAGAGCTTATAATCACACAAATCTGTATTCAAAGAAAGGAGCAGAAAGGTTTAAGGTATTTATTGGCTTTACTTGTAAAGTTTGTACAAACTTGTGTGTATCAACAGACGGTTTTCTTAGTTGCTTGGAAGTTACTAATACCAAAGATTTATATCGGGCAGTATTGGAAATGTTTCAGAGTTATCAACCTGCAAAACATCTACATTTGTTGCAAACACTTAGTAACTCATATCTCACAGAACATCAATTTTGCCAATTACTTGGTAGAATGAGACTTTATCAATCATTGCCACAAGGTTATCAGAAAGATATTCCTAAAATGCTCATCACTGATTCGCAAATAAATACAGTTGCAAAAGCATATATCAATGATAAGAACTTTGGGAGCTTGGGGAATGACATAAGTATGTGGAAATTGTATAATCTATTGACAGGAGCAAACAAGAGCAGTTATATAGATTCATTCTTGGATAGAGCGGTAAATGCAACCGAAATAGCAACGGGAATAAATGCCGCTTTGCATGGAGACACTAAATATAAGTGGTTTATTGATTGATTAAACAGGGGAATATTCAGAAATGGGTATTCTCCTATTTTATTAACTACGTAAAACAAAAAATCATGTTTTATTATAAGATACTTGTTTGGCTCTTTTGGGTGGTATTGTCTTTTATAACAGGTTGTGTTCCGTTAATCCTACTTATTCTTTTAGTTGGCTTATGGGATATTGAGGAAGCGAATAAACCTCGTTAGTGTTCAAAACAGGAATGTGTTCAAATAAATCTGTAAAGGTGGTTTGAACACATTCTTTCATGTTATCAATTTAATCAAAGAATAAAATGAAAACAGCTGTAATATACGCTCGTGTTTCGTCAAGTAATGACAGACAGGACACGAGCAGACAAATAGAGGATTTAAAGAAATATGCTATCTCACAGGATATAGAAATTGTGAATATATTCCAGGAGCATATTTCAGGTGCAAAGAAAATAGAGGAAAGACAGATTTTAGGGGAATGTTTAGAATACTGTAAACGTGAATCTGTGAATATCCTACTTTTGTCTGAATTGTCAAGACTAGGAAGAAGTACATTACAGGTTCTTCGCTCTTTGGATATATTGCATGAATCGAAAGTGTCGGTTTACATACAGAACTTGGGCTTATATACTTTGCAACCAAATGGGGAAGTTAATCCAATAGCTTCTATCATGGTGACAGTACTTGCAGAAATGGCAAATATCGAAAGAAGCAATATTCAATACCGTTTGAATAGTGGTAGGGCAAATTATATTGCCAAAGGTGGTAAACTTGGCAGAAAGACAGGTTCAACCAAAACGGATGATAAGAAAAAAGAGGAATATAAAGAAGTCATTGCTTTACTAAGAAAAGGCTATTCAATCAGAAATATAGCTAAGCTACAAAGTATTGGTATTTCCACCGTTCAACGGATAAAAAATCAGTTTATAAAGCCATAAGCATGAAATATCGGTGGGGTGGAAAAATTCAGAGATTTAGTTTTTATATGGGTGGTCTTGAATTTTTCCACTACCATGGATTTATAAAGAAGGGATAGCTCTCAACTTTTAATAAACCTCAAATCCGCAACTAAGCCCTTGAACGTCCTTATTGCGTTTACACGTCCTCTCATTACTGAATTTGCAGATAATTTGAACTTGAAGCACCCACTTCTGCCTACAATATCCCCTTACCCCACAATGTGACTTGAGGCAATACACAATATCATTCCCATAAGTTGTAGGCATTATCCAAAATCAGTCTGGAAAACATCTGCGTAAGCATTATTACAGGTATAGATGTTCAGCACATACCGCCTTGATGTCCTGATCCACTTGGCTGGTACAGAGATAAACCTGAAGACAAACGCTTTTATGCGACTTGTTGCATTGAGCCCGAACTTCTTTACGTCAAGTCTTTGAATAATGGCCTTGTAAAAGTTACGGATAAGTGCTGTAAGAAGAAGGAACACTGTGTTCTCTGCCATGAAGGATTTGGGCAATCTGTCCCACCCGAAACCATTGTTCATATCATCGAAGATACGTTCCTTTCCTCCACGAAGGTTATAGAACTCGACAATTTCTCTTACGGAAGAATCATAGTCGTTAGTCAGGATACAACGGTATGTGTATTCTCCTTCCCAAAAATCCTGCACACCATCCATCCGTTTCTGTCTTTGAATCACAAGTCGATATGCCTTACCTTTCCACTTCTCAACAAGGATAGAGTTCAATTCAAACTCAATGCCATTGATTTCCTCAGTTTTCCAGCCTTTGAGAGCAAAGGTGTCATTGTAGATCGAACTGCAGCGGTTAGCACGGATATAGAAGGACTTGCAGTGTTTTTCTATTTCCTCCACGATTTCCTCGGAACATGATCCACAATCAGCTCTGAAGCGATTGATAGTGAGCCCATTCTGTTCAAATCTCGCAAAGAACCTCTTCAGCGTGTCCTTCTGATGGAAACGAACATTTGTGTTACCATCGCTATTCTCTATACCGACTATCAAATCGCCAATAACCGCCACGCCAGGGCGATAACCAAGGAACTTCTTGTATGTAGGCTTTGCATCATACTTCTCTGTCTCTATGAACTGATGGTCGAAATCAACATCATACATCTCACCCTCTTTCAGTTGGCCAGATGCAAATATACAATTGAGCAATAAAGTATTGAGAGTGTCAGCCGTATTGAAATCGTAGGTCTTGCCCATATCTGATGTGTATGAAATGTTTTCTTGCGTCAACTCCTTTATCGCCCTGAGGATAGTATCAGAGCTACAAGTGCGAAGTGTCGGATGAAGCGAGAGGTGGTTCATCAAATGAGTAGTGACATCCTCAATACATGAACCGCTACAGAAGTAGATACTCATGAGAGAACGGATGATTTCGCTGTACTGATAACCGAACGATCTACACCTTAGACCGAGGGTTGAGTCGATTACAGATGATAATGTGGAGTCAAATTGCTCCATGATTGAAAATAATCCCCCAAAAGGAGTGAGTCTCTCAGATTTAATTTGTATCTTCGCCATGTCTATCGTCGGATTCTCTTGTTTTTTTTGCAACACTAAGATAAGTGAAAATTCTGACATGGCAAAATCCTGAGCAACTTTTTGTTGCTCAGGTACTTAAAAAGTTTAATTTATAATAGTGTTGCGGAATTAAGGATAAACAATAGTTCTTGCTATTACGAACGCTTTTCGTAACTTTGTGGCAATTTCAGATGCCTAATGTGTTAGGTCTGAAAGGACATATTAGTTAACGAAGAGCGTTTAAGATATTATCTCATATTGGAATCTGGACAATTTCGAAGGTTGAAGATAATAGGCAAGAACGCTCACGTCAATGTTATATACCTATCTTGTTAAGATAGTCTATATATCGTTTGGCGTGGGCTATTGTTTATTATTCAACCTTGGGCAGTCCAGAGCCTCAATATGATAATATTCAATAGTTTCCACGCCTTTTTCATTGTGTAATACTATCCAAAGGGAACAGGGTAGATAAAACGATATATAACTACGAATCAGACATTAAGAAACAACTTTTGCTACTATCTTTTAAGTAGCCAACTCAATTTTTGAGCAGCTTATACTACAATTAATTTATTAACAAAAAGATTATTTACAGAATATGAAAACATTTAGATTGTTTGCGACTTTATTGGTTATTGCTTTATGTGCAGGTTTTACTTCTTGTAGCGATGATGATGAAGATGAAAATCCGTTAGTAGGTGTTTGGTCTTATACGTGGGGAGGTGGAAACAAAGAAATTGTTACTTTTAAATCAGACGGTAAAGGAACTTGGGAATCTTATGATGTGTATGATGATGAGTCTAATACAGAATCATTCTCTTATACATTTGATGGTAGTACTAAGTTGGTTCTTGATTGGGGAGATGATGACCCTGAAACTTATACAGTTGAAATTTCCGATAACAGCTTGAAGTTAATCGAAGAAGGAGGGCATACAGAAACTTTTATTAAACAATAATTGGGATTTAACCGTATAGTGCTAGTCTTATTAGGCTAGCATTTACTCCTTTACTGTTTTTAAATGAATGAAATAATGAGAAATAATTATATTGTATTTATTAGTAGCATTGTATATGCGCTTCTTGTATTGATAGGTTGTGGAGATGATAATCCTGTCAACGATTCAAGAGAGGAAGAAAGCCATGATGTTGAGACTATATTAATACCTTTGGGAGAAAGTGAAGGGTATTTTGAAAAAGGAATCTGTTTTACCTCAAATAATGAGGAGAAAACTTTAACTTTCGAGACTAACAAGAAATGGAATATTGCTATACCAACTAATATAGAATGGTGTACTGTTTCCTCTAATAATGGAGTAGCAGGTACTGTATCACTGACGATAAAAGTAACAGAGAACACATTTTATGATGAACGTAATGCTATATTAACTTTGAAAGTCGGAGAAATAGAAAAAAGAATAAAGATTACTCAAAAACAGCAAGACGCACTTTTAGTATCATCAAATATTTTTGAGTTGGATAAATCTAACCATATAATTGATGTTGAAGTAAAATCGAATATAGAATATGAAGTCATTATTCCGCCAGCATATCAAAGTTGGATTGTTCAAAATAATAAATCTCGCTCTTTGTCTAGCAATATTTTATCATTTACTGTACAGTATAGTTGGGAATATGATAAACGTGAAGGGGAAATTATAATTCGAGGAAATGATAAATCAGAGACAATACATATTTATCAAACAGGAGAAGGAATGTTACTTACTTCAGCTAAGTATTTAGTAAGTGATAGTGAAGAAATGATTACTGTTAGAGTTAAAAGTAATTTTGATTTTAAGGTAAAATTACCTGCTGTGGATTGGATACAAGAAGCATCACATACTCGTGGAATATCAAGTCATACTCTTTATTATACTATCAAACAAAATACAACGGATAAAATTCGCTGTGCAAGTTTACTATTTTATGATGAAAAAAGTGATGTTAAACGGGAGGTGCAGATAATACAAGGTGGTAAAAATCGGATAGAAGGGGGAAAAGCTGTCATATTCTTAAGTGAAGGAGGGACATTAAGTAATTATATTAGTGATGACAAAAAGAATGAAATAACGGACTTAACTCTTGGAGGTTATGTAAATGGTGATGATATGTTGTTTGTTAGGGAGATGTCCCGAACAAATGTATATGGTGATGAGTATGTAACAAACGGAAAGTTGACTAAGCTTGATTTGTCTAATGCATTTTTTGTTGGTGGAGGGACATATTATATACATAATCATCAACAGTATACTACCAAATCCAATACTATACCTATTAGATTATTTCACAATTGTAGGACTTTGCAAGAAATAGTCCTTCCTGATAATATAACCAAAATAGAAGAATATGCTTTTTTTTGTTGTACTCAGTTGTCGAAAATTAATTTACATGATAATATTTCAGAAATAGGTAATGCTAGTTTCCATAAGTGTACATCGCTAAAGACAGTGAAGTTACCGTCTAATTTAAATAAAATAAGCAAACAGCTGTTTATTTCGTCGGGAATAAAAGATATTGATATTCCAGAGGCTGTGACTACTATTGAGACAGAAGCGTTTTTGGGCTGTGGTCTAAAAAAAATAAATATAGGTTCAAATTTAAAGAATATAGGGTATAATATATTTTGGGGGTGTTCTGCTAATATTGAGGTACATATAAAAACTCGGATTGCTCCATATTCCGCAGCTTCTATTTTTAATTCTGACCAAGCTAAATATACTAAATTATATGTTCCTAAAGGGTGTTTTAATTCTTACAGTACTACTTCTCCTTGGCGTGAGATAAGGAATATATATGAAGAATAATCGTCATCGATAAAAACAGCATTTGAAGAAATTCATTTGCTGTTTTTTTATTATCAATATGCTGTAATTTGACTATTGGAACAAATAATTTTCTGATTATCCGTTTATGCACCTGTTATATTCGCAATTACTAGTCTGTCAAAGAGTTTGTCTCCAAAATACCGTCTGTTTAATTTGTAAATAAACTCGTTGAGATACAACTGTAAGTATTTCCTTTTGATTTTATGGTAGTTGCCCAGCAATGTCCGTTTTGCATTACTGATTGCGATATGCACCCATTTGAGTGTTTCCTTGGTGGTTTTGGCGTCTGATTTCTCGGTGACGTGCAATTCCACCAGATCGGAGATGTCAACGTAAGAAGTGCTTTTGTCCGAAAATACGATGGCATCATCCTCCATGCAGTCCCTGACCACGCCGTTGATTCCTTCACTTTGATGGCTATCCAGTACCCTGGCCTTGAAATAACGCACATGCTTCTCCTTTTTGCCCGTTTCGATATCTTCCAACGGGGTGCTTTCGGCCATCACCGCAACGTTCTGCTTTCCCTCGGCTCCCCGGCCACGTGTACCCTTGCCTCGCTCGATTTCCTTACTGGCCACCGAAAAGTAACCCTCATCCAGTTCTATCATCCCTTCCAGTGTATACCTTGCATCCCGGTTGCCCATCGCCCTGCGGAGTTTGTGTACCATCGCCCATACCGGTTCGTAACGCTTCAATCCTAATTGCTTCTGGAGTTCGTTGGTGGAGAATCCCTTTTTTGTGCAACTCATCAGGAACATCGTTTTGTACCACACCAGAAACGGCAGCTTGGAGCTCTCCATGATCGTACCGCTGCGCAACGAGGTGCGGAAACGGCAACCTTTGCATTCATAACTCCATTTACCCTGTAACCAATAATGGGAAGTGCCCCCGCATCGCTTGCAGACAACCCCTTCCTTATCACGCTGCTCCTTGAAATGCAAACGACAATCTTCCTCCGAACCGAAATGAGCCGTAAAACTGAATATGTTCATAATCCCTGCTTTTTGAGCGCTAATATACTAAAAATATTAGGTGTGTTTGCGGAGAATCAGAAATAATTTCATTACTTTTGTAGTGCAGTATTATACTGCAAAGGGATTATTAACGTATTGAATAACTTATCTTGTTTTACATGGTTGATGTAAACCAATATGTAAACCACATGGGTACATTGATAGATGTAAATTAGGTAATGTGCTGATTTATAGCCATTAGGATGCTCGAATGGTGACCCGGCACGAAGGACTTAAAATCCTTTGGCCATTGCGGCTGTGCGGGTTCAAGTCCCGCTTCGAGTACGAGTATTCTTTATAAGGCTTCATGAATCATTGATTCATGAAGCCTTTTTATTTTTATGGGTGTATAATATACATTTTATTTATTTTCTGGAAAGCTCTATATGATAGCTGCTTGGAAGAAATAAACCAAAAAAGAGTTATAATATTTTTTTATTGTGTTATTAATCTTTTATTTTGCTTTTAGATTATGATTTAATGTATAATATTATATTGAATCATTCCTTAGACCTAAATATATGTAATATTTGATTTAACCGCTAACACTGAAAAATACTAGAGAGATGGAGAATAATGACAGGCAGATTGAATTAAAGTTTCAGAGGTTTTTCACTGTAAATTTTCCAAAGGTAAAGAACTTTGCTCAAATGCTGCTAAAATCGGAAGCGGATGCAGAAGATGTGGCTCAAGATGTTTTCTGTAAGCTCTGGTTGCAGCCTGAGTTGTGGCTGGATAATGATAAAGAACTAGACAATTATATTTTTATAATGACTAGAAATATAGTTCTGAATATCTTTAAACATCAACAAGTAGAACAGGAATATCAGTCGGAAGTTATAGAGAAGACTCTTCTTTATGAATTAACAGAAAAGGAAGAGATCTTGAATAACGTATATTATAAGGAGATGTTGATGATTATTCAACTCACCCTGGAGAAAATGCCGAAGCGTCGGAGGTTGATATTCGAACTTAGTCGTTTCAGGGGATTAAGTCATAAAGAAATAGCTGATAAACTCGATGTTTCTATCCGAACAATAGAGCATCAGGTTTATTTGGCATTGATCGAATTAAAGAAGGTACTCCTCTTTTTTATTTTTTTTCTCTAATATTTTTAAGTAGTATGTATGTAGTAGTTGTATTTAGTGTATAAAGCCCAAAAAAGAAAGAAAAAGATTCATGAAAAATTATATTCAACAACTCGTAGAATTATTCGGCCATAATAGCTATTCAGCCGGAACACAGAAGAAAGTGCAACAGTGGTTGGCTGATGAGGAGCATGTTGATGAAAAGAGTGAGGCTCTTCGTGAGCTTTGGAAACAAGCAGGAGAACAGAAAGTGCCTGATGGCATGCAACAATCAATACAACGAATGCGGCAGAATCTGGGAATGCAGTCTATCACTTCACGTAGAAATTACCAGTTGCTTATATGGAGAGCTGCAGCTATTTTCTTGTTAGCAGTCTCATCCGTTTCTATTTATTTGATGTTGGAAAAGGAACGGCCGGAAAAAGATTTAGTTGAATGCTATATACCGACAGCGGAAATTCGTGAACTTACATTACCGGATGGTACAAATGTCATGCTGAATTCGAAGAGTATACTACTATATCCGGAAAAATTTACAGGAGAGACTAGAAGTGTATATTTGATTGGTGAGGCCAACTTTAAAGTGAAACCGGATAAGAAGCATCCTTTCATTGTAAAGGCCAATGATTATCAAGTTACTGCTTTAGGTACTGAATTTAATGTAAATGCTTATCCGGAAAATAGCGAACTGATGGCTACTTTGCTGGAAGGTAGTGTGAAAGTTGAATTCAATAACTTGCTGTCCAATATTATTTTAAAGCCTAATGAACAGTTGGTATATGACAAACATACGAAAGCGCACAATCTGCGGATGCCTGAGATAGATGATGTGACGGCATGGCAACGTGGGGAATTGGTTTTTAGTAATATGTATCTGGAGGATATTTTTACAAGTCTTGAACGCAAATTTCCTTATGCTTTTGTATATAGCCTTCATAGCTTGAAAAAGAATACATATAGTTTCCGCTTCTCCAAACAGGCGAATCTGGAGGAAGTTATGAAGATTATATCGCAAGTTGTAGGAAATGTAAACTATGTTATCAAGGGAAATAAGTGCTATGTAACTAGTAAAGAATAAATATATTGTAGAACCTTTTAAATTTAATACGTAATGCAAAAAAATACCCGGAAGGAATGGCCGTTCCTCCCGGATATGAAATCAATCTCTTTTAATATTAGCGTAATATTGACGCTATTCTGAATGATCCTAGAATAATAACCAATTAACTAATACTAAAGATGCTACAAATCTACGAAAAAATAGCAGAAAAAATAGCTCATAAGCGGGTCTTTCTCACTTTTTTAAGTCTTATTCTTATACAGACTTTCGCTTTGGCTCAAAATGATAGTAAAATAACTATCCAGCAGAAGAACATCACTGTCATTGATGCCTTAAAAACTGTGGAAAAACAGTCCAAAAAGTCTATAAATTATAGTGATTCCGAATTAAAAGGAAAAGTAATAGCCCAGTTAAACTTGCAGAATGCATCCCTCGAGACCGCACTTGATACCATCTTAAAAGGGACGGGCTTTTCATTCCAGATTCAAGGTAACTACATCATAATAGCTGAAAAGAAGCCTGTAGTTGCACAAACCCTTAAAAATATCAAAGGAAAGGTTACTGATGAAAGCGGTGAACCGTTGATTGGAGTAAATATATCTGTGGATGGTAGTTCTACAGGTACGATTACCGATTTCGATGGTAACTTTACGATCAAGGCGGCAGAGAAATCTATTCTCAAAGTATCTTATATCGGATATGCTGCACAGATAATTCCTGTTTCCAAGAAAGATTTCTATCCGGTTGTAATGAAGCAGGATACAGAAGTGCTCGATGAAGTTGTTGTGACGGCATTGGGTATCAAACGTGCAGAAAAGGCGTTGTCTTACAATGTACAACAAGTCAAGGGAGATGCTCTGACTACAGTAAAAGATGCTAACTTCGTAAACTCGCTGAACGGTAAGATAGCCGGAGTGAGTATTAACAAAAGTGCTAGTGGAGTTGGTGGTGCGACACGTGTTGTAATGCGTGGTGCAAAATCTATTGAAGGTGATAACAATGCTTTGTATGTGGTGGACGGTATTCCTTTGTTCAATACCAATATGGGAAATACCGACAGTGGTATTATGGGTGAAGGTAAGGCCGGAACAGAAGGAATCGCCGACTTCAATCCCGAAGATATTGAAAGTCTTTCTGTTTTGAGTGGTCCTTCGGCTGCTGCGTTGTATGGTAGTAGTGCCGCTAACGGTGTAATTTTGATTACCACTAAAAAAGGAAAAGAAGGAAAACTTTCAGTGCAGTTCTCTTCTTCTTCAGAGTTCAGCAAAGCTTATATGACTCCTGAGTTTCAAAATACGTATGGTAACAAAAAAGATATGTATGAAAGCTGGGGTGAGAAACTGTTGACTCCTACAAGTTATGATCCCAAGAAGGATTTCTTTAATACCGGAACAAACTTTATTAATTCGGTTACGTTGACCACCGGTACGAAATCGAATCAGACTTTTGCTTCTGTTTCTTCTACCAATTCCAATGGTATTGTACCTAATAATGAATATGATCGTTTGAATTTCACAATCCGTAATACGGCAACTTTCCTTAATGATAAATTACAACTCGATTTAGGTGCGTCGTATGTGAAACAGAAAGACAAGAATATGGTATCGCAAGGACAATATTGGAATCCGGTGATGGCCGCCTATTTATTCCCTCGTGGTGAAGACTTTAATGGAATTAAGTCATTCGAACATTTCGATGAAAGCCGCCAACTTCCGGTTCAGTATTGGCCGGTGGCAGATCCGGTATATGCTTCACAGAACCCTTACTGGACTGCTTACCGCAATGTAGCTACGAATGAAAAGAGTCGTTATATGTTCAACGTAGGGTTGACTTATAATATTACCGATTGGTTGAATGCGACAGCCCGTTTCAGAATGGATGACACACATGTATTGTTTGAACGCAAGATTTACGCTTCATCCGACGATAAGTTTGCGGAAGGAAAGAAAGGACTGTATGGATACAATAACTATGAAGACCGCCAGGAATATGCCGACTTTATGTTGAACGTTAATAAACATATTGCTGATTTTAGTATTTCTGCCAATGCGGGTTGGAACTATTCTAACTATTGGGCATTGGAGAGAGGATACAAAGGGACATTATTGGGAGTGCCCAATAAATTTGCGGCTTCTAATATCGATCCGGCTAATGGTCGTATCTCAGAAAAGGGTGGTGATAGTCGTGTGCGTAATCATGCTGTTTTTGCCAATTTGGAACTTGGTTGGAAGAGTATGCTTTATTTGACGCTGACCGGACGTAATGACTGGAATTCACGTTTGGTGAATACCGATGAAGAATCTTTTTTCTATCCCTCAATCGGTCTGTCCGGGATTATTTCCGAGATGGTCAAATTGCCCGAATTTATCTCGTACCTGAAAGTTCGCGGTTCGTATACGGAAGTCGGTGCGCCTGTATCCCGTTCGGGACTGACTCCGGGTACGGTAACTACCCCTATTGTGGGTGGTGCATTAGATCCTACCGGTATCTATCCGTTTACTGATTTCAAGGCAGAGCGTACAAAGTCATACGAATTTGGATTAAGTCTGAAGTTGTGGAATAAATTAAGTGCGGAGGTAACCTACTATCATTCTAATACATACAATCAGACCTTCTTGGGTGATCTTCCGGAATATACCGGATACAAGCAGATTTATTTGCAGGCCGGTAATGTGGAAAATCGTGGTTGGGAGGCTTCATTAAGCTATTCCGATCAGTTTAAGTTCGGATTAGGAATCTCTTCAACATTGACATTCTCTCGAAATATAAACGAGATTAAGGAGATGGTTGAAAACTATCATACGGATTTGATGGATGAACCGATTAATATTCCGGAGGTTTTGAAGGATGGTGGTCGTGTCATCTTGAAAGAAGGCGGAAGTATCCACGATATTTATGCCAACACCTTCTTGAAGAAAGACCACCTGGGATATGTTGAGGTAAAGAGCGACGGAACCTTTGGAATGGAAAAGGGGGAACCTGTTTATTTGGGAAAAACTTCTCCTGACTTTAATCTGGGATGGAGTAATATGTTGACATACAAAGGCTTTGGACTCGGATTCCAAATCAACGGGCGTTTTGGTGGTGTGGTGACCTCTTCTACAGAGGCATTGCTTGATCGTTACGGTGTGTCCAAACGTTCGGCTGAGGCTCGTGAAGCGGGAGGCGTATTGTTGAAGGGACAAGGTCTGGTAGATGCGAAGTCTTATTATCAGATGACAGGTACGGGAAATTATGAAACTTCCGGTTACTATGTATACAGTGCCACCAATATTCGTTTGCAAGAACTTACCTTTAGCTATACTATGCCTAATAAGTGGTTTGGTAACGTGTTGAAAGATGTTACAGTTTCGTTTATAGCCAACAATCCTTGGATGTTGTATTGCGAAGCTCCGTTCGATCCGGAACTGACTCCTTCCACTAGTACTTACGGACAAGGTAATGATTATTTTATGCAACCGAGTGTTCGTAGCTTTGGCTTCGGTATTAAATTTAAATTATAATACACCTTCTTTATTATGAGAAAAATGAATCATTTTAAACTATTAGCGGTGATATGCGCAATGGCGCTATTTGCCTCATGCAATTTTGAAGAAATCAATACCAACCAATTTGAGATGAGCGACGGAGAAGGTGCGATGGATGGTTTTGAAGTCGGAGGGCTGATTACAGCTATGCAACGGACAGTGATTCCCGTAGGCACACAGGCTGATGATACAGATGTTATCAATGAATATCAAATAGCTTATCATCTGTCGGCCGATAATTGGAGTGGATTTTTTGGCGAGAACAACAGTAACGGTTGGAACGCAGGTAGTAACAATACTACTTATTATTTGTTGGACAATTGGATAAAAGCGACCTATACACAGTCTTATACCAATGCTCTTGATCCTTGGAAGAAATTGAAAATAGCGTCCGAGAAAAATGGTACGCCCGAAGTCTTTGCTTTGGCTCAAATTCTGAAGATTTCCGCTTGGCACAAGACACTTGAAAGTTTCGGTCCGATGCCTTATTCTCATGCGGCGGACGCTACAATGAACATTCCGTTCGATTCGGAGAAAGAGGTGTATACGGCGATGTTTGAAGAATTGACCGCAGCCATTGAAGAATTAACAGAAAAGGCGGCAAATGGGGTGAATGTAATGGGCGCTTATGATGCGGTATATGCCGGAGATGCTACCAAATGGGTGAAATACGGCAATTCGCTGATGCTTCGTTTGGCTATGCGTGTCCGCTTCGCTGATGCGGAACTGGCGAAAAAGTATGCTACTCAAGCAGTAAATCATTCTATCGGTGTGATGACGGCTAAGGATGATGCGGCTCAAATGAGTCAAGGAGCGGGTATGACTTTCCGCAACAACATTGAATGGCTGGCAGGCAACTATAATGAAGCTCGTATGGGTTCTTCCATCTTTTCTTATCTGATGGGATATGAAGACCCGCGTTTGAGCGTTTATTTTTTGCCGATGGATGGTAATGCCTCTTATGGTGTTGAGGCTTTCGACGGAAAAACGTATCAAGCGGTGCCGGCAGGGCATGCCAATGCGCAGAATGATATCTACAAATCTTGCTCAAAGCCCAATATTCAAAGTGGAACTCCTACATATTGGCTGCGTGCATCGGAAGTTTATTTTTTGCGTGCGGAAGCAGCTTTAGTGTGGGAAGGTTTCGGCAGTGCGGATTCATGGTATAAACAGGGCATTGATATGTCTTTTCAGGAGAATGGTGTGACCGATCCTGTAGACGATTATATGAATTCCAATTTGGCACCTCGGGCATATGTTTTTTCCCATTATCAGTATGGGCAAACACTTTCTGCTCCGTGTGAGACTACTGTCAAGTTTGAAGGAACAACAGAGCAGAAGTTGGAAAAAATTATGATTCAGAAATGGATTGCTTTGTTTCCTAACGGGCAGGAAGCGTGGACGGAATGGAGAAGAACCGGTTATCCGAAGTTGAATGTCATTAAGACTTTGAAAGGAGCAGTGCAAGGCGCAACTCTTGAGGGTGGTATTCGCCGTATGATTTATCCCACTAGTTTTTCTCAGACTAACGAGGGAAAGGCTATTTATGAAGCAGCCTTGAAGTTGTTCAATAACGGTGCAGGTGGCGAAGATAAGTCTTCTACCCGTTTGTGGTGGGATTGTAAGAGATAACCTACATGTATCATTTTAATACAGATGAAGAATATGAAATCATTAAGAAAATTGTTATATATTATTCCATTGACAGGCATGATGGTAACTTCTTGCATGGATGTGGAGAATATTGAGATAGACCATATAGGCGGGTATGCCACAATGAACAATGCGGAGAGTGAGGCATATTATGCCAATCTGCGCGCCTATAAGGCGACTGCTTGGAATTACAATCGTCCCGTAGCTTTCGGATGGTATTCCAATTGGGCGCCTGCTGGAGCTTATCGAAGAGGATATCTCTCTGCTATGCCCGATAGTATGGATTTTGTTTCAATGTGGAGTGGCGCTCCAGGACGTTATGAAATCACTCCGGAGCAGAAGGCAGATAAAGAGTTTGTGCAAAAGGTGAAAGGAACGAAACTGTTGCAGGTAAGTCTGCTTTCTTATCTTGGTAAGGGTGCGACACCAAATTCGGTATACCTCGAAGTGGAAAAACAAGCGGAGGAAGAAGGCTGGTCGGCGGCTCAATTGGAAACGGCGAAGAAACAAGCCCGTTGGAAATATTGGGGATTTGAAGGTCAGTTTGAAAGTGAAAACCATTATGCATGTCTGGCGAAGTTTGCCAAAGCTCTGTGCGATTCTTTGTATGCAAACGAATGGGACGGTTATGATGTAGACTGGGAAATCGGTAGTGGTGTGTTTGATATGGATGGCACATTGAGTCAGAATAAGCATTTGATTCATTTGGTTAAAGAGATGAACAATTACATTGGCCCGAAAAGCGATCCGGAAGGTAAAGGACATAAAATGATCTGTATTGATGGAAATATTTATGGGCTTACCCATGAATTGGATGAGTATGTCGATTATTGGATTATACAAAGTTATGGTAGTTCCAATCCCGGTTTTGATGGTTATGGCGTTGATCCTAAGAAAATAATCTGTACAGAGAACTTTGAAAAGTATGCCACTAATGGAGGTCAATTGCTGAAGCAGGCAGCTGCTATGCCGCGAGAAGGTTATAAAGGTGGAGTAGGAGCTTATCGCTTCGATAATGATTATGACAATACGCCAAATTATAAATGGATGCGTCAGGCTATTCAAATCAATCAGCGGGTTTTCAATGAATGGAAAGCGAAACAAAACGAAGCGGCAAATAAACCGCAGGAATAAGTGGACTTATAAAATTCTAAAACAGTAAAAAGATGATGAATAAACATATATTCTATTATTTGATGGTAGGTAGTATGGCGTTATTGTTGGGCGCTTGCAACGACAGCATGAATGACCTGCTGGAGCCTAAGGTTTATTTCGAAAGCAAGGAATATAATTTCTCGGTGGAAGATGAAATGGATGTAATGACATTTGATCTGGTTTCAAGACTCTCGTCAGCAACCTCCTCTCAGGTAGACGTATCATATAGTGTAGCCGAACCAAGTGTAGTAGACGAATACAATGCAAAGTATGGCACAAATTATGAGATGCTTGATGTTTCGCAGGTAAAGCTAAGCAGTACGACATCTTCTATTTCGAGTGGAAAATTGTATGCGGATAATGTAGAAGTCGAACTTTCCGGGTTAGAAGCCTTGAAAGCCGGGAACTCGTATGTTTTGCCTATGCGGGTGCATTCGTCCTCGGTGTCGACTCTTTCCGGAACAAACATTGCATATTTCTTTTTCTCCAAACCGTTGAAAATTACCAAAGCTGGTAACTTCAGTAATCACTATATTTCTGTGAAGTTCCCTGTCGGTACTTTCTTCTCGTCATTCACTTACGAAGCATTGATTAATGTGGATTATTTCCTCGATAATAATACGATTATGGGAACTGAAGGTGTGATGATCCTCCGTATCGGTGATGCGGGAGGAGGAATTACTCCTAAAGATTATTTGGAAGTGGCCGGAAGACAGAACTACCGTGTAACGAAACCGTTGTTAACAAATCGTTGGTATCATGTAGCGTTGACTTATGATCAACCGACAGGAAAAACAGGCATTTATGTAAATGGTGAGAAATGGGCTGGTTCAGATTGGGGGATTGACGGTTTTGATCCGAATTCGGATATGGGTTTTTATATTGGTAGAATCTATGGTTTTAAATGGGGTGAACGTCCATTCCATGGTAAAATGAGTGAAGTCCGTGTTTGGAGTGTAGCCCGTACGGAAAATCAACTTAAGCAGAATATGCTGGGTGTTGACCCTGCTTCAGAAGGCTTGGCACTTTATTATAAACTAGACGGATCGGAGACTCAGGAAGGTGGAGTTATCAAAGATGCCACAGGGCGTATAAACGGTACTACAAATGGAATTACTATTAAGACGTTGGATGCTCCGATAGCTATCAATTAATGGAACACACAAATTTGTGAGAGATTTTGCTCTTTGCATTTTTGAATATGAGTGAAAGCCTGCTTACTGAAAAGATAATATTCTTTGGGTAAGCAGGTTTCTTTTATTTATGTTTGTTTTATGAAGAAGTTACTATTTCCCCTGTTTATATCTTTTCCATCTAAATGTTTTTGCCAGTACCTTTATACATATAATTTATGCGGTTCATGTAAACCAATATGTAAACCGGAAAAATACGAATAAAATCTGTTGAATCCATAAAGCGAAGATATTACGGAGAAAGCTTTCTACTGTAATTATGATCTTTTTAGGGAACTTCTCAGATAATGATTGGCGCTGCTTCCAATGACATAAGATTACAGACGAAGGTGGAGATAAAATAGGAGATATTATCTTTGGCAGTTCGATATGTTCTAAGTACATTTGTTTCTGATAAAAGAAATGAATGTTCAAGATGAATATGGAAGAAAGTAATAACGGAAGCAAGAAACTGCAAATACGCAATAGTACGGCTGAATTTCTTATTTTTCAGATAGAGAATAAAGAAGAAGGCATTGAAGTGCTTTATCAGGACGAAACTTTGTGGCTGACGCAGAAGACGATGTCGATATTGTTCGATGTTGATATACGCACAATTAATGAACATTTGAAAAATATATATTCGCAAGGAGAAGTAGATAAGAATACAACTATCCGGAAAAACCGGATAGTTCAAAAAGAAGGTAATCGGAATATTTCTCGTGAAGTTTTTATTTATAGTCTTGATGCCATCATTTCAGTCGGCTATCGCGTCAACTCCGTGCGCGCCACTCAATTTCGGCAATGGTGTACATTTATACTTCGGCAGTTTGCCATTCGTGGATATGTCATTGATAAAAAGCGAATGGAGAACGGATCATTCATCAATGAAGATTACTTTGAACATTTGCTTGCTGAAATCCGGGAAATACGATTGAGTGAGCGACGTTTCTACCAAAAGCTAACAGATATTTATGCTACCAGCATAGACTATAACCTCAATGCCCCGACCACACGTTTGTTTTTCAAAAAAGTCCAGAACAAAATGCACTATGCAGTTCATGGACACACGGCGGCAGAACTTATTGTAGAGCGTGCCGATGCAGAGAAGGAACACATGGGACTAACTACCTGGGAGAAAGCTCCTAACGGAAAGATTGTAAAAACAGATGTGTCGATAGCAAAGAATTATTTGAAAGAAGAAGAACTGGAGTCAATGGGACGGTTGGTCAATGCTTTTCTGGATTTGGCAGAAGACCGGGCAAAGCGGCATATTCCTATGACAATGGAAGATTGGGCAAAACGTATAGATAAATTCTTGGATAGCGATGACCGCCCCATATTAAATGATTCAGGAAAGATGTCTGCCGAACAAGCGAAAGATTATGCAGAAACCGAATTTGAGAAATACCGTATCTTTCAGGACCGTGTGTTTCAGTCTGATTTCGACAAGTTGAATACAACTCGAAGTAATACAAAGTAAGATTTACGACATACGCGGGTAAAAGGTGATGTTAGACTTTGATTTGGCGGAAATGTACGGAATAGAAAACAGGGTGCTAAAACAAGCTGTTAGACGTAATTTAAAAAGGTTCGAAGGTGAGGACTTTATGTTTGAACTCACGAGGGACGAACTTTCAAGATCACAAATTGTGACCTTGAACAAAGGAAGAGGCAGCAATTTTAAATATATGCCTTTTGCTTTTACGGAACTAGGCGTAGCAATGCTTAGTAGTGTTCTAAACTCTGATACTGCTATTGGAATAAACAGGGGTATAATGCGTGCTTTCGTTGCGGTTCGTCAGTTACTGTTAAACCCGCCGACCGATCCAGTATATGAACTTCAAAACGAAGTCAAGGAACTAAAGGAGTACATAGAGGAAGTATTTGCAGACTATAACGACATCAATGACGACACTCGGACGCAGTTAGAATTAATAAATCAGACGTTAGCCGAATTGCAGGCGCAAAAGGCTTTAGCAGATAAGCCGCGTAATCCTATCGGCTTCGTTACTCCCAAGAAGAAAGAGTAAATAGGCGGTCCGGTTGTTCCGTTGGCTATTCGTTGGTTGCTCTATTGGTTACATGGAGAGTTGGATGCAAATACAACTATTTAGAAAAACTTAATAGCTCAACAGAAAGGTGGAAGACAAGTATCCTGGAAATTTGAATCTCATAATGATTTGTACCTGTTTTATTGTCATACTGTCAGGAATACATTCAAGTGAATGAATATCAACGTTCTATCACCTGACAATAACCATTGATAATAGGCTGACAATAAAATATCCAGACTTTTATTGTCAGCCTTGCTTTTATCTCTTATGATAGCTTTATTACCTGATAAACAGTACCTTTATAAGTATGCTTCGAAGGAATACCGCATTTTTGCAGCAATCTCCCGAAGTGGTATACTTTGTTATCAGACAATGACATACCGCTTTTCTTCTTCAGATAATTCAATATTTCAACCGGAGTAAGAAATTCCCCTTCCTCTTTCGTTTGTGCAGTCTTGAAATACTGGTAAAACAATTGCAACATAGCCGGTGTCTGCTCAAACTCACGGTTGTTTTCCGTCATAATCTGCTCATCCTCACTGTCAAACCAGTAGCGTTCGCCATGATGAATCTCGTACATGGCTTGTGCGTAAAGCTGTTCATAATCTATCGGCTGTGTAGTGTCGATGTTTCCCGTCACTTCAATACAAATGAAACGGCGGCTTCCCGAAGGATCAGTCAACAAATCCTTCTGATTGCTTGTACCGATAAATGAAGCATACCGCTGCAATTCAAGTACCGAGCGACCGTGCGGTTTCCGTAGATTGACCACAGGCTTTTGAAGAATATGTTTCAGAAATCCCTGTTGTGGCAGAGTTATCTGGTCAAACTCATCGATGTTGATGAGCGCAAACCGATTCAGATACAGTTCTGCATCCCGTTTATGGCTGAAATCAATGCTGTCTGTATAGTAAGCGCGAAGCGCAGGCGGAATCATTTCACGGCAGAAAGTTGATTTATGAGTTCCCTGTCGGCCCACTAATATGGGCGACGTATTGTTCGCGTGCATTTTATCTACTCCTCTCCAATGTGAAACCATATTCAGGAACCAACGGTGGAAAAGCAATTCCCAATGCGGATTTTTGCAAGGAACCCTGTTTGCCAAAGCATGAATACGGTCTTTGCCGTCCCAATGAGGCAGATGAAACAGGAACTCTTCCAACGGATTGTAGATTGGCACACGGTTGGAATGTAAGTATCGGTCTATGTCCCTGTCCCATACGCCAATACCTTCGGATTGGGCATCAAGCATGATACTGTTTTGTGCCCGTTTGTCAATAGGATGAAAATAAAACTGAAACGAGAAACGCTCCCGGTATTCCACTTCCCCGATCTGCGTATTATAACGGAACTCATAACGACGGTTCATAAATTCGTCCATCTGCAGGCTAAGGCGTTGCTCTTTAGTCAGGCAGTTGCTTTTGGGCACTCCCTTACATTCTTTGTATACGTTTCTTATCATCTCGCGTATCAGCATCGGATTTTTTCTTTTGTAATAACGCATGATGGTTCGTCGGGTTACCTCCTCTTCCGGGATGCCGGAGTAGTAACAATTTTCGGCAAGCGGGACTACTAACGTTTGCAAATCATGATCGTTCCGATGCCAGTCTGTTTCTATTTCTTCGAATGTCTTCCGCAATGCCGCTTCATAAAGCAATGCTACTGTATCTTCCGTGTCATACCCCGGCAGTGCTCGATTCAGTGGAGATGCTTCAGTGCTCGATTTCTCATGATAAGTCATCTCGCCGGGCATACCGATGGGTTGTGAAAGATAGAAAGGGACAGGGGTGGGACGGTAAATCAAGTCCGGATCATAGCTAAGACGTGAGAATTGTTCCAGTTTCGGCTCTTTCAATAGAATGTTGAAGGGAAGTTGAGGCTGATAACATTTAATGGCAAGCCGGTAAGCATGTGCCTGAAACACTTCGGCTTCTTCCGTTGTTTGCGGTAAAGTGCCGTCCGGACGGGTGAAGCAAGTCCATATCTTGACGCTTTTACCACTTGCTCCCATAAAAGCCAGCATTGTTTGGGGAAGTTCGGCTGCCTTTTGCTTCACGATTTCCACTTCTGTCTTTCCGGCTAGCGGACCGATGGTCAGTTCTACAATGCCATTGTAGGTTTTCATTCGCTTCACTCCGTTCACTCGTCCGAAGGCTGCTGCGGGAATCACTCGTGGTAGTTTGTTGGCGAGGGAACAAGGCTCGTCGGGTAGAACAAAATGCAGGGCCTGACGTAATCCGGTTACCGGGCGGAGCTTGGTTTCTTTTTTCATTTTTTCTATCAGCAAGTCGATGTCTGTCACGCTTAGTGCCTCCGTATCTCCGTTTTCCCTGATTTGTGTAATCTTCATTTTTCTTCTCTTGATATTTAATGAGAGTAAGTGTTTGTTATTGGTTTCAAAGGTACGGATAAGGTACTTGTAAAACAAACTATTTGCGCTTTATCGCGATAAAGAATGTGTTTTCTTGTTATACTCTATTCAAGAAGGCGGACTTGAAACATTAACAAGTAAGTAAAGATATGCTCGCCACTGTGTATTGTTGCATAAAGACACCGTTATTCGTACGTTAACTTACCGGTATTGGTAGTTCGCCACGGCCGTGACGAGATCTTCCCACGGCCGTGGTAGGAATTCGTCACGGCTGTGGAAAGAAGTTACCACGGCCGTGGGAAGGTAAAGATACCGTAGCTTTAGCTGAACAATACTGCTGCTTTAGCTGAACAATACTGTTACTTTAGCAGAACAATACCTGCTTCTTTAGTGAAAGATACCAGATGCGCAGCATTCATTTAACGGGGGCGACATTCGCTTCGTAGCGAGTTTATATTTCTTATACGCTCTTTGCTAATATTGAACTTCTTCTCTTTCAATACAAAACTTCCTGTATTTATTTCCGTATTTCCACTTTGTTTCGAAAAAAAAAGCATATCTTTGTCATACGCTTTCTGTTCATCAGCGTGATGAAATAGGTAAGAAGCGTTTTTTATATTTATAAATAGGAATATTTACGACTTATCCCTCGTATTTGAAATCTAGCAAGTTTCTGTCCGTAGAGGGGTGGTTCAACAGATATTCCACGTGAATGGCCGTATGTCAACATATCGATGAAAGATGTGTTATATATACACAATTAGCGTGGATGTCTGTTGTTATCATTATCTTTCGGACGGGTTTGCTAGGCCTCAAATACGGATAATGGTTCAACAGCATTCACGCTTTTATTGTACCCGGTTGGTTTCATGATCCTTATAAATCCCCAACCCCAATCTCCTGTCCGCCCGGAATGCAAAAAGCGCGAATGTTTGTTGAATCAACATCAACAGAGCACTATTTATTCCTTGTTGTATAACAAATTAAAAACAAACACTATGTCACAATGGATTAGCATAGAAGCGGCAGCCGAGAAATACCGACTCGAAAAAGAGTATATCTGGCTCTGGGTGGAAATGAAAAAAATCACAGTGTCTTATGAGAACGATACAGTTTCCATAGATGATGATAGTATTCAGCAATTCATAAAACGGACTAAGCTGGGAATTACGTCTGAATATATCGATGAGTTAGAGCAACTTTGCATGGAAAAAAACAAAACCAGCAGATTGTATGCTTCACTTTTGAATATGCGGGATCAGGAATTAATGGCAATTAGAGGACAAAGTTCGCGACTGGACGGTTTATGGAAAATGGTGGAGGAACAATACGAAAGACTGCGCTCCTTCGAGAAGAATTCTATGTCGGACAACGCTATTTGTAGCAACTGCTGGATCAGAAAGATATGCAGGAGATTGAAACGAATTCTATAATTCTGCCGTGAATTTAATCTATTAAATAACAGGCTGACAATAAAAGTACGATCTTTTTATTGTCAGCCTATTGTCATAGCTTATTGTCAGGGTGCAATGAGTTACTAGTCACCGTATTATCCAGCGAAAACTCCTGCTGACAATAAGAACCCTCCAATTTATATGTAAACCTAAAACCTATGAAACTTTTCTGTTATTAATTACACGCATGGCCGCAGTATAGTATTCGCAAGGAACAGAAATCAAAATACTGTTTAAACCATTGTCTTTCATTGAAACCTGGATATAGGCTGCATTCAATAAACTTTTTACGCTGGCTACCTCCCAAGGACTACCAGCAAAAACATTGACTTGAGAAATCTTTCTACTTGTAATCATGATCTTTATAGTGTGTTTTTGTTTTTACTGCGACAAAGATAAGAGAGAAAAGCAACATAGAGGTGCAATATTGTTTCATATATAGTATACAAATGATTCATTGAATCAGGATTTGTATTAATTGACCAGTTTGTAGTATGATTCATATAAGAAATCCTCCTTCGGTTGCCAAAAGACAAGTGAAGGAGGATTTATCGATAAATAGGTGCTTTTTTACTTATTTCTTATCGTTTTCACGAATTTCCACCCGGCGGATCTTACCGCTGATTGTCTTAGGAAGCTCTTCTACGAACTCGATGACACGCGGATATTTATAAGGAGCAGTCACTTTCTTTACATGGTTTTGTAATTCCTTAATCAGTTCCTCTCCGGCACGTGCTTTATAGTCTTTGGATAGAACAATCGTAGCTTTTACTACCTGGCCGCGAATCTCGTCGGGTACTCCGGTAATAGCACATTCCACAACAGCCGGATGAGTCATCAACGCACTTTCCACTTCGAATGGGCCGATGCGGTAACCGGAACTCTTGATTACGTCGTCTGCACGACCGACAAACCAAAGGTAGCCGTCCTCGTCTTTCCAGGCAACATCGCCGGTGTAATAAATACCATCGTGCCAAGCTTCATGAGTGCGTTCCGCATCCCGGTAGTATTCTTTGAAAAGTCCGAGAGGTTTACCTTTGCTGGTGCGGATTACAATTTGTCCTTGTTCACCCGCTTCAACAGAGCGACCTTCATGGTCGATCAAGTCTACATCATATTGAGGATTCGGCAGCCCCATGCTTCCCGGTTTCGGTTCCATCCAAGGCATGGTGGCGATGGTGAGGGTTGTTTCTGTTTGTCCGAAACCTTCCATCAGTTTGATACCCGTCAGCTTCTTGAAAGTTTCAAATACGGCAGGGTTCAATGCCTCTCCGGCAATGGTGCAGTATTTAAGTGAAGACAAGTCGTACTTTGTCAGGTCTTCGTGAATCAAGAACCGGAAGATGGTAGGAGGTGCACAGAGAGAGGTGACATGATATTCCTGGATTTTTTCCAGAATAGCTGCCGGGGTAAACTTCTCGTGGTCGTAGACGAAGATATTGGCTCCGGCAATCCACTGTCCGTAGAGTTTTCCCCATACTGCTTTTCCCCAGCCGGTATCGGCAATGGTGAGGTGAAGACTGTTCTCGTCTAGGTTGTGCCAAAAACTACCGGTAACGATATGACCTAACGGATAAGTAAAGTCATGTGCCACCATCTTAGGTTCGCCGGTAGTGCCGGAAGTAAAATACATCAGAGAGATGTCGTCGTTAGTGTTCGCATGGCGCGGACGTACAAACGGAGCAGCATTTTCGATACCTTGATGGAAATCTTCGAAGCCTTCCGGGATTTCCGGACCGACACTGACCAACTTTTCAACCGTGGGACATTCGGGAAGAGCCTCTTTGATATGTTGCAGGATGATTCCTTCGCCGGCAGCTACAATCATTTTGATGTCGGCAGCGTTGCAACGATAGATAATATCCTTTTTGGTCAGTAAGTGAGTAGCCGGAATAACGGTTGCTCCTAGTTTGTGAAGAGCGATGGTGCTATACCAGAACTCATAACGGCGTTTCAGAATCAGCATCACCATGTCGCCACGGCCGATACCCAGGCTCTGGAAGTAAGAAGCGGTCATGTCCGTAGATCGTTTCATGTCGGCAAATGAGAATTGGCGACTTTCGCCTTTGTCATTTGTCCAAAGTAAAGCGTTCTTGTCAGGTTGTTCGGCAGCCCAGGCGTCTACTACGTCATAGCCGAAGTTGAAATTCTCCGGGACGTTTATTTTCAAGTTTTTGATAAAATCCTCTTGTGAACTGAAAGAGGTCTGTGATAAAAATCTTTCTACCATGATGTTATTACATAATTACTGCCAGAAAACGTACTGTTTTGCCATCGAGCGCTTTCATGCCATGTGGAAGTTTAGAGTTAAAATAGATACTGTCGCCTTGGTTGAGGATGATTTCTTTGCCTTCGATGTTGATAAGCATACGTCCTTCGATGACAAGGTTGAATTCTTGTCCGTTATGTTGGTTATAATGGATTGGTTCGTCGTTTGCTTTCGGTTCAACGGTGACGATGAACGGGTCGGCGGTACGGTTCATGAATCCTGAAGCCAGTGATTGGTATTTATAAGCTTTGGTACGTTCGATGCTGACTCCTTTGCCGGCACGGGTCACGAAGTAGCTGCTCATTTTAGGCTCTTCACCAAACATCAGGGCGTCGAGAGCTATATTATACGTGCGGGCTATTTTTTGTAACATGCTGACAGAGATATCGTAGTCTCCGGTTTCTGCAAGTCGGTATTCTTCGGCAGAGATGTCGCTGTCGCGGGCGATATCCTCTGCGGTCAGTTCCAGTACATCACGTAATCCGCGGAGGCGTTCTGCGATCTGTTTAATTTGTTCATTCATACAAGTGGTTCGTATTTTTATGATTAATAATTCTATGGTATTATTTGGAGGCTTTCATGGCTTTGATGATAGCGGAGGTGAATCCGTTGTGTTCCAGTTCATTGATCCCCTTGATTGTGATTCCGCCCGGAGTGGTGACCTTGTCGATTTCTACGCTGGGGTGGGTGTCGTTGTTCTGAATCAGTGCGGCTGCTCCTTTTAAGGATTGTGCTATCATCTGCATGGCATCTTTGGGACGAAGTCCCATTTCGATTCCGGCTTGCATGGCTGCCTGAACGTATTTCAATACGTAAGCGATACCGCAGGAGGTCAATGCGGTGGCTGCCGCTATTTTATCTTCGGGAATAAGCATCACGGTTCCCATCTCGCTGAACAACCGGAGGATGAATTTGTCTTGTTCATCGTTCGTATTGCGGGCGGCAACAAGCGTCATACTTTCCAGTTCGCTGATAGCGGTGTTCGGAATCAGGCGGAACATGGCCATTTCCGGTGCTACGACGTAATGAGCCAGTTCTTCAAAACTGATGCCGGCAGCTACGGAGATGAGTATCTGTTTGCTTTTCAGTTTCAATTCGCGCATCACCGGTTCCATAAACCACGGTTTGACAGCAAGGATGACAATATCTGCTCCTGTGGCAGCTTCCACATTGCTGTTGGTGATAGAGATACCCGGAAATTCCTTTTTCAGTTTCTCTAGTTTTCCGGCACTCGGATTGGACACAATGATGTCCGAATCGTCTATCAGACTTCCTTTTGCCAGGCCACGGGCTATTGAGCCGCCCATGTTTCCTGCACCGATAATGGCTATTTTCATATACGCTTATTTTTAATGAGTTGTTAAAGGCAAAGGTAACAGTTAATTACGAAAAAACAAAAAGCAGCCGGAATAAGAAATAAATTTCTAATAAAGGCTGCTTTTATCGTTGGCTGTTTATTAATCAAATGAGCGATTAGAGTACTTTCTTGAACCGGGCAAGGAAGTCTTCTGCTTCCTCCATAGTAAGACAGAGAGGAGGTAACAGGCGAAGTACATTCGTACCGCTTGCTCCGGTAAATACATGCTCGTCATAGATGAGGCGGCTGCGTAGTTCTTTGATGGGCTCTTCGAATTCGAGTCCGATCATGAGTCCGCGTCCGCGTACCTCTTTTATTTGCGGGAATTTCTTCAGTTCTTCCAGTAAGTAGTTACCTACTACCTTTGCGTTTTCTATCAGATTTTCTTGCTCAATGACGTCCATCACAGCGAGTGCTGCCGAGCATGCCAGATGGTTTCCGCCAAAGGTAGTTCCCAATTGACCATATACCGGTTTAAACATCGGGCTGATCAGGACACCTGCCATCGGGAAACCGTTGCCGATACCTTTGGCTACAGTGATGAGGTCCGGCTTGATGTCATTATATTGATGGGCGAAGAATTTACCGCTACGCCCGTATCCGCTTTGAATTTCATCGAGAATCAGGATCGTTCCTGTCTCGCTGCAAGCTTTGCGGAGTTCCTGCATAAATTCGGTGGTCGGTATCTTGATACCGCCTACCCCTTGTATTCCTTCAATGATAACAGCGCATGTGTTTCCTTTAGACAATTCCTGCTTCATCGCTTCAATATCGTTGAGCGGGAGATAGGTGACATGACCGTTATTGTTGATAGGGGCGATAATGGAAGGATTGTGAGTCGCTTCTACCGCAAGAGATGTCCGTCCGTGAAACGCCTTATTGAAAGATACGATTTTGGTACGTCCGTTATAGAAGGAAGCCAGCTTCAAAGCGTTTTCGTTCGCTTCGGCTCCACTGTTAATCAGGAACAGGCTGTAGTCTTCGTAACCGGAAATCTTGCCCAGTCGTTCGGCTACCTCTTGTTGGAGCTTGTTGATGACGGAGTTTGAGTAGAAACCAAGTTTAGCCACCTGGTTACTTATCATTGCTGTATAGTGAGGGTGTGCATGTCCGATAGAGATAACGGCATGACCTCCGTAGAGATCCAGATATTCCGTTCCGTTCTCATCCCATACCTTGCAACCGTCGCCCTTGACAATGTTGATGTTATATAAAGGATATACGTCGAATAATTTCATAATAATTAAATGAAGAATTAAGAATGAAGAATGAAGAATTAGGTTACTTCATGGTTCATTTGATTATTTTGGGCAGTTTTGATTGAAGAAACAAGCAGAGCTATGAGTTCTCCACAATCAATCTCCATACTATTAAAAGCATTAGAATCGATATAATCTGAATCTTTTAAAAGATTCAACCAATAGTCGGTTTCATTAGCTTCCTTTAATGATATACTTAGTTTATTAATGAAGTCAGCATTGCTTTGGGCAAATTCGGATTCTCGAATTGAAGCTCCAATAGAAGTGCCGGAACGAAGAATTTGTTTGCTGAGGATGAACTCTTGTTTCATTTCTCGAAGATATTTAGTCATTTGTACAATTCGAAGTGCAAATGAATAGCTTTTTGTATTCAATAATGAATTTGTTCTATTGTGGCAATTCTTCATTCTTCGTTCTTCATTCTTCATTAAAACGCTGAAGGCTTCAAACGTAGTCCTACGGTTTCTTCCAGATTGAACATCAGGTTCATGTTATGAACCGCTTGTCCGCTGGCGCCTTTCAGCAAATTGTCGATACAAGAGATAATCAATAGTTTGTCACCGTGTTTCTCCAGATGTATCAGGCACTTATTAGTATTAACGACTTGTTTCAAGTCAATATTCTTGTCTACGATGTGTACAAAGGAGTCTTTTGCATAATATTCCTCATACATACGAACGATTTCTTCCAGTGCTACTTTGGTTTTGACTACCATCGTTGCAAAGATACCACGAGCGAAATCGCCACGGTATGGAATGAAGTCGATCTCCGCATCGAAACTATTTTGCAGCTGTTTCAGTGATTGCTTGATTTCCGGAACATGCTGGTGCTCGAATGCTTTGTACACACTCATATTGTTGTTTCTCCAACTGAAATGACTGGTAGCACCCGGTTTCACTCCGGCTCCCGTACTTCCTGTAATGGCATTTACCATTACATCATCCGTCAGCATCAGATTCTTGGCAAGCGGAAGCAAACCGAGCTGGATGCAGGTTGCAAAACAGCCGGGATTGGCTACGTGCTTTGCCGTACAAGTGGCACGGCGGTTCAGTTCCGGCAGGCCGTAGATAAAGTCGTGGTCGTCGCTCATAATGCGGTAGTCCATCGAGAGGTCGATAATCTTCAGGTCTTCCGGTATGTTGTGACTTTCCATGAATTTCTTTGTGTCGCCGTGGGCAGTGCAGAAAAAGAGAACGTCGATTTCGTCCAGAGGTAACTGGTCGGTGAATCTTAGATCTGTTTCTCCATACAAGCCTTCGTGTACGTCGGTAATTCTGTTTCCGGCATTACTGCTGCTGTTGATAAATACGATTTCAGTTTCCGGATGGTTGAGCAGCAGACGGATTAATTCGCCTGCTGTATATCCTGCGCCACCAATGATTCCTGCTTTAATCATATCTCTTCGTCTTTGTGGTTATTATAGTAAACACGTAGCGGAGTAGAAGTGACTTTGATAAAGCCTTTGGCGTCTTCGGCTGTCCAGCCTTTCTGCATTTCACCGTATTCTCCGAATTTAGTCTTCACCAGATCGTCTTCCGATTCTACACCTACGGTAGAGAAGGAGAGAGGGCGAAGCTCGAGGATAGCCGTACCGTTTACGTTACGCTGGCTTTCCTGCAACATCGCTTCGATGTCACGCATCACCGGTTCGAGGTATTGGCTTTCGTGGAGGAACATACCGTACCAGTTGGCTACCTGGTCTTTCCAGTATTGTTGCCATTTGCTCAATGTATATTTCTCAAGGAAGCGATGGGCACCGATAATCAACATCGGGGCGGCTGCTTCGAATCCTACACGGCCTTTGATACCGATAATTGTATCACCCACGTGCATATCACGGCCGATACCGTATGCTGCACCAATCTCTTCCACTTTCTGGATGGCTTTGATCGGGTCGTCAAACTTCTCATCGTTGACAGCTTTCAGTTCCCCTTTTTCGAAAGTCAGGCGGAGCTGTTCGCTGCCTTCTTTTTCAACATGTTTGAGGTAGGCTGTTTCCGGGAGTCCTTGCGCGGAGTCGAGGATTTCGCCACCACAGATAGAAGTACCCCACAAACCTACATTATAAGAGTATTTCAGTTTGGTGAAGTCTGCGCTGAAACCATGTTTGTTCAGATAATCAATTTCTTCCTGACGGCTCAATGCCATGTCACGGGTCAATGTGATGATTTCTACATTGGGAGCCAGTACGAGGAAAGTCATGTCGAAACGGATCTGGTCGTTACCTGCTCCGGTAGAACCGTGTGCGATGGCATCCGCACCGATTTCGTTGGCATAGCGTGCGATAGCCAATGCCTGGAAAATACGTTCGGAACTAACAGAAATAGGATAAGTACCGTTACGCAGCACATTTCCGAAAACCATGTATTTCAGGCTCTTTTCGTAGTATTCCTGGGTAACGTCCAGCGTCACGTATTTCACTGCTCCCAGTTTATAAGCATTTTCTTCGTTTGTTTTCAGTTGTTCTTCGCTGAAACCACCCGTATTGGCACAAGCTGCATATACTTCGTAACCTTTTTCTTTGGCGAGGTACATGACGGTGAACGATGTGTCCAGTCCGCCGCTGAATGCCACCACTACTTTTTTCTTCTTTTCTTCCATAGTGCTGTATCTTTTAAATGTTATTTCTTTCTTGTTCTTTTTTGATGTTCCGCGGCTCTGTCGGATCGTACAGCATGGCTGTGCAGATGCAGAACTTGCGGTTTTTCGCTACCAGAATATCATGGTTGATACATCCTTCGCATCCTTTCCAGAAAGCTTCGTCGTCTGTCAGTTCGTTGAAGGTGACAGGCACATAACCCAGTTCGGTGTTCATTTTCATGACAGCTGCTCCGGAGGTCAGACTGAATATTTTTGCTTTCGGCCATCGGAGACGTGCCAGTTGGAAAGAAGCCTGTTTGATGCGTTTTGCCAGTCCTAATCCACGGAAATCGGGATGAACGATCAGACCGGAAGTAGCCACATATTGCTTGTTTCCCCATGATTCGATGTAGGTGAATCCGGCAAAAGTATCGCCACAAAGAGCAATAATCGCCTTACCTTCTTTCATCTTTGTCGCTACGTATTCGTGTGTACGTTCCGCAATTCCTGTTCCTCGTACGGCGGCAGCATTTCTGATAGTTTCCAAAATAGTGTCAACGTAAACCTCATGTGAGGCGTCGGCTACCATAACATCTATTTGTTGAGTGTCCATTTCTTTATTATATAATAATAGGTATAATTATTCGATATTGGGAATGATGAGTGACAGAAGCTGACGTATTTTGCTGATGGCAACTCCTTCACGCAACACCAACATGATTGTATCGTCACCGGCAATGGTTCCCAGTATTTCACTGAATTCATTGTTGTCGATGTCATACGCCATGCTGCTCGCATAACCGGGACGGGTGCGGATAACGGCAATGTTACCGGAAAACTGTAAAGAGATAAATCCGTTGTTACGTAACATTTCACCGGCACTCTGGTCGGTAGAACGTTTATACATTATGTTGTTCGGCAGTACATATACGTACTTTCCGTTCATACTGGCAGCTTTGGCTACTTTCAATTGTTTCAAGTCGCGGGAGAGGGTGGCCTGTGTCAGTTCGAAGCCTTCGCGGTTCAGCTCTTGCAGCAGTTCTTCCTGCGAACCGACTTCCTTGCTTGAGATAATCATTTTGATGGCGTCTAACCGATTTGCTTTCTTCTTCATTGTATAATTATTCTAAGAATGGCGCAAAAGTATGCATTATTTCGGAGAAAAGATGCATAAAACCAAAGTTTTTTTGCATAAAAGTGAAAAATATGCTAAACGGTGAGAGCCTGCTTTTTTGTTTTGTGTCAAAATGTATACCCTTTCAATCAAAATACATAAGGAAAGGGAGGAGGGAATCGCCTATCTTTGCCATGTAGGTAAATGGATACCTTAAATATATAGACAGAATACCATGAAACAAAACTTTTTTGCAGTCGACCTGGGCGCAACGAGCGGCCGTACAATCTTAGGAACTTTCATTGAAGGCGGATTAAATCTGGAAGAGATTAATCGTTTTCCTAACCACCTGATTGAAGTGGGTGGACATTTCTATTGGGATATTTATGCATTATATCGTCATATTATTGACGGATTGAAGTTGGTGGCTCATCGTGGCGAATCCATTGCTTCTATCGGTATTGATACCTGGGGAGTGGATTTTGTATGCGTCGGAAAAGACGGTAACCTGCTTCGTCAACCATACGCGTACCGTGATCCTCATACGGTAGGTGCACCGGAAGCTCTTTTTTCCCGTATTTCGCGTAGTGAAGTCTATGGCAAAACGGGTATTCAGATTATGAATTTTAATTCACTTTTTCAATTAGATACTTTACGTCGCAATCACGACAGCGCATTGGAGGCGGCAGATAAAATTCTGTTTATGCCGGATGCATTAAGTTATATGCTGACCGGAGAGATGGTGACGGAATATACAATTGCTTCGACAGCGCAGCTGGTAAATGCTCAAACACGTCGTTTGGAACCGGAGTTGCTGAAAGCAGTAGGTTTGAGTGAAAAGAATTTCGGACGTTTTGTATTCCCAGGTGAAAAGGTGGGAGTATTGACGGAAGAAGTGCAAAAGATTACCGGACTGGGGGCAATTCCTGTAATTGCGGTAGCCGGTCATGATACCGGTTCTGCTGTTGCTGCCGTTCCGGCATTGGATCGCAACTTTGCTTATTTGAGTAGCGGAACCTGGTCACTGATGGGAGTTGAAACGGATGCTCCGGTGATTAATGCTGAAACGGAAGCGTTGAACTTTACCAATGAAGGCGGGGTGGAAGGAACCATCCGTCTGTTGAAGAATATCTGTGGAATGTGGTTGTTGGAACGTTGTCGTTTGAATTGGGGAGATACAAGCTATCCTGAATTAATCAATGAGGCGGATGCTTGCGAGCCGTTCCGTAGTCTGATTAATCCGGATGATGATTGTTTCGCGAATCCTGCAGATATGGAAAAAGCCATTGCTGAATATTGCCGGGTTACCGGACAAGCAGTTCCCGAGAAACGTGGACAAGTGGTGCGTTGTATTTTTGAAAGTCTGGCTTTGCGTTATCGTCAGGTATTGGAGAATTTACGTTCGCTTTCTCCCCGTCCGATTGATACATTGCACGTAATTGGCGGCGGTAGCCGGAATGATTTGTTGAACCAGTTTACAGCTAATGCGATAGGAATTCCTGTGATAGCCGGTCCGTCTGAAGCAACAGCTATCGGTAATGTAATGATTCAGGCAATGGCAGCAGGTGAAGCAACGGATGTTGCCGGTATGCGCCAGTTAATCAACCGCTCTATCCCGTTGAAAACTTATCAGCCGCAAGATACGGAAGCTTGGGACGCGGCTTATATCCATTTTAAGAATTGCGTTCGATAATGCATTGAACAACCGACAGAATAATCATTTATTTAAACTAATAGAATATCATGAAAAAAGAAGAACTGATTCAGAAAGCGTATGAGATTGCTGTGGAACGTTATGCAGCAGTAGGTGTGGACACCGAACAAGTATTGAAAACGATGCAGGGTTTTCATTTGTCACTTCACTGCTGGCAGGCTGATGACGTTGCAGGATTTGAAGTACAGGCCGGCTCATTGACCGGAGGTATTCAGGCAACCGGTAATTATCCGGGCAAAGCTCGTAATATTGATGAATTGCGTGCTGATATTTTGAAAGCTGCTTCTTATATTCCGGGTACTCATCGTCTGAACCTGCACGAAATCTATGGAGATTTCCAAGGTAAGGTGGTAGACCGTGACCAGGTAGAACCGGAACATTTCAAGAGCTGGATCGAATGGGGTAAAGAACATAACATGAAGCTTGATTTCAACTCTACCTCTTTCTCTCATCCGAAATCAGGTGACTTGTCTCTTTCTAATCCTGATGAAGGTATCCGTCAATTCTGGATTGAACATACCAAACGTTGTCGTGCCGTTGCGGAAGAAATGGGTAAGGCACAGGGGGATCCGTGTATCATGAATCTTTGGGTACATGACGGAAGCAAGGATATTACGGTAAATCGTATGAAATATCGTGCATTGCTGAAAGATTCTTTGGATCAGATCTTCGCTACCGAATATAAGAATATGAAGGATTGTATCGAATCTAAGGTGTTCGGTATCGGTCTGGAAAGCTATACAGTGGGTTCTAATGACTTCTATATCGGTTATGGTGCTTCTCGTAACAAGATGATTACGCTGGATACCGGTCACTTCCATCCGACAGAAAGTGTAGCTGATAAAGTATCTTCACTGTTGCTTTATGTGCCTGAATTGATGTTGCACGTGAGCCGTCCGGTTCGTTGGGATTCAGACCATGTTACTATCATGGATGATCCGACAATGGAACTGTTCAGCGAAATCGTTCGCTGCGGTGCTTTGGACCGTGTACATTATGGTCTTGATTACTTCGATGCATCTATCAACCGTATTGGTGCATACGTAATCGGTAGTCGTGCTGCACAGAAATGTATGACTCGTGCCCTGCTCGAACCGATTGCTAAGTTGCGCGAATACGAAGCAAACGGACAGGGATTCCAACGTCTGGCTTTGCTCGAAGAAGAAAAGGCGCTTCCTTGGAATGCAGTTTGGGATATGTTCTGCTTGAAGAACAATGTTCCTGTTGGTGAAGATTTCATCGCAGAAATTGAAAAGTACGAAGCCGAAGTAACTTCTAAACGATAAGTTATGGAAATCTTAATCGGCTTATTGATTATAGCTATCGGTAGCTTTTGCCAGTCCAGTTCTTATGTACCTATCAAAAAGGTAAAAGAATGGAGCTGGGAAAGCTTCTGGTTAATACAAGGTGTATTTGCCTGGTTAGTGTTCCCGTTCCTGGGTTCACTACTGGGTGTACCCCAAGAGAGCAGTTTGTTCGACTTGTGGGGAGCAGGAGGTGCTGGAATGAGCATCTTTTATGGTATATTGTGGGGAGTAGGAGGGTTGACTTTCGGACTTTCCATGCGCTATTTGGGTGTTGCGCTCGGACAGAGTATCTCACTGGGTACTTGTGCCGGTTTCGGTACCCTTCTTCCGGCTCTTTTTGCCGGTACAAACTTGTTTGAAGGTAACGGGCTGATTCTTTTGTTGGGTGTTTGCATCACGTTGGCAGGTATTGCTATTATCGGGTATGCCGGTAGTTTGCGTGCGCAAAACATGAGCGAAGAAGAAAAACGTGCTGCTGTAAAAGACTTTGCATTGACAAAAGGGTTACTGGTTGCACTTTTGGCTGGTATCATGAGTGCCTGCTTTGCTTTGGGACTGGATGCGGGAACACCTATCAAAGAAGCCGCTTTGGCTGGTGGAGTGGAAGGACTTTATGCCGGTCTTCCGGTTATCTTTCTGGTTACGCTTGGAGGCTTCCTGACAAATGCAGCTTACTGTTTGCAACAGAATGTGGTTAACAAAACGATGGGTGACTATGCTAAAGGAAAAGTGTGGGGCAATAATCTAGTGTTCTGTGCGTTGGCTGGTGTACTATGGTATATGCAGTTTTTCGGATTGGAAATGGGTAAGAGCTTCCTCACCGAAAGCCCGGTGTTACTGGCTTTCTCCTGGTGTATTCTAATGGCATTGAACGTAACCTTTAGTAATGTTTGGGGAATAATTTTAAAAGAATGGAAAGGGGTGTCAAACAAGACCATAACTGTGCTGATAGCTGGTCTGATTGTACTTATCTTCTCTTTAGTATTCCCAAATTTGTTTTAAAAAAATCAAGAACGGATTACACGGATTACGCAGTTTTTTTATAACTTGCGGCAAAATCCATGTAATCCGTGCCTAATTAAAATATATATATAATGAAATCAATTTTAGAGAATCGTCCGGCACTTGCCAAAGAAGTAAACAAGGTAGCAGAAGTTGCCGGATACTTGTGGCAGAAAGGATGGGCTGAACGTAATGGTGGTAATATCACTGTTAATATCACAGAGTTTGTAGACGATGAAATCCGTCAGATGAAGCCGATCAGCGAAGTAAAGTCTATCGGTGTGACTCTTCCTTATCTGAAAGGCTGCTATTTCTACTGCAAGGGAACTAATAAACGCATGCGTGATTTAGCCCGCTGGCCGATGGAAAATGGTTCGGTAATCCGTATTCTGGATGACTGTGCCAGCTATGTGATTATTGCGGATGAAGCCGTAGTCCCGACATCGGAATTGCCTTCTCACTTGAGCGTACACAATGACCTGTTGAGCAAAAACTCTCCTTATAAAGCATCTGTACACACACACCCGATTGAACTGATTGCCATGACACATTGTCCGAAATTTCTGGAAAAAGATGTGGCTACCAATCTGTTGTGGAGTATGATCCCTGAAACAAAGGCATTCTGCCCGCGTGGTTTGGGTATCATTCCTTATAAATTACCTAGTTCGGTGGAATTGGCTGAAGCTACCATCAAAGAATTGCAGGATTACGATGTGGTGATGTGGGAGAAACATGGTGTATTTGCAGTGGATTGCGATGCGATGCAGGCATTCGATCAGATTGATGTACTCAATAAGTCGGCTCTGATTTATATCGCAGCTAAAAATATGGGCTTCGAACCGGATGGTATGAGTCAGGAACAGATGAAAGAAATGTCAGTTGCTTTCAATCTTCCTAAATAAGATTTATACTAGTCATTGATTTTAATTACTTTAGAAACCGTGGCATTTTCTACCCTGGAAGGTGCTGCGGTTAACCCTTTAAACAAATAGATAACCATGAATCGCATTATTTTAAACGAAACTTCGTACTTCGGTGCCGGATGCCGTAGTGTCATTGCTGTGGAAGCAGCCAGACGTGGCTTTAAGAAAGCCTTTTTTGTAACGGATAAAGATCTTATCAAGTTTGGTGTGGCTGCCGAAATCATTAAAGTATTTGATGAAAATCAGATTCCTTACGAACTTTATAGTGATGTAAAAGCGAATCCTACGATTGCAAATGTACAAAATGGTGTGGCGGCATACAAAGCTTCCGGAGCCGATTTTATCGTTGCTTTGGGCGGCGGTTCTTCCATCGATACTGCCAAAGGAATCGGTATTGTTGTGAACAATCCGGATTTTGCAGACGTGAAATCTCTGGAAGGGGTAGCCGATACCAAACACAAAGCGGTGCCTACTTTCGCGCTGCCTACTACTGCCGGAACAGCTGCGGAGGTAACGATCAATTATGTGATTATTGATGAAGATGCCCGCAAGAAAATGGTTTGTGTAGACCCGAACGACATTCCTGCCGTAGCTATCGTAGACCCTGAACTGATGTACTCAATGCCAAAAGGACTGACTGCTGCTACCGGTATGGATGCTTTGACTCATGCCATCGAAAGTTATATCACTCCGGGTGCTTGGGTAATGAGCGATATGTTCGAATTGAAAGCCATTGAAATGATTGCTCAAAACTTGAAAGCAGCTGTGGATAATGGTAAAGATGTGGCAGCCCGCGAAGCAATGTCACAGGCACAATATATTGCCGGTATGGGATTCTCGAATGTCGGTTTAGGAATTGTTCATTCGATGGCGCATCCGCTAGGTGCGTTCTATGATACTCCTCATGGGGTAGCCAATGCCTTATTGTTGCCGTATGTGATGGAATACAATGCTGAATCTCCGGCAGCTCCGAAATATATCCATATTGCGAAAGCAATGGGAGTGGACACTACCGGAATGAGTGAAGCCGAGGGAGTAAAAGCGGCTGTTGAGGCAGTGAAAGCACTTTCTGCCAGTATCAATATACCGCAGAAATTACATGAAATCAATGTGAAGGAAGAAGATATTCCTGCACTGGCTGTAGCTGCTTTCAATGATGTTTGTACAGGCGGTAATCCTCGTCCTACTTCGGTAGCAGATATCGAAGCTCTATATCGCAAAGCTTTCTAAAGTTAGTTTTTGCGGAAGTTCTTTTCACCACAGATTACACAGATTTACACAGATTTAATTCTTAAATATCGGCTTCCGATTAGAAAATAATCTGTGTAAATCTGTGTAATCTGTGGTGTTTTTCTGAAAATAATTCCTATTTTTGTCCAACTCAATTACATGAAAACACACTGGTATGATCGAGGATAATAGTTTAGGATTAGAATTTAAATATCTGATTGTAAATGACATGGACCGTAAATTCGGGCTATGGGTAAATACCGTCGGCTATCAATCCATTCCTCCTGATTCACCTTATCCGTTGAAAGAGCATCCTTCCGGTTACTTCTTTAATGCAGAAAAAGGAAGAGTGCTTCGTGAGTATCAATTGGTATATATCACCAAGGGACGTGGTTTGTTTTCATCTGATTCTACCTCTGAAAAGCAAGTTTGTAAAGGTCGGCTGATGGTATTGTTTCCCGGACAATGGCATACTTATCGCCCGTTGCGGCAGACTGGTTGGACGGAATATTATATCGGTTTCGAGGGGCCTATGATAGACGCCATTGTTGATGATGCTTTTTTGTCGCAGGAACAGCAAATACTGGAAATAGGCCTTAATGAAGAGTTAGTCTCATTATTCTCCCGTGCTCTTGCCGTAGCCGAAGCGGATAAGATTTCCGCGCAACAATATCTTTCCGGGATTGTGCTCCACATGATAGGGATGATTCTTTCCGTCTCCAAGAATAAGGTTTTCGAGATGAGTGATGTGGATCAGAAAATCGAACAGGCAAAAATCATTATGAATGAAAATGTTTCCGGCAATGTGGACCCGGAAGAGTTGGCTATGCGACTCAATATTAGTTATTCATGGTTTCGACGTGTTTTTAAGGAGTATACAGGTTATGCTCCGGCTAAATATTTCCAGGAATTGAAACTTCGTAAAGCTAAACAAATGCTGGTGGGAACTTCCCAGTCAGTAAAAGAGATTTCTTTTTTTCTAGGTTTCCAGTCAACCGAATATTTTTTCTCTTTCTTCAAGAAACGTACGGGACTAACTCCGTTGGAGTATCGTTCGTTCGGGCGGGAAGAATGAATAGGATGAAGTTCATATCTATTAGTTATTTGGCTCTGATTTTGGGAATATCATAAAAACTGTTACTTTTGTGGCGAAGATAATGTGCTATAAACCATCATTCTTGATATGCGCGGACAAAAACTATCTAAGATCCATTTTCTTATTCTGTTATCTCTTTTAGGATTTATATCTCCTCTTCAATCACAGGAATATAAGTTCAGAACATTGGGTGTGGAGGATGGATTGTCGCAAATAACGGTGAGCGATATTTGCCAGGATGAGAAGTCGCGTATATGGATTGCCACACTGGATGGTCTGAATTGTTTCGATGGCAATCATATCAAAGTCTTTAATCATTTTCATAACGATTCCATCAGTTATGGTAATCTATATGTCACCCAGATGGTGGAGGACGGCCAGGGGAGTCTTTTTCTCTTGACCTCTACGGGACTTTTCCAGTTCGACCTTGAAACGGAGAAATATTATATTCTTCCGGTGCCTTCTCCTTCCACTCTTGCCAAAGGAAAGTTGGGAGTGTGGATTGCAGAAGGGGGAAAACTCTTCTTATATGATAAGAATACCCGTTCCGTGAAACCCATGTATGCGGAGGTACATTTGCCGGACACCGGGCCGACAATGGTAGAAGGTTCGGAAGGAAATCTTTGGGTTGCTTTGAAAGATGGCGGGGTGATGCGTGTGGATACTTGTGGATCGATGTCGCTTTATTTGCCCGGAATCAAGGTGATGAAACTGATAAAAAGTAACGATCAGAATATTTGGGTTGGTTCGCAGGATCATGGTGTTTTCTGTTTTTCACCTCAAGGTGCAGTCATACATCATTATGATTATAACAACAAGAGTGTTTACACGGTCCGGGATGATATGGCAAGAGCGCTATGTCAGGATTTGGAAGGGAATATATGGGTAGGTTACAGAAGCGGATTGAGTAAGATTGAGGTGGCTACCGGGAAAATATTTCATTATCAGGCGGATCCTAACCGGGTGGGGGCTATGTCCAATCGTTCGGTGACTTCTCTTTATACGGACAAACAAGGAACTGTCTGGGTGGGGACCTATTGGGGCGGCGTGAACTTCTTCTCACCGGAATATCAACATTTTGTACATTATCATGCTTCGGATACCGGATTGTCTTTTCCGGTGGTGGGTGCTATGGCAGAAGATAAATCCGGAAATATATGGATTTGCACAGAAGGTGGAGGACTGGATTTATATCAACCGGAACAAGGAACATTCAAACATTTTAATGCGCATACCGGATATCATTTTAGTACGGATTATCTGAAAGATGTCGTTTTTGATGAGGCTAATAACTGCTTGTGGATTGCTGCTGACTTTACAAACAAGGTCAACTGTTTTCATCTTGATAACTATCGGAATGATATATATGACCTCGAACCGCTCGGAGAGGAAAGTGTGGGAGAAGCTCTGTTTGCCTTGGCCGACACTCCTCGTAAATTGTATGTAGGTACAACATCTGCAGTTGTTAGTCTGGATAAACAGGCCTTAAAAACTGAAGTGTTGTTTCATCAAAAGGAGTTGTTTACACATAATTATAACACTTTGTTGCTTGATTCGAAAAACCGGCTATGGTTTGCTTCCGATGATGGTTGTGTAGCTTATGTGATTGATGAAGGGCGGTTTGAAACGTATAGGATAAGTCTGAAGAAGCAGGTCAGATCTCAAAAAGAGCTGGTCAATGTCATCTATGAAGATCGAAAGGGAAACATTTGGGTCGGAACACATGGCAACGGGCTTTTCTTGTTGGATAAGAAAGAGCGATTGTTTCGTTTACATACTCCTGAAAGCGTATTGTCGGGAGAAAATATCAGAGTGTTGGGCGAAACTCCTTCCGGGAATTTATTGATTGGTACCGGACATGGATTGTCTGTGTTAGAACAGAAAGACGGGAAAGTGATAAACTTCAATTCTAAAACAGGATTTCCGCTGACTCTTGTCAATAGGAAATCCATGCATGTATCCCGCAATCATGATATTTATATGGGAGGAGCTACCGGACTGGTTGCCATTCGTGAAAGTAGTTTGTCCTATCCTCCGAAAATATATGATTTGGAGTTGGCTCATTTGTATGTCAATAATAAAGAGATTACCACAGGCGATCAAACCGGCATCCTAAATAAGTCCTTTGCCTATACCGACCGGATTAAATTGAATTATTTGCAGAATGTGTTTTCTATCGGTTTCTCGACAGATAACTTTCTGCATATTGGCGGTGGTGAGGTAGAATACCGGTTGATAGGTTCTAATGACGAATGGAGTGAGAATCGTTTGGGGAATGATATTACCTATACAAATATATCTCCGGGCGATTATGTTTTTGAGATCAGATTGAAGAACTTTCCGGAAGTAATCAGATCTCTTCATATAACGATCACACCACCTTTTTATGCCACCTGGTGGGCTTATACAATTTATGCGTGTGTGATTCTGACGATTCTATTCTTTGTAGTGAGAGAATATAGAATTCGGCTGTTCTTGAAAACCTCGTTGGACTTTGAACTTCGTGAGAAACAATATATTGAAGAAATGAACCAATCCAAACTGCGTTTCTTCACTAATATCTCACATGAAATCAGAACCCCTATTACCCTTATCCTGGGGCAGGTTGATCTGTTGTTGAATTCCGGTAAGTTGTCTACGTATGCTTATTCGAAATTACTGAATATACATAAAAATGCCGGTAACCTGAAATCATTGATAACGGAGTTGCTTGATTTCCGGAAACAGGAGCAGGGACTTTTGAAACTGAAAGTTTCTCAATTTGATTTATATTCTTTACTCAAAGAGCATTATGTATTGTTCAAAGAATTGGCAGCTAACAGGAATATTTCGTTTGTTTTGCATGCTGACTGTGAGCAATGCCTCGTGTGGGGAGATCGTATGCAATTGCAGAAAGTGGTTAATAACCTGCTGTCGAATGCTTTTAAATATACTTCAGACGGTGGAAGTATCAGTATGGAATTGGCTGATGGAGCGGATGAATGTATGTTTTCCGTTTCAGACAATGGGGCAGGAATATCCGAGGAAGATTACGTGAAGATATTCGAGCGGTTCTATCAGGCCGAGAATATCGGACAGTATGGAGGAACGGGTATCGGGCTGGCTTTAAGTCAGGGGATTGTGAAAGCTCATCAGGGAGATATAACTGTAGAAAGCCAGTTGGGGAAAGGTTCATGCTTTAAGGTCACTCTGAAGAAAGGAGATGCTCACTTTGATTCTTCTGTTTCCCGGATTGAACCGGAGCAGGATAAGGAATATATTTATTATTCGGAAGATAAAGAACTATTGGTTAAGGAGGTACAGTCGGCTCAAAGTGAGAGTGGGACTACTGACTGCAAGCTGTTGGTTATTGATGATAATGAAGAAATCAGAAATATCCTTGTAGATATCTTTTCTCCATTGTACACGGTTGAAACTGCAAGTGATGGTGAGGAAGGGTATGAGAAAGTAAAGATGATGCAACCTGATCTGGTTATTTCGGATATTATGATGCCCGGAATGCCTGGAACGGAATTGTGTGCCAAAATTAAGAACAATATTGAAACTTGTCATATACCTGTCGTTCTTCTGACTGCCCTTAGTGCGCCCGAACGTGAGTTGGAAGGATTGAGAATTGGAGCGGATATTTATGTGGTGAAGCCATTTAATATGCGGCGGCTGGTGATGCAATGCAATAATCTGATTAATACCCGCAGACTTTTACAGAATAAATATGCCCATCAGCTGGATAGCAAAGCGGAGAAGATTGCAACGAATGAACTCGATCAGAGGTTTATCGAACAAGCGACGCAGGTAGTGGAAGATAATATGGAAAATCCCGAATTCAGTGTAGATGTCTTCTCACGTGAGATGGGGGTGGGACGTACTGTCTTATTCCAGAAGATAAAAGGTATCACGGGAAGTACGCCAAATAATTTTATCATGAATCTGCGTCTGAAAAAAGCGGCATATTTTCTGCAGAATTCTCCGGAAATGAATATATCGGATATTGCTTACCGGTTAGGATTTGGAAATCCTCAATACTTCAATAAATGCTTTAAAGAACTTTTTGATATTGCTCCTACGCAATACCGAAAAGCTCATAATACCTCCTCCGAACCCTCTGTGAAGTGATTAAAATAAGTCATCTGAATTTTTAGACTAGATAAAACGAACAATTCGATAGGGTGCAATATATTCAAATGTGATACTTTTGTGGCGTTGGATAATGCCAGCTTGTACTTGAGTTTTCTTTGGTTAGGTGTGTCCGCACACACTTTCATTTGGTAGACCGGGTGCTGTGTAATCTTTATTCTAATATAATAATTATTGTGTAGTATTATGAAAGACAAATATCCATATAATAAATAAAAGATAACATCTTATTGGAGAGAATCAATATATTTTCCCCAATTAATTAAGTAGTGAGTAAAACCTTGATAATTAACCAATTTAATTTTATTCTAGTTATGAAAAATTTGCAGAGTAGGACAAAAGTGCGGTTGCTTCAGTCGTTCCTTTTGATTTCCTTGAGTCTCTTTTTCCTTGTCAATCCGGCTTATGCTCAAGGCGGGTTTGCAGTGAAGGGAGTTATTGTGGATAAAACAGGATTTCCTTTGCCTGGCGCCAATGTGATGGAGAAGGGAACATCTAATGGAACAATTACAGATTTAGATGGTAATTTCTCATTGAATGTTTCGAAGAAGGGAGTTACTTTGACTGTATCATTCATGGGATATACCCCTAAAGATGTGGTAGTGAAAGATAAAACAATGAATATTACGCTTGAAGAGAACTCTAAGCTATTGGACGAAGTAGTGGTAGTGGGTTACGGTACGATGAAAAAGCGTGATGTAACAGGAGCTATTACTTCCATCTCAAGCGAGGCCATTGAGCAAAAAATGGCTACTAATGTTTTTGAAGCATTGCAGGGTACTACTGCCGGTGTACAGGTGGTATCCGGTTCCGGACAGCCCGGTGAATCTTCTTCTATCAAAATACGTGGTACTTCCACGTTCTCTGCCGAAGGGGTTACTCCTCTTTATATCGTAGACGGTGTGCCTTTGGAAAGTATCGACGGTATCAATACGAATGATATCACTTCTATGGAGATTTTGAAAGATGCCGCTTCTGCAGCTATCTACGGTTCACGTTCGGCGAACGGTGTGATTATTATCACTACCAAAAGTGGGCAGGAAGGTAAAGCCCGTATTGATATCAAGTATAATCACTCGTGGGGTACATTGTCTCACAAGGTTCCACAGGCAAACCGTAAAGAACGTTTGTTGTACGACCAGTATCGTAAAGAGTATTTTGAAACATACGGCGGAGGTAATCCGGATGAAAGTAGTGATATACTGAATGATCCGTTGAACTCTTTCTTTAATGTGGATAACGATTATCTGGACATGATTACAAGCACTGCACAAAAAGATCAGGTGGATATCAGTGTAGGGGGTGGTACAAAGAAATTGAAATATTTCATCAATACCGGTTATTATAATGAGAAAGGTATTATTTCCAATACAGGTTTCCAGAGACTAAATACTCGTATCAACTCCGATTATTCACCGACAGACTGGATGAATATGGGTAGCCGTATTTCTTTGACTTATTCTAAAAAGAAAGGTCTGAATGAAGGTACTTTATTGAGCGCAGTGTTGACTCGTCGTCCTTATTTCAATACTTATTATCCGGATGGCTCTTTGGTCGGAGTGTTTAACGGTCAGAAGAACCCTATTGCGCAGGTCAATTATACCACCGACTTTACTGATTCTTATAAGGCTAACTTCTTCCAGTTCTTTGAAATCAAATTCAACAAGTATTTGAAGTTTAGAGCCAATATTAATGCCAACTTCTATCTGGATAAACGCAAAAAACTCGAACCGAGTCTTATCACCGACGAATGGCAGAAACAGAATAAAGGTTATTCTTATAATTACCTGAACTGGAACTGGATGAATGAAGACATCCTTACTTATGCACGCAAAATAAAAGATCATAATTTTACGGCCATGGTAGGTGTTAGTGCACAGCAGTGGCGTTATGAAAACGAAACATTTGTGGGGATAAACTCGTCTACAGATTTTATCTATACAATGAATGCTTTTGCCGCAAACCTGGATTTGTCATCTACAGGCTCCACATTAAGCAATCACTCTATGGCTTCCATTTTTGCCCGTGTGACTTATGATTATAAAGGAAGATATTTGCTCAATGCCATTATGCGTCGTGACGGTTCTTCTCGTTTTGCCAAAGAGAACAAATGGGGTAATTTCCCTTCCGTATCTGTGGGATGGCGCTTCTCGGATGAGAAATTCATGAAATTCTCGAAAAAGTTTCTCGAAGATGGTAAGATCCGTGCAAGTTTCGGTATCACGGGTAACGAAGCAATCGGCAACTACGACTATATCTACTCTTATTCTCCGAATTCTATTTATGACGGAGTGGGTGGCGTTATTCCGACTCGTATCGGTAAAGACAATCTGAAATGGGAGGAAACTAAACAATTCAACCTTGGTTTGGACTTGAATTTTTGGAATAGCCGTTTGACAATCACTGCCGATTATTACGATAAATATACAGACGGTTTGCTGGCAAACTACCAATTGCCTAAAGAATCCGGTTTTGCATATATGAAAACCAATGTCGGTGAAATGAGTAACCGAGGCTTTGAAATTGCTGTTACCGGTGATATTATCCGCACGAAGGACTGGAAGTGGAATGCTTCTTTCAATATCTCCAGAAACGTCAACCGTATTGAGAAGCTGTCTGAAGGTAAGGCATATATGGAAGGTGATATCTGGTGGATGCAGGAAGGTGGCCGTGTGGGTGACTTCTACGGATTTAAAAGCGCCGGTGTCTTTGCATACGACGAATCGAATGCTTTTACTGATAAATGGGAACAACTGACTCCGGTGTTTGAGAATGGTGTATTCCAGTACAAATATTTGTTGGATGGAAAGGAATATGCAGGTAATATCCGTCAGAAAACGTTGCCGAACGGCAAACCGTTCCGTGGGGGAGATTACAACTGGGAGGAACCGGAAGGAACCCGTGACGGTGTGATTGATGATAATGACCGTATGGTGATCGGTAATGCCATGCCTGATGTAACCGGTGGTTTGAATACAACGGTGACTTGGAAGAATTTGAGTTTATACTTAGGATTCTATTATTCATTGGGAGGACAGATTTATAATGCAGCCGAACATAATCGTAATATGTTCAAATACACCGGAACTACTCCTTCACCGGAAGTCATCCATAATATGTGGTTGCATCCGGGTGACCAGGCAATCTATCCGCGTCCGTATAATGATGATTACAACAATGCCCGTATGGGTAACTCGTTCTATCTGGAAGATGCTTCATTTATTCGTTTGCAGAACATACGTGTAGCATACGATCTTCCTGAAAACTGGATAAAGAAGCTGATGTTGAAGAATATAAATATCTACGCTTTTGTAAACAACGCCTTGACATGGACCAACTATTCGGGATTCGATCCTGAATTCTCTACCAACAATCCTCTGCAGGTAGGTAAAGACTCTTACCGTTATCCGAGAAAGAGAGAATATGGTATTGGTTTTTCTGCAAACTTTTAATTGAAGATATCGTATGAAGAATATAAAATATTTTGTTGGAGCTGTATGCCTGGCTCTATCATTGAATAGCTGTTCAGACTTTCTGAATGAGGAACCGGTAAGTGAAATTCCGGCAGGTGACATGTGGCAGACTGCCCGTGACGCTAAGGCAGGTATAAATGAAATCTATGGATTGTTACGTTCCACTTTACGGGAGAACTATTTCTATTGGGGTGAGTTCCGTTCTGATAATGTAGCTCCCGGAGCACCGGTAATGGCCGATCAGGCACGTGTTATCAACAACCTGATGTCTACGGATGAGAAATGTGCAAAGTGGACGACTCTGTATCAGATGATTAACCAGGCAAATCTGGCTATTAAATATGTTCCTAATATCAGTATGCCTGATGTGGCAGACCGTAACGATTACCTCGGACAAGCGTATGCGTTGCGTGCTTTGGCCTACTTCTATGCTATCCGTGTTTGGGGAGACGTACCTTTGTTTATAGAACCCACTGAAAAGTATTCGGAAGCGATCTATAAAGAGCGTACGGATAAAAACTACATTTTGGAGCATGTCATTCTTCCGGACCTGAAGAAAGCGGAAGGACTGATAAACCGTAACAAGAATTATGAGCGTAAACGTATCTCTATCTGTGGTGTTTGGGCTATCATGGCTGATGCTTATATGTGGAGTAAAGAATATAATCTGGCCGATCAAACCATTGATAAAATGGCTGACATTAAATCGTCCAAAGGTCGTTTGGTGGACTTTGAACCTTCTATTCAGACTTGGCATACAATGTTCACAGAAGAACTGAATAACAAACCGTCTGATGATACTCCTGAAAATGATGAGTACTCAACAAAAGAGTTTATCTTCCTGATTCATTTTAATATGGATGAAGTGGGAACCAATGGATATAGTTATATGTATCAATGGTTCTCCGGTTCCGGTAACCGTGCTGCCGTTCTGTCGGATAAATTGATGAGTGTCTTCAATGAGCCGGATATGCAGGGTGATTTGCGCAAAGCCTATACGGTGAAGGATTATCAGAATGGAAATGAATTACGTAAATATATGGCCGGTGATATTAGTAACTCATTAAACAAAACCTGTGAGGTTGCTTATCCTATTTATCGCTACACGGATATGTTGTTATTGCAGGCTGAAGCTCGTGCCCGTCTCGGAAAATGGGAAGAAGCTTTGGATTTAGTGAAAAAAGTGCGTGATCGTGCCGGGCTGGTTACTCCTACTGCACTTAGCTTTGCATCGGAAGATGAAGTCGTTAATTATATACTGCGTGAACGCCAGGTAGAGTTAGTAGGTGAGGGCCGTCGTTGGTTTGACCTGCTACGTACAGGGAAATGGAAAGAAGTGATGGAGTCTATTAACGGCATGAGCCAGGATGGAAATGAACTGTTCCCGATTCATTATTCTCACATATTGGAGAATCCGAAGATAACTCAGAATCCATATTATGGTAACAATTAAAAAGATTGAAACGATGAAAAAGACAATATATAGAACGATTTTCTTTTGCTTGAGCGTTATTGCGCTAGCTGGGTGTGACTTGGAATTGCAAAAGAATTATGATTATGAAGCATCGGTCGACGATCCTCATGTAAATGTAACTGCTTGGGAGTATTTTCAGGACCATCAGGATATCTTCTCTGAATTTACTACTGCTATAGAGTATACAGGCTTGAAAGACTATTATACGCAGACTGAAAATAAATACACTTATCTGGCTCTGAATAATACGGCCATGCAATCATACCGTGAAAATGTTTTCCCGGGGATAGCCTCTATTACAGACTGTGATAAAGAAACGGTGAAAAATATGCTTTTATACCATATTGTAGATGGGGAATATAGTTCTTACGGTCAACTGCAGGTGGAAGCCATGTTTGTATTGACAATGCTTCCCGGAGAAAAGGGGTTGATGACGATGTCTGTTTGGAAGAACCCATGGCAGGCTGCCGTAGGAAAGATCTTAGTGAATGAAACGGGTAGCAATGGTAAATCGCCTCAACGCAATGCCAAGACTAGTAATATTTTACCGACGAATGGTGTTATTCACATCTTCGAGAAATATTGTTATTATCAGAAATAATCAGTATTACATTAAAATGAGTTTATTATGATTCGTAAATTATATACCATCTTATTAATCGGGCTTTGTTTGAACTTAGTGGCTTGCGGCGACGACAATGAAAACATAGAACCAAATGCATCTGCTCCTGTTATCAAATTCCCGATGGAACAATTGGATGTCGATCTGAATAAAGTCGACAATCTGCCTGTAGTAGCTGTAATCAAGTCACAGGCGGGATTACAGAGTGTAACGATGAAAATCCAGACTGTAGAGGGGACTGTTGAGTATAAAACTGTTACGGATTTTTTCAATCCGAACTCCTACAGTTTGTCTGAGAACTTAGAATACAATGCAAATTATCAAGCATTTATTATTGAAGCGACTGATAAGCTGGATCATATTATCACAGGAACACTTCCCATATCGGTAACTGATGTCGTAGAACGTCCGGTTATCACTTTTGATCCGGAAGAGATCATCTATGATGAAATGGATGAGAATCCTACTATTCCCCGTACTACATTTAAAATAACTTCGGAGGCTGGTCTGAAAACTGTTGAAATGTATTTGGTTTCAGCTAGCGGACAGGAGTCGAAAGGAATAATCAATTTGAGTGGGGAGAAAGAATATACGTTTGATGAAATGATAGATTATAAAGAAGGTGACAGAGGTTTTAAAGTAAAAGCGGAAGATACCTACGGCTACATTACGATTTCAACATTGCCTGTAACTTATAAGACTATCCCCGGACCTTCATTAACTTTAACAGAGTCCACCATTTTTGCAGGTACTGATGCTAAGAAAGGAGTACCTGTGCAGATTGAGTCAGTACGTGGAGTACACGAAGTGGTGATTTATCGTATTGAAAATGGATCGGAAGTTGAAGCCTTGCGTGAAACGAAGAATGGGGAACATACTTTAAATTATGCTCCGGAAATAGATTTTACGGAAGCTACTTCAAAACTTAAGGTAGTTGTTTCTGACGGAAGAGAGGGCAAAGAAGCGATTGGTTACATGAAAGCGTATGTAAATATGGATGTTGCCACATTGAATGTCGGCAGCCAGCCTCTTGCTAATAATGCACATGTGAAATATCCGGATGCATTTGGAATGGTATCTTTGAATGATTTGAAAACATATTCTGTTGATTACGCAATCGCTAATGAAGTTAATGCGAAGAATGTAGACTTTAAGTTCTATTGTTTTGGAGCTTCTGGTAGTCCTCGCTTATACTCTATGGATAATACAGGAAAGGATGGTGAGTTTTCCGGATCTACTGGTAAACTATCGGCTATTAAAGTGAAAAACTTAACACGTTTCGCGATATTATCCAACTTCGACTATGAGAATGCAACTGTAGCTTCTATTTCTTCGGAAATACTTTCAAGTAGTATTGCTCAAAGTCTACTGGATCCTATTGCAGTCGGAAATGTTATAGCTTTCCGTACAGGAGGATCTTCTGCTGCAGGTGGAGGAAGAATCGGAGTTATGAAAGTTATTAATATAACAGAACCTAAAGAACTGGTTTCTAATAATGCGACCGCTCGCGTAATGACTGTTGAAATCAAATTTTCCAAGAAGAAGTAACCACTTTCCTATTGGCTAAATGTATGGATAGAAAGAGAACTGGTGGATTGTAGAGGGATAAGAAGTTAGTTGTTGTGTACGAGATAGTTTTCTCGTACACGATAGCTATCCATCAACAGATTTCTTCCATGCTTTGAAGCATCTGTTTGTAAAATCCCACTTGCTTCTTGAATAAATAGATGTATTAACTGAAAGTAATATGGAAAGACATATATACCGGTATTTCCGTTTTTTTTATTTATCCGGTCTGATATTGTTGTTCGCAACAAGTTGTTCTGCCGATGCGGGAGAACCTTCAGAACCGGAAACTCCCACTACTCCCACAGATGAATATACTTATCTGAATGTAGAGTATAGAAAGTGGCAGAATGGAACTTTTCAGTTGTGGACTACCGCAGACTCCCGTGAAACCCGTATCATTGATAATATGAACCGGTATGCTCCTTCGGGAGATTATACCCGGACTGCATGGGGAGGACGGAACGGATTACAACCCTCTTCTGTAACAGGAAAAGAGGGGTTTTTCCGGGTTGCCCATTGTGGAGGACGAGCTTACCTGCTCGATCCTGATAATGGAGCTGTTATTTTACACGGGGTTCAGCATGTTCGTCCGGGGGAATCTACAGCTCATCAAAAGGCTTTCAGTACAAAGTATGGAAGTGAGGTCCGATGGAGTGAGGAAACTGGTAAATTGTTGGCAGATAATCATATAAACTATATTTCGTATGGCTCAAACCGTATTGAAACATTTCCTGTAGCAATACGTGCCAATCTGCTGACTCCGAAGACACAGAAGATTGCCTATGCAGAAACACTGTATTTGCTTCGCACTTTTATGTGGGATATGACTAAAAATTTAGGATATGCTTTTGATGATGATAAATATAATCGCCTGATTCTTCTTTTCGAACCTACATTTGCTGCATATATTGATAATCTTGTACGGGAAAAATCAGCTTTGTTTGCAGGTGATAAGCATTTTATCGGATATTATCTCGATAATGAATTGCCGTTTGCAAGTTATCAGAATGGCGATCCTTTAAGGGGAATTGATTTGAAGCATTTTTTGTCCCTGCCCGACCGTTATAAAGCAGCCCGGACTTATGCAGAAAAGTTTATGCAAGAAAGAGGGATTGTTTCTCCAGCAGCAATAACAAAAGCAGATCAGGAGGATTTTCGTGGAGTTGTATCTGATTATTATTATCAATTAACGACAACAACTGTCCGTCGCTATGATACGGAACATCTGATCTTAGGTACGCGTCTGCACGATTGGAGTAAATATAATCAGAAGGTGGTAGAAGCGTGTGCCCGTTATTGTGATGTTGTTTCTGTTAATTACTACGGACGTTGGCAACCGGAAACCGACTTTCTTGCCAATCTGAAAGCTTGGTGTGCTGTGAAGCCATTTCTGGTATCAGAGTTTTATACGAAAGCAGAGGATGCCAGTTATAAAGGAGTTGAATATGCAAATACCGAAGGCGGTGGTTGGCTCGTACATGCACAAAAAAACAGAGGAGAATTTCATCAAAACTTCTGTCTCCGTTTACTTGAAACGCGGAATTGTATCGGATGGATACATTTTGAATATAACGACAGTTATGCATCGGATGGTAGTGCCTCGAATAAAGGAATCGTTTCGTTGGAATATGAACCCTATGAGTCTTTCCTTTCGTATGTTCGACAGCTGAATTTGGCTGTTTACCCATTAATTGATTATTATGATACCCGGCAATGAATGGTATAGTTCATTGAGATTTTGATAAAAAAAGAAAATATAAATTGAAATAGTTACGACAATGAAGAAGATAAGTTTATTAGCCCTTTTCTTAGGCTTTAACATAGCTTTGGGGGCTTGCTCCGATGATGACTCAGCACCAGTAGTAAAAAATGAATCGTTCCAACTTCCCGCAAAGGCATATGTCTTGGCAGAGCAAACGAGACGTGCCATTGTGATAAGGGACGCAGAAACCCAACGTAATGTATGGAGTTGGGATCCTTATACCGCTTGTGTTCCTTCAGCACATCAGGATTGGTTTATTAATCCGAGTGAAGTAAAACCGGTATTCAATAAACGCTATATTCTGATGACTGCTTCCGGTGGAGCGGTAGCTTTAATCCGCTTGTCAGACCATAAATTGATGTTTTATGCAAACTGCGGACAGAATCCTCATTCCGCAGAAATTTTACCGGATGGAAATATAGTTACGGCAGAGTCGAAATCCGGTGAAATCAATACCTTTGTGGTGGATACGGTAAAAGTATTGGGAATGAAAGCTAACACACTCAAATTGGGTAATGCCCATAATGTAGTCTGGGATAGGAAAAAAGAATGTATCTATGCCACGGCTACCATTCAGGCAGGTGTGACAGCCTTGTTCCGCATGAAATATAATGGTGACCGGAATAATCCGCAGCTCACCAATCAGACTCGTATTTATACATTCGACAAGGAATCAGGCGGACACGATTTGTTCCCGGTATATGGTGAAGAAGATAAATTATGGCTTACTGCCGCTTCGGCTGTTTATAAGTTTGATATTTCTACAGATACTCCGACTTGTGAAAAGGTTTACAATACAGCTGATATAAAAAGTGTCTGTAACGGACCTGACGGAATCTTGATGCTGAAACCGACTGAAGAGTGGTGGGCCGAAGGACTTGTAAATGAGAAGGGAGAAGAACTCTTCAAGATGGACGGAGCTAAGATTTATAAAGGTCGTTGGATGATAGACAATACTTTCAGTTATCCGGAAAAGCACGATTTCGTATTGGGTGAGGATTGATTAAGTGTCGTCGAAGGGTAATAAAATACATAAGTTGAATAATTAAGTTTGGAACAATGAGGAAACTTCTTCTTTTTTTATTGGTATCTATCGCATTACCGGCCTTGGCGCAGAACGGAAAGAAAGTGTATGCTGACTTCCACGGTGTGCGTTATACCCGGCAACATGACGGAAAGTTAGGGCGTTGGGAGATGTATGCCAATACGGAGAAATCAAGTACGGGAAGGAAATCCCTATGTTATAATGCCGATCTGATAGACAGTGAAGGACGACATGAGATAGCGGCAGTGGCTTATCCCCAAGTCGGAATGCAGTCCAATCTCGATCCTGATTATATCGAATATCAGATATTGTCGGCAAAAGCTGCCAAGATAGACGGATTCTTTATCGAATGGGGATTCAAACCTCACGAAAATGACATCTTGCTGCGTGAAATGCAGAAAGTGGCAGCGAAGTATGACTTTGAAATCGGTGTAAACTGGTGCGACGGTTGGTTGTATTATGACTGGATTACGAAGATTTATCCGGAAGTTAACACCCGTGAGGCAAAGACCGAATATATGGCTAAATGTTACCAATATTTAGTAGATAGTGTCTTTACCGGTCCGACTGCTCCTATGGTGAAGGGGATGCCTGTTTTTTATCATTTCGGTCCCGGAGCAAAAGTCGATGAATACAAGAAAGTATTATCACTGGTGAAGTTTCCGCAAGGAATGAAGCAGCCAGTAGCCTTACGCCGTTGGGCGGATTGGGGAAAACTGGAAAACGATAAATACATTCCTGTCACCCGCAGTGATGATATGGATGCCTGGAAAAAAGTGGGAGAAATACCGACCGCATGGCTTCCCGCTCGTGTCCATACAAGAGATCAGGCACATGCTGAATGGGATAATTATGCCACGCAGGATGATGTTATTGAGTTTATGAAACCTTTCCGTGACTCGATTTGGCATAGTAACAATCCTGCTTATACCATTAAGTCAGGATTTGCCATGCCGGGAATGGATAACCGGGGATGTGCAGGCTGGGGACGCGGACACTTCTATTATATCCCTCGCAATAATGGAGAAACTTACCAAAGTATGTGGAAGTTCTGTATGGCGGAGAAAGACAGTCTAGACATGATGTTTATCGCTTCGTGGAGCGACTATACCGAAGGGCATGAAATAGAACCTACCATCGAAAACGGTGACCGTGAACTACGTACCACTTTAAAGTATGCGGCAGAATTCAAAGGCGAACAGGCGGACGAGCGTGGCTTAACCTTACCTTTAATGCTTTTCCGTTTGCGAAAAGAAGCCCGTTTCCTGGAAAAGACGAAGATGGACGTATCTGCTTGTCAACGTTCGCTCGATAAGGCAGCGTTGTTGATTAGCCAGGGACGTTATCCGGTGGCGATAGGTTTGTTGTCACAAATAGAAAATGATGTCAAGACAGCCAAATCCGCTTTGGCGGTTGAGATGATGCGTTTGCGTGAGTCGGACATGAAGATTCAGGGAAAGCGAAAATCAGGTGGTTACAATGCCGAAGAAACGCTTTCTATCTCTTTGCCCAAAGAATTGGTTTCCAAACTGCAAATGAATAACTATGTAGGGTATCTCTATTTTGAATACCTGGACAAAGGAAATGAATCTCTTTTTATACGTTCGTCCACACAGCGCGAACCGAAAGAACCGTTTAAAATTGTATCCCGGATACGTACCGACAATACAGGCGAATGGAAAAGTGCAAAAGTGGAACTGTATAAAGATAATATCGTAAATGGATTCAATATGCCTACTTTCTATTTAAAAGGAAATGTCGTTATCCGTAATTTGTCATTGGGCTATACCATCTACACTGTCAAATAAATGTATTGATGAAGAGTTTGAAAAATTGGTTCTTAGTTTTATCCGTATTATCTTGTTTCGGGTGTTCCTCGCCGGTTCATGAAGACGGCAGGGGATGTGCTTTCGTATCCGATAGTATCCAATACAGGGTTGAGTTTATGTCGGAGGGATGCGTGCGGATTCTGTCTTTTCCCGAAGGTGATACGCTGGTAACAAAAAGATTGGTTGTCGATTCGCAAAAACCGGCATTCAAAGATTATAAATGGAAAGATACAGGGCAGCAACTGATCTTTTCTACCCGTGAGCTTTCCGTTGCTTTTGATAAAGAAGATGCGGCTTTCACTTTTCAGGAAGTATCGACAGGAAAGTTATTACTGAAAGAGAAAGAAGCTAAAAAGGCACGGCACTTCAAACGTTCGGTTACCGGAGGTGAGCAATGCCTCGAAGTAACCCAACGCTTTGTTCCTACTGACGATGAGGCTATTTACGGTCTGGGGCAGTATCAGAACGGAATCATGAACTATCGTGGAAAATCCGTACTACTGTTGCAGGCTAATATGGATATTGTCAATCCGTTCCTTATCTCGACTAACGGATATGGTATCTTGTGGGATAATTATTCTTCAACAAAGTTTGAAGATACGAAAGAAGGATACTCATTTACTTCCGAGGTAGGCGATGCTTCCGACTATTATTTTGTATATGGCAAGAATATGGACGAAGTCGTTGCCGGTTATCGGGAATTGACGGGAGACGTGCCGATGTTCGGGAAGTGGGTATATGGTTTCTGGCAGTCCAAAGAACGCTATAAATCGTTCGATGAGTTGAAAGCCGTTGTAAAGGAGTATCGTAAACGGGGGATTCCGTTGGATAACATTGTGCAGGACTGGGAGTATTGGGGAGATAAACCCCATTGGAACAGTCTGACTTTCCATCCGGCGAACTTCGATCATCCCCGGCAAGTCATTGAAGAACTGCATCAGCAGGATCATGTTCACTTTATGCTTTCCGTATGGCCCGGATTCGGACCGGAAACAGCTGTCTATCAGTCACTCGATTCTATCGGTGCCTTATTTAGCGAACCTACATGGGCAGGTTATAAAGTCTTTGATGCTTACAATCCTGCCGCACGGGATATCTTTTGGCAATATCTCAAGAAAGGACTCTATGATATGGGTGTGGATGCCTGGTGGATGGATGCGACAGAGCCTTCTTTCCGTGACGGATTCACACAGTTGAAGCAGGAAGAGAGGACGAAAGCAGCCGGAAATACTTATCTGGGCAGTTTCCACCGTTATCTGAATACCTATTCTTTGGAAATGCTGAAGGACTTCTATCAACGTCTTCGAGCCGAAAGCGATCAGAAGCGCATATTTATCTTAACCCGTTCCGCCTTTGCTTCACAACAGCATTATGGTACGGCGGTATGGTCGGGGGATGTCTCGGCTTCATGGGAAAATATGCATAAACAACTGGTTGCCGGTTTGAACTTATCCATGTCCGGTATTCCGTATTGGACTTCCGATACAGGAGGATTCTTTGTCACAGAACGTGATGCAAAATATCCCAATGGGTTGAAAAGTAATGATTATAAAGAGTTGTACTCCCGTTGGTTCCAGTTCAGTGCATTTACTCCTGTCTTCCGTGCTCACGGCACGAATGTGCCGCGTGAAGTTTGGCAATTCGGTGAAAAGGGGACACCATCTTATGATAATCAGGTGAAATATATCCAGCTGCGTTACCGTCTGTTGCCTTACATTTACTCGATGTCCCACCAAGTCACAGCCAATAACTATACCCTGTTGAGAGGCTTGGCAATGGATTTCACCACAGATACCCGGACTTTTGATATTGATAACGCCTATATGTTCGGCACCTCTTTATTGGTACGACCGGTATTTCATCCGCAATCGGAAGAAAAGAACATCAGTGTCTATCTGCCGGAACACAATGGCGAATATTGGTACGATTTTTGGACCGGAAAGGCCTTTGAAGGAGGAAGAGAACAAATGCAGGCAAACACCCTTGACATCCTTCCCCTATATGTAAAAGCCGGTTCTATCTTGCCTTTGGCAGAAGTGAAACAATATGCGATGGAATACCCCGACCGTGAATTGGAACTGCGTATTTACGGAGGAGCGAATGCTTCTTTCTTATGGTATGAGGACGAAGGCGACTCCTACCGCTATGAAGATGGTGTATGTTCCAAAGTACTGATGCAATGGAAAGATTCGGAACGGACACTGACGATCGGTCTGCGTGAAGGAAGTTATCCCGGTATGCCGGAACAAGTAAAAATGCGTGTGAAGTTATATCTGCCTGATGGTGCTGCTCTTGAGAGTAAAGAGTGTGTCTACACAGGCAGAGAGATAAAAATAAAGTTTTAATTAGATGCATACATAGATTATGAAGAAGCTATTCTATATCTTTATTCTATTGTTTATTGTGGGATGGGCGCAGGCACAGCAACGCGTGGTATATACCATCAACGACGGGTGGAAATTTACAAAAGGATCTCCATTTGAAGCACAACTGACTGGCTGTGACGACTCTTCATGGGAGACGGTCAATATACCTCATACCTGGAATGATAAAGATGCAGACGATGAAACTCCGGGATTCTATCGGGGGCCGGTCTGGTATCGAAAACAGTTGTTTATAGACAAAAGCCAGGAGGGACGTCAGGCAGTGATCTACTTTGAAGGAGCCAATCAGGAAGTACGATTCTACCTGAACGGTCAGTTCGTTGGAGAGCACAAAGGAGGGTATACCCGCTTCTGTTTTGACATCACTTCCCATTTGCGTTATGGACAGGAAAACCTGTTTGCCATTTATGTAAACAATGTCTATAATCCGAATATTCCCCCCTTATCTGCCGATTTTACTTTCTTTGGCGGTATCTACCGGGACGTCTATTTGCAGTTTATGAATCCGGTGCACATTGCAACGAATGATTATGCTTCGTCGGGAGTTTATATCCGTACCCCCGAAGTGAATAACTCCGCTGCTTCGGTAGAAATCACTACGCTACTGACGAACGATATGCCCCAGGCTACGGAAATCAGGGTGGAGAATATAATCTGTGATGCGGATGGCAAGGAAGTGAAAAAGACGCAGGCAGAAGTAAAACTGGCAGCCGGCGAGACGAAGACGGACATCTCCAAAAAGATAAAAATAGATTCCCCTCGTCTGTGGGATATAGACGATCCTTATCGCTATATGGTATATACCCGTATTCTTGATAAAAGAAAGGGTACTTTGCTGGATGAAGTGGTGAATCCGTTAGGTTTGCGCTGGTTCAAGTTTGATTCGGAAAAAGGTTTTTTCCTGAATGGCAAAGGACGCAAACTGATCGGAACTGCCCGGCATCAGGATTATTTTCAGAAAGGAAATGCTTTGCGTGACGAATTGCACGTACAGGATGTATTGCTATTGAAGGAGATGGGAGGAAACTACCTGCGTGTATCACACTATCCCCAAGATCCTGTTATCATGGAAATGTGTGATAAACTGGGCATTGTGACTTCGGTTGAAATTCCCGTCGTTAATGCTGTTACAGAAACCGAAGAGTTCCTGCATAATTCTGTTGAGATGGCGAAAGAGATGGTACGTCAGGATTTCAACCGTCCTTCCGTAATGATTTGGGGGTATATGAATGAGATTTTCCTGCGTCGTCCCTATACCGAAGGTAAACAGTTGGAAGATTACTACCGTTTCACGGAAAAAGTAGCCCGTGCCTTGGAGGCGACTATCCGTGAGGAAGATCCTTCAAGATATACGATGATGGCTTATCACAATATGCCTCAATACTACGAAGACGCTCATCTCACCGAAATCCCGATGATTCAGGGATGGAACTTGTATCAAGGTTGGTATGAACCGGATATCAATGAGTTCCAGCGTTTGCTTGATCGTGCCCATAAAGTATACAAAGGAAAAGTGCTGATGGTAACGGAATATGGACCGGGAGTGGATCCGAGAGTTCATTCGTACCAGCCGGAACGTTTTGACTTCTCGCAGGAATATGGACTGGTATATCATAAACATTACCTCAATGAAATGATGAAACGTCCGTTTGTAGCCGGTTCCAGTCTGTGGAATCTGAATGATTTTTATTCCGAATCCCGTGTAGATGCTGTTCCTCATGTAAACAATAAAGGCGTTGTCGGATTAAACAGAGAGAAGAAAGATGTTTATTGGTTCTATAAGACAGCCTTGTCACGTCGTCCGATACTTGTCATTGGTAATCGGGAGTGGAAAAGCCGTGGGGGAGTGGTGAATACGGCACAGAAAGAATGTATCCAATCCGTCCCTGTATTCTCTAATGCGGAAGAAGTAGAGCTGTTTGTGAATAACAAGAGTCTGGGAAAGAAAAAGATAGAAGATAATTATGCTTTGTTTGATGTACCGTTTGTCGGTGGAGAGAATCTGCTGGAAGCTGTTGCTGTGACTGGTGGTAACAAGTTGCGTGATATGCTTCGGATTCAGTTCCAGTTGGTAGGCTCGCAGTTGAAAGACGAAGCTGTGCCATTTACGGAATTAAATGTAATGTTAGGTTCTCCGAGATATTTTGAAGACCGTGCGGCAAACGTAGCATGGATTCCCGAACAGGAATATAAGCCCGGTAGTTGGGGATTTATCGGCGGAACATCTTATCGTCGTCAAACAGGATTCGGCACCATGCTTGGTTCGGATATCGATATTCACGGAACGGACATGAATCCAATCTTCCAGACTCAACGCGTTGGAATAAAATCTTTTAAGGCTGATGTACCAAATGGAGAATATTCCGTATATTTGCACTGGGCAGAGTTGGAGTCGGACAAAGAAAGAGAAGCATTGGTTTATAATCTGGGAGCTGACTCGGAACAAACATTTGCCGGAAATCGCAGCTTTGGTATTTCAATCAATGGAACAACCGTTTCAGATGATTTCAACGTAGCCCGTGATTACGGATATGCCCGTGCTGTTATCAAAAAGTTTGTAATAACAGTAAAGGATGGAAAAGGAGTAAGTGTCGACTTTCATAAAAAAGAAGGAGAACCTATTCTGAATGCTATCCGTATTTATAGAAACTATTAATCATAAACACAGTTCGTATGCTTAGGTCTATTTATTTACTGTCTTTTTTCCTCCTGCAATCCCTGTTTGCTTTTGCAGGAAATGTAAAGGAAGATGTTCCATCCACTTTTGATTTGTATGTATGCATCGGTCAATCCAACATGGCGGGGCGTGCAACATTGACTCCGGAGGTCATGGATACGCTGCGAAATGTATATCTATTGAATGATAAGGGGAATTTTGAACCGGCAGTAAATCCTCTCAATCGTTATTCGACAGTCCGTAAAGACCTGTCGATGCAACGCTTGGGACCGGCTTACGGCTTTGCTAAAGAGATGGCCCGACAAACGAAACGTCCTGTCGGACTGGTAGTAAATGCGCGTGGAGGCTCATCCATCAACTCCTGGCTAAAAGGGAGTAAAGACGGATATTATGAAGAAGCTCTTTCCCGGGTTCGGATTGCAATGAAGCAGGGAGGTGTTTTGAAAGCAATCCTTTGGCATCAGGGAGAAGCCGATTGTTCGAATCCGGAAGCGTATAAACAGAAACTGATTTCTTTGGTGAAAGACTTGCGGGAAGATCTGGGCATGCCGAATCTACCGGTTGTTGTAGGACAGATTTCTCAATGGAACTGGACAAAAAGAGAAGCTGGTACAGTCCCCTTTAATCAGATGATTAAAAAAGTTTCTTCATTTATTCCCCATTCTGATTGGGTATCATCGAAAGGATTGGGATGGTATAAAGATGAGAAGGACCCTCATTTTAATACGGAAGCACAACTGTTATTAGGAAAACGTTATGCGAAAAAGGTACTGAAGTTCTATAAACATCAATAGAATACCCTTTTTCGAGGAACATAAAAGCCGGCTGATTCATGAGGGATCAGCCGGCTTTTGTATGGTGAATAACTAAATACTGCCTTGTTGATAGAAAAGGAATCTATATAGTTAATTGCTTTATTATAAGTAAATTAACCTGTTGATATCCTTGTTGATAACTGAAATTAGGTTGTGAATAAAGGGCTCAGTTGTAATTCTTGGGGGATTAAGTTTAGTCAATTCCCTTCATGCATATACCTTTGCTAGCCTAAAAAGGAAGAAGCTCATATCCACTACTCCTCTAAATGATGCCCTAAATGCTTTGATTTTAGCATTAAATGCTTCCGCTGCTGCATTTGTACTCCTGTTCACAAAGAAGTTCAGAATCCTTTCATAATGATTCTCAATAGAGTTTGCTACTGTTGTGAATGTATCGTATCCATATTCTTCAATCTTATTATACCATAGTGCCAGCTTTGCTCTTGCTACATCCTTGTCATAGTTTGTGGAAAAGATCTTTCCCAACTCCAATGAGTAGTAATATACGTGCTTAATATCTTCAAACTGCTTGAAAAGTAATTCTGCCCTGATTTTCTGACTCTTGGTCCATTTATCAGGTGATTTAAATAATAAATATCTGCTTCTGGCCAATAATTGCCTGAGTGTATCTCCGTTTTCGAGTTCTTCTGCTTTATATACTTCCCCCTTCTCTTTTGCCGCTTTCATAGCTTTATTCTCCTCTTTTATCACTTGCCATCTATATGTAATGCGCAACTCTTGTACAGCTTCGTATACAAGTTTTTGTACATGAAACCTATCAATCACCTGCATGGCACGTGGAAAGCACGTTTTGGCAATCTTTTGCATGCTCCCGGCCATATCCAGTGTAATTTCTTTGACCTGATTACGCAGCTCCTGTGGCATCTTTGTAAGTACCGCAATGATATCATCGGTTTTAGTGCCCTGAATTACAGCTATAATAGAACCTTTCCTACCTCGCTTATCTCTATTTATTAAGATGGTATAAAGATCTCCCTTACTTAAAGCCGTTTCGTCAATACATAGGTGATAACCCATATTCTTTGGATAAAGGATATACTCTTGGGCATGTGCTCTCTGATCCCAATTCTGGAAGTCACTCAGGTGGTCTTTATATTGGCTTTGAAGCTGTTTGCCATCCATACAGTAATGCTCAGCTACACTTTGGCAGCTAACGGCGTGATTATCTAAGTAATTCTTTTAAAAAAGCACCGAACTCAGCGGTTATGCGAGTACCGGTGGCTACCAAACTCCAGTCACGACTATATGTCTGCCCAGTGGATGGATCTTCCCAGCGACGACGCTTGATACGTAAATAAACGGCTTTACCACGGATAGGGAAGTCCTGAACTTCAATCTCAGGGAGGAAACCTTTTGAGTGAAGATGGAGATCAGGGCTCAGTTGTAATTCTTGGGGGATTAAGTTTAGTCAATTCCCTTCATGCATATACCTTTGCTAGCCTAAAAAGGAAGAAGCTCATATCCACTACTCCTCTAAATGATGCCCTAAATGCTTTGATTTTAGCATTAAATGCTTCCGCTGCTGCATTTGTACTCCTGTTCACAAAGAAGTTCAGAATCCTTTCATAATGATTCTCAATAGAGTTTGCTACTGTTGTGAATGTATCGTATCCATATTCTTCAATCTTATTATACCATAGTGCCAGCTTTGCTCTTGCTACATCCTTGTCATAGTTTGTGGAAAAGATCTTTCCCAACTCCAATGAGTAGTAATATACGTGCTTAATATCTTCAAACTGCTTGAAAAGTAATTCTGCCCTGATTTTCTGACTCTTGGTCCATTTATCAGGTGATTTAAATAATAAATATCTGCTTCTGGCCAATAATTGCCTGAGTGTATCTCCGTTTTCGAGTTCTTCTGCTTTATATACTTCCCCCTTCTCTTTTGCCGCTTTCATAGCTTTATTCTCCTCTTTTATCACTTGCCATCTATATGTAATGCGCAACTCTTGTACAGCTTCGTATACAAGTTTTTGTACATGAAACCTATCAATCACCTGCATGGCACGTGGAAAGCACGTTTTGGCAATCTTTTGCATGCTCCCGGCCATATCCAGTGTAATTTCTTTGACCTGATTACGCAGCTCCTGTGGCATCTTTGTAAGTACCGCAATGATATCATCGGTTTTAGTGCCCTGAATTACAGCTATAATAGAACCTTTCCTACCTCGCTTATCTCTATTTATTAAGATGGTATAAAGATCTCCCTTACTTAAAGCCGTTTCGTCAATACATAGGTGATAACCCATATTCTTTGGATAAAGGATATACTCTTGGGCATGTGCTCTCTGATCCCAATTCTGGAAGTCACTCAGGTGGTCTTTATATTGGCTTTGAAGCTGTTTGCCATCCATACAGTAATGCTCAGCTACACTTTGGCAGCTAACGGCGTGATTATCTAAGTAATTCTTTTAAAAAAGCACCGAACTCAGCGGTTATGCGAGTACCGGTGGCTACCAAACTCCAGTCACGACTATATGTCTGCCCAGTGGATGGATCTTCCCAGCGACGACGCTTGATACGTAAATAAACGGCTTTACCACGGATAGGGAAGTCCTGAACTTCAATCTCAGGGAGGAAACCTTTTGAGTGAAGATGGAGATCAGAGTACTCAGCAGGAATAGTGGCTTTCTCCTCTAAATAAAGAATAAAGCAAGTATCCTGAGAAACATGATTGACTAGGGTAAAGTAATCAAGGATTCCTGAAGGCAAGAACAAGCTTAAAGAAGCAACAGGATCAATCGTTTGGGAAGAGGATGTTTTCATGATGCAAAAATAAGAATTTTAACGCAATCCCCCAAGGTTTCAGACTGAGGCGAAATCAGAGTACTCAGCAGGAATAGTGGCTTTCTCCTCTAAATAAAGAATAAAGCAAGTATCCTGAGAAACATGATTGACTAGGGTAAAGTAATCAAGGATTCCTGAAGGCAAGAACAAGCTTAAAGAAGCAACAGGATCAATCGTTTGGGAAGAGGATGTTTTCATGATGCAAAAATAAGAATTTTAACGCAATCCCCCAAGGTTTCAGACTGAGCCGAATAAAGTCAGTAAAGAAGAGTCGTCATAAAAAAGAAGAACCGCATTTCTGCGATTCTTCTTATCTTTAGTTGCGGAGATCCGACTCGAACGAATGACCTTTGGGTTATGAGCCCAACGAGCTACCAACTGCTCCACTCCGCGATGTTTAACGGGTGCAAAGGTACGGCTTTTTTTGAAACAAACAAATAATTAGCTGAATATTTTTCGAGTAAATCATCATTTTTTTTCTTATTTGGTTGAGAATGAATGAAATAATGATGAAACTTTTTCTTAGCACCTATTAATATACAAATGTTAATATTCTCTCTATTTTCTTGTATGGTCTAAAGAAAAGAATTACTTTTGCTCAAAATATTCAGCAATGTGCAATTTGTAACCTATGACCGTATCCAAGACAAAAGCCAAATTAGTAGATGTAGCCCGTCAGCTTTTTGCGAAGATGGGAGTAGAAAACACAACTATGAATGATATCGCTCTTGCTTCTAAAAAAGGTAGACGAACGCTCTATACTTATTTTAAAAGTAAGGATGAAATTTATTTGGCTGTTGTGGAATCGGAATTGGATATTCTGTCGGATATGATGAAGCGGGTGGCCGAGAAAAATATCTCACCGGACGAGAAATTGTTGGAGATGATATATACCCGGTTGGACGCGGTAAAAGAGGTGGTCTATCGAAACGGAACATTGCGTGCTTATTTCTTCCGTGATATATGGCGGGTGGAAAAAGTTCGCAAGAAGTTTGATGCAAAGGAAGTCCAGCTCTTTAAAGCCGTTCTTCTGGAAGGACAGGCAAAAGGAGTTTTCCATATTGACGATGTGGAGATGACTGCCGACTTGATACATTATTGTGTGAAAGGAATTGAAGTTCCTTATATTCGAGGCCATATAGGTGCACATCTGGATGAAGATACAAGAAATAGATATGTGTCCAACATTGTGTTTGGCGCACTGCATAGAACAGAAATTTAATTAAATAACTTTTAGTATGGGATTATTAGACGGAAAAACAGCCATTGTAACCGGTGCTGCTCGCGGTATTGGTAAGGCTATCGCTCTTAAGTTTGCTGCCGAAGGCGCAAACATCGCATTTACTGACCTTGTCATTGACGAAAATGCAGAAAATACAGCTAAAGAATTGGAAGCAATGGGCGTGAAAGCCAAAGGTTACGCTTCTAACGCGGCTAACTTTGAAGATACTGCAAAGGTCGTTGAAGAAATCCACAAGGACTTCGGACGGATCGATATATTGGTAAACAATGCCGGTATCACTCGTGACGGTTTGATGATGCGCATGAGCGAACAGCAATGGGATATGGTAATCAACGTGAACCTGAAGTCAGCATTTAACTTCATCCATGCTTGTACACCTATCATGATGCGTCAAAAAGCTGGTAGCATTATCAATATGGCCTCTGTTGTAGGTGTTCACGGAAATGCAGGACAGGCTAACTATGCTGCTTCTAAGGCAGGTATGATTGCATTGGCTAAGTCTATCGCACAAGAGTTGGGTTCTCGCGGCATCCGTGCCAACGCTATCGCTCCGGGATTCATCCTGACAGACATGACAGCTGCTCTTTCTGACGAAGTAAGAGCTGAATGGGCAAAGAAAATACCTTTGCGTCGTGGTGGTACTCCTGAAGATGTGGCAAACATCGCTACCTTCCTGGCTTCTGATATGTCTTCTTATGTATCAGGTCAGGTGATTCAGGTAGATGGTGGTATGAATATGTAATCGAACAGAATGACTGTTGTATACGAAGACAACCATATCATTGTAGTCAACAAGACCGCTTCCGAGATTGTCCAGGCAGACAAGACGGGGGATACGCCGCTTTCGGAGACTGTAAAACAGTATCTGAAAGAGAAGTATCAGAAACCCGGAAATGTTTTCCTCGGTGTGACACACCGGTTGGACCGCCCCGTAAGCGGTCTTGTTATTTTTGCCAAAACGAGTAAGGCATTAACAAGGCTCAACGAAATGTTTCGCACCAGTGAGGTGAAAAAGACTTATTGGGCGGTTGTGAAAAATGCTCCGCAAGAACCGGAAGGTGAACTGGTACATTTTCTTGTACGTAATGAAAAGCAGAACAAAAGTTATGCATACGACAAAGAAGTGCCGAACAGCAAGAAAGCGATCTTGCATTACCGGTTGATCGGTCATTCGGAGAATTACTATTTGCTCGAAGTCGATTTAAAAACCGGACGTCATCATCAGATTCGTTGTCAGCTGGCAAAAATGGGATGCCCTATCAAGGGAGATTTGAAATATGGCTCTCCACGCTCCAATCCGGATGGGAGCATTTGTCTGCATGCCCGGAGAGTACGGTTCATACATCCTGTCTCAAAAGAACTGATAGAGCTTGAAGCTCCTCTTCCCGAAGGGAATTTATGGAAAGGATTCGCCATAGATTAACACGGATTTCCACAGATTCATTTATTATGTTATTTAGTAGACGGTACGCAGTTTTTCTGTGGAAAACCGTGTAAATCTGTGGTTGGAACTTGCCAAAAGAGTAAACCTGCCTGCCATTTTTCTTGTAAACTCTAGCGACAGTTAGTTAATTCCTAAATAGGTAGTATATTTGCATCATTCGCTAACTATAATTTTCAATCATACCAAAGAAAAATACGAATGAAGGCATTTAAACTACTTGCACTTACTTCTTGTGTCTTGCTTACAGCGGGAAATGGAGTAGCGCAACAGAACTATTCAAAAAGTGAAGGATTATTGCAGTACGTCGATCCGTATATCGGATCCGGTTATCATGGACACGTCTTTGTTGGGACGAGTGTTCCGTATGGAATGGTACAGCTGGGTCCTACCAATATCCATAAAGGTTGGGACTGGTGCTCGGGTTATCATTATTCCGATAGTATTTTAATTGGCTTTTCACATACCCATTTGAGCGGTACGGGCTGTACTGACTTATGTGATATTCTCATCATGCCATTGAATGAGATCCGTACTCCCAGAGGCAATCAGGATGATATACGTGATGGGTATGCTTCCAGATATTCTCATGCGAATGAAATCGCCCGTCCCGAATATTACTCTTTGCTTCTCGACCGTTACAATATCAAAGCCGAGTTGACAGCTACAGATCGTGTAGGCTTCCATCGTTATACTTATCCTGAAGGAAAACCGGCTTCCATATTAATCGACTTACGTGAAGGAAACGGATCGAATGCTTACGACAGCTATATCCGTAAGGTAGATGATTATACAGTAGAGGGTTATCGTTATGTGAGAGGCTGGAGTCCTTCCCGCAAAGTTTATTTTGTGTTGAAAAGTGATAAGAAGATAGAGCAGTTTACTGCCTATGACGATAATGCTCCGCAACCTTGGGACCAACTGAAAGTGGCATCGGTGAAGAGTGTCCTTACTTTTGGCAACGTGAAAGAAGTGAAGATAAAAGTCGCTCTTTCTTCTGTCAGCTGTGACAACGCAGCGATGAACCTGCAATCCGAACTTACTCACTGGGATTTTGATAAGGTGGTGGATATGAGTGCCGACCGATGGAATAAGCAACTGGAGAAGATGACAGTAGAGACTGATGATGAGGCTTCCAAACGTGTATTCTATACCGCCCATTATCATACTATGATTGCCCCTACGCTTTTTTGCGATGTGAATGGAGAGTATAGAGGGATGAATGACATGATTTACACAGACCCGAAGAAAGCCAACTATACGACTCTTTCTTTATGGGATACCTACCGTGCATTAAATCCTTTGATGACTATTACTCAACCTGAAATGGTTGACCATGTAGTCAATTCGATGATTTCCATCTATCGTCAGCAGGACAAACTCCCTATCTGGCCTTTGATGAGTGGAGAGACCGATCAGATGCCGGGGTATAGCTCCGTGCCGGTGATTGCCGATGCATATCTGAAAGGATTTACCGGGTTCGATGCGGAAGAAGCATTGCAAGCAATGATAGCTACAGCTACTTATGAAAAGCAGAAAGGAGTACCTTATGTAGTCAAAAAAGGCTATATCCCTGCCGACAAAGTTCATGAAGCTACTTCCATAGCCATGGAGTATGCAGTGGACGACTGGGGAATTGCCGCTATGGCACGTAAGATGGGAAAGACAGAAGATGCTGAAACATTCTCAAAACGTGCTCATTATTACAAGAACTATTTTGATTCTTCTATCCATTTCATTCGTCCGAAACTGGAAGACGGCTCTTGGCGTACTCCTTACGATCCGGCACGTTCCATCCATACTGTTGGAGATTTCTGTGAAGGAAACGGATGGCAATATACTTTCTTTGCTCCACAAGACCCCTATGGGCTGATTGCCTTGTTTGAAGGTGACAAACCTTTTACAACGAAGCTTGATGGTTTCTTTACCAATACCGACAGTATGGGGGAAGAAGCATCGAGCGACATAACCGGATTGATCGGACAATATGCACATGGAAATGAACCGAGCCATCATGTTGCTTATCTTTACGCGTATGCCGGTGAACAATGGAAAACGGCGGAAAAGGTTCGTTTTATCATGAGCGATTTTTACACAGACCAGCCGGACGGTATCATCGGTAATGAGGATTGTGGCCAAATGTCTGCCTGGTATCTTCTTTCATCTATGGGACTCTATCAGGTGAACCCGTCGGATGGTGTATTTGTTTTCGGTAGCCCTTGTTTTAAGAAAGTAGAAGTGAAGGTACGTGGTGGTAACACTTTTACTGTAGAAGCACCCAATAACAGCAAAGAAAATATCTATATCCAGAAAGTGTATTTGAATGGCAAGCCTTATGATAAGAGTTATATCACTTATCAGGATATAATAAATGGCAGCACATTGAAGTTTGTAATGGGGAAAAAGCCTAATAAGAATTTTGGTAAGGCTCCGGCAAACAGACCGGTTGTTTTGAATAAGATAAATGGATAAAGATGGCTTACTTATAAAAGACAGCTAATTGTTGAAAGGAGGAAGAAGCCTCCGACAATGAAAGAATAAAGCTGGTTCTCAATATTCAATTCAGTTTTCAATAGGTATTATAAGGCTTTCCGATTGTAGCATTTAATTCTGCTTCGGAAAGCTTTATTTTATACTAGAAACGGCTGAAAAGCAAATCCTTAACAAGAACTTACTGTTTTCAGCCGTTTTGGGGAATATAGTTTTAAGAAATAAGTTAGTCCTGATTACATCTTTCCTTTAAAAAAGAATGTAATCAAGACTCTTTTTATAACTATGGAAGCGGATCAGCTTTTGCCGGTCGTTTCGGATCATAAACGGCTACTCCTACTTTGGAGTCAGCACAACCATAATACAAATACCATTTGTTTTTGAAGTAGACCATTCCTTCTATAAATACGGTTCCATCCACATATTGCCCACTCTTTTCAAAGCTATCCATCGGACGGAAGAACGGTTCATCGAGACGGGTGATAAAGCGGGTAGGATCATTGGCGTCGAAGAGTGCTTGTCCGGCAGCATAGACATTGGCGGTATAGCGTTTGTCACCTCTTCCTGAATGGTTCTTACCATTATAAAGAAGGACAATTCCTTTCGGAGTGTAGATAGCTGGAGGCCCACATTCGGTGAGATGGCTGTCGAAGTAGCCGTCACGGGGAGAAAACAGCTTTTTTAGGGAGCCGTCAATGTTGACAATCGGTGTCCAGTGGATTAAGTCATCGGAAGTAGCTGCGAATACATGCTCCTCTCCCCAGTACATAAAGTATTTCCCGTTGACTTTCTTGATAACCTGTTTCCCTTTAACAACTTCGGTCAGGATAGAGCCGGACTTACAACCCAGGTTGAAGAACTTTCCATCAAATGCTTTGGCAAAAGCAGGACCGTGTTTTGTCCAGTCTTTTAGGTTGCGGGAGGTCGCTACTGCCAGGCGAGGTACATGGCGATTCCATTGGGTGTACATCATTACATATAATCCGTCATCGGTTACGGCAATTCGTGGGTCTTCGCAGCCGCCGGGCCATTCCAACTCTTTTTGTGAATCATTATCCGGATAGAATACAGGAGTCTTTTCCCGTTGGAAATGTGTGCCGTCGGTAGAAGTGGCATAACCGAGGCGGGAAGTCCGGTGTCCGATACCGACACCTGATTTATCCTCTGCACGGTATAACACGACAATCTCACCATTGTAGAGTGTAGCAGCCGGATTGAATGTATCGTTCGATTCCCACGCAATAGAATCTTTGGTCAATGGACAGTAAAACTTAGTGTTTTCTATAGGAGATATTACCGGATTGACATTCTTTGGACGTTCGAAACCACAGAAAGCCCAATCGGGTAATTTGTTCTCTTTATGATTGGAAGACTGTCCGTAGGCAGTACAGGTCATCATGGTTGTAGTAAGTAGGAATAAAAAAGTTGATTTCATATTGTTCATATTATATGGGTCATTTATTTTTTAGGAGTCATATACTCCCTACATATAAATTGGAAAATAAATAAAATGCTGTCATCTGTCACCTGATTGGGCATAAATGATTGATTATAAATATACTGCAGTGTGACAGCATGATGTGACGGCAAGGTGACGACAACTTTGCTGTCACCTTGTTGTGAAAGCAAGGATTTTATTGTTTCTCTGCTATGTGGGCACTTATTTTTCTATCCGGAGCGGTATTCAAGGATTATCAGACTATTACGGAAGAGAGAGTTTCAGTACTTGAAACTAAAAGTTCTATTGCTTGAAACTTTTGTTTCGTCAGCGGGAAACTTTAGTTTCATCGGTGAGAAACTCTAGTTTCTCTTACTTGAAACTGTGGTTTCAAAGGCGTGAAACTAAAGTTCTTCAACCTTGAAACTACTTTGGAAGCGTAAGCTTCAAGGTTAGAAACAGTTATCTCATAAGCGGGAATACAATAAAAAACATAATAGAAGACTATTGGATACTATTCAGTAAGTCTACTTTTCCTTCATTTACGAGTTTTAGGATTAGTTCTCCGAATAGCGTATTTTGCCATGCAAACCAGGAACGAGTAAAGTTCTTCGGGTCGTTCTTGTGGAAAGATTCATGCATGAACCCTGTTCCGGCATCCGTATCCATTAGCATTTTGATGCAGGTCTTGATTTCTGCGTCGTTTTGACTGGTGAATGCTTTCATCATAATACTCATGGGCCAAATCATGTCATATCCGATGTGCGGACCGCCAATTCCTTCGCCGGCAGTACCTTTGAAGAAGTAAGGATTATCTTCGCTCCATACAAACTTACGGGTATTCTGATAAATAGGATCGTTCACTTTCACATCTCCAAGATAAGGCAGGGCAATGAGACTCGGCACATTGGCATCATCCATTAACAGTTGGTTGCCGAAACCATCTACTTCGAAAGCATAGATTTTGCCATATTTCGGATGATTGTAAACCGCATACTTTTTCAGGGCTGCTTCCACTTCGTTCGACAGTGTAGTACATTCTTTAGCTAAATCAGGTTTCTTGTTGACTGTATTCAGAATCTCGGCAGCTTTGCGCAATGAAGTTACAGCAAAGAAGTTGGACGGAACGAGGAACTGGAAAGTTGTAGCATCATCCGAAGGACGGAAAGCAGAAGCAATCAGTCCGACCGGCTTTACAGGATTACCCCAGCCGTCGTTGGTCATCGTATCGAGTGCACGTTCCGTTTTGCGTTGGAAACGATAAGGACCTTTCGGATCTTCTTTTCGTTGCTGTTCCTTAAACGTTTTCAAAACCTTGGCGATGGCTGTAAGCCATTCGTCGGAGAATATACTGGCGTCTCCCGTCGTCTTCCAGTAATGATAAGCGAGACGGATAGGATAACAGAGCGAGTCGATTTCCCATTTGCGTTCGTGCAGTTCGGGCTTCATGTCCGTAAGGTCGCTCATCCATTCGCCGCCTTCGGAATTCATGTTGAAAGCATTGGCATACGGGTCGATATTGATACACTTGAACTGACGTTTGATAACGCCGGCGAGCATTTTTTTCAGTTCTGCGTCTTTGTTGGCGAGTTGCACGTAAGGCCATACTTGTGCACCCGAATCGCGCAACCACATGGCGTGGATGTCACCTGTATAAACAAACGTATCGTCTTTACCGTCAAAATGAACAGTAGTATCCAGTGTGTTCGGGAAACAGTTTTCGAACATCCATGCTAAGCGGGCATTCGTCAGCAGTTGCTTGATATGCGCAATCTGTTGTTCCACAGCTTGTGAGACAAACAGACGTTTCGATGTTTCCGGACGGTTCGTCTGATAGTTGTTGATTTTGGTATTATCTTGTTGGATGACAAAATCACTGTTCGTTATAGCCTGCATATTGCTAGCGCCCAAGAGTGCTATGGACAAACAAAAGGCTTTAGTTATATTCATGGTAATAGTCTTTTTTTGTTGATTAGTATTGATTATGAAAGTGTTGCGGAGAAGAAGTGTTAAATCTCTGCAAAGAATTCAATAAGACAGGCATTGTCGAGCAGCCATTTATACTGCTCCTTGTTATGTCCCGACCAATCCCTGCCTAATAATCCGTTTTCATCCCGGTAGTTTTCCCAGGCGTGAAGCGCATTTTCCACCATCGCATTGACATACGCCGGATTCTTGTCAATCTTATACAGAGCTTTCAGTCCTCTGAATAAGATCACGTTAAACCAGGCCATGTCTTTATGTACTTTGACAGTCGGGTCTTTCTTATCGGCTTTTGTGCGGAAAAAGGCATCTGTTCCTGCGGCTGTCTGCTGTGCATCGTGCAAATACTGCTCATCTCCCGTTTCCTCATAGAGCAATACACCCGCCTGAATCATCTGTCCACTGTTGTAGGCGTATTTCTCTTTGGAAACTTTCCCTTTCAAGTTGATGTTATCCCAGTAAAGATGGTCGGTAGGGTCGCATAGATGCTTTTTTGTCCAGGCATACGTCTCTTTTGCTTTTTTGAGGTATTTGGCATTCTTCGTCAGCCGGTACAACTTGACACCGAGCACAGTAGACGGTGCATTGGAACAAGTATGCTTCGCTTCCTTCTGCTGTTCACACCAAAAGATGCCACCGCCTATCTCATCGCTCCATCCACTGTAGATATATTGATACAATGCAACGGCTTTTTCCAAAGATGCAGGCTTGTGAGTCAGTTGGTAATAATCGCAATAGTCCAGTGCAATCCAGATGTTATCGTCATAATAACGTCCGTGCTGCCCGTACTTGGTGGGGTATGACTGATAACAGGCCGGCAAGCGACTGTTATCCCAATACTGCTCCATTCCCGGTAGAATTCTTTTCTCGAGAATCTTTTTGTACTTCTTGTTTCCGGTCGCTTTGTATAAAGCCACACAACCCGACATCATCCCGGAATACGGCCATAGAAAAGAAGCCTTCAGCGTTCCGTTCTGCTGCGTTCCGCCCGCCAGATAAGTAATTTTTTGGTCGGGATTGACAGGATACGTTTCTGTTAGTAGTCCGTCATTCGTCTGATAGAGATTCAATACATTAGATAGAATCGAGTCGGCAATAGAAAGATAACGGGTATTTCCCGGTGTCTTTCCCACTGCGGAAGTAAGGCAAAATAACATACAGGCTACAAAACATATATTTCTCATAGGAATATCGGGTTGTGTGGTGAAACTTTCAGGTTATAACTAGATACAAAGATTATTTCTGCTGACGCTGGTCGAACTCCAGTTCCACCTTTACGGGGAAATGGTCTGAAGGAGTGCGCGCCTGATAAGTCTTGATGTCGATTTCTTCCGGGCAATCGTTCGCCTGCTTCTTTTCTCCCTTGCCTACGATGCTGCGGTAAGTATCAGTCAGCACACCATATCTTTTCACTTGGAAAGACGGAGAAACGAATATATGGTCGATACGGCTTTCCGTAAAGCTGTTCGGGTCGAAGTCGTTGAACGTGCCGTTGATAGCATAGCGGAAGCCGGCCTTCTCGTAAGAGTCGCACAACACCCCTTTGCTCACAAAAGCATCATAAGACTGGTGGGTCTGGTCGACATTGAAGTCTCCCGTCAGGATGGCCGGAAGCTCTTTGCCTTTGCCAAGTTCTTTCATCTTGTCCTGCACGAGGAATGCACTTTCCACACGTGCCTTCTTGCCGATATGGTCCATGTGCAGGTTGAAGAAAAGGAATTCGAAGCCGGTATCTTTGCATTTGAAGTGTCCCCAACTGCAAATACGCGGCAACACGGCATCCCATCCTTTGCTCGGCACGTCGGGAGTTTCCGACAACCAAAAATCACCTTTCTCTATCACGTCAAACTTGTCTGTGCGATAGAAAATAGCAGAATGTTCACCTTTCTCTTTGCCGTCGTCGCGACCTACACCGATATAATCATAACCGGGTAATGCCTCTTTTATATCTTTCAGTTGATGAATAAAGCACTCCTGCGTGCCGAAAATATCGAAATCGTGGTATTGCACTATTTGGGCAATGACCGGGTAACGTTGTCCCCAACCGTTTCCGTTGATTGAATCGCCACCGTTGGCGTTTCTCAAATTGTAGGAGGCAACGGTGATAGAAGTAGGCTGATAGTTACTTTGACAACCGCAAAAGACGATCGCAACAAGGGCAATTAGTAAAAGGTTTTTCAGTTTCATGTTTTTATAGTTTGTTTGGTAGATAATTCATTGATCTCCAAAAGTACAATATTTTATTCAAATGAAAGAGAGTAAGGTACATCTTTTTCTGTGGTTCCCCGTTGTTTATTGGGTACGGGGCTCATTTGAAATTGAATATTAGCACCTTTAATCAGCTGGTCATGTGTAAGGAAATTACGGGTTTGTGATTTCCCGTTTACTTTCATTTCCTTGATGTAGCGGTTGTCAAGCTGGTTGTTATCTGCCTTGATCGTGATGGTCTTTCCGTTCTCCAAATGTAACTTCGCTGATTTGAAGAGTGGGGTTCCAATGATATATTCATCCGTTCCCGGGCAAACCGGATAGAAACCGAGTGCGGAGAATACATACCAGGCGGAAGTCTGTCCGTTGTCTTCGTCACCGCAATAACCGTCGGGACCGGCGGTATATAGTTTGTTCATAATCTCACGTATCCAGTATTGAGCTTTCCAGGGCTCGCTCGAATAGTTGTAGAGATATACCATGTGCTGAATAGGCTGGTTGCCGTGCGCATATTGCCCCATGTTCATTACTTGCATTTCACGCATTTCGTGAATCATGCCGCGGCTTTCCATTCCCAGTTTACCCGGGATGACAAAGACGGAATCCATCATCGCGTTGAATTCTTTCTTGCCTCCCATCAGGTTGATAAGTCCTTGCGGGTCGTGGAATACGCAGAAGCTCCAGTGCCAGCTATTCCCTTCGCAAAATTCACCGCTCCAGTCCACTGCATCGAAATTCGGATTGAATACGCCTTTGTTGTCTTTGCCAACCATCAGTTTGCGTTCCGGGTGATAGACATTTTTGTAGTTCAGCGCGTGTTTCTTATAAATGTCGATTTCGCTCTCCGGTTTACCGAGTTTCTTGCCTAATGTATAAATTGCCCAGTCGTTGTAAGCATACTCCAATGTACGTGCAACGTTTTGTCCTATGCCGATATTGTTGGCAACATATCCCAGTTGGTTGTAAGACTCGTAACCGAGACGCCCCGAAGCAGTCCCGCGAAGATGTGCATTTGCTCCATGCTTCAATGCTTCCCAAAGAGTTTCGATGTCATACCCGCGCAACCCTTTGATGTAAGCGTCGGCCACTACGGAAGCCGAGTTGTTGCCTACCATACAATCCCGATGTCCCGGGCTAGCCCATTCCGGCAGGAAACCGCTCTCTTTGTAAGCGTTTACCAAACCTTCCTGCATCTTCAGGTTCATCGACGGATACATCAGGTTGAGGAAAGGAAACAGACAACGGAACGTGTCCCAAAAACCGGTGTCGGTAAACATATAGCCGGGACGCACTTCACCGTTATAGGGGCTGTAATGCATGATTTCTCCTTTAGCGTCTATCTCGTAAAAGCTACGTGGGAAAAGCATGGAGCGGTACAGGCAGGAATAGAAGGTGCGCAGGTTATCAATGTTATCGTCTTCCACCTCTATCTTACTCATTTCACGGTTCCACACGTCTCTTCCGTTCGTTACCAATTGGTCGAAACTGTTTCTGCCCAGCTCTTTGAGATTTAATTCCGCTTGTTCAGGACTGATAAAGGAGGAAGCAACCCGTGCGTGTACGATTTCTCCCTTTTTCGTGGCGAATCCGATTACCGCACCTGTGTGGTTTCCTTTCGCTTCGATCTCATTCGGAAGAATGTTGTTTTCGGAAACTGTGGAAACGAATGTGAACGGTTTGTCGAATTGAACTACAAAGTAGTTTTTGAAGTTTTCCGGCACACCGCCGCTATTCTTGGTTGAATAGCCGATAATCTTGTTTTCTTTCGGAATCACTTTCACATAAGAACCTTTGTCAAAAGCGTCTACAATCACGTAGGCATTCTTTGTCTCCGGATACGTGAAACGGAACATGACGGCGCGCTCTGTAGGAGCAAGCTCGGTTGTTACGTCATGGTCGGCAAGGTACACCTTATAATAATAAGGTTTGGCAACTTCCGCTTTGTGAGAGAACCAACTGGCACGTCGGTCTTGATCGAATACCAGTCCGCCGGTGATAGGCATGATGGCAAACTGCCCGTAGTCGTTCATCCAGGGACTGGGCTGATGTGTTTGTTTGAATCCCCGGATTTTGTCGGCATCATACGTGTACGCCCAACCGTCTCCCATTTTACCGGTCTGCGGTGTCCAGAAATTCATTCCCCACGGCAATGCCGTAGCCGGATACGTGTTTCCGGTAGACAGTTCAAACTTGGATTGAGTGCCTACCAGTGTGCTGACATAGTCTACCGGATTCTTAACGGCAGAAGATTGCAGGCTGTACAACACGGCACCTCCAAGAAATAGCAAGTGTTTAAATGAAAAATGTGTTTTCATGAACAAATGAATTTATAGATTTGAAAATAATTTCTACGACGAAAATAGGGAGAAAAGGAATGTGCTTCTAGTAATAGAGAGGTTAAATCGCCTCTTGTCGCTAAAATTAACTACTCTGGCACGGAAATTTACTTATATTCCGGTCAAAAAAAAAGCTCGGAATGTTTTTTTGTTTACCTTTGTCATATAGCAAATCTAAGAATAATACACTATGGGAAAACAGTCGGTTTATATTCTATTATTTTTTCTTAATCTGTTGATACATAACGCTTATGCTTATAATTTGAAGCAAGTTGCAGATAAAGAGTATATGTCTAATAGCTCGATTACATCTCTGTGCCAGGATGAGCGTGGATTGATGTGGATCGGGACCTGCGACGGACTGAATATTTATGATGGACAGGAGATTGAGGAATTTAAGACTCGTGACAAAGAGGATTACTTATCTGGTAATCTGATTGACAATATTGTGTATACGGGCGAAGATATTTACTGGATTCAAACCTACTATGGGTTGAACCGTTTGAACCGGAAAACCAATACAATCACTCACTATAATGAATTTCAGAAACTCTTCTTTATGAATAAGGATAGTCATGGCAATCTGTTCATTATCCAGGATAGTAACTGCATCTATTATTATCATAAAAAAGAAGGAGTCTTCAAGAAAATCAATATCACGGGAATCCCGATTTCCGATATCGTAAACTTCTTTATCGACGGTAACAACCGGATGTGGGTAGTCATGAAAGGATACAACCGCTGTTATGACATACAGCAGGAAGCCGCATCGGGAGATATCACCCTGTTACCCCAGAAAACAAACCTGATTTATCAGACTTCCTTGATTTATTGTTTCAATGACGAGCAATCTCTTTATTATATAGATAAGGAATTTAATTTCTATGCTTTCCATATTCCGACCCAGAAGAATGAATTTATTGCCAATCTGGGTAAGGAAATACAGGAACGTGGCAAAATTTCGTCCATTGTTCATTATCATAACAGCTATTTTGTGGGCTTTTTGATGGATGGCATTCTCCTGTTGGAAAAACAGAAGGAGACGGATCATTATCAAATTCAGTCGTTACCTATCAACAGCGGTGTATTCTGTCTCAAGAAAGACCGTTTTCAGGATGTTGTCTGGATTGGTACTGACGGACAGGGCGTTTATCTTTATTCGAACCCGCTTTATTCTATCAAATCAATGGTGCTTAGCAATTACACCGAGAAAATAGAACGCCCCGTGCGTGCCATCTATCTTGATGATGAATGTACTTTCTGGGTGGGAACCAAAGGAAACGGAATTCTTAAAATCTATGATTACGAATTCGATAAAAACATCTCCGACTGTCGGGCAGAGGTGTTGACTACCTCTAATAGTGCTTTGAGTAGTAATGCCGTTTATTGTTTTGCCAAGAGCCACCGGAATTTGCTTTGGATAGGAGACGAAGAAGGATTAACTTATTATTCATATCGGGAAAAACGTATCAAGAGTATACCAATACGGATCGGTAACGAAGATTTCAAATACATCCATGACATTTACGAAACAGCAGATTCCGAACTGTGGCTGGCGAGTGTCGGCATGGGAGTGGTGAAAGCTCGTATTGCCGGAACACCGGACAATCCGGTGATTGTGGATGCGCAACGTTACATCATCAATGACGGCGAACTGGGATCGAACTATTTCTTTACTATTTATGCGGAGAATGAAGCCAACCTGTTGTTTGGCAATAAAGGATATGGGGTATTCCGCTATAACGAAACGACGAATGGCCTGGAACCGGTGTCTACTCACAAATACGAAAACATGACCCTGAATAATATTCTCGCTATCAGTAAAGACAGCAGCAATAACTATCTTTTCGGAACGAGCTACGGATTGATAAAGTACACATCGGAAACCTCTTATCAGCTCTTCAATGCCAAGAATGGTTTCCTGAATAATACCATTCATGCAATTCTTAGAAACTCGTCCGACGACTTCTGGTTGAGCACCAATCTTGGATTAATCAATTTCGATACGAAAAGGAATGTCTTTCGTTCATACGGTTTTGGAGATGGTTTAAAGGTGGTAGAGTTTAGTGACGGAGCCGCTTTTCGGGATTCCCAGACTGGTACTCTGTTCTTTGGCGGAATCAATGGAGTCGTAGCTATCCGGGCGGATGGCCGTCCGGAGCAGCTTTATATGCCTCCTGTTTATTTTGATAAGCTGTCTATCTTCGGTGAACAATACAATCTGGGCGAATTTCTCACCCGGAAAAAAGAAACTGAAGTCTTGAATTTGCAGTATGACCAGAATTTCTTTTCTGTTTCATTTGCCTCTGTGGATTATCTGAATGGTAATAACTGTACCTATTTCTATAAACTGAAAGGATTGAGTGACCAATGGGTAAACAATGGTTCGGAAAGCGGAGTCTCTTTTACGAATATGGCTCCCGGCGAATATACCTTACTGGTGAAATATTACAATAGTGTCTTTGATAAAGAGAGTGATGTCTATTCTCTGGTGATTCGTATAGGTGATCCGTGGTATGCTTCCTGGTGGGCTTATTTGATTTATGCCCTGTGTCTGCTTTTACTGGCAGCCTTGCTGATACGTTCCTTTATCCTGCGCTCCAAACGTAAAAAGCAGGAATTGCTGAACGAGATAGAGAAACGCCATCAAAAGAATGTCTTTGAGTCCAAACTTCGTTTCTTTACTAATATCGCACATGAATTTTGTACTCCGCTGACTTTGATTTATGGTCCTTGCGGACGAATCCTTTCATCGAAGGGACTTAGTAAATTTGTCGTGGACTACGTACAGATGATTCAGACGAATGCGGAGCGTCTCAACAACCTGATTCATGAGTTGATCGAATTTCGTCGGATTGAAACGGGAAACAGGGAAGTGCGGGTTGAATCATTGAATGTGTCTTCCATTGTGAAAGGAATAGCCAAAACGTTTGTTGAAATGGCTAAATCCAGAAACATCACTTTCTTGAGCAAGATACCCGAGCAGGTGATGTGGAACTCGGACAAAGGGTTTCTGAATACGATTATTATTAATCTGATTTCTAATGCCTTTAAATATACTCCCGACGGACAGAGTATCAAGATTGAAGTGGATACGAGCCGGGAAAATATGCTGGCTCTTCGTGTAGCAAATGAAGGAAGTACCATCAAGGAAAAGGATTTTCAGTATATTTTTAATCGGTATGCCATTTTGGATAATTTCGAGAATCAGGATGAAAAGAACTTTTCACGGAACGGACTGGGGCTAGCCATCTCTTATAATATGGCAAAGTTGCTGAATGGTACGTTGAAAGTGGAAAATACTCCTGACGGATGGGTGATGTTTACACTAACCTTGCCGGTCGTGAAACTGACTACCGGAGTGTCGGAAACCAAGCGGCTCACAGCGGAATACATCCCTAAGATAGATACTCAATCGATACTGAAACTTCCCCAGTATGAGTTTGATAAGATGCGTCCTACGCTTTTGGTTGTCGATGATGAAATCGAAATGCTATGGTTTATTGGAGAAATCTTCTCGGCTGACTTCAATGTGGTAACCTTGCAAGATCCTGAACGGCTGGATCAGGTGATGAATGAGGTTTATCCGAATGTGATTATCTGTGATGTCATGATGCCGGGAATGGGCGGCATTGAACTGACCAGGCGGATCAAATCGGTGAAAGAGACAGCGCATATTCCTATTATTGTGGTTTCCGGACGGCACGAGATGGAACAACAGATGGAAGCTCTTTCTGCCGGTGCGGAAATGTATATCACGAAACCGTTTAGTGCGGAGTACCTTCGTATTTCTGTCTGTCAGGTGATGGAACGGAAAGAGGTGTTGAAGAATTATTTCAGTTCGCCGATCAGTTCTTTTGAAAAGTCGGACGGGAAGTTGACGCATAAAGAGTCGAAGAAGTTCCTTCAGTCGGTTTTGAAGATTATCAATGATAATATAACGAACAAAGATTTGACTCCACGTTATATCGCCGATCGGCTGGCAATCAGTCCCCGGAGTCTTTATCGGAAGATGGAAGAGATAGGAGAGGATAGCCCGACCGATCTGATTAAGGAATGTCGTTTGCACATAGCGAAAGATTTATTGCTGACCACTAAAAAGACGATTGATGAAATTGTATTCGATTCGGGATTCTCGAACAAAGTTACTTTCTTTAAGGTGTTCCGTGAAAAGTATGAGTGCACGCCAAAAGAGTTTCGGATGAAACATTTGGAAGAGGTTCAGCAGTAGCCTGTGGCGGGAATTTTTAAAGAAAAAGAAGAAGTAAATATCCGTGTTAATATAGTAAATATCCGTGCCAAAAGGTAAAAAAGGATAGTTAATTTTCTTTTGGTAGAGTTTAGTGATTTTATCTTTGTCTCATCGAAGTTTTTAAGTAGATAAACTTGAAAAGTATTAATTTATTAATCTTTAATCTAATGAAAAGGAAACTTAGTTTTTTATTTCTTTCAGCATTGACCATTCCATTTTTTATGGTATCGTGCAGTGATGATAAAGAAGAACAGGAAGTGAAACCGGCAACAGATCTGGTTGTCGATAATAATTCGGTGACACTACTACAAGGAGACGAAATTACGGTGAGTATCACCTCCGGTAATGGCGATTATTATGTGAAGCCATTTGATGAAAACGTGGCGACGGCTACAATCAATGGTAATAAGGTGACTATTAAAGCTACCGAAAATAGCCAGTTGGAAGAAAATAACCGTACGGAAACCACTATATTAATAGTAGATGGACGTAAGAAAGTGGCTAGAGTGCTGGTTCGGGTAGCAAAACTCTGGAATTTGACGGTAGATGCACCGGAAGAAGGTTTTGACCTTTTTATCGGTGAAAAGAGACTGGTGAAGATTTTGACCGGTAACGGAGATTATCAGATTTCCATACCGGAAGGTGCTGATAAGTTTTTGGAAGTGGGTGAACTATCCGGACAGGTTATTCCGTTGACTGCCAAGTTCGAGACTGGAGCCGATCCGGTAAATGTTACGATAACAGATAAGAAAGGTAAGACAATCACTATTCCTGTGGTAGTGAACATCGTGGATTTGACACTGAAAAGTAATGAAGCCACTTTGCCGAACCGGATGCCGAATCTCAATATATCTCTATTGAGAGAGGTAATGGCGGATATCGTTTCACTTATCAGGTGGGAGACGGCGAGCCTACTACAGATGCAACGATTGTGGAAGCTACTGAAAAAGAGAACCTGATTACCTTGAAACCCAAAGCTAGAGGTGATGTGAAAGTGATTGTGACAGACCAGAAAGGTTCTGTGGAGGAGATTGCGGTGAAAGTGAATCCATATAACCTTAAACTGGAAAATGAAGCAACTTCTTTAATCATTGGTGGTTATGAGGCATCTACTGAAATAGCTATTACCAGAGGAAATGGTGATTATAAATTGGCACGACTCACGGATGATAATAAAACCTATTTGAAAACCGCTGAATTGATTACGGAAGACGGGGCTACCAAGTTAAAACTAACAGGAAAGAAGCTCGGGACTACCACACTGGAACTGTCTGATGCGGCAGGTCAGAAATTGACGTTACCAGTTTATGTGAATCCGGTATGTTATCGTATGGAATATGACGTATGCTTTAAAATTGATATTAAAAAGTATGCCGAATCACATTCAGAGGTAAAAAGTATGAATCAGCTTACTTTTGAGGTTGTGTTCTACCCGACTTATACTCGTTCTATGCAATCGTTTATAGGTTTGGAAAGTGTATTCCTGCTTCGTGCAGAAGCTAAGGATGTGAATCCGCGTTTTGAAATAGCCACTAAAATTAATGGTAAGAGTGATCCCCGTTTCCGTAGTCAGCAAACTATTTATTGCGATGATTCGGAAGGTGGACGTAAGACTCCGGGTAAATGGTATCATATAGCCATTGTATATGATGGAACGAAATCAAGTACTAAAGAGGCTTATAAAATGTATATAAACGGAGTGAGAGAAACGTTGACTCCTGCAGATAACTCTTATGAGGATTGTGCCCCTAATTCATCTCTCAATCTGACAGATGTAGGTGGAAATGATAAAGCGCTGTTGATTGGACGTTCCGGAGATTCATATCGGGTAGGATATTGCAAAGTTTATCAGGCACGGATGTGGAAGAGAGCGTTGGCCGAAAGTGAAATTAAAGCGAATATGTGCAAAATCCTTAATGCAGAAGAACACTCTGACTTGATGGGATATTGGGTATTCTCGAAAGGTGTCGGAGGTACTACAGTTTTTGAAAATTGGGGAAATGGCGGCAACGGATTGGATGCGCAAGTTTGTTTGCAGAATATAAGCGAAAATAAACCTGCCTGGGGAGCGGAACTTCCTGCAACTTATAATGGAGATAAGAGCCGCTTTGAACCAATTGAATGTCCTCATTCATACTAAAACTAGGAATATAATAATATGAGAAACAATATGATAACAAAAAAACTAATCAAATTTGCCCTGCTGTTTTTTCTTATCGGACTGACGGCTTGTGACAATAAACTGAATCCGGGATTTGATCCGGATGATTATGAACCGATTGTTCCGCCTGAACCTGTTAGAACCATGGATGCAATGGCTAGTGGCGAGCGGGTAGTACTTTCGGGTGCTTCGTTGACGGATATTGTTCTGAAATGGACGCCTACCGAGAAACACGGAAATACAGTATATCGTTATGAAGTATTGATTGATACGATCGGGGGAGACTTTACCAAACCGGTAGAAACGATCTTTTCTGACAATAACGGTTTGGAATCACAGTTGACTTTAACCCATTATCAGGCAAACACAATAGGTAAACTGGCTAAATTCCGTTGCAATACCAACGGCACACTGCGTTGGAAGGTGCGTGCTTATTGCGGATTGGATCAGGCTCTTAGTAGTCTGGAAGGTTATTTCGTAATTTTTATGATGGACGGCATTGATGATATGCCTTCTGAAAACGAGCCGGTTTATATCACTGGCGTGGGCACGGAAGATGATGGTGATGAAGCGGAAGCACAACAAATGCTCCGTCAGAATGAAGGAATCTATCAGACTTTCACTCAATTGAAAGCCGACCAGCCATTTATATTTATGTCTACTGTAGAAGGTCGCAAATGCTATTATTATGTAGACGACAACGGAGTGTTGCGTGAGCGTAATGATGGTGAAGACTATACAGTTACGGTTCCTCAATCAGGCATCTACCGGATTACCATCAATATGGGTGAACAAACGATCAGTTACGATGAAATAGGAGCTGTATATCTTTATAACCATTCGGGTGGGTATAGACAGGATTTCAACTATCTGGGATATGGCAAATGGGGTGTGAAGAATTATACTGCCCGGAAACAAACGGAAAGTTGGGCAGGAAGCGGTGAAACCCGTCATAGCTTTAAGATGGAAATCAACGGAACAACCTACCGTTGGGGACATAAGGAGAAAGATAAAGGGCAACCGAATCTGACTACCGACAACAGCTATTATAATTTATATCAACTGGCATTGGGCACAGATCCATGGGATTACAGTTTCCGTTTCTGCGACGAATTACTGCAATGGGGCGAAAAGCAGGGAAATGTCTATTATGCTACGGTGAAAACCGATGTAACCCTCTATTTCAATGCAGAGTTTGGAACGTACACCCACCGTTGGGTAGCTTCGGAAACGAATGAAGATTAAAACTGAATAATAATATGAAGAACTATATAGTATCATTATCAAAAAGAGCTTTGTTGTTAAGCGGTGCACTGGCAATATTTACAGCTTGTGACGACGGCGATCTGGGAGACATCTACAAAGGTAATTCATCCGGTGAATATGTGTCGGATGTGAACTGGACAGATGCAGCCGACAAAAGTACGGGAACTTATATCAAATATTTCTATGAGAATGCCAGCGGACGGGATACCTTTTGCGGAAGCATTTACTGGGAAAAACCGAATACACCGGAAACCGGAGAACCGGCAAGCACGGGCGGTAGCGGCGGATGGTCGCAGGGACATGCATTGGACATCGTGATCGATGCTTATATCCGTCACGCAAACAATCCCGAATATCAAGCTCATTTGTATGAAAACATCATGAAACCTTTCCTGCCGGCTTTTGATGACTGGAATGAACATTGCGGTTATGGTGGCAAAGACTTCTGGAATAACTTCTATGATGATATGGAATGGATGGCACTGTCTTGTCTGCGGGTTTATGAATTGACTGGCGATCAGGATTACTACAGTGCGTTGATGAAGATGTGGAACCATATCAAGGGAGCGAAGAATGACTATAAAGGGGTAGGAGGAATGGCATGGAAAACGGATGCGCCGGCTTCACGTATGTCTTGTTCCAATGGTCCCGGTTGCCTTCTGGCTATGAAATTGTATCAACTTACCGTTAAGGAGGCTAAAGACGGCTGGGAAGAGCAGGCTGCTTATTACCTGAACTTCGCCAAAGAGGTATACAACTGGATGACGGCTTATCTGTGTGATATTTCCACCGGACAGGTATATGATAATCTTAGTATTAAAGATGACGGAACACCGGGAGATCCTGATAAAGTAGCCTTGTCTTATAATCAGGGAACATTTATGGCGGCTGCCCTGGAGCTGTACAACGCTACAGGTGAGGATGAATATCTTCGTAATGCGGTTGCTTTCGGCTCTTACCAGGTAAATAAGAAAATGGACTCTAACTATCCGGTATTCAGTGGTGAAGGAAATTCGGGAGATAATCTTTTATTCCGTGGAATATTTGTCCGTTACTTCCTGGATATGGTGAAACAGCCGACTAACAGCCTTTATCCGGAAAAGACCAAGAATAAGTTTATCGCTGCATTGCGCAGCTGTTCTGATGTGCTTTGGACGTTGGCTCATCCCGAAGGCTATTATGTGTGGGAGTACGACTGGGCAAAAGCACCGACCTTCGGTAATCGTGACAACAGGGAAGATCGCCTGACAATCTCCTTGAATGCGGAAGTCCCGGGAGCAACAATGATTGAAATCCGTGCTCGTTATGAAGACTGGGTACAAGGTAAAGCAACGGAAAAGGCCAACTGGGTCGGACCGGATTTCGGTAAGAAAGCAGAGGAATAAGATTGATTTATTACACATAGAAAATCGAAAAGAAAGATGATACATATAAAAAGAAATATTTGTCTGGTGGCTGTTTCTTGCACTCTTCTTGCAGGTATACCTTTGCAGGGTGTGGCGCAAACGGGAAGAACGGCAAAGGTGCAGGCCACACAAAACCATAAAATAACAGTGTCGGGTACGGTATTGGACAAGACGACAAATGATCCGTTGATCGGTGTGTCTGTTGTCGTGAAAGGAGTAGCCAATGCAGGTACGATTACGGATATGGATGGTAAGTTTACGCTTAAACTGCCTTATGCGGAAGCTCCGTTGGTGTTTTCTTATCTGGGTTACCAGCCACAGGAGATTGTTCCCGGTGCAAAGAAAGAACTGACTGTCTTATTGCAGGAAGATACGAAAGCATTGCAGGAAGTGGTTGTAGTTGGTTATACCAAACAACGTAAAGAAACCATGATCGGTTCTGTGGCTACCATCACAACGAAAGATCTGACGCAGAGTCCTACTGCCAATATCAACAATGCGCTTGCCGGACGTCTGCCGGGGTTGATTGTAAACCAGTATGCGGGTGGTGAACCGGGTGTGGATCAAAGTGAATTGTTTATCCGTGGTAAGGCAACTTACGGTAACCAGAGTGCCATTGTCATTGTCGATGGAATCGAACGTGACATGAGTTACCTCGCACCGGATGAAATTGAAACATTCACTATCCTGAAAGATGCTTCCGCCACTGCCGCTTATGGTATCCGTGGTGCAAATGGTGTAATCGTTATTACTACCAAACGTGGTAAGGCAGCGGAAAAGGCAACCGTGAACCTGAAAGCCTCTATCGGTATTAACCAGCCGATCGGTTTCCCCGAATATTTAGGCTCTGCCGATTATGCAACTTTATATAATGAAGCCAGATTGAACGATGCCAAGATGACGGGCGCAGACATCAGCAGTTTGAACCTTTTCTCTCAACAGGCGATTGACAATTTCCGCCGTGCGAAAGGAGACAACTCCGATGGTTTGGGATATGACTGGGATTATTATGATTTTGCCTTCAAACCCGGTTTGCAGGAAGATGTCAGCCTCTCCATCCGTGGAGGTACGGACAAGGTACGTTATTATGTATTGGCCAATTACTTTTCACAAGGCGGTAACTACAAATATTCGAATGCCGGTGAATATGACTCGCAAACCAAGTTCACCCGTTACAACTTCCGTTCGAACATCGATATCAACATTAATCGTTATTTGAGTACCCGTTTGGATTTGGGGGCCCGTATTACCGACCGTAATGCACCGGGTACAACAGCCGGTCGCCTGATGACCATCTGTGCTACCCAGCCTCCATATCTGCCCATCCTGGTGGAAGAAAATGCGCATCCGCAGAATGAGGAATACATTCAGCAAAATCCTCGTGGAATGCTTTATGGTGACAATATCTACCGTTACAATCTTCTGGGTGAATTGAGCCGTACCGGTTATCTGAATGAAAAGAACACGTATCTGAATGGTAGTTTTGCCATGAATCTGGATATGGAATTTCTGACGAAAGGATTAAAAGCGGAAGTGATGTTCTCTTATGATGCTTCTGAAGGACGCTGGATTAATCGCAAACTGGATACTTACAAAGACGGTTATCGTGAATATCCGAAATATGCGACGTTTATGCCGATCGAAGGTTCGGATGCTTATATGGCAGGCGGACACTATACGGGTGCTTACAAAACGGGTAACAAATATGATATTGACCAGACTATTGGCAACGGATTCAGTCATAACGCTTCTGACGGACGTACTTATATACAGGCACGTTTGGATTACAACCGTTTGTTTAGCAACCGCCACGAAGTGACCGCCATGTTATTGGCAAACCGTGGTAACCGTACTGTTAACAATGAACTGGCTTATCATAGCCAGGGTATCACCGGACGCTTTGCTTATTATTATAATCAGAAGTATCTGATGGAATTTAACTTCGGTTACAATGGTTCCGAAAACTTCGCTCCGGGCAAACGTTACGGGTTCTTCCCAGCTGGTTCAATCGGTTGGGTAGTCTCTGAAGAGGAATTTATGAAAAAGGCTTCCTGGATTGACTTCCTGAAAGTAAGAGCCTCCTATGGTTTGGTAGGTAGTGACAATGTCAGCAGCCGTTTCCCATATCTGGCTTTCTACGGTGGTGGCAGTGGTTATGATTTCGGTAATAACTTTGGTACGAATGTAGGCGGTACTTCCGAAGGTAATCTGGCTAATGCGAATCTGACTTGGGAGAAAGCCCGTAAACTGAATGTCGGTATTGACTTTACTACCCTGAACCAACGTTTGGCATTGACGATAGATGCATTTTATGAATATCGTTTTGACATTATTACAGATATGAATAGTGACGGTATCATGGGATATCCGGATATTGTAGGTAAAGATGCAGCTTTACAGAATCTGGGTGAAGTAAGCAACCGCGGTGTGGATATCGAATTGAGCTGGAATGATAAGATTGGAAAGGATTTCCGTTACTATATTCGTCCGAACCTGACTTTCTCCCGCAACCGTTTGGAATATAAAGCGGAAGTTGCCCGCAAGAACTCCTGGCGTAAAGAAACCGGTAAACGTTTATACGAAAACTTCGTTTATGTGTTCGATCATTTTGTAGCCGATCAGGAAGAGGCTGACCGTTTGAACAAGATCGGTTATCAGCCGTGGGGACAATTAATTCCGGGAGATGTTGTTTATAAGGATTTGGATCGTAACGGAGTGATTGATGATGAAGACCGTACAGCAATGGGAAATCCGCGTAGTCCGGAACTGATGTTCGGTATTCCTTTCGGTTTCCAGTATAAGAACTTTGATTTTAGTGTATTATTGCAAGGTGCGACAAAATCATCTATTCTGTTGAATGGGGCTGCTGTATTTGACTTCCCGCAATTTGAACAAGATAAGATCGGACGTGTGAAGAAAATGCATCTGGACCGTTGGACACCGGAAACGGCTGCTACTGCCAAATATCCGGCATTGCATTATGGAACACATGATAACAACAAGAATGGAAACAGTAGTTTGTTTTTGTATGATGCTTCCTACCTGCGTCTTAAGAATGTGGAAATTGGTTACAATGTATCACCCAAATTATTACGTAAATTCCATGTGCAACAGGCACGTATCTATGTACAAGGTCTGAATCTGTTGACTTTTGATAAACTGGGTGATGTGGATATAGATCCGGAAACGAAATCCGGAGACGGAGCTTCCTGGTATCCTATTCAAAAGGTATTCAATTTTGGTATTGATATAACATTCTAAATAAGATAGAAATATGAAAAAGTTATATAGATTTTCAGCAATTGCTTTATTGGTCCTGCCGTTGGTCTTTACTTCATGTAGCGATTACCTGGATCGGGACGATGATGATAATATTACGGAAGCGGACGTTTTTGCCCGTTACGAAAAAGTGAACGGACTGGTTTCCGACGTATATGCGGCTGCAAAGAAAGCAGACCGTCCGCTGGTGTTCTTCGAGCACTTCAGCAACAGTGCCATTACGGACGAATGTGAAGGAACCAACGTAGAGGGAAACATTACGAATAACTTCAATAACGGTGCCTGGAACCCGAATTCTTTGCCCGGTAGTGTAGGGCAATATTGGGAAGCTCTTTATGAAGGAATCCGTAAAGCGAACCTGATTATAGAAAATGTACAGAAGTATAATACGCCCGACAACCCACAGCAGGATGGTGATCTTCGCAACCGTATCGGTGAGATGTATTTCATGCGTGGTTATTTCCACATGCTGTTATTGCGTATGTATGGCGAAGCTCCTTATATTGACCGTGTGATTAATGCCGGAGATAATATGGACTTCAAGAAAGAATCTGTTCATTCGATGGTTGAAAAGATTGTGACGGATGCGCAAACTGCTTATGGCATGGTTCCTAATAAATATGTGAAAACTTCCGAGAATTTTGGGCGTGTGGATAAGGGAGCCTGTCTGGGATTGATTTCTTTTGTTCGCTGGGTAGCGGCTACTCCGTTGTGGAACGGTGCTTCTCAATATGGATACAACTTGCGTCGTGTGTTTGAAAATGAGTATGCTTATGATGCTACTCGTTGGAGAAAAGCCAAAGAAGCGGCTAAAGCCGTTCTGGATTTCGAAGTCGGCGGAACCAAGCGTTATTCTCTCTATACGAAACATGATGCAAATGATTTCAAGGATCCGGCTGACGGTAATCTGAATGACAGCCGTGTATATGCTCGTTTGTGGGATATGTTTTATGATATGGATGCCTTTGCCAATGAGTATGTGTTCTTTATGACGAAGAGCAAGGATCAGGCATGGCAGGGTGATATTTATCCGCCCAGCCGTGAGGGAAGTTCGCGCCAGCAACCGGTACAGGAACAAGTGGATGAATACGAATATATCGTAGGTGATTATGGCTATCCGGTATATTCGGCAGAAGCCCGCAAAGGTGGCTATGATGATACTAATCCGTATGTGAAAGGTACTCGTGACCCGCGTTTCTATCGTGATGTAATTTATCACGGAGCTCCTTACCGTAATAATAAGAACGAGTCGAAAACGATCAATACGGCGAGTGGTTCCGATAAGATTGGTGCTACCAATGCAACTACTACCGGTTATTATTTACGTAAATTCCAACAGGAGTCATGGAACAAATCCGGTAACTTCAGTATCAATGCGCCAGCCATCTGGCGTCTTCCGGAGTTTATTTATATTTATGCAGAGGCTTGTAATGAATTGGGCGAGGATATCGATGAAGCTTATAAATTGGTGAATACGGTTCGTGAACGTTCTTTTATGAAACCGATGCCGCCGGAAGTAAAGACTAATCAACAGTTGATGCGTGAATACATTCAGCGCGAACGTCGCGTGGAACTCTTTTATGAGGGAAAACGTCCGTGGACTTGCCGCTTGTATCTGGAACCCACCAGTAAGGAAGAGCTAGCAAAGGAAAGCCTTTGGAAATCCAGCGGAAGCGATAACTCAAAACGTACGCAGAAATACTGGGCTGCCAATAACGGCGCATTGCCCCGTTGTCAGCGAATGATTAACGGAATGCGTCCGGTGCAGGATGAGAATGGGGCTATTACGGTTGACGGAGTGAAATATAGAATGGAACGTTTCTGCGTGGAAGAACGTACGTTCTCTATTCAGCATTATCTGTTCCCGATTCGCCAGAGTGAGTTGCAGAAGACACCGACCATTGAACAAAATCCCGGATGGTAAACCGGTAGGAATGTATAACTTTAAAAAGAAAATCAGATGAAACGAATCTATACATATATGTGTCTGTTGCTCTTGTCGGTATTATCGTTTGCCGTTACAGGTTGTGATGACGATGATGACGACGATGTGGCTAAAGACTTGATAGAGTTGATTGTGAATAAACCGGTAATACGTATCGGGCAGAATGAGGAAGCCAAAGTGAATGTAGTGGTTGGAAACGGAAACTATACCGTGAGAAGTTTCAACACTGCCATTGCAACGGCTACCGTTTCCGGCGAATTAATAACTGTAAAAAGTGGCTCACAGAATGGGGCCACTACCGTTGAAGTAATGGATGGAGAAGGAGTAGTTGCCAATATCTCTGTGAATGTAGGTGTATTTGAATTGGAAGTGAATGAACCGGAGGTGGTCTTGGAAGTTGCCGGTGAAAAGCAACTGATTGTCAGCATGGGAAACTTTTCCAGTAATGATGAATTGTCTTATGAGGTGGAGGATGAAACGGTTGTCAGCATGGTTAATACAGATCAATTCCGTCCTTTCTATACTTTGACAGGTTTGAAGAACGGACATACAACAGTGACTTTTACGGACCATAAAGGAAAACAGGCAGTGGTTCAGGTGACGGTAAAACCGATTTCTATTGATGTCTCCAATCTGACACCGAGAGTGGGAGTCAACAATAAGATCATGATTACGGTAGAAAAAGGGAACGGAGGTTATAGTCTGACAGCAGAGAATGAAGAGATTGTAGCTATTCAGCAGGTGGATGACACTCGTTTCAATTTAATAGGTAAAAAAGCGGGTATCACTACCGTGTTTGTCAGAGACGAAGCGGAACAGGAATTAAGTCTGACCGTTACGGTGGTACAGGCAGATAAAGTAGCGAACCTGGGCAGCGGTAATTACTTTAAAGTACCGTTTGAATATAATGGTACGGCAGATGAATCGCTAAAGATTTTGAGTACGATCACATTTGAGGCTCGTTTCAATATTGAGTCGTTGAATGGCAATGACAATGGAAATGCCCGGATTAATACGGTGATGGGTATAGAGAAGAAATTCTTGCTGCGTGTCGACGTGCATAAGGGAGGAAGCAATGATGAAGAACGTTTCCTTCAGCTTGCTGCAGATGATAAAGGTAGTATTCGCTATGAGGGCTCTACTAAGATAGAAACCAATAAGTGGTATGATGTGGCTGTGGTATTGGATAATAGTAAGAGCGGAAGCGAACGGATTGCATTGTATGTAAATGGTGTCAGAGAAACGCTTCAATTATCAAACGGTACGCCGGATGATTTGAAAGAGATCAATCTTACTTCTGATTTCTACATCGGTCAGTCTGATGGTAAACGCCGGTTGAACGGAGCTATCAGTTATGCCCGTATTTGGACAAAAGCTTTGTCGGATCAACAGATCTCCGAGCAGAGCGGCAAGTTGTTGAGTGAGGATAAGGATGGAATGGTAGCTAATTGGTTATTCAATAATGGAAATGGTAATACCAAGACATTTGTGTCCTTGGCAGGAAAGAGCTTCGAAGCAGAGGCGGCAAATATTGTTTCAAGTTGGAAAACAGATCCGATATTGGAAACAAGTACTCCTACAGAATGATTGTAAGAAGATAGGATAATAAAAAAAGCCATCCCCGGAATAGACGAAAGTAGGGATGGCTTTTTTTGTAGTGTGCTTACTATTCTTCGGCAGACTATGTTTTGCATGTTGTTGGCAAGGTTATTCCTTGACAGGCACAGCCGGTTTGTCTTTGGATGCAGTGTCTGTGACAACTGTATCATTGACATTGGCGGCTAATGCAATCAGTGATGCCTTTGCAGGTGCGTCTTCTTTGGTTACAGTATCTTTTACTACTGTATCATTGACAACTGTCGCATTGATTTCTGTCGGGGCTGTCACAGCTTCCGCAGAACTCTGCGCCTTTACAAGGAATGAACCACCACAAACAAACATAAACATTGCTACTACTAATACTAATTTCTTCATAATCGTTTGCTTTAATGATAATTAGACATATGTTTTCAATTCTCTCTCTTGTGTTAAGGAATTGGTTATTGCTTTTTCGCTAACGTCTAATTAAATATCAAAGCGTGTGCCAAAATAGAAGAATGTATGGTAAGTGGTTGATAAATAAAGATATGTGGAAATAGAACCAATCAGGATGTTGGGGAAGTGTGTGTGGAGTGTGTGGAAATTGTGGCGGGGAGTGTGGAATTATTCCACACTCGTGCAGCTGTTCTCTTGTTCATATCGTACCTCTAATGAGGGAGAGTATTTTTGCTCAAATTGGTGCTGAAATAAAGTTTTCAACAGAAGTACCGGAGAAAATTCAGTTAATCCGATGGTGTTACGGAGTATACTTGTAGATTTACAGAGTTATAAGTCTATATTATACAGTTTCAACTTATTATATAATGTCTTCCGGTCAATATTCAGTAATTGCGCTGCTTTACTCTTATTATTTCCGGTTTGGCGCAGTGCTTCCAGAATATGCTCTTTTTCAGTCTCTTCATTGCGTAGTGCAATACTGGTGCTACTTGATGCAGGAGTTTCTAAAAGCTCGGTTCCCAGTTCCAGTAAAGTGATGAAACTGTTTTGTGCCAATAAAGTTGCTCTTTTGACGATGTTCTTCATTTGGCGCAAATTTCCCGGCCAATGATAATTCAATAAAGCCTGTGATGCTTTCGCGTCAAAACCAATCAGGTGTTTATCCAGTTCCTTGTTTGCCTGGTCGAGGAAGAAGTTGGCAAAGAGTAGAATATCCTCTTTCCGTTCTTTCAGATCGGGCATCCGGAGGGTAAATTCATTGATACGATGATAAAGGTCTTCGCGGAAAGTGCCTTTCTCAATACCCTGTTCCAGGTTCTCATTGGTGGCGGATACCAAACGAATATCTACCGATATCTCCTGTGTAGAGCCTACCGGACGTATTTTTCTCTCTTGCAGAGCACGGAGCAGTTGTATCTGCACTTCGTAACTAAGATTCCCGATTTCATCCAGAAAGATAGTACCGCCATTGGCAGCAACGAAAGCACCGGTTTTATCAGTCAACGCACCTGTAAACGATCCTTTCACATGACCGAAAAACTCGGAAGCCGCCAGTTCTTTCGGGATAGAGCCACAATCTACGGCAATAAACGGCTTATCGCTTCGTTTGCTAAGTTGGTGAATACGGTGTGCCACATACTCTTTTCCAGTTCCGCTGGAGCCGTTGATAAGTACGGACATATTGGTCGGAGCTACCAGGCCTACATAATTGTAGAGTTGTTTGGCTGCGTCACTTTCTCCTTCCAGATAGGCACGGTTGTTTTCTGTTGAATCTTTCGATGAGGTAGAAGAGCCTTTTTTAGAAGACGATTTAGCTGTGTTATGAGTAGCGGGAGTTTCTCCGGACTGCAAACATTCAGAGATTTTCTTCAGTAACTCTTCCGGATTCACCGGCTTGGCGATATAATCACGTGCTCCCAGTTTCATAGCTTGCACGGCAGATTGTATATCCGCATAGCCGGTCATGATAATCAAAGGAATGTCCATGCCTTGTTCGTTCATCCATTTCAGCAGATCAATGCCTTCATGGTCGGGTAGCCGCAGGTCTGATAAAACCAGATCGACGCTTTGGCTTTCGATATGTTTCCGGGCACGGGCAATATTACTCACTGATGATACTTCAAAGCCTTTTTTTCCTAACCAGGTTTTTAGCATCATTCCAAAAGTGATATCATCTTCAACGATCAATATGGAGCTCATCATGTCAGGTTTTGATTCTTTTAAGTCACAAAGGTAAGAGGTTTTGGGTGAAAGTGGTATATTTGCAAACTTAAATTAAATAAAAGTGTTATGAAAAAGATTCTATTGATCATATTAACCATATCGTTTTGCGGACTTACTGCCTGCAAAACCGGAACAAAAAAAGGAGGAGACATGGATAAAGAAACGTTGGTGAAGATTGAAACAACTTTAGGAGACATTGAGGTGAAACTGTATAATGAGACACCGAAACATCGTGATAATTTTATCAAACTGGTGAAGGACGGAGTTTATGAAGGTACACTGTTTCACCGTGTTATCAAAGATTTTATGATTCAGGCCGGTGATCCGGACTCAAAAAATGCGCCGAAAGGAAAAATGCTGGGTACCGGAGACGTAGGTTATACCGTTCCCGCTGAATTTGTATATCCTAAATATTTCCATAAGAAAGGTGCCCTGTCCGCTGCCCGCCAGGGGGATAATGTGAACCCGAAGAAAGAATCTTCCGGTTGCCAGTTCTATATCGTGACAGGTAAAGTGTTTAACGACTCTACTTTGCTGGGAATGGAAAGCCAGATGAATGAGAATAAGATAAATGTTATTTTCAATACACTGGCACAGAAACACATGAAGGAAATCTATAAGATGCGGAAAGCAAACGATGAAAACGGTCTTTATGATTTGCAGGAAAAACTGTTTGCGCAGGCACAGGAAATGGCTGCCAAAGAACCGGAATTCCATTTCACTCCGGAACAGATTGAAGCCTACACTACGGTGGGTGGTACTCCGCATTTGGATGGCGAATATACCGTGTTTGGCGAAGTGGTGAAAGGAATGGACATTGTGGATAAGATCCAGCAGGTGAAAACAGACCGCAGCGACCGTCCCGAAGAAGATGTAAAGATAACAAAGGTGACAATACTTGACTGAATCGTATGAAAATCAACAGGCATATTCTTGATAATGGGTTACGTCTGGTACATTCGCAGGACGAGAGTACGCAGATGGTTGCCCTTAATATATTATATAATGTGGGAGCTCGCGACGAAGATCCCGAGCATACCGGCTTTGCCCATCTGTTCGAACACCTGATGTTCGGAGGGTCGGTGAATATTCCCGATTATGACATGCCGCTTCAATTGGCGGGTGGAGAGAATAATGCCTGGACGAATAATGATATAACCAATTACTACCTCACTGTACCTCGTCAGAATGTAGAAACCGGCTTTTGGCTGGAATCCGACCGGATGTTGAGTCTTGACTTTAGCGAACGGAGCCTGGAGGTACAGCGGGGAGTGGTAATGGAAGAGTTCAAACAGCGTTGTTTGAACCAGCCTTATGGAGATGTCGGACATCTTTTGCGCCCTCTGGCTTATCAGACGCATCCTTATCAATGGCCTACGATCGGAAAAGAGTTGTCGCATATTGCCAATGCTACGCTGGAAGAAGTAAAAGCATTCTTTTTTCGTTTTTATGCTCCTAATAATGCAATATTGGCCGTGACCGGCAATATCTCTTTCGAAGAGGCAGTTGCTTTGACGGAAAAATGGTTCGCTTCTATTCCTCGTCGGGAAGTTCCTTTGCGGAACCTGCCACAAGAACAGGAACAGACAGAAGAACGGCGGTTGACGGTAGAGAGAAATGTGCCTCTCGATGCTTTGTTTATGGCCTATCACATGCCCGACCATCGGCATCCAGATTATTATGCATTTGATATTTTGTCGGATGTGTTGAGCAACGGACGTTCCAGTCGATTGAACCAGCGTTTGGTACAACAGAAACAGTTATTTTCGAGCATAGATGCCTATATTTCAGGCAGTGTAGATGCGGGGTTATTCCATATTAGTGGAAAGCCTTCGGCTGGTGTCACTCTGGAACAGGCGGAAGCGGCAGTAAGGGAAGAACTGGAACTGTTGCAGCACGAACTGGTTGACGAACAGGAACTGGAAAAAGTGAAGAACAAATTTGAGTCCACCCAGATATTCGGTAACATCAATTATTTGAATGTGGCAACCAACCTGGCTTGGTTCGAACTGCTTGGCCGAGCGGAAGACATGGAAAAAGAAGTAGAACGTTATCGTTCTGTCACGGCGGAACAATTGCGGACAGTAGCCCAATCCGCTTTCCGGAAGGAGAACGGAGTTGTGCTTTACTATAAAAGTAAATGAGGATTTTAAGATCCTATTTAAAAGATGATGAAGAGACTATTTGATATATACAAAGACCATTACAAAGCACTAATTTTTCTCGGACTACCGATTGTGATCGGGCAAATAGGAGTGATCGTTCTCGGATTTGCTGATACATTAATGATCGGGCATCATAGTACGATTGAGCTGGGAGCAGCTTCCTTCGTAAATAATGTGTTTAATCTGGCGATTATTTTCAGTACAGGGTTTTCGTATGGACTGACTCCCATTGTAGGAGGGCTGTATGGGACTCATCAGTATGCTCCTGCCGGACAGGCATTACGCAACAGTTTGCTGGCAAACCTGATGGTTGCATTGCTACTGACTATATGTATGACTGTTCTTTATTTGAATATAGAGCATCTCGGACAGCCGGAAGAATTGATTCCTCTGATTAAACCGTATTACCTTGTTTTGCTTGCTTCATTAGTGTTTGTCATGCTTTTCAATGGATTCAAGCAATTCACAGACGGAATAACGGATACCAAAACCGCCATGTGGATATTGCTTGGAGGAAATGTCTTGAATATCATAGGAAACTATATCCTGATTTACGGTAAACTCGGATTGCCCGAATTAGGTTTGTTGGGAGCAGGTATCAGTACGCTGTTTTCGCGTATTGTGATGGTGATTGTATTTATAATCATTTTTATGCGTAGTCCGCGTTTTGTCCGTTATAAGATTGGCTTTTTCCGTTTGGGATGGTCACGCGCTGTATTTGGACGCTTGAATGGACTAGGATGGCCGGTTGCTTTCCAGATGGGGATGGAGACAGCCTCCTTTAGTTTGAGTGCTATCATGATCGGTTGGCTGGGTACGATCGCTTTGGCTTCTCATCAGGTGATGTTGGCTATTTCGCAGTTTACCTTTATGATGTATTACGGTATGGGGGCTGCTGTTGCTGTTCGTGTCAGCAATTTCAAAGGGCAGAATGACATCGTCAATGTACGCCGTTCCGCCTATGCCGGTTTTCATCTGATGATGACATTGGGTGCCGTGCTTTCCTTGATTGTCTTCCTTTGCCGGAATTACTTGGGAAGCTGGTTTACCGACAGCCAGGAAGTGGTTGCTATGGTGACATCTTTAATTTTTCCTTTCCTTGTCTATCAGTTTGGCGACGGGCTTCAAATCACTTTCGCCAATGCTTTGCGTGGAATTTCAGATGTAAAACTAATGATGGTTATCGCCTTTATCGCCTATTTCGTTATTTCGCTTCCCGTAGGATATTTCTGCGGCTTTGTAATGGGATGGGGGATAGTAGGTGTCTGGATGGCATTTCCTTTTGGTCTGACGAGTGCGGGATTAATGCTCTGGTGGCGTTTCCACTACATGACAAAACTTCCCGAACCTCACCCCAAAACCTAATACTTAATACTTAAAATTTTTATCCCAATGGCTTCCTTCCGTTTTACAAAGTTGAAAATAACCGCCGGTTACACTTTGTTACTGGCGATCCTCCTTTTCTCGCTGGTGTTTGTACATCGTGAGATGGAAGCATTGTCGGCAGCCGACGATCAGCAGAACTTAAGAACTGATAGTCTATTGACCCTTCTCCACGAGAAAGATCAAAACACGATTCAGATGTTGCGGGTGTTAAGTGAAGCAAACGACAGTCTTCTCTCTGCTTCGGAGATTGAAGAAATCATTTCCGAACAAGATTCTGTCATTACCCAGCAACGGGTACAACATCGGGTCATTACCAAGCGTGACTCGTTAATAACTACTCCTAAAAAGAAGGGATTCTTCAAACGGCTCGCCGAAGTGTTTTCCCCTTCTAAACAAGACAGTGCCGTATTAGTTAATACATCGCTGGAAGTAGCCACTGATACCATTCTCCAACCGACTACTTCTAAAGATTCTCTTCAGCAGAAAATCCGCATGGCTACCGAAGAAAAACGGTTGCAACGGAAGAAAACCATCCGGCGTACCAGTACGAAGTACCAGCGGATGAATACACAGTTGACGGCACGAATGGATAGTCTGATTAAACAATATGAGGAAGAAATGACCCTGCGTGCCCGTCAGGATGCCGAGCTTCAGCAGGAGGTAAGAATGCGGTCGGCGCGTATCATCGGCGGTATCGCGGTTGGTGCCGTACTATTATCTGCTTTTTTCCTGATATTGATTATGCGGGATATCTCTCGCAGCAACCGTTATCGTCAGCAATTGGAGGTGGCGAATAAACGCGCGGAAGATTTGCTTGTTGCCCGTGAGAAATTAATGCTGGCCATTACCCATGACTTTAAGGCGCCGTTGGGGTCAATCATGGGATATACCGAACTTCTGTCCCGGCTGACAGAAGATGAACGGCAACGGTTCTACCTCGACAATATGAAAAGCTCTTCGGAACATTTGTTGAAACTAGTCAGTGACTTGCTCGATTTCCATCGGCTCGATCTCAATAAAGCGGAAGTGAACCGTGTAACCTTTAACCCTTCCCAGCTGTTCGACGAGATTTATGTCAGTTTCGAACCTTTGACCGCTGCCAAAGGTTTAGCCTTGCAATGTCACGTCGCCCCGGAACTGAACGGAAGATATATCAGTGATCCTTTGCGACTCCGGCAAATAGTGAACAACCTTTTGTCTAATGCCGTAAAGTTTACTCAAAAAGGAGAGATTAGTCTGACAGCCAGCTATGATTCTTCTAAGTTAACCATTGCTATCGCCGATACAGGAAAAGGAATGGCATCAGAAGATCGTGAACGTATCTTCCAGGAGTTTACACGTCTTTCCGGTGCGCAGGGGGAAGAAGGTTTCGGACTCGGACTCTCTATTGTGAAGAAACTGGTAACCTTGCTTGAAGGAACCATTGACGTGCAAAGCACATTAGGAAAAGGAAGCTGTTTTACTGTAACTCTGCCTCTTTATCCGGTAGGTAAATCCATTGCGGAAAGTGAATCTACTGAAAGCGAAAATGCGGATATAACAGAGGAGTCGGCTGTGATTCCTCCGATGAAAGTCATCCGTGTCCTTTTGATCGATGACGATAGGATTCAGTTGAATCTGACTGCTGCCATGTTGAAACAACATGGTATCGATGCGGTATGCTGTGAACAGCTGGAGCAGTTGATTGAACAGCTTCGCTCTTCCGTTTTCGATGTATTGCTAACAGATATACAAATGCCTGCTATTAACGGTTTTGATTTGGTAAAATTATTGCGGGCTTCTAATATACCACAAGCAAAAACAATCCCCGTCATTGCTGTGACCGCCCGTAGCGAAATGGATAAGGCTGCTTTACATGAACATGGCTTTGCCGGTTGTCTGCATAAACCGTTTACAGTAAAAGAATTATTGATGACGGTAAATGAAGGACAACTCTCGGCTGATGAAGCGCATATCACAGAAGATATGGCAACAGCCGGAATAAACTTCTCTGCACTTACTGCTTATTCTGAAGACGATCCGGAAGCGGCATCCTCCATTATTCAGACTTTTATTGAAGAAACAGGTAAGAATATCGAACGGATGCAACAAGCGCTGAACGATAAAGAGGTGGACGGGATAGCTGCTATGGCGCATAAGCTCCTCCCTCTCTTTACAATGATTGGAGTGGATGAAGCAATACCTCTTTTAGAATGGTTGGAGGTACAGCGAGGGCAAGACTTTTCGAAGAAAGTAAAAGAAAAAACCGACCATGTACTCCAAGAGATATTGATAGTTTTGACAAAAGCTAGAGAATACGAGCAATATCTCCTCCAAAAATAAAATAGTTCTCTATATGTGTAGTGACTCTTTTTATCACAGAGTAATGTCGATATATTTGATTTTAATCTAAAATATGTATAACGGAGGTTGCTGACTAGAGGGAAAAAAGAAATTCAATCTCTGAAAAATTACATGATAGCGATTTTATCTATTTAGCCAATGATGATATAGCTTGTTTTAATGAAATAGTTCCAAAATAGATTTTTATGTGTCTTTTATTGTTGGAAAACATAAAAAAGTTTTTTCATTTTAGTGGCTAGAGAAAGCTTCTTTCATTTAATAAGTTTTTTAGAAATCATTCTCTATTAGGCATGTTCTATGATGTATTGATATAGATCTCCAGCTGTATTTAATCGTTCTGCATTTTCTGCAGAAATATCAATTCCATATTCTTCTTCAATTCTCATTATTAATTCAATAAAATCTAAACTATCTAAATTGAGTTCATGAATGAGTTGAGACTCTTTATGTATAAAGGCTGGGTCAATATTACATTGCTCAGAAATAATCTTTTTTAAGAATTCAAATGTGTAGTGAGATAAATCATCTTTATTATTATCAGACTCTTTATTAGGTTTTATTTCTTTACCTTTTTTTTCTATATTCGATGTTGTGAGAACTAACCCTCTTTCATTTGATACTATAGCATGGATTATTACTTCCCATTTTTCTATTATTTTATTTCCGTTTGTATAAGCAATAGTTGAAGTAACTGTTCCTTTCCATGTAATTTCTGTGTTTAAAGTTTTTGCAATGTAATTACCTTTTTCTGACTTATATGTTATTGTAATTATCCAATCTTGATCAGATGAAAAATTAAAAGGTGTAACTGTAGCATCTATATTGGTAACTTCAGAAATAATGTTGGAACGCTGATTCATACATTTTGTAGTACAATTTAAATTAAATGATAAATCGAAATTTGGTATAATGTCATTTTCTGTTTGGAAGATAACAGGCCCATAATTACTGTAGTATTGTTGTGTTTTTGGATAACATAATTTTTTTAGAAGTGCTTTTAGATTTCCAACAGTTTTACAATTGTCTTTTTCAGAATCAAATAACTTTATATTAAATGTTTCTTCTACTTTGTTGAAAAAGGCTTGCATCTTCAATTCATCAGCTCCTATATCTTCAATGAATCTTGTATTATCATTATACATTGATGGGATGATATCTAATATAGTAGAAATTATAGTATTTAATTTCTCATCTATGTCATTTTCATTACTACTAAGAGTTTTAATTACTGGCGGTTCTATCTTTTTAAGGTCGTAAAAATTATAGTCTAACGATTCTTGACATGAGCTTAAATGTAAAACTAAGATACTTCCCATTGTTAATGTACGAATTCTTTTTTTCATAATGATTAATTTTAGAATTAATAATTAAGATGTTTCCTTTTTATTTATAACAGATAATGCTTTGATATCTATTGTCTATTGTATTATGGATAGACTTCTTCACAAATATATGTAATAACTTATAGATTAAAAAATAAAACTTTTTGTTTTACAACATATTATTATGCTGCTATGTTTTGTTTGGAGTAAAACTTTACTAATAATGAATATTAATATCTTGAGAATAGAAATGTCTAGTCATTTTTGAGATAAGATTATTGGAAAACGGTAAATCGTAATAACTATATTTTTTTGTTCCTAAACATTTTACTCATCTCGTCAACCTTTTTTCGGAATAATTTGTTTACTTTGTGTCACCTTATTTACACTGACACATTTTACATGAAACGAAAATGGATACGCTGGGTAAGCTGGATACTGCTTACTCCTATAATACTCTTTGTAATACTAATGGTATTGCTTTATGTTCCTCCCGTTCAGAATCTTTTGCGTCGGGAGGTTACTGCATATGCCTCTAAGGCAACCGGTATGCAGATTCAGGTGGAACGGATAGACCTTCGTTTCCCGCTTAATCTGTTGGTTCGTGGCGTAGAGGTTATTCAACAGCCGGATACTCTTTTGTCTTTGGAAAGCCTGAATGTCCGTGTGCAGGCATGGCCGTTAATAAAAGGAAAAGTCGAAGTGGATGAAGTCACTTTGAGCCGGGTAGCCGTTAATTCAGCCAATTTGATGGAAGGAATGAAGATTAAAGGCGTTTTAGGACGTTTCTTCCTGCAAAGCCATGGTGTTGACTTGTCCAATGAAATAGCGATTATCAATCAGGCCGAACTGTCTGATACCCATGTGCAGTTGCTGATGAATGATACTACCACCACTCCTAAAGATACCACAGCCTCTGCTCCTGTAAACTGGAAAGTGGATCTTCATCAGTTGAAATTAAAGAATGTATCATTCAGTATGCAACTTCCTGTTGATTCCATGCGGATGGCAGCTCATATCGGGGAGGCTGCTATTGATGATGCACAGGCTGATTTGAAAAATCAGTTTTATGGTTTGAAGAAGTTTCTGTTGTCGGGAACTTCCGCCAGTTATGATACAGGAACTGCGCAACCAATAGAAGGTTTTGATGCTTCCCATATTGCCGTTCGTGATGTTCGCATCGCTTTGGATTCCCTGTTGTATAAAGGCAGGGACATGAATGCGGTCATTCGTGAGTTTACAATGAATGAACGTTCCGGATTAAGTGTTGTTTCACTGACAGGTAGAGCATACTCTAACGATTCAATCATTAGTGTTCCCGGTTTAAAACTAAAAACCCCTCATTCTGAAATCGATTTATCTGCCCATACTTATTGGGAACTTGTCAACATCCCGACTACAGGACGTTTGTCCGCCAATCTCAATGCCTATATCGGCAAAGAAGATGTTATGTTATTTGCAGGAGGATTGCCTGATAGCTTTAAAGAAGCCTATCCATTTCGTCCGCTTGTCATTCGTGCCGGTACGGACGGTAACTTGAAACAAATGCAGATTTCCCGTTTTACGGTAGACTTGCCGGGTGCTTTTGCTTTAGAAGGCGGCGGTATGATAGAAAACCTGGCTGACAGCCTGACTCGTACCGGAACCATTGGGCTGAAAATGACAACTCAAAATTTGAACTTCCTGACCGCTCTGTCAGGAGAGGCTCCCAATGGTACGATTGTAGTCCCTGACAGCATGAATCTGGTGGCGAAAGTTGATATCAAAGGTCCTGAATACAAAGCAGGCCTCCGTCTGAAAGAGGGGAAAGGAGCTATGGACGTGAATGCAGCATTAAATACATCTACCGAAGTTTACAAAGCTGATCTGAAGATAGACAATCTGCAACTCCATAACTTCCTTCCGAAAGATTCTATCTACGAACTGTCTCTTTCGGCTGCGGCTAATGGTCGTGGACTGGATGTCATGTCTTATCATTCTTTTGCCAAACTGAATCTTTCATTAGATCAGCTTCATTATGCAAAATATCATCTCTCCAATCTTAATTTGACAGGAGACCTTAAAGGCGCACTGGTCACCGCACATCTGACAAGTGACAATGCTTTATTGAAAATGACAACCGATGCGGAATATAATTTGGCGCACAGTTATCCTGATGGTAAGATAACGGTTGATGTCACTCAACTGGATTTACATGAATTAGGAATCATGCCGCAGCCAATGAAGCGTCCGCTTACTTTTAATTTAGCTGCCGAAGCTCGTCGGGATTTAGTCTCGGCACATTTCGTTTCCGGAGATATGAAACTCGACTTGAGCGCACGTTCCGGCGTTAATCCTTTAATTCGCCAATCTACTCACTTTGTGGATGTATTGATGAAGCAGATTGATGAGAAAGCATTGAACCACGCTGAACTGCGTAAGGCGTTACCGACGGCAGTTTTCTCTTTCTCTGCAGGACAAGAAAACCCTTTGGCATATTTTCTGGCTACTAAAAAGATAGCTTACCATGATGCTTCTGTGAAATTCGGAGCAGCTCCTAATCGGGGAATTAATGGAAAAGCCGCTATTCATGCTCTGAAAGTAGACACCTTGCAACTGGACACGATTTTCTTTACAGTCAAACAAGATACCACACTCATGAAATTGCGTGCCGGTGTTATTAACGGACCGAAGAATCCGCAATTCTCCTTCTCTACTACACTGACAGGAGAGATTCGTGACCGGGATGCGGAACTGCTGGTAGATTTTAAGAATGGAAAAGGAGAAACGGGCGTACTGCTCGGTGTCAATGCACGTCCTTTGTTTGAAGGGCAAGGAAAAGGCGATGGATTAGCTTTCACATTAATCCCGGAAGAACCGATTATCGCCTTCCAGAAATTCCATTTTAATGAGAATCACAACTGGATTTATGTGCATAAGAATATGCGTGTATACGCTAATGTAGATATGTGGGATGATGAAGGAATGGGATTCCGTGTACATTCGGTGCAAGGGGACACTGTTTCTTTACAGAATATTGATGTCGAAATCCGAAGAATCAGTTTAGCCGAATTAAGTAAAGTACTGCCTTACTTCCCGGAAATAACCGGTTTATTCTCTGCGGAAGCACACTACGTGCAGACTGAAAAAGATCTTCAACTCTCGGTTGAATCATCTATTGACGAGCTGACTTATGAACGTCAACGAATTGGTGATGTGACATTAGGAGCTACCTGGTTGCCGGGTGAACAAGGAAAACAATATCTTAACGCTTATCTGAATCATGACAATGTGGAAGTGATGGTGGCAGATGGCAAATTGGTTCCAACCCGGACAGGAAAAGATAGTTTGGAAGTAAATGCTACTCTGGAACACTTCCCACTCCGTGTAGCGAACGTATTCATTCCCGATCAGATGGTTACATTAGCCGGTGATATGGATGGTAATCTGAACATTACCGGTAGCACCGAACAACCTTTGATTAATGGCGAACTGATATTGGATAGTGTTACTGTCCTTTCCCGGCAGTATGGTGCTAACTTCCGGTTCGATAACCGCCCGGTGCAGATAAAGAATAATCGTTTGGAATTTGATAAGTTCGCTATTTATACAACAGGAAAGAATCCATTTACGATTGACGGATCTGTTGATTTCAGAGATATGTCCCGGCCGATGGCAAATCTGAATCTGCTGGCGCAGAACTATACGCTTCTGGATGCCAAACGTACCCGTGAAAGTCTGGTTTACGGAAAAGTATATGCTGATTTCCGGGCAACGGTGAAAGGGCCGTTAGACGGATTGAATATGCGTGGAAACATGAGTTTGCTGGGCAATACAGATGTTTCTTATATATTGACCGATTCACCGTTGACTGTGCAGGACCGTTTGGGAAGTTTGGTAACCTTTACTTCATTTAGTGACACCACGACGGTTGTTCAGCAAGAAGTTCCGACCGTTTCTTTAGGCGGGCTGGATATGGTGATGATGGTGCACATCGACCCGTCCGTTCGTTTGAAAGTCGATTTGGACGCAAGCAATGACAATCGTGTTGAACTGGAGGGAGGAGGTGATCTCTCAATGAAATATACTCCGCAAGGTGATCTGACATTGACCGGACGCTATACGTTGAGCGGCGGTTTGATGAAATATGCTTTGCCTGTCATCGCTGCCAAAGAATTTGCTATCGACAACGGCAGCTATGTGGAATGGACGGGAAATCCTATGGACCCGATGCTGAACTTCAAAGCAACCGACCGTATCCGTGCTTCTGTCTCCGAAGGAGAGAATGGCGGAACACGTATGGTTAATTTCGATGTGTCCATCGTCGTCAAGAACCGACTGGATAATCTTTCTTTCGCCTTTGACGTATCTGCCCCCGAAGACGCAACCATACAAAATGAATTGACGGCTATGGGAGCGGAAGAGAGAGGTAAACAGGCTCTGTATATCATGGTTATGAAAACCTACCTTGGCACCGGACCGATTGGTGGCGGAGGTGGTGGACTGGGTAAACTGAATATGGGTTCTGCATTGAACTCCGTATTAAGTAGCCAAATCAACTCATTGATGGGGAACCTGAAAAATGCCAGCGTTTCTGTTGGTATCGAAGATCACGATCTGTCGGATACGGGTGGTAAGCGTACGGATTACAGTTTCCGTTATTCACAACGTCTCTTCAATAACCGTTTCCAGATTGTAATCGGAGGTAAAGTTTCTACGGGTGAGAATGCGACGAATGACGCGGAATCTTTCATCGATAACATCTCTCTGGAATATCGTTTGGATAGAACCGGAACCCGTTATGTCCGTCTGTTCTACGATAAAAATTACGAAAGTGTACTCGAAGGCGAGATTACGGAAACCGGAGTCGGTCTGGTACTTCGCAAGAAGCTGGATAAACTTAGCGAACTGTTCATCTTTAAGAAAAAGAAGTAAACATGAAAGGTATATATAGTAACATATTAATAAGTTGCCTGATGGGTATCATCTTATTCTCGGGTTGTTCGGTGACAAAGCATCTGCCCGAAGGGGAGGTACTTTATACAGGAGGAAAAACTGTCATACAGAATAAATCGACAACATCGGTAGGAGGGACAGCTCTGACAGAGATTGAGGCGGCCCTTGATAAAACTCCCAGTACGAAGATGTTGGGAGGGCTTCTGCCTATTCCTTTTAAGATGTGGATGTACAATGACTTTGTGAAATATAAAAAAGGATTTGGAAAGTGGATGTTCAACCGTCTGGCTGCTAACCCTCCGGTATTTATTTCCACTGTCAATCCGGAGGTCCGCATCAAGGTGGCTACAAACTTGCTCCGTGATTATGGTTACTTCAATGGGAAAGTGACTTATGAAACATTGGTCGATAAGAAAGACAGCCTGAAAGCAAGTATTCTTTATACGGTAGACATGAAGAATCCTTATTTTATAGATACGGTTTATTATCAGCGTTTCACTCCCCAAACGTTGCGCATTATGGAACGGGGACGTCGAATGTCTTATATAAGTCCCGGCGAGCAGTTTAACGTGGTCGATCTGGATGAAGAGCGTACCCGTATCAGTACGCTGTTGCGTAACCGGGGATATTTTTACTTCCGTCCCGATTATATGACTTATCAGGCAGATACGACATTGGTTCCCGGTGGACATATCAGCCTTCGTCTGATTCCCGTTCCGGGATTACCCGCTGCGGCACAACGTCCTTACTATGTAGGAGATGCTTCTGTTTACCTGTTTGGCAAGAATGGTGAGGCGCCCAATGACAGCATGATGTATAAGAATCTGAATATACATTATTATAAGAAATTGCAGGTACGTCCGAATATGCTTTATCGTTGGTTGAACTATCAACAGTTTGTGCGGAATGCACAGATGCGGGCTTCCAATCGCACTCGTCTTTACAGTCAGTATCGACAGGAGCAGGTGCAGGAGAAACTTAGCCAGTTGGGAATCTTCAGTTATCTGGATTTACAATATGCTCCGAAAGATACGACAGCCGTTTGTGATACGCTGAACGTAACCATGCAGGCCACGTTTGCTAAGCCGCTGGACGCCGAACTGGAATTGAATGTCGTAACCAAAAGTAACGACCAAACCGGTCCCGGGGCATCATTCGGCGTCACCCGGAACAATGTATTCGGAGGTGGCGAGAGCTGGAACGTGAAGCTGAAAGGCTCTTATGAATGGCAAACCGGCGGAGGAGAAAAAAGCTCTTTAATGAACAGCTGGGAGATGGGAGTTTCTACTTCTCTGACTTTCCCGCGCGTGGTTTTCCCGCATTGGGGGAAAAGGGAGTTTGACTTCCCAGCTACCACTACATTCCGTTTATACATCGACCAGTTGAACCGTGCCAGGTATTATAAACTATTGTCATTCGGCGGAAATGCTACCTACGATTTCCAACCGACACGTACAAGCCGTCATAGTATTACCCCTTTCAAACTGACATTCAACGTCCTTCAACACCAATCGGAAGAGTTCAGGGAAATTGCCGATGCCAATCCTGCATTATATATCAGTTTGAAAGACCAGTTTATTCCTGCTATGGAATATACCTATACGTATGATAATGCTTCCGCACGCGGTATTAAAAATCCGATTTGGTGGCAATCGACTGTAACCTCTGCCGGTAACCTGACCTCGGTGATTTACCGTGCTTTCGGTCAGTCTTTCAGCAAAGAGGACAAGCGTTTGCTGAACGTCCCTTTCGCGCAGTTTGTGAAACTGAATACGGAATTCCGCCATTTGTGGAATATGGACAAGAATAATAAGATTGCTTCCCGTGTAGCTTTGGGCGCTCTCTTCGCCTACGGTAATGCAACGATAGCCCCTTACAGCGAACAATTCTATGTGGGTGGTGCCAACAGCATCCGCGCTTTTACGGTACGTAGCATCGGCCCGGGCGGATACCATCCGGCGGAAAGCCGCTACTCTTACCTCGACCAGACGGGTACTTTCCGTTTTGAGGCAAATGTAGAATACCGTTTCCGTATCTTTAAGAGCATTTGGGGAGCCACTTTCCTGGATGCGGGAAACGTTTGGCTGATGCGCAAGGATGAGGCACGTCCCAATTCACAACTCGAACTGAAAACGTTCCCGAAACAGATTGCTCTGGGCACCGGTGTCGGTATTCGTTATGATATGGATATTCTTGTGTTCCGTCTTGATTTCGGTATTCCTTTGCATCTGCCTTACGATACAGAACGAAGCGGATATTACAATGTCACAGGATCCTTTATGAAGAATCTGGGAATACATTTTGCTATCGGTTATCCCTTCTAACGTTCTTTCTTTGTCTTGAAACAAAGAAAGAACCAAAGAAAATTCAAGGCTGCGTTTTTCCGGCTACTCCGGTGTTCTCTCCGGCTAAAGGGCAGAAACTCGCTTCGCTCAAACAGTCTGCCCTTTTTAACGCTGGAGAAAACGCCTGCGCTTAACGCCGGAAAAACGAGGCCGATCCCCTTTCGGCGTGTTTGCTGCATAGGTTAATGAATTACCGGATTTCTTGATTTGTCATTGATGTACTTTTGATTCTGCATAGGTTTACATGCCGAAAGGTTTTCCGACCTACTTTTTTCTCCGTTAAGCGAACACCCGTAACGAAGCGTTAAAAAGGGCAGATTGTTTGAGCGAAGCGAGTTTCTGCCCTTTAGCGTAGTGAAGGGTGTGAGTAGGAGAAAAAAGTCAGTCTTGAATTTTTCTTTGTTTCTTTCTTTTGTTTCAAGACAAAAGAAAGAAAGTTTTTGTAAATTTGCAACGAAATCTGATGCCGTTGACATCACTAACCTTTTAATATTACACAATTTATGAAACCAACTTTATTCTTATTGGCAGCCGGTATGGGTAGCCGTTATGGAGGCTTGAAGCAATTAGACGGACTGGGTCCTAATGGCGAAACTATTATGGATTACTCAATCTATGATGCTATCAATGCCGGATTTGGCAAACTTGTATTTGTAATCCGCAAAGATTTTGAACAAGATTTCCGTGATAAAATTATTTCCAAATACGAAGGTCACATTCCTTGCGAACTGGTATTTCAATCAATCGACGATCTTCCGGAAGGCTTTACTTGCCCGGCAGACCGTACCAAACCTTGGGGTACTAACCATGCAGTAATGATGGGTGCTGATGTGATTAAAGAACCGTTTGCAGTGATTAACTGTGATGACTTCTATGGTCGTGATTCTTTCCAAGTGATGGGTAAATTCCTTTCTGCTCTTCCTGAAAATTCAAAGAACGTTTATTCAATGGTAGGTTTCCGTGTAGGAAATACATTGAGCGAAAGCGGTACGGTATCTCGTGGTATCTGTAGTACAGATGCTAAAGGATTGTTGACATCTGTAGTAGAACGTACGAAGATTCAACGTTTGGACGGTGAAGTGAAATATATCGGTGATGATGGCGAATGGACGGCTACTCCCGATACGACTCCGGTAAGTATGAACTTCTGGGGCTTCACTCCTGATTACTTCGCTTACAGCCAGGAATTCTTCAAGACTTTCTTAAGCGATCCGAAGAATATGGAAAATCTGAAGAGCGAGTTCTTCATCCCATTGATGGTAGATAAATTGATTAATGACGGAACTGCTACTGTTGAAGTACTGGATACTACCAGCAAGTGGTTCGGGGTTACTTATCCGGAAGACCGTCAGAGCGTAGTAGACAAGATTCAGGCATTGGTAGATGCCGGTGAATATCCTGCTAAGTTGTTCTAAAGAAGAGCCATTGATTAAGATAGAGAGCAGTCATTCATAAGAATGACTGCTTTTTTTGTTTTTCATAACGTATCATACTAAGTAGTATCTAATAAATATTCAGTATCTTTGCAGTCCAAAATGTTATAAATCAGAAGCAGAAGTGATTTCAGTAGAAGGATTATCAGTAGAATTTAATGCGACGCCGCTTTTTGAGGACGTCAGCTATGTAATTAATAAGAAAGACCGCATTGCGCTGGTCGGCAAAAATGGTGCCGGCAAATCAACCATGCTGAAGATATTGGCAGGTTTGCAGTCACCGACACGCGGAGTGGTAGCTACTCCGAAAGATGTAACCATCGGATATTTGCCACAGGTCATGATTCTTTCCGACAACCGGACGGTGATGGGAGAGGCAGAACTGGCATTCGAACATATATTTGAGCTTCAGGCGAAGTTGGAACGGATGAATCAGGAACTGGCGGAACGGACAGACTATGATTCGGAAGAATATCATCAGTTGATAGACCGTTTCACGCATGAAAACGACCGCTTCCTGATGATGGGCGGTACGAACTTTCAGGCGGAAATCGAACGGACACTTCTTGGATTGGGATTCAGCCGGGAAGATTTTGAGCGCCCTACTTCGGAGTTTTCCGGTGGATGGCGTATGCGTATCGAATTGGCAAAATTGCTTTTACGTCGCCCGGACGTGCTTTTGCTCGATGAGCCGACCAATCACCTTGATATTGAAAGTATCCAATGGTTGGAAAACTTTTTGTCTACACGTGCCAATGCAGTCGTATTAGTCAGCCATGACCGTGCTTTCCTGAATAACGTAACTACCCGTACCATCGAAATCACTTGCGGTCAGATTTACGACTACAAAGTGAAGTACGATGAGTTTGTAGTCCTGCGTAAAGAACGCCGTGAACAACAGCTCCGTGCTTACGAAAATCAGCAGAAACAAATACAGGATACAGAAGACTTCATCGAACGCTTCCGCTATAAAGCAACGAAAGCCGTACAGGTGCAAAGCCGTATCAAGCAACTGGAAAAGATAGACCGCATCGAAGTAGATGAGGAAGATAATTCCGCCTTGCGTTTAAAATTCCCTCCAGCCAGTCGTAGCGGAAACTATCCTGTGATTTGCGAAGATGTGCGCAAAGCGTATGGCAGCCATGTCGTTTTCCATGATGTCAACCTGACTATCAACAGGGGAGAGAAAGTGGCTTTCGTCGGGAAGAACGGAGAGGGTAAGTCTACCTTGGTGAAATGTATCATGGACGAGATTGATTTCGAAGGCAAACTAACGATCGGACATAATGTACAAATCGGTTATTTTGCGCAGAACCAGGCACAAATGTTGGATGAGAACCTGACTGTATTTGATACGATTGACCGGGTAGCGACAGGAGATATCCGTCTGAAGATACGTGATATACTGGGAGCTTTCATGTTTGGAGGCGAAGCTTCGGATAAAAAGGTGAAAGTCCTTTCCGGAGGAGAACGTACGCGATTGGCGATGATTAAACTTCTGCTGGAACCCGTAAATCTACTGATTCTGGACGAACCGACCAATCATTTGGATATGCGTTCGAAAGATGTTTTGAAGGAAGCTATCCGCGAATTTGACGGAACAGTGATTCTTGTCAGCCACGACCGTGATTTTCTGGATGGACTTGCGACTAAAGTATATGAGTTTGGCGGTGGACTTGTAAAAGAACACCTTGGAGGTATCTATGAATTCTTGCAAAAGAAAAAGATAGATAGCTTGAACGAGCTTCAGAAAGGAGCGGGATTGTCGGCTTCTCCTACGGCTTCAGCTAAAGGTAATGAACCTGAAACCGGTCAGCCTTCGGAGAATAAGCTCTCTTACGAAGCCCAGAAAGAACTTAATAAGAAGATTAAGAAACTCGAACGTCAGGTGGCGGACTGCGAAGCCTCAATAGAGGAAACCGAATCCGCGATTGCTATCGTGGAAGCGAAGATGGCAACCCCCGAAGGAGCTTCGGATATGCAGCTCTATGAATGGCATCAAAAACTGAAACAGCAGTTGGATACAATCGTTGAAGAGTGGGAGCGGGTTTCGATGGAACTGGAAGAAACGAAAAATTAGAACAAAACGCATACTTCCGGGCACTATGTGAGAGAAACGTTATACCTTGGTAGAAGGTATTCCTGGCGGGTATCTGTTTCTCGGTGTCGAAACAGGTGTTTCTCGTTGAGGAACGAGGCGTTCCTCGGTGTCGGTCACCTTCCTCCTCGGTGCCGGACTGCGGGTAGGATGATTGTTGATTAGAGAGACTATTTAATTATTTATACAATATGAAAGTAACCAAGTATTTACCAATTCTTGCCGTATGCCTTATGACAACAGGATGTAACAGTAAGAAAGAGGCCGTGCTGACGTCCGGTATCGACCTTGCTAATCTGGATACCACGGCTATGCCGGGTACAAGTTTTTATCAATATGCCTGTGGAGGTTGGGTGAAAGATCATCCGCTGACAGACGAGTATTCACGTTTCGGTACATTCGACATGTTGCGCGAAAACAGTCGTGAACAACTGAAAGCATTGATTGCCGAATTGGCAGCGAAGAAAGATAATGCACCGGGCAGTGCTGCGCAGAAAATAGGCGATCTTTATAATATCGCAATGGATAGCGTGAAGCTGAACCAGGAAGGTGTAGCTCCGATCAAAGCAGAACTGGCAGCCATTGACGCTCTCAAGGATAAAGGAGAAATCTATGCATATATCGCAGAGAGCCAGAAGAAAGGCATCCGTCCTTACTTCACCATGTTCGTAAGTGCGGATGATATGAACAGTTCCATGAATATCGTACAGACCTATCAAGGTGGTATCGGAATGGGACAGCGTGACTATTATCTGGAGAATGACGAGCAGACTAAAAACATTCGTAATAAATATCAGGAACATATCGCCAAAATGTTCCAGTTGGCAGGTTATGATGAGGCTACTGCACAGAAAGCTGTGAAAGCAGTGATGAACATCGAAACTCGCCTGGCGAAAGCGGCTCGTTCACAAGTGGAATTGCGTGATCCTCATGCTAATTATAACAAGATGGATAGGGCGACGCTGAAAAAGAACTTCCCTACTTTTGACTGGGATACTTATTTCACTGTTTCCGGTTTGAAAGATTTGGAAGAAGTGAACGTAGGTCAGCCTGCTGCCATGAAGGAAGTAGCCGATGTGATTAATACCGTATCACTGGACGATCAGAAATTGTACCTCCAATGGGGATTGATAGATGCTGCTGCTTCTTATCTAAGCGATGATTTTGAAGCACAAAACTTCGACTTCTACAGCAGGACAATGTCTGGTAAGAAAGAAATGCAACCTCGCTGGAAACGTTCCGTGAGCACCGTAGATGGTGTTCTTGGCGAAGTGGTAGGACAGATGTATGTAGAGAAGTACTTCCCGGCTGCTGCCAAAGAACGTATGGTTACACTGGTGAAGAACCTGCAAACTTCTTTAGGAGAACGTATCAAAGGTTTGGAATGGATGAGTGAACCGACCAAAGAAAAAGCGTTGGAGAAACTGGCAACCTTCCATGTAAAAATAGGTTATCCTGATAAATGGAAAGATTACTCCGCACTGGAGATCAAAGATGATTCTTACTGGGCAAATATCGAGCGTGCCAACGAATGGGATTACAACGAAATGATTGCCAAAGCCGGCAAACCGGTAGACAAGGATGAATGGTTGATGACTCCTCAAACAGTGAACGCTTATTATAACCCGACTACCAATGAAATCTGCTTCCCGGCAGCTATCCTGCAACCTCCGTTCTTCGATATGAATGCGGACGATGCTATGAACTACGGTGCAATCGGCGTGGTAATCGGCCATGAGATGACTCATGGATTTGACGATCAGGGACGTCAATATGACAAAGACGGAAACCTGAAAGACTGGTGGACAGAAGAAGATGCTAAAAAGTTCGAAGAACGGGCACAGGTGATGGTTAACTTCTTTGACAGCATCGAAGTTGCTCCGGGCGTACACGCAAACGGTAGTCTGACACTTGGAGAGAACATTGCCGACCACGGAGGTTTGCAAGTTTCTTTCCAGGCATTCAAGAATGCAACAGAAGCCGCACCGTTGGAAATTGTTGACGGATTTACTCCGGAACAACGTTTCTTCCTGGCTTACGCTAATGTGTGGGCAGGAAATATCCGTCCGGAAGAAATTCTCCGATTAACCAAACTTGATCCTCACTCATTAGGCAAATGGCGTGTGGACGGTGCTCTTCCTCATATCCAGAATTGGTATGAAGCATTCAAAATCACTGAACAGGATTCGATGTTCGTACCTAAAGAAAAACGAGTGTCTATTTGGTAATAGTTTTTGAATAGAGAATATATATGCGAAGAGGCGTTGATTTTCCGTTGAGGAGAGTCAACGCTTTTTTTTATTAATTCACACCTTATTTATTACGTACGATAAACAATATTTCGTAACTTTGCACACCAAATACTTAATAAGCAATTCAATGTCAGAGTCTAAAAGAATAAAAACTGCATTGGTATCTGTATACCATAAAGAAGGTTTGGATGAAATTATTACCAAACTTCATGAAGAGGGAGTAGAGTTTTTGTCGACAGGCGGAACTCGTCAGTTTATTGAATCATTGGGATATCCTTGCAAGGCAGTGGAAGATTTGACCACTTATCCTTCTATTCTCGGTGGTAGAGTAAAGACATTACATCCGAAAATTTTCGGAGGTATTCTTTGTCGTCGCGGCCTGGAACAGGATATGCAACAGATTGAGAAATATGAAATTCCCGAGATAGATCTGGTTATTGTTGATTTGTATCCGTTCGAAGCTACCGTAGCTTCCGGTGCATCTGAAGCAGACATTATTGAAAAAATCGATATAGGCGGAATCTCACTGATTCGTGCCGCAGCCAAGAACTACAACGATGTAATCATCGTAGCTTCTCAAGCTCAATACAAACCATTATTGGATATGTTGATGGAGCACGGCGCTACTTCTTCACTTGAAGAACGTCGCTGGATGGCTAAAGAAGCATTTGCCGTTTCTTCTCACTACGATTCGGCTATTTTCAACTATTTCGATGCCGGCGAAGGTTCTGCTTTCCGTTGCTCTGTTAATAGCCAGAAGCAACTTCGTTACGGTGAGAACCCACATCAGAAAGGTTATTTCTACGGAAATCTGGAAGCAATGTTCGACCAGATTCACGGAAAAGAAATCTCTTATAACAATCTTCTTGACATCAACGCAGCCGTTGACCTGATCGACGAATTCGATGACCTCACTTTCGCTATCCTGAAACACAACAACGCTTGCGGATTAGCTTCCCGTGCTACAGTTTTGGAAGCTTGGAAAGACGCATTGGCCGGTGATCCGGTTTCTGCTTTCGGCGGTGTATTGATTACGAATGGTGTCATCGACAAAGAAGCTGCGGAAGAAATCAACAAGATTTTCTTCGAAGTGATTATCGCGCCGGATTATGATGTGGATGCACTCGAAATCCTGGGACAGAAAAAGAACCGCATCATCCTCGTTCGTAAGGAAGCTAAATTGCCTAAGAAACAATTCCGCGCTTTGCTGAATGGCGTATTGGTGCAGGATAAAGATACTAATATTGAAACGGTAGCCGACCTGAAAACCGTGACAGACAAAACTCCTACTCCGGAAGAAGTGGAAGATATGTTGTTTGCCAACAAAATTGTAAAGAACAGCAAATCCAACGCCATCGTATTGGCAAAGGATAAACAACTTCTTGCAAGCGGTGTAGGACAGACTTCACGTGTAGACGCATTGAAACAAGCAATTGAAAAAGCCAAATCATTCGGTTTCGACCTGAATGGTGCAGTAATGGCTTCCGATGCCTTCTTCCCGTTCCCCGACTGTGTGGAAATTGCAGATAAAGAAGGTATTACGGCTGTTATCCAACCGGGAGGTTCGGTAAAAGACGATTTATCATTTGCTTATTGCAATGAGCACGGTATGGCGATGGTGACTACCGGTATCCGTCATTTTAAACACTAATATTAATGAAGAATGAAGAACTAATAATGAAGAATGACTGTACGTGACAGCATCCTCATTCTTAATTCTTCATTCTTAATTCTTCATTTAAAAATATGGGATTATTTTCTTTTACACAAGAGATAGCAATGGACTTGGGCACAGCCAATACTATCATCATCACGAACGGAAAAATCGTGGTGGATGAGCCTTCGGTTGTAGCTTTGGATCGCCGTACAGAAAAGATGATTGCCGTGGGGGAAAAGGCGAAGTTGATGCATGAAAAAACCCACGAAAACATACGTACCATCCGTCCGTTGAGAGACGGAGTGATTGCCGACTTCTATGCTTGCGAGCAGATGATGCGCGGTTTGATAAAGCAGGTGAATACTCGCAACCATTTGTTTTCACCTTCTCTTCGCATGGTGATTGGCGTTCCTTCGGGAAGTACGGAAGTCGAACTCCGTGCTGTCCGTGACTCTGCGGAACATGCCGGCGGTCGTGATGTTTATTTGATTTTCGAGCCGATGGCTGCGGCAATCGGTATCGGCATCGATGTGGAAGCTCCGGAAGGAAACATGATTGTCGATATAGGTGGTGGATCTACGGAAATTGCCGTTATCTCTTTGGGAGGTATCGTTTCCAACAACTCCATCCGCACAGCCGGTGATGACCTGACAGAGGATATTCGCGAATATATGAGCCGTCAGCATAATGTGAAAGTCAGCGAGCGTATGGCAGAACGTATCAAAATCAATGTAGGTGCTGCTTTAACCGAACTGGGTGATGATGCTCCGGAAGATTATATCGTTCACGGTCCGAACCGTATCACGGCTCTTCCGATGGAAGTGCCTGTATGCTACCAGGAAGTAGCTCACTGTCTGGAGAAATCAATTTCAAAGATCGAAACTGCTATCTTGAGTGCGTTGGAAAATACACCTCCTGAACTGTATGCTGATATTGTGCACAATGGTATCTATCTCTCCGGAGGTGGTGCATTGCTTCGCGGACTGGATAAGAGATTGACCGATAAGATCAACATTCCTTTCCATATTGCGGAAGATCCTTTGCATGCAGTTGCCAAAGGTACAGGAGTGGCATTGAAGAACGTAGACCGTTTCTCTTTCTTAATGAGATAAACCGGGGATGAGGAATTTATTAAACTTCCTTCTGAAATACAATTACTGGTTCCTCTTCATCTTATTGGAGGTAGCCAGTTTTGTTTTGTTATTTCGGTTCAACCGTTATCAGCAGAGTGCATTCTTCACTTCTGCCAATACGGTTGTGGGGGCGGTTTATGAAGTTTCGGGAGGGATTTCCTCTTATTTTCATCTGAAATCAGTCAACGAAGATCTATTGGATCGCAACATGGTGCTCGAACAACAGATCACTAATCTGGAAAAAGCATTGAGAGAGCAGCAGCTCGATTCTATGGCAATCAACAGCATCCGGCAGGTGCCGCAAGCGGATTATCAGTTGTTTAAAGCGCATGTGATAAAGAACAGTTTGAATCTGGTTGATAATTATATTACGCTCGATAAAGGTTCCTCTTCCGGTATTCGCTCCGAAATGGGAGTGGTGGATGGTAATGGGATTGTAGGGATTGTTTATGAAACATCTCCTTCCTACTCGGTGGTGATTTCGGTACTGAACAGCAAGTCGAATATCAGTTGCAAGATTATCGGCAGTGATTATTTCGGCTACCTGAAATGGGAACATGGAGATTCGCGCTATGCTTATCTGAAAGACTTGCCTCGTCATGCAGAGTTTAATTTGGGAGATACAGTCGTTACCAGTGGTTTCTCCACCGTCTTTCCCGAAGGTATAATGGTGGGGACGGTAGATGATATGTCCGACTCTAATGACGGACTTTCCTATCTGTTGAAAATCAAGCTGGCTACTGATTTCGGTAAGTTGAGTGACGTTCGGGTGGTAGCCCGGACAGGTCAGGAAGAACAGAAGAAACTTGAAAATAAGGTGATGAAAGAATGATTATTACTTATATACATAGAATCGGATGGTTTATCGGCTTGGTACTTCTTCAGGTGCTAATCCTTAATAGTGTACATATTGCCGGCTATGCTACTCCTTTTCTCTATATCTATTTTATTCTGAAATTCAGCTCCGGCACTTCCCGGAATGAACTGATGTTGTGGGCTTTTTTCTTCGGGCTGACCATTGATATATTCTCCGATACTCCGGGAATGAATGCGGCAGCTACCGTATTGCTTGCCTTTCTCCGTCCCTCTTTGCTTCGTCTGTTCATGCCCCGTGATAATCCGGACAGCCTTATTCCCTCTTTCAAGACGATGGGAATCAGTCCTTTCTTAAAATATACCACTGCAAGTGTTTTTGTGCACAGTCTGGCATTACTCTCCATTGAGTTCTTCTCATTTACCAGCATTTGGCTGTTACTGTTGCGAGTGCTTCTTTGCACTATTCTGACTGTAACCTGTATCATAGCTATAGAAGGGATTAAGAAGTAACGATGGCAAAAGATTATATCTTAGAGAAGCGCAAATTTGTAATCGGAGGCATTGCTATCTCCATTGTTTTGATTTATCTGATACGTCTTTTTGTATTGCAGATCACGACCGATGACTACAAGAAGAATGCTGACAGTAACGCTTTTCTGAATAAGATCCAATACCCCTCGCGTGGTGCTATTTATGACCGGACCGGTAAACTATTGGTATTCAACCAGCCGGCATACGACATAACGATCGTGCCAAAGGAAATAGAGAATCTGGACACACTCGATTTATGCCAATCGCTGAATATCACCCGTGCGCAGTTTCTCAAAATAATGAGCGACATGAAAGACCGTCGCCGTAATCCGGGGTATTCCCGCTATACCAACCAGTTGTTTATGTCGCAACTTTCGGCGGAAGAATGTGGTGTCTTTCAGGAAAAGCTGTTTAAGTTTCGTGGCTTTTATATCCAACGGCGTACCATTCGTCAATATTCGTACAATGCTGCCGCCCATGCTTTGGGAGATATAGGAGAAGTCTCCGCAAAAGAAATGGAAGCGGATGAAGAAGGATACTACATCCGTGGGGATTATGTCGGCAAGTTAGGAGTCGAGAAATCGTATGAAAAGTACCTTCGTGGCGAGAAAGGAATTGAGATTCTGCTTCGTGATGCACACGGTCGTATCCAAGGGCATTATATGGATGGTGAATATGACCGTCCTTCCGTTCCCGGCAAGAACCTGACATTGAGTCTGGATATTGACTTGCAGATGCTGGGCGAACGTTTATTAAAGAATAAGATTGGAAGTATCGTGGCTATCGAACCGGAGACCGGAGAAATTCTTTGTCTGGTATCCTCTCCCAATTATGACCCGCATTTGATGATTGGGCGCCAGCGTGGCAAGAACCATTTGGCCTTGCAACGTGATATGACCAAACCGCTTTTGAATCGTGCCCTGATGGGAGTGTATCCTCCGGGATCTACGTTCAAAACAGCGCAAGGACTGACGTTCCTGCAAGAAGGAATCATCACCGAACAAAGTCCGGCATTCCCTTGCTCACATGGATTCCATTACGGAAGATTGACAGTAGGCTGCCATGCTCACGGATCTCCCTTGCCATTGATTCCTGCTATTGCTACATCGTGCAACTCCTATTTCTGTTGGGGACTGTTCCGTATGTTTGGCGATCGTAAATACGGTTCGCCGCAAAACGCCATTACGGTCTGGAAAGACCACATGGTTTCGCAAGGATTTGGCTACAAACTGGGAGTTGATTTGCCGGGAGAGAAACGGGGCTTGATTCCGAATGCGCAGTTTTATGATAAAGCCTATCGCGGGCATTGGAACGGATTGACAGTAATCAGTATCTCTATCGGACAGGGGGAAATTCTATCCACTCCCCTTCAGATTGCTAATTTGGGAGCAACCATAGCTAACAGAGGATACTTTGTGACACCGCATATTGTAAAGGAAATCCAAGACAATCAGTTGGACAGCATCTATCGCGTACCACGCTATACCACTATTGAGAAAAGACATTATGAATCAGTCGTAGAAGGGATGCGTGGCGCAGCCACCGGAGGAACTTGTCGTATGCTGTCAGTGATGGTTCCGGATTTGGAGGCCTGTGGAAAAACGGGTACTGCGCAGAACCGCGGACACGACCACTCGGTATTTATGGGCTTTGCGCCGATGAACAAACCGAAGATAGCTATTGCCGTCTATGTAGAGAACGGCGGATGGGGTGCTACTTACGGAGTTCCTTTCGGCGCACTGATGATGGAACAGTATTTGAAAGGCAAGCTCTCGCCGGAGAACGAGTTGAGGGCGGAAGAATTTAGTAACAGAGTGATATTATATGGTAACGAGGAACGATAGTTTGTGGAAAACGCTGGACTGGGTAACGATTTTTATTTACCTGCTCCTGATTGTTGGCGGATGGTTTAGCGTCTGCGGAGCCAGCTATGACTATGGCGAACGCGACTTCCTCGACTTCTCGACCCGTGCCGGCAAGCAGTTTGTGTGGATTATCTGTTCCTTCGGGCTCGGATTCGTGCTGTTGATGCTGGAAGACCGTATGTATGATATGTTCGCGTACATTATATATGTGGGGATGATTCTCTTGCTCATTGTTACCATCTTCATAGCACCGGACACCAAAGGGTCACGCTCGTGGCTTGTCATGGGGCCTGTGAGCCTGCAACCCGCCGAGTTTGCCAAGTTCGCTACGGCCTTGGCGTTGGCTAAATACATGAACTCTTATTCATTTAGTATCAAGAAAGAAAAGTGTGCCTTTATCCTGGGATTCATCATTCTTCTTCCGATGTTATTGATTATCGGTCAGCGGGAGACAGGGTCCGCATTGGTTTATCTTGCTTTTTTTCTGGTTCTTTATCGTGAAGGAATGCCGGGGGTAGTGCTTTTTGCGGGCGTATGTGCGGTAATCTACTTTGTGGTCGGCATCCGTTTTGATGAAGTCTTTATCGCCGATACTCCTACACCACTGGGAGAATTTATCGTATTACTATTGATCTTATTATTTGCCGGTGGTATGGTGTGGGTATATCGTAAGAAATGGTCTGCTACCCGCAATATCATTGGTGGAAGTTTGGCTATATTACTGATTGCTTATTTAATATCCGAATATTGGGTGCATTTTAGCCTCGTTTGGGTGCAATGGGCACTTTGTATTGTGGTGATAGGCTATCTGATTTATTTGGCATTAAGTGAGCGGCAGCGTACTTATTTTCTGATTGCCCTGTTTACAATCGGTTCTGTCGGCTTCCTGTATTCCAGTAACTATGTATTTGATAATGTGCTCGAACCTCACCAGCAAGTCCGTATCAAAGTAGTGCTCGGTTTGGAAGAAGATTTGACCGGTGCCGGATACAACGTGAATCAGTCCAAGATTGCCATCGGTTCCGGTGGGTTGACAGGAAAAGGGTTCCTGAATGGTACGCAAACAAAATTAAAGTACGTGCCCGAACAGGATACCGACTTTATATTCTGTACAGTGGGTGAGGAACAAGGATTTGTCGGTTCGGCTGCTGTCTTGTTGGCTTTCCTGATTTTGATCTTACGATTAATCTTCCTGTCCGAACGGCAGACTTCCAACTTTGGGCGGGTTTATGGATATTCGGTCGTCAGTATTTTCCTTTTCCACTTATTTATTAATATCGGTATGGTGCTGGGGTTAACTCCGGTTATCGGGATTCCATTGCCTTTCTTCAGCTATGGAGGTTCTTCTTTATGGGGATTTACGATATTGCTGTTTATCTTCCTGCGTATTGATGCAGGACGTGGCAGAAGACTTTAATCTTACTGCTTCTCAATACGGATACCTACATCGCTCAATCCTTGTAACTTTTCATCTTTCATTCCGCTCATAATTTTAATAGTATAATTTGCAGGATGTAAAGGGCGAACAGATGTAATAAAAGTTTCCGATTGGTAAATGCTTCCCCATCCGTGTCCCGTCCATCTTCCGGTAGAGTCAGCCAGGCAGAAAGCAATGGTATCAGTGCGCCATACCGTAGAATCCTGTAGATTCTGACTGATAAATAAATGGAGGTCATGATAAGGATATTCGATACTGTTGCGGACTTCCGCAAAAAGCCGGAGAGTAGTGGGAACGCTGTCAGTTATGGGAATCTGAAAAGAGAGTGTATCACTCTTTCCCCATCCCTTGTTGGGAAGGGATTGATAAGAGTGATACACTGTATGTTCATTGCAGGCTGTCAGTAAGCAAGCGCTGAATAGACTCAATATACTATTCTTGAGTAGGCTTTTCATTAGTTGACTGTTTCTCCTGATTCTGATTTCTTTCCGGTCTGGAAGGACGCTCGTGGTTGGGACGACGTTCTTGACGTTCCTGACCTTGCTGTTCCCGTTGACGGTCTTGTTGCTGCGGACGTTCCTGTCCTTGTGGACGTTCCTGATTTGATCCTCTTTCCGGACGTCTGTTTTCGTTGTTCCGTCCCTGGTTCTGTCCTCTGTTCCGGTTGTTGTTATTGTTATTTCTCGGGCGGTTGTCTCTTTCCCCTCTGTTGCCGTTTTCTGACTGCTGCGGGCGGTTTTCATTCTCCCGTTGAGGTTGTTGCGGACGATTGCCACCTTCTGCTTGCTGTTGCGGGCGGTTTCCGTTATTATTGTTTCCTTTCTTCTTCTTTTTATTATTCCGGTTAGCGTTATTGCCGCCCTCTTTATTATTCCGGCTGCGGTCGAAACGGGTAACACTTTCCTGTTCCAGCAAGTCAACTGGTTTTCTCGGTTCCGGTTTCTTTTCTTCTTCGAGCAAGCTGTCCGGTTTCATCCCTTTCTTATTCATGGAGATTACTTCGAACGCACGTTTGCCGCTGATAGTGACCAGATTGGCTGGGAAGTTTTTATCCGTAGAATAAGAAACCTGATTGCTTAGAATATCCGCTTTGAAGAAATAGAAAGTACCATCCTTCGTTTCCAGTTCTATCTCTCTCGAAGGGAGACGTTTTTGAGCTTCCACGTAACAGTCCACCTCATAATTCAGGCAGCATTTCAGCTTGGCACATTGTCCGGCAAGTTTCTGCGGATTTAATGAGATGTCCTGAAAACGGGCTGCACTGGTAGAAACAGAGACGAAGCTCGTCATCCACGTAGCGCAGCAAAGTTCGCGTCCGCAAGGGCCGATACCGCCGATGCGTCCTGCTTCCTGACGGGCACCGATTTGTTTCATTTCGATACGTACGCGGAATGCTTCGGCCAATACTTTAATCAGCTGCCGGAAGTCTACCCGCTCATCGGCGATATAGTAGAAAATAGCTTTGTTGCCATCTCCCTGATACTCCACGTCTCCGATTTTCATATCCAGATTGAGATTCAACGCAATCTGACGCGCACGAATCATCGTTGCATGTTCTTTGGCTTTGGCTTCGTTGAATTTTTCCATATCTACCGGCTTAGCTTTCCGATAGACACGTTTGATTTCCGTATCTGCTTTGAAGTTTGCTTTCTTCATTTGCAGGGGAACGAGCCGGCCGGTCAATGTAACCACGCCGATGTCATGGCCGGGAGCCGCTTCAACGGCAACTACATCTCCTTTTTCCAGTTTAATCTTGTTGCTGTTTCGAAAATATCCCTTCCGGGTATTTTTGAATTGCACTTCCACCATGTCACTCTCTTCCGCATTGCCCGGAATGTCCGCCAGCCAATCGTAGGTGTTCAGCTTTTTATCTTGTCGGGAGCATCCTTTGCAACAAAGGCCACCGCTTCCATTATGAAGTTTATATTCCATAAGTTTATATATTTATTATTGCTTCAACAGTACAATCATCTTCAGCGAGAAGTCGAAGAATACCATTTTAGCATTTACATTCTGTTCTATATGTAGTTGCGCTTCGCTTAATTCGTCCATGATGCCCATCACGTTACGTTCGTTGACAAAAGGCGCAAAGCGGGTTGCAAAATTCTGTTCATTAATCGTCATATACGTCAAATTGCGCTGGTGCAAGTTGAAGATAAAATTCTCCCGAATCATGCGCTGGCAATATTCCAGGAAGTTCTTCTGACGTTCACGTCCCATGCCCGCCACTTGCTCGCTCCACATTTTCATCTCCCTGATTTTCCGTTGGTAAGACAACCGCATCAGGCTGACAAACAAGTCAAAAAACAACTGGTTCTCTTCATTCAGATGAATTGTTTCGAGTGCCTTGATAAAATTCCCGTTTGCCAGATGGGCAATGGAAATACTGTCGGCAGGCAAAATGTTATATTTAGTCTGTAATACCCGGTCGATGCTGGCTTCATCAATCTTCCGCACATTCATGCGCTGGGTACGGCTTAGGATAGTGGGCAGAATCATGTCCGGCGCTTCCGATACCAATAAGAAAACCGTTTTTTCGGGCGGTTCCTCAAGCAACTTCAGCAGTTTGTTGGCACACACCGGATGCATTTTTTCCGGCAGCCATACAATCGTAATCTTAAATCCCCCTTCACTGGATTTCAAACTAAGTTTTTTCAGAATCTCGTCACTCTCTTTGGCATAGATCAATGCTTGTGAGTTCTCCGCATCCATCTCTCCTAACCAGTGATTGAGATTAAAGTAAGGATGATTGATAACAAACGGTCGCCAGTCGGCTATATAATCATCGCATACTTCCTTTTTCCCCTTTGCGCTTTTCACGATAGGGAATACGAAATGTACGTCGGGATGCACCAGTTTATTGAATTTCACGCAGGACGGACACGTTCCGCAGGCATCAGTCTCCCCCCGATTGGTGCAACTGATGTAACGTGCGTATGCAATAGCTAACGGCATTTTCCCGACCCCTTCCGGTCCGCAAATAAGCTGGGCATGTGGAATACGCCCCTCATTCACTTCCTGAATGAGCCGTTGCTTGATTTCTTCCTGTCCGATTACGTCTCTGAAAAACATATCAATAAATGATTTTGGCTACTTCTTTGATACTGTCTACTGCTCCGATAGAGTAGAAATGAATACTCGGCACTCCGTGAGCCATCAACTCCTTGCACTGGGCTACACACCATTCGATACCTACTTGCTCGGCTTCTGCGTCATTTTTGCATTTCAAAGCCTCTTTCACCAAGTCTTCCGGCAAGTCCACTTTGAAAGTCTTTGGAATCATGCTCAATTGAGACAGCTTCTTGAACGGTTTGATTCCCGGAATGATAGGTATATTGATACCTGCCGCCTTCGCCTGCTCCACAAATTCAAAATATTTCCTGTTATCGTAGAACAACTGTGTCACGGCATATTCCGCCCCGTTCTCCACTTTTTTCTTCAGCCAGTAAAGGTCAGTCTCGATATTAGGCGCTTCTTCGTGCTTCTCCGGATAACAAGCCACCCCGTATGAAAAAGGCGTACTGCTGACTTTCATCTCCGAACCGTCCACAAAAATACCTTTATTGAAATTATTGATTTGCTCCTGCAACTCGATAGCATGATGATAACCGTCACCTTCCGGTGTAAATACCGACTCATGTTTCGCTTTGTCACCACGCAACACCAGTAATTCCGTGATATTCAGAAATTGCAGGTCGAGCAACACATACTCGGTTTCTTCACGTGTGAATCCGCTGCACAAAATATGCGGGACTACCGTAATATTGTATTTGTTCTGGATGGCGGCAGCCACGGCAACCGTTCCTGGACGCCTTCTCAAGCGGTTTCTCTGAAACAATCCGTTACCGAGGTCTTTATACACATATTCGCTGCGGTGAGTAGTGATATTGATATATTTCGGGTCAAATTCCCGAAGCGTATCGATTGTCTGATATAACTTTTCTATTCCCGTTCCTTTCAGCGGTGGAAGTATCTCGAAAGAAAAAGCAGTTTTCTTGTTGCTATGTATTAAATCAATTACTTTCATTCTTTTTTTGCTAATGTTCGTTATCTACTTGGATTAAACGTGCATATTGGGACAAAAATACGAAAAAAGAAAGATTTCTTCTTGATTTACTCTAAAATAGTTTTGTTTTTATCGTACTATAATAGATAAAAGAGGGAATATCCCCTGCAGGATACACCCTCTTTTGCCTAATTATTATATTAGAATTTACTTGTCGAGGAATGATTTCTTCATTCTGGCGATGTCCGTCAGATAATCTTGTAAATCCTGTTCATGTTCTTCCTCTTCGGCAAGAATATGTTTGGCGATGTCGCAGGTAGTGAAATCTTTCCCATTGGTAAAATCTGCAATTTCCTGATAACGAAGGATTGCGCAGCGTTCGGAAGCTACATTGTCTTTCAGCAAACTGACAGAGTCGAACCCCTGCGGAGCATCATATTTGCATCTTGCCAACTCAAACCATTGCTTAGGGTCGAGCACCGGAACTCCTTCCAACTCAATGATACGGTCAGCGAGCAGTTGCGCATGTCTGCGCTCTTCTTCGGCATGTTCCTCAAATTCACCCTGTACATCGGCACGCATGGCACCTTCCACTACTAATGCACCTACCCAATATTGATAGTATGCCAACCATTCTTCAGCTAATGCTGCGTTCAACTGTGCGATTAAACTTTCTACATCTAGTTTCCCTTGTAGAATTTTTACACTTTCTCTAGCCATAATTTTTATGTTTAGGTTACTATGTTTAAGTTGCCAATGTAACAGACAGGCGGGATTTTTGTTTATGGCTCATTGAGAATTTAACAGAAAGATAGCTTTACCTACACATAAGTTTGTAAAGTGCTGTTTTATCTGCCACCTGCAACGAAATTGAATTATCTTATTGAAAATAAACGTATTACAGCGTTGCAGATACCTGTTGCAGATACGTTGCAGATGTAGTATCTGCAACGCATCTGTTGGTCTTATAAAACTCGTACAACATGGTAGACAGTACCTCTGTGTACACGTTTCGACGGGATTTCATGTTTACGGAGAACTCGCCCGAACACACTTACCCGCTTGTTTGACAACGGTATGGCACTGTTTTTCTTTATATCTTCCAAAATCTCCGCCGGTGAGAGCCATTCGCCATCCTCTTTCTCTTTGGCCGGACGGAAATAACGGTAAAACAACTGTTCTTCGAGCGAAACTTGTTCAAATTCACGGTTGCTTCTGGTCATAATCTGCTCTTCGGACTGGTCGAACCAGTAACGTTCGCCGTGGTCGAGCTCATACATGGCCTGCGCGTAAAGCTGTTCATAATCTATCGCCTTGTTTGTATCTATCGTTCCGGTTACTTCGATACAGATAAAGCGGCGGCTGCCCGTAGGGTCGGTCAGCAAATCTTTTTGGTTGCTCGTTGCGATGAATGAAGCATAACGGCGCATTTCAAGTACGGCGTTTCCATAAGGTTTGCGCATATTTACAATCGGTTTTTGCAGGATATGTTTCAGGTATCCTTGTTGGGTGGCGCTGATCTGGTCGAACTCGTCAATGTTGATGAGCGCAAAACGATTGAGATACAATTCGGCATCCGTCTTTCGTGAGAAATCGATGCTGTCCGTATAGTATGCACGCATGGCGGGCGGGATGAGGCTGCGGCAGAATGTCGATTTACGGCAACCTTGCGGGCCTACCAGCAGGGGCGAAACATTATTCGCATATTTCTTATCTGTCCCACGCCAGTGCATGACCATGTTGAGAAACCAGCGGTGAAACAAGTCTACCCAATGCTTGTTTTCGCAGGGAACGGTTTGCGCCAGTCCGCGGATACGGTCTTTGCCGTCCCAGACGGGGAGATGGTAGAGGAAATCTTCCAACGGATTGAATACAGGGATGCGGTTGGAGTAGATATATCGGCTTATGTCCCTGTCCCATAGCGGAATACCCTCGGCTTGCGCATCTAGTGCGATACTGTTCAGCACCCGTTTGTTGATAGGATTGAAGTAAAAATGGAATGAGTTCCGCTCGCGGTATTCCACTTCTCCCACTTGGGTGTTGTAACGGAATTCGTAGCGCCTGTTCATAAACTCCTCTGTCTGGAGTGACAGGTACTGTTCTTTCCCTAAGCTGCTCTTCTTTCCGAACCCTTTTTGTTCTTCATATACATTCTTGACCAGCTGGCGGATGAGCACCTCTTGACGGCGCAGGTAATAGTGGAAAATAGTACGTTTCACCGTTTCCTCTTCGGGAATGCCCGAATGGAAGCAGTTGACAGCCAGTTGTGTCACCATAGCCTGAAAGTCTTCCCCTCTTTCGGGGGCACCTTCATCTTCCGCTTCGTAGATTTCTTCATGGGTCTTTCTCAAAGCCGCTTCGAAAAGCATAAATATAGCGCGCTCCGTGTCATATCCCGGCACGGCCCGTGTCAACGGTGACTTTTCCGAGCGTACCGCTTCCCGATAAGTCAGTTCTTCGGGCATCCCTGACGGTTGCGAGAGATAAAACGGAACGGAATCCGGTCTGTACATAAGTTCCGGGTCGTATGACAGCCGTGAATACTGTTCCAGACTAGGCTCTTTGGGTAAAATGCTGAACGGAATTTGCGGCTGATAGCATTTCACGGCCAAACGATAGGCATGCGCATGAAATATCTCCGCTTCTTCTCTTTTCTGTGGAAGCGAATTGTCAGGGCGGGTAAATTTCGCCCATATTTTCACTGACCGTCCGCTCGAACCGGTAAAGACGCAGTGAGTCTGCGGCTGTTCCCATGCCAATTGTTTTACCAATGTAATCTCCGGGCCGCCTGACAACGGTCCGACGGTCAGTTCTACTATTCCGTTATAACTTTTCATTTGTTTTCCACCTTCCGCCCTGCGGAATTCCGCAGCCGGAAGAATCTTCGGAAGCTTGTCTGCTTCGTAGCAGCGTGAGTCGGGCAGGGAATATCGCAACACTTCTCTGAAGGCGGACACAGGCTGTGTCTTTGTTTCTGTCCGTGTTTTTCCTATCCACGTTTCCATATCCATTGTAGTCAGCGCAGTAGTTTTGTCCTTGTCTCTTAATTGAGTAATTTTCATCTTTTGTTTTGTTAATAATATTCTGCTAAGTTAGTCATATTTGCCCGTTCTTGCAAATAAACATGGATATTTTATCTGTTTATCCTTTTTATCCGTACATTTGTAGAATTTAATAACAATAAAACCGATAAACAGCAATGAAAGAACCATTCGATTATTCCATCGTTCCTTATACTTTCGGCTTGTGTGCAGCCGAAGAATGTCCGCGTGCCACGACTTGTCTGCGGCATATCGCCTTAGAGTATGCTCCGGCGGAGCGGGTTTTCCTGTCAATAATGAATCCCAACCGGCTGAAAGCGATGAAAAGTGCTTGTGATTATTACCGTTCCAATGAGAAAGTGCGTTATGCACGCGGCTTTATGCGTACGATTAGTGCTCTTACGGTTCGTGTGGCAGATACCTTTCGCTATCGTATGATTGAATATATGGGTAGAAAGAACTATTATTTGAAACGTAGGGGAGACATGAACCTTAGTCCGGTCGAACAACGGCGGATTATTGCCGTAGCCAAGGAACTTGGCGTTAGTCTGGATGAGTATTTCGACGGTTACGTGGAGGATTATAACTGGGGTTAGTCTTGTATATCTCCTTCTCTGAAAATCTTATGTAGTGTACTAAATAAGTTGACACTTCTTAAATGCGAAATTCCCATGAAAGAATTAAAAAAGAAGTACACTCCTTACACAGAATCCGAACGAATGTCTTATATTCGTGAGTATTTATCTACTTCGGAAACGAAGTATCAGTTTGCCAAACGTACCGGTATTTGCCGTCGTCTGCTGATTCTTTGGCTTGATAAGTATCATATAAATGATAAAGTTATGAGTACAGACCACCCCTCTTTCAACAAATACTCTGCTGAGTCTCTCAATGAACTGGAGAAAGAACTCGCTGCATTGCGTGCCGAAAATCGCAAACTTCAGCGTGCTCTTCAGGAGGAAAGTCTTCGTCATGAAGCTTGTGAGGAATTAATAAATCTTGCTGAGTCAACCTATCACATCAAGGTTCGAAAAAACTCCGATGCCAAGTAATCGATACCTTGTCACAGGGGAACTCTGCCCGTCATATGCGCGGTAGGCTACAGTTCCTCTGTGATTACTTCGGCATAACCAGACAAGGTTATTATAAGCATGTCAACAGAAAAAAGGAAATAGACATCCTCACATCAAGCATTGTGTTGTATTGTAATGAGTTACGTAAACTTATGCCTAAGGCTGGTATACGTGAACTCTATGCATGCTGTCTCCGCAAGTTTGGTGTCAGGATGGTCATTGGGCGTGATCAATGCTATAATATTTTTCGTGCTAATGGCCTGTGTCAACGTGTCAGACATGTGAGACCAAAGACAACAAATTCTAATCATAATTATTACATTTATCCGGACTTGCTAAATGTTACTCCTAAATTTGTAGCTGACACATTCGGTTCAATGGTTGTAGCGGACATAACCTATGTTGCCACGTACCAGGGATGGGCTTACCTGTCTCTTCTTACCGATGCGGGCAGTCGGGCGATAGTTGGATATGCCCTGTGCAAAACACTTGAAGCGGAAGGTCCCTTAAAGGCACTGAGGATGGCTATAGACTTTTACAACAGATACAATGTTGATTTGAGTAGTCTCATACACCATTCTGACCGGGGAGTGCAATACTGCTCAAACCTGTATGTGGATATGCTCAAGAAACATCATATCAATATTAGTATGACGCAGTGTGGAGATCCGCTACATAATGCCCTGGCTGAACGGATGAATAACACGATCAAGAATGGGTGGTTGTTTGACTGCGAAGATGACAGCTTTGAACAGTTGGATAAACGTATAAGCGACGCCATATATGCATACAATTATGTTCGACCCCATCAAGGTATACAAATGAAAACACCGATGGAACATATTCGTAAGTACGCGGAAAAAGGTAGTTGAAGTCCCGCTCGTCGGGACGGGTGCTCCCGCCCCTTGCCGCGAGGGCGATCCCCGAGCGAAGAGTTTTTGTTGTTTAATGAAGTTTACAGCCCGAAGTCTTGCATTTATAAGAAAAGATACATATGTTTGCAACATCTTTAATATGACAACTTATTAAGGAATTACAAAGGGACAAGTAAACTTATTTAGGTTTTAAAATATATTGAGTTAACTAACTTAGGTATAACAAACGAAGTTGTCAACTAAATCCAGTACAGTACATTAGCTACGGTTTCGCTGTCGTTTCTCTATATGGAAACTCCAGTGTCTCTAGCGGGAAACGCTAGTATCTCTGGCTGGAAACTCTCGTTTCCATGCGCGGAAACTGTAGTTTCCCGCCTGGGAACCGGAGTTCTGACGCAGGAAACGAGCGCTTCAATGATAGGAAAATAAACTTTGATGCTTGGTGTGCAATATTTCTTCTTACCGCTGTGTTGCAGATACTTTTATCTGCAACGTATCTGCAACGGTATCTGCAACGCTATAATTGTTTATCAGTCAGTTTGTTATTTCGATTTTGTTGCAGGTGGCAGATGTTTTTTTATTTTTCAAGGTTCTTCGTCAAATTTGGTGGTACTTCTTCTATTGTGAATAAAGAATCTTGGCTCTCAGTAGTTTGCTTCCTGCCCTATTGTACATCTGCCTTTTTACCGCTTTAATTTTATTCACTGTCCCCTCCAGTAATCCGTTACTGAAGGGGATATCAATAGCTGCCTGTACTGCCTCCCAGTCTTTTTCAATACCATATGCAAAGTTCGTCAGTGCCATATTCCGTGTTGCCTTCGCTTTTTCAATCCACTTTCTAATATCCTTATCATAAGTGTTCCCATTAATCATATCTCTGAAATTCTGACACACGCTTAAGAGTTCTTTAATCTGTGGTGAGGACTTATATAGTTCCGCTAGTTTAGGATTATCCGATTCTCCCTTTAGAATGTATTTGCGTATCTGATTCTGTGAAACTCTCTGTGTTTTACTTCCGTTTTCAATGCTCTCATTATGCTCCTTGACTTCCTTCCTCTTTTGTTGATACATTTTTCGCAAGCTGGATGTTATCCTTCCAATAAGTGCGCCACTGATTTTACTCCCCATTTTTTGTGCCAATATTTTTCGGGTAATACAGCCCGCACTAATGATTGTAGCCAGTTCGGATACATATTTAAGAGCTGTCTTCTGTTGCTCATTCAAGTATGCCCCTATTCTCCTGTTGTGAATGAGCTTATAAATGTAGCGACTTTTCTTGCCCAAATGCGCGGCTGTCTGCTCAATGGTCATCCCCTGCATTTTTAAGTTCAGGCTTTCCCTGTATATCTTCAATTTTTCTCTGTGTCGGACATCTCCCATGTTAAATATGTCCTGAAGAATTAACGAAGAAGCCGTGTCTCTGTCAGGATATTCGTATTTGAGCTTTTGCTTGGTCTGACGAATCATTTTCTCTATTTCCGGTATCATCGTGTCCGTCATATTCTTGGTTAGATGGAACCGGTCGCAGATTTGTGTAACACCAGGGGTTATTCTGTTTATAGCCTCTGTGAAACATCTTCCACGGTCTCTCGTTATATATTGTATTTGAGGATTCCGGGTGAGCCAGTTATCAAGCGCTTCTCCGTTTCTATCCTCTAACAAAGCAATAGGCATGTGTGTCATCTGGTCTACGACCACACTCATATAATCCTTACCTTTTTTATAGGCAAAATCATCAATACCTACATAAATACTTTTATTATGCATAGGATTATGTTGCCCGCACTGTTGTAGGATGCGTAAGCAGGAAGAGCTACTGGCCGTTATATGGAACAGCTGCAAAAGAGAAGAGGCCTTTCGGGAAGTAAGTTCCAAGCTTATCGATCTGATGCGTTCCTCAACAAGATAGCTCCGTCTACCATACCGACGAGCCAGAAAAGACAACGGTTCGCAGAATATTTTTCGCGGACAAGAAACATTTTCGCAATAATATTTGCCAACCTTTATGACTAACTCCAAAGTATGACCGTAAACTTCAAGATCCTGAATATGACGGGAGTAATAACTGTGTAATCGGTGACTGAAATGTCCGCAATAAGGACAGGAAGCCCCCTTGCCAGCCGTATGTAAAAAGACCGTCAATGAACCAACAGCTTCAGAGATACCATCTTGTTGCAGATTATCGTAGCCAGGACTGAATCTGAAATCATGGAATAATCCCCTATTTGTAGGAGGATTTTCTTTTTTTGATGTATATTTGTACGTTGTAGATATGGCTTGTTGCATTGTAACTCTTAATGATGTGGTGTCTTTAAAGTTACTAAAAAGCAAACATATCTACAACTTTTTATAGGATTAAGAAAGAAGAAGAGGAAAACCATCGAAATAAAAAAGAGATTACCACCAAATTTGACGAAGAACCTTTTTCAAACTTTATTGTAGGGAAAATTAGAGGTAATAGTGGCTTGAGGAAAAGAATCTTTTAACCTTGCGTGAGAAGGAATTCTATTAAAAATATATATGTCTTTGCAAGACAGGTGACTGGCGTTAATTTATAAAAGCAGAGATTATGAGCAATAAAATTTATCCTATCGGCATTCAGAATTTCGAAAAGATTCGTAATGACGGTTATTTCTATATTGATAAAACTGCATTAATGTATCAAATGGTCAAGAGCGGAAGTTATTACTTCTTGAGTCGTCCGCGCCGTTTTGGAAAGAGTCTGCTCATTTTTTGCTTCCCTATTATGCAAATGTAAATAAGGTCGAGTCCCCGTTTGAAATTCAGAAGTTTGTCCGTGAAGTGGAGGCGGGTGATTATAACTCTTTCTTCCACCGCCTGCAAAGCTTCTTTGCAGACACTACTTACGAAGTGATTCGGGATCAGGAACTACATTACGAAAATGTTCTTTTTATCGTTTTTAAACTGCTAGGTTTCTACACCAAGGTAGAGTATCATACGAGTGAAGGGCGCATTGATCTTGTCTTGCAGACTGATAAATTTATTTATATAATGGAATTTAAACTGAATGGCACAGCAGAAGAGGCTTTGCAACAGATTAACGATAAGCATTATGCTTTACCTTTCGAGACGGATGAGCGAAAACTTTTTAAAATAGGAGTAAATTTTAGCGCAGAAACTCGTAATATCGAAAAGTGGATCGTGGAATCTTGAATGTATATAGAATTTCTGTTAGGTATAGGAAAATAGAACTTACATTTGAGTGCACTATATAATAATGTATAGGTGTTCCATATAAGGATGTGTCTATCTGAAAAAACATACTCTATGACATCGTTATCAATCAATGAGTTACAAAAAAAGTTTCAAGAAAGAGCCGAAAAATAGTCAGATATATTTGGATGTTATTGATAAGTTGTCTACTTTTGCACCCGCTTTGCTAGAGAGACAGAGCCTAATGGTTGACATTCTGCTACAAGATTAAGGCATCAGAAAATAAAAACAAAAAAACTTCGAAAAAGTTTGGAAGTTATCTGAAAAAGTCCTTATCTTTGCATCCGCTTTCGCAAAGAAAGCAGGCGCGGCGGAAGCCACGTTAGTTCTTTGAAATATTGATAAACAATACAAGTAGTACAAGTAAAAAAATAGAACCGTCAATACTTGTCCGAGAGAGTAGCGATACGATTGAAGATAATAGGTATTTGAATAAGGTCAATAAATTTACGGCATCCTGAACAGAGCAAAAAATCATCTTAACAGATGAAAAGATACTTTTACAATGAAGAGTTTGATCCTGGCTCAGGATGAACGCTAGCTACAGGCTTAACACATGCAAGTCGAGGGGCAGCATTTTAGTTTGCTTGCAAACTAAAGATGGCGACCGGCGCACGGGTGAGTAACACGTATCCAACCTGCCGATAACTCGGGGATAGCCTTTCGAAAGAAAGATTAATATCCGATGGTATATTAAAACCGCATGGTTTTACTATTAAAGAATTTCGGTTATCGATGGGGATGCGTTCCATTAGTTTGTTGGCGGGGTAACGGCCCACCAAGACTACGATGGATAGGGGTTCTGAGAGGAAGGTCCCCCACATTGGAACTGAGACACGGTCCAAACTCCTACGGGAGGCAGCAGTGAGGAATATTGGTCAATGGACGAGAGTCTGAACCAGCCAAGTAGCGTGAAGGATGACTGCCCTATGGGTTGTAAACTTCTTTTATATGGGAATAAAGTATTCCACGTGTGGGATTTTGTATGTACCATATGAATAAGGATCGGCTAACTCCGTGCCAGCAGCCGCGGTAATACGGAGGATCCGAGCGTTATCCGGATTTATTGGGTTTAAAGGGAGCGTAGGTGGATTGTTAAGTCAGTTGTGAAAGTTTGCGGCTCAACCGTAAAATTGCAGTTGAAACTGGCAGTCTTGAGTACAGTAGAGGTGGGCGGAATTCGTGGTGTAGCGGTGAAATGCTTAGATATCACGAAGAACTCCGATTGCGAAGGCAGCTCACTAGACTGCAACTGACACTGATGCTCGAAAGTGTGGGTATCAAACAGGATTAGATACCCTGGTAGTCCACACAGTAAACGATGAATACTCGCTGTTTGCGATATACAGTAAGCGGCCAAGCGAAAGCATTAAGTATTCCACCTGGGGAGTACGCCGGCAACGGTGAAACTCAAAGGAATTGACGGGGGCCCGCACAAGCGGAGGAACATGTGGTTTAATTCGATGATACGCGAGGAACCTTACCCGGGCTTAAATTGCAAATGAATAATCTGGAAACAGGTTAGCCGCAAGGCATTTGTGAAGGTGCTGCATGGTTGTCGTCAGCTCGTGCCGTGAGGTGTCGGCTTAAGTGCCATAACGAGCGCAACCCTTATCTTTAGTTACTAACAGGTTATGCTGAGGACTCTAGAGAGACTGCCGTCGTAAGATGTGAGGAAGGTGGGGATGACGTCAAATCAGCACGGCCCTTACGTCCGGGGCTACACACGTGTTACAATGGGGGGTACAGAAGGCAGCTACCTGGCGACAGGATGCTAATCCCAAAAACCTCTCTCAGTTCGGATCGAAGTCTGCAACCCGACTTCGTGAAGCTGGATTCGCTAGTAATCGCGCATCAGCCATGGCGCGGTGAATACGTTCCCGGGCCTTGTACACACCGCCCGTCAAGCCATGAAAGCCGGGGGTACCTGAAGTACGTAACCACAAGGAGCGTCCTAGGGTAAAACTGGTAATTGGGGCTAAGTCGTAACAAGGTAGCCGTACCGGAAGGTGCGGCTGGAACACCTCCTTTCTGGAGCGATGTCGTAAGACGATGCAATTGTACATGAATAATGTAAAACGCCCATCGTTAAAAATAGTGACTTTAAAGGTTCTGTTTTTTGTACTACTGGTATTTGTTTATTTATAATATATAGATCAACCATCTATAGAAGTATAGATAGAGATAAACAAGAGAAAAAAGAAGCCGAGTCTAACATCAGGTAGACAAGGTTGAACTAGTCCTATAGCTCAGTTGGTTAGAGCGCTACACTGATAATGTAGAGGTCGGCAGTTCAACTCTGCCTGGGACTACCAAGCTCAAGAACGAGGAACAGCGAAAGCTGAAAGCTAAAAGCTAAAAGCTAAAAAACGATATTCTTGAACAACCTCTTGGGGGATTAGCTCAGCTGGCTAGAGCATCTGCCTTGCACGCAGAGGGTCAACGGTTCGAATCCGTTATTCTCCACTCTCTCTGAAAAGAGAAACGATCTTTGACATGATGTACAAAAAGTAAAATTAAAAGTAAGAGCTAAAAGTATATATCAAACCGTACGTGTTCGAATATGCAATATTGACAGCCGGAAGCAATTCCATGGTCAATACCATTATGAGAATAAAACGTTTGAAAGAAAGTAAGCAAGGGCGCATGGCGGATGCCTTGGCTCTCGGAGGCGATGAAGGACGTGATAAGCTGCGATAAGCTTCGGGTAGGTGCAAATAACCTTTGATCCGAAGATTTCCGAATGGGACAACCCGTCATTCTGAAGGAATGACATCTTGCATAGCAAGAGGCTAACGCAGGGAACTGAAACATCTTAGTACCTGCAGGAAAAGAAAATAATAATGATTCCCCAAGTAGTGGCGAGCGAACGGGGATTAGCCCAAACCAATGTTGTTACGGCAATATTGGGGTTGTAGGACCACGATGTCGCAAGACCTTTAGTGAGAAGAATTCTTTGGAAAATGAAACCATAGACGGTGATAGTCCGGTATTCGAAGCTAAACGAAGCGTAGTGGTATCCTGAGTAGCGCGGGACACGAGGAATCTTGCGTGAATCTGCCGGGACCATCCGGTAAGGCTAAATACTCCCGAGAGACCGATAGCGAACCAGTACTGTGAAGGAAAGGTGAAAAGCACTTCGAATAGAAGAGTGAAATAGTCCCTGAAACCGTGCGCCTACAAGCGGTCGGAGCAGCGTAAGTTGTGACGGCGTGCCTTTTGCATAATGAACCTACGAGTTACTTTTTCCGGCAAGGTTAAGCATTTCAAAATGTGTAGCCGAAGCGAAAGCGAGTCTGAACAGGGCGATTAGTCGGAAGGAGTAGACGCGAAACCAAGTGATCTACCCTTGGTCAGGTTGAAGGTTAGGTAACACTAACTGGAGGACCGAACCGATAAGCGTTGAAAAGCTTCCGGATGAACTGAGGGTGGGGGTGAAAGGCTAATCAAACTTGGAGATAGCTCGTACTCCCCGAAATGCATTTAGGTGCAGCCTTGGGAATTACTACTGTGAGGTAGAGCGACTGATAAGATGCGAGGGCTTCACCGCCTATCAAGTCTTGATAAACTCCGAATGCGCAGTAGTTCGATCCCAGGAGTGAGGGCATGGGTGCTAAGGTCCATGTCCTAAAGGAGAAGAATCCGGACCATCAGCTAAGGTCCCGAAATAATTGCTAAGTTGAACTAACGAAGTCAGATTGCTAAGACAGCTAGGATGTTGGCTTGGAAGCAGCCATTCATTTAAAGAGTGCGTAACAGCTCACTAGTCGAGGAGTTTGGCGTGGATAATAATCGGGCATTAAGCAATTTACCGAAGCTATGGGATCAGTAATGATCGGTAGGGGAGCATTCCACTCTGCGTCGAAGGTGAAGCGTGAGCTTTGCTGGAGCGTGTGGAAAAGCAAATGTAGGTATAAGTAACGATAAAGGGGGTGAGAAACCCCCTCGCCGAAAGACTAAGGTTTCCTGATCAACGCTAATCGGATCAGGGTTAGTCGGGTCCTAAGGCTCAGCCGAACGGTGAGGCCGATGGCAGAACAGGTTAATATTCCTGTACTACCTTAAGGAGTGACGTGGAGACGGAGGCGTGATAGCGCCGCGGACTGACGGAATAGTCCGTTGAAGGGTGTAGATGTTGATCTTTGCAGGCAAATCCACAAAGAGAGTCGAACCTGATAGTATACCAAATTCTTCGGAATAAGGTAATAGTGCGTGTAAACATACTCCCAAGAAAATCCGCTAAACTTAATCTTTAAGGTACCCGTACCGCAAACGGACACACGTAGTCGGGTTGAATATACTAAGGCGCTTGAGTGATTCACGGTTAAGGAACTAGGCAAATTGACCCTGTAACTTCGGGATAAAGGGTCCCAACGAGAGTTGGGCGCAGAGAATAGGTCCAGGCAACTGTTTAACAAAAACACAGGGCTGTGCTAAATTGAAAGATTACGTATACAGCCTGACACCTGCCCGGTGCTGGAAGGTTAAGAGGAGATGTCATCGCAAGAGAAGCATTGAATTGAAGCCCCAGTAAACGGCGGCCGTAACTATAACGGTCCTAAGGTAGCGAAATTCCTTGTCGGGTAAGTTCCGACCTGCACGAATGGTGTAATGATCTGGACACTGTCTCAACCGTGAGCTCAGTGAAATTGTAGTATCGGTGAAGATGCCGATTACCCGCGATGGGACGAAAAGACCCCGTGAACCTTTACTATAGCTTAACATTGAATTTGGGTAATTGATGTGTAGGATAGGCCGGAGACTTCGAAGCAGGTACGCCAGTATTTGTGGAGTCGCTGTTGAAATACGGCCCTTTGATTATTTGAGTTCTAACTCGTAGATGCGAGGACACTGTTTGGTGGGTAGTTTGACTGGGGTGGTCGCCTCCAAAAGTGTAACGGAGGCTTCTAAAGGTGCCCTCAGGACGATTGGTAACCGTCCGTAGAGTGTAATGGCATAAGGGCGCTTGACTGGGAGACAGACAAGTCGATCAGGTAGGAAACTAGAGCATAGTGATCCGGTGTTTCCGCATGGAAGGGACATCGCTCAAAGGATAAAAGGTACTCCGGGGATAACAGGCTGATCCCTCCCAAGAGCTCATATCGACGGAGGGGTTTGGCACCTCGATGTCGGCTCGTCACATCCTGGGGCTGGAGAAGGTCCCAAGGGTTGGGCTGTTCGCCCATTAAAGTGGCACGCGAGCTGGGTTCAGAACGTCGTGAGACAGTTCGGTCTCTATCTATCGTGGGCGTATGAAATTTGCGTGGCTCTGACACTAGTACGAGAGGACCGTGTTGGACTGACCGCTGGTTTACCAGTTGTGCCGCCAGGTGCATCGCTGGGTATCTAAGTCGGGATTGGATAAGTGCTGAAAGCATCTAAGTACGAAGCCAGCCACAAGATTAGATTTCTTAGGGTCGTTAAAGACGATGACGTTGATAGGATGCAGGTGTAAAGGTGGTAACATCAAAGCCGAGCATTACTAATTGCCCGTTCACTTTCTTTCAAATATGTATCGGTTGGGTATATACGTTTAGCGGATTACTGATACAGAAACTGGAAACAGTAAACAGAAACATACTAGTAATGAACTTGAGATTTTACTTTTCATCATGTCATAACCTTATTCAGGTGGTTATAGCACGAGGGTTCCACCTCTTCCCATTCCGAACAGAGAAGTTAAGCCTCGTCACGCCGATGGTACTGCGTAACAGTGGGAGAGTAGGTAGCCGCCGTTTTAAAGAAGCCTCGCTTGTCTATTGACGGGCGAGGCTTTCTGTTTTTTATTACTTTGGTATTTATACCACCCTTTTTAGCAGATACAAACCTCATAATACCTATTAAAAAAGTGAATATTTACTGATAATTTGTATGTTATGAGGATATTTATTTGTATCTTTGTCGCCCGAATTGTAAGCTAACGATTTAAAAAAGAGAGAAGCTTTGGGAAAATTTGATAAATACAAAATTGACTTGAAAGGTATGCAAGCAGACTCTGCTAAGTATGAGTTTGTATTGGATAACCTTTACTTCGCTCACATTGATGGTCCTGAAGTTCAGAAAGGAAAGGTCAATGTTACATTGACTGTGAAAAGAACCTCTCGTGCTTTCGAGCTGAGTTTCCAAACTGACGGTATGGTATGGGTACCATGCGACCGTTGTCTGGATGATATGGAGCTACCTATCAGTTCTTCTGATAAACTGATGGTAAAGTTTGGTCATGAATATGCAGAAGAAGGTGACAACCTGATTGTGATTCCCGAGGAAGAAGGGGAAATCAACGTTGCATGGTTCATGTATGAATTTGTTGCGCTGTCTATTCCGATGAAGCATGTACATGCTCCCGGTAAGTGTAATAAAGCGGTAACTAGTAAATTGAACAAGCATTTGAAAACAAATGCGAATGAGGATAGCGATGATACTTTCGACACAGGTGGAGATGACATCGTAATTGAGGAAGAAGTGGAGGAACAAATTGATCCTCGCTGGAATGAATTAAAAAAAATATTAGATAATAATTAAAGTTTTAAGAAAATGGCACATCCTAAGAGAAGACAATCAAGTACGAGACAAGCGAAGAGAAGAACTCATGATAAGGCAGTAGCTCCTACATTGGCTATTTGTCCGAATTGCGGCGAATGGCACGTTTACCACACTGTATGTGGTGCTTGTGGCTATTACAGAGGTAAGCTCGCTATTGAGAAAGAAGCAGCTGTATAATTAGTACAGTTATACTGAAAACAGCCTGAGGGTAAAGCTCTCCGGCTGCTTTAAGTATTATAGTATTGCTAATTTAAAATAGGTTTGATGGAAAAAATAAATGCAGTAATCACAGGAGTCGGTGGGTACGTTCCCGATTATATCTTAACTAACGACGAGATATCAAAAATGGTGGATACCAACGACGAATGGATTATGACTCGTATCGGAGTAAAGGAGAGACATATTCTGAATGAGGAAGGATTAGGTAGTTCATACATGGCACGCAAAGCTGCCAAACAGTTGATGAAGAAAACTGGTGCTAATCCTGATGACATTGATTTGGTTGTTGTCGCTACCACTACTCCTGACTATCACTTCCCTTCTACAGCTTCTATTCTTTGTGATAAACTCGGACTGAAGAATGCATTTGCTTTCGATTTGCAAGCTGCTTGTAGCGGTTTCCTGTATTTAATGGAGACAGCTGCTAATTTCATCCGTTCGGGAAGATATAAGAAAATTATCATTGTCGGTGCCGATAAGATGTCGTCAATGGTTAACTATACAGATCGTGCTACATGCCCTATCTTTGGTGACGGTGCTGCTGCCTTTATGGTGGAACCGACTACGGAAGATTACGGAATCATGGATTCGATACTGAGAACTGATGGCAAAGGATTGCCTTTCCTCCACATGAAAGCTGGTGGTTCGGTTTGTCCTCCGTCTTATTTCACAGTAGACAATAAAATGCACTATTTGCACCAGGAAGGAAGAACAGTGTTTAAATATGCTGTATCCAACATGTCGGATGTATCTGCTGCTATTGCAGAAAAGAATGGTCTGACGAAAGATAATATCAACTGGATTGTTCCGCATCAGGCGAATGTCCGCATTATCGAAGCCGTGGCTCACCGTATGGAGGTGCCAATGGATAAAGTGTTGGTAAATATTGAGCATTACGGTAACACCAGTGCTGCTACTCTTCCTTTGTGTATCTGGGATTATGAAGATAAACTCAAGAAAGGTGATAATATCATTTTCACTGCATTCGGTGCCGGATTTACATGGGGCGCAGTTTACGTGAAATGGGGTTATGACGGAAAAAAGGAATCGTAACGTAAGTTACTGAACTATAACACTCAAAAACGCATCCTATTTCGATTCGATGCGTTTTTTTGTCTCAACCAATAAAATGAAGAGAAATGCATAAAGCAGGTTTTGTAAACATTGTAGGAAATCCGAATGTCGGAAAATCGACATTGATGAATGTCTTGGTGGGTGAACGTATTTCGATCGCTACTTTCAAGGCGCAGACAACTCGTCACCGGATTATGGGAATCTATAATACGGATGAAATGCAGATTGTTTTTTCTGATACTCCGGGAGTATTGAAGCCCAATTATAAACTACAGGAGTCGATGCTGAATTTTTCTACTTCGGCATTGACGGATGCGGATATCTTGCTTTATGTGACTGACGTGGTGGAGACGCCGGATAAGAATAATGAGTTTATGGAGAAGGTACGCCAGATGACGGTGCCTGTGCTCTTGCTCATCAATAAGATAGATCTTACAGATCAGGAAAAACTGGTAAAGCTGGTGGAAGATTGGAAAGAACTGCTTCCCCAAGCCGAAATTATTCCGATTTCTGCTACATCGAAGTTCAATGTGGACTATGTGATGAAGCGAATCAAAGAACTGTTGCCCGATTCTCCTCCTTATTTTGGAAAGGATCAGTGGACGGACAAGCCTGCCCGTTTCTTCGTGAATGAGATTATCCGGGAAAAGATTCTGCTCTACTACGACAAGGAGATTCCTTATTCGGTGGAAGTGGTCGTAGAGGAGTTTAAGGAAGAGCCGAAGAAGATTCATATTCGTGCGGTGATTAACGTGGAACGTGATTCGCAGAAAGGAATTATTATCGGTAAACAGGGCAAGGCGTTGAAGAAGGTAGCTACCGAGGCTCGCCGCGAACTGGAACGTTTCTTTGGAAAGACTATTTTCCTCGAAACGTATGTGAAAGTGGATAAGGATTGGCGTAGTTCGGATAAGGAGCTGCGTAATTTTGGTTATCAGTTAGATTAAGAGTATTCATGCGACTGTGATAGTCGTGAAAAAACAAGGTATTGAACTATGGGTAATTTAGTTGCAATTGTAGGACGCCCGAATGTGGGCAAGTCTACCTTATTTAACCGTCTGACGAAGACTCGTCAGGCTATTGTGAATGAAGAAGCGGGTACAACCCGCGACAGACAATATGGCAAGTCCGAGTGGCTGGGCCGTGAGTTCTCCGTGGTGGATACCGGCGGATGGGTGGTTAATTCGGATGATGTTTTTGAAGAGGAAATCCGTAAGCAGGTATTATTGGCAGTCGATGAAGCGGACGTTATTTTGTTCGTTGTGGATGTGATGAACGGAGTGACCGATCTGGATATGCAGGTAGCGGCTATTCTGCGCCGTGCTAATAGTCCGGTGATTATGGTTGCCAATAAAACGGACAATCATGATTTACAGTATAACGCTCCCGAGTTTTATAAACTGGGATTGGGCGATCCGTATTGTGTTTCTGCCATGACAGGAAGTGGTACGGGTGATTTGATGGATTTGATTGTCAGCAATTTCAAGAAGGAGTCTTCTGAAATCCTGGATGATGATATTCCTCGTTTTGCTGTGGTAGGACGCCCGAATGCAGGAAAATCTTCCATTGTAAACGCGTTTATTGGGGAAGAACGTAATATCGTGACAGAGATTGCAGGGACTACCCGTGACTCGATCTACACTCGTTACAATAAATTCGGATTTGATTTTTACCTGGTAGATACGGCAGGTATCCGTAAGAAAAACAAGGTAAATGAAGACTTGGAATATTATTCGGTGATTCGTTCGATTCGTGCCATCGAAGGTTCGGATGTTTGTATTCTGATGTTGGATGCAACGAGGGGTGTTGAGAGCCAGGACTTGAATATCTTTTCTCTGATTCAGAAGAACCAGAAAGGATTGGTAGTCGTGATTAATAAATGGGACTTGGTGGAAGATAAATCAGTGAAAGTGCAGAAGACATTTGAGGAAGCTGTCCGTTCACGTTTTGCTCCGTTTGTCGATTTCCCGATCATCTTTGCTTCTGCGTTGACTAAACAACGTATTCTGAAAGTGCTGGAAGAAGCACGTAATGTATATGAGAACCGGACGACAAAGATTCCGACAGCTCGTTTGAATGAAGAAATGCTCCCGCTGATCGAGGCTTATCCGCCTCCCTCAAATAAAGGTAAGTATATCAAGATTAAATACATCACACAGCTGCCGAATACGCAAGTACCTTCATTTGTCTATTTTGCCAACTTGCCGCAGTATGTGAAGGATCCGTACAAACGTTTCCTCGAAAATAAGATGCGTGAGAAATGGAATCTGACAGGTACTCCGGTTAATATTTATATTAGACAGAAGTAAAGTTCACCACAGATTAACACAGATTTCCACAGATATTTCATAAAGAATACGGGCTAATCAAATGATACAAAACTTGTAAATTGATTAGCCCGTTTTTTATTTTTAATCTGTGGAAATCTGTGTTAATCTGTGGTGAATCTATTTCTCCAACTGGAAATCTTTTCTGCGTAAAACGAAGCTGTTACTCAAGTATTTTTCACGCACAATCTGATTCTCCGATAATTCTTCCGGTGTTCCCTGGAAAAGAATCTTTCCTTCGAACAGCAGATAGGCGCGGTCGGTGATACTAAGTGTCTCCTGTACGTTGTGGTCGGTAATCAGGATTCCGATATTCTTGTCTTTCAGCTTCCAAACAATTTGCTGGATATCTTCTACAGCAATCGGGTCTACACCGGCAAAAGGTTCGTCAAGCATGATGAATTTGGGGTCGATGGCAAGACAACGGGCAATCTCCGTACGGCGGCGTTCACCTCCGGACAACTGGTTACCTTTGTTTTTGCGTACCTTTTGCAGACGGAATTCTGCTATCAGGCTTTCGAGTTTTTCCTTTTGATATTCTTTGGGCTTGTTAGTCATTTCCAGTACGGCGGCGATATTATCTTCCACACTCATCTGGCGGAAAACGGAAGCTTCCTGTGCAAGGTAGCCGATTCCCGTTTGCGCTCGTTTGTAAACCGGATATTTGGTAATCTCCAGGTCGTCGAGGAAAATACGTCCTTCATTCGGAGTAATCAGCCCTACGGTCATATAGAATGAAGTCGTCTTACCGGCACCGTTCGGTCCCAGCAAACCTACAATCTCACCTTGCTTCACATTGATGGAAACGTGGCTCACAACGGTTCGTTTACCGTACTTCTTAACCAGGTCTTCCGTGCGGAGCACCATCTTGCTTTCTTCCATATTCTAGTTATTTTGCGGCAAATGTAGTAAAAATAAGCTGAAATAATGTACATTTGCAGACAAATAGTGTGAGTTATGATAAAAGCATTGAGAACCGTCGGGAGATATTTCATGCTGATGGGACGGACTTTTTCCCGTCCTGAACGTATGCGTATGTTCTTCCGGCAATACCTTAACGAGTTGGAGCAACTAGGTGTGAACTCCATCGGCATCGTGCTGTTGATTTCGTTTTTCATCGGCGCGGTTATTACCATCCAGATTAAGTTGAATATCGAAAGTCCGTGGATGCCTCGCTGGACAGTGGGGTATGTGACACGTGAAATTATGTTGCTGGAATTTTCTTCCTCTATCATGTGTTTGATTCTTGCGGGAAAAGTAGGATCGAATATCGCTTCGGAATTAGGAACGATGCGGGTGACGCAGCAGATTGACGCGCTCGAAATTATGGGTATCAATTCGGCAAACTACCTGATTCTGCCTAAGATTACGGCGATGGTAACTGTGATTCCTATTTTAGTGACGTTCAGTATCTTTGCCGGAATTATCGGTGCCTTTTGCACCTGTTGGTTTGCCGGGGTGATGAATGCGGTCGATCTGGAATATGGATTGCAATATATGTTTGTGGAGTGGTTTATTTGGGCCGGTATCATCAAATCCCTCTTTTTTGCGTTTATTATTGCAAGTGTGTCTGCTTTCTTCGGATATACGGTAGATGGTGGATCGATTGCTGTGGGAAAGGCTTCTACGGATGCCGTAGTATCCAGCAGTGTATTGATTCTGTTTGCGGACTTGATATTAACTAAACTTTTGATGGGATGATTGAGATTAAAGGACTTTATAAATCATTTGATGACAAAACGGTATTGAGCGATATCAATGCTAGTTTTGAAAATGGAAAGACGAATTTGATTATCGGTCAGAGTGGCTCCGGTAAGACGGTATTGATGAAGTGTATTGTAGGATTGCTTACTCCGGAGAAGGGGGAAGTCTTATATGACGGACGCAACCTTGTCTTGATGGGGAAGAAGGAGAAAAAGATGCTTCGCAAGGAGATGGGGATGATTTTCCAGAGTGCGGCTCTGTTTGACTCGATGACGGTGTTGGACAATGTGATGTTTCCGTTGAATATGTTTAGCAATGATACTTTGCGTGAGCGCACCAAACGGGCGATGTTCTGCTTGGATCGTGTGAATCTGGGGGAGGCGAAAGATAAGTTTCCGGGAGAAATCAGTGGGGGGATGCAGAAGCGTGTGGCTATTGCACGTGCGATTGCCCTGAATCCGCAATATTTGTTTTGCGATGAACCGAACTCGGGGCTCGATCCGAAAACGTCATTGGTGATTGATGATCTGATCCATGATATTACGCAGGAATATAACATGACGACCATTATCAATACGCATGATATGAACTCTGTATTGGGAATTGGCGAGAAGGTGATTTATATTTATGAAGGACATAAAGAGTGGGAAGGGACAAAAGATGATATCTTTACCTCTACCAACGAACGACTGAATAACTTTATCTTTGCTTCAGACTTGCTCCGTAAGGTGAAGGACGTGGAAGTGCAAGGAATGGAAGGGTAATAAAAAAACTTCTGTCATCGGGATGACAGAAGTTTCTTTTTTTCTTAGCTATATTAGCGTCGGCAATTAAGCTCTAGGTCTAGCTTCTTTAACTACCATTGTACGGCCCATGTATTCAGCTCCGTTCAATTCAGCAATAGCTTTTGCAGCTGCAGCGTCGTCTTCCATTTCGATGAAAGCGAATCCTTTGGATTTACCGGTTTCACGGTCCATAACAACTTTAACTGATGATACTGCTCCGTAATCTTCCATCACTTGTTGCAGATCTCCTTCCTTAACACGGTAGTTAAGGTTTCCAACATAAATGTTCATAATGAAAATGATAAAAAATAAATAAATGAATAAAACTCTCTGGACAGATGGTTACTAATAAAAAGATTAAAACGACAGAGAGTTTACAAATGCGTTTCGTAACGGAAGTAAAAACCTTGTAATCAAATCGAGAAACTAATGGTCCATCAATCCGCAGCAAAGAAAAGAATAATTTTTGGATTAACCATCTTTTTGGAAGGTTAATTTGCGGATTATCAGAAAAAAAAGTTCTTTCCTTTTCTCTTGAAAGAAAAGAAAGAACCAAAGAAAAGTTGGAGAAAGCCCTCACGCTCGGTATCCTCAAGCGAGCTTGTGGCTACACTCACTAAATCGGGCTTTTCAAGGCTGACTTTTTTCTCCTACTCGCTTCCTTCACTACGCTAAAGGGCAGAAACTCGCTACGCTCAAACAGTCTGCCCTTCTTAACGCTTCGTTACGGGCGCTCGCTTGATGGAGAAAAAAGTAGGCCGGGGGACCTGCGGCGTGGTCGTTGCTGATGGTTTATTGTTGTTTATATATGAGGAATTGATGAAATAATTAATAAAAGATGTGTGAAAGATGGGTGGCGTTGCTGAAATAAATCTGCAATGTCTTTTGAAATTTGAAAGATTAGCACTAATTTTGCACCCTCTTTGAGTATAGAACAAAGTATAAATCAAATAAATAATTGTCAGAATGAACGTTTCATTACAAAACATTGACAAAGTAAGCGCAGAGCTTACTGTAAAGCTTGAGAAAGCAGATTATCAGGAGAAAGTAGACAAAGAGTTGAAATCACTCCGTCAGAAGGCACAGATTCCGGGATTCCGTAAAGGTATGGTGCCGACAAGTCTTATTAAAAAGATGTATGGTAAATCGGTGATTGCAGAGGTTGTGAATAAGGCATTGCAAGAAGCTGTTTACAATTATATTAAAGATAATAAGGTGAATATGTTGGGCGAGCCGTTGCCTAATGAAGAAAAGCAGCAGAATATTGATTTCGATACAATGGAAGAGTTCGAATTCGTGTTCGATATCGCTTTGGCACCTGAATTTAAAGCAGAAGTAAGCGCTAAAGATAAAGTAGATTATTATTCTATCGAAGTTTCTGAAGAAATGATCGACAACCAGGTGAAGATGTACACTCAACGCACTGGTAAGTATGATAAGGTAGATGCTTACGAAGATAATGATATGTTGAAAGGTCTGCTGGCACAGTTGGACGAAGAAGGCAATACAAAAGAAGGTGGTATTCAGGTAGAAGCTGCTGTGTTGATGCCTGCTTATATGAAGAATGACGATCAGAAAGCTATTTTTGCTAACGCAAAAGTAAATGATGTATTGGTGTTCAATCCGAATGTTGCTTATGACGGACATGCTGCTGAACTGGGTTCTTTGTTGAAGATCGACAAGGAAATCGCGAAAGATGTTAAGTCTGACTTCAGTTTCCAGGTAGAAGAAATCACTCGTTTTGTTCCGGGTGAATTGACACAGGAAGTGTTCGACCAGGCATTTGGCGAAGGTGTTGTGAAGACTGAAGAGGAATTCCGCGCTAAGATTAAAGAAGAAATTGCAGCAAGATTTGTTGCTGACAGCGATTATAAGTTCCTGATCGATATTCGCAAAGTGATGATGGAAAAAGTAGGTAAGTTGGAATTCTCTGACGCTCTGCTGAAACGTATCATGTTGCTGAATAACGAAGAAAAGGGCGAAGAATATGTTGCTGAAAACTATGATAAGAGCATCGAGGAACTGACTTGGCACCTGATTAAGGAACAGTTGGTTGAAGCAAACGAAATCAAAGTAGAACAGGAAGATGTTCTGAAGATGGCTAGAGAAACAACGAAGGCACAGTTTGCTCAATACGGTATGTTGTCTATCCCTGATGATGTGCTTGATAACTATGCACAGGAGATGTTGAAGAAGAAAGAAACTATCAATAATTTGGTAAGTCGTGTGGTAGAAGTGAAGCTGGCTGCTGCTCTGAAAGCGCAGGTTACTTTGGAAAACAAGAACGTTTCAATCGAAGAATTCAATAAGATGTTTGAATAATCATTCGGTTGAATAGAATATAAAGTCACAGAAACACAGAGTTTTTATAAAATTATAACTCTGTGTTTTTTTGTGTCTCTGTATTCTTTTTCGTTTCTTTGTACTTACGTTTATTTTTAATTTATAAGAAAGGAACAATTAACATGGATGATTTTAGAAAATACGCAACCAAGCATTTAGGAATGAATGGCATGGTATTGGATGATGTGATTAAATCGCAGGCCGGGTATTTGAATCCCTATATTCTGGAAGAAAGACAGTTGAACGTTACTCAACTCGACGTTTTCTCCCGTTTGATGATGGACCGCATCATTTTCCTCGGTACACAAGTAGATGACTATACAGCGAATACGCTTCAGGCACAGTTGCTGTATCTGGATTCTGTTGATCCGGGTAAGGATATCTCTATCTATATCAACTCTCCGGGCGGAAGTGTATACGCCGGACTGGGCATTTATGATACGATGCAGTTTATTTCAAGTGATGTTGCTACCATCTGTACAGGTATGGCAGCTTCAATGGCGGCTGTACTGCTTGTTGCCGGTGCTGAAGGCAAACGTTCTGCGTTGCCTCATTCACGTGTGATGATTCACCAGCCGATGGGTGGTGCGCAAGGACAAGCGTCGGACATTGAAATCACAGCTCGTGAGATTCAGAAATTGAAGAAAGAACTTTATACGATCATCGCCGATCATTCGCATACTGATTTCGATAAGGTATGGGCGGACTCTGACCGCGATTACTGGATGACAGCTCAGGAAGCGAAAGAGTACGGTATGATTGATGAGGTATTGATTAAGAAATAAAAATGGCTGATTCAAAGACAAAGAAAAGGTGTAGCTTCTGTGGACGGTCGGAGAATGAAGTCGGATTCCTGATTACGGGAATGAACGGCTATATCTGCGACAGTTGTGCTACCCAGGCTTACGAGATCACTCAGGAAGCATTGGGCGAAGGCAAGAAAAGCGCGGGAGCTACCAAACTCAATTTAAAAGAACTGCCCAAACCGGTAGAAATCAAGAAATTCCTCGACCAGTATGTGATCGGACAGGATGACGCAAAACGCTTCCTTTCCGTATCGGTCTATAACCATTATAAACGTCTGTTGCAAAAAGACAGCGGGGATGATGTGGAGATTGAAAAGTCGAACATTATTATGGTAGGTAGTACCGGAACCGGAAAAACGTTGCTTGCACGTACGATTGCCAAGTTGCTGCACGTGCCGTTTACTATTGTAGACGCTACGGTGCTGACAGAGGCCGGTTATGTAGGCGAAGATATCGAAAGTATTTTAACCCGTTTGCTTCAGGTGGCAGATTATAATGTACCTGAAGCTGAACAGGGTATTGTGTTTATCGACGAGATCGACAAGATTGCCCGCAAAGGAGATAACCCTTCCATCACTCGTGATGTGAGCGGTGAAGGTGTACAGCAGGGATTGCTGAAATTACTCGAAGGCTCTGTTGTGAACGTACCTCCCCAGGGTGGTCGTAAACATCCGGACCAGAAGATGATTCCGGTAAATACCAAAAATATTCTCTTTATCTGTGGCGGCGCTTTCGATGGTATCGAAAAGAAGATCGCCCAACGGTTGAATACACATGTCGTAGGATATACGGCGTCGCAGAAAACAGCGACGGTGGATAAGAATAACATGATGCAGTATATCGCTCCGCAGGATTTGAAGTCATTCGGACTGATTCCCGAAATTATCGGACGTCTTCCGGTACTGACTTATTTGAATCCGCTGGATCGGAATGCGCTTCGTGCTATCCTCACCGAACCGAAAAACTCTATCATCAAGCAGTACATCAAACTGTTTGAAATGGATGGTATCAAGCTCACATTTGAAGATGCTGTCTTCGAATATATCGTCGATAAGGCGGTAGAATATAAGCTGGGTGCCCGTGGATTGCGCTCTATTGTGGAGACAATCATGATGGATGTCATGTTTGAAATCCCTTCAGAGGACAAAAAAGAGTATAAGGTGACGCTGGATTATGCAAAGATGCAACTGGAAAAAGCGAATATGGCACGACTGCAAACTGCTTAAAATCAGAGAGTAAGACTATAAAAGATGATCGTAACTGTATTTTCTTAAAAATATTAGTCGCATTTTGCTTGGTAATTACGAAGTTGTTTATAACTTTGTTTGGCTCTCTTGAAGGAGGGAGCCTACTAAAGTTAAACCATGAACTGAATAAAACAACCTAAGTTAAGATGGCAAGGAAGATTAATTTAACAGATGAACTGAAGAAGTGTTTCGGATTTAATAAGTTCAAGGGAAACCAGGAAGCGATCATTAACAACTTGCTCGATGGTAAAGATACCTTTGTACTGATGCCTACCGGTGGCGGGAAATCTTTATGCTATCAGCTACCTTCGCTCTTGATGGAAGGTACGGCAATTGTAATTTCTCCGCTTATTGCGTTGATGAAGAATCAAGTGGATGCAATGCGCAATTTCAGTGAAGAAGATGGCGTCGCCCATTTTATCAATTCTTCATTAAATAAAGGCGCGATAGACCAAGTGAGGTCGGACATCCTTGCCGGAAAGACAAAATTGCTATATGTGGCGCCGGAATCGCTGACGAAAGAAGAGAATGTAGAATTTTTGCGTTCGGTGAAAATTTCGTTCTACGCAGTGGACGAAGCTCATTGTATTTCTGAATGGGGACATGACTTCCGACCGGAATACCGGCGGATTCGCCCTATTATCAACGAAATAGGAAAGGCTCCGTTGATTGCGTTGACCGCAACAGCGACACCAAAGGTGCAGCATGATATCCAGAAAAATCTGGGAATGGTAGATGCTCAAGTTTTCAAATCGTCGTTCAACCGTCCGAACCTTTATTATGAGGTACGCGCGAAGACCGCTAATATTGACAGGGATATTATCAAGTTTATCAAAAACAATCCGGAAAAATCGGGCATTATCTATTGCCTTAGCCGGAAAAAAGTAGAGGAACTTGCTGAAATCCTTCAGGCAAACGGTATCAATGCGCGTCCTTATCATGCCGGGATGGACTCGTTGGCGCGGACTAAGAATCAGGATGATTTCCTGATGGAAAAAGTGGACGTTATTGTAGCAACTATCGCTTTCGGTATGGGAATCGACAAGCCGGATGTAAGGTTTGTGATTCACTACGATATTCCAAAGAGTCTGGAAGGGTATTACCAGGAGACCGGACGTGCCGGTAGAGATGGCGGTGAAGGTCAGTGCATAACCTTTTATACAAACAAAGATTTGCAGAAACTGGAGAAGTTCATGCAAGGAAAACCTGTGGCAGAGCAGGAAATTGGCAAGCAGCTTCTGTTGGAAACCGCTGCTTATGCCGAATCTTCCGTATGCCGGCGCAAGACGTTGCTGCATTATTTCGGCGAAGAATATACGGAAGAGAATTGTGGAAATTGTGACAACTGTTTAAACCCTAAAAAACAAGTGGAGGCTCAAGAGTTATTGTGTGCCGTGATTGAAGCGATTATCGCGGTGAAAGAAAATTTTAAGGCAGATTATATTATAGACATACTACAAGGTAAAGAAACTTCCGAAGTACAGGCGCATTTGCATGAAGACCTCGAAGTCTTCGGCTCCGGTATGGGCGAAGAGGATAAAACATGGAACGCAGTGATTCGTCAAGCACTGATCGCAGGTTACTTGAGCAAGGATGTGGAACATTACGGACTCCTGAAAGTGACGGAGGAAGGACACAAGTTCTTGAAGAAGCCGAAGTCATTCAAGATTACCGAAGACAACGACTTTGAAGAGACGGAAGAAGAAGTTCCGGCACGTGGCGGTGGTTCCTGTGCGGTAGACCCTGCTCTTTATTCTATGTTGAAGGACTTGCGGAAGAAACTCTCGAAGAAACTGGAAGTGCCGCCTTATGTGATCTTCCAGGATCCGTCTTTGGAAGCGATGGCTACCATTTATCCGGTGACATTGGATGAGTTGCAGAATATACCGGGCGTAGGAGCCGGAAAAGCAAAACGTTACGGTGAAGAGTTCTGTAAATTAATCAAACGCCACTGTGAAGAGAATGAAATAGAACGTCCTGAAGATTTGCGGGTACGTACGGTTGCTAATAAATCAAAGATGAAAGTAGCTATCATTCAGGCAATTGACCGTAAAGTGGCGTTAGATGATATCGCTCTTTCCAAAGGTATCGAATTTGGTGAACTTCTGGACGAGGTGGAAGCTATCGTCTATTCGGGAACTAAACTGAATATCGATTATTTCCTGGAAGAAATCATGGATGAAGATCACATGCTCGATATCTACGATTATTTCAAGGAATCTACCACTGATAAGATTGATGATGCGCTTGATGAATTAGGCGATGACTTCACTGAAGAGGAAGTTCGCTTGGTACGTATTAAGTTCATCTCTGAAATGGCCAATTAAAAAAGCGAAAAAAATAAGCGTGCAGGTATGCAGTTTTGAATAAAAACCGTATATTTGCACGCAATAATTTTTAAACGCATAGCCCTATGTCATTTATTGCTGATAAGATTGTAATGGATGGGTTAACTTACGACGACGTATTGTTGATCCCCGCTTATTCTGAAGTTTTACCGCGCACTGTCGATCTCTCGACTAAGTTTTCAAAAAACATTGAGTTAAAAATTCCTTTTGTGACGGCTGCCATGGATACGGTTACCGAAGCGAAAATGGCTATTGCCATTGCTCGTGAAGGTGGTATCGGTGTGATTCACAAAAATATGTCTATCGAAGAACAGGCAAGACAAGTTGCTATTGTAAAGCGTGCCGAAAATGGTATGATTTATGATCCCGTAACTATTAAAAGAGGTTCTACTGTGCAGGATGCACTGGACATCATGGCGGAATACAAAATCGGTGGTATCCCTGTGGTAGATGATGAAGGTTATTTGGTGGGTATTGTTACTAACAGAGATTTGCGTTTCGAAAGAGACATGGCTAAACATATTGATCTTGTCATGACTCCGAAAGAAAGATTGGTAACTACAAACCAGTCTACTGATCTGGAATCTGCTGCACAGATTCTTCAGAAACATAAGATCGAGAAACTTCCGATTGTCGGAATGGACGGAAAGTTGATCGGTCTTGTTACTTATAAAGATATTACAAAAGCAAAAGATAAACCGATGGCTTGTAAAGATGCCAAAGGTCGTTTGCGTGTAGCTGCCGGTGTAGGTGTGACTGCCGATACGCTGGATCGTATGCAGGCATTGGTAGATGCCGGTGCGGATGCAATTGTGATTGATACGGCTCACGGACACTCTATGTTTGTGATTGAAAAACTGAAAGAAGCTAAGAAACGCTTCCCGAACATTGATATTGTAGTGGGTAATATTGCTACCGGAGAAGCTGCAAAAGCGTTGGTAGAAGCAGGAGCGGATGCAGTGAAAGTCGGTATCGGTCCGGGTTCTATCTGTACCACTCGTGTGGTTGCCGGTGTAGGTGTTCCACAGTTGTCTGCTGTCTATGATGTAGCAAAAGCCTTGAAGGGTACAGGTATTCCTTTGATTGCCGATGGTGGTTTGCGCTATTCGGGCGATGTAGTGAAAGCGTTGGCTGCCGGTGGATATTGTGTAATGATCGGATCGTTGGTTGCCGGAACAGAAGAGTCTCCGGGCGACACAATCATTTTCAATGGACGTAAATTCAAATCCTATCGTGGTATGGGATCGTTGGAAGCGATGGAGAACGGTTCGAAAGACCGCTACTTCCAGAGTGGAACTGCTGATGTGAAGAAGCTTGTTCCGGAAGGAATTGCTGCCCGTGTTCCTTATAAAGGTACACTTTTCGAAGTTGTCTATCAGTTGTCAGGTGGTTTGCGTGCAGGTATGGGATACTGCGGTGCTGCCAATATTGATAAACTTCATGATGCTAAGTTTACCCGCATTACCAATGCAGGTGTAATGGAAAGCCATCCGCACGACGTGACGATTACTAGTGAATCGCCTAACTATAGCCGTCCGGAATAATAGATAGATACGGTGAACTATTAACGGTGAACGGTGAACAGGCTGTATTGTCAGCAAGGTGTTCACTGCTCACCGTTTGTTGTTTATCTGTTATTGCCTCTGTGATGCTTGTTGTTTATTGTTTGGAAAATAAAAAAAATGATGATGAAAAGAAGCCTGTTGTTGGGATGTATTTCTCTCTTTGTTGTCGCGGTCTTTGCGCAAGAAGATCCGGTATTGATGCGTGTTAACGGAAGAGAGGTACTCCGTTCGGAATTTGAAAATGCATACCGCCGTTATGCAGAACGCTCAAATGCCCAGCTTTCACCAAAAGAGTATGCGGCACTTTTCGCTCAATCAAAGTTGAAGGTGGAAGCAGCCAGGGCTGCCGGGCTTGATACGACTACAGTTTTCCGTAAACAACACGAGAAATGTTGGACAGAATTGGTAGAATCTTATCTGATTGACAAACAAGTGATGGATAGTTGTGCCCGTGTCTTGTATCAGAAGATGGGACTGAAAGCACGTAACGGCCGGGTGCAAGTCATGCAAATTTTTAAACGTTTACCGCAGACGGTGACTTCCCGTCATTTGGAAGAAGAAAAAGCCCGGATGGATTCTATATACCGGGTGATACAGAATCAGCCGGATTTGAATTTTAACCGTTTGGTGGAAATCTATTCGGATGATAAGCAGAGTAGATGGATAGAAGGTCTGGAGACAACGAGTGAATTTGAGGATGTCGCTTTCTCTTTGGCGAAAGCTGCGGTATCACAGCCATTCTTCACTCCTGAAGGGATTCATATCTTGAAAGTGATTGACCGGGAGGAAGCATTTGCTTATGAAAATGTCAGTGGCAGGTTGATAGAGCGGTTACGGCGTAAGGAAATTTTAGACAAAGGCACGGCAGCGATGCTCGACCGATTAAAAAGGTCATGGCAGTATACCCCGAATCAGGCAGCAATGGAAGAACTGTTAACGAAAGGCCGGACAGAACAAAATCTCTTTACGATTGATGGACAGGCATATACCGGAGCTATGTTCACGCGTTTTGCCTCTTCTCATCCTCAAGCTGTCAAACGCCAGTTGGAAGGGTTTATTGCTAAATCATTATTGGATTATGAAAGCCGGAATATAGATAAAAAGCATCCGGAAATTCGTGTTGCCTTGCGGGAATCTGACGAAAACTATTTGGTAAAAGAAATCACACGGCAGAAAATAGAGTTGCCTGCCATTAATGACCGGGCCGGATTGGCTACCTATTTCAAATTTCATTCGTCGGATTATCGGTGGGAGAGTCCCCGGTATAGAGGAGTCGTGCTTCATTGCGTTGATAAAAAGACGGCAAAGCAAGCTAAAAAAATGCTGAAGAAAGTGCCGGAAAAAGAGTGGGCGGACCAGCTTCGGCAAACTTTTAATACATCCGGGACGGAAAAGATACAGGTTGAACAAGGTATTTTTGCCGACGGAGACAATAAATATATAGATAAACTGGTTTTTAAGAAGGGTGGTTTCGAACCCGTAATGTCTTATCCTTTTACCATTGTTGTAGGCGAAAAAATGAAAGGACCGGATGATTATCGGGAAGTAATTGAACAGGTGCGAAAGGATTATCGAAGCTATCTTGACACGTGCTGGGCGCGGGAATTGAGGGAGTTTGGTAAGGTTGAAATAAACCAAGAGGTTTTAAAAACAGTTAATAATAACTGATGTAACCGATTATTCACTATCTTCGTACCTTAAATAAGTAGATTTTAGTTGCCAATGCGAATATTAGTCCTCTTACTGATTACCCTTCTTGGTTGTGGAGCGTGCAAGGAACAGCGCGACCACAAAGGAAAGACTCCTTTGGTAGAGGTGGACGGTAACTTTTTATATAAAGAAGATTTGATGTCCGTGCTTCCGGTCGGATTGTCAAAAGATGATAGTATTCTCTTCACCGAACATTATATTCGTAGTTGGGCGGAAGAGATTTTATTATATGAGAAAGCTGCGAACAATATTCCCGATAATGTGGATGTAGACAAACTAGTGGAGAATTATCGGAAAGCGTTGATTATGCATACTTATCAGCAGGAGTTGATAAACCAGAAGCTGTCGAATGATATTTCCGAACAAGAGATCGCAGAATATTACGGAAAAAACAAAGAACTGTTTAAGCTGGAAACCCCGTTGATTAAGGGATTGTTTATCAAAGTGCCGTTGACGGCTCCCCAGCTGAACAATGTGCGCAGGTGGTATAAGTCGGAAAAACAGGATGCTGTCGAGAGCCTGGAAAAATATAGCTTGCAGAATGCAGTGAAATACGAATACTTCTATGACAAATGGGTGTCCGTGACTGATGTACTGGATATGATTCCATTAAAAGTAGAGGCACCGGAAGAGTACGTAGACAAACACCGTCAGGTAGAATTGAAAGATACGGCCTATTATTATTTCCTGAATGTGAGCGATTATCGCGGAATTGGTGAAGAGAAACCGTATGAATTTGCCCGTTCGGAAGTGAAAGACTTACTGGTTAATCAGAAACGGGTGAGCTTTATGGAACAGGTAAAGAACGACTTGTATCAGCAGGCAGTAAGTAAGAAGAAGATTATATATAATTATTAAATACAAAGAATGAAGAAGTTTGTGAACTTTAGATTTGTTGTTACCCTTGTCCTGGCAATATTTGCTAATGTGGCAACCTATGCACAAGATAATGTGGTTGATGAAGTAGTTTGGGTAGTAGGTGACGAAGCTATTTTGAAATCAGATGTAGAAGAGGCCCGTATGGATGCCTTGTATAATGGACGCAGATTTGACGGCGATCCTTATTGTGTAATTCCTGAAGAGATTGCTGTGCAGAAGTTGTTCCTGCATCAGGCAAAGTTGGACAGTATCGAGGTTTCCGAAGCGGAAATCATCCAGCGTGTGGATATGATGACCAACATGTACATCCAGCAGATCGGTTCCAGAGAGAAGATGGAGGAGTATTTCAATAAAACTTCCACCCAGATTCGTGAGACGCTGCGTGATAATGCACGTGACGGATTGACCGTTCAGAAGATGCAGCAGAAACTGGTAGGAGAAATCAAAGTGACTCCGGCAGAAGTACGCCGTTATTTTAAAGACCTTCCACAAGATAGTATTCCTTACATTCCGACACAGGTAGAAGTGCAGATCATTACTTTACAACCGAAAATTCCTATCTCGGAGATTGAGGATGTAAAAAAGACGTTGCGTGATTATACGGATCGTGTGACAAAAGGAGAAATCGACTTCTCTACATTGGCGCGTTTGTATTCGGAAGACAAGGCATCTGCCATTAAAGGTGGTGAATGTGGATTCATGGGACGTGGTATGATGGACCCTGCTTATGCGAATGTAGCGTTCAGTTTGCAAGATCCGAAGAAAGTTTCTAAGATTGTGGAGTCGGAATTTGGTTTCCACATTATCCAGTTGATTGAAAAACGTGGTGACCGTGTCAACACTCGCCATATCTTGTTGCGTCCGAAAGTATCGGAAAAAGAACTGACCGAGGCTTGTGCCCGTCTGGATTCTATTGCTGATGATATTCGTGCCAACAAATTTACATTTGATGATGCGGCTGCCGTTATCTCACAGGATAAAGATACTCGTAACAACCATGGTATTATGGTGAACATCAATGAAAATTCAGGTGTGACTACTTCTAAGTTCCAGATGCAGGATCTTCCTCAAGACGTTGCTAAAGTAGTGGATAAGATGAATGTAGGCGAAATTTCCAAAGCCTTTACAATGATTAATGAGAAGGATGGAAAAGAAGTATGTGCTATCGTGAAGTTGAAAGCAAAAATCAACGGTCATAAAGCAACCATTGCAGAAGACTATCAGGACTTGAAAGAAATTGTGATGGACAAACGCCGTGAAGAGATGTTGCAGAAATGGATTCTGGACAAACAGAAACATACTTATGTACGCATCAACGAAAACTGGCAGAAGTGTGACTTCAAGTATCCGGGTTGGGTCAAGAAGGACTGATGTAACCTTGCTTTGATTTTATATGCTGAAAACAAATAAGAAAAATAAACAACAAGACAGGCATAGATGGCTCCTTATAGGCTTTCTATGCCTGTTTGGTGTATGTCTTGTAGCACAAGTGAGGCCAACGGGACAGAAACCTGTAACAGGGGATTCAATTAAATCGGCTGCGGATACGTCTAAGTCGGCTTCAAAAGCCAAAACACTGGCAGGCAATAAGAAACAATCGGACAACAAGAAACAACCGGAGAATAAAAAGACCAAAGTTTATCTGCTTCATGCTGATGAAGGTCAGGCGGATAAGTTGGCGCGTCCGGATGTGCAGGTATTGATTGGTAACGTGAAATTGCGCCATGACAGTATGTATATGTACTGTGACAGTGCACTGATTTTTGAGAAAACCAACTCTGTGGAGGCCTTCAGTAATGTACGTATGGAACAGGGAGACACTTTGTTCATCTACGGTGATTATCTTTATTATGACGGCATGACGCAAATAGCGCAGCTTCGTGAAAATGTGAAGATGATTAACCGGAACACCACCCTGTTGACAGATAGCTTGAATTACGACCGTCTCTACGACCTCGGATATTATTTCGAGGGAGGAACCTTGATGGATGAAGAGAATGTATTGACTTCCGATTGGGGAGAATACAGTCCTGCAACAAAACAGTCGGTATTCAATCATGATGTGAAGTTGGTAAACCCAAAGTTTGTGTTGACTTCCGATACATTAAGGTATAATACGGAAAGCAAAATCGCAGTTATTCTCGGACCTTCCAATATCGTCAGTGATAATAATCATATCTATTCGGAACGGGGATTTTATAACACAATGACCGAACAAGCCGAATTGTTAGACCGTTCGGTACTGACCAATCAGGGAAAGAAACTGGTAGGCGACAGTCTGTTCTATGACCGTATCATCGGTTATGGCGAGGCGTTCGATAATGTGAAGATGACAGATTCCATTAATAAGAATATGCTGACGGGTGATTATTGTTTCTATAATGAATTGACAGACTCCGCGTTTGCGACGAAACGTGCGGTGGCAATCGACTACTCGCAAGGGCCTGACAGTCTTTTTATGCATGGCGATACATTGCAGTTGGTGTCTTACAACCTGAATACCGATTCCGTTTTCCGGTTGATGAAAGCTTATCACAAGGTACGTATGTATCGTACGGATGTTCAGGGAGTATGTGACTCACTGGTCTATAATTCGAAGGATTCCTGTATGACCATGTATACCGACCCTATTCTTTGGAATGAAGGGCAGCAACTACTTGGCGAGCAGATCAAGATTTATATGAATGACAGCACGATTGACTGGGCGCACATCATCAACCAGGCGTTGACGGTGGAAATGAAAGATTCTATTCATTATAACCAAGTGTCCGGCAAAGAGATGAAAGCCTATTTCATTAATGGAGATATGCGTCATATTGAAGTGATTGGTAATGTGTTGACCGCTTTCTATCCGGAAGAAAAAGACAGTACGATGACCGGATTTAATTGTCTGGAAGGTAGTGTGCTTCATCTTTATATGAAGGATAAGAAGATGGAAAAAGGACTGTTTATCGGTAAATCCAACGGAACGATGTATCCGATGGACCAGATACCGCCTGATAAATTACGTCTTCCCACTTTTGCCTGGTTCGACTATGTCCGTCCGCTGAATAAGGATGATATCTTTAACTGGCGGGGTAAGCGTGCGGGTGATACACTGAAACCGACCACCGACCGGCGACCCAAAACAGAAAAGCGAAACTTAATAAATATGAAGTAGTATGGGAATGTTTAACTCAATGAGAAAGCCCCGTGGCTTTAATCATCAATACATTTATGTAGACGAGCGGAAAGAAAAGCTCGCAAAGATGGAGGAGAACGCCAAACGTGACTTGGGGATGCTTCCGGAAAAGGAATTTAATCCGGAGGATATTCGCGGTAAGTTCATTGAAGGTACTACGCATTTGAAAAGAAGAAAAGCGAGTGGCCGCAAACCGGTCTCTTTCGGAATCATACTGATAATCATTGCTTTCCTTCTTTATCTGTGGCATTATTTGGCGACAGGAAGCTGGAACTTTTAATTATTAATTTACGAAGAATGAGCGATATAATTCATTTGTTACCTGATTCGGTAGCTAACCAGATTGCTGCCGGTGAAGTGATACAACGTCCCGCGTCTGTCATCAAGGAGCTAGTGGAGAATGCGATTGATGCAGATGCACAAAATATACATGTATTGGTGACTGATGCAGGTAAAACCAGCATTCAGGTGATTGATGATGGAAAAGGAATGTCCGAAACGGATGCCCGTCTTTCTTTTGAGCGACATGCCACTTCTAAGATACGTCAAGCGGCGGATCTGTTTGCTTTGCGTACAATGGGATTTCGCGGAGAGGCATTGGCTTCTATCGCTGCTGTGGCACAGGTAGAGTTAAAGACACGTCCGGAATCGGAAGAGTTGGGCACGAAGCTGGTGATTGCAGGCTCTCAAGTGGAAAGCCAAGAGGCTGTGTCCTGTTCTAAAGGAAGTAACTTCTCTGTAAAGAACCTATTCTTTAATGTACCTGCCCGTCGTAAATTTCTAAAGGCTAATTCAACGGAATTGAGTAACATCCTTGCCGAATTTGAACGGATCGCTTTGGTGCATCCGGAGGTTGCCTTTTCGCTTTATAGTAATGATTCGGAGTTATTCAATCTTCCAGTATCACAATTACGCCAACGTATCCTTGCTATTTTCGGTAAGAAGCTCAATCAGCAGTTACTGAACATAGAGGTCAATACTACCATGGTGAAAATCTCCGGATACGTAGCCAAGCCGGAGACTGCCCGTAAGAAAGGGGCACATCAGTATTTCTTTGTCAACGGGCGTTATATGCGTCATCCTTATTTTCATAAGGCAGTCATGGAGGCTTATGAACAGTTGATTCCCACCGGTGAACAGATTTCCTACTTTATCTATTTCGATGTAGATCCGGCTAATATTGACGTGAATATCCATCCGACAAAGACTGAAATCAAGTTTGAAAATGAACAGGCCATTTGGCAGATACTTTCAGCATCCGTGAAGGAGTCGTTGGGTAAATTCAGTGCGATCCCTTCTATTGATTTTGATACGGAAGACATGCCTGACATTCCGGCATTTGAGGAGAAAATGTCTTCCGAGCCTCCGAAGATACATTATAATACAGATTATAATCCGTTTAAAGTTTCTGCCGGTGGCGGTGGTGGCGGATCGTACAGCCGTTCGAAAGTGGAATGGGAAGATTTGTACGGAGGGCTGACGAAAGCCAGTAAGATGAATAACCCGCAACCGGAACCAGAAATGGATTGGGAAGACTCTTCTATTGGCGGCGAACCCGCTTTCGTTGAAGAAAAGATGGAGACGGTCACCTCTGCCGCTTCTTCTACTTTGTATGCCAGTGAACCGGTGATAGAGAAAGGAAATCAGCATTTGCAGTTTAAAGGGCGGTTTATCCTGACTTCAGTTAAATCCGGTTTGATGCTAATCGATCAGCACCGGGCACACATACGGGTGCTTTTTGATCGTTATATGGTACAGATCCAACAAAAACAGGGGGTATCACAAGGCGTCCTGTTCCCGGAAATCTTACAGTTGCCGGCTTCGGAAGCAGCTGTACTGCAAAGTATTATGGATGATTTGTCTGCAGTCGGTTTCGATTTGAGTAATCTGGGAGGTGGTAGCTATGCCATTAATGGTATTCCTTCGGGGATTGAAGGTCTGAATCCGGTGGAACTGGTGCGTAATATGCTGCATACGGCAATGGAAAAAGGAAGTGACGTCAAGGAAGAAATTCAAAGTATTCTGGCATTAACATTGGCTCGCGCGGCGGCTATTGTTTACGGACAGGTGTTGAGTAATGAAGAAATGGTAAGCCTTGTAGACAACCTTTTTGCCTGTCCCTCACCGAATTACACCCCTGATGGGAAAACTGTTTTGACAACAATCAAGGAGGAAGACATCGAAAGATTATTCAAATAAAACAAATAATTTCATCTTTTTCTAAAACCTTTTAGTTCAGTTCGTGTTATTTAAATAGTTCAACAAAGAAAAAGATTTAAATAACCACTTAACTATTAGGTATATGAAAAAGATTCTGATGTTGCTGGCATTTGCCGGCGTTGCGTCTGTCGCTTCTGCGCAGCAGACAATGACTGTAACTGAATACGAAGTGATTCAGGTACAAGATAAATATCAAGTAATAACTAATCCTTTCTGGAGTAACTGGTTCTTCTCTGTAGGAGGCGGCGCCCAGGTGCTATATGGAAACAATGACCATATCGGCAAATTCAGAGACCGTGTTGCTCCTACATTTAACGTGTCTGTCGGCAAATGGGTAACTCCGGGATTCGGGCTGCGTTTGCAATACAGCGGATTGCAGGCAAAAGGATTCACTACCAGCGAAACTGCTAATTATGTAGTGGGTGGCCCGAGAGAAGACGGTTCTTACAAACAAAGATGGGACTACATGAACTTGCACGGTGATTTGATGATTAACCTGAACGCACTTTTCGGTGGATACAATCCGAACCGCGTATATGAAATTATCCCTTATATAGGTGCCGGTTGGGCTCATGCTTATTCTCGTCCTCACACTAACTCCGCTACTTTCAATGCAGGTATTATCAACCGCTTCCGTTTGTCGAATGCTGTTGACTTGAATCTGGAGTTGAGCGCAACAGGGCTGGAAGGCAAGTTTGACGGAGAACATGGAGGTAAACCCGATTATGACGGTATCTTAGGTGCTACCCTCGGTGTGACTTATTACTTCCCTACCCGCGGATTCCAACGTCCTACTCCACAGATTATCTCTGAACTCGAATTGAATCAGATGCGTAATCAGATGAATGCAATGGCAGCAGCTAATATGCAATTGCAACAACAGTTGGCAAATGCACAACAACCAGTAGAAGTAGAAGATACTGAAGAAGTTGTTATCACAGATACTAACATTGCTCCGCGTACCGTATTCTTCAAGATCGGTTCTGATAAATTATCTCCGCAAGAAGAAATGAACTTGTCATATCTTGCCAGCAAGATAAAAGAATCTCCGAATGCTACATACACAATCAACGGATATGCTGACTCTGCAACCGGTACTCCTGCTTTCAATCAGAAGTTAAGTTTGGAACGTGCACAGGTTGTTAAAGACTTGTTGGTTAAGAAGTATGGCATCTCTGCCGATAGACTGAAAGTTGCAGCCGGTGGTGGTGTTGACAAATTCGGTCAACCGATTCTGAACCGTGTAGTATTGGTAGAATCTGCACAGTAATAAAAAGTAAAAAAGCGATTTCAGCATTCAGCGATTCTCTGTAATCGCTTGCTGGAAAGAGATAGCGGCTGAAAGCGAACCTTGAAAAGAGAGGTTCATGCTTTCAGCCGCCTTTTTTATATCTGTTATTTTGGGGTATCTCCTCTGGTATTTTATTTTGTTTTAGTTTATTTGACAGGCTGATAATCTCTGGACTTTCCATAAAATCCTGGGGCCGGCACATAAATAGGTTGACTGGGAATGCCGATATTCTGCAGCTTGCCTTCCTGACGGAGTCGGCGAATATGAATCATGGCTGTGGAACGTACCATCCCCGTGATGCCTTGAAAGTCGGAACGTTGCATAATCTGATGATCGCTGAAATACTCTTTTAGCCGCATGTCTCAATCGGATTTGTAATCCGATTGCTTTGAGCATCAGGATTTTTAATCCGAACTATATATTAAAGTATAGGTGTATTGCGGATTATAAATCCTGATACTCGGAGAACGGCGGATTGCAAATCCGCCGGGACGCATAATGTTTGGTAACTAGCTAACCTTCCGCTGTTATTTTTTCTAAGTATATGTCCTTCTTTAGCTAAATATCGGCAATGAGACTTTCAAATTAGGATATTTGTCACCCAATTGTTTCAAGAAGTCATTGCCAATGATAATATCCTGTATTGTTTCTTGTAGATCTGTCGGAATCTCCGGGATATTTGTAAATATCAGACAGAAGTAGATAATGAGTTCAACAGGTTTCTCGTCGGTTTGCAATGAAAGTTTGTATGCTTTCACGTTGTTTCCTCTGGCTTGTGCCTGTGCTTGTACTTGTCCCTCCATAGGAATTGCGATGAGACGGGAATTTTCAAGACGCGCCTGATTGAATACAAAATGATTGTCGATTTCTCCATCTGTGTCTGTATCGAATAGGTGCAGATTGTCTCCGCTCAATACCAGATATTTGGGAGTTTGTACGGTATTGAAACGTACAGTTCCTAAGGTGGCCATTCCTTTCAGCTTATCTTTCATTCCGTCTTTGAGTGCGGATGCTACACCATACTCATTGCTGGCATAGTTGAAAGCGTCAATTTTTTCTTCTCCCATAGCTTCTTTCAGGAAAGATAAATCAGAGTTTAAGCAGAGTTTTTTATACTGTTCTGCATTTGCAAATTCAGCTTTGAAATCGGTGTTGTTCACTACTTGTGCCTGTTTCGAGTTTTTGTTTTTCATGTAAAACCAGTATCCTAGATATAGAACAATGAAAATGACCGGAATAAAGGTGTAAATAGACATAGTTTGTACTTTTTAATGTTATTAATAATGGTTTGTTTTATACTTCCACGGGTTTCACTTCTTTTTTTTTCCAGGAATACATCCCCAAATGATAAGGGCAATTATAAGAAGTCCGACAGCTTTACCGCCATAACGGGAATAGAAACCGATCTTGTTCAACTTCTCTCCATCCAAATTATTTTCTTTTAGGATGGTAGCCAGTTGTTCTTCCGTCAGTTCATAGTAAGTGTCTTCCTTTTCGCAATAGCCGACCAGGCGAGGCTCTTTCTCTATGTATAGAGGGAGAAGGTAAGCGATGTTGAACTCCTGATGGAAAGTTGCCAGATCAATGTAGTTTCCATCGTCTGTTTGGTACTCTTCGGTATCAGGCAAATCTGCTACTTTGGTTAATACTTCGCGGTCGCCGAAAGGGATTTTTAAACCACGTGCGGATACTGTTTGGCAAGATAAGAAAAGAATGCCGCCAAGTGCAAATAGAAATTTAAGGTGCTTCATGCTTCTTGTGTTTAAGTGAATAATTTGTGTGATTTTTATTGATATTGTGGCAAAGATAGGAAAAAGAAGAATAAAAGCCGTATAATTGTTTGGAATTTGTAAGCTCTATTCTTTTTTATAAAATGAGGAGATTTTTTTCCTGATTTAGAGGATTTGTATCCTGATTTATGCAATTGATGTAAAATTGCATTATTGGGATAATCCAAATAATTTAATAACAATTGATTGGAGCTATTAATAATTATCTATATTTGTGATATAGAACTCAAATCTGGAATATTATGGACGACTTTAATACTGTATATGCACTACTCGTTTTGGTTATGTTATTTATTTTATTGAGTAGGTTGGACAATCGCTTCGGAAAGATAGAGAAAGAGTTGAATGAGATCAAGAAACGGATGGAAGATTATCTCAAGGTTCAGCAAAATTCTGTTGCTGAAGCCTCCAAGCCGAAAGAGGAAATATCAGAAAAAGAAACAAAAGATATTCCTGTGATGCCTCAAGCGGCAGAGCATGTTACGGTAGTAAAGACCGGACAACGAGAAGAGGCTGTTCAGGAAAAACACGAACCGGTTGTTGAAGCAGTTGTCCGTGAGACATTGGAAAAGACGCCTGAAAAGACGCTTGAAACAAGAATGGAGGAAGTTTGCGTAGAGGCTGTTCGGAAGGAATCCGCTGAATCTTCGACTGTGCCAGTTGTACCGGTTACTCCGGTTGTTCCGGTTGCCCCGACTGTTCCGAAACAAAAGAAGCAGGTGAACTATGAAAAATTCATCGGTGAGAACCTTTTCGGGAAGATTGGTATCCTTATATTTGTAATCGGTGTAGGCTTCTTTGTAAAGTATGCCATTGATAAAAACTGGATTAATGAAACCTTCCGTACCGTGCTTGGTTTCTTGACGGGAACTGTATTGCTGGCTGTTGCCGAACGGTTGCAAAAGAAATACCGAACCTTCAGTTCGCTGCTTGCGGGTGGTGCTTTCGCTGTGTTCTATCTTACAGTTGCCATTGCTTTCCATTATTATCATATTTTCTCGCAGACTATGGCCTTTATCATTCTGATTGGTGTCACAGTGTTTATGTCTATTCTGTCTGTGGTATATAATCGGCGTGAGTTGGCTATCATTTCTCTTGTAGGAGGATTCCTTGCGCCATTCATAGTGAGTAGCGGGGAAGGAAGTTATTTGGTACTGTTCACTTACGTGAGCATATTAAACCTGGGTATGTTCGGACTTTCCATTTATAAAAAGTGGAGTGAACTTCCAATGATTTCATTTGTCTTTACTTGCCTGATAATGGGAATCTTTCTTTTGTTTAACTATACCTCTAGTTCTATGGTTATTTCGAACCATCTGTTTTGGTTTGCTACTCTGTTCTATTTTATCTTTCTACTTCCGGTGTTCTCTATCCTTCGTGGAGAGAATATGCGGACGATGAGCCGGGGATTAGTATTCGTCATTATAACGAATAATTTTATCTATTTGCTTTCAGGAGCCTTATTCTTGCAGAATATGGGATTGTCTTTCAAAGCAAGCGGCTTGTTGAGCCTGTTTATCGCTCTTGTTAATTTAGGACTGGTTCTTTGGTTGTGGAAGAATAGGAAGGAATATAAATTCCTCGTGCATACCACGTTGGGGCTTGTGCTGACATTTGTCTCCATTACAGTTCCGATTCAACTGGACGGAAACTATATAACCTTGCTTTGGGCATCGGAAATGGTATTGCTGTTGTGGCTCTATGTTAAGTCGAAAATTAGAGTATATGAGTATGCGGCTAAAGTCCTGGTAGGACTCACTTTCGTTTCTTACTTGATGGATGTGTATGGTGTGATGTTTGAACATCATTCCTTGGATACAATTTTTCTGAATAGTTCATTTGCCACCTCTTTGTTTGTGGGATTAGCGACAGGAGCATTTGCTTTATTAATGGAATATTATCATTCCTTCTTCTCTACGGCACGCCGGTTGAAATACAGCTTTTGGAATCCTTTTATGCTTATCGTCTCCGTAATCATACTTTATTATACATTTATGATGGAATTCAATTTGTATTTTGAAGGGGAGACGAGAAGCGGAGCTATGTTCTTGTTTACAGCCATATCCATTTCGAGTGTTTGCTATGCTTTCAGAAAACGATTCCCGATAACGAAACATCTCACTTCTTATATCTTGACTATTGGGGCAAACGTACTTGTATATATTATAAATATATGGGGCGACCAGAGAATATGGACTTCCCCTCCTGTTGTACTACCATGGCTGACAGCTGTGTTCGTAATAGCGAATTTGTATTATGTAGCACGTATGTACTATATATCAATCGGCATAAAATCCCGTTTCACCGTATATCTGAATATTCTTGCCACGCTCCTTTGGCTGACAATGGTACGCTCTTTCCTTTGGCAAGTAGGAGTGGACGATTTCAGTGCCGGGCTGTCACTCTCATTAAGCATTGCCGGGTTCGTCCAAATGGGGTTGGGCATGCGCCTGCATCAGAAACTACTCCGCATGGTGAGCCTTGCGACTTTCGGATTAGTCCTGCTCAAACTCGTCTTTGATGATTTATGGGCTATGCCGACCATTGGCAAGATTATTGTATTTATCATTCTGGGATTGATATTGCTGATACTTTCATTCCTTTATCAGAAACTAAAGGATGTGTTGTTCAAGAATGACGAGGAAGAAACAAACTGAATCTTTGAAAAATATCCGATAAGAAAGGCTGCCTGTTCTACAAAAGAAGGGCAGCCTTTACCTTATAATTATGTTTATTCCCAGACGAAATCTTTTACTCTTGCGAGAAACGTTTCACCTGCTCTTCGATTAATTCCTTATCATCAAAATAATTAATCTTCATCGCCTTCTTCACGTCAGCCAAAGTCTCGGCAGCCGCAGCCCTTGCCACTTCGCAGCCTTGCTGAAGCATCTCGTAGATAGCAGGGATATCCTTGCTGAACTCCTTGCGACGATTGCGAATCGGTTCCAAAGTCTCCTGCATGATGGAATTCAGGAAGCGTTTCACTTTTACGTCACCCAATCCGCCGCGTTGATAATGCGCTTTCAGTTCTGCCAGATTCGGATAATCCGGTAAATAACGTTCGAAATGTTCGGGGAGGCAGAAAGCATCTAGGTAAGTAAATACCGTATTACCTTCAATTTTTCCCGGATCTTGTACGCGGAGATGCCCCGGGTCGGTATACATACTCATGATTTTCTTTTGGATTTCTTCCGGTTCTTCCGAAAGGTAGATGCAGTTTCCGAGCGATTTACTCATTTTAGCTTTACCGTCAGTTCCCGGAAGACGCAGACAAGCTGCATTGTCCGGCAACAGGATTTCCGGTTCTACCAATGTCTCACCATATATATAGTTGAAACGGCGAACGATTTCGCGAGCCTGTTCGAGCATCGGTTCCTGGTCTTCACCCACAGGGACAGTCGTTGCGCGGAATGCTGTAATGTCTGCTGCCTGGCTGATGGGATAAGTGAAGAAACCTACGGGAATACTTGCTTCAAAGTTACGCATCTGGATTTCCGATTTCACGGTCGGGTTACGTTGCAGGCGGGATACGCTGACAAGATCCATATAATAGAAACTAAGTTCGCATAGTTCCGGTATTTGCGACTGGATGAAAATCGTAGCTTTAGTCGGATCAATACCACAAGCCAGATAATCAAGAGCAACTTCGATTACATTCTGACGCACCTTTTCCGGATTGTCTATATTGTCTGTCAATGCCTGTGAATCGGCAATGAAGATAAACATCTTACTATAATCACCTGCGTTTTGCAGGTCAACTCTGCGTTTCAACGAACCTACATAGTGACCGATATGAAGTCTTCCGGTAGGACGGTCGCCCGTCAATATGATTTTTTCTTTTCCCATATTTATTACCTTATTATATAATGGCGACAAAGATAAGGATAAAAACTGAAAGAAACATCAAAATGCAGTTACTTCATGATTTGTGCCTGCTTAAGATAAGAATGTAATCATTAAAAGCCAATGGAAAAACGACTGTTTCATTAACGCGGTAAATTATTTCAGTAAAAAAGTGAACATATCTTTTTGTCATGTGCAAAATATGTCGTTACTTTGCACAAATTTTGAAGTCAACAATGAATCAACAGGAAATTAGAAGCAAGTATTATTTACATTCGGATGTTTTGCACCCGGAAACGGCAGGCTTCTTCTTTTATTTCCAAAAACGATATTTTAGTTCTTTGGTAATGCGTTAATCCTTTTTTGAGGGTAACGCATTTTTTTTATGAACGAACTTAGAAATAACAACTTATTATAACAACAAAAGAAATGGAAAAGGAAATCAAGAAAGTTCTCGTTTTGGGTTCTGGAGCACTCAAAATCGGACAAGCCGGAGAGTTCGACTACTCAGGCTCACAAGCACTGAAAGCTTTGAAAGAAGAAGGTATCAGCTCAGTATTGGTAAACCCGAACATCGCAACCATTCAGACTTCTGAAGGTATTGCCGATAAAGTGTATTTCCTTCCCGTGAATACTTATTTCGTAGAAGAAATTATCAAAAAAGAACGTCCCGATGGTATCCTTTTGGCATTCGGCGGACAGACTGCATTGAACTGTGGTGCTGAACTTTACACACAAGGTGTTCTTGATAAGTATGGAGTAAAGGTACTTGGAACTTCGGTAGAAGCTATCATGTATACAGAAGACCGTGACCTGTTTGTGAAGAAGCTGGACGAGATAGAAATGAAAACTCCGGTCAGCCAGGCAGTAGAAAACATGGAAGATGCCATTGCTGCTGCACGCAGAATTGGTTATCCTGTCATGGTGCGTTCTGCTTATGCACTGGGTGGTCTTGGTAGCGGTATCTGTGCCAATGAAGAAGAATTCCTGAAATTGGCAGAGAGCTCATTTGCTTTCTCCAAACAAATTCTGGTAGAAGAGTCTTTGAAAGGCTGGAAAGAAATCGAATTTGAAGTGATCCGTGACGCTAACGACCATTGCTTCACAGTAGCCAGCATGGAAAACTTCGATCCGCTGGGTATTCATACCGGCGAATCAATTGTAGTAGCTCCGACCTGCTCGCTGGATGATAAAGAACTGGCTTTGTTGAAAGAACTTTCTACCAAATGTATCCGTCACCTCGGTATTGTGGGTGAATGTAACATTCAGTATGCTTTCAACTCTGAAACGGATGACTACCGTGTGATTGAAGTAAATGCCCGTTTGAGCCGTTCTTCTGCATTGGCTTCTAAGGCTACCGGTTATCCGTTGGCATTCGTAGCTGCTAAAGTGGCACTTGGTTACACACTTGACCAGATTGGTGAGATGGGAACTCCGAACTCTGCATACGTAGCTCCGCAACTTGACTACTATATCTGTAAAATCCCTCGTTGGGACTTGACGAAGTTTGCCGGTGTATCCCGTGAAATCGGTTCAAGCATGAAATCAGTAGGTGAAATCATGTCTATCGGTCGCTCTTTCGAAGAAATCATCCAGAAAGGCCTTCGTATGATCGGTCAGGGAATGCACGGTTTCGTAGGTAATGACGAACTGCACTTTGATGATCTTGATAAAGAACTTTCTCGCCCGACTGACTTGCGTGTTTTCGCTATCGCGCAAGCAATGGAAGAAGGGTATACCATCGAACGTATCCACGACCTGACAAAGATCGACCCATGGTTCCTTGGCAAACTGAAAAATATCGTAGACTACAAAGCGAAACTGTCTACCTATAATAAGGTGGAAGATATACCTGCCGATGTAATGCGTGAAGCTAAAGTGTTAGGTTTCTCTGACTTCCAGATTGCCCGTTTCGTACTGAATCCAACCGGAAACATGGAGAAAGAAAATCTGGCAGTGCGTGCTCATCGTAAATCTATGGGTATCCTCCCGGCTGTAAAACGTATTAATACAGTTGCTTCCGAACATCCGGAACTGACTAACTATCTGTATATGACTTATGCAGTGGAAGGCTACGATGTAAACTATTATAAGAATGAAAAATCAGTAGTTGTACTGGGGTCGGGTGCTTACCGTATCGGTAGCTCTGTAGAATTTGACTGGTGCTCGGTGAATGCAGTTCAGACTGCCCGCAAACTGGGTTACAAGTCTATCATGATTAACTACAACCCTGAAACGGTTTCTACTGACTATGATATGTGCGACCGTCTCTACTTCGACGAACTTTCGTTCGAACGTGTACTTGATGTAATCGACCTCGAACAACCTCGTGGTGTGATCGTCTCGGTAGGCGGACAAATCCCGAACAACCTGGCTATGAAACTTTACCGTCAGTCGGTTCCTGTATTGGGTACTTCTCCGATTTCTATCGACCGTGCTGAAAACCGTAACAAGTTCTCTGCTATGCTCGACCAACTGGGTATCGACCAACCGGCTTGGATGGAACTGACCAGTCTTGAAGAAGTGAAGGGATTTGTAGAAAAAGTAGGCTACCCGGTATTGGTTCGTCCTTCTTACGTCCTTTCAGGAGCAGCAATGAATGTTTGCTATGACGATGAAGAATTGGAGAACTTCCTGAAGATGGCTGCCGAAGTTTCTAAAGAATATCCGGTTGTTGTTTCCCAGTTCCTTGAAAATACGAAAGAGATTGAATTTGATGCCGTTGCACAGAATGGTGAAGTGGTAGAATACGCAATCTCCGAACACGTAGAGTTTGCGGGCGTTCACTCCGGTGATGCTACGTTGGTATTCCCGGCACAGAAGATTTACTTTGCAACAGCTCGTCGCATCAAGAAGATCAGCCGTCAGATTGCTAAAGAACTCAATATCTCCGGTCCGTTCAATATCCAGTTCCTGGCTCGTAACAACGAAGTGAAAGTAATCGAATGTAACTTGCGTGCTTCTCGTAGCTTCCCGTTTGTTTCTAAAGTTCTGAAACGTAACTTTATCGAAACTGCTACCCGCATCATGCTGGATGCTCCATACTCACGCCCGGATAAGTCGGCATTCGATATCGACTGGATTGGTGTAAAAGCTTCTCAATTCTCTTTCTCTCGTCTGCACAAGGCTGACCCGGTATTGGGCGTAGACATGTCTTCTACAGGTGAAGTGGGATGTATCGGTGACGATTTCTCTGAAGCATTGCTGAATTCAATGATTGCTACCGGATTCAAAATTCCTGAAAAAGCAGTGATGTTCTCTTCCGGTGCAATGAAGTCGAAAGTAGATTTGCTGGATGCCAGCCGTATGCTGTTCGCTAAGGGCTATCAGATTTACGCAACTGCCGGAACAGCAGCTTTCTTGAACGCTCACGGTGTAGAAACTACTCCGGTTTACTGGCCGGATGAAAAGCCGGGTGCAGAGAACAACGTCATGAAGATGATTGCTGACCATAAGTTTGATTTGATCGTTAATATTCCGAAGAATCACAGCAAGCGTGAGTTGACGAACGGTTATCGTATCCGTCGCGGTGCAATCGATCATAACATTCCGTTGATTACCAATGCTCGTTTGGCAAGCGCCTTTATTGAAGCATTCTGCGAATTGAAACTGAATGATATTCAGATTAAGAGCTGGCAGGAATATAAATAAAAACAGCTTTAGCTGTCTATTAGATAAGGAGAACTCTCTCTTTGGCTTGTCCAAAGAGGGAGTTTCTTTTTATTAGTAAATATAGCACATCAGAGTGTGTTCTATATAGGGAGTGTTTTTGTTATTAATAAATGATTAAAGTTAATTATTGGTTGAAACTAAGTAGAATCTGTCTATCCATCAGCAAGAGAAGCGATTTATTTTTTATTTTTGTTTCTTGAAAAGATAAAATCAGATAAAACAATGTTAGTACTTCTATCTTGTGCCAAGACTATGAGTGAGACTTCAAAGGTGAAAGTACCTTTGAAGACAGTTCCACGATTTCAAAAAGAAGCTTCCGGGATTGCTTTGCAGATGTCACAGTTTTCGGTGGATGAACTGGAACGCCTGTTGCGTATAAATGCTAGGATGGCGGTGGAGAATTATAAGCGTTATCAGGCTTTTCATGCAGAAGACACATCGGAACTGCCCGCTTTGCTGGCTTATACCGGAATTGTATTCAAGCGACTGAATGCAAAAGATTTCTCGAAAGAAGAATTTGAATATGCGCAGGAACATCTGCGGTTGACTTCTTTTTGTTATGGGTTGTTAAGGCCTTTAGATGTCATTCGTTCCTACCGCTTGGAAGGAGATGTAGTGTTGCCGGAACCGGGTAATCAGACCATGTTCTCTTATTGGAAATCCCGTCTGACGGATGTCTTCATCGAAGATATAAAGAAAGCGGGAGGCATACTCTGCAATCTGGCCAGCGACGAGATGAAAAGTTTGTTCGATTGGAAACGTGTGGAGAGAGAAGTGCGTGTCGTTACTCCCGAATTTCAGGTGTGGAAGAACGGGAAATTAGCTTCGATAGTGATCTATATCAAGATGTCCCGTGGTGAAATGACGCGGTTCATTCTGAAGAACAGAATCGAAAATCCGGAGGGTTTGAAAAGCTTCTCCTGGGAAGGATTCGAATTTAACGAATCTCTTTCGGATGAAAAGAAGTTTGTATTTACTAACGGTAAAGAAATATAAAGTATGACGGAAGTAGAAAAGATGCGTAGTAGCCAGTTGGCTGATATGGCTGCGCCGGAATTGCAGGTGCGTTTTGAACATGCCAAGAAGCTGCTGGCGCGTATGCGGGGAATGAGCACTTATGATGCGGGGTATCGGGAATTATTGGAAGAACTGGTACCGGAGATTCCTGAAACTTCAATAATCTGCCCGCCTTTCCATTGCGATCATGGAGACGGAATCAAATTGGGTGAACATGTATTTGTGAATGCCAATTGCACTTTCTTGGATGGAGGATATATTACGATAGGCGCCCATACGCTGGTTGGACCTTGTGTGCAGATTTATACGCCGCATCATCCGATGGATTATCTGGAAAGAAGAGGCTCTAAGGAATATGCTTATCCGGTGACGATTGGCGAAGACTGCTGGATTGGTGGCGGTGCTATTATCTGTCCCGGCGTGACGATTGGCAATCGCTGTGTGATAGGGGCGGGGAGCGTTGTGACGAAAGATATTCCCGACGACAGTGTGGCAGTCGGGAATCCGGCACGTGTTGTTCGCAAACAGGTTGTTTAACGTTTGACTGGGAAAGTTATTTCCCGGATTTAAGCGTTCCTGCGTTACTATCTTTATTGGGAATTCGTTTTCCTGCAGATTCTATTTTAATTATTAATGATAGAAAAAGAGGCGCGACTATCTTTATTTTGTTCTGTTTATTAGATGAACCGGAAGAAGTGAAAGTGGCAAGAAAAAAGTTTTTATTATTATTTGCTGATAATCAGAGTGTTTCTTTATTTGATGAAAACTTTCTTGAAAAATAATACATGAAATGTTTGCAGAATTCAAAAAATGCCGTACCTTTGCATCGCTTTTGAAACGGAAGTGTACGGGCGTTTAGCTCAGCTGGTTCAGAGCATCTGCCTTACAAGCAGAGGGTCGGCGGTTCGAATCCGTCAACGCCCACACTAAAAACGAAACACTTCCGGCTCATTAACAAGGGCGTTTAGCTCAGCTGGTTCAGAGCATCTGCCTTACAAGCAGAGGGTCGGCGGTTCGAATCCGTCAACGCCCACGCCAAAAAGGAAGTCTTACGAAGAAATTCGTGAGACTTTTTTTATTTCTTACCTCTTTTATACAAACTTTCTTTCTCCTTTTATCTTATAACTCAGGAAAAAGAGTTAATTTTGCAGTCTGATAATTATCTAAGAAAACGTATGGAACTTGATGTATTAACGGCCATATCTCCGATTGATGGTCGATATAGAGGCAAAACTAAAGCTTTGGCAGCTTATTTCTCTGAATTTGCACTGATTAAATACCGTGTACAGGTAGAGGTGGAGTATTTTATCACCTTGTGCGAACTTCCTTTGCCGCAATTGAAAGGAATCGATAGTAGTGTGTTTGAAACTTTACGGAATATCTACCGTAACTTCTCCGAAGCAGACGCACAACGCATTAAAGATATCGAAAGTGTAACTAACCACGATGTGAAAGCCGTAGAATACTTCCTGAAAGAAGAATTTGACAAGATGGGTGGAATGGATGATTATAAAGAGTTTATCCACTTCGGACTGACTTCTCAGGATATTAACAATACGTCTGTTCCTCTTTCTATCAAAGAGGCATTGGATCAGGTTTATTACCCGTTGATTGAAGAGCTGATTGCACAGTTGAAAACCTATGCGACAGAATGGGCTAACATTCCGATGCTTGCCAAAACTCACGGTCAGCCGGCTTCTCCTACCCGTCTGGGTAAAGAAGTGATGGTATTTGTTTACCGTCTCGAACGTCAGTTGGCTATGTTGAAAGCATGTCCGCTTACCGCTAAGTTTGGCGGTGCTACCGGAAACTACAATGCGCATCACGTGGCTTATCCTCAATATGACTGGAAACAATTCGGCAATCGGTTTGTTGCAGAAAAACTGGGACTGGAACGCGAAGAATATACAACGCAGATTTCGAACTATGATAACCTCTCTGCTGTTTTTGATGCTATGAAGCGTATCAATACCATCATGGTGGATATGAATCGTGACTTCTGGCAGTACATCTCTATGGAGTACTTCAAGCAGAAGATCAAAGCTGGAGAAGTAGGCTCGAGCGCTATGCCGCATAAAGTGAATCCGATTGACTTTGAAAATGCAGAAGGTAACCTGGGCATAGCAACGTCTATTCTGGAACATTTGGCTGTGAAGCTTCCTGTTTCCCGTTTGCAGCGTGACTTGACAGACTCAACAGTGTTGCGTAATGTCGGTGTACCTTTCGGTCATATCGTGATTGCCATCCAGAGCTCTTTGAAGGGATTGCGCAAACTGTTATTGAACGAACCGGCTATTTATCGTGATTTGGATAATTGTTGGAGTGTAGTGGCAGAAGCTATTCAGACCATCCTGCGCCGTGAGGCTTATCCGCATCCGTATGAAGCTTTGAAAGCGTTAACCCGCACCAACCAAGCTATTACAGAAAGTTCTATTAAAGAGTTTATCGAAGAATTGAATGTAAGCGAAGATATTAAAAAAGAGTTAAGAGCAATCACTCCCCATACATATACGGGGCTTTAATTGTTTACTTATATAATAAACGTGTTTTTTAAATAGGCCGTGAGGCCAAAGTCTAATTTTATTCGAATAAAAAAATGAGCACAGAAAACGAAGAATGGCGCGAAAATTCTTTCAATGAAGAGAATACAGGTGCCGGCCGTGATGGTAACAGGTCTTACAACAGAGAAGGTGGAGAACGTCCGTATCGCCCTTCTTACAACCGTGAAGGCGGGGATCGTCCGTATCGCCCGCGATTTAATGCCAACAATGAAGGAGGCGAACGCCCGCAGCGTTCGTACGGTGACCGCTCTTATGGCGACCGTCCCCAACGTCCTTCTTACAATCGTGAAGGTGGAGATCGTCCGTATCGTCCTCGCTTCAATAACAATAATGAAGGAGGTGAACGCCCGCAACGTCCTTACAACCGCGAAGGTGGTTCTTATGACCGTCCTCAACGTCCTTCTTACAACCGTGAAGGTGGTGACCGTCCTTACCGTCCCCGCTTCAATAGCGGCGAAGGTGGTGAGCGTCCGTCTTATGGCGACCGTCCTCAACGTCCTTCCTACAACCGTGAAGGTGGCGACCGTCCTTACCGTCCCCGCTTTAATAACGGCGAAGGTGGCGACCGTCCTCAACGTCCTTCTTACAACCGTGAAGGTGGTGACCGTCCGTATCGTCCCCGTTTCAATAACGGCGAAGGTGGCGGCTATCGCAGCAACAACGGCGGTGGAGGTTATCGTCCGAGATATAATAACGACCGTCAAGGAGGATATCGTCCTCGTCCGCGTACCGGCGATTATGATCCGAACGCTAAGTATAGCGTAAAGAAACAGATCGAGTACAAGGAACAGTTCGTTGATCCGAATGAACCGATTCGTCTGAATAAGTTCCTGGCTAACGCAGGTGTTTGCTCCCGTCGTGAGGCTGATGAATTTATCACAGCAGGTGTGGTTTCTGTAAACGGTGAAGTGGTAACGGAATTGGGTACGAAGATCAAACGTTCGGATGTGGTTAAGTTCCACGACGAACCGGTAAGCATCGAACGCAAAGTATACGTATTGCTGAATAAACCGAAAGATACCGTTACTACATCGGATGATCCGCAGGAACGCCGTACAGTAATGGATTTGGTGAAAGGCGCTTGCAACGAACGTATTTATCCGGTAGGACGTCTGGACCGTAACACGACTGGTGTACTGTTACTGACGAATGACGGTGATCTGGCTTCCAAGCTGACACACCCGAAATTCCTGAAGAAGAAAATTTATCATGTTCATCTGGACAAGAACCTGACTAAAGCAGATATGGAGCAGATTGCAGCTGGTATCCAGTTGGAAGATGGCGAAATCCATGCAGATGCGATCAGCTATACAGATGATTTCAAGAAAGACCAGGTAGGTATCGAAATTCACTCCGGTAAGAACCGTATCGTTCGCCGTATTTTCGAATCACTGGGTTATAAAGTAGTAAAACTCGACCGTGTATTCTTCGCCGGGCTGACCAAAAAAGGTCTGCGTCGCGGAGACTGGCGTTACCTGTCGGAAGCAGAAGTAAACTACCTCCGCATGGGTTCGTTTGAGTAATAAGTCAATAAATAACAACTTGACAGAGGACGGGGAAAGAAAGCAGGAAAGAATTCATCCTGCATTTGAAACCTCGTCTTCTTGTATCTAAAAAGAAAAAGTTAAATGGAAAAGATTGGTAGAACAAAAATTGTTGACCTGTTGAAGCGCACAGACATTGGCGCTATGGTTAATGTGAAAGGATGGGTTCGCACCCGTAGAGGTAGCAAACAAGTAAACTTTATCGCACTGAATGACGGTTCTACAATAAATAATTTGCAGATCGTAGTAGATTTGGCTAATTTCGATGAAGAGATGCTGAAACTGATTACTACCGGCGCTTGTATCAGCGTGAACGGAGAAATGGTAGAATCAGTGGGTTCCGGACAGAAAGTGGAAGTACAGGCTCGTGAAATCGAAGTGCTGGGTACTTGCGATAATACATATCCATTACAGAAGAAAGGCCACTCTATGGAATTCTTGCGCGAGATTGCTCACTTGCGTCCGCGTACCAATACATTCGGTGCTGTGTTCCGCATCCGTCACAACATGGCGATTGCTATTCACAAGTTCTTCCATGAAAAGGGCTTCTTCTATTTCCATACGCCGATCATTACGGCTTCCGATTGTGAAGGTGCCGGACAGATGTTCCAAGTGACTACCATGAACCTGTATGACTTGAAGAAAGACGAGAGAGGTTCTATCTCTTATGAAGATGATTTCTTCGGTAAGCAGGCAAGTCTGACTGTTTCCGGTCAGCTGGAAGGTGAGCTGGCAGCTACTGCTTTGGGCGCTATCTACACATTCGGTCCTACGTTCCGTGCCGAAAACTCCAACACTCCCCGCCACTTGGCAGAGTTCTGGATGATTGAGCCGGAAGTGGCTTTCAACGACATTACAGACAACATGGACTTGGCAGAAGAGTTCATCAAATATTGTGTGAAATGGGCGTTGGATAACTGTGCGGATGATGTGAAGTTCCTGAACGATATGTTCGACAAAGGCTTGATTGAACGTCTGCAAGGTGTATTGAAAGATGATTTCGTACGTTTGCCTTATACAGATGGTATCAAGATTCTTGAAGAAGCTGTTGCGAAAGGACATAAGTTCGAATTCCCGGTTTACTGGGGCGTGGACCTGGCTTCCGAACACGAACGTTTCTTAGTGGAAGAACACTTCAAACGTCCGGTGATTCTGACTGACTATCCGAAGGAAATCAAGGCCTTCTATATGAAGCAGAACGAAGACGGTAAGACTGTACGTGCCATGGACGTTCTTTTCCCGAAAATTGGTGAAATTATCGGTGGTTCTGAACGTGAAGCCGACTATAACAAGCTGATGACCCGTATTGAAGAAATGCACATCCCGATGAAGGATATGTGGTGGTATCTGGATACCCGTAAGTTCGGTACTTGTCCTCACTCCGGTTTCGGATTAGGGTTCGAACGTCTGTTATTGTTTGTAACAGGTATGGCGAATATCCGTGACGTGATACCGTTCCCGCGTACACCAAGAAATGCTGATTTCTAATATTTCGGTATATTTATGTAAAACTCGCATAATCTTCAGGTTATGCGAGTTTTTTTATGCTCTGAATTGCTGTATTCTCAAAATAAATCTTTATATTTGGAAATACGCATTCGAGAGTGTTAACTAAAATAATACAACAATGAAAAAGCTCTATTTCTTTACCATGCTTTCAATAATGTTGTTAGCGGTAACAGGTGCGACGGCCCAGAAGAAAACCAAATTCAAAGCGGCCGATTTGAAAGGTATTTGGCAGCTCTGCCATTATGTATCCGAGTCTCCCGATGTTCCGGGAGCGTTGAAACCCAGTAATACATTTAAAGTATTGAGTGATGACGGACAAATCGTTAACTTTACCATTATTCCCGGTGCGGATGCAATTATTACTGGATATGGTACTTATAAACAACTCACGGACGATTCTTATAAGGAAAGCATCGAGAAGAACATTCATCTCCCGATGCTGGACAATCAGGACAATATTTTGGAATTTGAGATTAAAGACAATGATTATCTCCATCTGAAATATTTTATCAAGAATGATTTGAATGGAAATGAGTTGAACACCTGGTATTATGAAACCTGGAAGAGGGTGGAAATGCCGGCTAAATTTCCGGAAGATATTGTGAGATAAAAGAGCGTGTACTTTTGGGTGGAGGCACGGATTTTGCAAAAGGCTGCATAGTTGTTTGGTTATGCCTGACAACAGCTTATTTGGTAAAATCCGTGCCTGTTTTTCTATAAAAGATAAAAACAAAGCACTTTTGGACAAAATCAAAGTCCGTAGAAATAGAAACAAAAATGAAAAAATAGATTTGCAAAGGGTTTGTCTGCGACTTGCTCTAACTTTGTTGCCAGTAATAGAATACAGTAACAAAATAAAGTGGAACAATGAAAAACAAACTTTTACTGGCGGTAGGGAGTATGGCGCTCCTGACTGCTTGCGATGCTTCAAAAGGAAATGAGATGGCATGGTTTGATCATGCAGTGAAAACATCGGGACATCAGTTGCTCTATATGGCAGAACAATTGAAGAATGAACCGGATACCGCCTGTTTTCCCCGTTCTATTAAAGAAGGAAAGTACAGACTGGAGCACCCCACAGATTGGACGAGTGGTTTCTATCCCGGTTCCATGTGGCTGGCATACGAGTTGACCGGTGATGAGGCTCTCGCAAAAGAGGCGCGTAAATATACGGACCGTCTGCAGGATATGCAATATTATACGGGTAATCACGATTTGGGTTTTATGATGTTTTGCAGTTATGGGCAGGGCATCCGTTTGAAACCGGAGCCAACGGACAGTTTGATTCTGATTCATTCTTCAGAAAGCTTGTGCTCCCGTTTTCGTCCGGAAGTCGGACTGATTCGTTCGTGGGATTTCGGCGATTGGAGTTATCCGGTGATTATTGATAATATGATGAACCTTGAAATGCTGTTCTGGGCTTCGGAGCAAACCAATAATCCGAAATATCGTGAAATAGCCATCTCTCATGCCGACAAAACGTTGAAGAATCACTTTCGGGAGGACATGACCTCCTACCATGTGGTGAGCTATCTGGCAGATAGCGGTGAGGTAGAGTCGAAAGGAACCTTTCAGGGATATGCCGATTCTTCTGCTTGGGCGCGTGGACAGGCTTGGGGAGTGTATGGTTATACCATGTGTTATCGCTTCACTAAGCAACAGAGCTATCTGGATGCCGCTCATAAAATAGCGCGGTTCATTATCGATCACCGTCCGTCCGAAAATGACTATGTACCTTATTGGGATTATGATGCTCCTAATATTCCGAATGAACCGCGGGATGCTTCTGCGGCTGCCGTAACAGCTTCTGCATTACTGGAGTTGAGTGGTTATGGCGACAAGAAACAAGGGGAAGAATATTTCCGTTATGCGGAGCATATCCTGAAACAGTTATCCTCTGATGATTATTTGGCCCAGGAAGGAGGAAATCATGGCTTCATCCTGTTACATTCGGTTGGCAGTTTCCCGCATGACAGTGAAATTGATACTCCGCTCAATTATGCTGATTATTATTATCTGGAAGCCTTGAAACGTTATAAAGATCTGAAAGAAAAATCAGAAAATCCGTCTTACTAACTTGAAGAGAAACCGTAAAAAATTTAAAGTTCAGGGCAACCGCATCTAAAATATGAATTTATAACTGTCGGACTTTGGCGCAGTTGTCCTGTTTTGAGCCGATGCCGGTCCTTTATATGAGTTAAAAAACGGGATTCATTTATCAGATTGAATTGAAAATACTTATCTTTACGATAAATTCTTCAATATTAGCTCATGAAAGACCGACATTTGCTATTTAGATACCTATTCGGATTAACCGTTTGCATTTTATTTTTTCCTTTGGCTGTATCGGCCGCCGACAGCTTCATCCATTTTAAGCGATTATCCGTAGATGACGGGCTGTCGCAAAATACTGTGCTCGCTCTGACACAAGATCATAATAATAAGATTTGGGTAGGCACCATAGACGGACTGAACTGGTATGAAGGTTCCCGCTTCGTTTCGTATTATAAAGCGCCGGATGATACGACCAGTCTGGCAAACAATCATGTCTATTCACTTCATACCGATTTGAAAGGTACGGTATGGGTAGGCACACAGGTCGGTTTATCCCGTTATAATATAGTAGGGAATAATTTCACCAATTATTCTTCACCGGACAATCAGCCGATGCAAGTATTGGCTATCGGAGAACCGGAGGAAGGCGACCGGCTTTTGCTTGCTACCAATATCGGTCTGGTGATTTTTGATAAAAAGACCGGGCGGATGAAAGTGCAGCCGGAACTTGCCGGAAAAACGATCTATTCTGTTTGCCGGATGAATGACGGTTTCCTGTTGGGAACTTCGGAAGGTGTCTATTTCTATTATGTACGCAACGAAAACGTGACCCGGCTTCTTCTCCAGTTGAAAGGAGAAACCATCTCCGATATGCTCTATGACGACAAAACCGGCAACTGTTGGCTGGCTTCATTGACAAACGGGGTGTATTGTGTGGATAACAACTTTCAAATAAAACATCATTATAACAAGCAAAATACTCCTGCTTATTTCCTTACGAACTCGGTCAGGACATTGTCCGGAGATGATAAAGGAAGGGTTTGGATAGGAACCATGGAAGGTTTGCTTATCCTTGAACCGGAGACGGGAACTTTCCGTATCTGTCGTTTTTCTCCTGAAGATCCGACTACCTTGGGCCATAATTCCATCCGTTCTATCTTGAAAGATAATCAAGGGGGAATGTGGATCGGTACATTTTACGGCGGGCTTAATTATTATCATCCTCTCGCTCCGGCATTCGGACGCTTGCAACATTCCGCCTGGAGGAATTCGTTAAGTGATAACACAGTGAGTTGTATTGCCGAAGACCCGGATAATGGCAATCTCTGGATTGGCACGAACGACGGCGGATTAAATTATTATAACCGGAAAACCGGAGTCTTTTCATATTACCGGACGGGTACTTCCGCCAATGCTTTAAAGTCGGACAATATAAAATGTATATGGACGGACAAGGATGGAAGTGTCTATATCGGCACTCATGGAGGGGGAATGAGTCGTCTGCATCACCGGAGTGGCAGGATAGAAACATATTCCTTTCCCCATTCTACTTCCCTGACTAACAGTTGTTACTCCTTATTAGACGGAACGGATGGAACGCTTTGGGTAGGCGGCATGAGCGGGCTTTATCTTTTCGACAAACAGACCGGCGAACTTTCACAGCATCCGTTGGCTAAAAAGCATAAAAAGTTGGAGAATGTATTGATATATACCTTGTTTCGCGATTCAAAAGGAAGAATATGGATTGGTACGGAAGAGAGCCTGTTTTTGTATGCCGGCGGTAAACTGGAAGAACTGCATCTTTCTTCTTCGGCTTATCTGCATGGGTTGATACAGGCTTTCTGTGTACAGGAGGATAGCCGTCATGAAATCTGGATCGGTTCTTCCACAGGATTATATTGCTATAAGGAAGGAGCACCGACTGCCTGGAAACACTATACGATGAAAGACGGTTTGCCGAACGACTTTATTTATAATATACTGGAAGATGAACGGGGGCGTTTATGGTTGACAACTAACAAGGGACTGGCTTGCTTCAATACGGAGGAGGGTACTTTCCTCAACTATACGAAGCAGGACGGATTGCCTCACGATCAGTTTAACTATTTCGGAGCTTGCAAAGCGCACGATGGTACATTCTTTCTGGGGTCTCTTGGGGGCGTTGCCTATTTCAAGCCATACGAATTGGGTGATAATCCATATTCCCCGGATGCGGTAGTGACAGGAGCCGTTGTCTTAAATCAGGTGATTACGGATATGAAAAGTGAACGGGTACGTTATTATCAGGACGAGCAAGGGCGGATGCTGGGTATGTCGTTCCCTTCCGATCAGAAACTTTTTAATATCCGGTTTGCCGTTATCAACTATTTGGCTGGCAAGCGGAACCAGTTCGTTTACAAATTGGAAGGCTTTGAAACCGAGTGGAACTACTCCCGCCATGTTTCCTTTGCACGGGCAAGTTATTCCAATCTCCCGCCCGGTGAGTATGTATTCAAGGTGAAGGCATGTAACAACAATGGAAAGTGGAGTGAGGCGACCACTGAATTTTTTGTGCATATCATTCCGATGTGGTATCAGACCTGGTGGGCAAAGACACTTTTCATCTTCTTTTCTGTAGGGCTTCTCGTCTTTGTGATCTATTTTTTTATTGCCCGTGCCAAAATGAAGATGCAAGTCCGGATCGAACAGATAGAACGAAACAAGATAGAAGAAATCAGTCAGGAGAAAGTACGTTTTTACATGAATATGTCTCATGAGTTGCGTACTCCGTTGAGTCTGATACTGGCTCCGTTGGAGGAACTCTTGGGGCAGAGCAATCTGAAAGGAACTCCGGTACAGCAGAAACTGGATTACGTTTATAAGAACGGTCGTAAGTTGTTGCACATTGTCAACCAGTTGCTGGATTTCCGTAAAGCCGAAGCAGGTGCAATGCCCATTCATGTTGCGCAGGTGAATGTAGAAGGACTGTTGCAAGATGCTTTTGCCCTGTTTAAAGAAAATGCGCAGAAGCGTGCTATCAGCTTTCATATAAAATCCGATCTGGAAGGACGGTTGTTTCCGGCGGACCGGACGTATGTAGAGACTATCTTGATGAACCTGTTGTCTAACGCCTTTAAGTTTACACCGGACGGCGGAAGTATTTTGCTTTCCTTATGGACAGAGGGAGATACCTATGGTTTCACGGTAAGAGATAGCGGAATCGGTATGTCTCCGGAACAGCTAACCCGTATTTTCGAACGTTTCTATCAGGTAGACGGTCAGCGAAAGGGGACGGGTATCGGGCTGTCATTGGTGAAGATGCTTGTGGAAAAGCATCACGGCACTATTACGGTAGCAAGCGAACCAGCTCAATATACCGAATTTAAAGTCACGCTACCTGCTGATATGGCTGCCTTCACGGAGAAAGAACGTGAATTGCCGACACATGAAGTCGAAACATCTGCTTCTCTCCGGGAGCTTCCGGTGGCTGATGAATATTTCTCTGGTGATGCGTCGGCTATAGTTGCAGAAGAACTATCGGACGGTGATCAGATAGAAGCCGGCAGTGAGGAAGAGCGTCCTACTATCTTGTTGGTAGATGACAATAAAGAGATGGTGGATTACCTGAAAGATAATTTCCGGCAGAACTATGTGACGCTGACCGCCGGAAACGGCGAAGAAGCATTGGCTATTATGAAAGAGCACCGTGTGGACATTGTCCTTTCCGACGTGATGATGCCGGGTATTGCCGGTATCAAACTTTGCCAGCTTATTAAACGAAATCTGCAAACCTGCCATATTCCCGTCCTGCTGTTGTCTGCCAAAGGAAGTGTCGATGCACAGACGGAAGGTATTCAGGCTGGGGCGGATGATTACATTGCCAAACCGTTCTCGATTCATTTATTGAAAGGAAAAATAGCTAATCAACTGAAAGCACGCCAGCGGTTGAAACACTATTATTCGAATACGATTGATATAGATACTGCTAAAATGACTTCGAATAATCTGGATGAGGAATTCATGAGCAAAGCTATTCAGGTGGTAGAAGAAAATATCAGTAATGAAGACTTCACCTCTGATGAGTTGGCAAGCCAGCTTTGTATGAGCCGTTCGTCACTGTATCTCAAGATGAATTCCATATCCGGTGAACCGCCTGCCAACTTTATCCGGCGCATCCGTTTTAATAAAGCGTGTAAATTGTTGCTTGAAGGGCGCTACTCCATTTCGGAGATTAGCGGAATGGTAGGGTTCGGATCTTCTTCTTACTTCTCTACCAGTTTCAAGAAGTATGTCGGTTGTCTGCCATCGGAGTATGTGAAGCAGCATACTAAGTAATTGTTTTGCGGTTATGCATTTGTTCACCACAGAGGACGCGGAGGACACAGAGGTGAATCTTGTTCATGCAGGTGCAGAAATGAATGAGAGTTTTTTGTCTACTATAAAGTTGAAAAAGGTTCTTCGTCAAATTTGGTGGTACTTCTTCTATTGTGAATAAAGAATCTTGGCTCTCAGTAGTTTACTTCCTGCCCTATTGTACATCTGCCTTTTTACCGCTTTAATTTTATTCACTGTCCCCTCCAGTAATCCGTTATTAAAGGGGATATCAATAGCTGCCTGTACTGCCTCCCAGTCTTTTTCAATACCATATGCAAAGTTCGTCAGTGCCATATTCCGTGTTGCCTTCGCTTTTTCAATCCACTTTCTAATATCCTTATCATAAGTGTTCCCATTAATCATATCTCTGAAATTCTGACACACGCTTAAGAGTTCTTTTATCTGTGGTGAGGACTTATACAGTTCCGCTAGTTTAGGATTATCCGATTCTCCCTTTAGAATGTATTTGCGTATCTGATTCTGTGAAACTCTCTGTGTTTTACTTCCGTTTTCAATGCTCTCATTATGCTCCTTGACTTCTTTCCTCTTTTGTTGATACATTTTTCGCAAGCTGGATGTTATCCTTCCAATAAGTGCGCCACTGATTTTACTTCCCATTTTTTGTGCCAATATATTTCGGGTAATACAGCCCGCACTAATGATTGTAGCCAGTTCGGATACATATTTAAGAGCTGTCTTCTGTTGCTCATTCAAGTATGCCCCTATTCTCCTGTTGTGAATGAGCTTATAAATGTAGCGACTTTTCTTGCCTAAATGTGCGGCTGTCTGCTCAATGGTCATCCCCTGCATTTTTAAGTTCAGGCTTTCCCTGTATATCTTCAATTTTTCTCTGTGTCGGACATCTCCCATGTTAAATATGTCCTGAAGAATTAACGAAGAAGCCGTGTCTCTGTCAGGATATTCGTATTTGAGCTTTTGCTTAGTCTGACGAATCATTTTCTCTATTTCCGGTATCATTGTGTCCGTCATATTCTTGGTTAGATGGAACCGGTCGCAGATTTGTGTAACACCAGGGATTATTCTGTTTATAGCCTCTGTGAAACATCTTCCACGGTCTCTCGTTATATATTGTATTTGAGGATTCCGGGCGAGCCAGTTATCAAGCGCTTCTCCGCTTCTATCCTCTAACAAAGCAATAGGCATGTGTGTCATCTGGTCTACGACCACACTCATATAATCCTTACCTTTTTTATAGGCAAAATCATCAATACCTACATAAATACTTTTATTATGCATAGGATTATGTTGCCCGCACTGTTGTAGGATGCGTAAGCAGGAAGAGCTACTGGCCGTTATATGGAACAGCTGCAAAAGAGAAGAGGCCTTTCGGGAAGTAAGTTCCAAGCTTATCGATCTGATGCGTTCCTCAACAAGATAGCTCCGTCTACCATACCGACGAGCCAGAAAAGACAACGGTTCGCAGAATATTTTTTGCGGACAAGAAACATTGTCACAATAATATTTACCAACCTTTATGACTAACTCCAAAGTATGACCGTAAACTTCAAGATCCTGAATATGACGGGAGTAGTAACTGTGCAATCGGTGACTGAAATGTCCGCAATAAGGACAGGAAGCCCCCTTGCCAGCCGTATGTAAAAAGACCGTCAATGAGCCAACAGCTTCAGAGATACCATCTTGTTGCAGATTATCGTAGCCAAGACTGAATCTGAAATCATGGAATAATCCCCTATTTGTAGGAGTATTTTCTTTTTTTGATGTATATTTGTACGTTGTAGATATGGCTTGTTGCATTGTAACTCTTAATGATGTGGTGTCTTTAAAGTTACTAAAAAGCAAACATATCTACAACTTTTTATAGGATTAAGAAAGAAGAAGAGGGAAACCGTCGAAATAAAAAAGAGATTACCACCAAATTTGACGAAGAACCTGAAAAACATAAAAACATCTGCCACCTGCAACCAAACGCGTGTAATACACTAATTGACAAATAGTTGGAACGTGGCAGATACTGTTGCAGATAGGTTGCAGATAAAGTATCTGCAACGCGTTATATAATCAAAGAAAAAGCCTTGATTCCTTTATGCAAAACTATGGGATAATTGGGGTGACTGTAGTGTACTAAATAAGTTGACACTTCTTAAATGCGAAATTCCCATGAAAGAATTAAAAAAGAAGTACACTCCTTACACAGAATCCGAACGAATGTCTTATATTCGTGAGTATTTATCTACTTCGGAAACGAAGTATCAGTTTGCCAAACGTACCGGTATTTGCCGTCGTCTGCTGATTCTTTGGCTTGATAAGTATCATATAAATGATAAAGTTATGAGTACAGACCACCCCTCTTTCAACAAATACTCTGCTGAGTCTCTCAATGAACTGGAGAAAGAACTCGCTGCATTGCGTGCCGAAAATCGCAAACTTCAGCGTGCTCTTCAGGAGGAAAGTCTTCGTCATGAAGCTTGTGAGGAATTAATAAATCTTGCTGAGTCAACCTATCACATCAAGGTTCGAAAAAACTCCGATGCCAAGTAATCGATACCTTGTCACAGGGGAACTCTGCCCGTCATATGCGCGGTAGGCTACAGTTCCTCTGTGATTACTTCGGCATAACCAGACAAGGTTATTATAAGCATGTCAACAGAAAAAAGGAAATAGACATCCTCACATCAAGCATTGTGTTGTATTGTAATGAGTTACGTAAACTTATGCCTAAGGCTGGTATACGTGAACTCTATGCATGCTGTCTCCGCAAGTTTGGTGTCAGGATGGTCATTGGGCGTGATCAATGCTATAATATTTTTCGTGCTAATGGCCTGTGTCAACGTGTCAGACATGTGAGACCAAAGACAACAAATTCTAATCATAATTATTACATTTATCCGGACTTGCTAAATGTTACTCCTAAATTTGTAGCTGACACATTCGGTTCAATGGTTGTAGCGGACATAACCTATGTTGCCACGTACCAGGGATGGGCTTACCTGTCTCTTCTTACCGATGCGGGCAGTCGGGCGATAGTTGGATATGCCCTGTGCAAAACACTTGAAGCGGAAGGTCCCTTAAAGGCACTGAGGATGGCTATAGACTTTTACAACAGATACAATGTTGATTTGAGTAGTCTCATACACCATTCTGACCGGGGAGTGCAATACTGCTCAAACCTGTATGTGGATATGCTCAAGAAACATCATATCAATATTAGTATGACGCAGTGTGGAGATCCGCTACATAATGCCCTGGCTGAACGGATGAATAACACGATCAAGAATGGGTGGTTGTTTGACTGCGAAGATGACAGCTTTGAACAGTTGGATAAACGTATAAGCGACGCCATATATGCATACAATTATGTTCGACCCCATCAAGGTATACAAATGAAAACACCGATGGAACATATTCGTAAGTACGCGGAAAAAGGTAGTTGAAGTCCCGCTCGTCGGGACGGGTGCTCCCGCCCCTTGCCGCGAGGGCGATCCCCGAGCGAAGAGTTTTTGTTGTTTAATGAAGTTTACAGCCCGAAGTCTTGCATTTATAAGAAAAGATACATATGTTTGCAACATCTTTAATATGACAACTTATTAAGGAATTACAAAGGGACAAGTAAACTTATTTAGGTTTTAAAATATATTGAGTTAACTAACTTAGGTATAACAAACGAAGTTGTCAACTAAATCCAGTACAGTACAGACTCTATGGATAATTTGTGGTGTCTCTACGGGGAAACGACAGTATCCTTACGTAGAAACTGTAGTGTCCCGCCTTAGAAACTCTCGTTTCCTGCCGTGGAAACTGTAATTTCTAATGCCGGAAACGACAGTTCCCCGCCTGGAAACGGGAAGTTAATGCATACAATAAACTTTTGCCCTCCTGGAGAATTGGCTTATGCAAGGCTTATACTGTGTTGCAGATACTTTGATCTGCAACCTATCTGCAACAGTATCTGCCACGCTCCAACTGCTTATCAGCTAGCGCATTACACGCGTTTGGTTGCAGGTGGCAGATGTTTTTATGTTTTTTCAACTTTATAGAGGAAGGATTACGCATCAAAATTAGGGTCACCACCGTAAGTCATAAACCAAATTCACCTCTGTGTCCTCCGCGTCCTCTGTGGTGAAAACCTAAACAAGAACTAATAACCTTCATCTTTCTATCAATTCCAGTCATTCCGTTTTGGGGGCTATTTTACCCTTTTACCCTCTTTGTAGCTTCCTGTAACGCTTGTTTTGGACGAATTTTAAGTTGAAATGAACGAAAACAAAGTCCTGTTAGACAGTATCAGAGAAGGAAGAAATGAATTGAAAGTTCCGTTTCGGACAGTTTATCTACATTTGCCTACAGAAAAACCAATCATTTGATATCATGAAAAAAGTATTATTGATTTCATTCGTAATCTTGTCTGTGGCTGCACAGATGACACATGCGCAAAAACAAGCAGTCATCAAGTTGACGGAAACAACGTTGATGCATGAAATGCGTGCCACTCCTTATCCTCTTGATAAAGCGGTGGTAAATGATCGTGCGGTTTCTTTTCAATGGCCGCTCCGTTCGGACATGAACTCGCAGGACAGTCCGTTGGATGGATTCGAACACAAAGTAAAGAAGGTAGATAAAACGAAGATTACCTATCGGTTACGTTATTCGCAGGATGCCGGATTGAAGTCCGGAGTTGTTCAGGTGGAAACTCGTTGGCCGTTCTATAATCCGGAACAACCGCTTGCGCCGGGGGTATGGTACTGGCAGTTCGGTTATGTAGAAAACGGACAAGTGACTTGGGGAAGCACACAGCAAGTCACCGTAGAAGATCGTTCGGGCAAATTCTGTCCGCCTTCATTGAAAACAGTGTTGGCAAAACTACCTGCCGACCATCCGCGCGTGTGGATCATGAAGAACGAATGGAAGGACTTTATAAATCACAGCAAACAAAAGGCAGAAAGGCAATGGTATCTTGAGCGTGCAGATCAGGTACTTCAGACTCCAATGAAATCAGTGAAAGATATTAATGTCTCGCAGGTGAAGAATCTGAAGAACGAGATGCAGATAAATTCATACCTCACTCGTGAGAGCCGTCGCATCATCGATGCGGAAGAGGGAAATACCGAAGCATTGATACGGGCCTGGTTGCTGACGCAGGATACTAAATATGCTGACGAAGCCATCAAACGGGTATTTATCATGGCCGACTGGGATAAAGATAAGAATGTGAAAGGAGATTTTAATGCTTCTAGCTTATTGTCTCTCTGCTCTATGGCTTATGATTCTTTCTACGACCGGTTGAATACATCACAAAAGAAAGCATTGCTGGAAGCCATCAAAAATAAAGGTGGTGAAATGTATGAGAACTTTAATAACCGGATGGAGAACCACATCGCCGACAATCATGTGTGGCAAATGACACTTCGCATCCTTACAATGGCGGCATTCAGTGTATATGGCGATCTGCCCGAAGCCAACACATGGGTGGATTACTGCTATAACGTCTGGTTGGCACGTTTCCCCGGATTGAACAAAGACGGTGGCTGGCACAATGGCGATTCTTACTTTACGGTCAATACCCGTACATTAGTAGAAGTACCTTACTATTATAGCAAACTGACCGGTTACGACTTCTTTTCCGATCCTTGGTATCAGGGAAATATCATGTATACCATCTTCCAGCAACCTCCTTTCTCCAAATCCGGAGGAAACGGAAGCTCTCATCAGAATGTGGCACGTCCAAACAGTATCCGTATAGGTTATTTGGATGCGCTGGCACGCCTTACCGGAAACACGTATGCCGCTGATTTCGTACGCCGTACATTGAAAGTGGAACCGGAATATATGAAGAAAGCCTTATTGAGTAAGCCCGGTGATCTGGCCTGGTTCCGCCTGCAATGTGATAAACCTCTGCCGGAAGGTGAAGGATTGACAGCACTCCCTGCAGGATACGTCTTCCCCGCAACAGGACTTGCCTCTTTCCAGACGAACTGGGACAGAGTAGGTGGAAATGCGATGTGGAGTTTCCGGTCAAGCCCTTATGGTTCTACCTCTCATGCACTTGCCAATCAGAATGCTTTCAATACGTTCTATGGTGGAAAACCATTATTTTACAGTAGCGGACACCACATTGAGTTTACCGACGTACATAGTATGTTGTGCCATCGTGCCACGCGTGCTCACAATACGATTCTGGTGAACGGTATGGGACAACGTATCGGTACGGAAGGATATGGATGGATTCCCCGTTATTATGCCAGCGAGAAGATCGGGTATGTGCTGGGTGATGCTTCCAATGCTTACGGAAAAGTGATTTCACCGCTTTGGCTGACACGCGGCGAACAGTCGGAGGTGTATTATACGCCCGAAAATGGCTGGGATGAGAACCATGTGAAAACTTTCCGCCGTCACATTGTCAATTTGGGAAAGACAGGACTCATCTTTATCTATGACGAACTCGTGGCAGACGAACCTGTAAACTGGAGTTATTTGCTGCATACCACAGAAAATCCCATGACAGTGGATCAATCGAATCATCGCTTCGTGCATATTCAAGCCACGAACCGCGGAGGAGCATCAGACGCTTATCTTTTCTCCACCGGAACATTGCAGACTGATACGACGAGCCGTTTTTTCTATCCGGCAGTCAACTGGCTACGTGCTGATGACAAAGGGGTGTTCAAGAAGTATCCTAATCACTGGCATTTCACCGCTACATCGGAAAAGGCACAAGTATATCGTTTTGCCACTGTCATCAATACACATGCACTGAAATATCCTGCCAAAGATCCCGAAATCTTGTCCGACGGACGTATCAAAGTGGGCGGATGGCTGATCAGTGTTAACCTGAAATCCGACGGTGCTCCTTCATTCTTTATCCGCAGCACTCAAGAGAAGGTGAATATCACTTATAAAGGTGAAGCTACTGTCATCAATGAGGATGGGTACGAAACGGTAATGAGGGATACAGTGCCCGAACTGGAAATCTGATCAATGAACATGAAAGATACGAATATATGAGACACTCTACTTTTAATATGAGAACTATATGTCTGTTGGCTGCATTATCGGGCATAACCGTCTTGTCGGCACAGACTCCCGGTAAACCCCGTGTACAGACTTCGGCAGCTCCGGAGGAAACTACGGTTTACAAGCCCGACGGCAAAAAGCAGGAAACAGCAGTTGCGACTTCTTCAAAAAAGGAGGAGGATAAACGCCAATCCGGCAAAGAGAATGCAGGAAAGAAAGCGGCTGCCTTTGATGGTCAACGCTATCTGGCACTGAAAACGAATGTAGTATATGATGCTTGTGCTTTGCTGAACCTTGCCGTGGAAATGCAGGTGCATAAAAAGATCACGGTAGAGTTGCCGTTGACTTGCAGTTTGTGGGACTTGGGGGATAAGCACGGCGTGCGTACGGTAGCATTGCAACCTGAAGCCCGCTGGTGGATAGGAAATGAAACAGGACGGGGACACTTTGTCGGACTGCACGCTCACATGGCATGGTTTAACGTGAAGTGGAACGATGACCGTTATCAAGATACTGATCGTCCGCTGTTGGGAGCCGGAATAAGCTACGGTTACAAACTCCCTCTTTCCAAACACTGGGGAGCGGAATTTAATCTGGGAGTGGGATATGCCAACATGAAGTATAACACCTATTATAATGTAGACAACGGCGCACAGCTGGATACGCGTGTCCGTCATTACTGGGGGATAACCCGTGTGGGAGCATCGTTGGTCTACCGCTTCTAACCTTAGATAGGAACATACATATAAATAAGATAACAATATGAGAAGAAATTTATATATACTGGCACAGTGCACTTTCTTGTTGTTCATCACCTTGCTGGTGAATGGATGCAGCCTGCACGAAGAACCGGAAATGACTCCCGAAGGAGAACTGGGAGTGGACCCGACAGCTGTAACACTCAACCTTAATCTGGCAATGAATCTAAGTTTGGCAGAAAGAGCACCGGTGACCATCACCCGTGCGTCGGAAACCAACTATCTGCGTCGTTTCATCGTAGAAGCCTATCTGGATAGACAGGTGGCGGCACGGCAAACGGTATATGAAGAGGATTTTAACCGTGCCAGTCTGTCTGTTAGTATGAAGCTGCACGCCCGTAATTACCGCATCCTGGTGTGGGCCGATTATGTGAATGCGGAGACACCGGAACAGGGACTTGTTTACGATGCCAAGAATCTGGCTTTTATCCTTCCTGCCGGAAAGTATATAGGGAATAGCCGCTATAAAGATGTTTTTGCTGCTTCTGCTATGGCAGACCTGACTTCTTTCCGCAATCATTGGGGAGCTGAAACAAGTCTTGACGTTGAACTGTATCGCCCCGTAGCACGCTATGAACTGGTGGCTAAAGATGTGGCAACGTTTCTCAATAAACTGTCCACAGGCGGACTGAAAGGTGAAAGTTTTACCGCTCGTGTGAAGTACAGTGATTATTTGCCTACCGGTTACAATTTGTGGGATGATGTACCCAAGAACTCGCTCATGTACATGGAATATAAAGTGGCCTTTGAACGCCCTGCCGATGGTACGAAAGAACTGATACTGGGATTTGACTATGTGTTGACCGATGCCGGAGAAACCGTTTCCATCCCTGTAGAGCTCGAAATCTTGAATGAGAAGAATGAAGTGCTGGCACGTACAGCTTTCCGTATTCCTTGTGAACGGGGCAAAAACACAACGGTACGCGGTAACTTCCTGACTTCCGATGCTAATGGAGGAATAGGGATCGACCCCGATTATGACGGTGATCTGGAGGTAGACCTTGGAGAATTATAAAATAGATAAATCAATTAAGAATTGCTTAACCATAAAACAATTAAGATCATGAAAAAGAACTTATTTTATTCGCTAATGGCTTTGTTCGTAGTGCTTTTTGCATCCTGTGGACAAGAAGAAATCGTTTCGGACAACGGAACAGAAATCAATGCTCCTGTTACTATCTCTGTACAGGCTCCTGTAAATAACGTCTTTAGCCGTGCGGTTACCATCCCTGACGGTTATACGATGCAATGTATCATGCAATTACTGAATGCTGATGGCAATAAGATAGGCGATCAGGTAACTAAACCGGTTACAGACGGTAAGGTATCTTTCACTATTTCCGTAGATGAACAAAAAGAAGTGTCGAAAGCATTGTTTTGGGCTGAATACGTGCCGGAAAGTGGTGCCGCTAATAAAGTATATAACACTGCTGATTTGAGAGTAGTAGGATATAATACTGCGTCATTCGATCTGACAAATGATGCGTTGATGGCAGCCAGCGACGCTTTCTGCGGAAAATTGGAAACGATTGGTAATGCCAGTGTGACATTGAAACGCCCGTTTGCTAATGTGAGCGTAAAACCGAAGAATCCGGAAGTAGCTGCGGCAGCTAATAAACTGGAAATAAAATATAACGCTTTGAGCGGATATGATATTTTAGAGGGTAAATGTTCTGCTACGACTCCTGTGACTTATACAAATGCAAGTTTTGCTTCTGCGGATGGCAATTGGTTCGCTAATTTCTTTTTTGCTCCTTCAAATGTAAGTAAATTTACAGAAGAAATAACCATGGCATTGAGTGGCGGATATAGTAAAGAGATTAAAATACCGGCAAATACATTACCTTTGGACGCTAATATGCAGATTATGGCTAAATTTGAAATCGGAGATGGAAACTTTGACATTGAAGTAGGAGTGGATCCGGATTATGAAGCATTGGAAATGAAAGTTGGTAGTTATATCAATGCAGAAGGTAAAGTGGTACGTGATGCAGCGGATGCTGTCGGTATTGTTTTCAAGATGGAGGCTATTGGTAGTGATGTGCCGGCTAATTATCCTGTAGCACTTCAAGGTAAGACAATTGCCGGATATGCGGTAGCGATTGAGAATGTGGCGACTGCTCGTCAGACTCTTAATACTGAATTATTGACTACTTTGGCTGAAACAGCTGCAGGTATGACAAATGGTACACAGACTACGGACGTTTTATTAACAGGTCTTGGAGATGTTGCCTTTAAAACAACTTATGAGAAATGGGTGGGAGAACATGCTCCTGATAGTGAGAATTTGAGTGCATGGTATATTCCTACATTGTCGCAATTGAGTGCGTTCATGGGTACATTGTTTACTATGAAAGAGATACCAGCTACTGGTAGTGAGGACTTCAGAAACATGTCGGAGTTTGAATTTGTCAATGGCAAAATGTTTGATAGAGAAACGATTGCTACAGTGAATTATGCTTCTAGTACTATCAATAACCAAGGTAATGTTTCTGGTGTACGTATTAATGTAGCTGATGGTGTTGTTACTAATGCACAAGAGGCGGGTATCAGTGTTAAGACAGCTCTTAATCAACAAGCTCTTTGCCGCCCAATGATTACAATCTTTAAATAGTCACTGAATATTCGACCTTACTCAATAGAAATTCAAGGAAAGTGGGATCCCCCCATCCCGCTTTACCTTCTTCTTACATTGAAACTTTTGAAAATAGCCCTCTAATCTTATACCAAGAAAAGAAAATAATATGCACACCACATTTCGCCTATCGGTTTTTCTTTTGTTCATGGTACAGCTGTTCTGTAGCTGTACATCTGACTCGCTGCCCGAACCGGACAGTACGCAGCCAGAGACGCCTGCCGGAATTCCCGATGCCTATCAGGATAAAATACGAACGCAACCTTATCCCAAAGCAGATAATGAATTGTATCTGAATCCTGCTCCTCTTATTGTTCCTCAAGCCATGAAGACGGGCGAAAGACTGCAATTTTCCCTTTCACGTACTGAAGATTTCAGCAGTTCCGAAACGCTACTTTCCGAACCGCAGGAATGGTGTATGTATAATCTTCATCGTCGTTTGGAGGTCGGCACATGGTATTGGCGCTTTCGTTCCACCAATCTTAATGGAACTACGCCCGGTGAATGGAGTGCTATCTATCGTTTCGAAGTAAAGAATGATACACCGGAATTTGTAACACCTCCTTTTCAGACATTCTTAGCAAATGCTCCCCGTCTGCATCCTCGTATTTACTGTTTTTTAGACGACCGTATCGGAGAGGCTCGTAACCGTGTCACTTCACACCCTGAATATGCAGAACTACAAAGTCGTGCTTCACAGGCATTGAAAGCCGAATACACCGGAATGACTGATTTATATAGCCGTGCAGAAGAGCTCCGGCAACATGCCACTTATCTTTATCAGGCCTATCATTTAACCCAAAAAGAAATTTATGCCGAAAAGTTACGCCAGCTTCTCGAAGCGTTGATTGTCGCTCCCCCTGCTGATGGACAGCTTTTTGCATCCAACTTTACTGCCAGCAACATCGCATGGTGTCTTGTTGCAGCCTACGATCTGCTTTATAATAACTTGTCTGCTTCCGATCGTACTGCTGCCGAAGAACTGATGATGCGTGTGGCACGTTACTATTACAAGGTAAATTGCGGTTTTCAGGAAAACCATCTCTTTGATAATCATTTTTGGCAGCAGAATATGCGCATCCTCTTTCAAGTGGCTTTGTCGCTTTACGACAAACCGGCCTATTCTTCCGAAGTGCTGCCCATGATGGAGTATTATTATGAATTGTGGACAGCCCGTGCTCCTGCTTCCGGTTTCAATCGCGACGGTATATGGCACAATGGTACCGGTTATTTCAGTGCCAATATCTTGACTTTGGCGTATATGCCGTCTCTTCTTTCATTCATCAGTCGGTACGATTTTCTATCACATCCGTGGTATCAGAATGCCGGACGTTCGTTGGTTTATACTTGCCCGCCGGGATCGAAAAGCAACGGCTTTGGTGACAGTAGTGAAAAGGGGAGTGAACCCAACCGTTTGGTTGCTGCCTTTGCTGACTATCTGGCGTGTGAAACGGGTAATTCCTATGCCGGATGGTATGCCGGAGAATGTCGGGACCTGTTGCGTCGGGATTATGAATTGCGTCTTTACCGGATGTGTACCGATCAGGATTACAATACAGCTTTTCCTGCCGGGGCTGATAAAATGGTATGGTATAAAGACGCCGGTGAAGTAGCCATGCACAGTGCTCCGGAAGATACGGGAAAGGATCTTGCGCTCTCGTTCCGTTCCAGTACATTCGGGTCCGGCAGTCACACTACTGCCAGTCAGAATGCTTTTAATCTGTTGTATAAGGGTGTCGATGTGTATCGCAGTACGGGCTATTATCAGAATTTCAGCGATGCTCATAATCTGATGTCCTATCGCCATACGCGGGCGCATAATTCACTGTTGGTAAACGGTATCGGACAACCTTATTCTACCGAAGGTTATGGCAGTGTGATGCGTGCTATGGGCGGACAGCATATCAGTTACTGTTTGGGAGATGCTTCACATGCTTACAGAGGTATCAGCAATGACCCGATGTGGGTTGGCTACTTCAAGCAGGCAGGTATTGAGCAGACGCCTGAAAATGGATTCGGTGCCACCCCGTTGACTAAATACCGTCGGCACGTGTTGATGCTTCATCCTCATACGGTGATTGTGTATGATGAGCTGGAAGCATCGGAGGCTGTCTGCTGGGAGTGGCTGTTGCATAGTCCTACGGAATTTAAGATCGATGCGGTAAAGAAAACGTTGTCTACAAATAATAAAACCAAAGGATGGATGGCTGTGACGCAGCTTTTTGGAGGACATGTTTTTACGCTGTCCCAAACGGACCGTTTTGTAGTGCCGCCCGCCATCATCGGAGCGGAGTATCCCAACCAGTGGCATTTGACTGCACGGGTTGACGGTTGTTCTGCCACCCGTTTCCTGGCTATTATTCAGGTAGGAGATGAGGCTGTTTCTATTATTAACCGTGACGGTGATACCTTTAATGTAGGCGACTGGACGGTCAAAGCGGTTTTGGATGCTTCCAAGGCACCGGAACTGACAGTGAGTCATCGCACCGAACAAGCAGTATTTAGTTATGGAACAGACAATCCTGCGTTGAATGGCAATTTTTACTCTCGACAATATACGGGTTCCTCGTTGCTTTACGATGAGATAGATGGGGTTTATCAGGTGGTTGAAATGACCGACCGGAGTCCCATATCTACCCGGGTAGTAAATCAATGATAAACAATGAAACATAGTGAATATAAATAACAAACAGAATATGATGAAAAATAGAATTATTTGCATTTTGTTGCTTCTTGTCGGTGCATCCGGCATTTATGCCCAGAGTTTGACCGTTACCGGTAAGGTGGTGGACAACGAAGGCTTGGAAGTGATTGGAGGAAATGTAACCGTGAAAGGAAAACAAAACACGGGTACCATTACCGATATCAATGGTAAATACACCATTACCGTTAGTGATCCGCAGAAAGATGTCTTGGTTTTCTCTTTTATCGGATTGGAAAATATGGAAGTACCCGTGAAAGGAAGAAAACAGATTGATGTGACCATGAAAGCTGCGTCGGTATTGTTGGATGAGGTGGTAGCTATCGGTTATGCAACAGTAAAGCGTAAAGACCTGACCGGTTCCGTGGCTTCTGTGAGAAGCGACGATTTGCTCAAAGTTCCTTCGTCTGATGTAACCCAGGCTTTAGCGGGACGTATGGCGGGTGTGCAGATTATACAAACAGACGGTCAGCCCGGTGCTACGATGTCAGTGCGTGTTCGTGGCGGTATATCAATTACGCAAAGCAACGAACCGCTTTATATTATCGACGGATTTCCGACGGAAGATGGCATGTCCAGCCTTGATCCTGCCGATATTGAAAGTATCGACGTGTTGAAAGATGCTTCGGCAACAGCCATCTACGGCGCCCGGGGAGCGAATGGCGTAGTGGTAATCACCACCAAAAGCGGTGCGAAAAGTGAAGGGAAAGCGACTCTTACTTTCGATTCTTATGTCGGTGTGCGTACGCTTGCCAAGCGGTTGGATGTATTAAGTGTAGAGGAATTTGTGTTGGCGGATTATGAAAGAACATTAGGAGATGCTACTGATCCCGAGGAAAGTATGCGGTCATGGCAGAATCGTTACGGTGGTTTTGTCGATCTTCATGAAAACTATGGTAACCGTAAAGGTATCGACTGGCTGGACCGTACGATGGGACGCACTACCGTTACGCAAAATTACCGGGTAGGCGTCAACGGTGGTAATGATAAGTTGAACTACAATATGTCTTATGGTTACTTCAAGGATGAAGGTGCGATGGTATATAGCGGCAGCGACAAACATAATATTGCGCTTAGCGTGAAAAGCGAAGTGAATAAGCGGCTCTCCGTTACAGGACGTATCAACTTCGATTATCTGAAAGTGTATGGAGCAGGTGTTGCCGGAAACGGTACGAATGAAGGCGGAAGCAATGTAGATGCAAAGTTTAATAAAATGGTTCAGATTTTGCAATACCGTCCTACCATTGGTATACGTGGTAATGACTCGGATTTGTTGGCAGGAGAAGACCCTGTATTAAGCGATGCGGACGGAAACGTGATGCAGAACCCGTTGATTGCCGCCGCTGAAGAAAAGGATAATAAGGAAACACGTACTTTGCAAGCCAATGGCGGACTGACTTTCAAAATCATCAAAGGATTGACTTTCCGCAACAATACGGGTATGCGTTATCAGCTTTACCGCCGGGAGCTTTTCTATGGCGACCAATCTATTATGGGAAGACGCAGCGGTATTTACGGCTCTATCAGAAATACGGAGACCGGAAGTTTTCAGACCTCTAACGTCCTGACTTATGACAAACGTTTTCAGAAGAAGCATAAAGTGGTGGTACAATTGGGACAGGAATTTGTAAAACGCTGGACTCGTGTACTCGAATCCGGTGTCAGTGGGTTGCCTACCGATGAGTTCATTTTGGGAGATATGAGTCTGGGTACTCCATCCGTTGCTTCGTCCGATGAAAACTATGATGATAATCTGCTCTCTTTCTTCGCTCGTCTCAACTATGACTTTACCGATAAGTATTTGTTTTCCGCAACTTTCCGTGCGGATGGCTCTTCTAAATTCGGTAAGAATAATAAATGGGGATATTTTCCTGCCGTATCAGCAGCATGGCGTGTGGGTGAAGAGGATTTTATAAAGAAACTGAATGTTTTCTCCGACTTGAAATTCCGTATCGGATACGGTTTGGCGGGTAACAACAGAATCGGTAGTTATAACAGCCTTGCTTTGATGTCTTCCATCATCACAGCTATGGGAGATCAGCTTACTCCCGGTTATGCTTCCAAGCAGATACCGAATCCCGATCTGAAGTGGGAAGCGAACAAGACTTTTAATATGGGGGTCGATTTAGGATTTCTGAATCAACGCATCACTGTTTCGCCCGAATTCTATATAAATAGGAGTAGTAATTTGCTGCTTAACGCCCAGCTGCCTTATTCTTCCGGTTATCAGAGTATGTTGATTAATGCCGGAGAAACGAAGAATGTAGGTGTGGAACTGACTGTGAATACTGTGAATTTCTCTACAAAGAAGTTTAGTTGGAACACTACACTGACGCTGTCGCACAATAAAAATTCAGTGAAAGCATTGACCGGTGAGGCGGTACAACTCTATGAAGCCAAGTTCGGTTTTAACCAAAATACCCATCGTATTGCTGTCGGAGAACCATTAGGACAGTTTTATGGTTACATCACCGAGGGGCTGTATCAGGTAGATGATTTCAATTATGATGCTTCTACGCAGACTTATACATTAAAAGATGGAGTACCTTATCATGGTGATAAAGGCCGGATTCGTCCGGGTATGTGGAAGTTTAAGAACTTGACCGGAGATGATAATGTGATTGATGAAAATGATAAAACGGTCATTGGTAACGCTCAACCGAAATTCTACGGAGGATTGAACAACTCTTTTACTTACAAAGGATTTGATTTAAGTATATTCCTGACTTTCAGCTATGGCAACGAAGTGCTGAATGCGACCAAACTGGTTACCAGTAAGGTGGGTAGCCTGAACTACAACGCATTGGACGTGATGAATAGCTCTAATCGCTGGATGACCATCAATTCGGATGGACGGAAAGTGACAGATCCCGGAGAACTGGCTGCTTTGAATGCAGGTAAAACCGTAGCCGCTTATCATGATGCTCAACAAGGAGACAATTATATTCATTCATGGGCAGTGGAGGATGCTTCCTATTTGAAACTAAGTAATGTGATTTTGGGATATACATTCCCTAAAAACCTGATTGCAAGGGTGGGATTGAAGAACTTGCGTTTGTATGCCACCGGTAATAATCTGTTGACTTGGACCAAGTATTCAGGTTTCGATCCGGAAGTCTCTACGATGAAAAGCGGTTTGACACCGGGTGTTGACTTTGGAGCGTATCCGCTTAGCCGTTCTTTTATTTTTGGTCTCAACGTAGCATTTTAATTCTTTAAATACATAGTAATCATGAAAAAGATACATCTATTATATGCCGTATTCGCCCTATTGGCAACAGGATTTTCCTCTTGTGAGGATTTGCTGACGGAAGAACCTAACTCAAAATATGACCGGGACCGCTATTTCGATTCGGAAGATAAAGCGGAAATGTCAGTGATGGGAATATATAGTTCAGTGTCGGACTTTAATCATTATGGTTGGTACGAAATGGCTTCTCCTGCATCAGACGATACCTATTATACGGCTCGTACGCAGTCTGACAATCAGGTTCACGATATTGCACATTATCAGCTAAACTCCACGAATACGTGGATTGAAAGTATCTGGAAACTGAAATATGAGGGAATCGACCGGGCTAACCTCACCATTGACGGAATCTGTGGCATGACAGGATACGCAGAAAATACCCGTCTGAAAGCATTGGAAGCGGAAGCTCGTTTTCTGCGTGCTTTCCTCGCATTTGATTTGGTGAGATATTGGGGAGATGTGCCTTTCAAAACATCTTATTCATCATCCTACGAATCTGCTTTTGGTGAACGTGTGGACAGGGAAGTGATTTATGATGAGATTATATCTGACCTTACTTTCGCTAAAAACAATCTGGATTGGGCAACTGCTTCTTCCAGTCCCGAACGGGTGACGCAAGGGGCTGCCCGTGCATTGCTGATGCGTGTATATTTGCAACGTGCAGGATATAGCCTTCAATCGAATGGACAGTTGAAACGTCCGGAGGACAGTAAGCGGATGGAATATTTCGATGCAGTGATAAAAGAGTGGGAGGCTTTTGAAAAGAAAGGGTACCATGATTTTTATGATGGTGGTTATGAGGCACTCTTTAAAAGCTACTCGCAGGGGGTACTGAATAATAAGGAGAGTCTTTGGGAGATTGCTTTCTATCATTCACAAGGACGTCGTAACGGTGGAGCATGGGGGATTTATAACGGTCCGCAGGTGGCGGAACCTACCGGAGTTTCTGCATCTGAATCAAATCAGTATATGGGACGTGCCAACGGTTTCTTTATAGTAGTCCCCGAATGGCGTAACTTCTTCGAAGCGAGCGATAAACGTCGTGATGTCGCTATTTGCACCTATCGTTATACCTGGAATGGTACTAAAAAAGAGCATGTAAAAGAAGAAAGAAATGCAGGTAGCTGGTATGTGGGAAAATGGCGCCGGGAATGGATGCCGAAAGAGTCATGGAACAAGAATATCAATTATGCGGATGTGAACTATTGCCCTTTGCGTTATGCTGATGTGGTATTGATGGCTGCCGAAGCGTATAATGAAACAGGAACAGACAGACAAAAAGCATGGGATTTGTTGAATAGCGTACGTACACGTGCTGAAGCAACTTCTATTACAGAAGCGAATTATGATGAAATGATGAGCGCACGGAAAAAGACACATAACCTGACTTTCATCGACGACTCTACACCGGAAGGAAAGTTCCGTACGGCTCTCTACTGGGAACGTGGCTTCGAACTGGCTTTTGAAGGACAACGCAAATATGATCTGATACGTTGGGGAGTGTTGGGAAAGGCTCTGAAACTGTTTGGTGAGATCAGTTCCGTCAATCAGAAAGAGAACAAACCATATCCGGCTTACCGGAATTTTATGGAGGGTAAACATGAACTTTTCCCTATCCCTCTGAAAGAGATACAAAGTAATCCGAAACTCAATGGAATGAATAATAACGGGTATTGAGAAGACTCTCAATAGAATAGGCGACTGGAAAAATATACAAAAATAGTTTGCCAATTCAAAGAAAAGCCGTACTTTTGCAAGCCGATTATTATCACAAAATGATAAGAGATTAATTCATAGCAAGTTAGTATTCCTTTGTCCGGGGAAGACTAATGAGTGGTGAAGAAAATTTTTAGTAGTAACATTTAAAAAACAAAATTAGAGTGGATACTTTAAGTTACAAGACCATTTCTGCAAACAAAGCGACTGTAACCAAAGAATGGGTTATCGTTGACGCTACAGACCAAACATTAGGCCGTCTGGGAGCAAAAGTTGCAAAATTGCTGAGAGGAAAGTACAAACCAAACTTTACTCCTCACGTAGACTGCGGTGATAACGTTATCATCATCAATGCAGACAAAGTAAAACTGACTGGTAACAAATGGAATGACAGAGTTTATTTGTCATATACAGGTTATCCTGGTGGTCAGAGAGAAATGACTCCTGCCCGTTTGATTACAAAACCGAACGGTGAAGAGAGATTACTGAAAAAAGTAGTGAAGGGCATGCTTCCTAAGAATATCCTGGGAGCTAAATTGCTGAATAACTTGTATGTTTACGCTGGTAGCGAACACAAACAGGCTGCTCAGAACCCGAAAATGATTGATATTAATTCATATAAATAAGATATAATGGAAGTAGTAAATGCATTAGGCAGACGTAAACGTGCTATTGCACGCATATTCGTAAGCGAAGGTACAGGAAAGATTACTATTAACAAGAGAGACCTTGCAGAGTACTTTCCATCAACTATTCTTCAGTATGTTGTAAAACAACCATTGAACAAGCTGGGTGCTGCTGAGAAGTATGACATCAAGGTGAACTTGTGTGGTGGTGGTTTCACTGGTCAGTCTCAGGCATTGCGTTTGGCAATCGCTCGTGCACTGGTTAAGATGAACGCTGAAGATAAAGCCGCTCTTCGTGCAGAAGGCTTCATGACTCGTGACCCTCGTTCTGTTGAACGTAAGAAACCGGGACAGCCGAAAGCTCGTAGAAGATTCCAGTTCAGCAAGCGTTAATGTGCTGCCTGATAGAGGAATATGTTTAGTATCTAAACTACTGGGACTCTGCTCATAGACTACCCAGCGGTTGGTTTAGAAAAAACAAAAAAGAAAGTAAACGATTTAAAGAAAAAACAAGATGTCAAGAACAAATTTTGATACATTATTGGAGGCTGGTTGCCACTTCGGACACCTTAAGAGAAAGTGGAACCCTGCAATGGCTCCTTATATTTTCATGGAACGCAATGGTATTCATATCATTGACCTCCACAAAACAGTTGCAAAAGTAGACGAAGCTGCTGAAGCTTTGAAACAGATTGCCAAATCTGGCAAGAAAGTTCTTTTTGTTGCTACTAAAAAACAAGCTAAACAAGTTGTAGCTGAGAAAGCTCAATCTGTTAATATGCCTTATGTAATCGAACGCTGGCCGGGTGGTATGTTGACTAACTTCCCGACTATCCGTAAGGCTGTGAAGAAAATGGCTACTATCGATAAATTGACTAACGATGGTACTTACTCTAACCTTTCTAAGAGAGAAGTTCTTCAGATTTCTCGTCAACGTGCAAAATTAGACAAGACTTTGGGATCTATCGCTGACCTGACTCGTCTGCCGTCTGCATTGTTCGTTATCGACGTAATGAAAGAAAATATCGCAGTTCGCGAAGCTAACCGTCTGGGTATCCCTGTATTTGGTATCGTTGATACTAACTCTGATCCTTCAAACGTAGATTTCGTAATTCCTGCTAACGATGACGCTACTAAATCTGTAGAAGTTATCTTGGATGCTTGCTGCGCTGCAATGATCGAAGGTTTGGAAGAAAGAAAAGCTGAAAAGATCGATATGGAAGCTGCTGGTGAAGCTCCTGCTAACAAAGGCAAGAAGAAATCAGTGAAAGCTAGACTCGACAAGTCTGACGAAGAAGCTATTAACGCAGCTAAAGCTGCTGCTTTCATCAAGGAAGACGAAGAGGCTTAATATATAAAATGTGCCAATTTGCTAATGTGCAAGAGTATATTTATACGCTTGTATCTTGATTGGCAGATTGGCACATTTTTTTGTTTCGAAAATTATTATTCATTTAAATAAAGGAAATTATTATGGCTGTAAGTATGGCTGATATTACCAAGCTGCGCAAAATGACCGGAGCTGGTATGATGGATTGCAAAAACGCGTTGACTGAAGCTGAAGGCGATTTCGACAAGGCAATGGAAATTATCCGTAAGAAAGGACAAGCTGTTGCTGCTAAGCGTTCAGAACGTGAAGCTTCTGAAGGTTGCGTTTTGGCTAAAACTACCGGTGACCGTGCTGTTATCGTTGCTTTGAAGTGTGAAACTGACTTTGTGGCTCAGAATGCTGATTTCGTGAAACTGACTCAGGATATTCTTGATCTTGCTGTGGCTAATAAATGTGCTACTTTGGACGAAGTAAAAGCATTGCCGATGGGTAACGGTACTGTACAGGATGCAGTGACTGACCGTAGCGGTATCACAGGTGAGAAAATGGAACTGGATGGTTACATGACTGTAGAAGGTGTATGCACTGCTGTTTACAATCACATGAACAGAAATGGTCTTTGCACGATTGTTGCTTTCAACAAGGAAGTGAACGAGCAGTTGGCTAAGCAAATAGCTATGCAGATTGCTGCCATGAACCCGATTGCTATTGATGAAGATGGCGTTTCTGAAGAAGTAAAACAGAAAGAAATTGAAGTTGCTATTGAGAAGACAAAAGCAGAACAGGTACAGAAAGCTGTAGAGGCTGCTCTGAAGAAAGCTAACATCAACCCGGCTCATGTGGACAGCGAAGAACACATGGATAGCAACATGGCTAAAGGATGGATTACAGCTGAAGATGTAGCTAAAGCAAAAGAAATCATTGCTACTGTTTCTGCAGAGAAGGCTGCACACCTGCCTGAACAAATGATTCAGAACATCGCGAAAGGTCGTCTGGGCAAGTTCTTGAAAGAAGTTTGCTTATTGAACCAGGAAGATATCATGGACGGTAAGAAAACTGTAAGAGAAGTGTTGGCTGCTGCTGACCCTGAACTGAAGATTGTTGATTTCAAGCGTTTCACTTTGAAAGCTGAATAATCAATCAGATTCAAATTCTATGATGTGTCCTTAAAAACGGAACACGTTAACTTAATAGAGATATTCATTAAGACTCTCTATTTGAAGATACAAGAAAGGCAACTAATTCATAACGAGTTAGTTGCCTTTTCTTTTGATTTGATCTTATCATTCCTTTCCTCAAGAAACTGCCATGTATAACATGAGGCACATTCTTAGGGAGGATTATTTCAATGCTTTGTCTATTTCCTTCATCAGCTTGTCCATTTCTTCTTTTTTATAACCGACAGTGGCGGATATCACTTTCCCTTCTTTGTTGATTAAGTAACTTCTGGGAATGTATTGACTGGCAAACTTACCTGTGACTTCCCATTTCGGGTCCGGGTAGAGAGGAAATGTAAACCCTTTGCGCTTGTTGTATTCCGTTAATTGGTCGTCGGTATGTTCGCGTCCGATTACTAACATGCAGAAATCTTTGTTGTCCTTATATTTAGGCCAGAGTGTTTTTTGAACTTCAGCCAGTTCGCTTTGGCAAGGACCACACCAAGTAGCGAAAATATTGATTAATACAACTTTCTCTTTCAGGTCTTCGGAGTTTACAGTACCGTTCACTGTTGAATGAAGGGTGAAAGCAGGCATACTATCGCCTACCTTGACGATATCAGCATTGTTGTCTTGTGCAAATGACAACAGTGAGAATAACGCTGCTGCACAGAATAATGTTACTTTTCTCATATCTTTAAAATTTCTAGTTACAAAATGCTATTTAGTTTAACCTCCTATACCTTTTGTTTTAGAGTATCCTTCTTTAATGAGCAGCTCTATGATTTTGGTTTTGAAATCTCCTTGTACCATAATCTCTCCGTCTTTAGCCGATCCGCCTACTCCGCATTTGCTTTTCAGTAGCTTACCCAGCTCTTTCAAGTCGTTTTCCGTACCTATAAATCCGGTAATTAATGTGACCACTTTACCGCCCCGGTTCTTTTTGTCAATGGAAACTCGCAGGCTTTGTTTGTTTTTGTCGAGAGTAACTTGCTCTTCATCGTTATCCATTTCATAGCCGAAGTCCGGATTCGTGGAATACACTACGTTTAATCTATCTTTCCAATCATTATTTTTCATACTCGTCATTTTTAATCCTTTTCAAAAGTATTAAACTTATGGAAAAGAGCAAAATTTGAACCTCTTTTCATTGTTTTGTTTAATCTCTATTAAGGTTTTCTGTTATAGGGTTGTCAGTCTCAAAAAAGATTGTACTTTTGCAAAATACCAAATTTAGTAAGAAGTATGAGCACATCTATACGAAAAGAGGCGGATAAAGTGCCGGAGCCTACCTTGCGCAGACTTCCCTGGTATCTGTCCAACATAAAACTAATGAAAGAAAAAGGGGAGCAGTATGTCTCTTCTACACAAATCTCTAAAGAAATAAATATTGACGCTTCTCAAATCGCCAAGGATTTATCCTACGTCAATATCTCCGGGCGCACGAGAGTAGGGTATAACATTGATGCGCTGATTGAAGTGTTGGAGAGTTTTCTTGGATTTACCAATATGCACAAAGCCTTCTTGTTTGGTGTAGGTAGCCTGGGGGCTGCTTTGCTTCGGGATTCAGGTTTGCATCATTTCGGACTGGAGATTGTGGCAGCTTTTGATGTGAATCCGGAATTGGTGGGAAAAGACCTGAATGGTATTCCTATTTTTCACTCTGATGATTTTGAGGCAAAGATGAAAGAATACGATGTAAATATCGGTGTGTTGACCGTGCCTATTAATATTGCTCAGGAAATTACAGATAAGATGGTAGACGGAGGTATAAAAGCCGTATGGAACTTTACTCCTTTCCGAATCCGTGTACCCGAGAATATTGTGGTGCAGAATACGTCTTTATATGCTCATTTGGCTGTTATGTTTAACCGATTGAATTTTAACGAGAAATAATGAAGATTATTGCAGTAGGCATGAACTACGCCCAGCATAACAAAGAACTGGGACATACACAAGTAAATACGGAGCCGGTGATTTTTATGAAGCCTGATTCTGCTATTCTGAAAGATGGCAAACCGTTTTTCATCCCCGACTTTTCCAACGAGATACATTATGAAACGGAACTGGTAGTCCGTATCAACCGATTGGGGAAAAATATCGCTCCCCGTTTTGCTAACCGCTATTATGATGCTGTGACAGTCGGTATCGACTTTACAGCCCGTGACCTTCAACGAAAGTTCCGTGAGCAGGGGAACCCCTGGGAGCTTTGTAAAGGTTTTGATTCATCGGCTGCTATTGGGACTTTTGTTCCGGTAGAGCATTATAAAGATATTCAAAATCTGAACTTCAATCTGTTGATCGACGGTAAAGAAGTACAGCGTGGCTGTACAGCAGATATGCTTTTCAAGATAGATGATATTATCGCTTATGTCAGTCAGTTTGTAACGTTGAAAATCGGTGATCTACTCTTTACGGGGACTCCTGTCGGTGTAGGTCCTGTTAGTATCGGACAGCGTTTGCAAGGTTATCTGGAAGAGGAAAAACTGCTGGATTTCTATATCCGTTGATCTTTTTTATTCATTAGTACTCATTTGTTATACAAAATATGAAGATAAGAGTAGGTTTTGGCTTCGACGTACATCAGCTGGTCGAAGGGCGTGAATTGTGGCTGGGCGGTATTCTTTTGGAACATACAAAAGGATTGTTGGGGCATTCGGATGCTGATGTATTGTTGCATGCGGTTTGCGATGCTTTGTTAGGGGCGGCGAATATGCGTGATATCGGCTATCACTTTCCCGATACGGCTGGAGAATTTAAAAACATAGATAGCAAAATTCTGCTGAAGAAAACAGTGGAATTGATTGCTACCAAAGGATATAAAGTGGGTAATATCGATGCAACCATTTGTGCCGAACGCCCGAAGTTAAAGGCACATATTCCTTTGATGCAAGAGACGATGGCAACTGTCATGGGAATTGATGCGGATGATATTTCCATTAAGGCGACTACTACCGAGAAACTCGGTTTTACGGGTCGTGAAGAAGGTATATCAGCCTATGCTACCGTATTGATAGAGAAGATTTCTTAACCCCTAAAACAAATAAATATGATTCGGCTCTTAAAAATTTACTTAACACTTACCTTTTTGTTGGTAACAACTTTTTGTATGGCTCAAAAGAGTGAACTGAAATTTAGTAAAGATGGTAAATTCAAAATTGTGCAATTTACCGATGTGCATTTTAAATACGGCAACCGGGCTTCTGATATCGCTTTGGAACGCATAAATCAGGTGCTTGATGATGAACGCCCGGATTTGGTGATTTTTACCGGCGATGTTGTTTATTCTGCTCCGGCAGATTCCGGAATGTTGCAGGTATTGGAACCGGTAGTTAAACGCAAACTGCCTTTCGTGGTCACTTTTGGTAATCATGACAATGAACAGGGAATGACACGGGAACAGTTATATGATATTATCCGTAAAGTTCCCGGAAATTTATTGCCTGACCGGGGAACAGTCTTATCGCCGGACTATGTATTAACCGTGAAATCGTCTTCTAATGTTAAGAAGAATGCAGCTTTGCTTTATTGCATGGATTCTCATTCCTATTCTCCTTTGAAAGATGTGAAGGGATATGCATGGCTTACATTCGATCAGATAAACTGGTATCGCCAGCAGAGTGCAGCTTATAAAGCGCAAAATGGTGGACAGCCTTTGCCGGCTCTTGCCTTTTTCCATATTCCTCTTCCTGAATACAATGAAGCTGCCCGTACCGAAAACGCGATTCTTCGCGGAACTCGTATGGAGGAAGCTTGTGCACCTAAATTGAATACGGGAATGTTTGCGGCAATGAAAGAAGCGGGTGATGTGATGGGTATGTTTGTAGGACACGATCATGATAATGATTATGCAGTGATGTGGAAAGATATTCTTCTGGCTTATGGACGCTTCACCGGTGGAAATACGGAATATAATCATTTGCCTAACGGGGCCCGTATCATCGTATTAGATGAGGGGGCTCGTACATTTACGTCCTGGATTCGTCAGAAAGACGGAGTGGTGGATAAAATTTCTTATCCGGCAAGTTTTGTCAAGGACGATTGGACTAAACGTTGAGGCTTGCGAACTTCACATGGCTAAGGCGCGTGTACTTTGAACCATAGCTTTCGTATTGGCGTGATACTTTCGCCGATGCAATGTAGATAATATCTCCCAGTCGGTATTCATGTTCTATCCCTGATAGAGTGCATGAAACCGCACTGGGATTTTTTGATGGAATACTTATAATAACCAGGTTTCCACTGGCATCGGTTAAAGTTAGTATCTGCTTGACAAAAAACTGTGGGGTAGTGCCGTTCACTCTTGTTTTGTATGGATCGTCTTCCAGTCGTACGCGTGTGACTTTTAATTTTAAGTCAGTCAGTTTTTCCCCTAATTCTCCCAAATAGCGGCTTGATGAACGTTTCTCTCTCGACTTTCTGATCATGATATCCAAATGTATGGAATGATAAGCCTGTGCTATTTGGACGAAGCGTTCCTGTTTAGGTATTTTGGGGGTGAACTTGTAAGCTACCCAACTTAAATAGGCAGGATCTATCTTCAAAATTTCATGAAGAAAATGTCCCCGGTATTTTCCGAAAAAGATAAGGTCGTCACCGTTACTCTGCATTCTTTTCTCATTGTAATCCATGAGAATAAGGCAACGCCTTGAATAGTAAAACATTGTACTGGCCATTCGGAGGGATTCGTTAATGTCCGGTGACAGGTCATGTATATAAAGAATAGATTGCTTTTCGGGCAGGGGAGAGTACAGCCAAAGGGAATAGTTTGGTTTCCCCGGTCGGGGCAACACCACCAAGTAGACTCCTGCCTCTTTAAAAGAGGCTCTGCCTCGGTTGTACTCATTCAATTTGGCATACAATAAGGCTTCTTCGTTTTCGGAAATGCCCGGTAATCTAGGGTTAGCCATAATTGTTCTCGCTTTTGGTATATTTCAAATATAAGGATTTTCTTTCAGAAAAGCAACTTTTCTCTTTGAAATCTCGTACATTTGTAACCATGTAAATTTTCAAAATTCGAATGGAAGAACGAAACAAGAGAGTATTGGTAGGTATGAGCGGTGGCATAGACAGCACCGCTACTTGCTTGATGCTGCAAGAACAAGGATATGAGATTGTAGGAGTTACCATGCGTGTGTGGGGAGATGAACCGCAGGACGCCAGGGAGTTAGCTGAACGAATGGGGATTGAACATTATGTGGCAGATGAGCGTATTCCTTTTAAAGAGACCATCGTAAAAAACTTCATAGATGAATATAAGCAGGGGCGTACACCGAATCCGTGTGTGATGTGCAATCCGTTGTTTAAGTTCCGTGTTCTGACGGAGTGGGCGGATAAGTTGAATTGTGCATGGGTAGCTACCGGACATTATTCGCGATTGGAAGAGAAAAACGGAAACATTTATATAGTAGCCGGAGACGATGATAAGAAAGACCAGTCGTATTTTCTCTGGAGATTGGGGCAGGATGTGCTGAAACGTTGCATTTTCCCGTTGGGAGATTATACGAAGGTAAAGGTCCGTGAGTATCTTGCGGAGAAAGGGTATGAGGCAAAGTCGAAAGAAGGAGAAAGTATGGAAGTCTGCTTTATTAAAGGAGATTATCGTGATTTTCTTCGTGAGCAGTGTCCTGAACTGGATAGTGAAATCGGACCGGGATGGTTTGTCAACTCTGAAGGAGTAAAACTGGGGAAACATAAAGGAGCACCTTATTATACGATTGGCCAACGAAAAGGACTGGAGATCGCTTTAGGAAAGCCTGCTTATGTGTTGAAAATTAATCCGCAGAAAAATACAGTGATGCTTGGAGATGCCGACCAATTGGAAACTGAATACATGTTGGCGGAGCAGGATAAGATTGTGGATGAACGGGAACTGTTCGGGTGTGAGAATCTGACAGTGCGGATTCGTTATCGCAGTCGTCCGATTCCCTGTCGGGTGAAAAGATTGGAAGACGGACGTTTGTTGGTACGTTTCCTCGAAACGGCCTCGGCCATTGCTCCCGGACAATCTGCTGTGTTTTATGATGGAAGACGGGTGCTGGGAGGAGCTTTCATCGCTTCCCAAAGAGGAATCGGGCTGGTGATTATAGAAAATGAAGAATTATGATTGATTAAAATAGAAAGATAATTTATGAAGAAGTTTATAGTATTGATTTTCGCTCTAAATATGTATCTGGGGGTATCTGCCCAATTTATTCCGGGAGATACCTTAAAATACCGGATTAGTCTGAAAGACAAAGCGGCTACGGACTATTCTTTGCAGAAACCGGAAAAGTATTTGTCTAAGAAATCTATTGAGCGGAGAAAAAAACAGGGATTGCCCATTGATTCTACCGATTTACCGGTTTGCAGGACGTATGTAGATGCCATACGAAAAACTGGTGTTCATGTACTTGTGACCGGGAAATGGGATAATTTCGTTACTGTTTCTTGTAATGACAGTACTTTAATCAGCAAAATAGCTCAACTGCCTTTTGTACGTTCTACAGAAAGGGTGTGGAAAGGTATCACGCAAAGAGCATTTCAAAGAGACTCATTGATAAATAAACCGTTGCGCACCGATAGCCTTTACGGTCCTGCAATCACGCAAGCGGCTATGAGCCGCGTCGATCTCCTGCATGATGCCGGCTTTAAGGGTCAGGGAATGACCATTGCCGTAATTGATGCCGGATTCCATAATGTGGATAAGATTGATGCCATGAAAAATATCCGTATTCTCGGTGTGCGTGACTTTGTGAATCCGGAGGCAGATATTTATGCAGAAAGCAGTCATGGAATGTCTGTATTGTCCTGTATGGCTATGAACCAGCCACATGTAATGATTGGCACTGCTCCTGAAGCTTCTTATTGGTTGCTGCGTAGTGAAGACGAATATTCGGAAAATTTGGTAGAGCAGGATTATTGGGCGGCAGCTATCGAGTTTGCCGATAGTGTAGGAGTGGATTTAGTGAATACATCGCTTGGTTACTACTCATTTGACGATCCTGCGAAGAATTATAGATACCGTGACTTGAATGGTCATTATGCGCTGATGTCCCGGGAAGCTGCGAAGGCTGCCGATAAAGGAATGGTAGTTGTGTGCAGTGCCGGAAATTCGGGTGCCGGTTCGTGGAAGAAGATTACTCCTCCGGGAGATGCGGAGAATATCATAACTGTAGGAGCTGTAACAAAAAGAGGAGAACTGGCGCCGTTTTCTTCTGTAGGAAATACGGCTGACGGACGTGTGAAGCCGGACGTAGTGGCTGTCGGTTTAAATTCGGATGTGATGGGAACGGATGGAAATCTTCGTCGCGCCAATGGAACCTCTTTTGCTTCTCCGATTATGTGCGGTATGGTAGCTTGTTTGTGGCAGGCTTGTCCGAAGCTGACGGCAAAGCAGATTATTGATTTGGTGCGTCAGTCAGGTGACAGAGCTGATTTTCCGGATAATATATATGGATACGGTATTCCTGATTTGTGGAAGGCATATCAATCAACTCAACGTTAACTGTTCTTTTTTATGGATTCTCTTTCCCTTTTAGAACTGAATTCACTCGTCCGCCGTAGTCTGGAGCAATGCCTGCCCGATGAATATTGGATACAGGCAGAGTTGAGCGATGTCCGTTCCAATACGACGGGGCATTGTTATCTGGAATTTGTGCAGAAAGATCCTCGTAGTAATAATCTCGTAGCCAAAGCACGGGGGATGATTTGGAATAATATCTACCGCTTGCTGAAACCCTATTTTGAGGAAAGTACCGGACAACTATTTACCTCCGGTATTAAAGTGCTGGTGAAAGTAACTGTTCAGTTTCATGAGTTATACGGTTACAGTCTGACGGTGCTTGGTATTGATCCAGCTTACACGTTGGGAGATATGGCTCGCCGTCGTCGGGAAATATTATTGCAGTTGGAAGAGGAGGGAGTCTTGACGTTGAATAAAGAACTTGAAATGCCGGTTCTTCCCCAACGTGTTGCCGTCATTTCTTCGGCTACCGCAGCCGGATATGGAGATTTCTGCCATCAGTTACAGCACAATCCGGGCGGATTCTATTTTTATACAGAACTTTTTCCGGCTTTAATGCAAGGCAATCAGGTTGAAGAGTCTGTATTGGTGGCTTTAGACCGTATCAATGCCCGCATCAATGAATTTGACGTAGTGGTCATTATTCGTGGCGGTGGGGCTACTTCCGATTTATCCGGTTTTGATACTTATCTACTAGCAGCTGCATGTGCGCAATTTCCATTACCTATCATTACCGGTATTGGTCATGAACGCGATGATACAGTGCTTGACTCTGTGGCTCATACCCGGGTAAAGACTCCTACGGCTGCTGCCGAGCTTCTGATTCATCAGGTAACGGAAGTAGCAGAGCATCTGGAAGAATTATCTGTACGTCTTCAACAGGGAGCTTATATGCTTCTTGAGCAGGAACAACGAAGGTTGGAGGCGCTCCAAATCCGTATTCCCAATCTTGTTCACCGCAAACTTGCGGATGCTCGTTTTTCTTTGCTGGCAGCAAAGAAGGATTTGTCACAAGTGGCGAAAGCATTGTTGGCCCGTCAGTCTCACCGGTTGGAACTTTTACAACAGCGAATAGCAGACGCCTCTCCGGATAAACTCTTGAGCCGGGGATATAGTATTACAATCAAAGACGGGAAAGCGGTGACGGATGCATCTTCGCTGAAACCGGGAGATCGCTTGACAACCCGGTTGCTGAAAGGAGAAGTGCAATCTGTGGTGGAAAAGTAACTATCCGTCGACTGTGTATTTGTAAGAACATTCATCATTAACCATTAAATATCAATCATCGTGGCAGCAAAAAAAGAAACATATTCCCAAGCAATGGAACGTCTCGAAAAGATCGTTCGCCAGATAGATAATAACGAACTGGATATCGACATTTTGAGTGAGAAAATAAAAGAAGCCAATGAGATTATTGCTTTTTGCAAGGATAAACTGACAAAAGCCGACCGGGAAGTCGAAAAATTATTGCAAGAAAAGAGGCTATCTGAAGAATAAAAGTTATTTTTGCGTTTCAATGCAATAGAAAATAAACTAATACATAACAATATGAAAGAAATAGACTGGGCGAATCTGTCATTCGGATACATGAAGACAGATTACAATGTGAGAATCAACTTCCGTAATGGTGCATGGGGAGAATTAGAGGTTAGTAGTGACGAACACCTCAATTTGCACATGGCGGCAACCTGTTTGCACTATGGTCAGGAAGCCTTTGAAGGGCTGAAAGCATTCCGTGGAAAGGATGGTAAAGTACGTATTTTCCGTTTGGAAGAAAACGCTGCCCGTCTGCAATCTACTTGCCAGGGAATTCTGATGGCAGAACTTCCGACAGAACGGTTTAAAGAAGCAATTTTGAAAGTCGTAAAACTGAATGAACGTTTTATCCCTCCTTATGAAACCGGTGCTTCTCTTTACATTCGTCCGCTGTTGATCGGAACAAGTGCCCAAGTAGGTGTACATCCTGCTGAAGAGTATATGTTTGTAGTGTTCGTAACTCCGGTAGGTCCATATTTCAAAGGTGGTTTCTCTACCAATCCGTACGTTATCATTCGTGAGTTCGATCGTGCCGCTCCTCATGGAACAGGTATTTATAAAGTAGGTGGCAACTATGCAGCCAGCCTTCGTGCTAACAAGAAAGCACACGATCTGGGTTATTCCTGCGAGTTCTATCTTGATGCGAAAGAAAAAAAATATATCGATGAATGTGGTGCTGCCAATTTCTTCGGTATTAAAGATAATACTTATATCACTCCGAAATCATCTTCTATCCTGCCTTCTATTACCAATAAGAGTTTGATGCAGTTGGCAGAAGATATGGGTATCAAGGTGGAACGCCGTCCGATACCGGAAGAAGAACTGGAAACGTTTGAAGAAGCAGGTGCTTGTGGTACTGCCGCAGTAATCAGCCCGATTCAGCGTATCGATGATTTGGAAAACGGAAAATCATACGTTATCTCTAAAGACGGTAAGCCGGGACCTATCTGTACAAAATTGTACAATAAGCTGCGTGGAATTCAGTATGGCGACGAGCCGGATACACATGGCTGGGTGACAATTGTGGAATAACTGTATATAATGAAATAACACATTTATCAATTAATATTATTCACTATGTTAAAACTAAACTCAGAACTGCGTGCTCAGGCGCGTGAGGCACTTCGAGGAAAGTGGCCTATGGCAGCCGTTGCTGCACTTATTTATTCAGTTATTGCCGGTGGATTATCTGCTATACCTGTGATTGGCGGATTATGTTCATTGTTTGTCGGACTTCCGGTTGCATACGGTTTTACTATTGTAATGCTTGGTGTATGTAGAGGCAAAGACATTGACTTTGGTGTTTTGTTCGAAGGTTTCCAGGATTATGGACGTATTTTTGTAACTATGTTGCTTCAGACTGTCTATACAGTTTTGTGGTCATTATTGCTGGTTATACCGGGTATCATTAAGTCTTATTCTTATGCAATGACATCTTTTATCTTGAAAGATGAACCGGAAATGAAAAACAATGCAGCTATTGAGAAAAGTATGGCTATGATGGAAGGGAACAAGATGAAGTTGTTCATGCTTGATTTAAGCTTCATTGGTTGGGCTATCCTTTGTATTTTTACTTTTGGTATCGGATTTCTTTTCCTGCAACCGTATGTTGCTATTTCCCGTGCAGCTTTCTATGAAGATTTGAAAGCACAACAAGGTGGAAATGTAGAAGTAAACGTTGAGGTGAATGTTGAGATTTAATAACACGAATCATTCAATATTATAGAAGAATGGAGCATAGAGAAATCTGTGCTCCATTTCTTTTTGTCGGTTGCGTCAAAATCAGTACCTTTGCGGCCTAATCAGGATTGATATGGGAAAGAATAAATTAGAAAAGTTTGCCGATATGGCGAGTTATCCACACGTGTTCGAATATCCTTATTCGGCAGTAGATAACGTGCCTTTTGACATGAAGGGGAAATGGCATAAGGAGTTTTTTAAAAACGATCATCCGATTGTGCTCGAACTAGGCTGCGGACGTGGTGAGTACACCGTCGGCTTGGGTAAAATGTTTCCCGAAAAGAACTTTATAGCAGTTGATATAAAAGGTGCCCGTATGTGGACGGGAGCAACGGAATCATTACAGGCCGGAATGAAGAATGTCGCTTTCCTGCGTACCAATATTGAAATCATTGAACGTTTTTTTGCCGAAGGCGAAGTAAGTGAAATATGGCTTACCTTCTCTGATCCGCAAATGAAGAAAGCAACCAAGCGATTGACTTCCACCTATTTTATGGAACGGTACCGTAAATTCTTGCAGCCGAATGGCATTATCCACCTGAAAACGGACAGCAACTTCATGTTTACCTATACAAAATACATGATTGAAGCGAACCGTCTTCCCGTTGAGTTTATGACCGAAGATTTATATCATTCCGATTTGGTAGATGATATTCTCGGTATCAAGACTTATTATGAACAACAATGGCTCGATCGTGGTTTAGCTATTAAGTATATCAAATTCCGGCTTCCGCAGGAAGGTCAATTGCAAGAACCGGATGTAGAAATAGAACTTGATCCTTATCGTAGTTACAATCGTAGCAAACGTAGCGGATTAAGTACAAGTAAATAGTTTTGTGCAGTAACAATCGCCCTTAAAGTGAACTGACACTTAATCGAATGGTGATTTTAAATTGTAAATAGTAAATCGTCAAATAGTAAATAAAATGACTCTCTATCCTAAATTGATATTAGATGCATTGGCAACGGTGCGTTATCCCGGTACGGGAAAGAATCTGGTGGAAGCGGAGATGGTTGCCGATAATCTCCGTATTGATGGCATGACTGTCAGCTTCTCATTGATCTTTGAGAAACCGACTGATCCGTTTATGAAATCAATGTTGAAGGCTGCGGAAACAGCTATCCATACGTATGTCTCTCCTGATGTGCAGGTAACGATCACAGCGGAAAGTAAACAAGCTGCCCGTCCGGAAGTTGGCAAGCTCCTTCCGCAAGTGAAGAATATAGTCGGCATATCTTCCGGTAAAGGTGGAGTAGGCAAGTCTACGGTGTCTGCGAATCTGGCTGTTGCTTTGGCTAAATTAGGTTATAAAGTAGGTTTGCTTGATGCTGATATTTTTGGTCCTTCTATGCCGAAGATGTTTCAGGTGGAAGATGCACGCCCTTATGCTGAACGTATCGACGGTCGTGACATGATTATTCCGGTAGAAAAATATGGAGTGAAATTATTATCTATCGGCTTCTTTGTCGATCCGGATCAGGCAACTTTGTGGCGTGGTGGAATGGCTAGTAATGCGTTGAAACAGTTGATTGCTGATGCAGCTTGGGGAGAGTTGGATTATTTTCTGATAGACCTTCCTCCCGGAACCAGTGATATTCATTTGACAGTTGTTCAAACGCTGGCCATGACAGGGGCGATTGTTGTCAGCACTCCGCAGGCAGTGGCTTTGGCAGATGCCCGTAAGGGAATCAATATGTTTACCAATGATAAGGTAAATGTACCTATCCTTGGTTTGGTTGAAAATATGGCTTGGTTTACTCCTGCCGAACTTCCCGAAAATAAATACTATATCTTCGGAAAAGAAGGCGCAAAGAAACTGGCTGAAGAGATGAATGTTCCTTTGTTGGGACAGATACCTATCGTACAAAGCATTTGCGAAGGGGGAGATAATGGTACACCTGTTGCGTTGGATGAAGATTCCGTAACCGGACGTGCTTTCTTATCCCTGGCTGCCAGTGTCGTTCGCCAAGTAGATCGACGGAATGTAGAGATGGCGCCGACTCAAATCGTGGAAATGCATAAATAAGTGGAATCTGGAGTTGGATAGCTTTGCAGTAAGTTATCCATAGGATATAAAACGAGCCTCTGTAGTCTTTTCAAAGACTATGGAGGCTCGTTTATTTATTGATTTTTAGGATTACGTATTCTTGCAAAATAATCTTATATTATAATCCGCGTAATCCGTGCCTAAATATATTATATAAACTAATTATGATGACATACTTATATAGCAATTGTTGTTGGCGGATTTTCCTCTACAAGATAGTGACGCTATCCGATAGAAATAGTGACGGTATCATTATCATATACCGTCACTATCCTAAGCATATACCGTCACTATCTTTTTAACGTTCGAATTACTTATTCAAAGCTTTCATAAGCTCTTTTTTCATGGTGTCTACTCCGGGAAATCCAGTTTGTTTGAAGGTGATATTACCCTCCGGATCAACAATAAAATAAGTGGGAACTCCCCGGATATTGAAGCTGGACATCAGAAAACTCCATTGTTCATTTGTCACACGGAAATGCTCACCATGAATGTCGGTAATCATATTTTCCCAGGTGGCTTTGGGTGAAGTTTCGCCTGTGATGTAGAGGTAGATAATATCCTTGTCTTTTAATTCCTCTTTCATTGGAGTAATGGCTTTATTGGCTGTGCGACAAGGGCCACACCAAGTTGCCCAAAAATCGACTAACAACGTGTGTCCACGGAATTTAGAGATAATGGATGGGAATAAGTCCTCATTGGAGACTTGTCCCGTCTCGTTTACAGTGAAGCCTGTCTTTCTTTTGTTTAATTCTATTTTCTTTATTATTTCTTTGTTCGTTTGAGTAAGCATCTCTGCGTATGCCGGGGAAGAAAAAGTTTTTAGTTCGGCATTCTGCTCTGTTGTTAACGGGGTAAAATCCTTTATGGATTGATACAGCTTATTAAATTTAATGTTATCGAATAAGGGTCCCTGTCCCGTTCCCAGTGTCTCTTTAAGTACATCTAAAGAATTTGGCAGAAAACTTATCAAGTATATTGTTGATGCGTAATATTTACCGTATAGCGCTTTCAGAGTGTTGATAGAAGTGAACTCTTTCAATGTGTCATAGTATTCTGTAGGAATATCAATGCGGGTATTGTAGAAATAGTCGTCAGTCTGTTCTTTATTCAGTTTATTAACAGCGATATATGCTGATTTTAGTTCTCTCTCCGTCATGGCGATTTTACCAGTCGCTGCCAGATCTACCTGAATATTTAATAGCTCTTTACACGCATTGCTGTATGGGGATTGTGCAATTTCTTTTCGAATGGATGGAAGACGCTCCAATACATAAGCCTTGTATTCATCTGCGCTTTTCCCGGCAATGTCGTTATACATATCCATGTAATAAACTCTTTTCAACACAATATCTATATCTACGGAAGCTAATTCTTGTTGCAGACTAGCCAGATAACCATTAAAGTATACAGGTTCTCCATACGTTTTATCCTTTTTTTGCAGATGCGCCTGTCTACGGCATAGTTCCTTTGTATTGATGATGAGCGATGTCTCTTCGTTGGGAGCTATCAGACACTCGATCCAGCCAAAAGGAAGTTCTAATGATACACTTGTAACGGACGTTATTTTGACCTCCGCCTGAAAAGTGCCGTCTTCTTTGATCTTTATGATATTCTGTTCGTTGTGGACATTCAATGCAGGGCTTTCTATATGCATCTTCATTTGTTGCATCATCTCTTTCTGATAGTCCAGCATTTTCCCTTTGAGTGTAGCAGTCCCATAAACCAACTTTGGAGTAGGCAATATCGCTTTCTTGTTTATTTTGTGTACGACTGCTTCTTTGGGAAGTTTTTGTTTATAGAATGTATCTTTGTCTAATTGTATTCCCCATATCTTATAGGCCCCGTCGAAGTCCCCTTCCGAGAAATCCAGACTGGTTACATTTTCAGGTATTGGGGGAAATAAGAGTTGAAACTCCGCTTCTCCCGATTCCGGCATCCAGAATTCCTTATCCAATGTGATTCCAACTCCCTTTCGGATAGGATAAAGCATTCCGTTATTATCTTTCAGAAAACTGCCCGTTGCTATTTTAATCCAGTATTTCGGACGATAAAAAGCCTTTATATACACTGTTGTCACGGTATCACTCATGACAATTTTATCAATCTCAATACTATTGGAGCTCCATGCTAGAAAAGGAGGCCGCTCGATAACTCTGTCTTTGGCTTGTATGGTGCAGATTGTGCAGAATATTAAACCAATAATCCATGCGAATCTTTTCATGTGAATAATGTTTTATTACACGAACAAATATAAGGATCTTTTTATAACTATCCTTGCAAAAAGCTGAAAAAGAAATGACTTTTTACGGCACCGGGGAAAGATATGTCCGGCACCGGGGAGGAGAAGGTTCCCCCACCGATGAACGCCCCGTTCCTCACCGATGAGGAAAGGGAGCGGTATCGGGGAAGTTATTTATTGTAACCGGAACGTGATAGGGAGGGTATACTTAACAGGAACAGCCTGTCCTTTTTGCATTCCCGGTTCCCATTTAGGCATGTTGCCCACTACACGGATGGCTTCTGCATCCAGTGACGGAGATACGCTACGTAATACTTTTACGTTTGACAAACTACCGTCTGTTCCGATAATCATTTGTATGATTACCCTGCCTTGTTCTTTGTTTTTTTGAGCAATGACAGGATATTTGATACTTCTAGCAAGATAACGCATCAACCCGGCTTGTCCCTCCGGGAATTTGGGCATTGTTTCTACTACAGTGAAAGCCTGATCTGCGTTTTCTCCTTTCACACCTACTGCACCGGGAGTTGAATCTTCCTGTGGACCGTATCCCACTACAACTACTTCGTCCAGATCAGACTGTTTGATCTCTTCGGCCTTGGGTGGTTCTGGATCGGATAGTCTGAAAGCAACGGGAACTGTAAATCTTACATTTACTGCTTCCCCTCTTTGTTTGCCAGGTTGCCATTTAGGCATGGCAGCAATGACACGCATGGCTTCTTTGTCGAGATACGGATTGACACTTCGTTCTACTTTTGTGTTGGCTATACTTCCGTCCTTTTTAACGGTAAAGCTTACAATTACACGTCCTTGTATGCCATTTTCATGTGCTTCAGCCGGATATCTGACATTCTTCGACAAGTAATCCATCAATGCCTTCATCCCTCCCGGAAAATCCGGCATTTCTTCTACAACCTGAAAGACAACTGAATCCGGTACACTCTTGATTTGTGTTTCCGTTACTTCCTTTCCTTTTGTACCTTGCGGAAGAGTGATTTTTTGAATTTCTCTTGTAGAAAGTTCGGGAATATTTGTGGTTTCAGCTTGCATGGCAACTTCTTCCGTTATTTGTCCCATCATTTCTTTTGCAAATTTTTCAGTAGTACGTGCTACCATTTCGATGTTACTGACAATCATCAAGATGGCAGCCAAGGGAAGAAACATCAGATATTTTGTTCTTCCTATTTCTTTCGTTCTTCGTTTATTCATCATTTTAATACGATTTTTGAGTGGTAAAACATTGAAACTATTTGATAAATTTGCTGCAGCCTTGTGATGTGCCAGTCCCAATAAGTGGTACTGGTATGATTTACTATCATGTCCCGTCTCTAATACACGATGGTCTGCCATGTATTCGAGGTTTCCTCTGACTTCTCGTTTCATTAACCAGATAAATGGGTTGAACCAGCAGAATATGCACATTATTTCGCTGAAAAGTACATCCACCGAATGGTATTGACGGGCATGTGTCTCTTCATGCGTAATGATTTCACTGATTTCAGATTCCGTATGTGATTGCGGGTGTATGAATATCCAGTGGAAAAAAGAAAAAGGACCTGTTTCTTTTTTTAATAGATGTACGCGTACTCCTTGTATATTGCTTTTTGAGCATTGGAAATGCAATCGGATGATGCTACCCAGTTGTACGAAGAAACGTGCGGTAAGTAATAACATTCCGCTCCAATAAATAATTTTAGCGAACTGTATGATAACCTCTTGCCAATTTATGACAGTCTCTTGTGTAGGAGTCACAACTTGCTCCGGAAGCAGGATGGTTGCATAAAGATCTGCCATTGCCACCATCGGTTCGTGAGCTTTTATCCATCCCTGGATATTCAGTAGAGGGTAAAGCAAAGAGATGGCAAAGAAACATAACAAAGCCATTCTGCGCCAATGGAAGAAGGTGTCTTTGTGAAAAAACAACCGATAGAATGCGTAGAACAGTGCTATCGCTACATTTATCTTTAGAAAATAAGCTAGTTCCGGAGTCATGATGATGAATGTTTTCTATTAATCTTCTTTTCCTTTTTCAATAAGATCGATAATATCTTTGAGATCATCGGCCGAAATCTTCCGGTCTTTGGCAAAGAAAGAAACCATTTCTTTGTAAGAGTTCTCAAAGTAGTTACGAACTACACCGCTCATGAAATGACGTTTATATTCATTTTCACGAATGGCGGGAGTATATTGGTAGGTATTACCCACACGTTTCGGCGTGACATATCCTTTCCGCTCAAGGTTCTTTACGATAGATGCTACTGTGGTATAAGGAGGTGCCGGTTGCGTATACTTTGCAACAATGTCTTTTACGAAACAGCATTGTAACTCCCAAATGTAGATCATTACTTCTTCTTCTTGTATAGTTAACTTTTCCATGGAGATGTTGTTTAATTACGAATACTTCGCAAATCTACGAATATTTCGTAAATACGCAATAGTTAGTCGGTTAATAATTGTAAATGTATAAATCTTGCAAGAATATTTTAATTGTGATATGATCCTGAAAATATTTAGGCATAAAAACAGACCGGATGAGCATTGTTTTTGCCTAAATAGTCACACTTTAATAACATTTATGCAAAAAAGAGAGTATCTAGGATTTTTTTATATAAAATAAATGAAATATATTTGCGGCTACAAAATATACGTTAAATGTGGAAGGGTGCGTTTCAATGCTTTAACCGGTTGCGAATAATTCCCCGCACTTAAAACAAAACTATTAACTAACAATGCTAACCAGAGGGAAGAGGAAGGCAACTAAAAAATGAATGATATGAAAAAAGGTTTGATTTTTGTGCTATTTGCACTTGTTTCTATCGTTTCTTATTCTCAGATTTCTTGGAATGCCAAAGTAGGTATGAATATGAGTAATCTTACAGGTGATGTAGACACAGACATGAAGATTGGTTTTAATGTTGGTGTAGGTGCAGAATATGCATTTACGGAAATGTGGTCTGTTCAACCATCTTTGATGTTTACTTCTAAAGGTTATAAAGCTGATGGTGTGAAGTGTAATCCAATGTATTTAGAATTGCCGATATTGGCAGCAGCAAGATTTGCCATTGCTGATAATCAGAATATCGTGGTAAAAGCAGGTCCTTATTTTGCATTTGGTGTTGCAGGTAAATATAAATATGATGGAGTTGATGAAAAGGATGATGTTTTTGGAGATGATGGGTGGAAGAGATTTGATGCTGGTCTCGGTGTAGGCGTTGCTTATGAAATTAATAAATTCTTTATTGACTTATCTGGAGAATTTGGATTAACTAAAATTGCTGATGGTGACGGCGCTCCGAAGAACATGAACTTCTCTATCGGTGTAGGTTACAAGTTCTAAACTTATTATACTCTCTTTATAATATCTCTAAAATCCCTCGTTCTATACTCTCTTGGAACGGGGGATTTTTATATTCTTATTCGAAAAAAAACGGCATACCCTCTATGGAAAGGATACACCGTAAACTCTCTCTCTTGTAATTTTCACTCATTAATCACTTATCTGCTTGGATAAGTTTTCTTTCTCTTTTAATTCTTTGTATCGCTCTATTGCATGTTTGCGGCTCATTAGTATTTGCCAGCGGTATACCCAACAGGTGGTAAGGAAATAAATGCCGGCTTGCAACCATAAAGCTTTATATTCAAAAGCTACTTCACTAAGAGTAGCTCCCATATTATTGATTTTTACAAAGCCGTTAATTCCAAAGGTAGAGGGGAAGATGTAAGATACATACTTCCAAAACGGGGGAATAGCTGCTCCCGGCCAAGAGATTCCGGAAATAAATAACAAGGGGACTGACGTGAATACAAAAATCAGCATACACGTCTCCCGGTTGCGGATAGCAATGGAAGCTGTCATGGCAAAGAAAATACAAGCCGCAAGGTAGGGGACAACAAATAATACTAATGAACTGGGTTGTCCGATCTGGTTGAGGCTAAATAATCTTGGGACCACATAAAGTACGTAGAAAGCTACCAATATATAGACCAAGAAATAACTCAAGCCTTTTCCTAATACAATTCGTAGCGTTCCGTTGTAATGACGGTTAATAGGCACGAGATCCTTAAACCTGTTATTTTCACGAGCTGTTCCCGCAGCGAGACCGATACCAAGTAATAATGTTTGTTGGATAATTAATACTAGTACTGCAGGAATTAGGAAAGCAGCGAATCCGGTAGTCGGGTTGAAGATAGAGATTTCTTCATATTCGATCGGATAAGCGGTGATTTCATCCTGCCGGTCGGTTGTATTTCCACTGCGTGCAATCTTGATATCCTTATTCATATTCAGAGAAACCGCTGTGTTGGCAAGAAGCATCGATTTATAATACAACAATCCGCTCATGTCGCAATAGATGCTCACTTGTGTCTGTTTTCCTTTGGCAATATTGTCACTAAAATCCGAAGGGATATAAATGATGCCGTATGCACGCCGGTTTTTCAGCATTTGTTTGGCCTCTTCCATATCGGCACAGTAGGAGACGATTTTAACATCGGGCGTAGCATCTACCTTGCGGAGATATTCGCGGCTAAGAGATGAATGTGAATCGTCAACAACAACAGCAGGAACTTCACGCACTACTTCGTTATCATAGATGAAACTATATAGCAACGGATAACCTAACGGGACGAGTATAAAGAATATCAGTACCCCCTGGTCGCGGAAAGTTGTCTGAAACTCCCGTTTCCAGATATAAAACAGGTCATTGATGCCTTGAGCTATCTTATCTTTTAATTTTATATCTTTCATTTAGGGTATATATTTATAGTAAACCAATGCTTCCTTCAGGCGGTGAACCACGAAGAAGGGGAGCATCATGAATATTAATAGTGCCATATAGTTGGTCCATGAGTAAGCCATACTATATCCGTTGAGCGCCTGATCCACGTAAATAAGGAAATAGTGCCGCAACGGGAATAGATTGCTCAAAGCCTGTAAAACAGGATGCATAGCCATGACCGGGAATGAAAATCCGGAAATGGAGAACGATATGACTCCCCATAGGGAAGCAAAACTTAATCCGAGTCGTAGAGTCGGCAGGGTTCCTATCATGACAATACCACAACATTGGGATGCCAGTACAAGACAGAGCGTGGCAAATATCATCGGAAATATACCGCTGTTGCAAGGAAAATGCAGGAATCCATACAGGTATACATTATAGAATATACCCATAATGAAAAAGACTACAGTGTGGGGAAGCAACTTCCCGGCCAATGCAATATAAATGGAGTTGTTACTCATTCGTAACCATTCGCGAGCCGTACGATCTTTGATTTCTACACCGATTGAATAGACAGTTACCATAAATATTAATAGCATGAGTACTCCCGGTATCAGTGTATTGCATAAGTATACCGAATAGTTTAGCCACGGATTATTCAGTGGGTGTGTATCGATAACAATCGGTTGCAGATATGCCATAGCCTGATCCTCTGTTGCACCTTTGGCATATAACATGGTCCTTGCAGCGGCTCCTGAGGTGAGTTCTCCCATCATTTTCATATCCCTGAACAATAGAGAGCCTGCAATCAGGTATGAGTAATTGGTATAGAAAGAGATCGTTGGCTGCCGTTGGCTTTGTGCCTCTGCCGATAAACCCTTGGGGAGATAGAAGAACCCGTAGATTTTTCCCTCCTGCATGGCAATACGCGCATCTGTTACATTGCTGTAATGAGCTACAACCCCTGTCTGCGAAAAAGCATCCAGATTGCGGACAATATTACGGGAAGTAGACGAATCATCCATGTCCACCACTCCCGCAGGAAGATCCTTGGGAAGCCCCGAATCCATTAAAGTGGTGAAGAATATATAACAAAACAGCGGGGCAATGACCATACAGAAGAGATAGAGCGGGCGTGATACCAATCGCCGGCACTCTCTTTGCATAACCTGCCACAAAGCTATATATTTCTTTTCTCTCTCTTTCATGGTTACTTGTCAATGATAACAGACATACCCGGACGGAGATTTTCCACTTTCTCTACCGGAGAAGCTTTCACCTCGAATGTTTTCAGATCAAATTGTCCGGTCGTTTTGGTTGCTTTCCAGGCAGCATAAGTGCCTAAGTCTTTCAGATAATATACTTTGAGCTGGATCTTTTTATTATCCAGAGCAGGAATGATAGCTTCGAACTCCGACCCCATCGTCAGGTTCTTGAGCAAATCTTCGCGTACATTGAATGTTACCCACATATCGTTGAGTTCAGCGATATTCATGATGGGAGCACCAGTACCTACCAATTCGCCTACCTTCGGGAAAATCTCTGAAACTTCTCCGGCAGCCGGAGCTATGAGATAAGTCTCCTTTATGTACGATTCTACTTCGGCAACAGCACCTTTTGCCCGGTTTACCAAAGCTTCCGCGGCCATCTTGTCTTCACGTTCCGCTCCGTTCTTTGCCATAGTATATTGCGCTTTGGCTGCTTTCTCTGTAGCAATGCTTGCATCCCGTTGCGCAGTGACTTCATCCAATTTCTGTGCAGGCATTACTCCCTGCTCATAGAGGTTCTTTACACGTTGATATGATTTTTCGGCAATGGTGACGCCTGCTTGGGCTTTTTGCCACATTTCGTATGCTGCCTGGATTTGTTCCTCACGCGCGCCTTTGATTGCTTTTGCGTTTTGTGCCTGTGCGGCAGCTTCGGCAGCACGTGCCTGTTCCATTTTTGCCACTACGTCAGGAGCTTCCAAAATAGCCAGCGTATCTCCGGCATTGACACTTTGTCCTTCTTTCACGCGAAATTCCAATATACGTCCCGGAACTTTGCTCGAAACGCGATACTCGGTAACTTCAGCCTGTCCCTGTATAATTTCAGGACCTTTGCGAAGCATGAAGAAGCCAACGACTGCAACGATTGCAATAACTCCAAGTAGAGTAAGGAATGCAAGCAGCATATTGCTGTTTTGTGATTTTATAGGTGCCATATGATTTATGAATTATGATTTATGATTTATGTTTTATGGATTGTGAGTTGGTTAGGGATTGGGTTGTTTCTGATTGGGTTCTTTACTTTATTTTTCTGCTTTTTATTTATTTCAGTGTTCCCAGAGATTTCTTCAGATAGATTTCTGTTAACTTCACATCTATTTGTGCGTCAATCTTTTCTGAATGAGCGGACAGCCATGCCGTTTGTGCTTCAAGAACATTACTTGTGGCAATCACTCCCTCTTTAAAACCAAGCGTTGCATAGCGCAGATTCTCTTCCGCTTTTTCCATGTTTTTGGAAGACATAACCAGTTTCTTACCTGCTTCTTTTACCTTGAAAGCGGCTTGATTGACTTGCAACTCTATTTTTTCGCGTGCGTCCTGAAGCTGGTATTGTGCAATGCGGGCTTCGGCTTTTGCCGCTCTCGTTTTATAAATACCTTCTCCCCAGTGCCATATAGGTATCTGTACCATCACTCCCACATTCCACATGCCTTTGAATTTGTTTTCAAAGCTGTTGAAGACAGAAGGGTTGGTTACCATATAATTCCCCATCAATGCGATAGAAGGAAGATGTTCGGCACGGGTTACGTTTACTTTCTGTTTATAAATCTGTGTCGCTAATTCGAGACTACGTATTTCCGGACGATTCTCATAAGCGGTAGATAAATCGAAATGAGGGTCTGTTGTCAGTAATGGAATATCTTCCATATTTTCATCTGCTAGCGTGATGGGGGAGCTAAGATCAATACCGCATAGTTGGCACAGCAACATTCGGGCAAGGCTCAATCCATCTTCCACTTTGGTGAGTGTCATTTCTGCTTCATTCACCTTGACGCGTACAGACAAGCCATCCGCTTTGGTGGCTACTCCTTCATTAATCATTTTTTCCACATCACCGTCCAGCTGTTGCAAGAGCTTTAAATAACCTTCCGCCAACTTCTTCTTATTAACCAGCGAAATAACTTGCCAATAAGCCTGGTCTGTACTCATGATTACTTCCTGCATGCCACCGTGGTGTTGTTCTTGAGCCAACTCTTCGGCATACTTTGTTATTTTGTTGTACGCCCGGATTTTTCCACCCATATATAAAGGCTGTGTCAATGTAAGAGCACCTGCATAGACATTCCTGGTGTCTGTGCGGAGCGCATCCACTAAAGAGTTTCCCGCTTGGTCGAGAGCAGGCAGAGCCGCTCCTAGTTTTCCGCTTAAGGAAGCAATAAGTGGTTTTAATTCAGGATGTGCTGTTGCAATCTCGGTTGCAGCCTGTTGGATAGGGCCTGCCAGATTAGTTCCTAGTCCTGAAAGCGCAGCTTTCTGGTCGTTGTTTAATAATGAAAACTCTTTCTGGTTTCTCATGTAAGCTCCGGTTGCCGAGAAATTGGGAAGATAATTCGTAAATGCAGCTTTCCGTTGATAATGAGCAGCATTTATCTTCTCATTGCTTATCAACAAATCTTTGTTGTTGGCAAGAGCTAATGCGCGGCAACTATCCAGACTTAGAAAGTTCTGCGCTTTTCCTATGAAAGTGAGACTTAGCAGAATTGTCAGAAGAAATACTTTTTTCATCGCATCTTGCATATTAATAAGGTGATACTTCTATATTTAATAACCCGGTTCTTATGTAATTTGTTTATTGAAGTAGTCTGTTTTTTTGTACTTGTTTACTTAAACAATAATTGCATAAACAACGATGCAAATGTATGTGCTTTCTGTGAGAACTCAAAACGAATTAGCTTTTTTTAGAAATATAGTGGGGATGGATTCTGTTGAAAAGAAAGAAGGCTATTCCTCATGGCGAGGAACAGCCTTTCTTGATATATAAAGTAAGGGGATTTTAATTACAGAGCACCTACTTCTTTCAAAGCAGCGTTAGTTCCGTGAACAGCTTTTGCGCTAGCTGCGAACTTAGCTTTTTCGTCTTCGTTCAGGTTCAGTTCAACGATCTTTTCGATACCGTTCTTGCCAAGGATTACAGGAACACCGATGCAAAGATCTGATTCGCCGTATTCACCTTCCAATAATACAGAACAAGGAACCATCTTCTTTTGGTCGTGAAGGATAGATTCAACTACGAATGCTCCTGCTGCACCCGGTGCATACCATGCAGAAGTACCTAGCAATTTAGTCAGCGTAGCACCACCTACCATAGTAGCAGCAGCAACTTCTTCCAATTTCTCTGCAGAGATGAAATTAGCTACAGGCATACCTTTGTAAGTAGCGAAACGAGTCAAAGGAATCATCGTAGTATCACCGTGACCACCGATAACCATACCTTCTACTTCGTTAGCGTTGCAACCGATAGCTTGAGACAAGAAATATTTGAAACGAGAGCTATCCAGAGCACCACCCATACCGATCACACGGTTTTTCGGCAAGCCCAGAGCTTTCAATGCCAAATAAGTCATTGTATCCATTGGGTTGGAGATAACAACGATGATAGCGTTAGGAGAATATTTCAACAGGTTTTCTGCTACCGATTTAACGATACCAGCGTTCACACCGATCAGTTCTTCACGAGTCATACCCGGTTTACGAGGAATACCTGAAGTAATCACAACAACGTCAGAGTTAGCAGTTTGAGCATAGTCGTTCGTGCAGCCTACCAATGTAGTGTCGAAACCCAACAATTGAGCTGTCTGCATCATATCCATTGCTTTACCTTCTGAAACGCCTTCTTTAACGTCCAGCATTACTACTTCGTCTGCTACTTCATTAAAAGCAAGTACATTTGCACATGTAGCACCTACGTTACCTGCGCCTACTACGGTTACTTTTGACATAATACTATATATTTAAAAAGTTGATAATTTGTTTTATCTTTTAGCGCGACAAAATTACAACGATAATCCTAATTAAAGAAATTTTTCCGTAATAATTTTAGTTAAAGGTCGAAGTTCCCGATAATATATAGGTATGATAAAAAGTTTGGGTGGAAGAAGCTGTTTTTTGCATGGTTATATACAGAATGTAGCTGCGTAAGAATGTACTATTATGGCAAATGATTCATTCAGCTATTTTTTTATAATTGCTTGTCTATTCGGAGTTACTTCGTTCGCTACTATTATTTCGTTCCACTATAGTGTTCCGCAAGAATAACTATAGTGTCCCTTACGGATAACTATAGTTGAACGCAAGAGTAACTATAGTGGAACGAAGTAATAATAAGCAATGACAGGGTCGACGCATTATATTTTTTACTATCTTACAACTTGTATTTTATTTTTATATTATTGACTATTAGTGTATTATCTATTGTATATGTCGATTATTTTCCTTATCTTTATAAGATATTATAAAACATAAACTAACATGAAAATTGGCATAATTGACCTTTGTAAACAAATAGAAGATCCTAGGATGAACCGCAAAAAAGTACATAAAATGGAAACTATTATCTATATATCCATTGCTGCTGTAATCTGTGGCGCCCAGTCTTGGAATGAGATTGAGGAATTTGGCAATGCGAAAATTGCTTTTTTCAAAAGTCGCATACCTGACCTGGAGTTCATCCCTAGTCATGATACTTTTAATAGATTCTTCAGTATAATAAAGCCCGAGTATTTTGAGTTGATCTTTCGTAATTGGGTAAAACAAGTTTGTCAGGAGGTGAAAGGCGTTGTAGCTATAGATGGCAAGCTCATGCGTGGTCCAAGCCAATGTGATGGAGAGCATACTACGGGAAAAGAAGGATTCAAATTATGGATGGTTTCCGCCTGGTCTGCCGTTAATGGAATTTCTTTAGGTCAGGTAAAAGTAGATGATAAAAGCAATGAAATCACAGCTATTCCATTGTTGATTAACTCTTTGGAACTAAGTGGTTGTATTGTTACAATTGACGCGATGGGATGCCAGAAAGATATAACCCAGACCATTATTGAGCGTGATGCAAATTATATTATAGCTATAAAGGAGAATAAGAAAAAAAATTATCAACTAGCTAAACAAATTATTGACGATTATCAGGATAGAGATGAAATAATCAATAGAGTCACCAGGCATGTGTCGGAAAATACCGGACATGGAAGAGTTGAGAAAAGAACCTGTACTGTAGTCAGTTATGGTTCTATAATGGAGAAAATGTTTAAGAAGAAACTTGTGGGGTTGAAGTCTATTGTAGGGATAAAGTCGGAGAGAACAATAGTAGCAACAGGAGAATATACTCAAGAGGTCAGATACTATGTAACTTCACTTGATAATACCAAACCGGAGGAGATTGCATCTGCCATCAGACAGCATTGGTCTATTGAGAATAATCTTCATTGGCAATTGGATGTTACCTTTCGAGAAGACTACAGTAAAAAGGTGAAAAATGCAGCCAGAAACTTTTCGGTGGCAACAAAGATGGCACTTACCATACTAAAGAAGGATAAAACAACAAAAGGAAGTATGAATCTGAAAAGACTAAAAGCCGGATGGGATGAAAAATATTTGTCACAACTTTTACAGAACAATAATTTTTAATGCGTCTGCCCTGTAAGCAATGAGATTAATAATATTAGGCAGAGAAAGAAATAACGATAGTATCTTGATGGAGAATTTTTGGCAATACCTTTCAACCGTATGCTTGATTCATTTTTGTATGGAAAAAGAAGATACCAGTTAAAGTGGCAGGGAACCTGGCAAGTTTTTTAAATAATGAACGAATAAAGTCCGAAAGCTTATTATCTTTGTGCCAATCTGTTAATTGAAAGTTTAATGAACTGCTGAAAATATCGAAAATATCAAAATGAAGTTCTGGGAATCAAATCATCAATCTGTTCAGGAAGGGGATATGCAATTTATTGCACTTTACAAATTCTACTATCAAGATTTGTATGCTTATGGAGTGAGTTTGGGGTTCAATACCGAAGATGTGAAAGATGCAATTCAAGAAGTATATCTAAAATTGTATTTCAATGAGCGCCTGTGTATTGATGAGAAGAAAATAAAATTTTATTTGTTGCGTTCGGTTAGGAATCAGCTGATTGATTGGGAGCGTACAAAGAAAGATACATCTTCTATAGAAGAAGAGGAAAGGAGTTTTAAATTATCCGTATCCGTTGAAGAAAGCTTTATTTCTGATGAAGAAGACTTATTACTGAAAAAAAGGGTGAATAGAATTCTTGATTTGCTGACAGATCATCAGCGGGAAATAGTCTATTTACATTTTATAGAGGAAATGCCTTATGAAGAGATTGCGGTAATGCTGGATATGAAAATTCAAACGGTGCGCGGACAAGTCTTTAAAGCGATGGAGAAATTAAGAAAACTGGATTCAAAAGATTATTTTCTGTTTTTTCTTATCTTATACCTGCATGGCGTTTCTGTCTTTAAATAATTGAAAAAGAGTATTGTATACGGAAGGTGGGGAGCGTAAACCTATACCTCTCTGCTTTTTTATTTATTTTTTTGAGGAAAAAAGGAGATGAAAGGCATACGAATCTCGTATATATAGTAAACAGGTCTTTAATTGAAATAAATAATGAAAGAATATTCATCATATACTACAGCCGATTTTTTGAACGATGATTTATTTCTTTTCTGGTATTATTCCGGAGAAGGAGATTATTATCGAAAAATCATTGCCGATTGTCCCGATCGTGAGCCGTATTTAAAAGAAGCGATGGAGAGACTGGCGGCGTTGAAGTGGGAAAAGCCGGTTTTACCCCCAAAAGAAGTGGATAATGCTTGTTTGAAACTGGAACAAGCCATTCAAAATCGGAAAATGTCTCAACGTAAACATCGATTGTATAAGATGAGATGGTGGAGCGCTTCAGTTGCGGCAGCTATTCTTATCCTGTTTGTTTCGGTAGAGGTTATTTGGAAAAGTGCTCCGGCAATTGATTATCTAGCTTTGTTGCAAGTGAATGACTCTGTGTTTATGAGTGGTAAAACGCAGCTTTTTGTTGACGATCAGTTGAAAGAAACTTTTGAAGGTAATCCGGATTTGGCTTACGATCAAATGATGACAGATGCTGGTGAAGGGGAATTTAATAAATTAGTTGTTTCGTATGGCAAACGTGCCCGTGTCACTCTTTGCGATGGTACGAAAATATGGGCGAATGCAGGAACGGTGCTTCTATATCCAACACATTTTGAGGATAAGAAGCGTGAAATATATGTAGATGGAGAAATATATATTGACGTGACTCCTAATCCGGAGAAACCTTTTATTATTAAGACGTCGGATATGGGAGTAAAAGTGTTGGGAACTTCTTTCAATGTTTCGGCTTATCGGGAAGATGTAGAGAAAAGTGTTGTGCTGGTTACAGGTAAAGTGGAGGTAACAGCATCTAATGGAGAATCTGTACGTATTTTACCCAATGACCGGTTCAGGCAATCCACTGATAAATATGTGGTAGATAAAGTGAATGTGGAGGATTATGTGTCGTGGAAGGAGGGACGATTATCGTTTAAAAACACAGAGCTTGGCGGAATACTCAAACAACTGTCCAGATACTATAACGTAAGAATTGATTATGATAAACAACAACAAATCACTTGTAGCGGAAAACTGAATTTGGACGATACGATCGAACAGATATTGAATACTATCACAGAAACGGCTCCTGTGGTAATAAGTAAGGAAAACAATGTTTATAAAGTAACAATAAAGAAAAAATAGCCTATGATTAATATGTGAAAAACCATACTCTAATTTATCCTTTTGAGAGGGAAAGGATACCAGCCAGTTTTATTCGTAATAGAATAGCCTTAAAATATTGAAGTATAATTTTAATTCTTAAACAGATGAATGAAAAACATCAAAAAAAGAATCACACTTGCCTAAGTGTGAGAAGGCCCTTTATATGCTTTTTTCTAGCATTGGGTGTGTTTCTGCTATCCGCTTTTCCTACTGAATTGTATGCCCAGAAGAAAACAATTACTTTGGACTATAAAGAGTTGGGACTAATGGAACTTTTTAAGAAGATAGAAGAAAAGAGTGATTATGTCTTTTTCTACTATGACGTATTGATAGATAAGGATGTGAAGGTTCCTGCACGTTTCAAAAACATGACAGTAGAGCAAATTCTGGATAAAGTTTTTGCTAACATGGAGCTTACCTATAGCATTAATAAAAAACAGATAACTATTAAAAAGAAAGTATTGCAGGAAAAAACGAAGAAAGAAGGTCAAAGCTCTATTGTAAAAGGAGTGGTATTCGACCAGTCTCGTGAACCGTTGCCCGGAGTTAGTATTGTAGTGCAAGGTACTAATATCGGGACCGTCAGTGATCTTAATGGTGCTTATTCCATCCATGTGCCTTCGGATGATTCGCAGATTATTTTCTCCTATATCGGTTTTGCTCCTATGACTTATTCGGCAAAAGAAATGAATAAGCTGGCGGAAGTGGTGTTGGTTGAAGATACAAAAACAATTGATGAAGTGGTTGTGGTGGGATATACGACCCGTACACGTGAGAAATTAATCAGTTCCGTCTCGACTATAAACAATCAGGAATTAGTTAAGTCCACAGTCCCCAATCTGGAGAATGCGTTGACAGGGCGTGTGTCCGGAGTCTTTTCCCGTCAGACCAGTGCTGAACCGGGTTCGGATGGTGCCGATTTGAAAATTCGCGGTTTTGGTTCTGCTTTGGTGGTAGTGGATGGCATTCCGGGAAGAAATTATAGTGATATCGATCCTTCCGAAATTGAGTCCGTTTCTGTATTGAAAGATGCATCGGCTGCCGCTGTTTATGGGATGCAGGGAGCAAATGGAGTTATTCTTGTAACAACCAAAAGAGGAGGAAAAAACAAACCGACGACATTGGATATCAATACACGCTTCGGATTGCAAATGCCGCATAACTATCCACAGCCCGCATCAACCCCGCTGTGGCAGACATTAGTCGGTGAATATTATGCTAATATGAAATTGATTAATGATAAGAACGCGGTGATTACTCCCGCTGATATGGCTACACGTGACTATGCTTATAATACCAATTGGTATGAGGAAATGATAAAGAACGCTCCTATCACCCAGTCCAATATCAATATTTCGGGAGGCACAGATAAAGTCAGTTATTTTATTTCAGCCGGCTATTTATATCAGGGAGGTATTTGGTCAACAAATTCTACTGATAAGAATCGTTTCAATTTCCGTAGTAATTTGGATGCGGATATACTGAAAAACTTGAAGTTATCTGTCGGAGTGGGAGCTGTCATTAACAGTCTGAATTATCCGAGATCCGCTTCGTATGAGATAGCCCGCAAAATGAAAGATATGGCTCCGAATATTCCGGTAAAGTGGCCGGGGCATGACGACTATTATGCTTTTGGTGGGGAAGGCACGGTGAATCCGATGGCATTGGCGGATAAAGAGGCATCCGGATATTCCAAGAAAATAGCCAAGAATCTGAATGTGGATTTTTCTTTGGAGTATAAGGTTCCCTTTGTAGAGGGGCTCTCTTTGAAGGCTACGATGGGATATACGCAATCTGATTCGTGGAATAAGAACTGGAATATGAATATCGTTTATATGGGCTATCGGGAGGATGCGCAGGAATATTATGAGAGTGTTTCCGCCTCTAATGCCAATAAAGCAAGTTTGAGTTTGGAAGATGGTTTTTCCTATAATATAACCGGACAAGGTTTTATCAATTATATCCGTTCGTTCGGGAATCATAATATAAACAGCGGACTGGTCTTTGAATTTTCGGATGCGGAAAACCGTTCTACTGTTACGTCTCGTGGGGAATTTCCTTCTACTGTGTTGGATATGATGGCGGGTGGAATTGCCAATAAACAAGTGACAAATAGTGAAGTTTTCCGTAAATACAGGACGGCTTCTTTCATCGGTCGTTTCTCTTATGATTACCGTTCCAAGTATTTTGTCGATTTCAACTTCCGATATGATGGTGCCCAGTATTTTGCCGATAAGTGGGGCTTCTTTCCCTCTGCCTCTGTAGGATGGATGCTGACAAACGAAGAGTTTATGAACCCGTTGAAGGAAGTCTTGAATGAGTTTAAAATTCGTGCCTCCTGGGGAGAATTGGGTGACTTGTCGGCTGCCAGTCAATATTATGCCAATAATGAGCAATACTATTTTCAAAGCGGCTATCAATACCCGGGTACTCCGATGAATTTTGGCGACCGCATCATCTATGGATTGAACCCCACTTTGAATCCTAATCCGGATTTTACATGGGCTACATCATCAATGATAAATGCAGGTGTTGATTTTAAGTTGTGGAATGGCTTACTTAGCGGATCGGCAGATGTGTTCTATCGTCAGCGTAAGGGACTTCCGGCACAAAAGGCCAATGATAATGCAGGAGCATTAGCCACTTGGTATAACTTAGACCATGACAACACCCGTGGTTTTGAATTTTCATTAAATCATCAGCATAAAATAGGAGAAGTCAACTATTTTGTCGGAGGAAATATGTCGTGGTCCAGGACTCGGAAAGGGAACATTGAGCACGGAAGATTTACAAGCGGTTATGACGAATGGAAATGGAACACTGAAGGACATTGGAATAACGTACGTTGGGGATATAACTGTATTGGACGTTATCAGTCGTATGGAGAAATAGTTAATGCGCCCATGCATAATAATTCGAATAATAACAGTGCCATATTGCCGGGTGACTTAAAGTATGAAGACTGGAATGGCGATGGCTATATTGATGATTATGACCAACGTCCTATCGGAAGAAATGCTTATCCGGAGTTGGTATATGGTATTAACCTGGGACTTTCCTGGAAGGGAGTTGATTTCTCCATGTTCTGGCAGGGAGGAGCATTGTCGGACTTCCAGATCGGTGCTTTCGATATGGATGCTTTCCAGGAAGGGGCTACCAACCTGAACACTTGGGAATATTTCGGCGATCGTTGGCATCGTGCCGATTATACTGATCCGAATTCAGAATGGATACCCGGGTATTTTCCTGCGGTCCGGGATTTTACATCAGTAACGATCAATCGTCTAAGTTCTAATTTTTGGATGTGGAATGGAAGTTACATTCGTCTGAAAAATGTGGAATTGGGATATACTTTGCCACAACGAATTACCCAGAAGGCTAATATCAAACAGTTGAGGATTTATGCGAATCTTTATAACTGCCTGACCTTCTCCTCACAGAAATTCTTTGATCCGGAACAGCTTGAAAGTCAGTATTCGTTTGCCAGCTATCCGCAAATCATGTCATTTAATGTAGGTATAAATCTTAAATTCTAACAGGTTATGAAAGTAAAATCTATCATATATATGGTATTGGCATTGAGCTTGTGCTGTGGATGTAGCGATTGGCTTACTGTCGATTCGAAAACCATTCTTAGTGAAGAGGACATTGCCAAATATCCCGAACTGGCAGAAGCACAGTTCTTATCCAATTATGCGGAATTACGTAAATCAATCCATTGTATCGGTGACGGAGCAATGTCGTACAGGCAACATCATCTGGATGCTTTTACCGATGATGGAGCGAGCAATATTACCTACGAGAATGGGGTCATGAGAAATAACACTCCGGGTACTGTTTTTGGAGGAGTCTTTTCTCAAAGCAAAGGTGAAATATTTGAGGCGGTATGGAATTATAAGACAATCAATATTGTTAATAAGTTTATCGCCACTTATAAGAATTCGGATAATGAAGGGGTGTTGAGTACAGTCGGTGAGGCTTATTTTATTCGTGCTTATCTGTATTTTGAGATGGTGAAACGATATGGGGGCGTGCCTTTGTATTCAAGTCCGTTGGATGATGTAAGTTCCATCAACAATCGTTCTACAGAGGAAAAATCCTGGGATTATATAAAAGATAACTTGGACTCGGCTCTTGTATTGCTTCCGAAAGTACAGCGTATTGCAGCAGAAGATCGTGACCGTGCCAATCGGTATACAGCTTTGGCGTTGAAGTCGAGGGCTATGTTGTATGCGGGGACTATTGCTAAGTATGGAAAAGTTTCAAATAATAGTTTCCAGGGAATCCGCAAAGAAATGGCGAAAACATATTTATTGGAAGCGGCAAAAGCAGCAAAGGAAATCGTTGATGATGGTAAGTATGCGCTCTCTACTGAATTTGGCGATTTGTTTAATGGAAAAGATGAAAATAATAATGAGATAATTTTCCGTTTTGCTAACGTTGCCAAGACAGGAGTAGCTGTATATGAAGATTACTGGTACCAATCTTATCGTATCAAACGGTCTAGTTATTGTGCCTTTATGGTTCCTCCTTTAGATGTTGTCGAACAATTTGAAACATTAGACGGCAAGATCCAGCCATTGGATTATGCCGCTTCAAAGAATAATCCCGAAGATTTTTTTGCAAACCGTGATAAACGTCTGGATGCTACTGTTATTTATCCGGGAGGAGAGTTTTTGGGAGAACGTTTCTCTATTTACCGGAAAACACTTGTGAAAAGGACAGATGGAACTACTGAAGAATATTCTTATGAAAAATCAGAAGATTGGATGGGAGCAGGGAAAGTGCCCGGTCACGAAAAATACATGAAAAGTGGAGCAGATGGTATCTTCTTGAACCTTTCTGCCGCAGGAACTACTAACTGGGGATTTTTTCTGAAAAAAACACTTTATGGAGTGAAGAGGCTGGATGATTATCTTATACAAGAAAACGATCAGGATGCAGTCGTTATTCGGTATGGCGAGGTTATTTTAAATTTGGCTGAAGCTGCCGTTGAGCTTTCAACCTATGGAGTGAATGACTATTTAGCGGTTGCCCAAGTCGCTTTTGACCAATTGCGTAGTATACATGGAGGATTGCCTGCCAAAACGATGGACTTGGAGGTTGTACGGCATGAACGCCGGATAGACTTGATGTATGAAGGATTCCGTTATTGGGACTTGAAGCGTTGGCGCATTGGGGAAGAAAAGATGCACAATAAAACGTTGAAGGCTCTCTATCCCATTCTTCATATCGATGAAACAACTTCTCCTGCCTCCGTTTATTATACGTTGGAGAAAGTAGAAGCACCGGATTTGGCTACGAGAGTGAAATGGTTCGAGGAAAGAGACTATTATTGTCCGCTTCCTTTAAGCAAAAGCCCGGGTATCGTGCAGAATGACGGTTGGAATTGATAACCCTAAAAGAAAAGAATATGAATAGAGCTAGATTATATATAAATATCAAACTGTTACTTTTAGCAGTGTTAACACTGAATCTGTCAGGGTGTGAGCTTGACGAACGTGTGGACGATTTGACCGGTGGCTACGAAGGCGCTTTTATTGACAGGCTGACCGGTGAAAAGGTGGCTACCGAATATTATGGAGCTAAATTAAAGTTACTTGATCTGGAGTATGGAAATGTAGCGGTTCCCTTGGAGTATAACACACTTCCTGAAGGAACATATCGCAATACCAAAGTATATCCTTCCCGCTATAAAGTATGGGCGAACGGACCGTTCTTTGAGTTGGATACCATTTATGGTGATATTCGTAGTTTGAAGAAAATGGACTTGATTGTTACCCCTAATGTAACATTGAAAATCAAGAAGGTGGAAGTGTTGTACGGCATTACAGCGAACGTTACTTTTACTTATCAGGTAAATGACGAACGCTCCAAGAATCAGGAAATAGGATTGGTATATGGCAAAGAGCAATATCCCGGACAACGTACGGCTATGAATGAAAGCGAAAGCGGTTCACATACTTACAAACGAATAAAGAAGAATTTGACAGAATTGTCGGGAGAATTTACGGAGACTCTGTTCTTAAACCCTAACAGCACATATTATCTAAGAGCTTTGGGACGTACGGAATCAGCAGGAGATTACTGGAATTATTCAGAACAGACTGTGATTAATACGACAGATATTGATTTGTCTTCCTTACCGATTGAAGCCGCTGTCGGAGTAAGTAGTGCCACTTCTGCTGTTTTGCAGTGGGCATTTCCTCCCGTTGTTGACGAGATAAAGGTTTCTTATACGGATCGGGATGGTGAAGAGGTGATGGATAAATTTAAACCTACGGATTATTCATACGTTGCCAATTTGCCTCATAATAAAAAGAGTACAATCAAAGTACAACTTCTGGCGAAAGGAGTTGCCGGTCCGGAACAAACGATTGAAGTACAGACTAAATCTTTGATGGATAAATATGTACCTGCCTCAAACACCCGTCCGGAAAATGTTCCTTTCTACAATGATTCGGAATTTAAAAAATCATTATCCGGTGAATGGGCATTGATATATGGTCCTACAATCGGCGAAGACTGGTCCACTACCGATTTACGTTTTGAATATTTCGATTGGTGGGACACATGGTTGATAGGATTTGCCGACCGTATGCCTGCTTGCCAGGATATAGAGAACTTTAAATCACTGACGATTCAGGGAGAAATACAAACATTGGTTGATATTTTACCTTTTGTTAATCTGGAAACACTTTCTATCATAAAGGGTAAAGGTTTCTCGGTGGATAAAACGATTAATCCGAAAGTTGACCTGACAGTTCTGAAGAAACTGAAGAAACTTAACACAGTTATTATAGGACCGGATGTGCCGCTTACTAAAAAGAATTTTGATGATGCGGGACTTACACATCTGACGATTACCAACTAGGTCGGTAATCACACTACTCCCTTTGACAAGCGAATGTGTCTAGTGGGTAACATCGGATACATTCGTTTTTTAAAAGAAATATATAAATGAAAATATAAATAGTATGTGTAAGATTAAATGTTTATTTCTACTGATGTTGATCGTATTGTGTTCTTCCTGCAAAGAAAGTACAGAAGATGAAAAAGCGATGCAACAGATGGTGGAACGTTTATTTCCGGAGTATGCTTCCCAATTTAGTTTTGAACAATCGGAAAAGATTGATAAAGATTGGTATGAAATAGAAGCGCAAGGAGGAACAGTACGAATACGGGGAAATAACGCAAATTCGATGGCTGTAGGGCTGAACTATTATCTGAATCATTACTGCCTTACCTCTGTTTCCTGGTATGTGAACGATACGGTGGAGATGCCGGAAGTATTACCCATGCCACCGGCAAAAATAACTTCGACTGCCCGTTGCAAGAACCGATTCTTTCTTAATTACTGTACCTTCGGTTATACAATGCCATGGTGGACATGGAAGGATTGGGAACGGTTGATAGACTGGATGGCTTTAAATGGAATCAATATGCCTTTGGCAATCACCGGACAAGAATCTGTCTGGTATCGCGTATGGACGAAATTAGGATTGACGGATGAGGAAATACGGAACTATTTCACAGGGCCTGCTCACTTGCCTTGGCATCGTATGTCTAACCTGGATTATTGGCAGGGGCCTCTGCCTAAAGAATGGCTGGATACACAAGAAGCATTGCAGAAACAAATCGTAGCCCGTGAACGTCAATTTAATATGCGCCCCATACTTCCTGCATTTGCCGGACATGTACCGTCGGAACTTAAAAGAATCTATCCGGAAGCTAAGATTAGCCGGATGAGCTCTTGGGGAGGTTTCGAGGATAAATACAGAAGCCACTTTCTGGATCCGCTTGACCCATTGTTTGCAACCATACAGAAAGAGTTTCTGGAAGAGCAAACTAAGTTGTTCGGAACAGACCATATTTATGGGGCAGATCCTTTTAATGAAGTAGCCCCTCCAAGTTGGGAACCGGAATTTTTAGCCAATTGCTCGAAGCATATTTATCAATCGATGACGCATGTCGATCCGGATGCTACTTGGTTACAAATGACATGGTTATTCTATATTGACCGACATTTATGGACAAACGAACGGGTAGAAGCTTTCTTGAAAGCAGTCCCTCAAGATAAACTGTTGCTACTGGACTATTATTGTGAGAATACTGAAGTCTGGAAGCAGACAGATCGGTATTTCGGGCAACCATATTTATGGTGCTATTTAGGAAATTTCGGAGGAAATACAATGCTTGCCGGAAACACCAAAGAAGTGGGGAAACGAATCGAAAATGTATATACCAATGGTGGAGAAAACTTTTCGGGACTGGGTTCTACTTTGGAGGGGTTTGATGTAAATCCTTTCATGTATGAATATGTTTTCAGTAAAGCATGGGATTGTAATCTGCCGGACTCTGTATGGATAGAACAACTGGCAGACAGGCGAATTGGCTTGAGAAACCAACAAATGCGTCGGGCATGGAAATTGCTTTATGACAGTATTTATACAGTACCAGCTGCTTTGGGACAAGGGGCATTGATGAATGCGCGTCCTTGTTTAAAAGGAAATGGCAATTGGACAACTACGCCTACGGTAGCGTATTCTAATGAAACTTTGTTTGAGGTATGGGAGATGTTGTTGAAAGCCGGAGAACATCGACATTCTGCTTATGAATATGATGTTGTTAATATAGGAAGGCAAGTGCTGGGGAATTATTTCGGGAAGCTTCGCGATGAATTTGCGGAAGCTTATTCCCGGAAGCAATTACCGCTATTAAAACAAAAAGGAGCTGAAATGAAACAACTACTGCGTGATGTTGATACTTTATTAAGTACACAATCTTCTTTTTTACTGGGAAAATGGATTGAAGATGCCCGTTCATTAGGTACAGACGAAGTTTCTAAAAACTATTACGAAGAAAATGCCCGTACTATCGTTTCAACCTGGGGAGATAAAGATCAGAGTTTAAACGATTACGCAAATCGTACTTGGGGAGGTTTAGTATCGGGATATTATGCGCCTCGTTGGGAAATGTTTATAGATGAAGTTATTCGCTCTGTTTCTAACAAGCAGCCGTTTAATGCTGATGCTTTTCATCAAAGAGTGACGCAGTTTGAAATTGACTGGGTCAAGTCACATGAACGTTATCCTTCCGAACCGGTTGGTAATGTTGTTGAGATTGCTACTTTATTGATGAATAAATACAAGGATTCAATTTTAAAAGAAAAACACAATGAGAATAATTAGTTATATTTCAAGTATAATCATCGCTTTTTCTGCATTGGCTATCATGAGCGGATGCAAAGATTCGGAAGTTGTTGATGACGGCTTTCGTACAACAATGGCTAAAGCCTCTGATGTGAAATTAAATAAAGTTGCCTATTGGCCGGGAGATCCTGTAAATTGCTCTTTTACCTTGAAAAATGAAACGAACTATCCGATGGATATTCGTGAAGTAAAAGTGGTGATTCAGAACTTGGATGATGGAGGGTGTGTATTGACAGAAAAGTCTGTTGCTTCCCATATTCAAATAGAACCGGGACAATCTGTTCCTGTGGATACCGGGACACTGTATACCCTTCCAGCTGCATTAAAGCCTTCTTCCTTCTGTGCTGTCAAGTTCCTGTTAGATTTTGAAGATGGGATAACCACTACAATTGACGGAACATATTTCAGAGCTGTCAACGAGCAGTCGCTGTTGACTTACGATATTCAAAAGTTAGATTATCAGGGACTTCCTGTTTATCGTCAGATAGGAGATATGAGTGCCGGGTTCGGTGTATTAAAAACGATAGTTGCTTTCGATCAGGGAATAGCTGCCACCATGGAGGAGGCTCCGCAGGGTGGTACTTATCCGGTTGCGCCTACTCCGGAGTTTTTGCAACGTTCCGTTCGCAAAACTGTTGAGCTTTACAATTCGGAGATCGGAGCTGCCACAAAGATAAAGAGAGTGGTGATTGGAACGGGGATCGCATCTGTTTCTTACTTTGCAACAATGATGGGGGCAGCCTATTTACCTATTCATTATCTGGTATCGGTTAATTCTGCTTCCGAAGTACAAGCTATACTCGATTATTCCAATCAAAATGGATATGCCTCTTATGCCACATTGGGTTATGACGGTTCTATGCCCGGAGTGGGAGTTGCCTGGATAAAATTATTGGATTTGCCGGAAGAATATAAGCAATTTATAAAAGATCATCAGGTAGAAGAAGTTTATATTTATGGAGTAGGTCAGGAAGGACATGGAGAGTCTTATTCCCGAAGGGTTTTGACGCAGAATACAATTACCGATGAATATGCACCTGGTTCTTTATATATATTGTATACTAACTTTGGTTCGGATGCTGATATTGACGCACTGAAACATCGGTTGTATGACTATAATCAGTTAAAATTGGGTGAAGGACAGTATATCTCTGATTGGGAAAGTGGAATTGTCGATGATCAGATAGCCAATATATCCGGCTCTGCGCAAGCGATGGCAAATGTGAAAGCTTATACGATTGAGACTGATGATATGATGGCTTTGTACAATATATCTTCTTTCCTGACGCTTCAATATATAAAAAAGAATCAAAGCAAGTTGCAGGCACCTTTTGTGAATGGAGTTATTTTTAACGAGTATCTTACGAATCACCCTCAATATGAAGCGTTTGTTGGATATGTACCTTTATTATATTGGCAATTTAATTCGGCGGCTTCTACAGTAGAACGTATTGATGGTTATCTGAAGTCAGCTATTGCCGGGTATTTTCCTGATGTTGTTGATCATTTGTATGAGGGATCTTTCTATCTGAATTCTAATATGAGACGCTATGAGTTTTATGACGAGCTGACAGCAAGAGGTGTCACTTCGGAGAATATTAGAATTAGGCAGAGTGTAGATAAATGGAATCCGGAAGATGATGGAGAAACGGAAGAGTATTTGGGACGCATTAATCATAAAATAGGTTCGGCTGAAGAATTTGCTTATGATATAATTGAACGTATTGGAGTGCAGAAGTATCGGAATACGGTTAAGTCGATGGAGTACCTGACATTGGAGGAGCTTCGTACTATTTGTGCACAGGTTGGAAATATGAGATTAGTAGAACATTGATATAACATCGGATTTAAGATTTAAACTAACGAAATGAATATAAAACAATTGATGGTAACTTTCTTCATTGCACTATTGGCAGGAGGAGAGATTGGAGCTCGTGTGCTGACGGATAAATTCGTTTATTCACAAGGGGAGAAGGTTGTGTTTACTTTTGATGGGAAGTCAGAAGGTAAAACGATTATACTGAAATATCTCTCCAAGAAAGGAGAACCGGTTCTTGCGGAGATTGGCGGAGAACCATTTGTTTGGGAAGTTCCTTCAGAATTTACGCCTGCAGCCGTAGGTGTTTATCAAAAAGAGGAGGGACAGTTGACATATTCTTCTTATTTTAGGGTGGTAACTCCCGGAATGTTGACTACCTATCAGATTGCTAAAGAGGAATATAAAGGTTTGAATGTGTTTATGCTCGATGGTGGGATGAGTGCGGAATATGCTGTCCAAAAATCTTTAGCTAATCTGACGGCAGGTGTGAGCCATACATGGCGGATTGGTCCGGGAGGAGGTCCCAAACCGGTATGGGGGACACCTGATTTCCTTCAACAATCCGTTCAGCATACAGTAGATTTATATAATGAGTATTTGGGTAAGTCGAAGAAACTTAAAACTGTGATAATAGCTACGGGAGTACCGGCGGTTCCTTATCTTTCTGCAGCTATGGAGGCTCCCGTATTGCCATTACATTTTTTGGTTTCTGTCAATTCTACCAAAGAAGTTTCTTCTATATTGGAATATTCCTCGCAAGCTGGAGTACCCTGTTATGCGACATTGGGATATGATGCTTCCATGGATGGTGTCGGAGTTGCCTGGATAAAATTATTGGCTTTGCCTGATGAATATCGGAAGTTTATAATAGAACATGAAGTAGAAAATGTAATTATCGCAGGCATAGGAGAAGACGTGAAAAGTGAATCTTATTGTCGGAAACTTAGTAAAACCGGAGTGGATGGTCAGGAGTATGCAGACGGCTCTCTTTATATTTTATATACCCAATCCGGTTCAGAGCATGACATCAAAACGATATCAAGAAATGTCGTGGACTATGATACGTTATCTCTTGAAAAAGGTAAGGACTTGGCCGATTGGGAGAGCGGTGTTGTCAACAGGCAGATTGATAATATATCAAAAGGTATTTGTGAACATACTCCGGCACAAGTTTATTCTTTGATTGCTACTCATGATATGATGGATATGTATAATCTCGGTGCAAATATGGGTATGTATTTTATGTATAAGAATCGGGAGCAAACAAAGGTTTCCGTACAGGGGACTTATTTAAATGAATATTTAATATCACAACCTTTGTATGAGTTGACTCAAGGATATATTCCATTATTGTTTTGGCAGTTTGTTCCTCCTGTATCAACGATCGACAGGATAAAACGTGATATACAGAAAGTGGTGGATACTTATGAAAAAGGTGTTCTCTTGGAGAATAAAACCGTACATGTGAATGCACGTATCGGGAAAGAAGAGTTGGTACAGGAATTGAAGAAAAGGGGATTTCGGTTTGTTACTAAGCGCAAAGATAATGTGGAAGAATTGTGGAACCTATCCGATGGAATAAATTCTCCTTGTGAAGAGGTTGTACAGAATATAGTGGAACAGATTGGGGTAAAACAATATCAGACTCAATGTAAGAATGCATTGTATTTAAATATGGGTGATCTTAAACTAGTAACGAATAATATTCCGGGACTTGTCTTTCATTCTTTTAAGAAAAAGTAGCAAGATGTTTATTGGTTACAGTAGTAACACCTGCTGAACTGAATAAGTTAGCAAGCAAATAAGTTAAAATTGTATGGATTAGCAGAGGGTTATCAAAAAACTCTCTGCTTTTCTGCTTGACTTCTGTTGCGAAATGATTACTTTTGCGCACGTTATCAATTCACAACTGAAACTATGAGTAAAAAAAGCCTTCTTATTGCGGCCGTGGCTATCTTGGTGATAGCTATTATTGGTATTACTTATTTATTGTTTACCGAAAAAAAAGCTAATCGGGAGTTAGTGCAGGAATTCCAATTGGATAAGGAAGATCTGGAAAACGAATATAGTCGTTTTGTGCAAGAATATGATGAATTGAAGTTTAAGGTTACTAATGACTCATTAGGAGTATTGTTAGAACAGGAACAGTTAAAGACCCAACGTCTATTAGAAGAACTTCGTACTGTGAAGAGTTCGAATGCAACAGAGATTCGTCGTTTAAAGAAAGAATTGGCTACCTTACGTAAAGTAATGGTTGGTTATATTAATCAGATTGATTCACTAAATAAACTGGCTGCACAGCAGAAACAGGTCATTGCAGAAGTAACACAAAAATATAATCAGGCTTCACAACAAATCAGTAACCTTTCCGAAGAAAAGAAAAATCTGGATAAGAAGGTGACGTTAGCCGCACAACTCGATGCAACTAATATTCGTATCGAACCACGCAATAAACGCGGTAAAGTGGCGAAGAAAGTGAAAGACGTGGTGAAATTGGCAATCAGTTTCACGGTCGTGAAGAATATAACTGCTGAAAACGGTGAACGTACCATCTATATACGTATTACCAAACCCGATAATGATGTACTGACCAAGAGTGCATCCAATACTTTCCCTTATGAAAACCGTACATTGGTTTATTCAATTAAGAAGTATATTGAGTATAACGGAGAAGAACAGAATATCAATGTGTTTTGGGATGTAGAAGAGTTTCTATATGCCGGAAATTACCGGGTAGATATTTTTGAAGGCGGGAACCTGATTGGTTCGCAGTCGTTTACATTAAATTAATATCGGAGTATTATTTTTCTCTACCGATATTTTAATTTTCTTCTATATTAACTAACCCGATGGTCTGTTTTTAATATTTCTTCGGGTAACAGCTGTTCTTTTATGGATGAACTGGGGAAAGAGCTGCATAAATAATTGCAATAATATACAGAAAATAGGGTGAATGTAGCATGAATTTGCATACAATATGCGGCTTTTTAATCGTAGAAGCCTTCGTTGGATTAAAATCAACGAGATGTCCCTCACCGAGGAAGGATAAGTTCTTCGGTGAGGGACAACTCTTTTCTCGGTGAGGAACTCATATGGGAATGATTGGAAGCAGTTTTTCTCTCTAGTTTGTATGCGAATAAAGATAAGGAGAAATTGATAAAATGAAGGACTGTTGTCTATAAAAGAATGATTTGTAAATGCAATCAGTATAATTTTAATCTTATTGAGTAAATATAAGGGGAAATCATGTTAATCTAATTTCTGAAGATAGTAAATCCCGGCCCTTTTTCTCTTTAGTTGGAATCTATACCCAATTTGTTGCATTCCCAACAACTTGAATGTCCCTTTTTTTAGAAGTTCTATTTTTAAGTACCGTATAGTTGAATCGGGTGATGAGGAATAACGGTTGCATAATGTGAACTGCTTACCGTCTTCCGTCAGCTCCCCACATCATCTTGCTGCGGAGTGTATCGAAAAAAATGTGATTAAAACGTTTCACTACCTTTATGCTGTAATCTGCCCGACGGATGGTTAGTTGAGTCGTTTCTTTGCAAGTTTCGCTCCTCCCGTCGATGGCGACGAGGAAGTTGTGACTTCTGCTTTCTACATCTAATGTAATCTCCCAGTCATCCCGAATAACGATAGGGCGGACGTTGAGACTATGTGGAGCCACCGGAGTGATGGCAATAGTGTTGGAATGAGGGACGATGATCGGGCCTCCTACGCTCAAAGAGTAGGCTGTGGAACCTGTTGGAGTGGCAATTACTAACCCGTCAGCTTGATAAGTATTCAGATACGCGCCATTAATAGCTGTCCGGATACTAATCATTGAGGAGCTGTCTCGTTTGAGAATAGCTATTTCGTTGAGGGCATAAGGAGAATCTTGGAGATGTTTGTCGTTGCAGATCAACTGAAGTATGCTCCGTTCCTCCACACTATATCTGCCGTTTTGGATTTCATCAAATGTTTCCTCCATTTCCTCCGGCGAAATATCTGCCAGAAATCCTAAACGTCCTGTGTTAATTCCCAAAATAGGAATCCCTTTTCTTCCTACGCGGCGGGCAGCTTTCAGAAATGTTCCGTCGCCTCCGATGCTGATTACCATATCGGCAGTAAAATCATCACCATCAAATAATTGATCTGCTTTAATATCCATATTTTCAGAAACTAGGAATTGATAAAATTCCCTGCACATACCAATCTCTGCTCCCTGTTTCTTTAAAAGTTTAAACAAGGTGACAGCATGAGAAGACTTTTTAGCCTGATAAGTATTTCCGAAAATGGCGAATTTCATAAGCAATATCATTAGTTCAGGATGCAAATTTGGCATTTTTTCTTGGATTTCTACTTTAAATAACCAAAAAAGAACCCATAATGCGTTTCGTATTATTAGGCAACTAATAATAATATTTGTATTTTTGCGGCAAATATAACGTAGAACTATGACTAAATTAAGTGTAAACATAAACAAGATTGCTACGCTAAGGAATGCTCGCGGAGGAAATGTCCCCGATGTAGTAAAGGTAGCGCTTGATTGTGAATCTTTTGGTGCAGACGGTATCACTGTTCATCCTCGTCCCGATGAACGCCACATTCGTCGTTCAGATGTATATGATTTGCGCCCTTTGCTGCGCACGGAATTTAATATCGAAGGTTATCCTGCTCCGGAGTTCATTGACCTGGTGCTGAAAGTTAAACCTCATCAGGTAACTCTGGTTCCCGACGATCCTTCACAGATTACTTCTAATTCCGGTTGGGACACCAAAGCAAATCTGGAATTCCTGACTGAAGTGCTCGATCAGTTTAACAGCGCCGGTATTCGTACTTCCGTTTTTGTGGCAGCCGATCCTGAAATGGTGGAATATGCAGCAAAAGCGGGAGCGGATCGTGTCGAACTGTATACCGAACCATACGCAACGAACTATCCGAAGAATCCGGAAGCTGCCATCGCTCCTTTTATCGAAGCCGCGAAGACTGCCCGTAAACTGGGTATCGGATTGAACGCCGGACACGACTTGAGTCTGGTTAATTTAAATTATTTCTATAAAAACATTCCTTGGGTGGATGAAGTTTCCATCGGACATGCGTTGATTAGCGATGCGTTGTATCTGGGACTCGAACGTACCATTCAGGAATATAAAAACTGTCTACGCTCATGAATGAAATGATCTTGTTAGCCCAAGGGGCTATGAATATGGCCGACTCGCTGGCTACTGCCAACCCCGTATTGACGGAGGTGAACGCTCCTGAAATGAACATGCTTGATATGGCTATCAAGGGTGGATGGATTATGATTGTGCTGGGTGTATTGTCGGTTGTCTGTTTTTATATCCTGTTTGAACGTAACTACATGATTCGCAAGGCAGGAAAAGAAGACCCGATGTTTATGGAGCGGATTAAAGACTATATTCATAGCGGTGAGATCAAAGCGGCTATTAACTATTGCCGTACGATAAACACCCCTTCGGCACGTATGATAGAAAAAGGGATCAGCCGTTTAGGACGTCCTATTAACGATGTACAGGTAGCTATTGAGAATGTAGGTAATATTGAAGTGGCAAAGCTGGAAAAAGGATTGACTGTAATGGCAACTATTTCCGGAGGTGCTCCGATGCTCGGATTCCTCGGTACGGTGACCGGTATGGTACGTGCATTCTACGAAATGGCGAATGCCGGAAGCGGAAACATTGATATCACTTTGCTTTCTGGTGGTATCTATGAAGCTATGATTACTACGGTCGGTGGTCTGATTGTCGGTATCATTGCTATGTTTGCCTACAATTATCTGGTGATGCTGGTAGACCGTGTGGTAAATAAAATGGAGTCTCGTACAATGGAGTTCATGGACTTGTTGAACGAGCCGGCAAAATAATAGGCTGATGGGATTAAAAAGAAGAAATAGAGTATCGCCCAATTTCAGCATGGCTTCCATGACGGACGTCATCTTCCTGTTGCTGATATTCTTTATGATAACCTCTACGGTGGTGTCGCCCAATGCTATCAAAGTCCTGTTGCCGCAAGGCAAGCAGCAGACTTCGGCCAAACCGCTGACAAGAGTGGTTATCGATAAAGACTTGAATTTCTATGCCGCTTTCGGCAATGAAAAAGAGCAGCCGGTGGCGCTGAACGATCTGACTTCATTCTTGCAGAGTTGCGCAGAGAAGGAGCCGGAAATGTACGTGGCATTGTATGCAGATGAATCGGTACCTTACCGTGAGATCGTAAGGGTATTGAACATTGCAAACGAGAATCATTTTAAGATGGTGTTGGCTACACGCCCGCCTGAAAATAAATAAGAAACAATGGACAGAAGAAAAAAGGGTGAATACATAGGAGCGCTGGGTGCACTGTTGGTGCATGTGGCAGTGATTGCTCTTTTGATTCTGGTGAGCTTTACTGTCCCTCAACCGGATGAAGATGCAGGCGGAGTGCCTGTAATGATGGGAAATGTAGACGCAGCGAGTGGCTTCGATGATCCCTCTCTGGTAGACGTGGATATCATGGATGAAGATGCGGCAGCACCCGCGGAAACAGCACCGGAACTTCCTTCGGAACAGGATTTATTGACGCAGACTGAAGAGGAAACAGTAACCCTGAAACCTAAGACGGAAGAACCGAAAAAAGAAACGGTGAAACCTAAAGAGGTGGTCAAGCCGAAAGAACCGGTGAAGAAGCCCGAAAAAACGGAAGCCGAAAAAGCTGCGGAAGCGAAACGGCTGGCAGAAGAAAAAGCGGAACGTGAACGTAAGGCTGCCGAAGAAGCTGCCAGAAAGAGGGTGTCCGGTGCGTTTGGAAAGGGAGCGCAAATGACAGGAAATAAAGGAACTGCGGCTAGTGGCACGGGAACCGAAGGTAGCAAGGAGGGAAATTCTTCTACCGGAGCGAAGACCGGAACCGGAGGTTACGGAACATTTGACCTTGGCGGACGTTCTTTAGGTACGGGCAGTTTGCCGAAGCCTGTATATAATGTGCAGGAAGAAGGACGTGTAGTGGTGAATATCACCGTGAATCCTGCAGGGCAAGTGATATCGACCAGTATTAGCCCTCAAACGAATACGGTAAATTCCGCTTTGCGTAAGGCGGCGGAGGATGCAGCGAAGAAAGCCCGTTTTAATACGATAGATGGGGTGAATAACCAGACAGGGACAATCACCTATTATTTTAACTTGAGATAGTATCATTAACCAAATATATAAAGGATTATGGGAACTGTATACGCTTTTTTTGCAGATGGTTTTGAAGAAATTGAAGCCTTTACTGCTATTGACACGTTGAGACGTGCCGGACTTAATGTAGAAATCGTATCCGTTACACCGGATGAAATTGTAGTGGGAGCACATGACGTATCCGTCCTTTGCGATATCAACTTCGAGAATTGCGATTTCTTCGATGCAGAACTGCTGCTGTTGCCGGGAGGAATGCCGGGAGCTGCCACACTTGACAAGCACGAAGGATTGCGTAAATTGATTCTTGATTTTGCCGCAAAAGGTAAACCTATTGCGGCCATTTGTGCTGCTCCGATGGTGTTGGGTAAGCTGGGACTGCTGAAAGGAAAGAAGGCTACCTGTTATCCGAGTTTTGAACAATATCTGGATGGTGCAGAATGTGTAAATGAACCTGTCGTACGTGATGGAAACATCATTACCGGTACGGGACCGGGTGCTGCCATGGAATTTGCTTTGACAATCGTTGACCTGTTGGTAGGTAAAGAAAAAGTAGACGAACTGGTAGAAGCGATGTGTGTTAAACGCTAAACCGTCCATGAAGAAATATGTAATCATTGTCGCCGGTGGAAAGGGCTTGCGAATGGGAAGTGACCTCCCGAAACAATTCCTTCCCATGGGTGATAAACCTGTGTTGATGCATACCCTGGAAGTATTCAGGAGATATGACGAAACACTTCAAATCATAGTAGTGCTTCCACGGGAACAGCAGGACTTTTGGAAGCAATTTTGCCAAAAACACAGCTTTGCGGTGGAACATACCCTTGCCGATGGAGGCGAAACACGTTTTCACTCTGTAAAGAACGGTCTGGCACTGGTGCAGGAGCCGGGACTGGTAGGGGTGCATGATGGAGTACGTCCGTTTGTGTCGGTAGAAGTGATTCGCCGTTGTTATGACTTGGCAAAAGTGCAGAAAGCAGTGATTCCTGTGGTGGATGTGGTAGAGACACTTCGCCATCTGACAGATGCCGGAAGTGAAACGGTCAGCCGGAATGATTACAAGCTGGTGCAAACACCGCAGGTTTTCGATGTAGAGTTGTTGAAACAAGCCTATGCACAAGAATTTACTCCCTTCTTTACAGATGACGCTTCCGTTGTCGAAGCAATGGGAATACCTGTGTATCTGGCGGAAGGTAACCGTGAAAATATAAAAATAACGACTCCTTTCGATTTAAAAGTAGGGAGTGCTCTTTTATAAATGTTCGATTTAGCCACACGCGACATAAAATTTATCTCCGGTGTAGGCCCTCAAAAAGCCGCTGTATTAAATAAGGAGTTGGAAATCTACTCCTTGCACGATTTAATTTATTATTTCCCTTATAAATATATTGACCGGAGCCGCATCTATTACATTCACGAAATAGATGGCAATATGCCGTATATCCAGTTGAAAGGAGAAATTCTCGGTTTCGAAACCATTGGCGAAGGACGTCAACGTCGTTTGACGGCGCACTTTTCGGATGGTACGGGAGTCGTGGATCTGGTGTGGTTTCAAGGCATTAAGTATATCTTAGGTAAGTATAAACTGCACGAGGAATATATCATCTTCGGTAAACCGACAGTTTTCAACGGACGTATCAATGTGGCGCATCCCGATGTAGACAAGCCGGAAGATTTGAAACTTTCTTCGGTGGGATTGCAACCTTATTATAATACGACAGAGAAGATGAAGCGCAGTTTCCTCAACTCTCACGCGATTGAGAAGATGATGGCAACGGTGATTCAACAAATACAGGAGCCTCTGCCTGAAACACTTTCTTCCAAATTGCTGGCGGAACATCATCTGATGCCTTTGACGGAAGCTCTCCGGAATATCCACTTCCCGACCAATCCCGATGTGCTTCGCAGGGCGCAATATCGCCTTAAGTTTGAAGAACTGTTTTATGTTCAACTGAATATCCTCCGCTACGCTAAAGACAGACAAAAAAGATATCGTGGATATATCTTTGAGAAAGTGGGAGAGGTGTTCAATACATTTTATACAAAGAATCTTCCTTTTCAACTGACAGGTGCACAGAAGCGGGTATTGAAGGAAATACGGAACGATGTCGGCAGTGGCAGGCAGATGAACCGCCTTTTGCAGGGAGATGTAGGAAGCGGGAAAACACTGGTTGCTTTGATGAGTATGTTGTTGGCGTTGGATAACGGTTATCAGGCTTGCATGATGGCACCCACCGAAATCTTGGCGAACCAGCATTATGAAACGATCAAAGAACTGCTCTTTGGCATGGATATCCGTGTCGAACTGCTGACAGGCTCTATTAAAGGCAAAAGGCGGGAAGCGATTCTGACCGGATTGCTGACCGGAGATGTGAAGATATTAATAGGAACGCATGCCGTTATTGAAGATACTGTCAATTTCTCTTCTTTAGGTTTCGTTGTTATCGACGAACAGCATCGCTTTGGCGTGGCACAACGCGCCCGCCTTTGGAGTAAGAATGTTCAACCTCCACATGTGCTCGTGATGACTGCTACCCCGATCCCACGCACTTTGGCAATGACATTGTATGGTGATTTGGACGTGTCTGTTATCGACGAGCTTCCACCCGGAAGGAAACCGATTACTACCATTCACCAATTTGATAACCGTCGGGAAAGTATGTACCGTTCGGTGCGCAAACAAATTGAAGAAGGACGTCAGGTCTACATTGTCTATCCGCTGATTAAAGAAAGCGAAAAGATTGATTTGAAGAACCTTGAAGAAGGATATCAACATGTTCTGGAAGAGTTTCCCAAATGTACGGTTTGTAAAGTGCATGGCAAAATGAAACCAGCCGAGAAGGATGAGCAAATGCAGCTTTTTGTTTCGGGCAAAGCGCAGATCATGGTGGCTACTACCGTCATTGAAGTCGGAGTGAACGTCCCGAATGCTTCGGTGATGATTATTGAAAATGCAGAACGTTTCGGGCTTTCGCAGTTGCATCAGTTGCGTGGCCGGGTAGGACGTGGAGCGGAACAGTCTTATTGTATTCTGGTGACGAATTATAAGTTGACGGAGGACACCCGGAAACGATTGGAAATCATGGTACGCACTAATGATGGTTTCGAAATAGCCGAGGCCGATTTGAAATTGCGTGGCCCCGGTGATCTTGAAGGTACGCAGCAAAGCGGCATCGCTTTCGATTTGAAGATTGCGGATATTGTACGCGACGGGCAACTGTTGCAATACGTGCGTGCCATAGCTGAAAGTATTGTGGAACAAGACCCTGCGGCACAGAATCCCGAGAATGAAATCTTGTGGCGGCAGCTTAAAGCCTTGCGGAAAACGAATGTTAACTGGGCTGCCATAAGTTGAAAAACGGTTAAACATGCAGTTTATTTGCGTAAATGTGTTGCAAAACATATTTTGTCCCTATTCTCCCTATTTATAGGAGTTTAACGGCTCAATTGCTCCCTCTTTTTGTACTAAGCATCTGAAAAATAGTTAATAACTCTCTTGCCTTTTCATAGGAAAATACTACCTTTGGGGGAATTTTTTTAGTAAATGTATTGTTTAACCATTTGCAAAGTCGAGTATTATGCTTGAAAAAACGCTGGTCATTTTAAAACCATGTACCCTTCAACGGGGATTGGTTGGTGAGATTACTCATCTCTTTGAACGTAAAGGATTACGGTTGGCCGGCATGAAGATGATGCAACTGACTGATGAATTGTTAAGCGAACATTATGCCCACCTTAGCGGCAAACCTTTCTTTCAGCGTGTGAAAGATTCGATGATGACAACTCCTGTCATTGTTTGTTGTTTCGAAGGTGTGGATGCTATTCAAACAGTCCGTACGTTGGCGGGACCGACTAATGGACGTTTAGCTGCCCCAGGCACCATTCGCGGGGATTACAGTATGAGCTTTCAAGAGAATATCGTTCATACATCCGATTCTCCGGAGACTGCAGCTATTGAATTAACGAGATTTTTTAAACCGGAAGAAATATTCGATTACAAGCAGGCTACATTCGATTACCTGTACGCAAACGACGAATATTAATTGAATTGACAAAGAAGGAATGAATTTTAGCATTATTAAAACAGGATTGGTCGCTGTTGCGGCTATGGTCAGTCTGAGCTCTTTCTCACAAGACCTGATTGCCCGCCAAGCACCGATAGACAAGAAATTAAAATCAGTAGACTCTTTGGCCTTGCAGAAGCAAATCCGTGCCGAACAGTCCGAATATCCCGCCCTAAGTCTTTATCCAAACTGGAACAACCAGTATGTGCATGCTTACGGAAATGCTATTATCCCTGATACGTATACAATCGACCTGACAGGTTTCCATATGCCAACTCCAAGTACAAAAATTACTTCGCCTTTCGGTCCTCGTTGGAGAAGAATGCATAATGGGTTGGACTTGAAAGTGAATATAGGTGATACTATCGTAGCTGCTTTTGACGGTAAAGTACGTATCGTAAAATATGAGCGTAGAGGATATGGAAAATATGTCGTTATCCGTCATGATAATGGATTGGAAACTGTGTATGGCCATTTATCAAAACAATTGGTTGAAGAAAACCAATTAGTGAAAGCCGGAGAAGTAATCGGTTTGGGTGGTAACACCGGACGTTCTACTGGTTCGCATCTTCATTTCGAAACCCGCTTCCTGGGGATTGCAATTAATCCGATTTATATGTTCGACTTTCCGAAACAAGATATCGTTGCCGATACTTATACGTTCCGCAAAGCAAAAGGCGTGAAGCGTGCTGGTTCTCATGATACTCAAGTGGCTGACGGTACCATCCGTTATCACAAGGTGAAGAGTGGCGATACATTGTCCCGCATTGCTAAATTGCGTGGCGTATCAGTCAGTACACTTTGCAAACTGAACCGTATCAAACCGACTACTACTTTGCGTATCGGACAGGTTTTGCGTTGTTCATAAAAAATATAGCTTATAAAACAGTAATACAATATCTTTAGAAGAGGGCACTTTAATATAATTTAGAGTGCCCTCTTTCTGTTTTTACTTAATTATTGTTACCTTTGCGCACTATTTGGAAGAAGATGAAAGATACCAAGCAACAATTTGAACATGTCATCGCTTTGTGCCGTGACTTATTTTCCAAGAAGCTGCACGATTACGGACCTGCATGGCGTATCCTGCGTCCGGCTTCGGTGACTGACCAGATTTTTATTAAAGCCAATCGGATTCGTAGTATTGAAACCAAAGGAGTAACCCTGATTGACGAGGGAATCCGTGCCGAGTTTATTGCGATTGTCAATTATGGCATCATCGGACTTATCCAGTTGGAACTGGGGTATGCCGAGTCTGCCGACATCAGCAATGAAGAAGCGATGGCTTTGTACGATAAGTATGCAAAAGAGGCATTAGAACTGATGCTTGCCAAGAATCATGATTATGATGAAGCTTGGCGGAGCATGCGTGTCAGCTCTTACACGGACTTGATCCTGATGAAAATTTACCGTACCAAGCAGATTGAGAGCCTGGCCGGCAATACATTGGTGTCAGAAGGAATTGATGCCAATTATATGGATATGATTAATTACTCTGTTTTCGGACTGATTAAGATAGAATTTGAAGGATAAGAACTTACATATCATTCAGGAGGTAGTGGCGAATATGTGTCGCTTTCTTTTGGCGGCATCGTTCATCTTTTCCGGATTTGTAAAGGCAGTTGATCCGCTGGGTTTCCAGTATAAGATACAGGATTATCTGACTGCATTCGGAATGGCTTCCTGGTTCCCTTCATTCTTCCCTTTATTGGGAGGTATCGTTTTATCCGCCGTTGAGTTTTTTATAGGTATCTCTTTGTTCTTTGCAACAAGAAGAACATTGGCTACTTCATTGGCTTTGATGCTGATGATTTTCATGACGCCACTGACCTTGTATCTTGCCATCTTTGATCCGGTTTCAGACTGCGGTTGTTTTGGTGATGCCTGGGTATTGACGAATTGGGAAACATTTGGAAAGAATATCATTCTGCTGTTTGCGGCAATAATGGCTTTCCGTCACAGGAGGATGCTGATTCGTTTTATCAGTGTGAAGATGGAGTGGCTGGTTTCTCTCTATACGCTGTTTTTTGTGTTTACTTTATCGTTCTATTGCCTGGACCGTTTGCCTGTTTTAGACTTTCGCCCTTACAAGATCGGAAAGAATATCCTGGAAGGTATGACAATGCCCGAAGGAGCCAAACCAAGCGTATATGAAAGCATCTTTATCCTGGAGAAGAACGGAGAGCAGAAAGAATTTACGTTGGATAACTATCCGGATAGTACCTGGACATTTGTCGATACGCGTACCATCCTTAAGGAAAAAGGATATGAACCGGCTATTCATGATTTTTCTATGATAGATCTGAATACGGGGGAAGATATAACAGACGATGTATTGACAGATATAGGATATACTTTCCTATTGGTTGCTCATCGCATTGAAGAGGCGGATGATAGTAACATTGATTTGATTAATGAGATATATGACTATTCGGTGGAGCATGGCTACAAATTTTATTGCCTCACTTCTTCACCGGAGGAACAGATAGAACTGTGGAAGGACAAAACAGGAGCCGAATATCCTTTCTGCCAAATGGATGATATTACTTTGAAGACGATGGTTCGCTCTAACCCGGGGTTGATGTTGATTAAGAACGGAACCATTCTGAATAAATGGAGCGATGAGGATATACCGGATGAATACGTACTGACGGACAAGCTGGAGAATCTGCCGCTAGGAAAGCAGAAAGTGAGCAGTGACGCTCATACGGTAGGATATGTTTTTCTGTGGTTTGTTATTCCGTTGTTGTTAGTGCTTGGGGTGGATGTGTTGGTCGTTCGCCGCCGGGAACGGAAAACCGCGAAGCGGAAGCAACAAGAAGAAGAGATAAAAAGCAAAGAACCGGAAACAAAGAATCAAGGAATAGAAGAACAAGAATAAGAAAAAATGATAACGAGCGACCCTCTGTAACGAACACTAACCTGAATCGTGCAATCGTCAATCGTCCGATCGTAAATTTATTAACCCTTTAAAATAAAAAAACAAAATGAGAAAGAACATTGTTGCAGGAAACTGGAAAATGAACAAAACCCTTCAAGAGGGTATCGCTTTGGCTAAAGAACTGAACGAAGCATTGGCTAACGAAAAGCCTAACTGTGATGTAATCATCTGTACTCCGTTCATCCACCTGGCTTCTGTTACTCCGTTGGTAGACGCTGCTAAGATTGGTGTAGGTGCTGAAAACTGTGCAGACAAAGCATCAGGTGCTTATACAGGTGAAGTTTCTGCTGAAATGGTTGCTTCTACTGGTGCAAAATATGTAATTCTGGGACACTCTGAACGTCGTGCATACTACGGTGAAACAGTTGCTATCCTTGAAGAAAAAGTAAAATTGGCTTTGGCTAACGGTCTGACTCCGATTTTCTGTATCGGTGAAGTGTTGGAAGAACGCGAAGCTAACAAGCAAAACGAAGTGGTAGCTGCACAAATGGAATCTGTATTCTCTCTGTCGGCTGAAGACTTCTCTAAGATTGTATTGGCTTACGAACCGGTTTGGGCTATCGGTACAGGTAAAACTGCTTCTCCTGAACAAGCACAGGAAATCCATGCCTTCATCCGTTCTATCGTAGCTGACAAGTATGGCAAAGAAATCGCAGACAATACTTCTATCCTTTACGGTGGTAGCTGCAAACCTTCTAACGCTAAAGAACTGTTCGCTAACCCGGACGTTGATGGTGGTTTGATTGGTGGTGCTGCTCTGAAAGTATCTGATTTCAAAGGTATCATTGATGCTTTTAACGCATAATTAAAACTTCTTTCAGGCACGGATTTCACGGATTACACGGTATAGTTTAGTCCAAGAGATTTCGAAAACTGTGTAACCCGCGTAATCCGTGCCTAAATATTATTTATAGAATGAGAAAACTAGCTTTACTTACTTTGTTGTTGGTATTGGCAGTTGTCGGTGTACAGGCACAGGGCATTGTCAAAAGTCTGGAACGTAACGTTCCGGGACAAGGAAAGGTGACTATTCATCAAGATCCCCGTATTGAGGCTCTGATAGGGATGGAACGTCCTGCAACAGGTGAACAGAAAGTAATAAAGACTTCCGGATTCAGAATACAGGCGTATGCCGGTAATAATACTCGTCAGGCTAAGAATGATGCTTATCATGTAGCATCACGCGTTAAAGAGTATTTCCCTGAATTGACAGTATATACTTCGTTCAATCCACCTCGTTGGCTTTGTCGTGTAGGTGATTTCCGGAGCATTGAAGAGGCGGACGCAATGATGCGTCGGTTGAAGTCTACCGGTGTGTTCAAAGAGGTTTCTATTGTAAGAGACCAGATCAATATTCCTTTATAATCGTATCATGTTAGAAAAAGAAGAAATTATTTCTCCGAATCTGGAGGAGTTGAAGAGTCATTATCGTAGTATTATAACTTTGTTGGGTGAAGATGCCGAACGGGAAGGGTTGCTGAAAACTCCGGAACGGGTGGCTAAAGCAATGTTAAGCTTGACGAAAGGGTATCACATGGATCCTCATGAAGTGCTTCGCTCTGCTAAATTCCAGGAAGAATACAGTCAGATGGTGATTGTGAAAGATATCGATTTCTTCTCCCTTTGCGAACATCACATGTTGCCGTTCTACGGGAAGGCACACGTGGCTTATATTCCTAACGGCTATATCACCGGGTTGAGCAAGATAGCCCGTGTAGTCGATATATTCTCTCATCGCCTGCAAGTGCAGGAACGCATGACACTGCAAATCAAAGAGTGTATTCAGGAAACACTGAATCCATTGGGTGTAATGGTGGTAGTGGAAGCCAAACACATGTGTATGCAGATGCGTGGTGTAGAAAAACAAAACTCTATTACTACTACTTCGGATTTTACCGGGGCTTTCAATCAGGCAAAAACTCGTGAAGAGTTTATGAATCTAATTCAACACGGGACTTTGTAGAGAGAATCTGGTAAGAAACGCTATTGGGTTTCGGTATCGGGGAAGGCAGGCTTCGGTACCGATGAAGAGGGGGCTGCACCGATGAAGACATCTCTCCGCACCGATGAGGAATCATCGCAGAACAACCCTGTCACCCAATCGTTTTGCCATGATGCTTTGTACGGTCTTCAACTCATTAAATCGTTTCATAAGCGAGTCACATTTTTCATTATCATGGGCGAGAGCAGGATCTTGCAGGGCATAAAGCATGTGCTTCAATTCCTCTGTTACAATTGCATATTTGAAGTTAATCATTAACATCGGAACCATTTCATAGAGACGCTCTTCATCTGTTACGATCTTTTGGGATTTGGAGTGGTATTTACTAAGCTGATACCGCACATTAATCAAATCCACACTCAATTTACTGATTACCGGATCAGGATGTGCCAGAAAATAACGTTCAGCAATGAAATTGGAATCATGCATGTGTGCAGCAGCTTCCGATAACATTTGGCGGTGCAACGGATTATGAAAAGCTAACTCATCTTCTTTTAAATCATTAATCACATATTCTATAACGGTTACCGGAATCTCGTTTCCTTCTTCATCAGTCAGGTTACACATGATTTTTTCTCCATAACGAACTACTGCCTGTAATATCAGCCGTTCGAATTTGTAGAATTCTTGTCCTTCCTTTCCTTCCTGGGGGATAAAAGATGCATAGTTGTCTTCCTGCAGAGCGGGAGGAACCTCTGTATATCCGTTATCTATTTCAGGGGGCAACGGAATATCTCCGTTGGGCATCGGAGCATTTTCAGGCGGTGTCCCTTGAGACATTGTAGCTGTTCTTTCAGCCATCCGGCGTTCCCGTTCCGTCTGTTCAGCCCGTTTCTCTGCTTGAGTTTCCCGTCTTTTGGCAACTTCTGATACTAGCAGCTTATCTTCTACATGAAGTAGCTGCGCGCATTCTTTGATATAGACGTCTCTGACAATTGCTTCAGGGATGACAGAAATACTTTGCACCAGATTACCAATCAGTTCCGCACGCTTGATGGGATCTTTTCCTGCATCCTCCAGTAGCAAGTTCGTTTTGAAGCGGATAAAGTCCGTTTCATGTTCCGAGATAAAAGTCTGAAATTCCGTTGAGTTGTGCTTGTGGGCAAAAGAGTCCGGGTCGTCCCCATCGGGAAGAAGACAGACTTTGATATTCATACCTTCCTCCAATAACATGTCAATTCCCCGGATAGAAGCCTTGATACCTGCTGCGTCGCCGTCGTAAAGCACAGTCATGTTGTTGGTGAACCGGTGAATCATACGGATTTGTCCCGGTGTAAGGGCTGTTCCCGAGGAAGCAACCACATTCTCTATGCCGGATTGATGCATGGAGATTACGTCCGTGTAGCCTTCAACCAAAAAGCAACGGTCTTGTTTTACAATAGCCTGTTTGGCAAAATATATACCGTATAATTCGTTACTTTTATGATAGATTTCCGATTCGGGTGAATTGACGTATTTTACTTTAACCCCTTTCGTTGCACTGGCAAGTACACGTCCGCCAAAAGCCACCACTTTACCGGAAAGCGTATGGACAGGGAAAATTACACGTCCCCAAAAACGATCTCGCAATCGGTGGTCGTCCGTTTCGTAGCAAAGTCCGGTTTTTACCAGATACTCTTTTTTATATCCTTTTTGGATTGCCTCTTTGGCGAATGCATCGTGACTTTCAGTACAGTAGCCTAGTTGGAATTTCTCAATAATGTCATCGCGAAAACCACGGTTGCGGAAATAAGCCATACCGATGCTACGCCCGTCTATATGATTTTTTAGTATGTTTTGGAAATAATCGCGCGCAAAGTTATTGACGATAAACAGACTTTCACGTTCGCTTTGCACAAACTTCTCTTCATCGCTTAATTCCCGCTCCTTGATTTCAATATTGTATTTCTTGGCAAGGTACTTCAGCGCTTCCGGATATGACATCTGCTCGTGCTCCATAATGAAATGCACTGCGTTTCCACCTTTTCCACAAGCAAAACATTTGCATAATCCCTTGGCGGGAGAGACATAAAAAGAAGGGGTTTTATCACTATGGAACGGACACAAACCGACGTAATTGACACCACGTTTGCGCAGGGTGACAAAATCTGAAACGACATCCATAATTTGTGCCGCGTCCAATATCCGGTCTATGGTAATTTGATCTATCATTCTTTCTCCTGTGAATCCGTTTTTGCGAATACAAAGGTACACATAAAAAAATCCCCTGCAAACAAAAAAGTATGCAGAGGATCGTTAAATCTTGCCTATATAAGGGATGGTTCTGTAACCGGAGAGGCACACGGAAGATTATTATTTCCCCTGATCCCTCTCTATATAATGGATTATTTAATCTTCTCCCGAATCTTAGTCAGATACTTTTTCATTCCTTCCGCATCTTTGTTCTCGATAATTTCGAGAAGATTCTTCAACTCCGTGCGGATATTGGCTACCTGTCCCGGAGTGCGTGGGTTGAATAGAATTTCCTGAAGCAGGTAGTCGTCTTCGCTTAATAGGCCTTTGGCAATTGCCATGTGCTTTTTGAACGTAGTTCCCGGAGCTTCCTGATGTTTCATTACGGCAGCAAATACAAAAGTCGATACGAACGGAATAGAAAGCGAGTAGGCTACTGTTTCGTCGTGTTCGTCGAACGTATATTCGAAGATGTTCAAACGCAATGTCTGATAGAGGTCTTTGAAGAATATTTTTCCCAGGTGGTCGCCTTCACTGATGATGATGGCATTCTCGCTGCTTAGATTACTAAGACTAGCAAAAGTAGGGCCAAACATCGGGTGGCTGGAGACATAACGGAAACCGCTTTCTTCATAAAACTTCTTCAGTCCTGTTTTTACAGAGGCAATGTCACTAATGATACAGTCTTTCGGTAACACAGGCAATACTTTATGAAAGGCATCCAGCGTGTACTTCACTGTAACGGCATTAATAACCAGTTCCGGTTCAAAGTCCTTAATCTCCTCCAATGTGGTGAAACGATACGTGTTATAGACAAAACGCAACTGGTGCGGGTTGACGTCAAACACGGCCGTTTCATGTTGAAAGCTTAATATATCAGTAAAGAAAGAGCCCATTTTTCCGGCTCCAAGGATTAATATTCTCATAATGTTTATTTAAAAAAACTTTCCCTAGCCCTCTCCCAAGGAGAACAGACTGAAAGTTACTCTTATCAATATGAACAGGAGGTTACTTTCTTTCCTTTCTTTGGAAGAGGGTTAGTGGAGAGGCTGCTTTTTATTTATTAATAATTTCCATCTGTTGACGAACCGATTCTTCGTGGATGGCTTCGAAAATTTTCTTCATAAACTCGCTGTCCATACCACACTGTTCGCCCTGCGCGCCACGTTTTTCCAAGATTTCATTGTAACGTCCGGCTTGAAGAACGGTGATTCCATGCTCTTTTTTGTAAGTACCGATTTCGCGGGCTACGCGCATTCTTTTTGATAGTTCCTGAATGATATTGTCGTCACATTCGTCAATTTGTTTACGGAGTTGTGCCAGACTTTCGGTAGATTGCGTTTCAGTACGGATCACCAGCAGATTGAGGATATAGTCGAGTACGTCCGGAGTAACTTGTTGGGAAGCATCGCTCCAAGCGCAGTCAGGGTTACAGTGGCTTTCTACGATCAGACCGTCGAAGTTCAAGTCCATCGCCTGTTGGCAAAGCGGAGCTACTAATTCACGTTTTCCACCGATATGGCTCGGATCACAGAAAATCGGAAGATTAGGGATACGGCGGCGCAGTTCGATAGGAATATGCCATTGGGGAAGATTACGGTAGATTTTCTTGTCATAGCTGCTGAAACCACGATGGATAGCACCCAGACGTTTCAAACCAGCGTTGTTGATACGTTCCAGTGCTCCGATCCATAATTCGAGATCCGGGTTCACCGGGTTCTTAACCAATACGGGGATATCAACACCTTTCAGCGCATCAGCGATTTCCTGTACGGCGAAAGGATTGGCAGTGGTACGTGCACCTACCCAAAGAATATCGATACCCGCTTTCAGACATTCGTAAACATGTTTGGCTGTTGCTACTTCCGTAGAAACATACATTCCTGTTTCTTTCTTTACCTCTTTCAACCAGGCAAGACCTTCTACGCCGATACCTTCGAAACCTCCCGGTTTGGTACGTGGTTTCCAAATGCCGGCACGATATATTTTCTGTCCTTTTGCAGCCAGTTGTTTGGCTGTATCCATTACTTGTTCTTCAGTTTCTGCGCTACAAGGGCCGGCAATGACAATCGGTCTTTTAGCTTCAATGCCCGGTAATAAAATTGATTCGAGTTCCATATTCTTATTTGTTTTTATTCTTTTAATAACTTGTTTTCGTTGAAATTATTCTGTCTCATTATGCTGCTGTTTTCTTCTCTTTTTCTTTGAAGAGAGAACAACAGAAACCTATATTCTTTTTATTCTTTCCAGTGCTTCCGCCAGTTTATTGTCTTTACAACAAAGAGAGATACGAATATATCTTGCTCCGTTACTGCCGAAAATAAATCCCGGAGTGATAAACACTCTTGCTTCATGCAATACCTTTTCCGTCAGTTCCTCTACATCCTTGCAGGAAGCGGGAATCTTTCCCCAAAGGAACATTCCTACTTGTTTTTCGTCGTAGGTGCATCCCAATGTTTTCATAATTTCACCGGCGAGGTGACGACGGTTGCGATAGTTTTCGTTATTGCCTTCATACCAGTCTGCTTCTGCTTCAAGAGCAGTTGCTGCAGCCAGTTGCATGGCACGGAACATACCGCTGTCGATATTACTTTTCACTTTCAATATCCATTGTACGAATTCTGCGTTCGATGCCAACATACCGATACGCCAGCCGGGCATATTGTGACTCTTGCTCATAGAGTTGAACTCGATGCAACAGTCTTTGGCTCCCGGCACACTTAGAATACTGATAGGCTTATCGTTCAGGATAAAGCTGTACGGATTGTCGTTCACAATCACGATATTCTTTCGGCGGGCAAAATCAACAAGACGCTCATAGATTTCCGGAGTAGCATTGGCTCCTGTCGGCATATTCGGGTAGTTGGTCCACATCAGTTTTACACGACTAAGATCCATCTTTTCCAGTGCCTCAAAGTCGGGCATCCAACCGTCTTCTTCTTTCAGGTCATAGTTGATAACTTCCGCGCCAAGTATTTTACTTAAAGAAGTATAGGTGGGGTATCCCGGATTTGGGACTAACACCTGCTCACCCGGATTGACAAATGCCAGCGTAACATGGAGGATTCCTTCTTTCGAACCGATCAATGGTTGTATTTCCGTATTCGGATTCAGTTCCACTCCGTACCAGCGTTGATACCAATTGGCGAAACCTTTGCGCAGTTCGGGGATACCTACATACGGTTGATAACCGTGTCCGTTAGGATCATGAGCATTGTTGCACAATGTTTCGATGGTTTCCCTTGAAGGAGGCATATCGGGGCTTCCGATACCGAGGCTGATGACATCTTTTCCTTCAGCATTCATCTGTGCTACCTCTTTAAGTTTCTTTGAGAAGTAGTATTCGCTAACACTTGCCAATCTGTCGGCAGGAGCGATTTTATACGTTTGACTTTCCTTCTGCATATTCGCCTAATAATTTAAGTTCTTTGGTTAATGGAGTGATTGCGGCAATAGATTGCTTGTATCTTAGATAATCGTTGAAAGCCACATCTACGTAAAATTGGTATTCCCATTCCCGTCCGATGATTGGCAACGATTGGATTTTTGTCAGATTGATATTATAGAACGATAGAATAGACAAAACCTGCGACAGACTGCCTTCCGTGTGCGGAAGAGTGAATACCATACTTGCCTTGTTGGTTGCGTTGACATGATGTTGGCGGAGTTCGTCCACTTGCCAGGGATCGGCAACTACCAGAAAACGGGTGAAGTTGTGTTTGTTTGTTTCAATGCCTTCCTGAAGGATTTTCATGCCATAACGTTCGGCTGCTGCTTTGGAGCAGATAGCGGCATGGCCTTTCAGGTTTTCATTCTTGATGATTTCCGCGCTACGGGCGGTATCTTCACCTTCCACTACTTTCAACTGTGGATGTTGGTTCAGAAATTCGCGACACTGCATCAGGGCGATAGGGTGGGAGTTGACTTCAGTCAGATCTTCCCAACTCTCATCAGGGAGACAGACGAAGCTGTGCGAGATACGCAGTTTGTATTCACCAATGATCTGTGTGCCGCTTTGTCGCAGCAACTCATTGTTGTGCAGCAAGCTTCCTGCAATCGTATTCTCGATGGCTAGCATTCCGATAACCTGGCTGTCTTTTCGTATCGAAGTAAACACGTCTTCGAAGTTGGCACAACAGATTAACTCTATTTCTTCTCCCTCGAAGTACTTGTGTGCGGCGATATCATGATATGAGCCGAGTGTTCCTTGAATTGCTATCTTTTTCATTGTTCTAATGTATTATATAAAAAAATCCCGCGTCCATATTGGAGCGGGATTCATATGATTGATTTCTCTATTCAGTCCTTAAGCATCACTGTCACTTGATACATACAAACTCCCGCTCTACTTTGTTGCTAAAGTAAAAGTAAAAAAAGAAGTAATATGCATAAGTAAATGATTTCATTCGAATCTTTGTTTTTTGCTTTGGTTTCTAATTCTGGGGCAAAAGTAATAATTTTCTGTTAGATGCAAACAAAAAACGATATTTTTTTTGTTTTTTCATCAAAAACAAATGAAAAGGTCATTCTGTTTTGAGCTTTACATGTCGTCTTTCTCTGGTTTGCGTGTAGCCTTTTCTTTCATTAAGGCTGAAAGCCTTCTATTATATAGCGTAGGGCATCGCCCTACGTAAAAGCATACACCTAACATAAGCCCTGAAAGGGCGGGACTACTTGGACGTTTACGTCTTTCATAGTATGATTCTATATAAACTCTTCATTATATTCAACCTGATATTCTTTTAGAAACATTTTCAGTTCATCTTGGAAGGTCATTTTTTTGTGATGCTCTTTTTGTCCCAGAATATATCGAGTTACAGTCTCAACTTTTGATTGACTGACTGAGAAAGCTCCATATCCTTCTTGCCAGGAGAAATCATGATATGAGGGTCCTAAACTTTTTATCCATTTTGACGAACTACGTTTTACTTCTTCTACCATTTTGGATAATGCGATGTTTTTGTTGAGAATACATAGGATATGTATATGATTGGTAAATCCGCCTACTATGATAGGTGGGCAGTCTATGTTTTTCAGAATGCCGGAGATGTATTTGGATATTTCTGATAATTTATCCTCGTTTATACTGTCCTTCCTGTATTTAGTGCTGAAAGTCAGATGAATATAGTTCTTTGATAGGGATTGTGGCATATAGTTAGTTCATGTTCCGCCCTTTCAGGGCTTGTATTTGGGTTTTATAAATACGTAGGGCGATGCCCTACGCTATATAATGGAAGGCTTTCAGCCTTATCAATGTTGATGTCAATCTGTCCTGATAGTTTCTACGCTATATAATGGAAGGCTTTCAGCCTTATCAATGTTGATGTCAATCCGTCCTGATAGTTTCTACGCTATATAATGGAAGGCTTTCAGCCTTATCAAGCTGATATCAATCCGTCCTGATAGTTTCTACGCTATATAATGGAAGGCTTTCAGCCTTATCAATGTTGATGTCAATCCGTCCTGATAGTTTCTACGCTATATAATGGAAGGCTTTCAGCCTTATCAATGTTGATGTCAATCCGTCCTGATAGTTTCTACACTATATAATGGAAGACTTTCAGCTTATCAAGCTGATATCAATCCGTCGTTTCTGATAGTTCCTACACTATATAATGATAGGCTTTCGGTCTTATTTTAAAAGATTCCCGGCAGTGCCTCCGGTTTCGGTCCCAAGTTTTTGAATTCTCCATTCAGACCAGCTTCCTCCTTCGGATTCAGTTCCAAAGACTTCTTCATGTCCTCTACAGAACCATCCTTATCACCATTCAGCAATTTAGCACGTCCGCGTTCTTTGTAGGCCTCTGCAAAGTTCGGATTCAGTTCGATGGCTTCATCAAACAGTCCGATGGCTTCCGTCAGCTTCTTCTGATTGATATAAAGTTGTCCTAAGTAAAGGTAAGCCTGTTCGTTGAAGGGATTTATTTCCGTCACCAGTTTGTAATCCTCTTCCGCTTCCTCGTCCTGACCGTTGGATTCTTTCACTTTTCCACGCAAGAGCATGGCAGTTTCTTCCTCCGGATTTTGAGCAAGTACAGCGTCTATATCCTCCATCATTTCTTTATACTGTTTCAGGTTCAGTAAAGCTTCTGCACGTAACAGACGGGCTTCGATGAAATCGTCTTTCAAAGTGATCGCTTTGGTGAGATGGGCAATGGTCATTAGGTCGTCGTTTTGTCCCTTACGGGCTTTTCCTAGCAGATAATGAGCTACGGCATTTCCTTCCTCAATGGCAATTGCTTTATTGGCAGCCTCTTCCATGGCCTGATAATCTTCCTGGATAAAGCATACATTTGCCAGTGTCAGGAAAGTACTCGTGAGATGAGGTTCCATGGCAGCCATTTTTTCCAACAGTTCGCGGGCTTTTGCCGTTTCTCCCATCTGAATGTAGAGTTGGCTAAGATAGCCCATTGTTTCAAACTCTTCCTGGATGGCAAGAGCTTCTGTAAAACATTTTACTGCATAATCCGGACGTCCCATGCGTTGCGCACGTAAACCGTCGTATTTGAAAATCTCGAAATTTTTCTGATCGTTTTTCTGTTTTTCACTTTCCGGAGTTTCCGACTTACCGGAGAAGAAAGATTTAAAAAAGTTCGGCATGACTGTGTTATTTTTGAGTTACCTTGCAAAGGTAGTAACTTATTTTGAAATATGTATCATTCCATCCTGCATCTTCCATTCACCTTCCTCCAATAAATACTGGATGACTTCACTGACTCTCTCTTTCTCCGCTTCTATTTTCTCGGCTATTTCTGCCGGCGTATGCGGTTTTTGGGCAAGTAATTCTGTTATTTTCTTTTTCAGCTCTTCAAGAGACTTCCCGGTCAGCGTATCTGTTGCACGGTGACTAAGGCAAACATCACATTGTCCGCAGTTATGCTCGTTTTTCTCTCCGAAGTAGCGGAGCAGCATCCGGCTTCGGCACACATTCTCCGAAATGACATATTCTTCCATCGCCTTGATGCGAGCTTCATACCGAGCTTTACGCTCTTCGTAGACAGCAGGGGGGATGTGCACAAAACGAAGTTCCTGCCGTTCGCGCGTATATATAATATAAGGAGTCTTTTTGTGCGGAATATAATCCACGATGCGACGTTTGGTAAGCGTGACCAATATGTTATAAATCTGTTCACGGGTCAGTCCGGTACGTACGGACAGGGTGGCTTCGCTGATATAGGCATAATCGGTAAACACTCCGGTGTACGAACGGAGAATCATCTGTATCAGAGCTTCCGCTTCCGTTCCCATTTCCCGCAGTTTGTACAGTTCGTCCCGGCGAATCGTAAAAAGGATGCGTGAGGCGTTGTCCTGTTCGTCCGTATATTCCAGATAACCGGCTTGAGTCAGTATCTTCAGCGCACTGTCTACCGGAACCGGGAAGTATTTGAACTTCCGGCAAAACTCTTCCAGGTTAAATTCACGTACACATTGGAAACCGTCGCCCATTGCCATCTGATAGTAATATTGCAGATGCTCGTACACATTGAGGATATATTCTTTATCGGGAAAAGTATCCACTACACGCCTGTGTAACGTCGTTCTGTCCGTTTTAGTATATAAGATTACGGCATACGCTTTCTTACCGTCTCTTCCTGCACGTCCGGCTTCCTGAAAATAGGCTTCAGGAGAATCGGGGAGGTCGAGATGCAATACGATACGCACATCGGGCTTATCGATCCCCATGCCAAAGGCATTGGTAGCTACCATCACGCGAACTTCACCGCTTTGCCAACGTTTTTGACGTAGGTCCTTTACGGCATTATCCAGTCCGGCGTGATAAAAGTCGGCGGTGATATCTTCATTTACCAGTAATTCGGTGATTTCTTTGGTCCGTCGTCTGTTGCGGACATAGATAATGGCGCTGCCCGGTACCTTTCGTAAGATATGTAACAGTTCTTGAGTCTTGTTATCTGTTTGCCGTACCATATACGCCAGGTTTTTCCGCTCGAAACTCATGCGGAAAACATTCTCTTCACGGAAATCCAAGCGAGCTTGAATATCTTTCACCACTTCCGGAGTGGCGGTAGCGGTCAGTGCCAGTACCGGAATTCCCGGTAACAGCGCCCGTATCTCGGCAATTTTCAGGTAAGCGGGGCGGAAGTCATATCCCCATTGTGAGATACAGTGACTTTCGTCAACCGTAATCATAGAGACTTTCATTGACCGCAGTTTGGTGCGGAATATGTCCGTGTCCAGACGTTCCGGAGAAATATAGAGGAATTTGTAATCACCGAAGATGCAGTTTTCAAGTGCAGTGAGAATTTCCTGCCGCGTCATGCCGGAGTATACGGCAAGGGCTTTGATGCCACGTTTGCGGAGATTCTGCACCTGGTCTTTCATCAGGGCGATGAGCGGAGTAATGACAATGCAAATCCCTTCCTGGGCGAGAGCAGGCACTTGAAAGGTGATGGACTTACCGCCTCCGGTAGGCATGAGCCCCAGTGTATCTTTGCCTTCGCCGATACTGGTGATGATCTCCTCCTGCAAGTCGCGGAAGGAGTCATATCCCCAATATTGTTTTAATATCTCCTGATACTTATTCAATCGGCTTTATATCCTCGATTTGAAGTTGAACTTCGCCACGCTTATGCGTGTTTTCTTCAATGGTGTAACAGATGTCGAACGAACGTTTTGTTTTGATATAGCGCACGTGCGAACTCTGTCCGAACGCGATACCGTTCATTACATTATTCGATTTATTATCAACCAGTTCGAGCTTGATATGTTCCTGGTCGCGTCCCACTACTTTACTCGTTCCATAATCATAGACGTGATGAGTGCAGAAAATGGGTTTCGTGTTGTCGGGGCCGAAAGGATTAAATTTCTTCAGGTCGTTGAAGAACTTGGACGAAATATCCCTGAAGTCGATTTCAGCATCAATCTCGATGACGGCACTGGTTTGTTCCGGTAGGATATGCCGTGAAACGTAGTCTTCGAACCGTTTGGTAAAAGCATCCACATTCTCCACTTTCATTGATAGTCCGGCGGCGTATGTATGTCCTCCGAAGTTTTCCAGCAGGTCGCGGCAATGCTCGATTGCTTTATATACATCGAAGCCGGAAACAGAACGTGCGGAGCCTGTCGCCATGTCATCCGTTCGTGTCAGTACCACGGCAGGGCGGTAATACACTTCCGTCAGACGGGAAGCTACGATACCGATCACTCCTTTGTGCCATTCTTCGTTGTAGAGCACAATAGAGCGGCGGTCGGCTAATCCTTCCAGATTGGCAACGATGTTGTTTGCTTCCTCCGTCATACTCTTGTCGAGGTCTTTCCGGGTTTCGTTGTACTGGTTGATTTGTCCGGCTTTCTCAAGTGCCGCCGAGAAATCTTTTTCCGTTAGCAAGTCTACAGCTTCTTTCCCATTCTGAATACGTCCCGATGCATTGATGCGCGGTCCGATTTTAAACACAATATCGCTGACAGTAATTTCTTTTTCAGAAAGTCCGCATACATCGATAATGGCCTTCATGCCGATACTCGGGTTACTGTTCAGTTGTTTCAGACCGTGGTAGGCGAGAATACGGTTTTCACCCATAATCGGAACGATGTCCGATGCGATACTCACGGCTACGATGTCGAGCAACGGAATCAGATGATGGAATTCGATACCGTTACTAATGGCGAACGCCTGCATAAACTTGAAACCGACTCCACAACCGGAAAGGTGGGTGTACGGGTACGTGTTGTCCAGGCGTTTGGCGTTCAATATAGCTACGGCAGGCGGGAGAATATCATCCGGTACGTGATGGTCGCAGATGATAAAGTCAATCCCTTTTTCTTTGGCATACGTGATTTCCTCTACTGCTTTTATTCCGCAATCGAGTACAATAATCAGTCCCACACCGGTTTCAGCGGCGTAGTCCACTCCTTTTTTAGAAATGCCATACCCTTCGTTGTAGCGGTCGGGTATGTAATAATCAAGGTTCGAATAGAACTGTTGAATAAACTTGTAGACCAATGCCACGGCAGTAGTACCGTCTACGTCATAATCTCCATAAATTAGAATACGTTCTTTCTTTCCCATCGCCCTGTTCAGACGTTCTACTGCAATATCCATATCCTTCATCAGGAACGGATCGTGCAGGTCGGGCAACTGCGGGCGGAAAAACTTCTTGGCATCTGCTGCCTTCGTAATTCCCCGCTGTACCAAAAGTTGTCCAAGAATCGGGCTAATCCCTAATTCCTGGGCCAATGTCTGGCTTGTCTCTGCCTGTTCGGGTGTAATGGGTCGATAATTCCATTTGTGATTCATTTTATATATTGTTTTTTCTTTTTCTGTTCTCAAGGGTTGGAAAGGAACTTCTTCCCAACAAGGGGTAAAAGTACGAAAAAAAGCGGAAGTGAAAGGCAGATATTACGAAAATATTTCAGTGAAGTATGGATGAGGACTTTTTTGCAATAGAAATGTAGTGGCATCCGGACTTTTTTTTCTTTATGGTTTTACTTTTCTATACTGCTTTTTGGCAGCTAACTTCTTTTGGTTATCTTTGCTTCACCAACCAATATAAAAACTAGGAGAGAAATCCACAAAAATGGGAAGACTGGATGATACTATAAACACTGGAATGACATTTGATAATATCTATATGGAGTATTATCAACGCTGCTTCTTATTTGCTAAGTCTTATCTTCATGACGAAATGTTATCCAAAGATATAGCTTCCGAAGCCATGATAACTTTATGGACTACGATGAAAACCGAAGATGTGAAAAATATCCATGCTTTCCTGATGACCGTAGTAAAGAACCAGGCATTGAATCATATGCGAAATGAACATCTGCGAATGGAAGCCCGTGAAAGTATATTGGCTGATGAACTCTACGAACTTGATTTCCGCATCGCTTCTTTGGACTCTTCCGCCCCGAACCGACTTTTCTCTGAAGAAATAACCGATATTGTGAACCGTACTTTGAACGGATTACCGGAAAAGACAAGAAAAGCATTTATGATGAGCCGGTATGAGAACAAATCGGTGAAGGAGATTGCCGAAGCGCTGAATGTCACAGTGAAAGGAGCCGATTATCATATCAGTAAAGCGCTGCAACAATTGAGAAAGAACCTGAAAGATTATCTTTATACCTTATTATTTTTCTAATAAAGTTATCCACCGGTGAAGTACTCCTTCGGCACCGAGGAACACACCTTCCGGTACCGGGGAACAAATAAACGGTTAATAACGCACTTTTTTTATTTTTTCCACTAGTGAACTTTGCAAGTGGCGTGTCTTATATATGTAAGCCCACAAAGAGTTTATATATAAACCTAAGAAAAGGTATGGACGCGAAACTATTGAATAAATATATTGCAGGTGACGCACTTCCCGAAGAAAAAAAGGAAGTGATACGCTGGATGAAGGAGAGCGAAGAAAATCGGGAACAGTTGATGCAGTTGCACCGTGTTTACAATGCCACTATATGGAATGGAAACTTACAGGCAGAAAAAACAGAGAACAAGAAACCTGTGATGCGTTACCTTTGGGCGTCTATAAAGATAGCGGCGGTCGTTGCCATGGTTGCTTTTATTATCCATAAGGAATATCAGGAATACCGGATAGAACATTCTGCCGAAATGCAAATTATGACCGTCCCGGCAGGACAAAGGGCTAGTCTGGTCTTGGCTGACGGAACAATTGTTTGGCTGAACTCCAACTCTACCTTGAAATATCCGGCAACCGGATTTCATTCCAAAGAGAGGAAAGTGATTCTGGAAGGAGAGGGATATTTCGAAGTGGCACATAACGAGAAGCATCCTTTCATTGTAGAAACGGAGAAATACGATATCAGAGTATTGGGAACCACCTTCAATGTCTCTGCCTACCCAAACTCCGGTTTATTCGAGACATCTTTGATTGAAGGTAAAGTTACCGTGTATCAGCCCGATACACAACATGAAATGACCTTGAAACCTCATGAAAAGGTAGAAGTTAAAGATGGCAAACTCTATAAGGAGACTTTCTCATCGGACAATGATTTCTTGTGGAGAATGGGTATCTATTCTTTCAAGGATGAACCGCTGGAAACTGTCTTCAGGAAATTGGAGCAATATTATGAAGTGAAGATTATTAATAAGAACGAGGAAATCGCTTCCCGCCCGTGTACCGGTAAGTTCCGTCAGAAAGAAGGAATCGAGCACGTGATGAAGGTATTGCAGAAGTACGTCAAATTCAACTATATACAGGACGATGAGAAAAATCAGATAATTATCTATTAAATCAACCCTAGTATTTAATCTAAAAAAGAAACACCCGGAATGAGAGCAAGAGAACCAGCCCTTTCAAAACAGAAATATCGGTAAATGCTGCAACACTTACCGATATGTGAGAAGTCAATAAAAAAGACTCGACATCTGTTACAAATCTTTATGTATTAACTTAATAACTCTAGGCAAAGATATGAAAAATAATCTTTGGTGTGGGCGTATTGTCCATAGAAAAACACACTGTACTCAAATTTTAAGAATTATGAGGTTAACTGTCTTTTTCCTGTTATTCATTATTCTTGAGACATATGCCCTGAACGGCTATTCGCAAAATCAGAAAGTTTCGATGAATAAAGGAACCGCAACATTGGCTGAAATCATCAGGCAGATTGAAAAGCAAACAGACTATTTGTTTATTTACAATGAACGTGAGGTTAGTCTGAAACGGAAAGTATCTATTTTCACTCAGAATGGGACAGTGGCAAGTCTGCTGCTGGATGCACTGAAGGGTACGGAGTTCTCCTATACAATGGAAGGGAAACACATCATCCTTACGAAAAAACAAGCTGAAGCGCTAAGTCCTGTGCAACACAAGAAAAGAATAACCGGTCTGGTGAAGGAATATTCGGGCGAAGCCATCGTAGGATGCAATGTGTCGGTTAAGGGCACTACCATCGGTACAATCACTGATATAAATGGCAAGTATAGCCTTGAAGTTCCCGATAATGCAACCTTGGTCTTTTCATTCCTCGGATATAAGAGTATGGAATATCCGGTGAAAGCACAGCAGACTATCAATGTGACCTTGGGCGAAGATTCAAAAGCACTTAATGAAGTGGTGGTTGTAGGATACGGCACACAACGTAAGGCGTTGGTGACTAATGCAATCAGTTCTTTTAAGCCCAGCGAATCGAATATGCGTCCGGTGTTGACTCCGAGCGAATTACTACAAGGACGAGTGGCGGGTGTTACGGTATCGACCGGCTCCGGCAATTTGGGAAGTTCCGAACGAATGAGTATCCGCGGTGCGGCTTCTTTGAGTGCCAGTAACGAACCTCTGTACGTGGTGGACGGAATTCCCATCCTTAACAGTAACGCTTCCTTATTCAATATGGGGGAAGATTTGAGCTCGATGGCAGTATTGAATCTGACGGACATCGAATCTATTGAAGTATTGAAAGATGCCGCTTCGGCAGCTATCTACGGTTCGCGGGCAACGAATGGCGTGGTGGTGATTACAACCAAATCCGGTAAGGAAGGCCGTTCGGATATTCGTTTGAATGTCAGTACGGGAATCTCCAAATTCGCCAATAAAGGACGCATTAAATATGCGGATTCTGACTTGTATGTGGAAACTTATAACGACGGAGTCGAACGTTATAACCGTCAGAATGGCTATACCGTAGGTTCTGCAGGGTATGTAGTGCCTATCTCCAACCCATTCCAGGGATTACCCGATACGGATTGGCTGGATTTGATTACTCAAGTGGGACATTCTTACAATGTAGACCTCTCCTTCTCCGGCGGAAGCAAGAAAACAAAATTCTATGTGGGAGCCAACTACAATTATCAGGAAGGTATAATCAAGACCAATGACATAACCAAAATCAATCTGAAAGCCAAGATTAGCCACGAAATGACTTCCTGGTTGGAAGTCGGCGCCAATGTCAGCGGTAATTATCTGAAAAACAACCGTGTTCCGGGAGCCAATATCGGTTCTACCATCGTAGCCCGTGCCGTTGAACAACGTCCTTTCGACCGTCCGTACAAACCGAACGGTGACTATTATTTAGGTGGAACCGACGAGTTGGCACGTCATAATCCACTTCAGATTCTGAATGAAGAAGTATCCTATATTGATACCTACCGTTATTTAGGAACGTTCAATGCAGACTTAAAATACAAGAAGTTCAGTCTGAAAAACTCTGTCAGCACCGACATCGGATATACGTATGACTATGTGTACTACAATGAGAATCATCCTTATGGAGCAGGCGGCGGACGTATTGTGGAGTACAACCGCCTGGTGAAGAACTTATTGATAGAGAATGTATTCAACTATAATGATAAGTTCGGTGATTTTGAAGCGGGTTTGATGCTAGGACATTCTTTCCAGAAGATGTCCACCCGTACATCTTCTATCGACGGACGCGGTTTTCCGTCTCCGGTATTCGATACGGTCGGCACGGCTTCCGAAATTTATAATGCTTCGGGCGGCATCTCCGAGTTTGCCATGGAGTCCTACTTCGGACGTATCAACCTGTCTTATTTAGACCGTTACATTCTGAATGTGACTATGCGTTCGGACGGTTCATCCCGTTTTGCCCCTTCCGACCGCTACGGATATTTCCCCTCTGTCTCTTTAGGTTGGAATGTTTCGAAAGAATCTTTCTGGAAATTCCCTCAGACAGACTTGAAGTTCCGCCTGAGTTATGGTAAGACCGGAAATCAGGATGGAATCGGCAATTATGCCTGGCAACCGTTAATGTCCGGCGGCATTAACTACGGCAATAATAGCGGTATGGCTGTCACCAGCATGGGAAACAACAAACTGACATGGGAAACTGCCGACCAGTATGACTTCGGCTTCGACCTGGGCTTTTGGAACGGCAAACTGAATATGATAGCCGATATTTATCTGAAGAATACGAACAACCTGCTTTATTCAATGCCCTTGCATGGAACAAGTGGTTTCACCAGTATCACCAGCAACATCGGTTCCATGCGGAACTACGGTGTGGAATTCTCCATCAACGGCCATTTGAATATAGGGAAAGTCAACTGGACTTCCTCTTTCAACATCTCCCACAACAAAAACAAATTGACTAAACTGCTGGGAGACGACTTGCTTCCGATAGGTTCTAACCGCGCCTTGAAAGTAGGTGAGGAACTGGGAGCTTTCTACCTGTTCCAGATGGACGGGCTCTACCAATATGACGGTGAAGTGCCGCAACCATTGTACGACCTGGGTGTACGTGCCGGTGACGTGAAATATCATGACGCGGATAATAATGGCATTATCAATGATAACGACCGTGTACTGACCGGTTCTTCCAATCCCGATTTCTTCGGTGGATGGAACAATACTTTCAAATACAAAGGTTTCCAACTGGATGTGTTCTTTACGTATATGTACGGAAATGATGTGTATGCCGAATGGGCGGTGACCGCTACCCGTCCCGGATACCGCATGGCCATTACGGAAGATGTCGCCAAGAATCGTTGGACGGCTCCGGGAAGTTCTGATAAATATCCGCGTGCGGTCAATACGCTGTGTGGGCATAACAGCAAGAACTCCACCCGTTTCCTTGAAGACGGCTCTTTCATTCGCTTGCGTTCTCTTACATTCAGTTATACATTCCCGCAAGTAATGTTACAAAAGATTTGTTTGAAAGGTCTGCGTCTCTATGTGCAAGGGGACAACCTGTTGCTGTTCTCCAAATACTCCGGCTGGGACCCTGAAGTGAGTAAGAACATGGACCCGCAGTACTTTGGCGTCGATTTGTATGGAGTGCCGCCTTCCCGTTCGGTCAATTTCGGAATAAACCTTAGTTTCTAATCATAAACGCTCACAATGATGAAAAAGATTATTACTATATTTCTGGGATGCCTGTTGCTGGCTTCATGCAGTGGCATGCTTGATATCGAATCCCACTCCGCCGTATCGCCGGGAAGTGTGACGCCCAAAGACTTATCGGCTTTACGCATGGGAATGTACAATAAGGTACAGAACTCTCCGGCGCGTGAGTCATATATTACATTCGATATATTGGGCGGAGACTTGACTCAAAGTACAGGGAATGCAAGGGACTTGATAAACTCTGTACTTTCCTCACTGAATTCGATCGTAGCCAACAGTTGGAACGGCTATTACAATGCTTTATATCAAGTAAATAATGTTATCTCCATTGTAGAAGACCTTCCCGAATCCGACCTGCGGAATCTGATTATCGGAGAAGCGCATTATTTCAGGGCATATATCTATCATTCACTGGTGACACGCTGGGGTGGTGTGCCTATCCAAAGAGTGAATACGATGGACAAGCCTTTCCGTGATTCGGAAGAAGCAGTGTGGGCATTTATTGAGGAAGAACTCGAAACAGCCCTTGCTTTCTTGGGGACTTCTTCCAGTTGTTACTATGTATCCCGCGATGCCGCCCTTGCACTGAAAGCCCGTGTGATGCTCGAACGTGGCAAAAAGACGGAAGCGGCTGCACTGGCGGAAGGTCTGATAAAGGATGGAAAATACAAACTGGATAGCTTCGACAAGATATTCCGTGGAAAGACCAACACGGAAGTTATCTTTTCCTTCCAATGTCTGGCGGAAGAATCGAATATCACCATTTCCACCTTATTCTATACATATGCTCATCCCAATCACGGCAGCTATGTGTATCGTCCCACGAACGACGTGATGAATATGTATGACGACAAGGATAAACGGAAAGAAGTTTCCATTATCAATGTAGGTGCCGAACCTTGTATCAATAAATATCCGAGCGGACAAACCGGTACCGACCCGGTAGTGATGAGCCGTCTGGCTGAAATGTACCTGATAAGTGCGGAAGCGCAAGGACTCTCCAAAGGTCTGGGACGGCTGAACGACTTGCGGAAAGAACGCGGGCTGGATGCCGTAAATCCGAAGGATGAAGACGAATTTATAGAATATATCCTGGACGAACGCCGGAAGGAACTGCTCGCCGAAGGTTTCAGATATTATGACCTCATACGTACGAATAAGGCAAAGACAATGCTTGGACTGAAAGATTACCAGTTGGTATTGCCTATACCGGGCAAGGAAATGATTTCGAATCCGAACCTGGAGCCGAATCCCGGATATTGATAATGATTGTATTTATACTTATTAAAGAGACAAAATGATGAAAAAACTGATATATGATTCCGCTCTTCTTCTTTTAGGGTGTCTGCTATGGACGGGATGCAATAATGATGAAGACCTGACCGTCTATTCCACCGAGGGCGCGAAAACGGAGTTGGGACAGAAGATAATTGTCGGAAGTGACGGATACGTCGGACAATATTTCTCGGACACTACTTACACGTTGGCTCCGGGTGTAAAGGCTTTGGAGATGGAAATCCTTTCTGCCACAGGTATGGCGGTAAAGATGTTTGTCCTGGAAGTCGATTTGAAAGACACGCATCTGACGATGAAGGCTTCGTCTCCCAAAGACGAAGGCAAGCTCAAGACGAAACAACAAATGACGTTGCAGGCATTGGCACACGACAAACAGGGCAGCCGTGTTCTGGCTGCCGTGAATGGTGATTTCTTTGCTACGGACGGAACACCGCAAGGCATTTACTACCGGAACGGGGTATGCTTGAAGAATACGATGACCGATAATGTATGTACTTTCTTTGCCGTCACGAAGGGTAAGAAGGCGGTGATTGGCTCGTATGACGAATATGATACTTATAAGGATGAGATTCAGGAAGCGGTGGGCGGTCGCGTGCGTTTGATGACGAACGGGAATGTGCTTCCTCAGACATCGACAGCACTGGAACCCCGGACGGCTATCGGCGTGACGGACAATAATGTCGTTTATATTTTGGTTGCCGACGGACGTAACTTTTGGTACTCCAATGGCATGAGGTATGCTGAAATGGGAGCTGTCATGAAAGCGTTGGGAGCGAAGGATGCTATCAATCTGGATGGCGGTGGTTCGTCTACGTTCATTATCCGCTCGAAGGCGGGATTTGAAGAGAACCGTTTTGCTATCCGCAATTGGCCTTATGATAATGGCGGTGTCGAAAGAGCAGTTGCCAACGGACTGTTGGTGGTGACCGATAATTAATAGTTTGAATCTTAATAGTTGAATCATTATGATACGAAATAATAGAATGTATAGTTGCTGGCAAGGTCTATGGGGAATCATCTGTTGTCTGTCCTTGCTGCTGGGTATGGCAAGCTGTCAGGACTTTACGGATGATACGGGACGCACAATGCCCGAACCGGATTTGAAGTTTGCGGACGGAACGCTGAATCTTCCGTTGGAAGAAAAGGAATATACGGTGGATATCGAATCCAATCTGCCTTGGCGTGTGAAGACTTCCGCCACTTGGATTGACTTGCTTTCATCGAACGGGATGGGTACGGGAAGTTTCAGAATATCGGTATCCAAGAATGCGAATGTAGCTCCCCGCGAAGCGGAAATTGCAGGCTGGATTATCGAAGGTGCCGAAACAAAGCTGAAAGTGGTACAGGAAGGAGTGGGCATCGCTTTAAAAAAACGTGCGGTGAAAGTAGGTGCGGAAGGCAGTGCGGAAGAGGTGATACCTTTTTCGACAATGGTTACTTACACATACGAACTATCCGAAGGATGCGACTGGATACACGTTACCGACGGGGCGGCAATTACTCCGGGCGTCATCAATGAATCGGAACTGAAATTGGCGATTGACCCTTATACGGATATAGACGAGGGACGTACCGCCTCATTGTACCTGAAAGGTTCGAATGGGATTACCGACGTACTGACAATAACGCAGGATAAGAAACCTTTGGGAGACATCGATTACCTGAGAATGTTCTACGAAAGTGCGAACGGAGATAACTGGACGAAGAAATGGAACTTTGACGCTCCACTGGAAACTAACCCGACAAACTGGTTCGGATTGAAGTTTGAGAATAAGAGGGTGGTTGAGATTGATATTCAGTCCCCGAATAATATCGAAGGAGATATTATCCCCTTATGCAACTTGTCGGAACTGAGAAGCATAAAGTTCAAACATCAGAAGTTAGCAGGTATTCCCGAGGAAATAGGACAACTGTCCCAATTGACCACTTTATGGATAATAGAATCTGCTGCAAGCGGAAACTTGCCGGAATCTTTGGGAGAATGTGAATTATTGACTAGCTTTAACATCTCAAATCATCCAACTTCCACTCCGGCCGGATTTAACAACACGTTTACTGGTAATCTGGATATGTTGATAAATATCCCCGGTATGGTGACAATAAAGGCATATTGTAATAATTTGAGCGGGCCGCTTCCGGTTATTCCGTTAGACGGAAACAATAAACCGACCACTTGGAAGAGCCTGAAAGAGTTTATGATTTATACCAACGGATTCAGTGGAAGTATCCCTTACGGATATGGAACGGTAATCGAGAAGAGTGGTTCGAGTGGTATATTCAGAGTGAATGATAATCAGTTGAGTGGACAGATACCTGCGGATATCAAGGCATGGTCGCAATATGCAACCCGGAAAGCTGCGTGGATATTGCAAGGGAATAGTCTTACTGAATAAGATAACTTAATTAATTTATTAACTTAACACATTTATCTGTCTGTTTACAATGAGAAAATACTTCGTTATCCTTGTCTTAGCTCTCTGTTCCGTCGGAACATTGAAAGGGCAGACCGCATCAGATTCTTTGGCAATCGTTTCTGCACAATGGGAGATAATACATGCTCAAAAGGGAATTATCCACAAGAGTGCGTCTATACCTCAGCTTTATCAGTGCCCCCAAGTTATCAACCTGATAGAGATTGACCCCGGCAAAGGGATGAAAGCGGGTATTGCCATATCGGACGGTATGAAAAAGACAAGCCGGATAGCTTCCGAACATCATGCGCTTGCGGCAATCAATGGTTCTTATTTTGATATGAAGCATGGGAATTCTGTCTGTTTCCTGAAAACAGACAGGCAAGTGATTGATACGACAACGATAAACGAGTTTAAACTACGTGTCACGGGAGCCGTTTACGAACGGAAAGGAAAGATGAAGCTGATTCCCTGGAACAGACAGATAGAAAAAAAATATAAGCGAAAGGTGGGTACAATATTGGCATCCGGACCGTTATTATTAAAAGACGGTCGGGTATGCGACTGGAGCTTGTGTGGAAAGGACTTTGTCCAGAATAAGCATCCCCGTAGTGCTGTTTGCATGACGAAGGATGGAAAAATACTGCTTGTCACGGTGAACGGACGTTTTCCGGGGCGTGCCGAAGGGGTGAATATCCCCGAACTGGCACACTTGCTTCGGATATTAGGCGGTAAGGATGCGTTGAACCTGGACGGTGGCGGTTCCACAACATTATGGCTGTCGGGGGCACCGGAGAATGGTGTCGTCAATTATCCTTGTGATAATAAACGTTTCGACCATGCCGGAGAACGCGGAGTGCCCAACATCATTTATGTTTATGAATAACCTTATTGTTTATCAGCTATCGCACGACTTGAAGTTGCGAATAAAATGGAAAATGAAATGAAGAAACTTTTAAGATGCTCCCTGTTGGGGCTATTATTATTGTGCAGTGTCGTTGTAAACGGAGCGCAAGTCCCCAAATATATCTTCTTGTTTATCGGTGACGGCATGGGATTCAACCATGTGGAAGCAACCCAAATTTATGCGGAGAAAGTAGGAACAGATACGGGCGAATGTTCACTGTTATTCCCCACTTTCCCTGTGATGACTCAAGTATGCACGCGCTCGGCTTCTCACTTGATTACGTGTTCATCCGCCGCAGCTACCGCTTTGGCTACCGGAGAAAAAACGACGAACTATGTAGTCGCCCCTTAGAATGTGCTTTTACGCCTAATAATCAACATATTAATATATAAATTGCTTTGATATATCTGCAAGTTTTTGTATCTTTATGGTTGAAAACTTGCAGATTATTATGATAAACAAGACCCCCCCTCAGCCCTCCTTGTTCAGCTCTTTGACAGACCAGCTGAATCCCAGGCATCCCTTATACCTGCTTGCCAATAAGATAGACTGGCGCCGTTTTGAAGAAGCTTTCTCCCCGCTATACTGTGCCGTCAACGGTCGTCCGGCCAAACCCATCCGCCTGATGTGCGGACTTCTGATTCTTAAGCACGTGCGTAACCTGTCCGATGAATCGGTTGTTGAACAATGGAGCGAGAATGCTTATTACCAGTACTTTTGCGGTATGTTGGAATTCACGCCTTCCTATCCCTGCAATGCAAGCGAACTGGTACACTTCCGTAAGCGTGTCGGAGAAAATGGCATGGAACTGATTCTGTCAGAAAGTATCCGCGTCAATCAGGAGGACGACGGCCCGGACCATCACTGCACGGCCTTCATCGATTCCACGGTACAGGAAAAGAACGTGACTTATCCCACGGATGCGAAGTTGCATAAAAAGATAGTCCGCAAAGTGTTGTCTGTCGTAAAATCCTTAGGGCTTCCTTTGCGCCAGAGCTATACCTTTGTCCTCAAGAAGATCTACCGTGACCAGCGTTTCCGTAACCACCCCAAGAACCGTGGCAAGGCCCTGAAAGCGGACAAGCGGCTGCGCACCATTGCGGGAAGGCTTGTCAGGGAACTGAGGCGCAACCTGAAAGAAAACCACGGCTACGACTCCCTGCTCGACCTCTTTGAGCGGGTGCTTTCACAGAAGCGCAATTCTCCCGGGAAAATCTATTCCCTGCATGAACCGGAGGTGCAGTGTATCAGCAAGGGGAAAGAACATAAGAAATACGAGTTCGGCAACAAGGTTTCAATCGTCCGCTCAATTACCGGTGTCATACTGGGTGCCAAGTCTTTCCGGAATGAATATGACGGGCATACCATTGAAGAATCCCTCAGGCAGGTGGAACGCATTACCGGAAAGAAGATCAGGAAGTTGGCCGGGGACAGGGGGTACAGAGGAAAGAAAGAGGTGGGCGGCACCGGGATACTGATACCCGATGTTCCAAACAGGAAAGACAGTTATTACACACGCAAGAAGAAACATAAGCTATTCTGCAAGCGTGCAGGAATAGAGCCGACTATCGGGCATTTGAAATCAGACTTTCGTTTAGGACGCAACTTTTATAAAGGTGTGTTCGGGGATGTTGTCAATCTGCTCTTAGCCGCAGCAGCGTACAACTTCAAAAGAGCCATGAGGGTTCTTTGGCTACTTGTTGAAAAAATCTGCGGGACACTGTTTTCTTGCAATATCCCGCAGATGAGTACTTTTTAAGGGACGACTATGTAATCGGAATGGATGCGGAAAAGAATCACGGGTTAAAATCCCTGGCACGCCAACTGAAAGATAAAGGTTATAAAATAGGAATAATCACTTCTGCTTCTATCGACCACGCTACCCCCGGTGGATTTTATGCTTCACAACCCGACCGTTCTATGTATTACGAAATAGGAGTGGATGCCGCCAATTCCGGTTTCGATTTCTTCGGTGGGGCGGGATTGCTCGAACCTCGCAGCAAGCGTAACCTTTCGGCGCCTTGCCTTTATGACCTGTTCAATCAGAAAGGCTATACGATGTTTCGTGGAATGGACGCTTATAACCGTGCTGCTGCAAAGGATAAAATTCTCCTCTTCCCAACCGATACAGTGAGCAAAAGCCTGAAATATGCGATGGACCGTTCCGCCAAAGACTTGAGTTTGCCTGACTTGACAAAAGCCTGCCTTGCTAATTTTCAGGAAACCGCGAAGAAGGGTTTCTTTATGATGGTAGAAGGCGGAAAAATAGATTGGGCGGCCCATGCCCACGACGGTGGCGCTGTTGTGAAAGAAACCATTGACTTCGACCAATGTATCCGCTTGGCTTATGATTTCTACAAAAAGCATCCGAACGAGACATTGATATTAGTGACTGCCGACCACGAAACGGGCGGTCTTGGACTGGGCAACTCCGATATGAACCTGAATATCGACTTGCTTCAATATCAGAAGTGTTCACAAGAAGCCTTGACTGCTGCTATGCGTGAAATGAAAAGCGGAAAGATGATTCCTTCGTGGAAAGACATGAAAGCGTTTCTGAAAAAGAACCTGGGCTTTTGGGAACAAATTAAGATTACTCCGCGTGAAGAACTTGAATTATTGGTTTGCTACGAAGAGTCTTTCTTGAAGAAGAAGTCGAAAGATGTGGTCAGCCTTTACGCGAAAGATGAACCTTTAGCGGTGGCTGCTATTGCCTTGTTGGATAAGAAGGCGTCATTGGGATGGACAACTAAAACGCATACGGGAGCACCCGTGCCATTGTATGCGATAGGCAAGCAGGCTGTTCTTTATTCGGGCAGGAGAGACAATACGGATATGGCTAATGTTTTGCGGAAATTATTCCTTATCAAATAGGGAGAGGTTTATCAATCAAGAATGTGAGTCAGTATTTGAGTTAGAGGAATCCCGTATGAAAATGAACTAAGCCAATACTGAACATAAATATATGGCTGGATACTACATAATGTCGGCTCTATATGGCGATTTTGACGTTGATTTATTAATCGACAACTGGAGTCGGCCACTTAGCTGACTGAAGTCGGCTGCTTAGTCAACTGGAGTCGGCTATATAGCCGACTTTAGTCGACTGATACGATGTCGGCTGTTTCAATCCGGTATCCGGTCATATTCTTCTTACGTTCTTCCACATAAGAAAACACCTGAGTTTTTGTTTGAACTAGAGCTTCTTTTCTTAAAAGTGTGAACAGTGTGAAGGATGTGAGGAGTTTAAAATGGGGTTGTGAAATCACAGCAAACATCTGTTATTCTACAGTTTATGAGACTGTGAAAAGCGTGAAAGATAAAAGATGAACTTTTATGGTTCTTCGTCAAATTTGGTGGTAATCTCTTTTTTATTTCGATGGTTTTCCTCTTCTTCTTTCTTAATCCTATAAAAAGTTGTAGATATGTTTGCTTTTTAGTAACTTTAAAGACACCACATCATTAAGAGTTACAATGCAACAAGCCATATCTACAACGTACAAATATACATCAAAAAAAGAAAATCCTCCTACAAATAGGGGATTATTCCATGATTTCAGATTCAGTCCTGGCTACGATAATCTGCAACAAGATGGTATCTCTGAAGCTGTTGGTTCATTGACGGTCTTTTTACATACGGCTGGCAAGGGGGCTTCCTGTCCTTATTGCGGACATTTCAGTCACCGATTACACAGTTATTACTCCCGTCATATTCAGGATCTTGAAGTTTACGGTCATACTTTGGAGTTAGTCATAAAGGTTGGCAAATATTATTGCGAAAATGTTTCTTGTCCGCGAAAAATATTCTGCGAACCGTTGTCTTTTCTGGCTCGTCGGTATGGTAGACGGAGCTATCTTGTTGAGGAACGCATCAGATCGATAAGCTTGGAACTTACTTCCCGAAAGGCCTCTTCTCTTTTGCAGCTGTTCCATATAACGGCCAGTAGCTCTTCCTGCTTACGCATCCTACAACAGTGCGGGCAACATAATCCTATGCATAATAAAAGTATTTATGTAGGTATTGATGATTTTGCCTATAAAAAAGGTAAGGATTATATGAGTGTGGTCGTAGACCAGATGACACACATGCCTATTGCTTTGTTAGAGGATAGAAACGGAGAAGCGCTTGATAACTGGCTCACCCGGAATCCTCAAATACAATATATAACGAGAGACCGTGGAAGATGTTTCACAGAGGCTATAAACAGAATAACCCCTGGTGTTACACAAATCTGCGACCGGTTCCATCTAACCAAGAATATGACGGACACGATGATACCGGAAATAGAGAAAATGATTCGTCAGACCAAGCAAAAGCTCAAATACGAATATCCTGACAGAGACACGGCTTCTTCGTTAATTCTTCAGGACATATTTAACATGGGAGATGTCCGACACAGAGAAAAATTGAAGATATACAGGGAAAGCCTGAACTTAAAAATGCAGGGGATGACCATTGAGCAGACAGCCGCGCATTTGGGCAAGAAAAGTCGCTACATTTATAAGCTCATTCACAACAGGAGAATAGGGGCATACTTGAATGAGCAACAGAAGACAGCTCTTAAATATGTATCCGAACTGGCTACAATCATTAGTGCGGGCTGTATTACCCGAAAAATATTGGCACAAAAAATGGGGAGTAAAATCAGTGGCGCACTTATTGGAAGGATAACATCCAGCTTGCGAAAAATGTATCAACAAAAGAGGAAGGAAGTCAAGGAGCATAATGAGAGCATTGAAAACGGAAGTAAAACACAGAGAGTTTCACAGAATCAGATACGCAAATACATTCTAAAGGGAGAATCGGATAATCCTAAACTAGCGGAACTATATAAGTCCTCACCACAGATTAAAGAACTCTTAAGCGTGTGTCAGAATTTCAGAGATATGATTAATGGGAACACTTATGATAAGGATATTAGAAAGTGGATTGAAAAAGCGAAGGCAACACGGAATATGGCACTGACGAACTTTGCATATGGTATTGAAAAAGACTGGGAGGCAGTACAGGCAGCTATTGATATCCCCTTCAGTAACGGATTACTGGAGGGGACAGTGAATAAAATTAAAGCGGTAAAAAGGCAGATGTACAATAGGGCAGGAAGCAAACTACTGAGAGCCAAGATTCTTTATTCACAATAGAAGAAGTACCACCAAATTTGACGAAGAACCACTTTTATTATAAAGGGTATCTAAATTTATACTTTTGTCAGCTATCATTTTCTGTACTAGATATTTTATGCCTTATTAATTAAGGTACAAAAATAGGCAATTTCTGTTATATAGCGGACATGAATCAGAATAAAACTTTTTCCGGAGAATTGGTTTTGCTTGTTTTGTTTCTCATTCGTGAGGGGGCTTTTTCAAAAAAAAACTATCTATGCTTTTTGCAAGTCCCGTTCTTCATATTTGCAGATCGCCTCTATCCATTCTTCTGTCAGTGGCATGGATTCATGTCTTTCAAGATCGAAAGTAACCATAACAGACTTGCAGATACATTTTACTTCATTCGTTTCTGTGTCGATAACCCGCTGGATCAGGTGAAAGCTTTTGGTGCCTATCTTAGAAACAGCAGTCTGTACGGCGATATGATCGGATGCGAATATCTGTTTGACGAAATCCGCTTCGATGTGGACAACGACAATCCCGATCTTTTCCCAATCTACTCCGGGGCATACTGAAGCGAAGTATTCAGTCTTTCCTAAGTCGTAAAAGGAGAAGTAAACTGTGTTGTTGACGTGACCAAATTTGTCTACATCATTGAATCGCAATTGGATAGGTAATGTGTGATGAAATACGATTTCTTCCATTGTTTTCTCTTAAACGTTTTAAATTCGACACAAAAATGGCACTTTTGCTTTCTTGCTTGAAATTGAGGCAAAGATAGAGATTTCTAATGATTCTGCTTTCGGAGATAAGGAAGATTTTCGTTAATAATCGTTTAAAACGAAGTTTTGGGATGTTTGTTCTGTTAGGGAAACACGCTTGTAATAATGTAATAGTTAAATTGTTGTCTGCCAATAGTTGATTTTAAAGGGTGATTTAAAAACGTCAGGATAGATTTCACTAAATGGAATAAATGTGTTATTTTTGCGTCTTGTTCTTAACGGAAATTAATCAAGAAATGATAGAAGATATTAAAAAAGCCTGTCAGGTGATGAATGAAGGAGGAGTGATCCTTTATCCCACTGATACCGTATGGGGTATAGGCTGTGACGCGACTAATGAGGAGGCTGTACGCCGGGTGTATGAGATTAAGAAACGTGCTGATAGCAAAGCTATGTTGGTGTTGGTGGATTCTCCGGTTAAAGTGGATTTTTATGTACAGGATGTACCTGATGTAGCATGGGATTTGATTGAAGTTGCCGACAAGCCGTTGACGATTATTTATTCCGGAGCACGAAATTTAGCACCTAATCTGCTGGCCGAAGATGGCAGTGTAGGGATTCGTGTGACGAATGAAGATTTTTCCAGAAGACTCTGTCAGCAGTTCCGTAAAGCAATTGTTTCTACTTCGGCTAATGTCAGCGGGCAGCCGGGTGCTGCTAATTTTAGTGAAATTAGTGATGAAATCAAATCGGCGGTAGATTATATCGTTGGCTTTCGTCAGGATGATATGAATAAGCCGAAACCCTCAAGTATTATTAAGTTGGAAAAAGGTGGAGTGATAAAGATAATTCGCGAATAAATGAAAGGAGAAAAACTTAGTTTATTGCAGCGTTGTATCAAATGGCGGGAAGCGAACATAAAGGAGAAGCAATTTATCCTGATATTAAGTTTTCTGGTCGGAATCTTCACTGCGTTTGCTGCGTTAATATTGAAATTTTTTATCCATCAGATACAGAATTTCCTGACTAATAATTTCAATGCAACAGAAGCTAACTATTTGTATTTGGTATATCCGGTAGTCGGTATTTTCCTTGCAGGTTGGTTTGTGCGTAATATTGTAAAGGATGATATCAGTCATGGGGTCACCAAAATTCTATATGCCATCTCCCGTAGGCAGGGACGTATCAAGCGACACAATATCTGGTCGTCTACTATCGCCAGTGCCATAACCATCGGATTTGGTGGATCAGTCGGAGCAGAGGCACCAATTGTACTGACAGGTTCGGCAATCGGTTCCAATCTCGGGAGCGTGTTTAAGATGGAGCATCGCACGTTGATGCTGCTCGTAGGTTGTGGTGCGGCAGGTGCCATTGCCGGTATTTTTAAAGCTCCGATTGCGGGACTGGTATTTACCTTGGAAGTGCTGATGATTGACTTAACCATGTCTTCTTTGCTTCCCCTGCTGATTTCTGCCGTGACAGCAGCAACTGTTTCGTACATAGTCACTGGTACGGAGGCTATGTTTAAGTTCCACCTCGATCAGGCATTTGAACTGGAACGTATTCCTTTCGTTATCTTGCTGGGAATTTTTTGTGGGCTGATTTCGTTGTACTTCACACGTGCCATGAATTCGGTAGAAGGTGTATTTGGCAAACTCAATAACCCTTACAAGAAACTGGCTTTTGGTGGTGTGATGTTGAGTGTATTGATTTTCCTTTTCCCACCTCTTTATGGTGAAGGATATGATACGATTAATCTTTTGTTGAATGGAACGTCTGCCGAAGAGTGGGATACGGTCATGAACAACTCTATGTTTTATGGCTATGGTAATTTGTTGCTGGTTTATCTGATGCTGATTATCTTATTGAAAGTATTTGCTTCCAGTGCAACAAACGGTGGAGGTGGTTGTGGTGGTATCTTTGCTCCTTCGCTTTATCTGGGATGTATTGCCGGTTTTGTTTTCTCTCATTTTAGCAATGACTTTGCTTTCTCCGCTTATTTGCCGGAGAAGAATTTCGCATTGATGGGAATGGCGGGAGTAATGAGTGGTGTCATGCATGCTCCATTGACAGGGGTGTTCCTGATAGCCGAGCTGACAGGTGGATATGATTTATTTCTTCCGTTGATGATTGTATCTGTAAGTTCATATCTGACAATTATTGCTTTCGAACCTCATAGTATCTATTCGATGCGTTTGGCTAAGAAGGGCCAATTGCTGACACATCACAAGGATAAAGCTGTGTTGACGCTGATGAAAATGGAAAACGTGGTGGAGAAAGATTTCGTTGTCGTACACCCGGAAATGGACTTGGGCGAACTGGTGAAAGCAATTGCAGCTTCCCATAGAAATGTCTTTCCGGTGACAGATAAGAAAACGGGTGAATTGTTGGGAATTGTATTGCTCGACGATATTCGCAACATCATGTTCCGACAAGAACTTTATCATCGTTTCACTGTTAATAAATTGATGATATCTGCTCCTGCCAAAATCTTCGATACGGATGGAATGGAGCAGGTTATGCAAACATTTGACGATACGAAAGCCTGGAATCTTCCGGTCGTAGATGAGGAAGGCCGCTATCAGGGATTTGTCTCTAAATCAAAGATATTTAATTCGTATCGGCAAGTGCTGGTACATTTTTCTGAAGACTAATCCGTGCCTAAGTAATGATAACATATTTAAAATGATGAAGAAAGAGGACTTAAGAATAGTATATATGGGGACTCCCGATTTTGCAGTAGAGGCCCTGCGTCAATTGGTAGAAGGCGGTTATAATGTAGTGGGTGTGATTACGATGCCCGATAAACCTGCCGGACGCGGACATAAGATTCAATATTCTCCTGTCAAACAATATGCGCTCGAACAGAATTTACCGTTGCTTCAACCGGAAAAGTTGAAAGATGAAGCTTTTGTGGAAGCGTTGCGTGAATGGAAAGCGGATTTGCAGATTGTAGTTGCTTTCCGTATGTTGCCGGAAGTGGTATGGAATATGCCGCGACTGGGTACATTTAATCTTCATGCTTCTTTACTTCCTCAATATCGTGGAGCTGCTCCTATCAACTGGGCGGTTATCAACGGTGATACGGAAACCGGGATTACGACTTTCTTTTTGAAGCATGAGATAGATACCGGAGAGGTCATTCAACAGGTACGTGTGCCTATTGCAGATACGGATAATGTAGAAGTGGTACATGATAAATTGATGATGTTGGGAGGAAAGCTGGTTCTTGAAACAGTAGATGCTATACTGAATGGAACGGTCAAACCAATTTCTCAAGAAGAAATGGCAGTTGTCGGTGAACTCCGTCCTGCTCCGAAGATATTTAAAGAAACTTGCCGGATTGACTGGAACCAGCCGGTGAAGAAGATCTACGATTTTATCCGTGGACTATCACCTTACCCCGCTGCCTGGAGTGAACTGATTGCTTCCGAAAAAGCAGAAAGTGTGGTCGTGAAAATATTTGAAAGTGAGAAAGTTTATGAATCACATCAATTGGCTGCCGGAACAATCGTGACTGATGGCAAGAAATTTATGAAAGTAGCTGTACCGGATGGATTTGTATCTATTCTTTCTTTACAATTACCCGGTAAGAAACGACTGAAAACAGATGAGTTGCTTCGTGGTTATCACCTGGAAGATGGGTGTAAGATGAAGTGATCTGACAATAAGATAGAATAAAAACCGTCCCGAACACGAGACAATTAGAACCTAAAATAAAAGAATTATGAAACCGATTATCGCTCCTTCTATTCTTTCTGCCGATTTTGGATATTTGGCAAAGGATATTGAAATGGTAAACCGCAGTGAAGCGGAGTGGGTACATATTGATATTATGGACGGAGTATTTGTTCCGAATATTTCATTTGGCTTTCCGGTACTGAAATATGTAGCGAAGTTAAGTAAGAAGCCGTTGGATGTGCATTTGATGATTGTGAATCCGGAGAAATTCATTCCGGAAGTAAAAGCATTGGGTGCTCATACGATGAATGTGCATTATGAAGCTTGTCCACATCTGCATCGGGTGATTCAACAAATCAGAGAAGCCGGGATGCAGCCTGCTGTAACGATCAATCCTGCTACTCCTGTAGCTCTTCTGCAAGATATTATCCGGGACGTGTATATGGTGCTTATCATGAGCGTGAATCCAGGATTTGGCGGGCAGAAGTTTATCGAACATTCGGTAGAAAAAGTTCGTGAACTGCGTGCCCTGATTGAACGGACAGGTTCGAAAGCCCTGATTGAAGTAGACGGTGGCGTGAACCTGGAAACAGGAGCCCGTCTGGTTGAGGCGGGAGCCGATGCGCTGGTGGCTGGAAATGCTGTCTTTGGTGCACAGGATCCGGTAGAAATGATTCGTCAGTTGCACGAACTGTAACTAATCTATTGAATTCCTTTTATATCCATCGATATCCATTTATACGCCTGCTTATCCCTTGGATAGCAGGCATTTTTTGTGGAGATCATTTTTTTGACCGTTCATGGGATCCCCTTTGTGGTATTCTCTTCTTTGGCTTTTTTGCTGTATTGTCTTTTGCTCTTTATTTTCTGAAACGCTATTCGCTGCGATGGTGTTTTGGGATAGCTATCTCCGCTCTTTGTTTTACGGGAGGATGGCTTGGGATGACTGGACAATTGCAACAGGCTGTCTGCTCTTTTCCGAAAGAAGAAACTGTGTACCGGGTTTTGATAACGGATGCAGCTCAACCAAAAGAACATACTTACCTCTGTCAGGCATTATTAAAAGAACGTCGTGATACTGCGGGCATATATCCGATAGGACATACTGCGGTTCTTTATCTACAGCAAGATTCGTCTGCCTCCCGTTTGAAGAGTGGAGATGAACTGCTGATTTCTGCCCACATTTCTCCTCCTCTCAACAATCGAAACTTTGATGAATTTGATTATGCCCGCTTTCTGATGCGGAAAGGCATTAGCGGAACAGGATATGTTGCATCCGGGAAATGGATAAAATGCGACGGAATGAATAACTTTGACCTCAAAAGTGTAACCAGCTCTTGTAGAAGAAACGTGGTTTCACTTTATCAGGAACTGGGATTCAACGGGGATGAACTGGCAGTACTTTCAGCACTAACAATAGGAGATAAGACAGAATTAAGTGATTCGGTTCGTGAAAGTTATTCGGTGGCCGGTGCAAGCCATATTCTTGCTCTATCCGGTTTGCATATCGGACTTTTATATACAATGATCTTTTTCATTCTGAAACCTATTGCCCGAAGAGGAAATATAGGTAGATGTGTGCGTTCTGTTTTTCTTCTTGTCTTATTGTGGACCTTTGCTTTTTTTACAGGGCTTTCTCCGTCGGTAGTACGTTCGGTCAGTATGTTTTCGATTTTAGCTATGGCGGATATGACTGGTCGTGAACCTTTATCTTTAAATACATTGGCGGTAGCTGCGTGGTTGATGTTATTCTGTAATCCTGCATGGCTGTTCGATGTTGGTTTTCAGCTCTCTTTCCTTGCTGTTGCTTCTATCTTGCTTATCCAAAAGCCGATCTACCATTTGATTACCGTGAAAAGTAGAATAGGAAAGTATGTTTGGGGACTCATGAGCGTGTCTATTGCCGCACAAATAGGAACAGCTCCGCTTGTTCTGTTTTATTTCTCTCGATTCTCCGTGCATTTTCTATTGACGAATTTAGTTGTTATTCCTTTGATTACGATTATCTTATATGCTGCTGTCGCAATGCTTCTTCTGACTCCTTTCTCCTGGCTTCAGATAGGAGTGGCCGGAGGTGTTAAGAAGCTGTTGGAAGGACTTAATTTCTTTGTCCGATGGGTAGAGCAGCTTCCTTGCGCTTCTATAGATGGAATTTGGCTTTATCAGTCAGAAGTGCTAGGTATCTATATTGTCATCGCTCTGCTAACCTATTATTTCATGAATCGCCGATACCGGAATCTGCAAATCTGTCTTTTTTCTATCTTGTTGATGGGGACTTATCATGCAACGCTGTATTGGTTGGATCGTCCTCAAACGAGTTTAGTCTTTTACAATGTGCGTGGTTGTCCGGCAGTACATTGCATAAAAAGTGACGGGCAATCCTGGATAAACTATATGGATACTCTCTCCAATGAAAAACGTCTGAAATACATGACAGCTAACTATTGGAAGCGTCATCACCTTCTTCCTCCCCAAGAAATAACGGCTGATTGCCGGCACGCTGAACTTAACCGTCAACAGCAGATTATATCCTATCATGGTTGTCGTGTATGTGTCATAAACGATAACCGTTGGCGAAACAAATCTACCGTTTCTCCGTTATATATTCAGTATCTTTACTTATGCAAAGGATATGACGGTCATCTGGAAGAACTCGCCCAGGTCTTTTCTTTCTCTTACGTCATATTGGACGCGTCCCTCTCGGAATACCGCAAACACCTACTTGAAAGCGAATGCAAGAAATCCGGTCTGCGATTTATCTCTTTGTCTGACGAAGGTTCTGTCCGCTTTTTGCTCTAAGTACAAAGATTTATCGTACATTTGCACCTTGATAAAGTTTAAGAGTATGTTGACGAAAGTAATTGAACAAGCCAAAATAGACCATTTTACCAAATGGTTTGAACGAGCTGACAAAATAGTAATTGTATCCCATGTTTCTCCTGACGGCGACGCTATTGGTTCATCATTGGGATTATATCATTTTCTGGATTCACAGGAAAAAACAGTAAACGTAATTGTGCCGAATGCCTTTCCCGATTTCTTGCGATGGATGCCGGGCAGTAAGGATATTCTTTTGTATGACCGTTACAAAGATTTTGCCGATAAGTTGATAGCCGAAGCTGACGTAATCTGTTGTCTCGACTTCAATGCATTGAAGCGTATTGACGATATGGCAGATGCTGTGGCTGCATCTCCTGCGCGTAAAATCATGATCGATCATCACCTGTATCCCGAAGATTTCTGTAAGATTGTAATGTCCTATCCTAAGATTTCTTCTACTTCCGAATTGATATTCCGGCTGATTTGTCGTATGGGATATTTCAGTGATATCACGAAGGAAGGCGCAGAATGTATCTACACAGGCATGATGACAGATACAGGAGGATTCACTTATAATTCGAATAACCGGGAAATTTATTTTATCATTAGCGAACTACTTTCCAAAGGAATCGATAAGGATGATATTTACCGTAAGGTGTACAATACCTATTCCGAGAGCCGTTTGCGTTTGATGGGCTATGTACTGTCGAACATGACTGTTTATCCGGATTGTAATTCGGCATTAATCACATTGACAAAAGCCGAGCAAAGTAAGTTTAACTATATAAAAGGTGATAGCGAAGGCTTCGTAAACATCCCCCTTTCCATCAAGAATGTTTGTTTCTCCTGCTTCTTGCGGGAAGATACAGAGAAGCCGATGATTAAAATCTCCCTTCGTTCGGTAGGAACCTTTCCATGTAATCAGTTAGCCGCTGAATTTTTCAACGGTGGCGGACATTTGAACGCTTCGGGCGGTGAGTTTTTCGGAACGATGGAAGAGGCAAAAGCGGTCTTTGAGAAAGCGCTTGAGAAGTATAAACCTTTGTTAACAGCAAAAAGCTAAAGATGGAAGGTTAAAAGTGAATATGGAAAGGTTAAAAGATACGAACTTTCAACTTCCCCCTTTCAACTTTTAATGATTTTGAGATACATTTGTGCGGAATATAGCTAAATAACAGATAATGAAGAAACTTGTATTTTTATTTCTCTCTTTGTTAACCGCCGGAAGTCTGTTCCAGGCATGCGACAATTCGAAGACTTATGCAGAAATGCTGGAAGACGAGAAAAATGCGGTGAATAAGTTCATCAAAGATAATGATATTCGTGTCATTTCACTGGAAGAGTTCGAAAGAGACACTGTTACGGCTTCAAAAGAAGCTGGGGATGGATATGACGAATATGTTGCTTTTTCCAACGGCGTATATATGCAGATCGTAGATCGTGGCGGGAAAGAGGAAGGTGAGAATGGGGTTGAGTTTATTAATGAAGTAGACACTTTTGCTAATAATAATGTCATTTGTACTCGTTATGTAGAAAAGGATATGATGACAGGAGAGGTTACTTGTTTCAATGTACCATTAGAAGAATGGATGGATGCTCCTGATTATTATAAGTTTCCATTAACATTCCGTTATGTACAAAACGCGTCTACTGTTTATGGAATCGTTTTATCCGGTAGTTTGGAATATGATTTATTATGGGTTAATCAAGGTTATGGAACTGCAATTCCATCCGGCTGGTTGATTGCCTTACCTTATTTGCGTAATAATGCACATGTACGCTTGATTGTACCTTCTAAGATGGGGCATACAACTGCACAACAATATGTCAATCCTTATTTCTATGATATCTGGAAGTTTGAGAAAGCAAAAAGCTAAAGCACTAACATTAGATAAATCTTTTAGTTAAAAACCTATGACTCTAATCAAATCTATCTCTGGAATCCGCGGAACCATCGGCGGAGGAGCGGGAGAAGGACTGAACCCGCTTGACATTGTAAAATTCACCTCGGCTTATGCTACTTTAATTCGTAAGACCTGCAAAGCGAAGAGCAACAAGATTGTTGTGGGACGCGATGCCCGCATCTCGGGTGAAATGGTAAAAAACGTAGTAGTCGGCACATTAATGGGAATGGGCTGGGATGTAGTAGATATTGATCTTGCTTCTACTCCGACCACAGAACTTGCTGTGACAATGGAAGGCGCTTGTGGCGGTATCATCCTGACAGCTTCTCATAACCCTAAGCAGTGGAACGCACTGAAGTTACTGAATGAACATGGCGAATTTCTGAATGCAGCCGAAGGCAACGAAGTGCTTCGTATTGCTGAAGCAGAAGAATTTGACTATGCCGACGTAGATCACTTGGGTTCTTACCGCAAAGACCTGACTTATAACCAGAAACATATCGACAGTGTATTGGCTCTTGACTTGGTAGATGTAGAAGCTATCAAAAAAGCAGATTTCCGTGTAGCCATTGACTGTGTAAACTCGGTAGGCGGTATCATTCTTCCCGAACTTCTTGAACGTTTAGGTGTGAAACATGTAGAAAAACTCTACTGTGAACCTACCGGAAACTTCCAGCACAACCCCGAACCGCTTGAAAAGAACCTCGGTGACATCATGAACTTAATGAAGGGTGGAAAAGCTGATGTAGCCTTCGTTGTAGACCCCGACGTTGACCGTCTGGCAATGATCTGCGAGAATGGCGTAATGTACGGTGAAGAATATACACTGGTTACTGTTGCCGACTATGTACTGAAACATACCCCCGGTAACACTGTTTCTAATTTGAGCTCTACCCGTGCTTTGCGTGATGTAACTCGCAAGTATGGAATGGAATACAGCGCTTCTGCCGTAGGCGAAGTAAATGTTGTAACGAAGATGAAAGCAACCAATGCCGTTATCGGCGGTGAGGGAAATGGTGGAGTAATTTATCCTGCCAGTCACTACGGACGTGATGCATTGGTAGGTATCGCATTATTCCTTAGCCATCTGGCTCACGAAGGAAAGAAGGTTAGCGAGCTCCGTGCTACTTATCCTCCTTACTTCATTGCTAAAAACCGTGTAGACCTGACTCCGGAAATTGATGTAGATGCTATCCTTGCCAAAGTAAAGGAAATCTATAAGAACGAAGAAATCAATGATATCGACGGTGTGAAAATAGACTTTGCCGACAAATGGGTGCATTTGCGCAAGAGTAATACAGAACCGATCATCCGTGTGTATAGTGAAGCTTCTACTATGGAAGCTGCCGAGGAAATCGGTCAGAAGATAATGGATGTGATTAATGAATTAGCAAAATAATATCCTGCAAAATAGGATTTTATTTATAACATTTGAGTCTCGTATATCATAAAGATAACTGAATAAGTTGTCTCATTGATATACGAGACTTTTTATTAGGATGATATCCACTGAATGATAATAGTTACTCTTCTCCTTGAGTATTAACAATAAAGTTTCTTTTGATTAAGTCTAAACTTCCTTTCGTCTAATAGTAAACTTCTCTTTTGTTATTTACAAACTTAAAATGAAAGCTTCATTTTTATAAATGCAAGCTTTGTTTTTAAAAACGGAACCTTTGTTTTTATAAATGAAGCTTGCATTTATAGATTGGAAGGGATGAAAGGCAACTTTACTGTTAATAAAAAGAAAGTTTGGACTTAATCAAGAGCAACTTTTCTATTAATAGATTACATGAGAAGTAAGCAGTGTTGAGAGAGAAGTAATCAACAAAGCTTACTTCTCTGCGTCGTTAGCATAGATACACCACAAGAATATCAATTGGTATACAACTTTATAGGTCTTATATCAATGATAAACACATGGCTTAAATATGCATATTGATAAACGTACGGCATGAAAATAAAACTGATTGCATTATTTATAATGATGAGATCATTGAAAAATGGAAGAGGCAGACTCTTAGATTGTGTGAACTTAGTAGTGAAGTAATTGTTGAAAAATAGAGGTACTTGATAAAATAGAGTTGCATTTTCCGTATAAAAACGTATCTTTGTGTAAAGAGAATCAAAGACATCGATTATTAATGGCTATTTTCTTTCGCACTGCGAAACAAAACATATAAGCGATTGCCTGATATTTAATAGATGATATTAATGATTAACACAATGAAAATGCGCTTGATTTTTCCTTTTGTTCTATTGATTTATTCATTGATCTGTCAGGCAGATGGTGGTAAAGATTCATATATCTTCCGGAAAGTAGATTATCAGCAAGGATTATCTAATAGCGCTGTGCTTTGTCTTTTTCAAGACAATACAGGGTTGATGTGGTTCGGTACTTACGATGGAGTCAATTGTTATGACGGCAGAAGCATGGAAGTTTTCCGTTCCGATTTTTCAGCTCCCAAGGCTTTGAGTAACAACGTAATCCATTCTATTCAGCAGGCGGATAATAATTGTTTGTGGATTTCTACTCATTTGGGGATTAATCGTCTTTCACAGAATTCACGGCAAGTTGTCGGATATTATGACTTTACAGATGATTATTATCTACATTCCAATTCAAAAGGAAACACATGGGTGGTGAGTCATGGTGGAATTTTCTACTATAATACATCTTATAAACGATTTGTACAGATTAAGAATCTGAAAGTACCCGTAGAAGATATGGATAAACGGGCGTTCGTCACGGATGATGGTGTTTTGTGGATTTTCACTCAACAAACAGGGGAGCTGTTACAGGTTTCGCAGGATGCTTTTGATTGTGACACATTATCAATTCATTCAACTGTTTTATCTACTAATTTTCATGCGAAACCTATTGAAGATGTCTTTTATCAGAATGGCGTTCTTTGTTTTATCGATAGTGAGCATGATCTTTATGTTTATGATATTTCCCGACAATCTAAAATTTATATTCGTAACCTTTCTTCATTAGTGCAGAAGAATGGAACTATTGCAGGAATAGCCCTTTTCTATGAAGATATTATTATTGGTTTTCGAACGAATGGGTTAGTCCGTCTCCGTACTTCACAAAAATATAAAGAAGAAGTGGTCGACCGGAATGTACGTATATATAGTATTTATCGAGATCCTCATCAGAATGTCTTATGGGTTGCTTCAGACGGACAAGGGACGATTATGTATGCTAAGAAATATTCTATTGCCACCAATTTGATGCTCAATCAACTGTCATCTAACTTAAGCAGGCAGGTACGTTCTGTTATGACAGACGATAGTGGTGGACTATGGTTCGGGACGAAAGGTGATGGACTGTTGCATATACCGGATTATCGTGAGAATGAGGAGGTTTCTGCCGTTACAGTTTACTCTCCTGAAGGAAAGCAAAATGTTGTGTCTTATATACGATGGAATAAAGAATTTCCCGTTTATAAATTGGTTCAAAGCCGTTATATGGATGGCTTTTGGATAGGATCTGGAGATCCGGGACTATTTTACTATTCTTTTGAAGACAAAGCTTTGCATTCTGTGGAGAATCTGCCGGCACAACCCACCGAGATACATGGCATTTATGAGGAAAATGATAGTGTACTTTATGTGGTGACAGCCGGTTCCGGTTTTCATAAATTAATACTTGAGAAGCAGGCAGGTACCATTCGTTTCAAGTCGCAGAAAAGTTATCATTTTTTTCACGGTCAGCGAGAAATTACGATGTTCTATCCAATGTTGCCCGAAGGGGATTCTATTTTGTGGCTTGGCAGTCGGGAGAAAGGACTCGTACGGTTTGATAAGCGGACTGAAGAATATAAAGTGATTTCTTTGAAAGAAATGCTTCATAAGTCGGTAGACGATGTGCTCAGCCTGTATCGGACCAAAGAAGGGTTGTTATATGTAGGGACAACATCAGGATTGGTATGTTTGAATTCTAATGGCAAACAGATGAAAGCTACCTATATCGGACGGGAGCAAGGTTTGCTCAATGATATGATTCATGGTGTACTTGAAGATGAGAACGGACTCTTATGGCTTGGTACGAATCGGGGGCTGATTAAATATAATCCGATAAATGGCTCATCACATGCCTACTTTTACAGTGCAGGTGTTCAAATCGGTGAGTTTAGTGATGATGCTTATTACATGTGTCCATATACACAGGAGCTTTTTTTCGGTGGGATTGACGGGTTGCTTTATTTGGATAAAGAGGTGCAGGCTGCTCCGGAATTTTATCCGGATATTTTGTTACGTAAGTTGACTGTTGGACATACGCAAGTGGTTCAGGGGGATGGAGATTACTATACAGACGATGGTAAGGCATTACAGTTGAAGGGGACGGAGGTTTCATTTGCACTTTCTTTTGTTGTTCCGGATTTTTTATCAGGAGAAGATATAGAATATTCTTACCAGTTGGAAGGATATGATAAGGATTGGACCTCTTTTAGTAGTATTAATGAAGCCTCATATACAGGAGTGCCGGCAGGTGATTATATCTTTAAGGTACGCTATAAGAGGGATGTATTTGATACAGAATATCGGCATTTTTCTATTCCGGTATATATCCTTTCTCCCTGGTATCGATCGGTGGCGGCTTATTTTGTTTATTTGATCATTTTTTTGTTGTTGTTAGGGTACGTGATATATTTGCTACGTAAAAACTACCTTCAGGAACGGATGATGAAAACACTGATGGGGACAGAAAGTTGCCGGAAATCCGAGACTGTATATACAAACCGTAGGATGCTTGAAGATTTTACTCTTATTTATAATTATTGTGACCAATTGCGTGCAGAGAATCTTTCTTATGAGCAATGTCTTGAGAAAGTGTCACTGATACGCGAAACTGTGATGAGCGCACTTCTTAATCCTGACGCTCTGTTTTTGGAAGAACTTAAACAATTCTTTCCGGATCGGTTTATTGTTTCTGCGCGTATGAGTATACAGGGAGTTTCTCAAGAGGTGTTGCGTACGTTGGAAGAACAAGGGATTGATCATTCTTCTATATCGTCAATGATTCCGGAACACTTAACATTTCCAGTTTACAAGAATGCGTTATACAGTATTCTTTATTGCTGCTATCTCCGGATTACTGAAATGAAGGGTACTCATGGCGTAATAGTAGAAATGTCAGAACAGGATGGTAAGATGCAGCTACATTTTTCTTCTAAAGATGCTACTGCGAAAGCGTTGTATGAATATCTTTCAGATAAAGCTTCTTCAGTGACGGAGAAAGATTCCGATCATGTGTTTGTTGTGCATTTACTTTTAGGTTTTGTACGGTCAGCTTTGGAACGTATTCATGCCGTTCTTCGTTATGATGATGATGAGAGTGGTAGTCGGTTGACGATTATCTTTGAACCGGCGGTCTTGACAGTAGCAGGTGAACAAGGGAAAAAAACTGTGCTTTTGTTGGAAGACAGAGATGAAATGACTTGGTTGATTAGTAATTTCCTGGCTGATGAATACGTGGTTCATCAAGTAAAGAGTGTGCAGCTTGCTTTTGACGAAATTCGTCGGTCGGCTCCGGCTCTATTATTAGTGGATATGACAATGTATGCCAATGCTGAAAGTACTTTTATGGAGTATGTTAGCCGGAATCGTACTCTGCTTTCAAAGACAGCTTTTATTCCATTGTTAACCTGGAAAGTTGGTTCGGCCATTCAGCGGGAACTGATCTTGTGGTCTGATTCTTATATTGTACTTCCTTATGATATATTATTCTTGCGGGAAGTTGTCCATAATGCTATTTATGGAAAGCGGGAAGCGAAGCAGATATATATGGAGGAACTGGGAGATTTGGCGGGACAGATTGTCTGTACAACTACCGAACAAGCTGATTTTATTCGTAAATTGTTAAAGGTGATTGAAGAAAACCTGGACAAGGAAGAACTGGGCTCAACGTTGATCGCTGATCGTATGGCAATGAGTTCCCGTCAGTTCTATCGTAAATTCAAGGAAATTTCCAATACTGCTCCCGGTGATTTAATAAAGAGTTACCGTATGGAAAAGGCAGCCCGCCTGTTACTTGATGAAGAACTTTCTATTCAAGATGTTATTATGGAGGTCGGTATTTCCAGCCGGTCTTATTTTTATAAAGAGTTTACCCGTCGGTTCGGGATGACACCGAAAGATTATCGGGAACAGCGAAAGGTATGCTGATTGTCAGGTTAAATTCTTTCGTATAGGTGATTAGTTGGGAAACATTATTATTTATTTGTTTGTCACAACCTTGTGCTCTAAATTCCTTTTGTCGATTTATTGTATTGATTATTAGTGTGTTAATCTGTGCTCTAATTTACCATTCTGTGCTTTAGATATGTGTCTTTATTTTGCCGTTTTTTTGGCAAGGTAGAGCATTGGACTTTTATTCGAATAGCCTTTATTTGCAACAATCTTTTTAAAGGGAATTAACCTTATTACTAATCAAATTTAAAGGAATTATGAATGAAAAACTAAAGTATCTTACCTTATTTGTAATAGGTATGATGTTGAGTTTGGGCATGAATGCTCAATCTGTAAAATCAATCTCCGGTACGGTAACCGATGATCAGGGAGAGGCGGTTATCAGTGGTACGGTGAAAGTTAAAAACGGTAGTACAGGAACAATCACTGACATTAACGGTAAATACACTCTCTCTGTTCCTTCCAATGCCACCTTGGTGTTTTCGTATATTGGTTATATCACACAAGAATTTAAAGTCTCGGAATTAAAGAGTAATGTTCTGAACGTAGTTCTGCAATCGGATACGAAAGCACTGGACGAAGTAGTCGTTGTAGGTTATGGTACCATGCGCAAATCAGACTTGACGGGTTCCATTTCCACAGCCAAAGGTAAAGACATGCTGAAAGCACAATCATTCAATGCGCTTGACGGATTGAAGGGTAAAGTGGCCGGTGTGAATATCTTCTCTAATACCGGTCAGCCGGGTGGAGAATCGCGTGTCATCATTCGTGGTATTTCTACTATCAACGCGTCGGCATCACCGCTGTACGTAGTAGATGGAGTGGTGATGTCAAACTTCGAATTGCTTAATCCGAATGATATCGAATCTATCGAAGTATTGAAAGATGCTTCCTCTGCTGCCATCTATGGTGCCCGTGGTGCGAATGGTGTTATCATGGTGACTACCAAGCGCGGTAATGCAGGAAAAGGAGTCCATGTTTCCTATGATGGTTCATTGTCTATCGGTAAGATGGCTAGAAAAATAGACGTAATGGATGCTAACGAATGGATGTCTACCTTCAAGCAGGGATTGGAAAATGCCAACGAATTTCAAGGCAAGAACTTCACAACTGATCTGTCACAGATATTCACAGACGAACGTTTGTTCAATGCAGACGGTTCTCCGAAATATAATACCAACTGGCAGGATGAAGCATCCCGCACTGCCATCTCTCATAACCATCAGATCAGTATCCAACGTACAGGAGAAGGATCTTCTATCGGAGCATTCATCAATTATACCGATCAACAGGGTATTTTGTTGAATTCTTACTTCAAACGTATCAATGCAAAATTGGCATATGATGACAAACCGACTGATTGGCTGTCTACTTCCGTTAATTTATTAGTAAATCATACTTGGGGTAATAGAACTTCTGATAACCCTTACGGACAAGGCGCATTGCGTACAATGATCGAACAGTTGCCTTTCTTACCGGTTAAGCTGGATGGTGAATATACGCAGACGAACATTATTAATACAAGCTCTATTCTCAATAATCAGACTGATCCTAATAGCGGAAAACAAGGATTCAGCCCGGAAGGTGTAGGTAATCCCGTTGAGTTGCTCGAACGGATGCAGGCTATGCAATATCGTACGCAGATTTTTGGTAATGCTGCTTTGACTTTCCATCTCATGAAAGGATTGGATCTGAAGACCCAGTTCGGTATCGACTATCACAATAATCGTGATGCTAACTATACGCCGTTCACTCCGCGTCCGATGATTAATCAAAGTTCCGAGGGAGCAGCTTCTGCAAATAACTCCAACTCTTTGTATTGGCAGGAAGAAACCTATTTGACTTATGTGAAAGATATAAACAAACATCACATTAATGCAATGGCGGGTATGTCTTGGCAAGAGTATAATTATACCAAATTCGAAGCTTCCGACAGTAAGTATATTGATGACTTCTACGGATATTATAATTTAGGTTCCGGAACGAACCGTCCTTCTGTAGGCAATGATTACGACAAGTGGGCGATGAACTCTTATTTCTTGCGTCTGGCATATTCTTATGACAACAAGTATATGGCTACCGTAACCGGTCGTTATGATGGCTCTTCCAAATTCGGACAGAACAATAAATATGCATTTTTCCCGTCAGTCGGCTTGGGTTGGATGATTTCTAATGAAGACTTTTTGAAAGATAACTCATTGATCAGCAAGCTGAAATTACATACTTCTTACGGTCTGACAGGTAATTCGGAAATTGGTACATATAAATCATTGGCTACGGTGAGCCAGTCGAATACGATCATTGGTGATGCTCTGCATGTAGTGTCTTATCTGGACAATATGCCTAATCCGGACCTGAAATGGGAAAAGACAGGACAGTGGGACTTAGGATTCGAGTTGGGTTTATTCAATAACAGACTGAATTTCGATATTTCCTATTATTATAAGTATACTTCGGATTTGTTGCTCGACCGTCCGGTTCCTGAATCAACAGGTTACTCTTCCATTATGGATAATATTGGAGCCGTTTCCAATCGTGGTGTAGATATTCTGGTTACAGCATATCCTATTCAGACACATGATTTCCAGTGGACTTCCACTCTTAATTTAGGTTTCAACAAAAACCGTGTAGAGAAGTTGGATGAAAGTGCATCTGTTGATCCTGTCACCGGTAAGCGTCAGATTACGACCGACGGTTTTGTGGGTTACGATATGTTGATTCGTGAAGGTGAAGAGCTTTCCTCTTTCTATGGTTATAAGCGTGCCGGTATTTACGATGGTATTCCGTCTAACTGGGATCCGGAGACAATGAACATACCTTCCACTATTGGTGAAAAGGTAACTTATAAGAAACGCGAAATTATCGGTAACGGATTACCTGACTGGATGGGCTCATTCATCAATACCTTCAATTATAAAGGATTTGATTTGACTTTAGACTTCCAGTTTACATGGGGGGTGGACGTGATGCAAGAATATTATCACTCTACTGTAGCCCGTTTCCTAACTAACGGTATAGACCGTCTTTATAAGGAAGCATGGCATCCAACTCTCAATCCGTCGGGTAAAGAACAGGCAATTCGTCTGAATAACTTTGGTCAGGGAGCTAATAACCAGGCAGATGATGACTGGGTTTGCAATGGTTCTTATTTGCGTTGTAACATGATTCAGCTCGGATATACCTTCAATCCGACACTGATTAAGAAGATCGGTCTGTCTTCATTGCGTTTGTATGCGAATGTGAATAACGCATTCCTGATTACTTCTAAGGACTATAACGGATATGATCCGGATAACTCATCTCGTTTAGGTGACAACAAATGGGGGGCTAACCGCCAATTCTTCACCTATCCGCGTCCGAGAACGTTTACGTTCGGTCTTAATGTAGCATTTTAATTCACCGTTATAAAAACTATAAGAATTATGAAACTATTAAAAGTATATATATCTGCATTTTGTATGTGTTCACTTTCTGTGTTGCTGAATTCATGCGACGATTTCCTGAAAGAAGAACCATTGGATATGAAGTCATCTGACCAATTCTGGAAGACGAAAGCTGATGCGGAGTCGGGTGTGAACGCATTGTATTTCGGTGGTGTACCTTATTTACACAACACTGATGTAGGCGGTGGCTGGACTCCTAAAGCGACAATGTGGGGTGGTATTGTGTCCGGATTGTACGTTGATAAGCGTAAGGATAGAACATTTACTACGGCATCCGAAGGGTGTAATTTCAATATTGAATCTTTTGATGATATTGCAATGAAATACTGGCATGAGTTTTATAAAGGTATTTCACGTGCCAACTTTGTTATTGCCAATATTCCGACAATGACCGGTGTGCTGGATGAAGCTACTATTAATAATTATGTGGCTCAAGGTAAATTCTTCCGTGCATATGGATATTTCTGGCTGGTCAAAGAATTTGGTGGTGTTCCTTATATTTCAGAACCTTACACATCTACAGAAGGTATGTACAAAGAACGTCTTTCTGCTGAAGAGGTTTATAAGAAAATTGAAGCCGACTTGCTGGATATTGTCAACGGGGATGCATTGCCGAATAAAACGTTTTATGATAATGGCTGTTATGTCACTAGGGCAATGGCGCAGACTTTGCTGGCACAAGTTTATTTGCAATGGGCTGGTGCACCGTTAAACGGTGGAACAGACTATTATGGAAAAGCAGCGCAGATGGCTTTGAAAGTGATCAATGATAGTCCTCACGAACTTATTCATCCAAATGGAACGACTGATGATTTGAGCTCGGCATATAATGTAATCAAGACTACGAAAAGTTCTGCAGAAATCATTTATGCTAAAGAATATAATTATAGTGATTATAGTGTAGGTAACTCTTATGCTTGTCGTTCTATTGGTACAGATGCTTTCCAATGGGGAGTGTTCCATCCGGGAGGAGACGTGCTGTATAATGCATACCTTCCCTGTGATATGTTGCTTAACAGCTATGCCTCTAATGATATTCGAGGACATGAGAAACAGTTCTTCTTTAAGAAATATACCGATGCTGCAGGAAAGACTTATACTTTGAACAATGCAGGCAACTGGGCGTGGTTTGATGAAAATGCTTTGATTAGCGGTCACGACGGTGATTATAATATGCCGGTATTCCGTTTTGCGGAAGTCTTGCTGATTGCGGCCGAAGGTCTGGCACGTACAAATCATGAAGATAATGCTGTCGGTGGAGCTAAATATTATCTCAATCAAGTGCGTAAACGTGCTGGATTGGCAGATGAGACGGCTACAGGAAATGATTTAATACAATCGATTTTGACTGAACGTTTACATGAGTTACCGTTGGAATTTAAGATTTGGGACGACATTCGCCGTACTCGTTTGTATCCGGAAGCATCTACAGAATCAGGAAAATTGAAATGGACTGCTCTTGCATCGGCTCAAATCCAAAACAAGCCAGATGGAAGCACAAGAGCCGGTGCCATTCCTGAATATGCTTTGTTATGGCCTATCCCGTTAGATGAAATTCAGGCTAATCCTGCGTTGGAAGGACATCAGAACCCGGGATGGAATTAATTAGGTAATAATAAATATTTGTTTCTGATAGAATTGGAGAGAGGGTAAAGGCTAATTATCCTCTCTCTATTGCTTAAACGGTTAGTCTTTCGGTTGTACTCTCATTGTATACACATAAATATTATGTTTTGATTCTCAGTTGTTTAACTTGTACTCTCGTTGACACTCGTTTCCTTTGGTTGACTATACTGCTATTTTTTCTTATTTTGGCGTATCAGAGGACTGATAATTGCTGAAAGATGCTTTAATTTGTAACATAAATAAAAAAGACTTGATAATCTAGTATTAATAGTTTAATTCGTAGACCATGAACAAAAAGAAACTACTATCTTTCGCAATAGCCCTGCTATTGGGAGTTTCCTCTACCTTTGCACAAAAGCAACCGGTAGACTATGTGAATCCTTTAATGGGAACTGATTCGAAAATATCACTATCTAATGGGAATACATATCCTGCCATCGCGTTGCCTTGGGGAATGAATTTTTGGATGCCACAAACCGGAAAGATGGGTGACGGTTGGGCTTACACTTATGCATCCGACAAAATCAGAGGTTTCAAGCAAACCCATCAGCCCAGTCCGTGGATCAATGACTACGGTCAGTTTTCAATCATGCCGATGACTAAACAGTTGAAGATCGATCAGGACAGTCGTGCTTCCTGGTTCTCTCATAAGGCAGAGAAAGCCACTCCTTATTATTACAGTGTTTATTTGTCAGAGTATGACATGACAACTGAAATAGCTCCGACAGAACGTTGCGCATATTTCCGTTTCACTTTCCCTGAAACCTCCGATGCCTATGTGGTGGTAGATGCTTTCGACCGCGGTTCGTATGTGAAGGTGATTCCCGAAGAAAATAAAATAGTTGGTTATACGACACGCAATAGTGGCGGTGTTCCTCAAAACTTTAAAAATTACTTTGTGATAGAGTTCGACAAGCCTTTTACTTTCAATAAAGTATGGGCAGACTATCATTTGGTTGAAACACATCTCGAACTACAATCCAATCACGTGGGTGCTGCTATCGGATTTTCAACGAAGAAAGGAGAACTGGTACATGCAAAGGTGGCATCCTCATTCATCAGTCCTGAACAGGCTGAACTGAACTTGAAAGAAATTGGTAATAAGACCTTTGAACAGACAAAAGAGGCCGGTCGTAAGGCATGGAACAATGTCTTGGGGCGTATCAAGGTTGAAGACAGCGATGAGAACCGTATGCGTACGTTCTACTCTTGTTTGTATCGTTCGGTGTTGTTTCCCCGTATGTTTTACGAAGTAAACGGTAAGGGAGAAACTGTGCATTACAGCCCCTATAATGGTGAAATCCGTCCGGGATATATGTTTACCGACACTGGATTCTGGGATACTTTCCGTTGCTTGTTTCCATTTGTTAATTTGATATATCCTTCAATGGGTGAGAAGATGCAGGAAGGCCTGTTGAATACCTATCTTGAAAGTGGATTCTTTCCTGAATGGGCAAGCCCGGGCCATCGTGGTTGTATGGTTGGGAACAATTCAGCTTCTGTAGTGGCGGATGCCTTCATGAAGAATGTAACCAAAGCGGATGCAGAAAAAATGTACGAAGGCCTACTGAAAGGGGCCAATAGCGTACATCCGAAAGTTTCTACTACCGGACGCCGTGGATATGAATATTATAACAAACTGGGCTATGTGCCATACGATGTGAAAATTAATGAGAATGCGGCACGCACATTGGAATATGCATACGATGACTGGTGCATTTACCGTATGGGTGAAAAATTAGGCCGTCCGGCAGAAGAACTGGATGTTTATAAGAAAAGGAGTCAGAACTACCGTAATCTGTTCGATCCGGAAACTAAGTTGATGCGGGGAAAGAATTCCGACGGAACTTTCCAGACTCCTTTCAATCCTTTTAAATGGGGAGATGCCTTTACGGAAGGAAATAGTTGGCATTATACATGGTCGGTATTCCACGATGTACAAGGACTGGTTGACCTGATGGGCGGCAAGAAGATGTTTGTCAGTATGCTTGATTCTGTATTCAATCTTCCTCCTGTATTTGATGATAGCTATTATGGAGGAGTGATTCACGAGATTCGTGAAATGGAAATTGCTAACATGGGTAACTATGCACATGGCAACCAACCTATCCAGCACATGATCTACTTGTATAACTATGCCGGCGAACCGTGGAAAGCCCAATATTGGTTGCGTGAGACGATGAACCGCCTCTATCTTCCTACTCCGGACGGTTATTGTGGAGATGAAGATAACGGTCAGACTTCGGCTTGGTATGTATTTACTGCATTGGGATTTTATCCGGTATGTCCGGGCAGCAATGAATATGTGATGGGAGCTCCTTACTTTAAGAAAGCAACGATTACACTGGAGAACGGCAAGAAATTGGAAATCTCCGCCCCGAAGAATAACGATGATAATCGTTATATTCGTTCATTGAATTATAATGGCAAGAATTATACAAAGAATTATCTGAACCATTTCGATCTGTTGAAAGGCGGTCGTCTGGTGTTTGATATGGATAACAAACCGAATAAGGGAAGAGGTATCAACGAATCAGACTTCCCGTATTCATTCTCTCGTGACGCAAAGTAAGCTGATATGAATAATTTGAGAAAGAAAGTATTGATGATGACTATGGCGGCAGTAACTTTGTCCGCCATAGCTCAACAGCCGGTAGACTATGTGAATCCGATTATCGGGACCAATGGGATGGGGCACACTTTTCCCGGTGCTTGCACTCCTTTCGGATGGGTACAGTTGAGTCCGGACACAGACACAATTCCGCATAATATAAATGGAGCTTATCAGAAAAATGCCTACGAGTATTGTGCTGGTTACCAATATAGGGACAAGACCATTGTTGGCTTCAGTCACACTCATCTTAGTGGTACGGGACATTCTGACTTGGGAGACATCTTGTTGATGCCTGCTGTTGGCGATGTGAAGTTAAATCCCGGTCGGGCGGATTATCCGGAAGAGGGATACCGTTCACGTTTTGACCATGCTACAGAAAAAGCTGTTCCCGGATATTATGAAGTGATACTGGACGATTATGGCATTAAGGCCCAACTGACAGCAACACAACGGACGGGTATACATAAATATACCTTCCCGAAAGGAAAAGATGGTCATTTGATTTTGGATCTGGTGCATGGTATTTATAATTATGACGGCAAAGTTCTATGGGCCAATTTGAGAGTCGAAAACGATACTCTGTTGACCGGATATCGTATCACCAATGGATGGGCGCGTACGAATTATACCTATTTTGCTATCTCTTTGTCACAGCCGATTAAAGACTACGGATATAAGGATAAGGAAAAAGTATTGTACAATGGCTTTTGGCGTCGTTTTAAGTTGGAAAAGAACTTCCCCGAAATCACAGGTCGAAAAATCGTGGCTTACTTTAACTTCGATACCGCTAACAATTCGGAACTGGTTGTAAAAGTGGCATTGTCGGCAGTCAGTACGGAAGGGGCCATTAAGAATCTGCATGCCGAGGCTTCCGGAAAGAGTTTCGAACAGTTGGCGGAGGCTGCTCGTACAGATTGGAATAGTGAACTGGAGCATTTCGAGATCGAAGGTACGCCCGATCAGAAAGCAATGTTCTATACTTCTCTTTACCACACCATGATTAATCCGTCTGTGTATATGGATGTAGACGGTTCCTATCGTGGGCTGGATCATAACATACACCGGGCGGAAGGATTCACCAACTATACTATATTTTCCCTTTGGGATACCTATCGTGCGGAACATCCTTTCCTGAATCTGGTGAAACCGGGACGCAATGCGGATATGGTGGAATCCATGATTAAACATGAGCAACAAAGCGTGCACGGAATGTTGCCGATATGGAGTCTGATGGGAAATGAAAACTGGTGTATGAGCGGTTATCATGCTGTGTCTGTACTGGCGGATGCAATAACCAAAGGCGTCTTTTCGAATGTGGATGAGGCATTGGCGGCAATGGTCAGTACATCCACCGTTCCGTATTATGAAGGTATAGCTGATTATATGAAGCTGGGATATATTCCGCTTGACAAAAGTGGTACAGCAGCCTCTTCTACTTTGGAGTATGCATACGACGATTGGACTATCTATCAGACAGCTTTGAAGGCAGGTAACAAGGAAATAGCGGAGACTTACCGAAAGCGTGCCCTCAATTATCGTACTATCTATGATACAAGTATTGGTTTTGCACGTCCCCGTTATAGTGACGGTTCTTTCAAGAAAGAGTTTGATGTATTGCAAACCTATGGTGAAGGTTTTATCGAAGGCAATTCATGGAATTTCTCTTTTCATGTGCCACACGATGTATTTGGCATGATCGACTTGATGGGAGGAGAAGGGACGTTCGTGCAGAAACTGGATGAACTGTTCTCCATGCATCTGCCGGAGAAGTACTATGAGCATAATGAGGATATTACGGAAGAATGTTTGGTCGGCGGATATGTGCATGGTAATGAACCGAGCCACCATGTTCCTTATCTATATGCGTGGACTTCCCAGCCGTGGAAATCACAGTACTGGCTGCGTGAGATTCTGAATAAGATGTATAAGAATGATATTAACGGATTGGGTGGAAATGATGATTGCGGACAGATGTCAGCATGGTACCTTTTCTCCGTGATGGGCTTCTATCCGGTTTGTCCTGGTACAGACCAGTATGTATTGGGAGCGCCCTACCTACCTTATCTGAAGATGACGCTTCCTAATGGAAAAACATTAGAGATCAAAGCGCCGGGTGTCAGCGATAAGAAACGTTACGTGCAGTCGCTGAAATTGGACGGCAAAGTATACGACAAGATGTATATTACACATGAAGACATTTTGAAAGGAGGCGTGCTTGAATTCAAGATGGGTGCGTCACCTAACAAACGCCGCGGATTATCACCGGAGGATAAACCTTATTCATTAACTAACGGAATCAATCAATAATCAATAAAGAAATATGAAAAAGATACATTTAATCTATGCTGCTTGCCTGCTGGTAGGTATGGGGGCTTGTGCTGCAAGTGTGCAAAAGCAGGTGAAGGATAATTTTGATGTATGGAAAGAGTACAATACAGGTGCTATATTGTTTGAGGATAAAGCACCGGAAACGTTGGGATCGGACATTTATCACCGGATTATTCCCGATGCTGAATCGTACATCAAGGAACAGGCACGTACTGTATTAGCTACTCTTTACAATTCTCCGGAAGATAGTATTCCCGCAGTGCACAAGATACATTATACTTTGGAAGATATCAACGGTATTTCTGCTAAAGGCGGTGGCAATGGTGATGTGACGATTTTCTACAGTACACGTCATATTGAAAAATCTTTTGCAGCGAATGATACGGCAAAGTTGTTTTTCGAAACGCGCGGGGTATTGTTGCATGAACTGACACATGCTTATCAGCTGGAACCGCAAGGAATCGGTTCTTATGGAACCAATCGTGTGTTCTGGGCATTTATCGAGGGAATGGCAGATGCTGTGCGGGTTGCCAATGGAGGATTTGACGGACCGAATGCCCGTCCGAAAGGCGGGAACTATATGGACGGTTATCGTACAGCCGGTTATTTCTTTGTCTGGTTGCGTGATAACAAAGATCCTGAATTCCTGCGTAAGTTCAATCGCAGTACGTTGGAGGTGGTGCCTTGGTCGTTCGATGGTGCTATCAAACATATTTTAGGGAATGAATATAGTATTGACGAATTATGGCATGAGTATCAGGTCGCTGTAGGTGATATACAAGCATAATAATGTAAATATGGTGAGTGTTATGGGTAAAAGAGGATTGTTTTTAGTATGGCTGTGCCTGGTGAATATTTTGCCGGGCATGGCTCAAACCGAGAAACTGATTGATTATGTGAATTCATTTGTGGGAACAGATGGTTATGGTAATGTGTATCCGGGTGCGCAGATTCCTTTCGGAGGAATTCAGATGAGTCCGGACACGGATAGTAAATACTATGATGCGGCTTCCGGTTATAAATATAATCATTCCACCTTGTTGGGGTTCAGTCTGACTCATTTAAGCGGGACTGGTATACCTGATTTGGGAGACTTCTTGTTTATTCCCGGAACAGGAGAGATGAAACTGGATCCGGGGACACGTGAGGAGCCGGAAAAGGGATACCGTTCACGTTATTCTCATGAAAAGGAATGGGCATCACCTAATTATTATGCGGTGGAACTGTCAGATTATGGAGTAAAGGCTGAAATGACGTCAGGGGTACGTAGTGGTATGTTTCGCTTCACCTATCCTCAATCGGATAAAGCTTTTATAATGATTGATATGAACCATACTTTATGGCAATCTTGTGAATGGGCGAATCTGCGCATGGAAAATGATTCTACCATCACCGGATATAAACTGGTAAAAGGCTGGGGACCGGAACGGCATATCTATTTCACGGCTACTTTCTCTAAAAAGTTGACCGGCTTGCGCTTTATGCAGAATAAGAAACCGGTGATTTACAATACCTCCCGGTTTCGTAGCAGCTATGAGGCTTGGGGAAAGAATCTGATGGCTTGCATCTCTTTTGATACAAAAGCCGGAGAGGAAGTGATTGTAAAAACTGCTATTTCATCGGTCAGCACAAACGGAGCAAAGAACAATATGGCGGAACTTGCCGAACTCGCTTTCGATGATCTGAAAGCTAAAGGAGAAGCACTATGGGAAAAAGAACTTGGAAAATATACCCTTACTGCCGACCGTAAAACGAAAAGAACTTTCTATACATCGGCTTACCATGCGGCTTTGCATCCGTTCATCTTTCAGGATGCAGACGGGCAGTTTCGAGGATTAGATAAAAATATAGAGAAAGCCGAAGGATTTACCAACTATACGGTATTCTCTCTTTGGGATACCTACCGGGCTTTGCATCCCTGGTTCAATCTGGTGCAGCAGGAAGTGAATGCCGATATTGCCAATTCCATGTTGGCTCATTATGATAAGAGTGTGGAGAAAATGCTGCCTATCTGGTCGTTTTATGGAAATGAGACTTGGTGTATGATTGGTTATCATGCAGTTTCCGTATTGGCTGACATGATTGTGAAGGGAGTAAAAGGGTTCGATTACGAACGTGCGTATGAGGCTATGAAGACCACGGCGATGAATCCGAATTATGACTGTTTGCCGGAATATCGTATGATGGGATATGTGCCTTTCGATAAAGAGGCGGAATCAGTATCTAAAACATTGGAATATGCGTATGATGATTATTGCATGGCACAGGCTGCCAAGGCTTTGGGTAAAGAGGATGATTATCGTTATTTCTTGAATCGTGCACTCTCTTATCAGACTTTGATTGATCCGGAAACGAAGTATATGCGTGGCAAGGACAGTCAGGGAAACTGGCGTACACCGTTTACTCCGGTAGCTTATCAGGGACCCGGATCTGTAAATGGATGGGGGGATATTACGGAAGGCTTTACTGTACAATATACCTGGTACGTACCACAAGATGTACAAGGATATATGAACGAAGCTGGCGAAGATTGGTTCCGCAACCGGTTGGATGAACTGTTCACAGTAGAGTTGCCGGATGACATTCCGGGAGCACATGATATTCAAGGCCGTATCGGAGCCTATTGGCATGGAAATGAACCTTGCCATCATGTAGCGTATCTTTATAATTACTTGAAAGAACCTTGGAAATGTCAGAAGTGGGTACGGACGATTGCTGAACGTTTCTATGGCGATACTCCGGATGCATTAAGTGGCAATGACGATTGCGGACAGATGTCGGCTTGGTATATGTTCAATTGCATTGGCTTTTACCCGGTGGCTCCTTCAAGCAATATGTATAACATCGGTTCTCCTTGCGTTGAGGCAATAACAGTTCGGATGAGCAACGGAAAAGTGATTGAAATGGTAGCAGATAATTGGTCGCCGAAGAATGTGTATGTAAAGGAATTGTATGTGAATGGCAAGAAGTATGACAAATCTTATTTGAAATATGAGGATATACGTGATGGCGTGAAACTACGTTTTGTCATGAGCAATAAACCGAACTATAAGCGTGCGGTATCGGATGAAGCGGTAGCTCCTTCTTTGTCGTTGCCCGGAAAGACAATGAAATATCAGGTAAATTTAATGAAAACGGGTATATCAAACCAGTGAAAATGACTTTTGAAGGAGTATTACCCAGTCCGTTTGATAGTACGAAGTGATGTTTTTATTACATTTGCCAATGTAAAACGATTATTAATTAAATATCTAAATCATGAGAAGATATTTCCTGTTAGTTGTGTGTTTGTGCTTGGCATCACTACTTCGTGCACAGAATAAGTTAGAGTTAATTTCTCCCAATGGAGAGCTGAAAGTGTCCTTGAATCTCTCGGATAAAATCTATTATAGTATAGATTATAACGGAGATGTATTGTTGAAAGACAATACCCTTCAGTTGACATTGAGGAATCAGGTGTTGGGACAAAATCCCAAACTGCGCCGTCAGAAACGTATGAGTGTCGACGAGCAATTAACTCCTATTGTTCCTTTGAAATATTCGAAAGTCAATAATCGTTATAATCAATTGCTACTGACCTTTAAAGATTATGCAGTAGAATTCCGTGCTTTTGACGATGGAGTTGCTTACCGGTTTATTACCTCACAAAAAGGTGATGTTGAAGTAATGAACGAAGAGTTTGCTATCAACTTCCCGTCGGATTATCTTCTTCACTTGCAACAACCGGGAGGCTTCCATACAGCTTATGAGGAACCTTACACACATGTTCAAAGTAATGCGTGGAAGCCTGAAGAACGGATAGCTGTTTTGCCGGTATTGATTGACACACAAAAAGACTATAAAATATTAATCAGCGAGTCGGATCTGGCTGATTATCCATGTATGTTTCTCAAAGGAACGGGGACGAACGGAGCAATCTCTGTTTTTCCTAAAGCTCCGCTTGCGTTTGCCGAAAACAGTGATCGTAGCATGAAGATTACTCAAGAAGCTGATTACATTGCTAAAACAAAAGGTACGAGAAATTATCCTTGGCGTTACTTTGTGATAAGTAAAAATGATAAGCAGTTGATTGAGAACACAATGACTTATAAACTGGCTGAAAAGAATCAACTTCAGGATGTTTCATGGATTAAGCCGGGACAGGTGAGCTGGGAATGGTGGAATGACGCTTCTCCTTACGGACCGGATGTGAATTTTGTTTCCGGTTATAACTTGGATACTTATAAGTATTACATTGATTTTGCTTCTAAATTTGGTATTCCATATATCATTATGGATGAAGGCTGGGCTAAAAGTACACGTGATCCTTATACGCCTAATCCCAAAGTAGACTTGCACGAGTTGATTCGTTATGGCAAAGAAAAAAATGTAGGGATTGTGCTTTGGTTGACATGGTTGACGGTAGAAAACAATTTTGATCTCTTCAAGACTTTCAATGAATGGGGAGTAAAAGGACTTAAGATTGATTTCATGGACAGAAGCGATCAGTGGATGGTCAACTTTTACGAACGGGTAGCCCGAGAAGCAGCCAAACATCATTTGTTTGTCGATTTTCATGGCTCTTTCAAACCTGCCGGACTGGAATATAAATATCCGAATGTATTGTCTTACGAAGGAGTGCGTGGAATGGAACAAATGGGCGGTTGTTATCCGGATAATAGTCTGTATTTACCATTTATGCGTAATGCTGTCGGTCCGATGGATTATACTCCCGGAGCGATGATTAGTATGCAGCCTAATGTGTATCGGTCGGAACGTCCTAATGCTGCAAGTATCGGAACACGTGCTTATCAGTTGGCACTCTTTGTGGTTTTTGAAAGTGGTCTGCAGATGTTGGCGGATAATCCTACTCTTTATTATCGTAATGAAGATTGTACCCGTTTCATTACACAAGTTCCCGTAACGTGGGACGAGACTGTGGCACTGGAAGCTAAAGCGGGTGAATATGTCATTGTTGCAAAACGGAAAGGTGATAAGTGGTTTATAGGAGGAATGACTAACAATGGTGAAAAGGAACGTAAGTTTACCATAAAGTTAGATTTCTTGAATAAAGATCGCTCTTATCAAATGACATCTTTTGAGGATGGTATCAACGCAGGACGTCAGGCGATGGATTATCGTTGCAAGTCAGCCCAAGTGAAAGCCGGAGAACAGCTAACTATAAAGATGGTTAGAAATGGCGGCTTTGCAGCTGTCATTGAATGATGGCACATATTCTAACTTTCCATACGTAAAAATGGAATCCTCTTTCAATCTATCACCATTCTTCTGAAACGCATTGTTCATCGAGCTTTCAGGGTGGTGATAGATTGTTCTCCACCTATCATCTAATCATTCATCTATCACCGTTTGAAATGAACATGCCTGCATATAAATATAAGCTTGTATGTAAATAGAAGTTTGTAGTGTACTAAATAAGTTGACACTTCTTAAATGCGAAATTCCCATGAAAGAATTAAAAAAGAAGTACACTCCTTACACAGAATCCGAACGAATGTCTTATATTCGTGAGTATTTATCTACTTCGGAAACGAAGTATCAGTTTGCCAAACGTACCGGTATTTGCCGTCGTCTGCTGATTCTTTGGCTTGATAAGTATCATATAAATGATAAAGTTATGAGTACAGACCACCCCTCTTTCAACAAATACTCTGCTGAGTCTCTCAATGAACTGGAGAAAGAACTCGCTGCATTGCGTGCCGAAAATCGCAAACTTCAGCGTGCTCTTCAGGAGGAAAGTCTTCGTCATGAAGCTTGTGAGGAATTAATAAATCTTGCTGAGTCAACCTATCACATCAAGGTTCGAAAAAACTCCGATGCCAAGTAATCGATACCTTGTCACAGGGGAACTCTGCCCGTCATATGCGCGGTAGGCTACAGTTCCTCTGTGATTACTTCGGCATAACCAGACAAGGTTATTATAAGCATGTCAACAGAAAAAAGGAAATAGACATCCTCACATCAAGCATTGTGTTGTATTGTAATGAGTTACGTAAACTTATGCCTAAGGCTGGTATACGTGAACTCTATGCATGCTGTCTCCGCAAGTTTGGTGTCAGGATGGTCATTGGGCGTGATCAATGCTATAATATTTTTCGTGCTAATGGCCTGTGTCAACGTGTCAGACATGTGAGACCAAAGACAACAAATTCTAATCATAATTATTACATTTATCCGGACTTGCTAAATGTTACTCCTAAATTTGTAGCTGACACATTCGGTTCAATGGTTGTAGCGGACATAACCTATGTTGCCACGTACCAGGGATGGGCTTACCTGTCTCTTCTTACCGATGCGGGCAGTCGGGCGATAGTTGGATATGCCCTGTGCAAAACACTTGAAGCGGAAGGTCCCTTAAAGGCACTGAGGATGGCTATAGACTTTTACAACAGATACAATGTTGATTTGAGTAGTCTCATACACCATTCTGACCGGGGAGTGCAATACTGCTCAAACCTGTATGTGGATATGCTCAAGAAACATCATATCAATATTAGTATGACGCAGTGTGGAGATCCGCTACATAATGCCCTGGCTGAACGGATGAATAACACGATCAAGAATGGGTGGTTGTTTGACTGCGAAGATGACAGCTTTGAACAGTTGGATAAACGTATAAGCGACGCCATATATGCATACAATTATGTTCGACCCCATCAAGGTATACAAATGAAAACACCGATGGAACATATTCGTAAGTACGCGGAAAAAGGTAGTTGAAGTCCCGCTCGTCGGGACGGGTGCTCCCGCCCCTTGCCGCGAGGGCGATCCCCGAGCGAAGAGTTTTTGTTGTTTAATGAAGTTTACAGCCCGAAGTCTTGCATTTATAAGAAAAGATACATATGTTTGCAACATCTTTAATATGACAACTTATTAAGGAATTACAAAGGGACAAGTAAACTTATTTAGGTTTTAAAATATATTGAGTTAACTAACTTAGGTATAACAAACGAAGTTGTCAACTAAATCCAGTACAGTACAGTTTCAACAGGGGATACCTTTGGTTTCAAGGCGGGAAACTTTAGTTTCCATTAGGGGAAACTGCAGTTTCAGAGGCTTGAAACTAAAGTTTCTAAGGCTTGAAACAAAGTGTTTTACTACATGAAACTGTTTGTTTCAAGCGTTGAAACCAATCGTTTCACGGCACGAAACACTTTGTTTTGCTATTTGTTCTAAGAAGGCAATGTCTCGGAATCAACGTTTTCTCTTAGAGAACCACTCTTTAAACTCTGCTACTCGGGCTTTGCTGACAAGTATTTTTTCTTTGATTCCTGAATAATACAAGTTGATGGACAGGCGGCTGTTGAACCATAAGTCAATATCTTTGATAGCTTCTCGCGAAATAAGATATTGGCGGTTAGCCCGAAAGAAAAGAGAAGGATTGAGACACTCCGTAAGTTCATCTAATGTTTGAGAAAAACAGTATTCGGTTTCATCGGTTAAGACTACTTTTACCTGACAGTCCTTAATATAAAACAATTGTATCATATCTACAGAAACGGGCAATAGTTTGTCTCCTTTGCTAGGAATAAGGAAATGACTTTTATAGTTTTCCTGCTTTTGGAGTGAATGTATCAGTTTCAGTAGCTCATTCTCCTGTTGTGGAAAGGGGAACTGGTGTTTGTCAGCAGCATCTTGTAAACCTTGGAGCTTATCGAAAGCGTGTTCTATGTCTTCCTTACCGATGGGTTTTAATAAGTAGTCGATGCTGTTTACTTTAAATGCGCGTAATGCATATTCATCATAGGCAGTTGTAAAGATAATCGGACAAGTAATATTGATATGATTGAATATCTCGAAGGCGGAACCATCTGCCAGGTGAATATCCATGAATACCAGTTCCGGCATCGGATGAGAACTGAACCATTCGATAGTGGAACTGATACTATCCAGTATGGTCACGATTTCTCCATTCGGTTTTATCTCATTCAGCAGTGAAGTCAGGTTTCGTACTGCTGCTTTTTCGTCTTCTATAATGACAATCTTCATGGTGATTATTGTTCTAGTTGTGATTTTTCAATCAAAGGAATACAAACTGTAAACTCTCTGTCCTCCGTTATTTGTATATCCCGTTTAAACAAGAGCCTGTATCGCTTGGCAAGGTTGGCAAGTCCGATGCCGGTTCCGGAAGTTGCAGTCCATTTGGGCTGAATGTCGTTGCTGATAGACAAATTGCCGTTATCGTCCGTCGTGATATGAATGGTCAACGGCTTCCGGTTGCTGATTTCGTTGTGCTTTACTGCATTCTCAATCAACACTTGCACCGCCATTGGAGGGAGGAGATATTCTTCGTAGGCATTGCTTATCTGTATGTCGAATTGTAGATTGTTCTCAAAACGCATCTTTAATAGAAATATATAAGCGGAAACAAATTCCATTTCTTCCCGGAGACTGACACATTGTGACTCATTACTTTGCAAAGTATACCTTAGTACCCGGGAGAGTTCCTGAATGTAATCCTGCGCTTTATCCTGATTTTCGCGTACCAGCGAACGCAGGGTATTCAGCGAGTTGAACAGCATGTGTGGGTTCAGCTGATTCTTCAGTACTTCATACTGATTGCGGAGATTCTCTGCCTGAAGCTGTTCGTTCTCGATAAGTACCAGTTGCTGCTTGAATATAAGATGAATGATGCAGCAACTACTGGTGACGAGACATGCCACAATGAAATCTCGCAATGGATGCAAATAATGATGTACCATGGCATCGATGGCCGGAATATCAAACGTTCTGTGAAGGAAAACAAAAAACTGTCCTGACAAGTTACTCAATATCCATGTCACGATAAAGGAAAGCAAAATCTTTGTCCCTGTAATTTTAATGGAAGCCTGATTGAAATGAAACAAACGGGTATTGATGGCAAAAAGTAACAATAGCGACAGAAAGGTAAACAGGATTTCGTTTGCCACATCTATAAACTTCATCCCCGGGAATAAGGAATGACTTTCGAAACGGTCGAAAAGAGATACTGATTCAGGAAAATGAATCAGTACAGCAACCGCTAAGGAGATGATGACTGTGGAAAGTATATACTTATCTTTTTTTATTGCTTTGGCTATCATACAACAAAGATAGTGGTAAATTATGAGTTACCGGTTATAAAATGTCAATGCTGTTGTCACAGTTGGTCAATTATTGTTTCTGAATGTGTGCCGTGACATACATACCGGGGCGGAATTGTACATTTTCCTCCTTGATGGAAGCATACACTTCGAGCGAACGATTGGTTTCGTCTACTTTTTGTCCGATGGAAATCACGATACCGTGAAAGGTTTGTGTCCCCATTCCGTTTACACGAAACTGTACCGGGCTGCCGACTTGTATGTCTGCAAGATCTTTCTCGTAAGTAGTCAGGCAAAGCATCGGGCTGCTTTTATCGATAAGTTCGCAAAGTGCTTCTCCCGGATTGATATATTTGCCGATGTTCATCGCTACATTAGCGGCATAACCACTAATAGGGGCTTTGACTTCCAGTAGCGGTTGTATTCCGTTCTTAAGTAATGCCTCCGTTTGAACGCCTAAAAGAGAAAGTTGTGCAGCAGCGGCGTCCTGGCGACTCTTCATGGAGAGAAAGTCCGCTTTACTTTGCTGGAATTTCTTTTGAGAAGCTGCTTGTTCGGCAGACAGATTTTTTTGCCGTTCGTATTCAGCTAAGAGATATTCGGTCTGTGCGTGACTGTCCAGATAAGTTTGTTGCAGGGTGATGAACTCCGGATTCTCTAACGTAGCGATTACACTGTTTGCAGCCACCCATTGCCCTGGAAGCAGAGAAGCCTTTTTTACAATGCCTCCCATGGTTAAAGCAATGGTTGCCTGACGTTGAGGAGGAAGAACGATTCGTCCGTTGAACGAAACCTGATTAGGCTTTGAGGTAGCTGAAGTGATGGCATCCACTTCGGGTTGTGCGATGGTATCTGCTATCGTTTCGGCAACGGGAATTGCGGCGGATTCGTTATTTGTAGTTTGCTGGTTTCCTTTGCAAGCCGTTAGAACTAGTAAAAGGATGGGATAAACTATCTTTTTCATATCTTATGTTTTATAATAATTATTCAGGGTGATGTATGTCATTCAATGTCTCGATTTTCCACCTACTTGAAAAGTTCATATTCCAGTGCAGCAATATTGTATTGGTAGACTGTTTCAATATAGCCTCTGCGTATCTCTCTGGCGGTGGTAATCGACTGTATATATTCGGCAATGCCTGTTTCGCTCTGCTGCAATTGCAGGTTGGCTGCCTTTGTCAGTTCGTCCGCTTCTTTCAGGGCAGAAGATGTATAATATCGTAAACTCTCGTTATATCTGCGGAGGGATGCTTCCAGTTCGAGTGTCTTATTTCTTAACTCCCGGATGTTGGCATCTGCCTGTATTTGCGCTGAAGTGGCGGTTAGCCGTGCCTGCTTCACTTTGCTCTTTTGTGGCAGGAAGTAGATGGGGAAAGAAACCCCGATCATCCAGGCATTCAGATTCTTAAGTGGGAGAATGTCCTGACGTGTATACCCCACACTGATTTCAGGAAAGAAATGGCTCTGCTCTACACGAAGCATTGCTTTCGCTTCATCTGCCTGGCTTTGAAAGTAGGCAGTATGTGCTCCCGACAGGTTTCCATCCGAAATGCCGGTATAGAATAAGGATAAAGTGGAATCCACCGGAACAATGGGATCGTTGGAATAGCAACTCCATTGGAAACGTGCCAATGCCATTTTCTCTTCTTCTTTTGCTTGGAACCAGCGGTTATGCAGATCGGCAGCTATGGTGGTCATCATATTTTTTTCGAGCAAGGTGATTTCTCCTTGTTGGTATCGTAATTCTCCGATGCGCTGCAGCTCTTCTGCCATTTTATCCTGATCCCGATACATTGAACAGAGATTAGTGGCATATTGGTAGTAGGCCCACGCCCTTTTCACTTCTGCTGTGATTTCTTTCTCTACCTTCTGCCGATAATAGGTGTTCGTTTTTACCTGATGGTTGACTAACGCATTCTTGTAGAATGGCGTTAGAAGGGAGCCCAGGCTTTGCTCGAAAGCCAGTTCCTTGTCTTTTTTGTTTTCTCCGTTAAGTTGACCCCAGGAATAGCTGAACGAGGTAGGCGTTGCTTCTATCACTTCTCCGCGAGTAGCTTTGGCTTGTTGAATAGCATTATTGGCTATTTTCAGGCGAGGATGATTTTGTTTGGCTATTTCTATCGCCTGTTCGAGACTGACTGTTTGTGTCTGTTGAGCGGAAACGAACGCGGGAAGAAACAAGAACAGGAGACACAATCCCCCGAAAAGCCAGCGCAGTTTGATTCCCGGACGTCTCCAGATAGCAAATGAATTTACAATTTTGTAAAACACCGGAATGATGAGTAAAGTCAGTACGGTAGAAATTATCAAGCCACCGATGACCACTGTTGCCAACGGACGTTGTACTTCTGCGCCGGCTGAAGTGGCTATTGCCATCGGGACGAATCCCAGAGATGCAACCAGTCCTGTCAGGAATACAGGACGGAGCAAGTGTGGAGTCCCTCTTTTGATAATCTGGTTTGTAGTCATGGAATAGGTATTTTGTTTACGAAGTTCGTTGAAGTGATTTACCATCAGGATACCATTCAATACTGCTACCCCGAACAAGGCGATGAATCCTACTCCGGCCGATATGCTAAACGGGAGCCCGCGTAGCCAAAGTGCGGCGATACCACCGATGAGCGATAGGGGGACGGTTGAAAAGACCATCAGGGTATAGGTGATGTTTTTGAATGCGAAGAACAGAATCAATAGAATGAGCATTAATGCCACGGGGATGACTACCAGTAAGGTATTGATGGCATTTTGCAAGTTCTCGAACTGGCCGCCGTATTCGAAGTAATATCCCGGCTTCAGTTTGATGTTCTTGTTCAGTGTCTCTTGAATATTGGCGACAACTTGCTGGATATCTGCGTCACGCACATTGACACCGATGACGATGCGCCGTTTGGTTGCATCCCGGTTGATTTGCAGTGGCCCACTGACAAGGTCGATGCTTGCTACCTCTCCAACAGGGATTTGAATTCCTTCCGAAGTGCGTACAAACAACTTATCAAGATTCAAGTCGGCCACTTTCTCCTGGTCAAGCCGGACCACGAGATCGAATCTCCGTTCGTTTTCAAAGATTACACCTGTTGACTCTCCGGCATAGGCAGTTCGGATAATGGTGTTAAGCTCTTGTATGTTGATGCCGTAACGGGCTATTTTGCCACGGTTGTATTTCACTACTAATTGGGGTAATCCCATCGTCTGCTCAACGATGACATCCGCTGCTCCCGGCACTTTTTCTACAAAGGTAGCTGCTTCTTTGGCTCTTTCATATAATTCGTGCGTGTCTTCTCCATATAATTTGATGGCAATATCTGCTTTTGCTCCCGTCATCAGCTCGTTGAAGCGAAGCTGTATCGGTTGCGAGAAGTTGAATTCGGCACGTTCGGAGAGCGGAGCAAGTGCGTCTTTCATTTTATCCACCATTTCTGCACGGCTTCCGGCACTTGTCCATTCTTTGAATGGTTTCATGATAATCATCACATCGGCATCTTCCACTGCCATCGGGTCAGTGGGAACTTCTGCCGTTCCTATTTTGGCTACCACATGTTTGATTTCAGGGAATTTATCCATTAATGCTTTCTCTGCCAAGCGGGATACTTCGATACTTTCGGTCAGCGAACTTCCTGCGGGTAGTGTCATTTGCATGGCAAAATCTCCTTCGTCCAAAGTAGGAATGAACTCTGCTCCCAGGCGGGTAAAGAGAAAAAGTGAACCGATCAGCACGGAGAAGGCTACGATGACGGTACGCCATTTGTGATGAAGACAGGCTCGCAGGGTGTGCTGGTAGATCTTGTTCAGTTTCTCGAAGAAGCGGTCGGCAAGGGTGGGTTTCACAACAATGGTATGCTTCAGAAAGAGGGAGGCCATCATAGGAACATAAGTCAGTGAAAGAATTAAGGCTCCGATAATGCAGAACACAAGTGTTTTAGCCATAGGAGTGAAATATTTCCCTTCAATCCCGTTCAATGTAAGGATGGGGAAGAAGACGATAAGGATAATCAACACTGCAAAAGTGGCCGAACGTGCAACGCCGGAAGCTCCTTTTTCCACTTCTTTGTCCATCTCTTTGCGGGTCAGTGTGCGGCCTCGGAATTGTTTTCCGTAAATGTGGGCGAGGATACCTTCCAATATAACGATAGAGCCATCTACTACAATACCAAAGTCAATGGCACCGAGACTCATTAGATTGGCGGTGACATTGAATACACGCATCATGATAAAAGCGAAGAGCATTGCCAGCGGGATGACGGATGCTACAATCAGTCCGGCACGGAGGTTGCCGAGGAAGAGGATGAGTACAAGGAAGACGATAACCGCTCCTTCAATCAGGTTGTTGACAACCGTAGAGATGTTTCGGTTTACCAGTTCCGAACGGTTCAAGTAAGGTTCTATACTGACTCCTTCGGGTAATAGCTGCTGTATTTTTTCTACCCGTTTTTCGAGTTCTTGAGTCACTACATTTGCGTTGGCACCTTTCAGCATCATGGCAATTCCGCCGACACACTCGCCCTCACCATCCTTTGTCATGGCACCGAAACGCTTTGGAGAACCGAAGCGGACAACTCCTACATCACTGATATGTACCGGAATCCCATTCCGGTTGGTCACTACGATCTGTTCAATATCCTTGATGCGGGTAATCATACCTTCCGACCGGATATAGTAGGCATTCTTTATTTTCTCAATGTAACTTCCGCCGGTATTTTGGTTGTTGCTGCTAAGTGCTTCGAATACCTCGCCGATAGTGATATTCAAAGAAAACAGGGCGTCCGGATCGACGGCTACTTCATATTGTTTCAGGTAACCGCCGAAACTATTGATTTCTACTATACCGGGTATACCGGACAACTGACGTTTCACCATCCAGTCTTGAATGGTGCGGAGTTCCATTGCGTCATATTTCTTCTCATATCCGGGAGCTACCTTCAATATATACTGGTAAATCTCTCCCAAACCGGTGGTGATGGGCATCATCTCCGGTGTTCCGAGTTCGGAGGGAATCTCGCTTGTTACGCTTTGTATTTGTTCATTTATCAACTGTCGTGCATCGAGTGTGGGGACACTTTCTTTAAAAACGACCGTTACGACCGATAGCCCGAAGCGGCTGACAGAACGGATATCTTCGACATTCATAATATTGCTCATCGCTATTTCGATAGGCATAGTGATGAGTTGTTCCACCTCTTGTGGTGCGAGTGTAGGGGATACGGTCACTATTTGTACCTGATTATTGGTAATGTCGGGCACGGCATCAATAGGTAGTGTCAGCATCGCATAGATACCTCCGATAAACAGGAAGAGAGTAGTGAGTCCTACAAATAGTTTCTTCTTGATTGAAAAACGTACAATAGCTGTAAACATGACTTTCGTTGTATTATTATTTCACGATACAAAATTACTACCTATCTTCATCCGTTATCACTAAGAATAAATGAAGCGGAAAGATTGTGGGGTGAAGTGACGGATTGGGGAATTGAAAGATGTAAAATCATAGCTCTTGTTTCACTGCTGGACAAACATTTCTTTCAGTTTACTCGTTTAATATAAAAACAAATTAAATGTATATTCAACATGAAAACATTCGTCTTGATGATGGTAAGCCTGTTGTTTGCAATTTCTTCGGAAGCGCAAAACAAGTCTTTTTATGATTTTACAGTGAAAACTATTGATGGTAAGGACTTTCCTCTTTCTTCACTGAAAGGTAAGAAAGTGTTGGTAGTCAACGTGGCATCTAAGTGTGGGCTGACGCCCCAGTATGCTCAACTGGAGAAACTATATGAGAAATATAAAGAAAAAGACTTTGTTATTATCGGTTTTCCGGCGAATAACTTTATGGGACAAGAACCGGGTAGTAATGAGGAAATAGCCAAGTTCTGTTCTTTGAACTATGATATTACTTTTCCGATGATGGCTAAGATTTCCGTTAAAGGAAAAGATATGGCTCCTCTTTACCAATGGTTGACGGAGAAAAAACAGAATGGAAAAGAAAACGCACCGGTTCAGTGGAATTTTCAGAAGTTTATGATTGATGAGAACGGACATTGGGCGGGAGTTGTGTCTCCGAAAGAAAGTCCGTTCTCTGAAAAGATTATTACTTGGATAGAGAAGGAATAAGGGATACTTTTTTCAGCTCTTCTTCGAAGTTGGGAGTGAAGATTCCTTTACCCAGATTTTCTTTTATTTCTTCGATCTTCCAAAATCGTCCACCGTCCAGTTCGTCGCTGGGATGGATTTCTTCCTCATAAACGGTTTTGTGGACAAAAACAAGCTCTTTTTCACGGCTGGATTCAAAAACATAACTGGTGAGAAGCTCGGGGGTGAAGTCTGTGATGCCCAATTCTTCACGGACTTCTCTCTTTAGGGCGATTTCTACGCTTTCGCCCAAATCAATATGTCCGCCCACAGCCGTATCCCATTTCCCCGGTTGAATATCTTTCCATTCGGGTCGTTTCTGTAAATAGATGTCTCCTTGGGCATTGAATACGTGAAGGTGAACTACCGGATGAAGCAGTTTGCTACCGCTGTGACATTCTCCGCGAGTAGCGGCTCCGGTGATATTTCCCTGTTCGTCTACGATAGGGAACATTTCCTGGTTATTATCGCTTGGCATAGTGTCTTTTATATTGGGTGAAATCTTACGGAGAGGAGAATATCTTATGGTATTAATAAAGAAGAATCTCCATAACTTAGGAATCGGAAATCATGCGCCAGTGCATAATCATAAATTGTGTGCCAATTCCCTTTTACAAAAGCTGAAACCAAAAGCAGCAAGGTACTTTGCGGCTGATGGAAATTAGTAACCATCGCTTTTACTATTTTATAATTGTATCCCGGTGCTATGATAATCTGTGTACTGGTGTGAAGGGTTTCCAAACCATTCCTGTCGAGATATCCTAATATCTTTTGCAACGCAACAACGGGAGGAATCTGGTCGTACTTTTCATAAGGCTGCCATTGTTTGACACGTAGTTCTTCTTCCGTAGCATACGGATTTTCAGCCAATGTAACTCCAATGTGATACAGGCTTTCCAGAGTCCGTACAGAAGTAGTCCCTACTGCAATAGCACAACCGTCATGGTCAATCAGTTTTTTGATGGTACTCCGGTTGACCGATATATATTCCGTGTGCATTTCGTGACCTTCGATTTCTTCACTTTTTACAGGTTTGAATGTGCCTGCTCCTACATGTAGAGTTAATTCTTCAAGATCAATCCCTTTTTCTTGAAGTGCATCCAATACTCGTGGAGTAAAATGTAATCCCGCCGTAGGCGCAGCTACCGAACCTTTAATCTTAGAATAAACAGTCTGATAAGTCTCCTTGTCACTTTCTTCCGTATCCCGGTTTAAGTAAGGAGGAATAGGAAGTTCTCCGAATACTTCAAGGATATCGGCAAACGTCACTTCCGGATTATCCCATGCAAAATCTACCCAATGGCTGGTTCCTTTACATTCTCCTCGGGTAGCGGTCAGGGTAATAGGGAATCCTTTGACGGTCATTTCGCGTTTCAACTGTCCGTCTTTCCATTTCTTCAGATTGCCGATCATGCAAAGCCAGGCGGCATGTGCTGTCTGTTGGAAATTCAAGACATAATCGTTTGGCTGGATCGGTTCAAGACAAAACACTTCGATCAGTGCTCCCGTCTCTTTTCGAAAATGGAGGCGCGCCTGAATGACTTTTGTATTATTGAATATCATCAGACTGCCTTGCGACAGATATTCCGGCAAAGAAGTGAAAACATCTTCACTGATTTCTCCACGACGGTATATTAAGAGTTTGGACTGGTCGCGGGTAGGCAACGGGAATTTAGCAATACGGTCATCCGGAAGAGGATAACTGTATTCACTGATATGGATATGTCTAGGATCTTCTTTCATTGTTTTCTAAAATAAAAAGAGGTTAGAACCCATTCGGTTTCTAACCTCTTTAACCAGTCGGGGTGACTGGATTCGAACCAGCGACCACACGCCCCCCAGACGCGTACTCTAACCGGGCTGAGCTACACCCCGAATTGCGGATGCAAAAGTACTGATTAATTTTTAATTAGCAAATAAATAGTGTGAAATTTGTTTCCTTATTAAATGGATTGTTTTACTAATCGTTTGATTTATAGTGAAGTGCGTGTAGGATTATTTGTGCTTTGTTATTCCGATAATGGGGCTGGAAGAGAGAGTGTTTCCCCACCCTTATAATTTCTATTAGTATTTATTTACCTCTATAATTTGCTTTTGGTTGTAGTAATTTGGATAAAACGTGTAATGAATAAGTAATGATTATGTAATCGATAAAGTAGTGCAGCATGTTATAATAATAGATGGTTAATAATTCTTAATATTAGAAATATGATTACTTTTCATTGTGGAGCGATGCGAAAAATGTAAATTTAGTCGTCGAAAATCGTCAAAAATGCACGAGTTCACTTTTGCAATGTGCGTATATACTACATAACTAAATAAAAATAGAATATGAAAAATATGAAAATTATGCTCTATAAGAGCAACCAAAAGAGAGATGGAAGTTACCCTGTGTGTTTGCGTATTTCTAAGGATGGGAAACGGAAATATATCAGTTTGGGGCTATCAGCGCAAGGGGTGCAGTGGAATGACGATGCCGACCGTTTTAAGAAAGATAAGCGTGTATGTCCCAATTATGAGAGGGATAATTTGTTTCTGAACTCCTGCGAGGAACGTGCGGGGAAAATTTTGTTGATGTTTGCGGAAAAGGGACAAAATTGGTCGCTAATTCAATTTGAAGAAGAGTTTTGCTGTAAGAATAGGGGAAATAGAATAAATGATATTTTTATTGAACATATAGACCTTTTGAAAGCTACTGGTCATATAGGAAATGCTAAAAAGTTTGAAGGCACTCTTAGAATGTTGGAAAAGTATGATAAGAAAATAAAGGAACGGACTTGTGCGGAAATTGATTTTAAGTATGTGACTGGATTTAATGCGGCATTGGAAAAACGGGGGTGTTGTGGCAATACCCGAAGGATTTATTTGAAACCTTTAAGTGTGATACTAAATAAGGCTATAAAGGAAAAGAAATGCTCTTTAGATACCTATCCGTTTGGGAAAGGTGGTTTTGAACTGGGTAAATTGTCAGAGGTAACGGAAAAAAGATATTTGCTTCCGCAAGAACTGGAACTTATAAAAGAATCACCCCAGGAGGATTTTGTTTTGGAGCGTGCCCGCAGACTCTTTCTGTTTTCCTACTATTGTTTTGGAATGAGTATGGTGGACATGGCGAAATTGACTTCCGCTAATATTAAAGTATTGGCGACGGGTGAACATATTGTGTATAAAAGACACAAAACGCAGAATGCCAAAGAAATGAAGCCCATAATAATAAAGATAAATGAACCTATAAAGGAACTGTTGGATTGGTTTAAATCGAACACTCCTTTAATGGGGGACTATCTTCTTCCTTTAATAACCAAAGATTATGGTGAAGAAGAATTATGGTACGAGCATAGACGTACGAGATACAAAAGGATTAATAACAACATGAAGAAACTTGGTGAAAAATTAAATATTGGAATAAAACTGACCACTTATGTTGCCCGTCATACAATGGCAATGCAGTTACAGGGAAAGAATGTTCCACGTGAGGTTATCAGCCAAGTAATGGGTCATGCCAATATTGACACAACGGCTACATACCTCGCAAGTTTTGATACTAGCATATTAGACAGAACAGTAAATTTATTATAACTACAAAACAATGAAAAATGATTGTATCATGCCTCTGGGCAGCTTGATAAACAAGTTGCTCCGAGGGGAAGCGGATGAATGGTGTGAAACGGATTTTGGGTTTTATCTTGAAAGTCTGACACATGGTGATAAAAAAGAACTAGAACAGGTGCTGGAAACTGTTGATGAGGCTATTGTCAACTGGAAAAGTTTTTCTTTTATTTCCCATTATGAGGATAAAATAAAAGAATGGGAAGAGGGCAAATGTAGTATGGACGAAGTGGATGAATTGTATTTCGAAGAGGAATCGTGGCGGAAAGAGGGGAAGAGACTGTTAACAGCCGAAACTTTGTATGCTGCTATATCCAGTAGGGGTTTTATAAATGACTATCACCATGATGCGATGGAGAAGGCATTGGACAATAATGATGTCCGATACTTAAAGACGGATTGGGAAAATATGGTGTTGGCTCAAATAAGGTCGTTACGGGAAACTATTTGTAGTATGCTAGGTTCAGTACCGACGGCTGTCAAAAACGAGCAACAGAAGAACAATAGACCGTTAAAACGGATAGAAGATTATCCGGAGGTGTTTGGTGTAGACCTTTGTTGTGAATTGACAGGCTATGCAAAGCATACGATTTATAAACTGACTTGTGCAAATGAGATACCTTGCTGTCGTTCCGGTAGCAATGGACGTAAATTGAAATTTAGACGTGATGAAATCAAAGAATGGCTGACAGCTCGGAAACAGGAAACGAATGAGGATTTTGTCAAAAGGATGGAAGGTCAGTTGGCGGCACGTTTTCGTAAATAGTAATAAACTCAATTATGTACAAGTTTTTATATACATCTAAATTTAATAGTCATGTATGATAAAGTCAAGTTGGTATTACATGCCCTACCAATAGGGTACAATTGGCAATCAGTCTTAAGCCGTATAGTTGCGTATTCCTACCGTGCTGACGGTACAGGTGGTTTGGGGTGGTGGCATGGTCGTACTATTATAGCTACAGAAACGTGTGTGTCATTCGAGGGTAGTCTTCCTAAGTCTTTATGGGGTCACAATACGCATACTATGTCATTGAATGATGTTGAGTGTTGTATTATGATGTTAAGTGAGGACTTGGGAGTACCTATGTATGATGCAGAGGTGGAGTATGTAGAGTTTGCTCATAACTTTGAAATGTCGCAACCCCCTGTATTTTATTTAAGGAAGTTAAGTGGAATAAAGGGGTTCACTCCTAATGATTGGGCTGAAGGTAAGGGTGGAACTGTATATTTCGACAAAGAGGGTGTACGGGTAAAGTTCTACGATAAAATATCAGAGGCTAAAAAGAAGAAAGAGTTGCCCAAAGTGGGTAGAAGTAGTCTACCGGAGTATTTATTGAGGTATGAAATTACGCTTAAAAAGAAGGAGCTGTTTAAGTTGTTTAGAAGAGAGATTACAGCCGGTGAATTATGGGACAAACGTGTATTTTGGACGTTGGTTGCGGAGTGGTTTGGCTATTATGAAGATATGGAGAAGCTGCCTAATGACTGCTTGGATGTGGATTTTAATATTTTTGAGAGCGCCAAGGACTTTGATAAATGGTGCATTTGTATAGCAATCGCGGGACAAAACTTGGGTTATTATGTGAAAAACGTTCTATTTAAGTTGCGTAAAAATCCGCAGCCCGAAGACAGAGTTCGACACGCTCAGTTCCAAAAAAGAATCCAGGATGCGTCAGAATGGGGGAAAAATCATTTGGTACTCCCCAGTCTAATATTGGAGTTGACCGATAAGATTGAACACTATCTTACTTGGCTGTTGGAAAGTTCAGAAGACGGCATGAGTATAGAAGAGGAGCAACGGCTATTTTATCAAGTCAATTGATCGTCTTATGGAAGCGAATAGAAAGAATTGGGGTGTGACCTATGTTATTGGATATTCCCAATTAATTTATTTCAAATAACAGGATTAAAAACAGGCTCTAATATGAGGAATATATGTAAGAGCACCAATCTTATACGTGATATGCCATGTATATTAGTGCATTCTAGGAAAATATAATTATCAATATTGTGTAATTTTTAAATTAAGAAAATATGAAAACTAATTTAAGTAAAGAAATGGATTCAGAAATGTTGTTTGATTTGATAAGAAAAGCTAATAGGGATAAAGATGCAGCTTTTGAGTTGGGAGCAATGTATCTGAATGGAAATAAAGTTTGCCAAGATACACAAAGGGCAATCTTCTATTTTCAACAGGCAAGTAGATTAGGGCATTCGGGTGTTGAAGCTATATATGCTTACCTGTATAAATGTGGTGCTCCTAATTTTGAACCAAATCTATTGAAGGCTGCTGCGTGCTTTGAGTATGCAGGACTGTACGCCAGCGATGATGTTGAAATGGATGAACCCTTATTGTGGGAGGCTGTCAACCTGTGGCTTTATGGTGGAGATAAAGAAACTCCGCTAAATGAAGAAAATGGTGTTGAACTCTTGGAAATCATGTGTGAAAGAGGAATGCCCTATGCCATGTTTTTAATGGGGGAAGCCTATGCAAAAGGATTGTGGGGGAAAAACAAGGATGAAGATGTAGCTAATGAATGGTATCATAAATCTGCGGAGCTAGGTTGTGACGCTGCTAAGGGGGCGTTAACTGATCTGCCGTTTTAATGACAACTGATTAAAGTTTTAGCGGAGGGGTTGGATTTATTCGACCTCTCCGTTTGCTTTTGTATAGTTGTAAAATTGCTGTTAGGATGCTTTGCTTTCCCCCTTTTGTCTATTGTTCAAGTCAAATCTTATATATAACTCCTCTATTGGAAGCGTATTGCCTCTTTTATCCCTTGCAGGCATAATTTACTCGGTAAAGGGACAAAATGGTTAATATCGCTCTAAAACGAGCCTCTATGATTAAGTGTGTGATGAGGCTATTGTTGGGGTATCGATAGGCTATGTAGGGTTCGTTCTTAATTCGTTTTATAGATTTGGGAAAATCTACTCTATGTGACAATATCTTGTAGTAATGTAGCTCTGTAATGGCGAGAAATCTTTGCTTTTGTCCATGGATTTGTTATATTTGCATTGTCAAAAGATGGTAGTTTTGCACAAGGAGGGATGGGGGAAATGAACGAAGATGTTAGCCCCAAATATGTGTGTAAAGTACTACGAGTAGATAATTTACTTATTAAACCGGATATTGTTAAAGATTACGCAATGTATTATGAGTAAAATGACAGAAGAGGTAACTCGGGCGATAGCCACGAAGTTTCTAGACGGAGACGAGGATTTTGAATTGATTAAAGAGGAAAACTACAAAAACTATGTAGTCTATTTTGCAGCTTATAAAGAGGCGAACGGGAATACAAATTACGGACGTCCTATTTATATACTGATTGATAAATTGGGTAAAGCCCGATACGCCACGTACGAAGAAAATCATGAAATATTGATGCGTTCGAACCCTACCGAGGAGAGGTTGAGAAGGAAGAGGATGAAGAGGTTAAAGAGGTTGAGAAGGAAGAGGAGGATGAGGAAGAGGACTAGTAGGATTACCACCTATGTAAGTTGATGTCCTAGTTTATAATTTGCTTTTTATATTTATTATCAGGTCAAATCTTATATATAACTTCTCTATTGGAAGCGTATTGCCATTTTCATTCTTCAAAGGTATAATTTATTCGGTAAGGGGATAAAGTGGCTAAAACGCTTTAATACGAACTTTTGTGTTTGAGTCTGTGCTGAAGCTAATTGTGAGGTCTCAATAGCAAAAGTGATAAAAAGGACATAGAAAGCCTCATCGAAGCCTCCCTCTAAATGTCTAGTGACGCATTGATCTGTCAGTCCTCCTCATTACTACTTTCCAATTCTTCTGATTGGCTACGTATCAACAATTCATGTTGCTCGTTGCTATCTGCATAACGGACGTTTCTTAATTTGTCTATTAATACATAAATAGGAAGTCCGACATTTGCATATTCGTCAATTCCTTTTGGAAAAGTCAAAAAGACGGTGTTATCTTTCTAATTGTCTAACGGTATAAGTTCAAATTCGTCACTGTCTTTAAGGAACTTTCTGACTATTGTTTCCACATTCTTGTCTATAATTGTTGTTGGATATAAATGTTTTTATTATTGAATTATGTCTTTTATCCATTCCAAAGCGTTGTCATTTGCTTCAAAAACAAATTCTTGCCCTTTGGCTGCGGAAATAAAACAGTCCTCTTTCCAGGAATTTGCATTATAGCTTATTGGAATTTGCCGGAAAAAATCGGGTAAATTCCATACTCTCCTGCTGCATTTTTCTTTAGTAAGTACAAGCCTGTTTGAAAACTGCAAACATCCGGCTCCGGATAGTTGTGGTAAAAATGAAAGTTTGGAAGGAGCCGTATAAATGACATTTGGACTGTTCCATCTTTCCATTTTTGCATGTGGGTGTCCGTTTAACCATGCGGGGATATTGGTAGGAGTGTCAATGATTTCTCCTACTTGAAGATAGCCGTATATAACATGCCAATCCGGAGCGTCTTTTTTATAACGTAATTGTCCGGCAATGTACTCCGTTTGCCTAAACCAACCAAAGAATAAAAACAAGTCACCGATTCCCACTCCCTGTTTTTGTAGGTGTCGTAATGCGGTCTTTTCCTGTCCGAATGTAGGCTTCCACCCTGTTGGTCTATCCTTTATTTCCTCTCTGATATCGGGGTCTAAATGACAGTTATATTCTTCTTTTATTTTGTTGTTGGGGTTTAAAGTATGGATGATATCGTAATATGAACTATTGCCATAGTATAAATCTCTATACTTTGTTTCCATATCTGTTTTTGAGGGTATCGGCAATGACAGTAATGTCCCGCCCGGCAATATTGGACTGGGCATTCTACCATATTGGGAATCAAATCCTTTTCTACTTAGTATAACTTTCATTTGGCGTCAGTGTATTTGCATAGTTCAACATGTTGTTTGACGTAGTTTATAAATTCTGCGGCATCCTTTGTTATTACTCCATAGCTTGTTTGCACTTTAGGAATGTTGGGACGTAACACAACAGGGATATCCAACGGGGACAAACGACTGAAATAATAAAATTCTTCACAGATAAGAACATATTCCCCTCTCAAATCCTTGTCCATTTTGTCTTTTCCATGGAAGTTGTTTTCTATCTGTATAAATTCTTTAGGGTTAGTCAGGTTTGGTTTATATATGTTGTCTCCATAACGTTGTATAACTTTAGTATCTTCTGTTTTTACAGGTCGTTTTTGTTCATACTTTTCCCAGTATTCAGCAAAAGAAAGTTTTTGTGTCACTTTTGCTAAATAGACAAGTTTTTCTTTTCCAACTTCGGTCGGACTGTCCTTTAGTTGTTTTGAAGTCCATCCCGCAATCCAGTTTCCTATTTTGGTGTTGCGACGCATTGCAGGCTTACATGTTGCAAGTGTCAGTACTCCAAATAAAGGGTTTGGAGCAAAACGGTTGTCATGCTTCATTTTATAACTGTACAGTTTGTAATCTGTAGTTTCCATATTTGTTGGTGTTAAGAGTAAATATTGATATTTAGCTTTTATTTCCGACGAATATATCAAATATTATCTTAAAAAACGATATAAATGGGATATTTTTAATTATATTTGTCGTAATAAGTTTGTGTTGATGCTTCATCTGTGTAGATATGAAGGATAATGGGGAATTTAGTTTAGCAAGTTTATGTATAATCAATGCAATTATATTACTATGGTAGAAAAAGACAAAAACAACATTGAAAAGTCCTACACGCTTACAATTTTCGAAAGCGACAAGGAGTTCAAACGCATGTATCAAGCCGCATCACCCGAAAAGCGGAAAACGATGGGTTACGATGTGCCAAACGATGCTACTGACCGTGACTTGGAAATCACCCGTGCAAAGAACGAATGGTTACGTGATGGTAACCCCGTAGATTAATCTAAAGGAATTACACTATGACAAAGAAAGACAACATTGAAAAGTCTTACAAACTGGAAATTTCAGAAATGGACAAAGAACTTAAACGCATGTATCAAGCCGCATCACCCGAAAAGCGGAAAACGATGGGGTACGACCTACCAAACGATGCTGATGCAGAGGATTTGGAAATTACCCGCATGGCGAACGAATGGTTACGTGATGGTAAACCCGTAGATTAATCTAAAGGAATTTCACTATGACAAAGAAAGACAACAACATTGACAAATCTTACGATTTTGGTAAAAGTGAGTTTAACCGAAAAATGAAAAAGATATACCAAGAGCGAGAGGCTAAAGGTCTTCCAAATAGTGTGGATATACCAAACGACGCAGATGCGGATGACTTGGCACGCTTAAGAGCTTTTGGGGAATGGTTGAGCGATGGGCAACCCGTAGATTAATCTAAAGGAATAACACTATGGCAAAGAAAGAAGAAAACAACATTGAAAAGTCCTACGAATTTGTAATTTACGAGGGTGATAAGAAGTTCAAACGCATGTACCAAGCCGCTTCCCCCGAGGAACGCAAGAAGTTTGGTTACGATGTACCAAACGATGCTGATGACGCAGACTTGGAAATTACCCGTTTGAAGAACGAATGGTTACGTGATGGCAAACCAGTAGATTAAATTGTCTTATGAATCAAAATAAAGCATTGGAGATTGCCTATAAGGCTCATATTGGACAGTTAGACAAAGGTGGTAGTCCGTATATATTGCATCCTGTTAGAGTTGCTTTACACTGTCAAACAGAGGATGAAAAGATAGTAGCATTGTTGCATGATGTTGTAGAAGATACTTCCATAACATTTGAGGATTTAAAAACGGAAGGGTTGGATGACAGGCTACTGGAGGCTTTAAAATGTCTGACTAAAGAAGCGGGGGAAGATTATAAAGCGTTTATTGAACGTGTCTCTACTAATCGTTTGGCTACAAAGGTTAAAATACAAGACCTAAAAGACAATATGGATGTAACCCGTTTGAATGGTAAGGCACATTGGAAGTTGGAAACATATAAAGAAGCGTTGGAGTACCTCGAACGGTGTTCAAATAAGAAAGTTTTATATGTAGATATGGATAATGTATTGGTAAACTTCCAATCGGGCATAGACGCCTTAAATGAGGACTTAAAAAGCCGATATGCGGGGTGCTATGATGAAGTCCCTAATATATTTGCAAAAATGCAACCCAATGAAGGGGCAATAGATGCTATGAATCGTTTAAAAGACAAATACGACATTTACATTTTATCAACAGCCCCATGGGATAACCTAAGTGCATGGTCTGACAAGTTAGAATGGGTGAAGCGTTATTTGGGTGAAGTATGCTATAAACGTTTGATCTTGTCGCACCACAAAAACTTGAATGCAGGGGATTATTTAATAGATGACAGGAAAAAGAATGGTGCTGCTGATTTTAAAGGTGAGCTTATATTGTTCGGTTCTGAACGGTTTCCAAATTGGGAGTCTGTGGTAAGGTATTTAATGTGATAAAAACACGAAGAACGCAAAAGAGGTTTTGTACTGCAATTTGCTTTAGTTTGGATTAAGTTTCCCGAAAGAGGTAATGAATGAGTAATCGAGCTAAAAAATAAAGGAACTAGATAACTATCTAATTCCTTGTTTTATATGTGATTGTAAAATGAAAATCTTTTACTCTTTTCACGCCCCCCAGACGCGTACTCTAACCGGGCTGAGCTACACCCCGAATTGCGGATGCAAAAGTACAGATTAATTTTTAATTAGCAAATAATCCGTTGATTTTTCTAGTATGAATTGTGCCGATTTATAGCTATTATTCTGATTATTAGTCTTTCTTGTGAACATACAAATCTTTATTTCAATGAGTTAGTAGTTTTTTTGATTGCCTCTTATGTGATATAAAAGTACATTTCTTTAATTTTGCTTGAATTAGAAAACAATCTGCTTATTTTTCATTTGAAAGCATTAATCCTTTTCCTGTCCTAAAAACACTATAAAAAACAGGTCAGTCTATAATAAAACGAAATAGGAAAATGATAAATGAACTAACAATCAGATAGTTTGTTTATAAATTAATGCAAATAAAAGGTGTTTGACTTCCTTAGTATGATACTATATTTCCATTTTTGGTGCGTGGTAAATTAGGAAGTTATACATTTGTAAAAAGACTTAGTTTAGAAAGGTGTTAAATGTTAGACATTAAAAATAGAGAGACATTAGAGATATACGTCCTGGGTGACGATTTTAAATTTTATCAAAATCTGAAGTATCTTCCTTTGACTTCTTATCCTTCTAATAATCAATCAGCTTTGATTATATATTGTTTAGGTGGAAAGGCCAAAATTACAGTGCATGAAGATGTACATTGGATACAACCGGAGGAATTGATTATATTATTACCCGGACAATTTGTCTCATTTAGTGAGCCAAGTGAAGATTTCTCGACCGTTACGATGGTTATATCTACTTCACTGTTTAGTGATGCGTTAAGTGGTGTGCCCAGATTTTCTCCGCATTTCTTTTTCTACATGCGGACTCATTACTGGTATCCGCAGTCAGAACGAGATATTCCCCGGATATATAATTATCTGGGTATGATAAAAGATAAAGTTACCTCTCAAGATATATATAGGCGTGAGCTGATTATTCATTTGTTGAGGTATCTGTATCTGGAACTGTTCAATGCTTATCAAAAGGAATCGACCTTGATGACTGCCCGCAGGGATACCCGTAAAGAAGAGTTGGCTAATAAATTCTTTGGGCTTATCATGAAGCATTTTAAGGAGAATAAGGATGTGGCTTTTTATGCGGATAAACTGTGTATTACTTCCAAATACCTGACTATGGTAATTAAGGAGACAAGCGGGAAGTCTGCCAAAGACTGGATTGTTGAATACATCATATTAGAAATCAAGGCTTTGCTGAAAAATACCAGCCTGAACATTCAGGAAATAGCGATTAAAACGAACTTTGCGAATCAATCGTCGCTTGGACGTTTTTTTAGAAAGCATACAGGAATGTCGCTTTCACAATATCGAATGAGTAACTTAGAACAATAGTGCGGACAATTGCCTCACAATAGGCAATAATATCTATAGGGATTGGGAAGAGAAAAGGAATGAAGTCTATTTCATTCCCTTTTATTATGCGGTATATCTGATGTAGGATGGATTAAATTCCCATACATTCGCGATAGAAGTCGAGCATCTCGAAGATAGTGTCCTTATCGGCAGTCTGATTGATGCAAATGTCTCCAATATCTTTCAGTAAGGTGAAATTGATAGTACCTGAAGTATTTTTTTTATCATGCGTCATAAATGCATACAGTTGGTCATATTTCTTGCAGTCGAAAGTAAATACACCATAATTATCCTTGATAAACTGGATCGTTTGCCGCATTTTCTCTTTCGGGAAACCTACTTTGAGATGAGAAAGATACAGTTCGCACACAATTCCCCAAGCTACTGCATATCCATGTAATACAGGACGGTTTTCTGCCAGTGCCATACTTTCGAACGCATGTCCTACGGTGTGTCCCAGATTTAATGCTTTGCGGATTCCATGTTCGAAGGGATCCTGTTCTACAATATCTTCTTTCACTTGTACCGATTGGCCTACCAATTGTTTGAGAGCTGCATAATCAATACTAGAGGAATCGAAATTGAGCAATTCTGCCCAATGTGCCGTATTGCTAATCAAACCATGCTTCAACATTTCAGCATATCCGGAGAAGAAATTGTGTGTGTCCAATGTGCGCAGGAATTCAGTTTCAATCAATACACTGTTTGCCGGAGCGAAAGCACCGATTTCATTTTTCAGTCCGTTGAAGTTGATTCCTGTTTTACCCCCCACTGATGCGTCCACCATAGCGAGCAGAGTGGTTGGTATATTGATATAGGAAATGCCCCGTTTGAATGTAGCTGCGGCAAAACCTCCGAGATCTGTCACCATCCCTCCTCCAAGATTGATAAGTAAAGAGTGGCGGGTAGCCCCTTGAGTGCTTAATGCCATCCAGACGGAAGCGAGTGTTTCCAGAGTTTTATGCACATCTTCTGCTCCGATACAGATTTCTACAGCATCTTTCAACAGACCCGATTCCTTTAGAGAGGGGAGACAAAGACGCTGGGTATGCTCGTCTGTGAGGACGAATAATTTGTCATGCGGACATAGCTCAATGGCACGACCGAGGCTCGTTTCCAAGCTTTCGCAGAGAATAACTTCTTGTTTACTCATGATTCTTTTGCTTTTTTACTCTGCAAATGTATATAAAATATCTTTTTTTACTTACTTTTGTCTCATTAAAACGTTTAATCATGAAAGCATTATTACCTGTATATTGTCGTCCTTTAGGATATGTTGTCTTGTTGGTAGCTCTGTTCATCCCTTTTATTTTGGTGATGCAGGGAGTAGTAACTGATACTAATTTGCTGTTTTATAAAGAATGTACAAAGTTGTTGATGATGGCAGGATGCTTGTTAATAATCTTTGCATTGAGTAAGAATGAAAGCCGTGAAACGGAGCAAATCCGGAATTCGGCTGTTCGTAATGCCATCTTTTTGACATTCTTGTTCGTCTTTGGTGGTATGTTGTGGCGTGTTATGCAAGGAGATGTGATAAACGTCGATACTTCCTCTTTCCTGACTTTTCTGGTTTTTAATGTGCTTTGTCTGGAGTTTGGTCTGAAAAAAGCGCTTGTTGATCGATTCTTTAAAAGATAATTTTCTTTTCAATTAAACCTTTTGCGATTCGATTTGTCAAAAAGACATTGTTATTGCTACTAATATAATCGTAAATAAGGTAAATGAAAAGATTTTCAGCAGGGTTGGTGCTGATGTTGCTATGCACCTTCTCAATTTTTGCACAGAATAAGGTTATTACCGTTTCGGGACGTGTGGTGGAATCCGATACTAAAGAGCCCGCAGCGCAGGCTACAGTTCAATTGCTATCATTACCTGATAGTGCTTATGCCGCTGGTATAGCCAGTAGTAACCAGGGATGGTTTACTCTCCCCAAAGTAAAAGCCGGAAAATATGTGTTGAAAGTTTCCTATATTGGATTCCGAACCAAGCTCGTACCGGTACAATTATCTGCTAACGCCACTGATAAAAAATTGGGAACCATTACATTGGATCCGGATGCTGTCATGCTGAAGGAAGCGGTGATTACTGCCGAAGCTCCGCAGGTGGTCGTGAAAGAAGATACGCTGGAATATAACTCAACAGCTTACCGTACTCCCGAAGGGGCGATGCTCGAAGAGTTGGTGAAGAAACTTCCGGGAGCAGAAATAGACGATGACGGTAACGTCAAAATCAATGGTAAAGAAGTAAAGAAGATTATGGTGGATGGTAAAGAGTTCTTTGGCGGTGATGTGAAAACCGGATTGAAGAACTTACCGGTCAACATGATCGACAAACTGAAGACGTACGATAAAAAGTCTGATTTGGCACGTGTTACCGGAATAGATGACGGAGAAGAAGAAACTGTTCTTGACCTGAAAGTGAAGAAAGGTATGAATCAAGGTTGGTTTGGTAATGCAAGTGTTGCCGGTGGTACAGAAGATCGTTACGGAAGCAACTTGATGTTGAATCGTTTTGTCGATAATAGCCAATTCTCTTTAATCGGTTCTGCTAATAATGTGAACGATCAGGGATTCTCCGGTGGAGGTGGCGGACCTCGTTTCCGGAACAGCAATGGTTTGACTGCTACCAAGATGTTAGGGGCTAACTTTGCTACCCAGACTGAAAAATTGGAACTGGGAGGTAGTGCCCGTTATAATTTCAGTGATCGGGATGCAACATCTACAAACTACTCGGAACGTTTCCTGCAAAATGGAAATTCTTATTCAAATTCGAACAGTAAAGGCCGCAATAAGAATACGAACTTTAATGCAGACTTTCGGTTGGAGTGGAAACCGGACACATTGACAAATATCATTTTCCGTCCGAACGTTTCTTATGGAAAGTCTAATAGTTATTCTATTTCCGAATCGGGAACTTTTAATGGAGATCCATTTAATTTGGTGTCTAATCCTAATGAGTTTTTGAATAAGATTTTCTGGGGAAGTACGGATGATCCTTTAGAAGCTATTCGTGTCAACGCCAGTAATAGTGAATCAAAATCTGAAGGGCAGAATCTCTCTGCAAATGCTTCTTTGCAAGTGAATCGTAGATTGAATAATCAGGGACGAAACATCACTTTCCGTGGTACATTTAGTTATGGAGATAATGACAGCGAACAGTTTAGTGAATCATTGACGCGTTATTTTGATGATAATGCAAAAAAAGAAGATGATGAGCGTAAACAATATACTACTTCTCCAACCAAAAATTATGATTATACTGCCGAACTGACCTATAGCGAACCGATTGCGAGAGCTACCTTCTTACAGTTCCGCTATAAATTTCAATATAAATATAGTGAAAGTGACAGAAGTACATACAGCTTGATTCCTGATGCCGATAAAGGACAGGATTGGTTTTGGAATTTTGGTGATGGTCTGCCTGTAGGATATGAAGAGAATAAAGATAGAGATTTGAGTAAGTATGCTCAATATAAATATTATAACCATGATATTAATGCAGGACTAAATATTATCCGCGAGAAATATAGATTGAACTTTGGAGTATCTTTGCAACCGCAGAACACCAGATTGGATTATAAGAAGGCCGAAGTAGATACTGTAGTAAAAAGAAATGTGTTCAATTTTGCTCCTAACGTTGATTTTCGTTACAGATTTTCTAAAGTCAGCCAGTTGCGCTTTACCTATCGGGGACGTGCAAGCCAGCCGAGTATGGAAAATTTGCTTGATGTAACTGATGACTCTAATCCGTTGAATATCCGTAAGGGTAATCCGGGATTGAAACCTTCTTTCTCTCATTCTATGCGTTTGTTTTATAATACTTATAATGCAGATAAACAGCGTGGCATGATGGCTCATGCAAACTTGAATATGACTCAAAATAGCATTACTAATGCCACTACTTATAATCAGAGTACTGGTGGAGTGACTGTTAAACCGGAGAATATCAACGGAAACTGGAATGCGATGGGAATGTTTGGATTCAATACAGCATTGAGAGACAAGCGGTTTACCATAAATTCTTTTTCCCGTGCTAATTATACCAATGCGGTTTCTTATCTTTTTAATGACGATACTAAAATAAATGACAAGAACACTAGTACGACACTGACTTTCGGAGAGAATTTGAATGGAACTTTCCGTAACGACTGGTTTGAATTTACCTTGAATGGTTCAATCAACTATAACTTTGAGCGAAATCAACTGCGTCCGGAAAACAATCAAGAACCCTATACATTTGGTTATGGTGCAAGTACTAATATCTCTTTACCTTGGAGTATGACGTTGTCTACCAATATCACTAATAACGCTCGTCGTGGTTATCGTGATGCCAGTATGAATAAGAATGAACTTATTTGGAATGCACAGATTGCCCAAAACTTCCTGAAAGGCAATGCCGCAACCATCAGTTTTGAAGTATATGATATTCTGCGGCAGCAATCTAATATCAGCCGTTCGTTAACAGCCGATATGCGTTCTGTTTCTGAATATAACGGAATTAATAGCTACTGCATGCTTCGTTTCTCTTATCGTCTGAATGTTTTTGGAAATAAAGAAGCTCGCGGCAATATGCGTCATGGCGGTTTTGATGGTGGTGGACCTCGTGGCCCGCGTGGTGGCTTTGGAGGTGGCAGACCACACTAAAGCAGAGTAATAGGTTTAAATAAAAACAGGAAGTCCCGGCACAACGATTCAATGTTGTTGCCGGGACTTCTTTGTTAATCCGAGAATTTACTCTATATTTGTTGTTTAGTATCCGTATGAAAGGAGATTCCTATGATTGATTGGAACTATATGCTTAGCCAGATAGCAACAGTGGCTTTTGATATTCTTTATTTTGGAGCCATTATCGGTACGATTGTCATCATCATTCTTGACAACCGGAATCCGGTTAAAACCATGGCATGGATACTCATATTACTTTTCCTTCCTATTGTCGGACTTGTCTTTTATTTTTTCTTTGGGCGGAGTCAACGTCGCGAACGTATCATTGGGCAAAAAAGCTACGACCGCTTATTGAAGAAACCAATGGCCGAATATCTCGCACAGGATTGTTCGGACGTTCCTTATGAATACTCCCGTCTTATTCAGCTTTTCCAGCAAACGAATCAAGCGTTTCCATTTGAGGGGAACCGTGTGGCAGTCTATACCGAAGGATATACCAAACTTCAATCATTGTTGCGTGAACTGCAAAAAGCGAAGCAGCATATCCACATGGAATATTACATCTTTGAAGATGACGCTATCGGGCGTATGGTCAGGGATGTGCTGATAGAAAGAGCTTCTCACGGGGTTGAAGTACGGGTTATCTATGATGATGTAGGTTGCTGGCATGTGCCTAACCGTTTTTTTGAAGAAATGCGCAATGCCGGTATTGAAGTCAGGAGCTTTTTGAAAGTACGTTTTCCCTTATTTACCAGTAGGGTGAATTACCGCAACCATAGAAAGATTGTCGTTATTGACGGACGCGTGGGCTTCGTTGGGGGAATGAACCTGGCAGAACGTTATATGCGTGGCTTTTCTTGGGGGATTTGGCGAGATACGCATATCATGTTGGAAGGCAAGGCAGTGCATGGTTTACAAACGGCTTTTTTGCTTGATTGGTATTTTGTAGACCGTACGTTGATAACCGCTTCCCGTTATTTTCCGAAGATTGACTCTTGCGGAAGTTCTTTAGTGCAAATTGTCACGAGTGAGCCTATCGGGCCATGGAAAGAAATCATGCAGGGATTGACTGTTGCCATTACCAGTGCAAAAAAATATTTCTATATGCAAACACCTTATTTTTTGCCTACAGAACCAATATTAGCAGCTATGCAAACAGCAGCATTGTCTGGGGTGGATATACGCTTGATGTTACCGGAACGTGCAGATAACTGGATAACTCATCTTGGATCGCGTTCTTATTTGGCAGATGTGATGCAGGCAGGTGTTAAGGTCTATTTTTATAAGAAAGGTTTTCTACATTCTAAGCTGATGGTTTCAGATGATATGCTTTCCACTGTAGGCTCTACCAATGTTGACTTCCGTAGCTTTGAGCATAACTTTGAGGTGAATGCTTTTATGTATGACGTAGAAACTGCCCTTGAAATGAAAGAAATATTTCTTCAGGACCAGCGCGAAAGTACACAGATCTTTTTGAAGAATTGGGGCAGACGTTCGTGGAGACAAAAAGCTGCGGAGTCTATCGTGCGTTTATTGGCTCCGCTACTTTAATAAGGATGAAATTGTATTTGGATCTTATCTGAATAGTGAGAAGTTCACACTTCCATACACCCTTCTCTCAAGGAAATGTGGATTTTCTTCGAAATTATTATCTTTTCCATGCTCCAGTACCAATAATCCTCCTTCTTTGAGAAGATTATTCTGAAAGATTAATTCGGGTATTGTTTCCAACTCTTTTAAAGCGTAGGGAGGATCGGCAAAGATGAAGTCGAACTGTTCGCGGCCATTTTTGATAAACTTGAATACATCTCCGCGTATCGGCAGACATTTGTCTGTCTGCACCTCTTTCATAATTTTGCAGATGAATGAGTGATGTGCAGGATCTTTCTCAATGCTGATAACACGGTCGCATCCGCGGGATACCAATTCGATACTGATGCTTCCCGTTCCGGCAAACAAATCAAGAGCTGTTATTCCTTCTTCAAAATCGATATAGTTATTGAGTACATTAAACAGATTTTCTTTGGCGAAATCTGTCGTAGGGCGTGCTTTAAATGTCCGAGGCACGTCAAATCTTCTTCGTTTGTAAATACCGCTGATTACTCGCATGTTAATAAGGCTTGCATGTCAATATTAGTTGCAGGATTCATGATGAATACCTGTAGGATAAACTTTTTCAATTCACTCATTAAAACGTCTTTCTCCGGAAGTATTCCGGTTAGGTGTAACTCATCCCGTTCCTGATTAAACTCCAGTTGTTTCCAGGCGTACAATAAATAGTAAATACGGTCTTCTGTGTGCGTACATTCAAAGGAATTAGCCAGAAGCAGATGTCCTCGTTCAAAACAATAGATGTCAATGCCGTCTTTGCGTATAGAAGCATACATCTTCTTACTGTTTCCCAATCTGCTTTTTACAGAAAAATAATCGATGAATGGAGTAGATTGAGAATAGAAACGAGCTTCGGGATATTGTTCATTCAAAAAGGTCTGTGCGCTTTTGTCTATGCCGAAGATGACAGCTACATTATTCTTTCTTAGAATATTATAGAGCACCGTTTCGTTTTCTTTTTTCTGATGATTATGATAAAACAGAAGTTCCGCCTGTTCCTCTTCAAACAATTCTAATGGCGCAATCGTAAAACGCTTGCCTGCCATCATAATGTTTACTCGTTTGTAAGGATGATTGAGGAAATCCGATTCGTGAAAGAGTGTTTTTAGATTTGCGGTAAGGGATGAAGACGCATTTATCTCTTTCTCTATTATTGAAAGCGAATCGTCATGAATCGGGTTATAGATAGAAAAAGAAAATCCATCCGTACTAAGACGGATGGATAAAGTATATTGTTTTGATTTAGTAAAATCAATCATTATTCCCAGTTACCAGCACCATTGTTTGGAGTATCGATAGAACCTACCATCAAGCCGCTATATTTGCCTAGTTTAGAATCCAGGTCTTTTAGGTTGATGATTTCTTGTTTGTCAAGTCCGCTCAAATAAGTTTCGTATGGAGCTTTCACTTCGAACAAATATACCGGAGCACCAGACTTGGCAGTGTCATTTTTCACGTTCATTTCGAATTGAGCACCATTTCCGTGAGGAATATATTTCATAGAGTCGGCATTGAATCCTTTGGGATAGATAGTATCCAATACAGCTACCCACATAGTGTCACGTTTGAAGTTTTCAAGTCCCCATTTCTTAACTTCATCGTATCTACCGGTTTTCTTTGCTTTTTCGATGATAGCCATGGCTTTCTTTTCAGTCAGTCCATCTTCCAATTGCTTGTCAGTTAACATTCCCATCTTCATAACGAACGGCAATTTTTGATTTTTAACGAAATCAATCAGTGTGTCTAATTTGGGTGCATACATTCCGCGGTGCAGCGAACGGTATTCCTGCTGTGCCTTACGGATGTCGATCAAACGGGCAATGACTGCTTTTTCTCTTTCTTTTTTTGCGTTTTCAAAATTGATAGGACCCATAATGCTGGTGTAACAGATGTAAATCAGTGCAGCAGCACAAAGCACCAATACAATATTAAATACTGTTTTCATGATAAATTATGTTTTTAGTTGTTATATTCGCATCGCAAAAATAGAATAAATAAATTTAAATACGATAGTTCCTCGAACTTTTTTCTCGTACAAAAATGATAAATAACTATTTAGAAAGGCAAATTAAGGAAAATTTTCCTTATCAGCCAACTTTAGAGCAGGAAATTGCTGTAAAATCTCTTTCAGAGTTTCTGCTGTCCACACTGGCAGATGAAGTCTTTATCTTAAGAGGGTATGCTGGTACTGGTAAAACATCGTTGGTAGGGGCATTGGTGAAAACGATGGATCAGCTGCAGCAGAAATCTGTATTGTTGGCTCCTACAGGACGTGCGGCAAAAGTTTTTTCAGTGTATGCAGGACATCCGGCTTTTACTATTCATAAAAAAATATATAGACAACAATCTTTTTCTAATGAACTTAGTAACTTTTCGATCAATGACAATTTAGCTACCAATACATTGTTTATTGTCGACGAGGCTTCCATGATTTCAAACGAAGGACTGTCGGGCAGTATGTTTGGAACAGGACGTTTATTGGATGATTTGGTGCAATTTGTTTATTCAGGACAGGGATGTCGTCTCTTGTTAATGGGTGATACCGCGCAGCTTCCTCCGGTAGGAGAGGAGTTAAGCCCGGCACTTTTTTCCGATGCATTGAAGGGGTATGGACTTGAAGTACGTGAGATTGATCTTACTCAAGTAGTCCGTCAGGTGCAAGAATCCGGAATATTATGGAATGCCACACAGTTGAGGCAATTGATAGCAGAGGATGATTGTTATTCTCTGCCTAAGATAAAAATAGCAGGTTTTCCTGATATTAAACTGGTGCCGGGAACTGAACTGATAGAGGAACTAACTAATTGCTACGATCATGATGGTATGGATGAGACGATTGTTGTCTGTCGTTCCAATAAACGTGCAAACCTATATAACAATGGAATACGTGCTCAAATTCTTTGGCGTGAAGATGAATTGAATACAGGAGATATGTTGATGATAGCCAAAAATAATTACTATTGGACGGAGAAATATAAGGAGATGGATTTTATAGCTAATGGAGAAATTGCAGTTGTCCGGCGTGTTCGTCGAACTCGTGAAATATATGGTTTTCGTTTTGCCGAAGTTACTCTCCGCTTTCCTGATCAGAATGATTTTGAATTGGATGCGAATCTATTATTAGACACTTTACATTCGGACTCACCTGCATTGCCGAAAGAAGACAATGACCGATTGTTCTATACGGTACTTGAGGATTATATAGATATTCCAAACAAAAGAGACCGGATGAAAAAGATGAAAGCCGATCCGCATTACAATGCTTTGCAGGTGAAATATGCATACGCAATAACCTGTCATAAAGCGCAAGGCGGACAGTGGCAGAATGTGTTTTTAGATCAGGGGTATATGACAGATGAGTATTTGACTCCGGATTATTTCCGGTGGTTGTATACAGCTTTTACTCGGGCGACAAAGACACTGTATTTGGTGAATTACCCGAAAGAGCAGGTGGAATAGTTTTGTTTTTTGAATGACTCTTAATCTTTATATGATTTAGAGTTTTAAGGTTACATTGATTATATAATCAGTTGATTTCAATATTGTTGGATTCAAAAAGGTCTTTGAGTACTGGTTGTGGTTTGTTTATAGATGAAAAGAGTATTTTAAGATAAGAGCTAGCATTAGATAAAAATAGATAGCAATAATCCCTTTATTTGACTCTATTCACAGATTTGGAAAGAGTAAATAAAGGGATTCTCTATAAATTATTTCTCTATATATTAATTATTTGTAAACAATAGTAGTTGCATCATTCTTAGTTAACTTTGGTATCACTTGACCAGTCTTTAAATAAAGAGTCTTAATTTTGCTGCTACGATTGGCGTTTAAGTTTGTTAATGCTGGACATTCCGAAGCATCAATTGACGTAACATAATCATAACTTGCATACCAGGAAACAAGACTTAAATCCAAAGACTCAAGTTTACTACTGATGACTTTAAGACTTTCTGCCTCCGAATAAACATAGCTACCTCCTGCATTGAAACTAGTAATTGGATTATCTCCCAAATTATACTCTTCACAAATAGTAGGGCTATTAAATGTGAGTGATGATACCTTATGTAAACCTGAAATATCAAGCTTTTTCATGTTTGAACAATAACCTAAACGTAATGAAGTCAGGTTAGGGAAATACTCTATTCCGGTTAAATCTTTAATCTGGTTAGAGTATGAGGTGTTAGAGAATGAAGTTGCGTTTAATCCTTCTTCAAGAATAATACATTTGGTATCATCAATAGGGAGAGCCCAACCGTTAGATATACAAAGTGCTCGAAGAACGGCATCTGGAATTTCCACAGGGCTGGCGTCCGGATCTTTTTGAACAATAGCAATATCTTTTACTAATGTACCACTGGTTTGGGCAATATGAATTGTACCTCCACGCGAAGCTGGTGATGCGGATAGTTTATAAGTAACAGTAACCGTAGTCAAACCATCATCGCCTTTTTGTGGTTCGGAAATTGATTGATCAGTAATCCAATCTTTCCCTTTTGTTATGGAAATAGCGTAATTGACGTTGTATTTCACTTTAAAAGAGATAGTTCGTGCTGTTAGATCATATGTTAAAGTGTTACTTTCGGTGATAATTGCATCTGTTTGTTTTTGATTAATATCTACATTGACACTTTCAGTAACGAGTGGGCTTGAGATTGTAATTTTTGTACTACGATCTTTATATGTCTTGTTCTCGGCAGCAGTGAATGATAAAGTTACTTTGCCACCGAATTCATTACGTCTATCGAATGTCAGCCACTCTTTACCACCGTCACTATATGTTATCGTTGGGTCGGCCACATTGGTATTAAGTTGAATTCTCACAGTACTTTTTTCTTTAGTAATAGAAAGAGCTTCGTCAGAAAGTAAATCCATTATATATGCAGGTTGAGACTCTACTTGTAGTGGCACAACTGAAGAACCTGTGAAAAACTTGAAGGTTGCAGTACGCTTTTCATCTAATTTGTTAGGATCGATGGTAAAAGTAACTACATCACCATCTTTACCTGAAGTTATTGACGGATGTGCCCAATCACATATTCCTGACAACCGCCAGTTATCGGAGCTTGTTACAGTAACTGTAGCATCCCCTCCATTTTTATCCACTTGGAGTATATTGGTCGATAGTGAGATTGTTGAATTACCATTATTGATTGATTCATCATCATCAGAACAACCCCATAGTAGGAGGGATACCGATAACACTATCATTAAATTCTTAAATAATTTCATATCTATTCTTTTTAAGGTAAAATATACATTAATCAGTTAATAGCTTCACGTTCTGTACTATTCTTTTTATAATAGTAACTTGGATAAACTAATGTTTCATCGTACAAACCTTTACAAACGGATTGGCATCTATATACTTGTGAACCATATAATGATGGGTCAAGTGCGAAGAACATGTAGTATCCATAACCAGCTTCTTTTCTAGAACGCGCTGTAGATTCACTTGAGTTGCCACTGCCTCGTCTTAGTTCTATTGACATACCAGCACACTGTTTCAATGTCATACCGGTACCTGGCCCAGCAGCACCACCATAGTCAGCTACAGCATAATCGCAATACTGACCAGGTTCGATACCATCGATAACTTGGAGACTACTTGAATACATGTTGCCAAGGTTATAGAGCGAGACAATTTTTTCCGGCATGACAGCTTTACATTCATACATTAATCGTGAACCTGCATAAGCTGATGGGCTTGCAAGCCAGGGGTTTGAAAGGTCTGGTGAGTTCGAATATTCGTCATCGAAAGCGACGCCGTCCAGATTATAAGCACGGCAATAAGCTGCCAGTTCCCGGGCGAATTCCCTAGCTCCCATATCCGAAAGTTGAGCGACACCAGCTTCGTCATGATTACCAAGGATGCTGATAATAATTTTCATACCAGCTTTACGCAATGGTTGTAGATACTTATCATTATTGTCGAGCAAGAATTGAACATTTTCATTGTTCGCTAAATATACTCGTTGTTTCTCTGGATCCCAATTGATATTAGCAGCAAAAAGTACGATATGGTCGAAAAAATATTTACCACTTTCAGTCAGAAACTCAAGGGCATTGAGCGGGTTAGTATCATTAACTTCGAAATAAAGAACTGTTTGTACCGCATCTTCTCCTTTGTTAGTATTAGGTTTGTTGCGATAATCTTGAACGAGAAGCACCATATGCTTGGACGTTTCAGTAAATGTTACTCCTTCAGTAGAAGATGTTACTGTCAAAGGTACTATGTAGGTTTTATCCTCTTCCATTCCATCAAACGCAGTCAGTGTAACTTTCACGCTTGGGGTAACTTTATCATCTGGGGCAAGTACAAAAGTACCATTATTTGCGATTTTCACATTAGCGGCAGGAAACACTTCGAAATCCGTTTCATGGATAGTGTTGTATATAGCTGCATATGATTCCTCGACAGCTATTTGAACATCTACTCCTTTTTGAGGTAGTTTAGAAAGACGGAATACCACATTAGTGCTATATTCATTATTTCGGAGCTCGATTACCGAACTGTTTTTATTCGTATTTTCGTCCAATAATAATCCGCTCAGTTGAGTCGATGCCAAATAAGAAGATTCATCTATCTTGTTTCCTATTTCAATGTCTTCCTCACAAGATGTGAAGGTTGCCATAGTGAACATTACCACTGGCAGGAAAGCATATTTGATATTGTTTATCATATTCATATTCAATTCTTAGTTAAATGATTTATTATTGAGGCAATGAAACAGATTCCCATTTAGGTTCTTTTTCGATTGTCAAATCATAGCCACTCACGCTGTAATCTTTAGCTACTGTACCCGAACCTTCGTCGAATTTCCAATATGCAATGAGCCCTTCCGATTCAGGTTCTATTGTGTAGAAGTGATTTGTTGCCTGAATTTCTTCTGCTGTTAATGCACGATTCCAGATTCGTACTTCGGAAACGACGCCATCAAAATAGCGGTCATCTTTATAGGAATAACCTACCCAGAAACAACGTGAGCCGTCTTCCTCATTGGTATGTTTAGCACCAAGACTAACAGAACTCTTTCCCGTTGAACCGGAAAGCTTTTCTACGCCATTGATATATACTTTGACATTACCTTTATTGAATGCGACAGCTACATGATACCACTTGCCACTTTCAAGTTGAAGGTCTGCGCTTGTACAATTGTTAACAGAAGTAGCTACTTGAAGTTGGTTATTCGGAATGGTTGCGTCACCGATACGGAGCAAATAATTGCTTTCGATACCCATCAACGTGTTCAGAGTATTAGGGAATGAATTGGCCTTGAACAGTATCTCCATCGTATTCTCCGTTAGATTATTGAATTTGGAGTCATTCTTGAAGTCCGGATAAGCACGATTACGACTGATATTACATACCACATTAATAAGTGATGCTCCGCGGAATACATAATAATATGTCTTAGCACTTTGCAAAACGCCGATTCCTTCCACTGATTTAATAGTGACTGGAAGCACATAAGTGGTTTTGATATCAAGTTCTCCTGTATTAATGAATTCAATAGGCAATTCTGGACTAACTATACTACCTGATTTGATGGTAGTCGAAGTTTCTGGCATTGAATAATGTTCTTCAGAAAGAAGTACTGCAGTTTCATCGTAATATGCCAGTTTATAAGTTGATAAAAGTTCGGGAGCAGGTGACATAGTCACTTTGATATCATGTTCTTCAGGCTTTGCTATGGCTACTGAAAGACCAGTTTCTACATTTGTATCACCAGCTTTGAACAGTATTTCCTTAGTAAAGTTCGATGCCGAAATGAAGAGTTTATTGTCATAATGCTGTTCATTTTCATCGTTGTTCTGGCAACCGGCAAGAATTATTGAGAAACCGGCAAGAGCTGTAAATATTAAATTGTTTAATTTCATAAGGCAGTTTTTTATTTAACGGTTGGACTCAATATACTTATAGCTTCTTTTAAGGTTGGGTATACATTGCTGGCATTAAAATAGTCTTTTTCCGCTGCATCAATTGAAATTCCAGCTTTGGTGTAGTCAGGCGTCTTTGCCACTGCCCATTGAGCAGCTCCAATGATGGCAGATGAGCCATCTCCGAGTTCACCATTGTAACTCCCCGAATTGGTAAGATAAGGCGTTGTTACTCCCATGATGAAGCGGTCGGTTGGTACGTTTTTTGCTGATGCCATGAGTATGAGATAAGACATCTCGTATTGGTTTTTTGCTCCATGCGCATTGACAATGATGTATTTACAATCAGAAAGCAGACTTTTACCAATAACGTTCTGCGGGTAACCTTTGAAAAGCAAGTCCTTATTAGTATTCGCAACTTTCCAGTTAGCTACCGCGTCAAAGAATGCTCCTTGACGTGCTGTTTCAGCGGCAATTTCATTCTCTTCAACAAGCGAATTGAGGTCGAAGCCTGTATAATTCACTACAATTCCATCTACATCTAAAGCGTTACTTGCGGCGATTTGTTTAGTGACCTCACTTTTGCAGTATTCAATAAAACGTGTTGCATCGTCGACAGTCTCTTCTCCTTCTTCTCCATTTTCTGTTTCATCAGATTCGGGATTAGGTACAGCGTTGGCTGCTTCTTCTTCAAGAATCTTTTTCCATGCACTTTCTATAGCATCGAAATCAACTAATCCCAATACTTTTGTACCCAATCGACGTACTTCCTTCATCTCAGATATATTTGCCTGATTTACTTCCATTGTATTGTTTAGACAAATATAGTCGAGACTGTCAGGCATATCAGTAAGATGTTGACTGCGTGAGGTTGTTACAGTACTTACATTATTAACTGAAACAATTACTACCTGATGGTCTGTTGCTTTAAAGTTGTTGAGAGATTCCAGGTATTGAGCATAAAGTTCCGGATTTTGTTCCTCCATAGAAGGAGTATGTATATTGATGCTTTCTGGATCTGTCCAGTCAGAACACGAGAACTGCATCATAGAACATGCCAGCATTACAGGCATGAGATATTTTATTTTTCTTCTCATATATGCTATAATTAAGGTAATTTTATTTGTATAATTTAATATACTAAGTACTTGGTATATATTTTTATTTTTTGTTACTCATTGGTTGATTTATTTACAGTCCCACCATACGTGAGTTGCCATCGTATCTCCTCTTTTAGTCTTGGACTCTTGTGTCAATGTCGCAACTGCTGCTTCTACGCTTTCTCTATTTTCACGATATTCATCAGTTGGATATGGCATGCGTCGTGCACCTTCCGCATCATTAACAATTCCTCCACTTGCATTTGCTACCATTGGCATTAATTTAGGATAGCCTGTACGACGGTACTCAGTCCATGATTCCATACCATTTGGAAAGTTTGCAATCCATTTTTGAGTAATAATCTGTTCTAAGCTTTTTTCAAAATCACCTCCAGACCATGCCACAGTTACATTTGTATTAATAGCTCCAGAGTAATCATAAGTTTGGGCACTTTGTCCTTTCAGTGGATCTTTATATGCTTCTACTTTTCCCGTACTTGCAAGATAATTTTCGACTCCACTGGTAATTCCGTTTTCTTCAAACGACAAACGGATTCCTTCCTCATAGAAGTCTTTAGCTGTTCCTCCCATGTTCCAGTTACGAAGAGCTCCTTCAGCACGCAAGAAAGCGACTTCTGATGCACGGAACACAACTATATTATCACTCGTAGTGACTTTCATACAAGAAGAGCCTTGTGACCAGGAGTTATATTGTCCTTGCAGAATACCCCGACGTAAACCTACATAACTTTCTTCTCCAGTATATGCATTTCCCGACACGGTGCCAAAAGTACTTTTATCATAATATGCTTCGCGACGAGGATCGTTGTATGCATTCATGTAGCAGGTTAAATCCGCTGAAATTCGTGCATCTGACCATAGTACCATAAAACGTTGCCATGGATTATGATCGGCAACTTTACGATAAGCGCCATCAGTTGCAGCAGTCATAACACCTGCTGCTACAGCTTCTTCAGCCAATTGCTGTGATGTTTTTCCATTCACGTTAAATCCTGCTACATAGCAAGTACGCATCGCCATTCTTAGCTTCAAAGAGTTGGCAAACTTATACCATGCTGATGTATTGCCATTATAAATTCTATCAGCACTTGAGCTGAAGCTTTGGTTGCCAAACTTTCCTAATACTGTAATAATATTATCCAAATCTTCTAGCATTTTGGCATAGACAGCTTGCTGAGAATCATAAGGGGATTTGATCGCATTAGCTGCACCTACTTTTGAATAAGGGATGGGACCATATGTATCTGTTACACGTAACATTACGACGATACGATATAACTCGGCCAACGATAAGAAAAGTTCATCATCGCTTTGATTTTTCAAATTGAAGTAATCAGGATAAAACTTTGAATAAAAATCATTGAATGGAATTTTTTTCCAATCGTCTGAAGGATTATAAGTTGCGTAACGACCAGACCAACCTGTACCCAAATTGGAGTCTGCTACATATCCCGAAAATGCTCCTGCCATCAAACAGTCTACATATTGAGAAAAGTTCTCTTGTTCTGGCATCATCAAATCTTGTAAATTAAGAGCTAATGATCTTACCAAATACCAATCTACTCCCATGTCATTTTGGTCTGGTTCATGAGGATTTTTATTGTAATCTTCAAAGTTTCCTGTACATGCAGTTGCACCGAAAAGAAACATACCAGTGACTATAAACTGTATTATTGTATTTTTCTTCATCTTTTCCGTTTTTAGAATTTAAGTTTCAAATTGAATCCTACGCTACGAAGGCTAGGCATCATAAAGTAATCAATTCCCTGGTAATAGTTACCTGTAGTGGCTACAGATTCAGGATCGAAAGGAGCCTTGCAATAAATCATCCACAAGTTACGACCTACCAGCGAAAGAGTGATATCCATAATATTTTTCAATTTCTTTCTTGGGATAGTGTAGCTGACAGAAGCTTCTTGCAGACGTAAATTGGTAGCACTATAAGTGTAATATTGAGGAATACCGCTGTCGGCACCAACCACTGTATACCACTTTTGCGCGTCAATCATATCGTTGCCGTTTATCACGACTCCACCATTATCACGAGCTGCTGCTGTAGCTTCGGATACACCATAGGAGTCAAGAACGGCTTGAGTCGCAGAGTAAACGACTCCTCCCAAACGGGCAGTAAGAAGGAAGCCAAGTCCCCAGTTACCATATTGAAAGTCATTGCGCCATGCCATATTAGCTTTTGGAAAAACAGATCCTAAATAAATATCATCAGCTTTGTCATTCACTGCTACATTTCCATCGGCATTTACATAAATCTTATTATTTGAATCTCGAAGCAAGTCAGACTGTGAGTAGAGATCACCTAAAGATCCACCTACTTTTAGAATGAACCGTGCCTTTGATAAACCACCTACATCCATACGGTCTTTTGTTATTTCTTCACCGGTTACAGGGTTTATGTAACCATCAATCAGGCTTAAAATCTTGTTTTTATTGGCACTGAATGTGTAGTTAGAACTCCATGAAAACTTGTTCCATGTATTCTTGTAACCAAGTGAAAGTTCTACACCACGGTTACGTACGTTACCAGTCTGCGCATAGAATGTACTATAGCCTCCTGTTGGAGAAAGCTTTGCATCCATGGTTTGATTGTAAGTCTTGGTATTATAGAATGAAACATCAAAATTGAAATGTTTAAGGAAACGTGCAGTAAGACCTACTTCCCAAGAATCTGTACGTTCCGGTTTCAAATCATACAATGGATATGCAGACTGAGAAGAGTATGCTCCTGTTGAAGTATTCCATGAAAAAGTTGGATAAGCAAGGAAGCGTCCAAATGGTAGACCTACGGATGCCCAAGAAGCACGTAGTTTTAAGTATGAAATACTTTCAGGTAATTTGAAAAGTTCAGACAAAACAACAGAGCCTCCTACTGACGGGTAGAAAAAAGAAGACTGTTTTGAGTTCGGTCCCGCTAATTGACTTGGCCAATCATTACGTCCGGTAAGAGTCAAGTAGTAAGTACTTCTATAACCAACTTCTGCAGATGCAAATATAGATTGTGTTTGTTCACGATAACCAGTTTCTTCACGTTTCCCAGTTTCTTTATCCAATTGAGCAACTGTGAAAAAGTTAGGAAGTCCATTCGCTGCAATTGGTCCACTAACGGCAAGAGCTTCAGAACGATTGTCTGAATAAGATGCTCCGATATTAGCTGTTAAACTCCAATCCTCGCCAAATGTTTTATTTATATTCAACAATAAGTCTGCATATGTTTGCTTGTCACGAGTGTTTGTTACACCATAAAAACCATTTTCACCTTCAGCAATAGTTGCGATGGTAGAGGCATAGTATTTTTGTGTATATGTGTTGTATGAATTATCTAGACGTACACGTCCAGCTACGTTCAACCAACTTAGAATATCGTAACTTAAAGCTGCACTCAACATATAACGATCTTTGTCATTTTCACGCAAGTTACGATAATTAATCCAGTAAGGATTTTGTAAACGGAACGATCCCCCTCCTTGAGGCCAATATTGCGTATACATATTACGCTCTAAATCATAACGTTCGTACATTTTGTAATCTTCCCAGTCATTTCCACGCGGAAACAGGTAAGCAGAAGACAATGGGTTTGCATAAATACCTTGATTCACCATATTACGGTCTTTCTGCATAATATATTGAGCACCAACATCCAGTTTCATCTTATCTTCTAGAAAAAGAGTGGTGTTCCGGAATGTAAAGTTATAGCGGTCGTATTTGTTATTTGGAATAATGCCACGCGAATTAACGGCTGCGGCAGAAAGATATGTCTGATTGTGTTCAGTACCAGTAGAAAGTGTTACAGATTCTGTTCCAATAAGCCCAGTCTGAAAATAATCACTTGCAGGATCGTATCCGCGGTAATTAGCTTCATTCAATCTTTTACCCCAACTAGCATCTGTTCCAGAAGTTCCATAGCGATTCTGAAACTGTGGCATGACGAATGGAGATAACATTTCTGTATTACTAGATACGGTCAAGGCTACACGACCCACTTTTCCTTTTTTGGTTGTAATCACAATAGCACCATTAGATGCATTGCTACCATACAATGCGGCAGCAGCAGCACCAGACAAAACTGACATTGATTCAATGTCATCTGGGTTTATATCAGCTATAGCTTCTGTAGAGCCTTGCGATTGCATCTCTTCAGAACCACCAGAAGCGCTCAGGTTATACATTGGAATACCGTCGATAACATAAAGAGCATTAGACGATTGTTCGATACCCCTGGAGCCACGCATAACAACTTTACTTGCACCACCAATACCAGAAGAAGAAGAGTTGATATTTAAACCCGCAACCTTTCCGTTCAGTGAATTAATAAAGTTCGCATCTTTTACAGCTAAAGCTGATTCTGCATCGACCTGTGTGACATTATAACTCAAAGCTTTCTCTGAACGCTTAATACCCAAAGCTGTAACAACTACCTCGTCAATCACTTGGGTATCATCCATCATCGTAATATTAATGGCTGTCTGTCCTTTCAAAGGGATTTCTTGTGTCTTATATCCGATATAAGAATAAACAATAACTGGGTTATTGCTTTTTGTCACAATTTTGTAGTTACCATCCAAATCGGTAATAGCTCCGTCTGTTGTTCCTTTCACTAAAATGCTAACACCAATCAATGGTTCTCCTTTAGCATCTACAACTTGTCCGGTTATAGTACGTTCTTTCCCGCTTTGTTGTTGTAGTGAATCGGAATTTTCTTTTTCTGATAAATAAATTATATTCTCTTCTATTTTATAAGAGATATCTTTATTTTTCAAAAGTGTGTTTAAAACTTGCTCTAAAGAAGCATCTTTTACTTTTAAAGGTTCAACTGTGACAGTTGATAGCTTGTCATTGTAGAAAAATTGGTACTTTGATTGTGATTGAATTTGTTTAATTACAGTTCCTAAAGTTGTACGGGGAGTTGATAAGGTCAACTGTGCCGCAGCCCATTGTACAGGAACTGCTATCAACAAAAGAATCAATAAAGCTCGAAATAACTTCGACTTTCGAAGCGAATGTTTGCTTTCCATACATTTAATTTAATGGTTATACATTTTATTAAACTCAAAAAGAAGAGTGTCGACTTTCCCTTCCTTTGTTAATAAAACAATGCTAATATAATAAACACTTAGTCCATTTTCTCTTTTTTTTCGAAAAAAGTAAGAAATATCTGATATCTCCTTGAATAACCTATATTTAGAATTTACCAAGTACTTAGAGAACTTGGATGAAAATAATGTGATTAAAATCTTTAAGTGATAATATATATGAAAAGAATAGTAAAAAACAGTTTGTTTACAACAATATTGATGGTGTGGGGGATGATGTATTCCTCATGCGAAGGCTGGACAGACCCAAAAAGCATTAACATCCATTACCCTACATTTGAAGAGCAAAACCCGCAACTGTATGCTGACTATATCAGAGATCTGAAACGCTACAAGGATGGAGAACATAAGTTAGTCTTTGTCTCTTTTGACAATCCGGAAACTAATCCAATCAATCAAACCGAACGTCTCACCGCTATACTGGACAGTGTGGATTTTATCTGTTTGAATAATCCAGAAAAGCTCTCGTCTGAAACACAAGCCGAAATGGTAAAAATACGCGAGAAGAATATCCGCACGCTTTCCTGCATTAATTATGAGAGTTTAGAACAAGAATGGAACAATAAGGCAAAAGATAATTCCGAATTGACGGAAGAAGATGCACAAAGGTATCTGAATGAACGTACGGATGCTATGCTGGTTCTATGTGACAATTATGGATATGATGGTATCCTAATTGACTATACAGGACTTTCAATGGTGGGTATGCAAGAAGATGTGTTACAACAATACAAGGCACGTCAGCAAAACTTCTTCAGCAGAGTGTTGGATTGGCGGATTAAGCATACCGACAAAACATTGGTTTTTTACGGTTATGTGCAGTATTTGGCTCCAGAAAACATGGATATGCTGGATAAATACAATCATCTGATACTGAAAACCGCTTCTTCCAAAAACATGGAGGATCTGACATTAAATGTTTTTATGGCTATTCAAGCAGGCATAGACGTAGCAGGAACGAATGCGGATCTTGTTCCAAAAGATCGTTTTATTGCCTGTACACAGTTTCCTCAACAGGAAGATAAGGATATGATAATTGGTTATTGGGATACACGGGATGCAAATGGAAATAAAGTATTGGCTGCACAAGGTACAGCTCAATGGATTGTACAGGCATCACCAGATTATACCTGCACTGGTATTTTTATCATCAATATCCAAAAGGATTATTACAATAATACTTATGGAACAGTACGTGAAACTATTCATATAATGAATCCTAATAAATAGAAATACAATATGAAATTGCATATTTATCAATTAGCATTTATAGCATTTACTGCATTTACGGTAAGCAGCTGCAAGGATACGGATATTAATGATGAACATCATTATGACAATAAGCTTTATATAAGTTCGGTACCCGTAACAGAAGATTTACTGATTAAAGAAGATGTATTGTTTGACAGTCGTAAAATTACTTATCGGCTTGCTGCTCCTGTCGACAACGAAATCCAAGTCAGCTTTGATGCCAAACCATCTTTAGCGGCTACCTACAATCTAAGTTATGGAGATAATGCTACAGCACTTCCCGAAGCGTTTTATGATATTCCTGTGAAGAATGTTACGATTCAACCCGGAGGAATTTCTGGAGATGATATCATAGTGAATTTCGTTAATTTGAATCAATTGGACGACTCAAGACGTTATGTGTTGCCTGTTACAATCACAAATGTATCTGGAATTGGACTTCTTGAGAGTGCCCGTACTACTTATTTTATCATCAAAGGCGCTGCTCTTATTAATGTTGTAGCTAATATTAAAGAAAACTATTTTCCGATAAAATGGAATAGTGATGTAAGCAAGATGATTACTATTACAGTGGAAGCATTGGTACGAAGTGATGACTGGGTGGCCAAACGTGATAATGCACTAAGTTCTGTTTTTGGAATTGAAGGTAATTTCCTTATACGTATCGGTGATGGCGACCGTCCACGTGATCAACTTCAGGCATTTGTGCCAGGTGGAAGTTTTCCTCCAGCAAATCACGCACCAGGTATTGGACTTCCGGTAGACGAATGGGTACACATAGCTGTTGTGTATAACACTGTCAATAAAAACCGAATCTATTACAAGAATGGTGTGGCGGTGTATAAAGACCAGTCAGCAAATAGTACGGTTGATTTAACTAAGAATTGCTATATAGGCCGTTCTTTTGATGGTACCCGCTGGCTTCCGGGAGAAATTTCAGAGGTTCGTATTTGGAGCGTAGAAAGAACTGCAGAGCAAATTGCAGATAATCCTTATAAAGTAAATCCTGCCAGTGAAGGACTTGTAGCCTACTGGAAATTTAATGAGGGGTCTGGAAAGGTTGTTATAGATCGTACAGGTAATGGAAATGATATCACTGCGAGTAAAGATCCGATATGGGTTCCTGTAGAACTTCCTCAAATATATTAATCCTTTTAATTAAAAAGAATATTATTATGAAACAAAAATATCTGATAACAGGGTTGATGGTTGCCATATTTGCAGGCGGCATAACTTGCCTTACCTCTTGTGATGATGATCTTGTCATAAATAAAGCAATAGATGAGTCAGCATATACTGGCATTTATGAAAACAATGGATACTTGCGTGACGGAAAGTCCAATTTGTCCTCTAACGTAGTGGAGCTATACAAAGATACTTATACTACTTCTGTAAAAATGAGTCTTAGTAAAATGGCGAGTACCAGTACTTTTGCTCAAGTAATTATTGATGCAGACTATTTGGATACTTATAACAAAGAGCATGAAACCGATTTTGAATTGTATCCTGCGCACTTGGTTTCTTTTAAGAATGACGGGAAGCTTATTGTAGATGCACAAACAAAATCTGCTCAGACTGACATCACCATTCAGACGGACGGCACTTTGAAAGAAGATAAAACCTATGCTTTACCTATAGCTCTTACCCACGTAAGTAGCGACATTACCATAAAAGATGAGAAAGCTGGTCATTGTATCTATTTGATAAAAGATATGAGAAAGTTAGGAAACACTTACAAAGGGGAAGATGTAGTAAAGTCATTTGTCTTCTTTGATGGTACAAATCCACTGAATGCTCTTTCTTTTCAACTGGAAAACGGAAAATTGCTGTGGGATGTAGTATCTCCATTTGCTGCCAATATCAACTGGGACGCACAAGCCCAACGCCCTTATTTAAAATGTAATGCTTACATACAATATTTGCTAGATAATAATGAGAAATTTTTGCAACCACTTCGTAAACGTGGAACTAAAATAGTATTAGGAATACTTAGTAACGGGGATATAACAGGAGTGGCGCAACTTTCTAAACAAGGTGCCAAAGACTTTGCACGAGAACTAGCTCAGTATTGCAAAGCATATAATCTGGACGGGGTATGTTTTGATGACGAATATGAAGGTGCTTATGATCCGAATAATCCAGCATTAACAGAGCCTAGTGAGGAGGCTGCGGCACGTTTATGCTACGAAACTAAACAAGCAATGCCTGATAAAATCGTAGCAGTATATGCATTAAGAAGAATGTATAGTTCGAAGGCAACCGTTGTTGATGGAGTAACTAGTCGTCCCTTAAAAAGTACTCATCTGCGGGATATTGCAAGAAAACAGTGTCCCGCAGATTTTTTCAACAAGTAGCCAAAGAACCCTCATGGCTCTTTTGAAGTTGTACGCTGCTGCGGCTAAGAGCAGATTGACAACATCCCCGAACACACCTTTATAAAAGTTGCGTCCTAAACGAAAGTCTGATTTCAAATGCCCGATAGTCGGCTCTATTCCTGCACGCTTGCAGAATAGCTTATGTTTCTTCTTGCGTGTGTAATAACTGTCTTTCCTGTTTGGAACATCGGGTATCAGTATCCCGGTGCCGCCCACCTCTTTCTTTCCTCTGTACCCCCTGTCCCCGGCCAACTTCCTGATCTTCTTTCCGGTAATGCGTTCCACCTGCCTGAGGGATTCTTCAATGGTATGCCCGTCATATTCATTCCGGAAAGACTTGGCACCCAGTATGACACCGGTAATTGAGCGGACGATTGAAACCTTGTTGCCGAACTCGTATTTCTTATGTTCTTTCCCCTTGCTGATACACTGCACCTCCGGTTCATGCAGGGAATAGATTTTCCCGGGAGAATTGCGCTTCTGTGAAAGCACCCGCTCAAAGAGGTCGAGCAGGGAGTCGTAGCCGTGGTTTTCTTTCAGGTTGCGCCTCAGTTCCCTGACAAGCCTTCCCGCAATGGTGCGCAGCCGCTTGTCCGCTTTCAGGGCCTTGCCACGGTTCTTGGGGTGGTTACGGAAACGCTGGTCACGGTAGATCTTCTTGAGGACAAAGGTATAGCTCTGGCGCAAAGGAAGCCCTAAGGATTTTACGACAGACAACACTTTGCGGACTATCTTTTTATGCAACTTCGCATCCGTGGGATAAGTCACGTTCTTTTCCTGTACCGTGGAATCGATGAAGGCCGTGCAGTGATGGTCCGGGCCGTCGTCCTCCTGATTGACGCGGATACTTTCTGACAGAATCAGTTCCATGCCATTTTCTCCGACACGCTTACGGAAGTGTACCAGTTCGCTTGCATTGCAGGGATAGGAAGGCGTGAATTCCAACATACCGCAAAAGTACTGGTAATAAGCATTCTCGCTCCATTGTTCAACAACCGATTCATCGGACAGGTTACGCACGTGCTTAAGAATCAGAAGTCCGCACATCAGGCGGATGGGTTTGGCCGGACGACCGTTGACGGCACAGTATAGCGGGGAGAAAGCTTCTTCAAAACGGCGCCAGTCTATCTTATTGGCAAGCAGGTATAAGGGATGCCTGGGATTCAGCTGGTCTGTCAAAGAGCTGAACAAGGAGGGCTGAGGGGTGGTCTTGTTTATCATAATAATCTGCAAGTTTTCAACCATAAAGATACAAAAACTTGCAGATATATCAAAGCAATTTATATATTAATATGTTGATTATTAGGCGTAAAAGCACATTCTAAGGGGCGACTAACTATTAAAAACTGGATAGATATTGTAGTTGGTGATTATGGTAGAGATCCTTCTCAAGTTCCGTATGGGGACCTGACATCCAAAGAATGTTCCGGTCAATCCATGGAGTTTGTTAGAGGTACAGGTGGCGATTTACAGGGACAAAGACTGATAAACCAAGGTTCTGGATGGTTTATGGGCTTTTCACCGAAGCCGGAAAATTATGGCAATGTATTCCGGCGTCTGTCTGATGTGAGAACTCTGTATGGTTCTCCGTTACAAGCACCTACCGTGTTCTACAAAGACAATGATGCCACACCTTACCAATATCCCGATGATTTGCAATAAATTAAAAAACAATTGTAGAAATGAGAACACTTTATAGATTTTTCTTATTATTGGCAGTCGGTTTGCTGACAGCCCTTTCTGGATGCGGCGAAGATGAAACTCCAAGTCTGGCTACCTATCCGGATAACAATTTTTCTCTTGTGGCGGAAGACGGAGAAGGCTCGGAAATAACAGTGAATGCCACCTATAATAATGAGGGTATATTAGAATTCGATAAACCCGTAATATTCACCTTTCGTTTTAACGCTTCACCCGAGGACGCAATAGTTACTTTTGAGCCAATCGGAGAAGATGTTGAGTTAAGTGATACCAAATTGATAATTCCGGCAGGCTATACGGATGCCAGTGTTACTTTGGGTATAAAAAATATGGATGTTTTTCAATCTAATTACGATGAAGCTACCTATAATTTAGGAGTGAGAGCTACTGTGCAAGGATATAAAATGCCATCTATTACCTTGGAGGCAAAAGCTTTGATAAAGAAAGAGGCGTATGTAGCTACAGGTTTCTTGGAAGGAAAAGTCGGTAATAAAACTACATTCGAACATACTTATTTCAACGGAGAATTTAAGGACACGGAGCGGAATCTATATACATTCAGTGTACAATTGGATCGTCCTGCTCGGAAAGATGTAAAGGTGAAACTTACAACGGAAGGAGTGGATGACGAATACCTGAAAGACATTAGTATTACTCCTGCAGAAATTATAATTCCTGCTGGTGAAAAGACATCAGGAGATATTACTTGGGAGATTACTAATGACTTTTTGTTGCGTACATCGGACGACTCGTCAAACACATTAAATATCACAGCTGTTTTTGAATGTGAAGATCCGGTCTTCGTGCAGGATGAGAAAAGAAGTTCTTTCACCTTGAATATAAATAAATATATAAGAGGATTTGAACACATATCTTACAAACGGCCTTCCGGTTGGATAGAATGGGCCAAACAGGGTTGGTCTGTAGATGTGGAAGATAGTAGTGATTTTTATCAAAACGATGGTGGCGGTTCGCTTATTGATGGTGAAACCAAAGGTAACTATGAAGGTATATGTTCTGATGGAGATATTTCATTTACACTCGATATGGGAGAGGAAAAAACAATCACTGGAGTAGGTCTTGATTATATATATTATTATGCTCCTCAAAATGTACAATTATCAGTTTCTTCTGATGGAAACACATGGAATTATCTAGGAAAAGTAGCTACTGCTGATGAGAATGCCGATTACTATCAATTCATTGAATCTATAACTGCACGGTATGTGAAATTTGATCTTTTGGCTTCTTGGGGATGTGAGCTTTATGAAATATACGTCTTTAAGTAGTATTGAGTCTAAAAAGAATATAGATTAAAGTTTGTATTCGAGAGGCTGTCTCAAGATTGTTTTTGAGTCAGCCTCTTTTTAATTGCTTTTTCAAAGAACGGGCAGGCGCTAACTTTTCTAAGTCTAACGTTTGCTCATGTTCCTAAATATTTGAATTAAATGCTACATAGTGAAATAAAATATCTATCATAGTATCATTTATTTCAATAATCTTTTAATTATCAAAGGAATAAGTATGATAGATAGCTTTTAGAAAATGCATCTATCATACTTTTACCAGTAAAAACAGGTTATCTATCATTGTGCAAAATAGCCATATAAGGGTCATAATAGGTGTAAGATAGCTTGTTTTTGTCACAAGGGAGCCATATAAATCTGATTATCGTGGCTTAATAATGTAAATGTAATGGCGATAAGTTTATAGCCCACGTATGTGTGCTGTACAGTCCGCATGTGTGGGCTGCACGGTTTACATACGTGGGCTGTACAGCCTGCACATGTGAACTATAGAAAGACAGCCGCTTCCAATAGATTATTAAGTTGTCAATACAGGTTATCATCCTATAAAGTGTGCATTCTTATGCCTTTAAATGGATACTCTCACCTAATGCTACACTAAATAGATATAGTATGGGTGTGATAGATACCCGTTTTTTGCAATAAAAGTATGATAGATGCATTTTCTAAAAGTTATCTATCATACTTATTCCTTTGATAATTAGAAGATTATTAAAATGAATGATACTATGATAGATGTTTTTCTCACTATGTATTCAAACCTGTATCATTTTACTCATTTCCGTACGGTGCTGAATCAATTGATATTTTAGCAAATAAGTATTGAAACGCAGATTAACGCAGATTTTCGCAGATTATTAGAAGGCTGCGCCATGTTTGAGAACTTTTTTATTCTTTGCGAAAATCTGCGTTAATCTGCGTTTCAATAAATGTTCATTTGGCTCATTTCGGTGCAATACAGAAAGACTCAAACCAAGATTAGGGCTAAATTATCCCGCAAGGATTATTGTTGCTTAGAGAAAGAATAGGGCATATCTTCTTCTTTAGTTCCTCTATTCTGATTAGGTTGATTACTCATTTCAACATTGATCGTACCTCCCTTGAGCAAATTTTCGTGTCGGAGATAATTTTTAGTGTAATCAGCACCATTGACATTCATCGAATTGACATAAAATTTTTTCTTACTATTATTCGGAGCATCAATAACCAAACTATTGCCATTTTCAAAATGGAGTGTAGCTTTCTTGAATAACGGAGCACCTATAATATATTCATCCGTTCCCGGACAAACAGGATAGAAACCTAATGCCGAGAATACATACCAGGCAGAAGTTTGTCCGTTGTCCTCGTCGCCACAATAGCCGTCCGGAGTAGGAGAGTACATACGATCCATTACTTGACGCAACCAGTATTGGGCTTTCCAAGGTTGTCCTGCATAGTCATATAAATAAATCATGTGCTGAATCGGTTGATTGCCATGTGCATAGTTACCCATATTCATCACAGTCATTTCACGGATTTCATGAATCACTTGGCCGTAGTAGCTATCATCAAAAATAGGAGGTACGGCAAAAACAGAATCCATCATGGTGATAAACATCTCTTTTCCACCCATCAAGTCAATCAATCCTTGAGGATCGTGGAATACCGACCAAGTATAGTGCCAGCTATTTCCTTCCGTAAAAGCATCTCCCCATTTCAGCGGAGAGAAAGGAGATTGGAATGTACCATCTTCGTTGCGTCCACGCATTAACTTAGATTCCTTATCGAAAAGATTCTTGTAGTTCATGGCACGTTTTGCGAAAAGATTAATCTCTTTTTTCGGACGTTTAAGTTCCTTTGCCAGTTGGTAGATACACCAGTCATTGTATGCATATTCCAACGTGCGTGCGGCGTTCTCATTGATTTTTACATCATAAGGCACGTAGCCCAGTTTATTGTAATATTTATATCCCAGACGTCCTGTTGATGATACTTGTGGATGTACATTCTCCGTTCCGTGAATCAGCCCTTCATACAATGTTTTTATATCGTCCACTTTCACTCCTTTCATGTAAGCATCCACTAAGACAGAAGCAGAGTTGTTACCAACCATACAGCCTCTGTGCCCCGGACTTGCCCATTCCGGGAAGAAACCGCTCTCTTTATATGTATTGATCAGACCTTCCTGCATTTCCTTGTTGACTGACGGGTACATTAGGTTCAATAACGGGAATAGGCAACGGAAAGTATCCCAAAAGCCTGTGTCGGTATACATATACCCCGGTAATACTTGCCCATTATAAGGACTGTAATGAACAGGTTGTCCGGCAGCATCCAGTTCGTAGAATTTGCGTGGGAAGAGCAATGAACTATATAAACAAGAATAGAATGTGCGATATTGGTCGAGATTGCCTCCTTCTACTTCTATTTTGCCTAATACTTGGTTCCACGCTTCTTTTCCTTTTTGGGCTAGCTGTTCGATATTATCTTTGCCCAACTCTTTCATATTCAAAGCTGCCTGTTCAAAACTGATGAAAGAAGAAGCAATTCTTGCATGTACTTGTTCGCCCTTATGTGTTTGGAAACCAATAATGGCTTCGGCATGATCTGTTGTCTGTTCGGTAACATTTTCCTGCAGATTGCCATTGACTACCGTAGCTTTATATGTGAAAGGCTTGTCGAATTCAATAATAAAGTAATTTTTAAAGTTTTCGGGAACTCCACCGCTGTTGCGAGTCGTGTAACCGATAATCTTGTTTTCTTCCGGAATAACCTTAATATACGATCCCTTATCAAAGGCGTCCACTACAACATACGAATGATCGTTTTCCGGAAAAGTGAAACGGAAAAGAACTGCACGCTCGGTTGGAGCCATTTCTGTCACTACATCATGCTCTGCAAGATATACTTTATAATAATAAGGAGTGGCAGTTTCTCCTTTGTGGGCAAACCAACTGGCACGCTTCTCTTCATTGAATTCCGGTTTGCCTACTACAGGCATAATAGAGAATTGTCCGTAATCATTAATCCACGGACTGGGTTGATGTGTTTGTTTAAATCCACGAATCTTATTAGCCGTATAAGTGTATTGCCATCCGTCTCCCATCTTTCCTGTTTGTGGAGTCCAGAAATTCATCCCCCACGGACGGGCAATGGCCGGATAAGTATTACCTGTTGATAACTCGAAACTAGATTGAGAACCCATAAGCGGATTGACATACTGCGTCCAGTCTTTGGCTTTTGCAAAGACGATACAACTTAATGCGCATACTAATAGGAGATACTTTTTCATGGTCTTATTTATTATTTATGGCTCAATCGAATCAGAAATCGATTGAGCCAATTTATTTTTCAAGGTTTTGTTTTTTTTATTCAATTTGAACAGCTAGTACCAACTCATTCCTCTTCTTTGGAGGAGAGAGCTGGAGAGAGGACTCCCCATTTCGTAGGATGATCGGTCATCTTGATTTCCATCGTTCCTCCATTCGCAATATCCTGATGGTTAAAGAATGGAATGTTTAGAGCTTTACCGTTCAGCAATACACTTTCAATGTATTTATTCTTTTTCCCATTATTCTTTACTACAATACTGAAAGTCTTTCCTTCAGGCAGATTGATAACTGCTTTGTCGAAGGCAGGACGTCCGATGGAATATACCGGCTTGCCGGGACATACCTGATAGAATCCCATAGAGTTGAGTATATACCAGGCAGACATCTGACCGCAGTCCTCATTACCCGAAAGACCGTCTATACTGTTGGTATACTGACTTCGGTAAACGCTATCCACCAACTCTTGAGTTCTCCAAGGATGGTTAACGTAGTTATATAGATGGATCACATGGTGACTTGGTTCGTTTCCATGTGCATATTGCCCGATAAGTCCGCTGATATCTGATGAGGTTGTCTCACCTTCAAGTGATGAATCGGCCGAGAATAAGGAATCGAGTTTCTGGACAAAAGCATCTTCTCCACCCATCAGATTGACTAATCCTTCTACATCATGCGGCACAAACCAAGTCCATTGCCAAGCTGTTCCTTCACAATAATCATCGCTGCGGTGAGTAGATGCACGCGGATTGAATGGAGTACGCCATTCACCTTTTGAGTCCAGTCCACGCATGAAGCGGATTGATTTGTCGAAATAAAATTCGTACGCCTTGGCAAAGCGTTCATACTTTGCTTTGGATTCAAAATCACTCATTGCTTCTGCAAAGATAGAGATACACCAGTCATCATACGCATATTCCAGAGCTTTGGCCACTGATTCGTTTTCGCGGTCACAAGGGATATATCCGATGGCATTCTTATAATATTTTGCTTTAGGCATGAGATGAGGCAATACCAAATCCGGACATTTGATGCCGGTAGTGTCATATTCGGCGGCACGCAGGCAGGCTTTATAAGCCTCTTTGGCATCAAAATTGCGATACCCTTTCATGTAGGCATCCACGATGACCGGAACAGCATGATAACCAATCATAGTGCCGGTGTAATTGGAAGCCAAGTCCCACATGGGGTATATCCCACCTTCCTGATGCTTCTTAATTAACGAATTGATAAAGTGATTATTCAGATCAGGATCAATGATAGTCATTAGCGGATGTAGCGCACGGAAAGTATCCCATAAAGAAAATACAGTGTATATCGGATTAAGGGTGTCTCCTTGATGCACTTCAAGATCCATTCCTAAATAACGTCCGTCTGCATCAGTGAACAGATTTGGACTGATTCCCGTATGATAGAGGGCCGTGTAGAAGATGGCTTTATCTTCTTTATCAGAAGTTGTAATATCAATTTTGGAAAGATATTCATTCCATGCCGTACGTGCGTCTTTACGTACTTTCTCGAAATCCCATCCGGGAATTTCTGATTCAACGTTCTTCCGTGCACCGGCAATATCAACAGCGGACACACCTACTTTAACAAGAACCTGTTCGTCTTTACTGGTGTTGAAATGCAATAATGCTTTGCAGACAGGAAGCCGTTTGCCATTGTCCATGGTGATAGAATCCGTAACGAGCGTATAAGAGAATGGCTTGGAAAATTTAGCGTAGAAGTTGATATATTGGTCGAAAGCCCAATAAGTTGTTTTCTTATGTCCACAGATTTCCGTATCGCTTATTACTTCTATTTCCATCTCGGAGTTAGTCTGTCGTTGCAGACTGTAATCCAGGTCGATGATAAACCCGGATTCGGCGTTTTCGGGAAAAGTATAGCGATGGATTGCTCCTCGTTTGGTGGATGAAATTTCAGCTTTCACCTGGTAAGTATCAAGAAAGACAGAATAATATCCTGGTTCTGCGATTTCATTCTTATGTGAGAAAGAGGAAGCGTATGCTAGGCGTTGGCTTTGGGGATCGGTTGTACGATATTGTTGCTTACCCACAGTTGGCATGAGCAAGACATCTCCATAGTCGCAACAACCTGTACCGCTGACGTGTGTGTGTGAGAAGCCATTGATGGTAGAGTCGGCATAATAATAACCGGAACAAGCATCCCAACCATCGATCCGGGTGTCCGGACTGGGCTGAATCATCCCGTGGGGAACTACCGCTCCAGGGAAGGTATGACCATGTCCACCGGTACCGATGAAAGGGTTGACGTAAGCACTATAGTCTTTTACATTAGTGGGGGCTGTGCAGGAGCTAAGTGTGAATAAACCTCCTAAACATTCTACTATTAGGAATGTTTTTAATTTCATGGTATTAATAGCTTTTAAGTTTTATCCGGTTCATCTTTTACTTCTTATTTGGGAGAAATGAAGATATTGTTTCCGACAATTTTATAATCAATAGGTATAGAGTTTTGCAATGATTTTAACACTGACTCGATATTCGATTTCCTTTTCAGTACACCGGAGTAAGTTTTACCCGTCTGAATGTCAGGAGACAGAATGATTTTCACATCATAGAAACGCTCCAGCGCTTTGGTGATGGTGAAGATATCTGCTTTTTGGAATGGAATCAGATTATCGTGCCAAACAGCATCCAACTTGGCATCCACTTGTTTCACGGTCAATCGTCCATTATTTTTGTTCAGTTCCGCACGTTGCCCCGGAGTGAGGATAATCTGCCCCTCTTCCTTATTGCCTTTTACTTCAATCTCACCTTCAATAAGTGTCGCCTCTGCTATTCGGCAACGTTTATTGGATTTTAAATTGAACGTAGTTCCCAATACGCGTACGCGTATTGCATCACTTTGAACGGTGAATGGCTTATGGCGGTTTCTGGTGACCTCAAAATAAGCTTCTCCTTCCAGGTAGACATTGCGTTCCTTTTCGGAGAACTCACGTGGATATTTCAAGGTTGCTGCATTGTTCAGCCAAACCTTGCTGCCATCCGGTAAGACTACCTCCTTAACAATGCCTTCGCTGGCTACTGCAACCATCATTTGTTGATTGTTTCCGCTTTGATAGAACCAATATCCGACTCCACCACCCATGACCAACATTACAGCAATCACTGCGGCATATTTCATCCAGCGATGCATGCTTAGTATTTTGCTCTGTTTACCTTTCTCTTCGTCCAGCTTTTTATAGAGTTGTTTTTCCGCACGAAGTATCCGTTGTTCATCAGTGTACTGGTCGAATTTACCCAAATGATAGATTTCTTCCATACGAAAGAGCTGGCGGGCATTTTCTTCCGATTCCTTCATCCAGGCATTAACCTCGATAAGCTCTTCTTCAGAACACTGTCCTGTCAGATATCTGTTTATTATTTCTTCACTCAGATTACTCATTTTCTTTTCCTTCATATTAGTAATACAATTCAAAACGCAAAAACACTTATTATAATCGCCATAAAAATAAGAAAAGAATCGTCCAAAGAGGATCAAGTCGGCCACGCAAGTATTTTAAAGCCTTATACATATGGGCTTCCACCGTGCGGAGTGAAACTCCGAGAATATCGGCTATTTCCTTGTTTTTCATATCATGCAGATAGCTAAGTTTGAAAACCTCTTTGCATTTGTCAGGGAGTTCATTAATTGCATCATGAATTTCCTTGCGGAGTTCCTTGTCTTCGATCCTCCGAATCACTTCGTTGTTGTCCGGTTGATAGAATTCTGCGCGTCTTTGGTTGATTTCTTCCATGGCAACACAATAACCTTCTTCCACACTGCGGTGTTTCAAGACGTTAAGGGCACGGGTGTAAACGGCACGATAGAGAAAGGCCTGGATTTGGTCGCCTATCTCTATGTGGTCTTTCCGCTTCCATAATTCTACAAATACGTCCTGCACTACATCCTCTGCTTCTTCTTCTCCCACCAGACGGGTAGCATAGAAAATCAGGCTGGGGTAGTACCGGCGAAATAGTGCTTTATAGGTTATATCGAAGTTTTCGTTCATTCTCTCAATTGGTTGTTCAGGTTTGGCTTATGGGTTATTTTCTTCGAATATGACTCCAATTGCTTTAGGGGTGTTACTCATTTCGAATTCGACAGTTGCTCCACTCATGATTTGCTCGTGAGTAAGATACGTTTTGTCATACGGTTCTCCATCTATTTTGATGGATTGGATATAGATATTTTCTTTGTTCACTTTGGGGGCCAGTACGGTGAAAGTTTTTCCATTCGCCAGATGTAATTGCATTTCCGGGAATAGGGGAGTACCTATCTCGTATTTTCCACTGACGGGATTGACGGGGTAGAATCCCATCGCACTGAATACATACCATGCTGACATCTGTCCGCAATCTTCGTTGCCACAAAGACCGGCTGGTTCGTTTTTGTAGAGCTCGTTCATCACTTTGGCCACATATTCTTGTGTGCGATTTTCGTGTCCTATAGCATTGAACAGATAAATAACATGATGGCTCGGTTCATTGCCATGCGCATATTGTCCTATCATGCCCGTGCTGAAGATAGGTAGTTCGTCATCTGCTGCTGGATGATAGGTGAACATACTGTCCAGTTTTTCGGCAAATCGGTTTTTACCTCCTACAAGGTCGATCAGTCCGTTAATGTCATGCTGAACAGACCAAAAGTATTGCCATCCGTTACTTTCGCAAATGTGTGGTGTATAGTCATCGGCTTTGAAGTCCTTGATAAAGGTGCCTTTGTCGTCACGTGGCTGCATGAAAGAAGTGGCGGGGTTATAAACATTCTTGTAATTTTGAGAACGTTTATAAAATTCGTCCGCAATGTCTTGTTTGCCCATCTTCTTCGCCATTTCGGCAATGCAATAGTCATCGAAAGCGTATTCCAGTGTTTTGGATAACGACCAGTTTTCTGCGTTGTAGTGGTCTGTTACGTTGTAAGGTATGTATCCTAATTCTTTGTAGAGTCCGATGCCGCGGTAATTATCCAGATTAGCCGTTGCTATGCAAGCATCCAAGGCTTTCTTTGCGTCGAAGTCGCCGATTCCTTTCAGATAGGCGTCTACAATAACAGGAACAGCATGATAACCGATCATCATGTCTGTTTCACTTCCGTAGAAGTTCCACACTGGCAGACGGCCATTCTGTTCGTAGAAGGCGATGAAGGATTTCACCATGTCGTTGACACGCTCGGGTTCGGTATAAGTAAAGAGCGGGTGGGCGGCACGGTATGTATCCCATAAGGAGAAAGTGCTATAATTAATCCAGCCGTCGGCTTGGTGTACTTTCTTATCGGGACCGTAGTAAGCTCCGTCTACATCACTGTAAATAGTTGGAGCAATCATTGAGTGATAGAGAGCGGTGTAGAAGTTCACTTTATCGTTCTCATTATCACCTTTTATTTCAATCTTTCCGAGCTGGCGGTTCCAGTTTGCTTTTGTTTCCGCCAAGTATTTGTCGAAGTTATTTTCGGGGACTTCAGCTTGCAGGTTTTTGGCTGCTCCTTCCATGCTGACACCGGAAATGGCAGTGTTTACCAATATCTGTTCATCCTTTTGGGTGTTGAAATCGAAGCGGGCGATAACAGCTGTGCCGATACGTTTATTGTCTTTGATGATGGCAGTTGTGTCCAGTTCCATTTTCTCAAAAGGCTTGGAGAATCGGGTGCGGAAATAGATGTGTTGATCGCGTGCCCAGCCGTCGGAGAAACGGTAACCTTGAATGGTGACGGAGTCTACGACTTCGATATGAGAATCGTTGGTAAAATCCCAGTTCATGGCTTTCTTCAGATTTAAGAAGATAGCAGATTGGGCTTCCGGAAACGTATAACGTTGGATACCACAACGCTCGGTGGCAGTCAGTTCGACGTTGATGTTATAATCAGTCAGGCGTACTTGATAATAACCGGCATGAGCACTTTCATCTTTGTGGGAGAATTTAGAATGGATGCCAAGCGGTGCTTCCGCTTCTTTGTAGGGAAGAGTGACAGGCATGAAAGAGATGTCATACAAATCTCCCGCTCCAGTGCCGGAAAGATGCGTGTGGCTGAAACCGGCAATCGTACTATCCGGATAGAAATAACCAGAGATACGGTCCCATCCGGGGAGTCCGTTGTCCGGGCTAAGTTGCACCATGCCGAAAGGAGCTTGGGCACCAGGATAAGTGTTTCCAGTGAAGTCTGTTCCGATAAATGGATTTACATAAGATGTGTAATCTATTTCGTGTTTCTCTTGCGTAGGGGTACAAGAAATGAGCATGCAGGTTAACAGCAGGCATAGATAAGCAGGTGTTCTCATCATTCTTTAGGTATTAGTGATTACTTATTTTATTTATTTGAAGGATAAGAAAAATAATTAATCTGGTCACAAAGGTAGAAAAAAACTGTGACAAGCCTAAATTATAAGCTAATATTTTTAGAAAGAGACAAATAGACTTCTATTTTTTACCGGGTTTGTTGGTTTTGGGGGGAGGGTAGGAAATATCCTTCCCCGATGCTTTTATAGGGGATTCAAAAGGGGATTCAAGCCGAAATTGTTGTTGGTGAATTCCCTTCTGTAAAATAGTGACGCTATCCGATGCAAATAGTGACGCTATATGCCAGCGATACCGTCACTATCCTGTGCATATACCGTCACTATTTTTTTTCTACATTAATAGGGAGTTTCTTATGTATTTATTCAGACGCGTCTAATTTTAAGTCTTTACGTAAAAGAGGTTGTCTATAAGTCTCTTTTTAACGATTTCACCCCTATCAGAACAAACTCTGACAGGGGTGATTTCTTTTTTTCGGGGCCTGTTAGACAGCCTCTTTTATTTATTCTTAGATTCCTGCCAGCTCCAGTACTTTTTCAACTGCTGCCGGTAGTCCATCAGCATTTTTGCCTCCTGCAGTAGCGAAGTGAGGTTGGCCACCGCCGCCACCTTGAATCAGTTTGGCAGCCTCTTTTACCAGATTACCAGCTTTCAGACCACCAGCAACCAAATTATCGCTAAGCATTACTGTCAGCATCGGTTTGCCATTGTCTGTACTTCCGGCTACGAAGAACAAGTTTTCTGTGATTTCACCCCGAAGTTGGAAAGCGATATTCTTCACTACTTCTGCCGGTAGTGGGGCACAGAACTTGATTACTTTGATACCGTGGATCTCTTGTACATTTTTCAGTAGTCTTTCCTTCAAAGCTGCTTCTTTCTCTTTCATGAAGTCTTCTACCTGCTTTTTCAATCCTGCATTTTCATCCAGATATTTACGGATTGCAATTCTCAAGTCAGGAGCATTGTTAAAGAGAGCCTTCAAGTCGCTAAGTGTATCTTGTATCGTATCCAGCATTTCTTCCACGCGTGCTCCGGTATAAGCTTCAATACGGCGAACGCCGGCAGCAACAGAACTTTCGGAGATGATTTTCACCATACCGATATTTCCGGTTGCAGCTACGTGTGTACCACCGCAGAACTCGATAGAAGTACCGAACTGGATCACACGAACTCTGTCGCCATACTTTTCACCAAAGAGAGCGATAGCTCCCAACTCCTTAGCTTCCTCGATAGGAATATTGCGATATTCTTTCAATGGGATATTAGCGCGGATTCTTGCATTGACGATATGTTCAACTTTACGGATTTCTTCATCGGTCACTTTCTGGAAGTGAGAGAAGTCGAAACGCAATGAATCCGGTGTAACCAATGAACCTTTCTGTTCGATGTGTTCACCCAATACTTCACGTAAAGCAGCATCCAGCAAGTGAGTCGCCGAGTGATTAGCTGCGCAGGCAGCGCGTTTGTCAGTATCTACACAAGCCATCATCGGAGCTTCCGGATGTTCGGGTAACTTTTTGGTAATATGTATCGGAAGATTATTCTCTTTCTTTGTGTCGACCACTTCAATCGTCTCGAACTCGCTCACCAATACACCTGTATCACCTACCTGACCACCACTTTCTGCATAGAACGGAGTATAGTCGAGTACAATCTGATACAATGTCTGGTTCTTTTGTTTGATCTGACGGTAACGAAGGATAGAAGCCTCGTATTCAGTGTAATCGTAACCAACGAATTCAGTAGTTCCTTCTTTCAGTACAATCCAGTCACCAGTTTCGATGGCGGCAGCATTACGTGCACGCTGTTTCTGTTGCTGCATTTCTTCATTGAACTCTTCAATGTTGACAGTCATTCCGTTTTCACGGAGAATCAGCTCTGTCAAGTCGAGCGGGAAACCGAATGTATCATACAAAGTAAAGGCATCTTTACCGCTGATTTCAGTTTTTCCATTGGCTTTGGTATCTTCCATTGTCTTATCCAATAAACGGATACCAGTTTCTAAAGTGCGGAGGAATGATTCTTCTTCTTCCTTGATTACTTTTTCAATCAGTGTCTTTTGTGCAACTAGTTCAGGATAAGCCTCTCCCATGTTATCAATCAATACAGGAAGCAACTTATACATAAATGCCTGTTTCTGTCCGAGGAAAGTATATCCGTAACGAACAGCACGGCGAAGGATACGGCGGATCACATAACCTGCCTTTGCATTAGACGGCAACTGGCCATCTGTGATTGAGAATGCAATGGTACGGATATGGTCGGCAATCACACGCATAGCAATATCTTGTTGCTTGTCTTTTCCATATTCTGTACCCGACATTGCTGCAATAGCTTTCAACATTGGCTGGAATACGTCTGTGTCGTAGTTGGATGTTTTGCCTTGCAGAGCCATACAAAGACGTTCGAATCCCATACCGGTATCAATAACCTTGGCAGGAAGCGGCTCAAGACTGCCGTCTGCTTTGCGGTTGTATTGCATGAACACGAGGTTCCAGATTTCAATTACCTGCGGGTGATCGTGGTTCACGAGGTCGCGACCGGAGATCTTGGCACGTTCTTCAGCAGGACGGAGGTCGATATGGATTTCGGAACAAGGTCCGCAAGGTCCTGTATCACCCATTTCCCAGAAGTTGTCGTGTTTGTTACCGTTGATGATGTGATCTTTCGGCAAGAACTGTTCCCAATAGGAAGCAGCTTCGTCGTCACGGCTCAATCCTTCTTCAGGACTTCCTTCAAATACGGTTGCATAGAGATGTTCCGGATTCAGTTTCAAGACTTCTACCAGATATTCCCATGCCCAGCTGATCGCTTCTTTCTTGAAGTAATCGCCGAACGACCAGTTACCAAGCATTTCAAACATGGTGTGGTGGTACGTATCGTGTCCTACTTCTTCCAGGTCATTATGCTTTCCGCTTACACGCAAACATTTTTGCGAGTCCGCGACTCTTTGGTATTTCGCCGGATGGTTACCCAAAATAATATCTTTAAACTGGTTCATACCCGCGTTCGTAAACATCAGGGTAGGGTCATCTTTAATCACCATCGGAGCCGAGGGAACGATGTGGTGTCCTTTCGACTCAAAGAAATTCTTGAATGAATCTCTGATCTCTTTTGCAGTCAACATATAATGAAGAATTATGATTTATGAATTATGAATTATGGGCTGTGGGATATGAGAGAGGGGAGGAATCCCCAATAAATCATAAATCACAACTCATAAATTCGTAAAAACTGTGCAAAGATAGCTTGTTTTTATTACTTTTGCCGTATTAACAAGCGAAATATTTCCAAAAAGATGCGCAAAGTATACTACATCTATAATCCACAGACCCAGACTTATGATCGAATTTACCCTACTGTACGGCAGCGTGCGCTTAGTATCCTGCGTCGGCTTTTCTATGGAATGGGGTTGGGAGCAGGTTGCTTTATTGTATTGCTTTTGATTTTTGGTTCTCCGTCGGAGAAGGAATTAAGAATTGAAAACAGCCGTCTTTTGGCGCAGTACAATGTGCTTTCCCGGCGTTTGGACGACGCTATGGGGGTGCTTCAGGATATTCAGCAACGTGACGATAATCTGTATCGGGTGATTTTACAGGCAGATCCTGTTTCTCCGGCTATTCGTCAGGCAGGTTATGGCGGGACGAACCGTTACGAAGAACTGATGGATTTGGCGAATGCCAAGCTGGTGGTGAATACGACTCAAAAGTTGGACGTGCTTTCCAAAAGGCTTTATATCCAGTCGAAATCTTTCGATGATGTGATTGATATGTGTAAGAACCACGATGAGATGCTGAAATGTATTCCGGCCATACAGCCTATTTCGAATAAAGATCTTCGTCAGACAGCATCCGGTTATGGTACACGTATTGACCCTATTTATGGTACGACAAAGTTCCATGCAGGCATGGACTTCTCTGCTCATCCGGGAACGGATGTTTATGCTACCGGAAACGGAACAGTGGTGAAAGTGGGATGGGAAACCGGATACGGTAATACTATTGAGATAGATCATGGTTTCGGGTATCTTACTCGGTATGCTCACTTGCAGGGATTTAATACGAAAGTCGGAAAGAAAGTGGTACGTGGTGAGATTATCGGAAAAGTGGGTAGTACAGGAAAAAGTACCGGCCCGCATTTGCATTATGAAGTGTACGTGAAAGGGCAGGTAGTAAATCCGGTCAATTATTATTTCATGGATTTGAGTGCCGAAGATTATGAAAAGATGATTCAGTTGGCAGCCAATCATGGTAAAGTATTTGATTAAAATCTTAAAACAGGAGTGTTATGCTTATTAATACAGACAAAGAATTGAAGCTATATTATTCAATAGGAGAAGTTGCCGATATGTTCGGAGTCAATCCGTCATTGCTCCGTTTTTGGGAAAAGGAATTTCCGCAAATCTCTCCTAAGACAGCGGGAAGAGGAATACGTCAGTACCGCAAAGAAGATGTAGAAACGATCGGACTTATCTACCATTTGGTAAAAGAAAAAGGCATGACACTTCCCGGTGCCCGGCAACGTTTGAAGGATAATAAAGAAGCTACGGTTCGTAATTATGAGATTGTAAATAAGCTGAAAGCGATAAAAGAAGAGCTTTTGGCTATTAAACGCGAATTGGATGGACGGGAATAAATGCTAATCGATAATGGATTCGATAGCCAAGAAACCTCATAACAAAATGAACGGTGAACAATTTGCATGATACTGCAACTTATTCACCGTTCATCGTTTTCTTATTTACCGTTTGAAAGCTATTCTTCTACGCGGCTCACCTGTTTGATATTCTGTATTTTCTTCAGATTGTTACAGATGGTTTTCACATCATCCACGTCATGTACCCATAACTGAATTTTTCCTTCAAAGATACCATCTTCGGTTTCGATGGTCAGCTTACGGATATTTACATTGAGCTGTCTGGAGATAACCTGGGTGACTTCATTCAAAAGTCCCATGCTGTCTATACCTTTTATATATATATATACCAGGAAAGATAGTTCTTTGTGTGTATCCCATTCTGTTGCTAATATACGGTTGCCATAACTGCTCTTCAGTTTGGCGGCAACAGGACATTGGCGTTTGTGGATAATGATCCGGTCGTTTTCATCCACATATCCCAATACGTCATCACCGGGAATAGGATGGCAACATTCGGCCATGATATATTTCTTCTGCAAACTTTCTTCTGTCAGCTTGAGCACTTGCTTCGGATTGATCTTTTCTTTTTCTTGCGGCTCTTTTTCTTCCTGCTTCTCTTTATTGTTGCCGAAAGAGAAAGTCAGATATTTCTTCCAGTTACTGGTTTGCTTTTCTTTCAGTTCATTCTTATCCGCTTCTCCCAAGACGATTGCTTTGCTGCCAATGGCGGCCAGCAGTTCTTCTTCATTCTTGGCATTATGCAGTTTGCGCAGCTTCTCAATAACGGTTTCTTCAGGGCGGATTTCCTCTTTTTTCAAAAACTCGTTAAGGATTTCTTCACCTATCTTCTGGTTTGCTTTACGCTCTTTGCGGAGGATGGCTGCTATCTTGGCACGGGCACGGGCAGTGGTTGCAAAAACTTCCCATTGCGGTTGCACACGTTGCGATTTTGAAGTCAGGATCTCAACTTGGTCACCACTTTGCAATTTATGGCTTAACGGAACTAATTTGTGGTTGACTTTGGCACCAATACAATGGCTGCCAATATCCGTATGCAGGGAAAACGCGAAGTCGAGAGCCGTAGAATTCTGCGGCATAGTCTTCAGCTCACCTTTGGGGGTGAATACGAATATTTCAGAAGCAAATAAATTAAGTTTGATGGTATCCAGAAAATCAATGGCATCCGGTTGCGGATCATCCAATATCTCCTTAATGGTTTTCAACCATTTTTCCAACTCTCCTTCATCTTCGCTGCCTCCTCCTTCTTTGTATTTCCAGTGAGCGGCGAAACCTTGTTCGGCAACGTCATTCATTCGTTCACTACGAATCTGGACTTCAATCCATTGTCCGTTATTACCCATCAGGGTGACATGCAATGCCTGATAACCATTTGCTTTAGGATGGCTCACCCAGTCGCGCAGACGGTCCGGATGAGGCTTGTATATCTTGGAGATGGAAACGTAAATGTCGAAACAGTCGTTGAGTTCTTCTTCTATGTTACGTGGCTCGAAGATGATACGGACAGCTAGTAGATCAAATATTTCTTCAAAAGGAACATGCTTGGTCTGCATTTTGTTCCAGATAGAATAGATTGATTTTACGCGGGCAAGTATCCGGTATTTTAATCCCATCTTATCCAACTGTGTACGGATAGGAGCAGTGAAGTCGTTGAAAACTTTGTCGCGTTCGGCAGCTGTGGCATTCAACTTCTCTTCTATTTCCGCATATTCTTCGGGATGTTCATATTTGAAGCTTAGATTCTCAAGCTCTGTTTTTATTTTATAGAGACCCAGGCGGTTGGCGAGTGGCGCATAGATGTAAAGCGTTTCGCCTGCAATCTTATATTGCTTGTTGGGCAACATGGAACCGAGGGTACGCATGTTGTGCAAACGGTCGGCTATCTTGATAAGAATTACCCGGATATCGTTCGACATAGTGAGCAGTAACTTCTTGAAGTTCTCTGCTTGTGCTGAAGCACGGTCACCGAAAATTCCGCCGGATATCTTGGTCAGTCCGTCCACAATTTGGGCAATCTTCGGGCCAAAGATATTTTCAATGTCTTCTACTGTGTAATCAGTGTCTTCTACTACATCATGCAACAAGGCCGCACATATAGAAGTTGAACCCAGGCCGATCTCATTACATACAATACTTGCAACGGCAATCGGGTGCATAATATAAGGTTCGCCCGAACGACGTTTGATACCTTTATGCGCCTGATTGGCGAAGTTGAAAGCCTTCGTAATGATTTCAACCTTTTTGCGATGTTTAGTGTTGAGATAATCATTCAGTAGTTCGTGGAACGCCTGATTGATCATCTCTTCATCACTTATTTCTTTAGGGGGCAGATTATCCATAATTGTTATCCTTTCACTTGCTTAGTTCTGCAAAAATAAGCAAATTTCCGAACGATGCAAGCAGGAAGCTGTTTATTTGTATATTTTCAATCGTTTTCCTGCAGCAATTTTGGTGTTGGACATTCCATTCCACCTTTGTATATCCTTAATTGTGACGCCATACTTTCCGGCGATAGTTGACAAAGTGTCTCCACTTTTTATTGTGTAGTAGGTCAGTTTGCCTTTACCGGCAACAGCTGCTGTCGTTTTGCGGGTTGAGGGGGTAATTTCCTTTACTGCAACGGTTTTTCGGTTGCGGAACAATTCGTCGGCACGATGTGCGTAAATTGTGTCTTGCTTATCTATAAAGGTACTGATAGCATCGATAGGAAGTCTTAAAGTATAAGGCTTGCTGTCACCCGGAATCATGTGCTTCTTATATTGCGGATTCAAGCTCTTGATTTGATCCAAAGGTACGTTGCAAAGATCAGCAATCTGTTCGAAGTGCAGATTTTTGTTCACTTGTACTGTGTCGGTACTTGCCGGGATATTTGTTTCCATCGGACAAATATTATGGTCACAATAGTAAGTCATCACATAATTAGCGGCGATAAAGGCAGGTACGTAACCACGTGTCTCTTTAGGCAGGTAATTATAAATTTTCCAGTAATCCGTTTCGCCATTGGCACGGCGGATTGCCTTGTTGATAGTACCGGGCCCACAGTTATAAGCAGCAATCACAAGATTCCAGTCTCCATAGATATCGTACATTTCTTTGAGATAACGTGCGGCAGCCCAAGTTGCTTTAATCGGGTCGCGTCGTTCATCTACCAGGCTGTTTGATTCCAAACCATAGATCTTACCTGTACCGATCATAAATTGCCACAGACCGGAAGCGCCTGCGCGTGACACGGCAGAGGGGTTTAATGCAGATTCGATAATCGGGAGATATCTAAGTTCCAGTGGAAGTCCGTATGCATCCAATGCTTCTTCAAAAATCGGCATATAGAAGTTGCAGGCACTCAACATGAAAGAAACCTGATTACGCAAGCGTCCTGCATACATATCGATGAATTTGCGGATAATATCATTATAAGGCATTTCCATGATAGCCGGAATGCGTGACAAGCGGTCGATATAGACAGAGTCGCTGAATAAAGGGTTGATTTCAGCTGTACTGCAATCTTTGCCTAAGTCAATATAATTTTTGGCTTTCCAGTCGTTCAACAGACTGTCAAGTGGATATGTCATACTTTTAGGCAGGTCGATGCTTTCTTTGCGTTCAGTTCCATTTTCACGAATCACTACATCTACACTTTGCGCTTTTACCTGCGACGTTGCCACCAGTAAAAGAAAAATAATCGAACAATAGTTAACTAATTTCTTCATGCTTCAATAATAAGATCAATCTAAATTGTGTTTTTAAAATCGTAATACGCATTGCAGACCAACCGACTTGCTTTTTAAACTGCTGGAGCGGAACTGGTTGTTATTGTCGATAACAGCCGGTTCTACTTTCATACTCAAGTCGGGGGTTATATCGAAGTTAGACAACTCTGCATCTACATAAGCGTCGATGATAGAGATCAGGTAAACTCCGATAAAAGCAAATATACTAAGGTCCCGATAACGACGGAACATATCTTTTCTTCGTTTTAGTGTGTTTTTTAGCTGCTCCTCATTATAAGTGGAGTTCGGGGGCAACAAGTCTTCGTAACTTTTCGTATTCGGATTGCTGTCCATAATGTCCAGATAGGCTTGCGAATAGTCTTTGTACATCTTACCGTTCCAACTTAAGGCGTAAGCACAACCAGCAAATCCTCCATATATAATAGGTAATTTCCAGTATTTACGGTTGTAAATCTGTCCTCCACCGGGGAATACGACTGCCAACCACGTTGCTTTGGTCGGATTCGGGATAAATATTTTCTTGTTAATATCTTGAGCAGGTGGCGGCACAGTGTCGGTCTTTACAACAATGGAGGCAGGTTGCTCTATCTTTTTCAGCTCTTTCTTGTTGGCTGCATCCAAGCTGTCCGCTATCTGTATTTTAGCAGCTGACAAACTGTCGATGGCCGGAAGTTCTTTGGATGGTATGATTTGGATAGAATCCTTCTTCACCGAGTCCTGTATAATTGGATCACGATGCCTTCGTGCACGGGCTTTCGGCGCTTCGCGCTGTATGATTGTTGTATCTTTCCGTGCCGGAGTAACAGTGGATTGTGCATACACATCAATCCCTGCCACCTGTAAAAAACAGAGAAGCAGGGCGCTGACTAGTAACTGATATTTCTTACTTTTTCTTGTCATTTACTTCTTTAGCGTATCGAAGATTTCCATGATACGTTCCAGTTCCTCCTCGTTCCCGAAAGGAATACTGATCTTGCCTTTTCCCTTTTCAGAGCAGGTGAGTTGTACCTTGGTGTTGAAAAAGCCGGAGAGTTGTTGCTTCAATAAGTTGAATTCTTCAGGAAGTTTGCCACGTTTGGGTGTTATTTTCCGTGTGCCGCTTTTCACAGCTTCTCCTTCGCTTAATGATTTAACAATTTCTTCTACTTTGCGGACTGAATATCCGTGTTCTTGTATTTCTTCGAATATTTTAACTTGTAGTTTAGGGTCGCCTAATGAAATCAGTGCACGGGCATGTCCCATGTCCAACTGCTTGTTTTGCAGGGCCATCTGTATCGGAGCCGGCAATTTCAGTAAGCGCAGGTAGTTGGCGATCGTCGTTCGTTTCTTTCCGATACGTTCGCTAAGACGTTCCTGTGTCAGTTCGTACTGATCGAGCAGATGCTGGTAAGCAAGTGCGATTTCTACGGCATTCAGGTCTTCACGCTGGATATTTTCAATCAGCGCCATTTCCATCATGTTTTCGTCGTCGGCAGTGCGTATATAAGCAGGGATCGTTTTCAGTCCTGCTCTTTGTGACGCACGATAACGACGTTCTCCCGCGATGATCTGATACTCATCGTCCGAGAGTTTGCGTAAGGTAATAGGTTGGATGATACCGATTTCCGCAATGGAATCAGCCAGTTCCTGCAATGCTGTTTCGTCAAACTCACGGCGGGGCTGGTTAGGATTGACAGTAATCTTTGCCAGCTCTATTTCATTAATGGAAGAAGACCCTTCGGTTTTCACATCATCCATTGAGAGCAAGGCGTCGAGACCACGTCCTAATGCATTTCTTTTTTGTGTTGCCATATCTTCTTCTTTCTTTTATTTATTTCGGTTGATAATCTCTTTAGCAAGAGCCAGGTGGTTTTTGGCGCCGGTAGATTCCGCATCGTAAAGGATGGTCGGGACACCGTAGCTGGGAGCCTCGCTCAATTTCACATTTCGTTGAATAACGGTGTTGAACACCAGTTCCTGGAAATGACGTTTCACTTCGTCGTAAATCTGATTAGCCTGACGCAGACGAGAGTCATACATTGTCAGTAAGAAACCTTCGATTTCTAAAGCCGGATTCAGTTTCGACTTGATGATTTTGATGGTATTCAACAATTTGCTGATACCTTCAAGAGCAAAATATTCAGCTTGAACGGGGATAATCACGGAGTCGGCTGCCGTCAGGGCATTGATCGTGATCAGTCCTAATGAAGGCGAACAGTCTATCAGGATATAGTCATATTCTTTCTTCAAAGGTGTGAGTACTTCTTTTAGTATCTTTTCTCGGTTTGGGAGGTTCAGCATTTCAATCTCTGCTCCTACGAGATTGATGTGCGAAGAGATTACTTTCAAAGAATCAATCTCCGTATCAAGGATAGCGTCCTGTACGTTGGCTCTGTCAATAATACATTCATAGATAGTGCATTCCGACTGCTTGATGTCTACTCCCAGACCGGAAGAGGCATTAGCTTGCGGGTCGGCATCTACTACGAGTACCTTTTTTTCCAGTGTAGCAAGTGAAGCTGCGAGATTAATCGTAGTCGTTGTCTTTCCTACACCGCCTTTTTGATTGGCCAAAGCAATAATTTTTCCCATATTCTCTAAATTTATTGGCAGCGAAATAAGTGATAAATCCTTAGAGCGCCTACGAAAAAAGAGAAACTTTGCAATTTCTGTTGATAAGTCGCCTGTTTTGTTAATAACTGTCGGACGAAACGGTTACCAAACTTCGACAGGTTCATCATCTACCTTTCTCTTTATGAGCTTGCAAATATACATATTTATATTGGATATTTATTTCTTTTTTTGCTCGCTTGCAGAAGATTAAGATTTGTAAACGGGTAGGAGTGGGGGTGAAAGAGAGTTTTCGATCTGATGCGGGGAGGTGTTTGGTGGTACGGCTTCTTTTTGTTACTTTTGTGCGAATATAAAAAAAGGAAAGGATTGAATATATGGAAAAAGAGAAGCCGTTGATACTTGTTTCGAATGACGATGGCGTGATGGCTAAAGGTATTAATGAACTGGTGAAGTTTCTTCGCCCTTTGGGTGAGATTATAGTGATGGCACCTGATGCTCCGCGTTCCGGTAGTGGGTGTGCGCTGACGGTGACGCAGCCGGTTCATTACCAGTTAGTAAAGAAGGAAGTGGGCTTGACTGTTTATAAATGTTCGGGAACACCGACCGATTGCATCAAATTGGCAAGAAACACAGTGCTCGACCGGACTCCGGATCTGATAGTCGGCGGTATCAATCATGGAGATAACTCTGCCACTAACGTGCATTATTCCGGTACGATGGGAGTGGTTTTTGAGGGCTGTTTGAATGGAATTCCTTCTATTGGCTTCTCCTTGTGCAATCATGCACCCGATGCTGATTTTGAAGCTGCCGGACCTTATATCCGCAATATCGCTGCCATGATCTTGGAAAAAGGACTTCCTCCTTTAACTTGTCTGAATGTAAACTTCCCCGATACAGCCGATATAAAAGGAGTGAAAATCTGTGAACAGGCGAAAGGACGTTGGACGAATGAATGGGCTGCCTGCCCTCGTCTGAATGATCCTAACTATTTCTGGCTGACCGGTGAATTTACCGATCATGAACCTGAAAACGAGAAGAACGATCATTGGGCTTTGGCAAATGGTTATGTTGCTATCACCCCGACTACGGTTGACGTGACGGCTTATCACTTTATGGACGAACTTAATAAATGGTTTAATTAGTTGAAATTTGAAAGTTGAAAAAGAAAGCATGACGCCCTGTTAGTCATCTATCCCTACCAACTCTCAACTCTCAACTCTCAACTCTCAACTCAATGAAGTATTATCTGATTGTCGGTGAAGCTTCCGGCGACTTGCACGCCTCTCATCTGATGGCTGCCTTAAAGGCAGAAGACCCGCAGGCTGATTTCCGTTTTTTCGGAGGTGACTTGATGGCGGCTGTCGGAGGAACAATGGTAAAGCACTATAAGGAGTTGGCATACATGGGATTTATTCCTGTATTACTCCATCTGCGCACTATCTTTGCAAATATGAAGCGTTGCAAAGAAGACATTGTTTCCTGGGAACCGGACGTTGTTATTCTGGTAGATTATCCGGGATTCAATCTTGATATTGCCAAGTTTGTCCATGCAAAGACACAGATACCGGTTTACTATTATATTTCTCCGAAGATATGGGCGTGGAAAGAATACCGTATCAAGAATATAAAACGAGATGTAGATGAGCTTTTCTCCATTCTTCCTTTTGAAGTGGAATTCTTCGAAGGAAAGCATCAATACCCCATTCACTATGTAGGAAACCCTACGGTGGATGAGGTGGCAGCCTATCAGGCAGCTCATCCGAAAAATAAGGAGCACTTTATTGCAGAGAACCAATTGGAGGATAAGCCGATTATCGCTCTTCTTGCCGGTAGCCGGAAACAGGAAATCAAAGATAATCTGCCGGATATGTTGAAGGCTGCTTCCGCTTTTCCTGATTATCAGCTTGTCTTGGCCGGTGCACCTGCCATTGCTCCCGAGTATTATAAACAATATGTAGGAGAGGCGAAAGTGAAAATCATTTTCGATCAGACTTATAGCCTGTTGCAGCATGCAGATGTAGCTTTAGTTACTTCGGGTACAGCTACGCTTGAGACGGCATTGTTTCGTGTTCCTCAAGTGGTTTGTTATTACACTCCGATCGGGAAAGTGGTTTCTTTTTTGCGGCGTCATATCTTAACTGTGAGATTTATTTCGTTGGTTAATTTGATTGCTGACCGTGAAGTGGTAAAGGAACTGGTGGCGGATACGATGACCGTGAAGAATATGCAGAACGAATTGAGAAATATCATTGAAAATGAAGCGTATAGAAATGAGATGCTTTCGGGGTATGAATATGTAGCCGAACGGTTAGGGCCTGCCGGTGCTCCTCGTCATGCAGCTCGTGAAATGCTGCGTTTGTTGAAAAAATAACTTTCTTTTTCTGAATAAACGTAAAGCCGATGCAGTAAATGCACGGCTTTTTTATTTATAAAGCAGAAGACTAAAATAAAGAAAGGAAAAAGATATGAAAAAAATTAAGTGGCTTTTAGGAATCTTATTATTGGCATTAGTGCCAATGTTGCAATCATGTGATGATGATGGTTATTCTATTGGAGATTTCAGCTGGGACTGGGCGACTGTTCGTGCAACCGGTGGAGGAGGTTATTATTTGGAAGGTGATAATTGGGGGGTGATTGATCCGGTTGCTACTTCTATTCCTTGGTTTAAACCGGTGGACGGTGAACGTGTCGTGGCTTTTTTCAATCCTTTGTATGACATGGAAGGAGGAAAAGGAGTTCAGGTGAAGATGGAAGGCATACAGGAACTGTTGACAAAAGAAGTGGAAGATATGTCGACAGAGGAAGAAGCGGAAGAATTCGGAAATGATCCTATTCTGATTTATCAGGGTGATATGTGGTTGGGAGGAAAGTTCCTGAACGTAATTTTCCGCCAGGAGTTGCCTCGTTCGGAGAAACATCGTATCAGTCTTGTGCAAAATAAGATGGAACCGGGAGAGCCGGGCGAACCGTCAGAACCGGGAACATTGAATGTGGATGAAGATGGTTACATACATTTGGAACTGCGTTATAATACGTATGAGGATGTGACTGACTATTGGGGATGGGGACGAGTTTCTTATAATCTGGAAAAGTTCTTCCCTACGCCGAAAGATTCCTGGGTAGCACCCAAAGGGTTTAAGGTGACAATAAACTCAAGAGAACATGGAGAAGGAAGAGTGATTGTTCTTGATCTGGATCATCCGGTCGGTGTACCGGAAGCAGCAAAGGATGTTCATTCCACTTCTTCGATCCGATAACCTAACTATGATTTACTGTGTGTGAAAAAGGTCGGGATACTTCCGTAGAAGTTCCCGACCTTTTGTATTTTGTTTCAGTTCTAATCGATTGAGAAAGAATCCCCCGTTAGAACCATGTTAATGCATATAGATAAACGACTGCTGCCGGTATAGCCATCAGAGAACTGTCAAAGCGGTCGAGCATCCCACCGTGTCCCGGAAGAATGGTTCCCGAATCCTTAACGTGCAACTGGCGTTTCAATAACGACTCCGTCAGGTCGCCCCATGTGCCGAATATAACAACCACCAAGGCCAGTCCTGCCCATTCAATCATTGACATAAATGGGAAGTAGTGAGCGAGTATAAAAGATACTCCGATTGCTACCACTCCGCCGCCGATAGAACCTTCCCATGATTTCTTGGGAGAGATACGTTCAAACAATCGGTGTTTGCCGATCAATGAACCGATGCAATAGGCTCCCGTGTCATTCAGCCAGAGGAAAATAAAGATGGATAGCGGTAGAATAGGATTGTAACTTACGCTACTGTATTCTGATCCCGGATCGTTATGGAATGCTAATACATTCAGCAAAGCAAAAGGCAGTCCGATATAAAGTTGGCTAAGCATAGAATAAGCCCAGTTAAGTACCGGGTTTTCCTTTTTCAGATACAACTCGCTAATCATCATGTAAAGCAATAAAAGCACATACGGGATGAATATCTTCGAATCGGCCGCATCAATGCAGAATCCCATGATTGCAAGGAATAGGTAAGCCCCGCCGAGCATATTAATGGTCTTGTTTATCTTCACTCCTTCTGCGCGCATATTTACCAGCTGTCCGAACTCATAAATGGTCAGTGCGCTGATAGCGGTGAACAGAATACCAAAGCTGAATGCATCATAAAGGATGCACCCTACCAAGATGGCAACGAAGAGTACACCCGTAATAGCTCGTTTTATGAAATTGTTAATCAAAATCTATTCGTTTTAATTAGTTGGACCCGTTAGCTTGTTCTTCCCCATTGGATTTACCCTCTACGGTAACTTTGCCCTCCACAGTAACCTTTTTACCTTCTGCGGCAACTTTGGTGTCTATGGGTGCTTGTTCTTCCTTTGCGGTATTTTCAGCTTCCTCTTCTTTGATTTCCTTTTCTTCTTCTTTCAGCTTTTGGGCAAGTTCTCTTTCAGCTCTTGCGGCATCCTGGCTTTCTTTAGCAGCCATGATTTCTTCTGATCGGGAAGCCCAGGGGCGTTTACCAAAGATGCGTTCAACGTCTTCCGCGAAGATTACTTCTTTGTCAATCAGTAATTGCGTCAGTTCGTTGTGTCCTTCTTTATTCTCTGACAGAATTCTCTTGGCGCGGTCATACTGCTCGTTTACCATTCTCTTGACTTCTTCATCAATCAATTCGGCTGTCTTTTCGCTGTATGGACGGTTGAAAGAATATTCATCATTGTTGTAATAACATAAGTTTGGCAGCTTGTCGCTCATACCTAAATAAGCAATCATGCCGTATGCCTGCTTAGTCACCCTTTCCAGGTCGTTCATGGCACCAGTTGAGATGCGGCCGAGGAATAAATCTTCAGCGGCGCGTCCTCCCAAAGTAGCACACATTTCGTCCAGCATCTGCTCCTTGGTAGTGATCTGACGTTCTTCCGGCAGATACCAGGCAGCTCCCAATGCACGTCCGCGAGGAACAATCGTAACCTTAATTAATGGGTTGGCATATTCCAACAACCAGGAGATAGAGGCGTGTCCTGCTTCATGCAAAGCGATGGAGCGTCTTTCTGCTTCCGTTGTAATCTTGGTTTTCTTTTCCAGACCACCGATGATGCGGTCTACCGCATCCAGGAAGTCCTGTTTGCTTACGAATTTCTTTCCGTGGCGGGCAGCGATCAGTGCAGCCTCATTGCATACATTGGCAATATCCGCACCCGAGAATCCCGGTGTCTGACGTGCCAGCAAGTCCACATCTACACTATCGTCTATTTTAATCGGGCGCAAATGCACGCCAAATACTTCTTTACGTTCGTTCAAGTCGGGCAGGTCCACGTGTATCTGACGGTCAAAACGTCCTGCACGGAGCAGTGCCTTGTCGAGTACGTCTACACGGTTGGTAGCAGCAAGGATAATCACACCGCTATTGGAACCGAAGCCGTCCATTTCTGTCAGCAACTGGTTCAATGTGTTTTCGCGTTCGTCATTTCCTCCCATTGCAGGGTTCTTGCCACGGGCACGTCCTACGGCATCAATCTCATCAATAAAGACGATACAGGGAGCTTTTTCTTTAGCCTGTTTAAACAAGTCGCGAACACGGGATGCACCTACACCCACAAACATTTCCACGAAGTCGGAACCTGCCAATGAGAAGAAAGGCACATTCGCTTCGCCGGCCACAGCTTTGGCAAGCAATGTTTTACCGGTTCCCGGAGGGCCTACCAACAATGCTCCCTTGGGTATCTTACCTCCCAAATCCGTATATTTCTGCGGTTCCTTTAAGAACTCTACGATTTCCTCCACTTCTTGTTTCGCTTCGGCCAGCCCCGCTACATCTTTAAATGTAATCTTGATGGCTCCGCCTTTTTCAAAAAGCTGGGCTTTTGATTTTCCTACATTAAATACGCCGCCGGGGCCACCACTGCCGCCTCCGCTCATACGGCGCATGAAGAATATCCATAACGCAACCAGCAAGACAAGCGGGAGTACCTGAATCAGAATTGCGGGGAAAATATCCGATTTGGGCGGGTAGTCGGATGAACCGTCAAAATGACCGGCTTCCTTTTCTGCCTGCAAAAACTCTTCCAGTTTATCGGTAGACGGGGTTCTACTTGTAATGACAGGGTTGCGTCCCACCTTGGTAGAGTCGGCTCCAAAAACAGCCCCTACGGCAGTCGGTTTGAGGAAAGCTTCGATTGATTTATCTTCATAACCCAATACTTTGCTGACATAACCCTTTTTAACATAGTCCTGAAACTCGCTGTAAGTTACAGCTTTGCTTCCTGCTCCTTTTGAATCACTGCCCCACCAGAGGCCGAGAAGCATAAGGGCAATAATCATATACATCCAGTTCAGGTTGAACTTGGGCATATTAACCTTATTGTTAGGTTTATTGCTATTGTTATTATTGCTATTATTATTGTCCATAATCATTAATTAGTCTAGATCGGGGATTTGAGTAAGTTTGGCATCTGCCCAGAGGTGCTCAAGATTATAAAAAGCTCTTGTCTCCGGCAAAAAAACGTGTACCAATACATCGGCATAGTCCATAGCTACCCATTCTGCATTTCGGAGTCCGTCGATTGCATAAGGCTTGCTGTCCGCACCTTTGCGTGTAAATTCCTTGATTGAATCTACTATTGCACTCACTTGACTGGGAGAATTTCCCTGACAGATAACGAAATATTTACAGATGGTATCTTCTATGCTGGTTAAATCGGCAACGACTATCTTTTTACCTTTTTTCTCTTGAATTCCTTCTTTTATTTTTTCAATTAATACTTTAGTATCGTTCATTCCTGTAATTGGGATTAATAATTCATGTTCTCTATTTGTTTATAACAAAAAAAGGTGACCCTTTGTTTCTGATAATAAACGTGATATTTTTGACAAATATACGCTGATTTATTGGATACAAGAAAGTTATCCCTCAATTTTTGTGTTTTTTAGTGGAGATACTTTTGTTTGGAAAGCTTATTTGGACATTTTTGCAAAAAAAATATCGGATTTGTTTTGAATTCCCAAAATATTTGTATCTTTGCACCCGCAAACGAAAATCATTGGGCTATGGTGTAATGGTAACACTACAGATTCTGGTCCTGTCATTCCTGGTTCGAATCCAGGTAGCCCAACAATTTATAAGACAAAATAAGCTAAAAGCCGTTATTACTAGGTAATAACGGCTTTTTTGCATGTTTAACAGTATGTGTCTCTAAACTTCTCACCATCAAGAGGTCACATTATAGGTCACTGGAAGTTTTAAAAACAGTTCCTCGGTGGCAAATTCGGTGACACAAATGCACGTTGATAGTCCGAAAAACGCTAATCTTATGAAAAGCCGTGAAGTTGATTGATAAAGAATAAATCCTTAAACTGGCTGTCGTCTTGTTTAGTAGAAAAGAAAAACAGGTTTTATAGCTCAAGTGAGTATAAAACCTGTTTCTAATTTTTCTAAATCGGGCAGAACTCTTATTCTTCTGCTTTTATTGATTCATCGATTACTTTGATCTTTTGTAATACCAGTTCCAAGTCTGCTTTCAACTTATCTACCTTGCGGTTCAATTCAGTCAACAGGCTGCTGCCTTTCTTAGAAGTAGAAGTCAGGAAGCCCAGATTGTTCTCATAAGTCTGAAGCTCATTCTTCATATTCTCATAAGTACGTACCAGCTTTTCGCGTTCTCTGTACAGAGATTGAGTACCGCTTCCCTGGATATTGCTGATATTCGAACGGAAGTTACTTAACTTCTTGTTGGAAGCATTGATGTTAAAGCGGTCGAATAGCTGATCGATGATTCCGTGATACTGCTTGTATAACTTATCTTTTTCTTTGAACGGCACATGACCGATAGAGTTCCACTCTTTCATTAAATCCCGAACCAAGGTACTTGCTTCTTCGGTATCCATGCTTTCATCAATAGCGGATAACTTCTCGATCAATGCTTTCTTCTTTTCCATATTCTCTGTTTCTACAGAACGTTGTGAAGAAGTAGCTTTGTTCTTTTGTTCGAAGAAGTAGTCGCAAGCTGTGATAAACCGTTTCCAGATAGCATCCGAGTGTTTTTTTGCAACCGGTCCGATGGTCTTCCATTCTTTTTGAAGTTTGGTCAGTGCATCGGCAGTTACTTTCCAGTCTGTACTATCTTTCAAGGCTTCCGCTTTTTCGCAGAGCGCTTTTTTCTTTTCCAGATTCTCGTTCATTCCTTCTTTCAGACTTTTGAAGAATTCTCCTTTCTTCTTGAAGAAATCATCGCAGGCATGGCGGAAACGCTCGAAGATCTTCACATTCATCTTTTGCGGCGCAAAACCGATAGTTTTCCATTTGTTTTGCAGGGCAATCACTTCCTGGGTCTTGTTTTCCCAGGCAGAGAATGTTTTCAGTTCATCATACTCAATCGCTTCAACGATTTCGCAGATGACGGTCTTTTGATCCAAATTATGCTGTTCGGCTTCTTTCAGCGATTCGAAGTGCTGCTGATGGCGGCGGTTGACAGCGGTAGAAGCTGCTTTAAACCGATTCCAGATTTCATCACGCAGTTCTTTGGCTACCGGACCTGTATCGCGGAACTCCTGATGCAACTTCTGAAGTTGGTGGAAAGCGGAAACAACATCTTCCTCGTCAGCCAACTTTTCGGCAGCTTCGCAGAGATGCGTTTTGATTTCCAGATTCTTTTTGAAGTCATATTCGCGGAATTCATTGTTCAGTTTCAATAAATCGTAGAACTTCTCTACATATAATTGATAGTTTTTCCAAAGTTCATTCACTTTACCTTGCGGCACCAGTTTCGTATCATTCCATTGCTGTTGCAGCTTCTTGAACTCCGTATAAGATTTGTTGGCGTCATCTCCGGATTCCACCAATTCTTTCAGTTCTTCAATAATGGAAAGTTTCACTTGCAGGTTTTCTTCCTTTTGGCGTTCCAGCTCGGCAACCTGTTTGCTGCGTTTTTCCTTGATAACCCCCATCAGGCGTTTGAATTCTTCTTCCGTCGGGTCCTCTTCGGCAACAAAATCTTCAATGTTTCCACCGTTGTCTGTAAACTGTACCTTAGCAGCTTCCAACTCGGCATTATGTAACTTGTAGAATGATTGTTTCAGATTGTCAATTTCCTGCTTGTTCGCATTTTCAGCGTCTTGCGCAAGCTCTTTTAGCTGGTTTAGTACATCTTCCTTAGTGGCAGGTTTAGGAGCTGCTTCAGGTTGAACTTCGGCAGTAACATCTTCAGCCGGAATCTCTGTAATAGCTTCAGAAACCTCGACTGTTTTCTTTTCTTCTTCTAATTCCCCTTGGTTCAAGGGTTGATTAGTGTCATGAGCGTCCATCATTGTATATTAGTTTTGGGTCACAAATTAATGAAATAAAACGATTACTTCATACTATTTTGCTTATTTTTTTTTGTTTATCGTGTTTTTATGACAATAAAACGGTTATTCCCATGTACAACATCATTCCGATGATGTCATTTGTAATGGCTATAAACGGACCTGTTGCAATGGCTGGATCGATTTTGAACTTCTCCAATGTCATCGGTACCAGTGTCCCGAAAATAGAAGCGAACATTACCACGGCAAACAGGCTGATGGATACGGAATAGGTGACCGTAGCCGTTGCGCCGAACCTGATAAAGTTGTAGGTGTATACTAATAAGGAGATAATAGTGGCATTAATTAAAGCTACTACCGATTCCTTGGTAATCTGCTTGAAGGTATTTTTAGCGTCCAGCGAGCTGTTTGCCAAACCCTGTACGATGATTGCCGAAGATTGTGTTCCGACATTTCCTCCTGTACCACCGATTAGCGGGATGTACAGTGCCATTTCGGGATGGGCAGCAAAGGTGGAGTCGAAATTACCCAATATCATAGAGTTGCCGATTCCGCCGATCATACCGATTAATAACCAGGGGAGGCGGGCAGTGGTCTGTCTCAATACATTGTCGTCCGTTTCTACGTCCTGCGAAAGACCGGATGCCAACTGGTAGTCACGTTCCGACTGCTCACGGACTTCATCCATGACGTCGTCGACGGTGATTTGTCCCACAAGCCGACCGATACTGTCGACAACGGGGATAGCCACCAAGTCGTACTTCTCAATCGCCTGTACTACCTCGTCAATGGGAGTATCTACGTGTACCGAAATCGGATCTTTCTGCATCACGTGTTTCACTTTGGATACAGAAGGGGAAGTAATCATCTTTTTGAGCGGGAAGATACCTCGCAGACGTTCGTCGTCGTCGATGACATATACATAATAGATTTCGTCCAGCTCTTCCGCCTGTTGCCGCATCTCTTTCAGACATTCGGGCATACTCCAGTTTTCGTTGACGAGTACCATTTCCGTACCCATCAAACCACCGGCGGTATTTTCGTCGTATTTCAACAAGTCGACGATGTCTCCTGCCTGTTCGATGTCCTCGATGTGCGAAAGAACCTCTTCCTGCTTGTCTTCATCGAGTTCACGCATCAGGTCTACGGCATCATCCGTGTCCATGTAGTCAACGAAGCGTTTGGCGATTGTCTCCGAAGGAAGCATTTCGAGCAGCTCTTTACGAGCATCTTCGTCCATTTCGACAAGCACGTCGGCGGCAATTTCGTTATCGAGCAGGCGATAGACGAACTTAGCCTCTTCCGCATTCAGGTCATTGCACAATTCGGCGATGTCGGCCGGATGGAGGTCGATGAGAAGACCTTTTACCTTGTCGGCGTCTTTTTGCTCAATAAGGTGTTTAACGTTGTCAATGTATTCCTCGTTCATCGTTGTCAATTACAAATTACGAATTACAAAATCCAGTTCTCTGCTCACTGTTGCCCGCCAATTATTGGGCGTTGCCGGCTGTCTTTAGTGCTTCTTCCACTTTATTGGTCAGATCGATAAATTCGGCTACCGATAGTTGTTCCGGGCGTTTATTAAATAAGATGTCCTCCGTGAGCGGACAATCTTTGCCTAAAATAGGTTTGATAGAGTTGCGCAATGTTTTCCGTCGCTGGTTGAAGGTCGTTTTCACTACTTGCTTGAACAGTTTTTCGTCGCATCCCAACTCTTTAGTCTCGTTGCGTGTCATACGGATAACAGCACTTTTCACTTTGGGAGGCGGATTGAACACGTGTTCGCTGACAGTGAACAAATATTCCACTTTATACCATGCCTGTATCAATACGCTAAGGATACCGTATGTCTTGCTGCCCGGTCCGGCTGCAATACGTTCGGCTACCTCTTTTTGAATCATTCCCGTGCAACAGGGGACGATATCTTTGTTGTCCAGCATCTTGAAAAAGATTTGGCTGGAAATATTATACGGGTAATTACCAGTCAGTACGAAAGGCTTCCCGTCGAACAACCGGTGAAGATTCATTTTCAAGAAGTCATCCTCAATGATGTGGTCTTCCAGTGACGGATAGGCTTCGCGAAGATAAGCAACCGACTCATAGTCAACTTCTACGACCTTTACCAATCGGTCTTTCTTTACTAGAAACTGGGTCAATACTCCCATACCCGGCCCCACCTCTAAAATAGGCAGTTCGGGGAAGGTATCGACTGTATCGGCAATATCTTGCGCAACTTTCAGATCTTTCAGAAAGTGTTGTCCGAGAAACTTTTTAGGCTTTACTAATTTCATTTACCAACTAAATAATTACTTTTGCAGCTGACAAAGGTAATTCTTTTAAATGAAGAACGTACCACTATTTATTAAAAAATAAATGATGTGTCAGCGAAGCTAATGAAGAATTAAGGATGAAGAAACTATTAAAAAAGACGCTGAAACTGATATTACCGGTTGTTTTAGGCGGCTTTATCTTATTCTGGGTATATCGCGACTTTGATTTTACAAAAGCGGGCGATGTGTTGTTACACGGTACAAATTGGTGGTGGATGCTCTTCTCGTTATTGTTCGGAGTGTTTGCGCAAGTCTTTCGTGGTTGGCGGTGGAGACAAACATTGGAACCGTTGGACGCTTTCCCGAAAAAGAGCGATTGCGTGAATGCTATCTTCATTTCATACGCTGCCAGTCTGGTGGTTCCCCGGATCGGGGAGGTGAGCCGTTGCGGAGTGTTGGCGAAATATGATAATGTCTCGTTTGCCAAGTCGTTGGGAACAGTCGTTACGGAGCGGTTGGTCGATACGTTGACTATTCTCCTCATCACAGGCATCACTGTATTGCTCCAATTACCGATATTCGTCACTTTCCTTCAGCAGACCGGAACGAAAATCCCTTCATTAGTCCACCTTTTGACTTCGGTATGGTTTTATATCATTCTGTTTTGTTTTATTGGTGTGGTGATACTTCTTTATTATTTAAGAAAAACGTTGTTCTTCTATGAACGGGTGAAAGGATTTGTATTGAATATATGGGAAGGAATTATGTCTTTAAAAGGCGTGCGCAACATTCCCCTCTTTATTTTTTATACACTGGCTATTTGGGCTTGTTACTTTCTCCATTTCTATTTTACATTCTATTGCTTTGCCTTTACGGCACATTTGGGTATCCTTGCGGCATTGGTCATGTTTGTTGGCGGCACGTTTGCCGTAATTGTGCCTACCCCTAACGGAGCGGGACCCTGGCATTTTGCCATCATTTCTATGATGATGCTTTATGGAGTAAACGTGACGGATGCCGGAATATTTGCCCTGATTGTACACGGTATTCAAACCTTTTTGGTTGTTTTATTGGGTGTGTACGGCTTGGCTGCTCTGCCGTTCACCAATAGACATCGGGCGTAAATTTTTAGCTAAAAGTGTATATTCTTACATGTTTTTGCCAACCTCCTTTGTCATCTGAAAACTTTTCCATAACTTGGCACTGTTTAATTATCAGATTTAAAATAGTTTTAAAATATTTATTATGAGTACCATTCTTTCTTTAGCTCCACAGAACGTGTGGAAGCATTTTTATTCGTTGACACAGATTCCCCGTCCGTCAGGACACATGGAAAAGATTACAGCATTTCTTTTAGGTTTCGGAAAAGAGCTGGGGCTGGAGTCTTTTGTAGACGAAGCAGGTAATGTGATTATCCGTAAACCTGCCACTCCGGGTATGGAAAACCGGAAAGGTGTGATTCTTCAGGCGCACATGGATATGGTTCCGCAGAAGAACAACGATACTGTACACGATTTTGAAAAAGATCCGATTGAAACTTTTATAGACGGTGACTGGGTAAAAGCAAAAGGCACTACTTTGGGCGCAGACAACGGACTGGGTGTAGCTGCTATTATGGCCGTGTTGGAAGCAAAAGACCTGAAACACGGTCCTTTGGAAGCTCTTATCACGAAAGACGAAGAAACCGGTATGTATGGTGCATTCGGCTTGAAACCGGGTACACTGAACGGAGAGATTCTTTTGAATCTGGATTCGGAAGATGAAGGCGAATTGTATATTGGTTGTGCCGGGGGTATGGATGTAACTGCAACTTTAGAATATAAAGAAGTAGCTCCCGAAGAAGGAGATATCGCAGTGAAAGTTACATTGAAAGGATTACGTGGCGGACATTCGGGATTGGAAATCAATGAAGGACGCGCTAATGCCAATAAGTTGCTGGTTCGTTTCGTTCGTGAAGCGGTTGCCAGCTATGAAGCCCGTTTGGCTAGCTGGGAAGGTGGTAATATGCGTAATGCTATTCCACGTGAAGCACATGCGGTTATTACCATTCCGGCTGAAAATGAAGAAGAGCTATTGGGCTTGGTGAAATACTGCGAAGATCTGTTCAATGAAGAATATTCGGCAATTGAAACACCGATCAGCTTTACGGCTGAACGTGTGGAACTTCCTTCGGGTCAAGTGCCTGAAGAGATTCAGGACAATCTGATTGATGCAATCTTTGCTTGTCAGAACGGTGTGACCCGTATGATTCCTACTGTTCCGGATACGGTAGAGACTTCTTCCAATCTTGCTATTATTACGATTGGTGAAGGAAAAGCAGCCATTAAGATTCTGGCTCGCAGCTCGAGTGATAGCATGAAGGAATATCTGACTACCAGCTTGGAGTCTTGTTTCTCTATGGCAGGTATGAAGGTGGAAATGACTGGTGGATATTCCGGTTGGCAGCCTGATGTTAATTCTCCGATTTTGCATGCGATGAAGGCCTCTTATAAGCAGCAGTTCGGTGTAGAGCCTGCAGTGAAAGTAATCCACGCAGGCTTGGAATGTGGTATTATCGGTGCTATTATTCCGGGATTGGATATGATTTCTTTTGGCCCGACTTTGCGTTCACCGCACTCACCGGACGAAAGAGCTTTGATTCCTACTGTACGGAAGTTCTACGACTTCCTGGTGGCTACTTTAGAACAAACTCCACTGAAATAAGCGTATTCTTTATTATGTAAATATTCTCCTATTATATAATAGGTATTTATAGAGAAGGCACGGATGAGATTTCATCCGTGCCTTTTTGTCATATTTGTTGCAGGCTATATTACAATTTTATTTCATAACAAATAAATTAATTGATGCAAATCAAGAAATATGCTATAAAACATAAATTTCTCTCTTTTTTAGACCAATGTATAAACAAAGACCGTATTTTTGTGTTATAAAACATGTAATTAAGAGGATAACAAAATGAAAAGTTTAAAAAGATTGTTTAGAAAGATCGGCGAAGCCGATGTACATGTTTGGGGATATTCAACAATTAATGCTAAACCAAACAAGTAAGTTTTATTTTTTAGTTTTCAGGAATTAGTAATTTAAAGTTTTAAAGATTATGGCAAAGAAAATGAGTTCTTTAGTTAGAAAAATCCTTAGTGAAGTAGGTCGTAATGAAATGCTTTCATGGGGGTACAGAATTGAGAAATGAGAAAGAGTACATTAACTAGGTTTAGAGTGGGGATACGTTATTAAAGACGATATCCCCACTTTTCTATATAAAAGAGATATAGGGTGAGGCGGGGAATAAAATGAAGGAGCATTTAACTCATGTTTTCACCACAGAGGACACGGAGGACACAGAGGTGAATTTGGTTTATGACTTACGGTTGTGGGCATAATTTTGACGTGTAATCCTCATACTATAAAGTTGAAAAAACGGTTCTTCGTCAAATTTGGTGGTACTTCTTCTATTGTGAATAAAGAATCTTGGCTCTCAGTAGTTTGCTTCCTGCCCTATTGTACATCTGCCTTTTTACCGCTTTAATTTTATTCACTGTCCCCTCCAGTAATCCGTTACTGAAGGGGATATCAATAGCTGCCTGTACTGCCTCCCAGTCTTTTTCAATACCATATGCAAAGTTCGTCAGTGCCATATTCCGTGTTGCCTTCGCTTTTTCAATCCACTTTCTAATATCCTTATCATAAGTGTTCCCATTAATCATATCTCTGAAATTCTGACACACGCTTAAGAGTTCTTTAATCTGTGGTGAGGACTTATATAGTTCCGCTAGTTTAGGATTATCCGATTCTCCCTTTAGAATGTATTTGCGTATCTGATTCTGTGAAACTCTCTGTGTTTTACTTCCGTTTTCAATGCTCTCATTATGCTCCTTGACTTCCTTCCTCTTTTGTTGATACATTTTTCGCAAGCTGGATGTTATCCTTCCAATAAGTGCGCCACTGATTTTACTCCCCATTTTTTGTGCCAATATTTTTCGGGTAATACAGCCCGCACTAATGATTGTAGCCAGTTCGGATACATATTTAAGAGCTGTCTTCTGTTGCTCATTCAAGTATGCCCCTATTCTCCTGTTGTGAATGAGCTTATAAATGTAGCGACTTTTCTTGCCCAAATGCGCGGCTGTCTGCTCAATGGTCATCCCCTGCATTTTTAAGTTCAGGCTTTCCCTGTATATCTTCAATTTTTCTCTGTGTCGGACATCTCCCATGTTAAATATGTCCTGAAGAATTAACGAAGAAGCCGTGTCTCTGTCAGGATATTCGTATTTGAGCTTTTGCTTGGTCTGACGAATCATTTTCTCTATTTCCGGTATCATCGTGTCCGTCATATTCTTGGTTAGATGGAACCGGTCGCAGATTTGTGTAACACCAGGGGTTATTCTGTTTATAGCCTCTGTGAAACATCTTCCACGGTCTCTCGTTATATATTGTATTTGAGGATTCCGGGTGAGCCAGTTATCAAGCGCTTCTCCGTTTCTATCCTCTAACAAAGCAATAGGCATGTGTGTCATCTGGTCTACGACCACACTCATATAATCCTTACCTTTTTTATAGGCAAAATCATCAATACCTACATAAATACTTTTATTATGCATAGGATTATGTTGCCCGCACTGTTGTAGGATGCGTAAGCAGGAAGAGCTACTGGCCGTTATATGGAACAGCTGCAAAAGAGAAGAGGCCTTTCGGGAAGTAAGTTCCAAGCTTATCGATCTGATGCGTTCCTCAACAAGATAGCTCCGTCTACCATACCGACGAGCCAGAAAAGACAACGGTTCGCAGAATATTTTTCGCGGACAAGAAACATTTTCGCAATAATATTTGCCAACCTTTATGACTAACTCCAAAGTATGACCGTAAACTTCAAGATCCTGAATATGACGGGAGTAATAACTGTGTAATCGGTGACTGAAATGTCCGCAATAAGGACAGGAAGCCCCCTTGCCAGCCGTATGTAAAAAGACCGTCAATGAACCAACAGCTTCAGAGATACCATCTTGTTGCAGATTATCGTAGCCAGGACTGAATCTGAAATCATGGAATAATCCCCTATTTGTAGGAGGATTTTCTTTTTTTGATGTATATTTGTACGTTGTAGATATGGCTTGTTGCATTGTAACTCTTAATGATGTGGTGTCTTTAAAGTTACTAAAAAGCAAACATATCTACAACTTTTTATAGGATTAAGAAAGAAGAAGAGGAAAACCATCGAAATAAAAAAGAGATTACCACCAAATTTGACGAAGAACCTTTTTTCAACTTTATAGAGGAAGGATTACGCATCAAAATTAGGGTCACAACCGTAATCATAAACCAAATTCACCTCTGTGCCCTCCGTGTCCTCTGTGGTGAAAACAGTGCAAAAATGAACTATTCAATTAAATAACAAACCGAATAATATTTTTTTATTCTAAAGTGAATCAGCTAATGAGCTAACGTCTATACGATACAGTATAAGGTTGGTAGCTTGATAAAAGTTTTTTTTAAGCTAAAAAGTACAAATCTTTAAACTTTATTTCTTTACTTTGTTATTTATAGAGTGAGACTTATAGCGAACTTAAACTAGAAAGATTATGAAAGTAAAGCAGATTTGTATGATGGTGCTACTATGGTTGGGAGTGATTCCGGCGGTGCAGGCACAGACTTTCGACAAATTATGGAAAGAAGTGGAGCAAGCAGAGAAAAAGAGCTTGCCTAAGACAGTGATAAAACTGACTGATGAGATTTATCAGAAAGGGGAAAAAGAGAAAAACTCTCCGCAGATGCTCAAAGCATACGCGTGGCGGATGAAATACCGGGAAATGTTGAATCCGGATAGTCTTTATGCCGGTCTGAAAGGACTGGAACAGTGGGTGAAACAAACCGACCAACCAATGGACCGTGCTATTTTGCATTCTCTGATAGCCGGAATTTATGCAAATTATGCTGCCAACAATCAATGGCAACTTCGCCAACGGACGGAAATCGTAGGCCAAACGCCTTCTGCGGATATACGCGAGTGGACCGCCAATATGTTTGTAGAGAAAGTGCGGACAAATGTGAAAGAAGCCTTGGCTGACTCTGTGTTACTGCTCAAAACTTCTTCACGCGACTATATCCCTTTCGTAGAATTGGGGAAAACGAGTGAATATTATCACCATGACCTCTATCATCTATTGGCTTCCCGTGGAATTGATGCTCTGTTGCAAGTGGAAAAACTAGGTAGCGGGTATACTGAAACGAACGCCGTAAATCCGGTGAAGCAGGATATAATAGCTATTTACGGAAATATGCTTTCTGCTTATAAAGCAGCCGGATTGAAAGAAGGTTATGTGTTGACCGCACTTAACTATTTGGACTGGAGACGGGGAGCGGAACGGTATATCCGACCTCTCCAAGTAAAGGGAGAGGCTTCGGTATTGACGGATGACACTTACCTGAAAGCATTGAATACATTGAAAAGTAAATATGCTTCGGAACCGATATGTGCTGAAGTGTACCTGGCACAAGCCCGTTATGCTATTGAAAAGCAACAGCAGGTTAATGCATTGCAACTTTGTGATGAGGCGATTCGTCTTTATCCGGGGTATGACAGAATCAATGCTCTGAAAAATCTTCGGGAAGAGATATTGGCTCCTTATTTGAATGTCTATGCAGCAGATCAGGCTTTCCCGAACGAAGAGATAGAACTAAGAGCCTCACATAAGAATCTGGATGGTTTTACCGTCCGGATTTATCAGGCGAAGAAACTGATAAAAGAACAACATTACTCTGTAATTCGTCCGGAAGATTACCGGACACAGGACACGGTGTTTACGTTCAAAGCTCCCGAACTTGGAGCTTACATAATGCGTATCATACCGGATATTCGTGCAAAGAGAGACAGTGAAAGCAAGTTTGACGTAACACGTTTCAAGGTGTTGACTTGTCGTCTGCCGGAAAAACAATATCAAGTGGTGACGTTGGACGGACAGACGGGACATCCTATTTCGAATGCGAAAGTTACGATGTATAGTAACGATGAAAAAGTTTTGCAAGAGTTTACGACGGACAAAGATGGTAAGGTGGTATTTCCCTGGAAATCTGAATACCGCTATTTGAGAGCCTCCAAGGGCACGGATACAGCGATGCCGAAGCAAGGTATCTATGCAGGAAGTTACGGATACTACGGTGACGAAGATAAAGTGGCGGAAAATATGACTTTATTGACTGACCGTTCTTTGTATCGTCCCGGACAAACGGTGTATGTGAAAGGGATTGCCTATTCTCAAAAATCAGATACGGCGGATGTGCTCCCGAACAAGGAATATATGGTGACTTTATTGGATGCGAATAATCAGGAAGTAGGGCAGAAGTCGGTACGCACCAATGAGTTCGGTTCGTTTGCCACTGATTTCGCGTTGCCTTCAGCTTGCCTGAACGGAATGTTCTCGTTGAAGGCAGGAAGAGGCCGTACAAGTATCCGTGTGGAAGATTATAAACGTCCGACATTTGACATCACTTTTGAAAAGCAACAGGGAAGTTACAAGTTGGGAGATGAAGTGCAGGTGAAAGGCAAGATAGAATCTTATAGCGGTGTATTGCTTCAGGATCTTCCGGTAAAATATAAAGTGATGCGTTCTACATACAGCCTTTGGCGGTTTGCGGAATCGGTACAGATTGCTTCCGGTGAAGTGACGGCCAATGAGAACGGAGAATTTACGATACCGGTCCGCCTGCAGGAAAGTGACTCTTATAAGAATGATGATAAAGTATATTATCGCTATTCCATTGAAGCTACTGTTACCAATGTGGCGGGTGAAACACAATCTTCTACGGATGTCATTTCGGCCGGAAATCGTTCGTTGGTTTTGCAGGTGGAATTGCATGATAAGACTTGTAAGGATAAACCATTCGACACGATGTTTAACGTGCAAAACCTGAATGGACAACCTGTGGAAGTGAAAGGAAATTATTACTTGTATCCTGCCAAAGACCAGGATTTCAAACAACTGGAAGAGAAATCGATTGCAACGGGAACTTTTACTTCTAACGAAGAAATAACGCTCGATTGGAAGGATCTTCCTTCGGGCCCTTATGTACTGAAAGCATCGGTGAAAGATAATCAGGGCAAGGAAGTGACTGCTGATACTAACACGATTCTTTTTTCCATTGAGGACAAACGTCCGCCTGTAGAAACGACAGTTTGGTTCTATGGAGAAAATATGGAATTTGATGCGACTCATCCGGCTGTATTCTGCTTCGGTACGTCGAAAAAGGATGCTTATGTGATGATGAATGTATTCTCCGGTGATAAACTGCTGGAAAGTAAGACGTTGAACTTGTCTGATACGATTGTTCGCTTCGAATATCCATATCAGGAGAGTTATGGTGACGGTGTGTTTGTGAATTTCTGTATGGTAAGAGATGGACAGGTTTATCAGGAACATGCCCGGCTGACCAGACGTGTACCGGATAAGACATTGACTATGAAGTGGGAAGTATTCCGCGATAAGTTGCGTCCCGGACAGAAGGAAGAATGGAAACTGACGATTAAAACGCCGCAAGGACAAGCCGCCAATGCGGAGATGCTGGCAACGATGTATGATGCTTCACTGGATAAGATATGGAACCGTCAGCAGAATTTCCAAATCTTCTATAGTCAGATTGTTCCGTATTCTAATTGGATGAGCGGATATTCAGGAAATAATTCATTTAATTACTGGTGGAATACGAAAAGTCTTAAAGTGCCGGGATTGGCGTATGATTATTTCGTGATGTCTTCCGGTGTAGGAAATGTATATGCATTGTCGGAGTCTTTGGCTGATGGAGTGGTGGTTAGAGGTCTGGCGGTTCAGAGAAAGGTGTCGATGACAGGAAGTGTTACAAGCCGGAGCAATGCGGTGGAAGTGAAATATGTACCGGCTTTAGTCTCCGATGCTTCTGAAGATGTGGAATTTGAGTCAGGATGGGGTCAAACGGGAACACTTGGTAAACTTGATGAAACGTCCGGAAACGAAACACTCCCTGAAGCTCCTGCCGACCTGCGTACAAATCTTGCAGAAACGGCCTTCTTCTATCCGCAACTTCGTACCAATGAACAGGGAGAAATCTCGTTCTCTTTCACGATGCCCGAAAGTCTGACGCGTTGGAACTTCCGTGGATATTCTCATACGAAAGGGATGCTGATGGGAACATTGGACGGTGAAGCTACCACGAGTAAGGAATTTATGCTGACTCCTAATCTTCCCCGCTTTGTACGTGTGGGAGATAAGACTTCTCTTACAGCTTCTATCTCTAATATGACTGGTAAGTCGCAAGCCGGAACAGTAACTCTGATTCTTTTCGATCCGATGACGGAGAAAGTAATCAGTACACAAAAACAGAAATTCAGCCTTGTTGCCGGAAAGACGATTGGCGTGAGCTTCCAGTTTACCGTCAGTGATAAATACGAAATATTGGGATGCCGGATGATAGCCGACAGCGGTACTTTCAGCGATGGAGAACAACAGTTGCTTCCGGTGCTTAGCAATAAAGAACATTTGGTAGAGACACTTCCAATGCCTGTACGTGGAGAAGAAACCCGTACTTTCTCACTCGACCGCCTGTTCAACCAACAAAGTAAAACGGCAACCGACCGTAAACTGACTGTCGAGTTTACAGGAAATCCGGCCTGGTATGCTATTCAGGCATTGCCTTCTTTGAGTCTTCCTACAAGCAATAATGCGATCTCCTGGGCTACGGCATATTATGCAAATACCTTGGCTTCGTTCATTATGAACAGTCAGCCGAAGATCAAAGCAGTGTTTGAAAGTTGGAAATTGCAGGGAGGTACGAAAGAAACCTTCTTGAGCAATCTGCAAAAGAATCAGGAAGTGAAGAATATTATTCTGTCCGAATCTCCCTGGGTGCTCGAAGCGCAAACGGAAGAGCAACAGAAAGAACGTATCGCCACTTTGTTTGATTTGAATAATATCCGTAGCAATAATATAGCGGCTTTGACCCGATTACAGGAGTTGCAGAACGCAAACGGTGCATGGTCTTGGTATAAAGGAATGACCGGCAGCCGATATATTACTACCTATATCGCCGAACTGAATGCCCGTCTGGCTATGTTGACAGGTGAGAAATTAACAGGTCCAGCTCTCTCCTTGCAACAAAATGCTTTCACTTACCTTCATCAATCAGCTTTAGACGAATATAAGGAAATCTTGAAAGCACAGAAAGAAGGAGTGAAATTTACCGGTGTTTCGGGTAGTATTCTGCAATATTTGTATCTCATCGCTATTTCCGGAGAGCAGGTGCCTGCTGCCAATAAAGCTGCTTATACCTATTATCTTTCTAAAGTAGGAGAACTGCTTACTTCTCCTTCGATGGATACGAAAGCGATTGCCGCTATTGTACTGGATAAAGCCGGACGCAAGAAAGAAGCACAGGAATTTGTCGCTTCTCTGAAAGAATTCCTGACCAAGACGGATGAACAGGGAATGTTCTTTGCTTTCAACGAGAATCCGTATACATGGGGCGGAATGCAGATGCAGGCTCACGTAGATGTGATGGAAGCATTGGAGGCGATAGGCGGTAACAGCGATACCGTGGAAGAAATGAAACTTTGGCTGTTGAAGCAAAAGCAAACACAACAATGGAACTCTCCGGTAGCTACTGCCGACGCGGTATTTGCATTGCTGATGAAAGGTGTTAACTTGCTCGACAATCAGGGAGATGTACGGATTGTAATTGCTAATGAAGTGCTGGAAACGGTTGCTCCGAGTAAAACAACTGTTCCCGGATTGGGATATATCAAACGTTCTTTCACACAGAAGAGCGTGGTGGATGCCCGTAAGATTGAAGTGGAAAAGAGAAATCCGGGTATCGCCTGGGGAGCTGTATATGCAGAATTTGAATCCCCCATCAGTGATGTGAAACAACAGGGTGGTGAGTTGAATGTAGAGAAACAATTGTATGTGGAACGTATGGTAAATAATGTCCCTCAATTGCAGCCTATAACAGCGAAAACTGTTCTTCAGGTAGGTGATAAAGTCGTTTCCCGTTTGAGCATCCGTGTAGACCGTCCGATGGACTTTGTGCAGTTGAAAGATCAGCGGGGAGCTTGCTTCGAACCGATCGGCAGCATTTCCGGCTATCGTTGGAACAACGGACTGGGCTATTACGTAGACATCAAAGATGCATCGACCAATTTCTTCTTCGATCATTTAGGAAAAGGAGTATATGTATTGGAATATAGTTACCGTGTCAGCCGTGCAGGAACTTACGAAACAGGTCTGGCAACCATGCAATGTGCATACGCACCAGAATATGCTTCACATTCTGCTTCGATGACGGTAGCTGTTAAAGAGTAACGCAGGACATTTGTAAGAGAAATATTCGGGCACGGATTATGCCGATTTTACGGTTCATTAGATAAACTGAAACCGTAAAATAGGCGTAATCCGTGCCTGAATCTATTTGATACCTCTTGATGGGGAGAATTATCCTCTTTCGTCAATCTGTGTTAATCTGTGTAATCTGTGGTGAAAAACTCATCTAAAACCCCTACATTTGTGCACCAAAATAAAAAATATCGCATGAAACGTAGTTTACTATCTATATTATCTTTACTTACTGTCGCTTTGGCAGCCGTTGCCCAACCTCGTATCTCTTCAAATAAAGAGACACATAACTTCGGACAAATTGAGTGGAAACGTCCGGTGACAGTGGAATATACCATCACTAACACGGGAAACCAGCCATTGGTACTGACCAACGTCACAACCTCTTGTGCCTGTGCCGTGGCCGACTGGACCAAAGAACCGATTGCCCCGGGAGGAAAAGGAGTAGTAAAAGCTTCTTTTGACGCAAAAGCGTTAGGACATTTTGAAAAGTCGATAGGAATATATAGCAATGCCAGTCCGAGCCTGGTCTATCTGAAGTTTACCGGTGAAGTAGTGCAGGAAATAAAAGATTATACAAAGCTACTTCCTTATACAATTGGAAATATTCGTTTAGATCGTGATGAGTTTGCTTTCCCCGATGTCTATCGCGGACAGCAGCCTTCATTGACCTTTGATATCGCCAATCTTTCGGATCGTCCTTACGAACCGGTATTGATGCATCTGCCTCCTTATCTGAAAATGGAAGCGGAACCCAAAGTCTTGTTGAAAGGCAAGAAGGGAACTATCAAACTGACGCTGGATGCGAGCCAGCTAAAAGATTACGGATTGACACAGGCTTCTGTCTACCTTTCCCGTTTCTCCGGTGATAAGGTGAGCGAAGATAATGAAATACCGGTTTCGGCCATTCTTCTTCCCGACTTCTCTCGTATGACGGAAAAAGATTCTTTGAACGCTCCTGCCATGCACATTTCGGAAACGGATATTGATCTTAGTATCCCGTTGATAAAGAAGAATAAGGTAAGCCATGATATATTGATAGCCAATTCCGGAAAGACTCCGTTAGTCATCAGTAAGTTGCAGGTATTCAATTCGTCGGTAGGAGTGAGCCTGAAGAAGACGGTCCTTCCTCCGGATGGAATGACGAAGCTCAAAGTAACTATTCGTAAGCGTGACGTAGGTAATAAGAAGCATCATTTACGTATCCTGATGATAACAAATGATCCGTTACGCCCGAAAGTTGAAATCAATATCAAACGCTAAATCCTATGATTATGGAACATCCTGAAAATAGTGAAGAATATAAGGGGCTTGTTGTCAATAAAGGCATTGAGCAACCCTCATCTGTGAATCCCTACTTAAAGCGGAAACCTAAGAAACGCCAACTTTCAGTAGCAGAGTTTGTAGAAGGTATCGTAAAAGGTGATGTCACCATATTGAGTCAGGCTGTGACATTGGTTGAAAGCGTAAAGCCTGAACATCAGGCTGTCTCACAGGAAATCATAGAGAAGTGTCTGCCATTTTCCGGTAATTCGATCCGGATTGGTATCAGCGGCGTTCCCGGTGCGGGAAAGAGTACATCCATAGATGTATTCGGTCTGCACGTGCTCGAAAAGGGGGGCAAACTGGCGGTATTGGCCATCGACCCTAGTAGTGAGCGTAGTAAAGGCAGTATCTTAGGGGATAAAACGCGTATGGAGCAGCTTTCCGTGCATCCTAAATCGTTTATCCGCCCTAGTCCGTCAGCCGGTTCTTTGGGAGGAGTGGCACGCAAAACACGTGAGACGATTATTCTTTGTGAAGCTGCCGGATTCGATAAGATTTTTGTGGAGACCGTAGGAGTGGGACAGAGCGAAACGGCTGTTCACTCGATGGTTGATTTCTTCCTGTTGATTCAGTTGTCCGGTACGGGCGATGAACTGCAAGGGATTAAGCGTGGTATTATGGAGATGGCGGATGGTATCGTTATCAATAAGGCCGATGGAGATAATCTGGAACGTGCCAAGTTGGCTGCCACTCAATTCCGTAATGCATTGCATCTGTTTCCTGCGCCTGAATCCGGATGGATTCCCAAAGTATTGACTTACTCCGGTTTTTATAACCTGGGAGTGAAGGAGGTCTGGGATATGATTTACGAATACATTGACTTCGTGAAAGAAAACGGCTATTTTGAATATCGCCGCAACGAGCAAAGTAAATATTGGATGTATGAAAGCATCAATGAACAACTTCGTGACAGCTTTTATCATAATCCGAAGATTGAAACAATGCTCTTAGAAAAAGAACAGCAGGTATTGAAAGGCAACCTGACTTCGTTTATAGCTGCAAGAAGCTTGCTCGATACTTATTTTGAGGATTTGAAATAAGACTTTAAATGATAATAAGATTCTGATTCTTAAAGAATACATTTAGCATAAGCGGGTAGGAAACGTCAGTCTTTCTACCCGCTTGTACTATTAATGAGGCTTTTCTGCTTTTTCAAGATCAGCTCTTGATTTACTTTGAGTCACAATATATACTCCCAGGAATACGAGCGCGATAGCGATTCCTTTCTCCCAGCCGAAACTTCCGATACCCATCGCGATTGCCGCAATCGTAGCCACGATCGGTTGCATATAATTGTACATACTGACTACCGTAGGACGGAGCAGCCTCTGTGCAGTCATAATGCAGAGATACGCGAGGAAGCTACCTCCTAATACGACATAAAGTACCTGTAGAATGGCGACAGTGGAAACAGAAGTCCATTGAATCGTAGAAATATCATAATAGGAGAACGGAATGTAACACATTGAAGCATATATGAACATCCATTTATTAATCGTTACTGCCGAATATCGTTGAGACAATCCTTTGAATACAGTCAGGTATATGGAAAAACTGATTTGCGCAACGAGACAAAGCAAGTCGCCAATCAGGCTTCCATTTCCGTTGCTTCCTGCCTGGCTACTCATAATGAGAATGAGCGCTCCCATAGCACCTATAAAAATTCCCAGTACTTTCTTATTGGTAATAGGTTCTTTCAAGTAAATGGCCGCTACAACCATTGTTACAATCGGTAGAGTGGTAGTTACGATAGAAGCATCAATAGGAGAAGTCATAGAAAGTCCGAAGATAAACACTCCTTGATTGAATACTAGCGCAAACAGTGAAGCAAAGAAGATTTTCAGCATATCTTGATGATTCACATGTTCCTGTTTGCAAAACATGGAAAGGATCCAGAAAGCGGCTGCTGCCCCCACCATGCGGAATGTAGTGACAGAAATTGGAGAAAACTCTTGAAGAGCCGACTTACCGATGGGAGACATTAATCCCCACATAACGTTTGCTGTAAGCGCAAACAAATGACCATACAGGTTCTTACTTTTGTCCATGTTGATACTATTTATTTTACCATATCTCTGATATCATTAACAATCAAATAGAGAAAACGGTTGCAAAGGTAGTCTTTTATCGTATGATTTGTTTATATTTGCCTTGATTAAACTTGAATATTATGGAACAACAAGCCAATTATATCCGTCGTATCGAGATACACGGACTATGGGAACGCTTTAATATAGGATGGGATTTGCGTCCCGATGTGAACATCCTCTCCGGCATCAACGGAGTGGGGAAGACTACCATTCTGAACCGTTCGGTGGGATACCTCGAAGAACTTTCCGGTGAAATGAAAAGTGACGAGAAGAACGGAGTGCGTCTCTTTTTCGACAATCCCCAGGCAACCTATATTCCTTATGACGTCATCCGAAGCTACGACCGTCCCCTGATTATGGGTGACTTCACAGCCCGCATGGCCGACAAGAATGTAAAGTCTGAACTGGACTGGCAACTCTATCTCTTGCAACGCCGTTACCTCGATTATCAGGTCAACATTGGTAATAAGATGATTGAAATGCTTTCCAGCACTGATGAAGAAGAGCGTCGTAAAGCAGCTACATTATCTGTAGCCAAACGTCGTTTTCAGGATATGATTGACGAACTGTTCAGCTATACACGCAAAAAGATAGACCGGAAACGGAACGATATCGCTTTCTATCAGGATGGCGAACTATTATTCCCTTATAAACTGTCGTCCGGTGAAAAGCAAATGCTGGTTATCCTGCTGACCGTACTCGTGCAGGACAACAGCCATTGTGTATTGTTTATGGATGAGCCGGAAGCCTCCCTTCATATAGAATGGCAGCAGAAACTGATTGCTATGATACGTGAACTGAATCCGAATGTGCAGATTATCCTGACTACCCATTCGCCTGCCGTCATTATGGAAGGCTGGCTGGATGCCGTGACAGAAGTAAGTGATATATCTACCACCGTAGGGCACAAGCTCGACAAGGATTCTCCCAACTGTAATTTGTAATTCGTAACCTGTAATTGAACAAATGGCAACTTCACTACGAGATAATCTGACTTCTTCTTATTTCAATGCCGCCCATAAGCTTTATCCGAAGAAAGCCCGCCGACGTATCATCGCTTACGTAGAAAGCTATGACGACATCGCTTTCTGGCGCACATTGCTTGAAGAGTTTGAAGACGACGAACACTATTTCCAAGTGATGCTTCCTTCGGCCACCTCCCTGGCAAAAGGAAAAAAGATGGTACTCATGAACACGCTGAATACAGCCGAATTGGGGAGAAGTCTGATTGCCTGTGTGGACAGTGACTATGATTTCCTGTTGCAGGGAGCTACCAATACTTCCCGTAAAATCAATCGGAACAGGTATATTTTTCAGACTTATACCTATGCTATTGAAAACTATCATTGTTTTGCCGAAAGCCTTCACGAAGTATGTGTGCAGGCTACGTTGAATGACCGTTCCATTTTAGATTTCAACTTCTACCTGAAGAAGTACTCTGAAATAGTATATCCGCTTTTCCTCTGGAACGTATGGTTCTATCGCCAACGGGATACTTACACTTTCCCCATGTACGATTTCCATACTTATACTTCTTTGCGCGAGATTAATCTCCGGCATCCGGAAAAGAGCTTGGAATCCCTTCAACAACGGGTTAATCAGAAGTTGGCAGAGTTGAAAAGGAAATTTCCCCATAACATTAATCAGGTGAGTGGATTGCGGACTGAATTTAAAGAGCTGGGCTTGGTGCCGGAAACTACTTACTTGTATATGCAGGGACACCATGTGATGGATAATGTGGTAATGAAACTACTGATTCCGGTCTGCACCGTATTGCGTCGTGAACGGGAACAGGAAATCAAGCGGCTGGCCGAACACAATGAACAGTTCAGAAACGAACTGACTTGTTATCAGAACAGCCAGGTGAACGTAGAAATCATGCTCAAGAAGAATGTAGCCTACAAAAGACTCTTCCATTATGATTGGCTACGGCAGGATATCAGTGAATATTTGGAAGAAGGAAAGAATAAAGAAGAAAAGAAACAGAGATCATAAATAAAAGAAAAACTAAAAAAGAGAGAGACGATTGCTTATGAAAGAAGTAAAAGAAGTGGTTGATACAGTGAGTGTGGCATTAGCAAACGGGCAACCGGAAGAAGCAGGTAATGTAGTGATGCAAGAGGTGAATCATGCTTTGCTCTCGATGGGAGTGGATGAAGCTATGGCTGATAAGATTGATAACTTTATCATTTTATTGTTTATTATTGGAATAGCATTATTGGCTAATCTGATTTGCCGCAAGATTATTCTGCGTACCGTGGCTAAATTGGTGAGACAGACAAAAGCTACTTGGGATGATATTGTATTTAATGATAAAGTAATGGTGAACATCAGCAGGATGGTGGCGCCTATATTGATTTATATATCTATTCCTATTGCCTTCCCCGAACATGCAGACTCTGCTTTGCTTGATTTTCTTCGAAGACTTTGCATGATTTATATCCTTGCAGTCTTTCTTCGCTTCGTCAGTGCTTTGTTTACGGCTGTGTATCTGGTATATAGCGCGCGTGAACAATATAAAGACAAACCTTTGAAGGGGCTTTTGCAGACAGCGCAAGTCATTCTCTTCTTTATAGGAGCTATCATCATTATCAGTATTTTGATAAAGCAAAGTCCGGTGGTGTTGCTGACCGGATTGGGAGCTTCCGCTGCGGTTCTGATGTTGGTTTTCAAGGACAGTATCATGGGATTTGTCTCCGGCATCCAGCTTTCCGCCAATAATATGCTGAAGGTGGGCGATTGGATCACGATGCCGAAATACGGTGCGGACGGTACGGTGATAGAAGTAACATTGAATACCGTAAAAATACGTAACTTCGATAATACCATCACCACCATTCCTCCTTATCTATTGATTAGTGATTCTTTCCAAAACTGGCAGGGAATGCAGGAATCCGGCGGACGTCGTGTGAAACGTTCCATCAATATAGACATGACCAGTGTGCATTTCTGTACACCGGAGATGTTGGCAAAATACCGGAAGATACAACTGTTGAAAGACTATGTGGATGAAACGGAAAAGGTAGTGGAAGAATATAATAAGGAACATCATATCGACAACTCTGTGTTAGTGAATGGACGCCGGCAAACAAACCTGGGAGTTTTCCGTGCCTATCTGACTAACTATCTGAAGAATCTGCCTACTGTCAACCAAGACCTGACCTGCATGGTACGTCAGCTTCAGCCTACCGAAACCGGTATCCCGTTGGAACTTTATTTCTTTTCTGCCAATAAAGTATGGGTTGCCTACGAAGGCATACAGGCAGATGTTTTCGATCATGTGCTTGCCATTATTCCCGAATTCGACTTGCGTGTCTTCCAAAACCCGTCGGGGGCAGACCTGCATCAGATAGGGGTAAAGATAGAAAACTAATCAAACGATAAAACGCTTATAAATTGTAATTACTATGACTACACCGTTATCCAACCAGATTATCCGTGAAATCACTCCTTTGTCAGATAAGGATTGCTTTTACATTGCGGAACGTTATAAAACGGAATTCACTTATCCTATACACAACCACTCCGAGTTTGAATTGAACTTCACCGAAAAGGCAGCCGGAGTAAGGCGGATTGTAGGAGACTCTTCCGAAGTGATAGGTGATTATGATTTGGTATTGATAACAGGAAAAGATTTGGAACACGTCTGGGAACAGAACGACTGCCATTCGAAAGAGATACGGGAGATTACGATTCAGTTTTCTTCCGATCTTTTCTTCAAGAGCTTTATCAATAAGAATCAGTTCGACTCTATCCGCCGGATACTGGATAAAGCACAAAAAGGGCTTTGTTTCCCGATGTCTGCCATACTCAAAATATATCCGTTGCTGGATACGCTTGCTTCCGAGAAGCAAGGATTTTATGCGGTCATTAAGTTTATGACAATCCTGTATGAACTTTCTCTCTTTGAAGAAGAAGCGCGTACCTTGTCCAGTTCGTCTTTTGCCAAGATAGATATTCATTCGGACAGCCGGCGTGTGCAGAAAGTGCAGGAGTACATCAATACACATTATCAGGAAGAAATACGTCTGGGGCAGTTGGCTGATATGGTTGGGATGACGGATGTGTCATTCAGCCGCTTTTTCAAACTGCGTACAGGCAAGAATCTTTCTGATTATATCATTGATATTCGGCTGGGCTTTGCTTCCCGGTTGCTGGTAGATTCTACGATGTCTATCGCTGAGATTTGTTATGAGTGCGGTTTTAATAACCTTTCCAATTTCAACCGGATCTTCAAGAAGAAAAAGAGTTGTTCGCCTAAAGAGTTTCGTGAGAACTACCGGAAGAAAAAGAAATTGATTTAGCGCATTCTCTTTTATGAACTCGGTGATTAACTCCCGAGTTCTATCTTCCATTCACCAATCGTTCGTGTGGCACTGTCAAAGTTTACACCTACTTTAACTATTTTCCTGTGATCCGCCTGATACGGAATAGCATACTTTTTGCTGTTAATCTGCGTTAATGCTTCTTCGGGTGTACCATCTACTTTAAATTCAAAAACATAGATGGTATCTTGAAGTTTCACAACCGCGTCTGCTCTTCCAATGGCTGTATCCACTTCCACATCTATATACTGTCCCATCAGCCGGAAAAACAGATAAAAGATAGTTTGGTAATGTTTCTCTTCCTTGTTGTTCAGTTTATTCGGGATAGACGCAAAGAAAGATTTCAGTCTTTCCAGACATTCCTCTAAATGACCGATACGCAAGTCTTTAATAAAGGACACTACATAAAATGTATTCTCTCGTGCAGGCAGATGCACATAAGCGGGCATCAGCGATTCGATAAATCCTTTTCTTACTTCTTTGTTGGGATAAGCCAGTGTATACAGTTGGAAATCCGGATCATATCCCTTAATTGTGAGATAACCGCTTTGGTAGAGCACCGGAAGAGGATCGGTGATTCTATTGCTAGGTGCATCAAACTGTTCGGCGGTGGCGGTCGTGTTATCCAGTTCCCGGATATCAAAATCGCTTTCTTGCAGAATATCTATCAGGAAAGTGGGAGTACCGGTCGAAAACCAAAAATTCTCATAACTCTTTTGCGCAAATGCATTGAATAGACTAAATGGGTTATAAATGTCTACACAATTCTTACTGAAATGATAACCGTCATATTGTTGTTTCAAATGTACACAGGCTTCCTCGTATGTTTCCTTGTTGGCTTGGGCCATTTGTTCAATATCAATTTGCAATTGCGTGCGCAGTTCTTGTTCGGTGATGCCACAGATAGCACTGTAATCATCCCTCATGCTGATATTCTGCAAGTTATTCAACTCGCTGAAGATACTCATTTGGCTGAATTTGCTGATACCTGTCAATAATAAGAAGCGAAGATACTGTCCCTGGGCTTTCAGTGGACTAAAGAAATCCCGCATGATATTACGTATTTCCTTTTGAACTTCATCATTATGATTGCTGTCCAGCATTGGTGAGTCATACTCATCTATTAATACCACCACCTGTTTACCCGTCTGTTTGTAAGCACGACGAATAATTCCTTCAAAACGTAAACTGAAAGTCGTTTCTCCTTCTTCCCGTTGATAAATTTTCTCCCATAAAAGCAATTGGCGGTTAATAACGGCTGACAGCATATCAGCGGTTATATATTTACTCACACTAAAATCAAAGTGTAGTACCGGGTAGACCGTCCAATCCTTTTCCAGAGTCTCCATAGCCAAGCCTTGAAACAGTTCTTTTTTTCCCAGGAAATAAGCTTCTAGTGTAGAAACCAGCAAACTTTTCCCAAAGCGTCGGGGACGACTTAGAAAATAGACTTTATTTGTATGAGTCAAACGATAAATCAATTCTGTTTTATCAACATAGACACAATCATTATTGCGTAAATCTTCAAAGTTCTGTATTCCTATCGGATATCTTCTGAAATTCTCTTCCATGACGCATATCTGTTTTTAGCGTGAAACATTCACAAAGATAATGATATTTAGTTTCAAGTCAATTATGCCTGTTCTTTTTTTAAGAAAGTCCAACGTTGGATATATACTTAGTGGGAAAGGAGCTATCGGTGTTTCTTTGCGTAATGCATTGAAAAGCGGTGAAACATATCTTTGACGACAAGCGGGTGGAAATACACTATCAGCCAAAATTTTCACCTTCTCACAACTGTCAGCCGATTAATTTTATGCATAATGAGAGATAAAAGAGTGAAGTTCCGGTCTTAAATTTGCTTATAAACAAGTTAAACTAATAGCGTAACTGATTGATAATACGTTTGTAACATCTTGTCATCATCTTGCAATGACTCTTTCAATAGATTGTATTTTTTTCGTCTTACGGTTGTAATGCTCACCCTCTATCTTTGCCGACGTAATTAAAACGTAGAGCAAAGTTAGATGAAAAAACTATTTCTTATCCGATTTTCAGTGGCGGCCTTCTTTTGCCTGTTGTGTGTACTTCCTGCATTGGCTGTCAATATCAAGATTAAAGGAGCTGTGAAAGACAAACTATCCAAGGAACCTTTGATAGGAGCTACGATACGTTTGCTCGGAACTCAAGCCGGAGCAGTGACCGATATGGAGGGTAATTTCGAATTGAACAGCATGGGCGTTCTGGAAGGTATGTATGATATTGAGATTAAATATGTAGGTTACAAAACGGAAGTGCGCCGTAAAGTGCGTGTGGAGAATGGAAAACTGGTGATACTGAATCTGGAGTTGGAAACCGATGCACAGGAACTTGCCGATGTGGTGGTTGTAGCTAAGAAGAATAGGGAAAATGAGAATATGCTGTTGCTCGAACAGCAAAAAGCAGTCATTGCCGTACAATCTGTTGGTGTCAGGGAGCTTTCCCGCAAAGGTGTTTCGGATGCAGAAGGTGCTGTGACGAAAGTTGCCGGAGTGTCTAAACAAGACGGAGTGAAAAATGTCTTTGTCCGTGGATTGGGAGACCGGTACAATGCAACTACTTTTAATGGATTTGCTCTTCCTTCCGAAGACCCGGAATATAAGAATATCTCTCTTGATTTCTTCGGTACGGACATTATTCAGTCTGTAGGTGTAAAGAAAGCATTCAACGCGGGGGGCAGCAGCGATGTCGGAGGGGCAACCATTGATATTGTATCCAAAGAACTAATTGGTAGCGGTCATCTGGGATTCGGCATTTCCGGTGGCTTGAATACACAAACGGTAGCAGCCGATTTTCTGAAACAGGATGGAGTGAACTTCATGGGCTTTGCCAATCGTACCGAACATGCCGATGAAAACTCATGGAACTTCAGAAATAAGTTAGACCCTTCCGCTCAACATCTTCAAATCAACCGGAGTTACAGTATTTCCGGAGGTAAACGATTCTATGTCGGAAAAGACAAAAATCCGTTTTCTTTCTTCCTGACCGCCGGACATACGACGGACTATCAGTATACGGATGAAATCATACGTAATACAACTACCAGCGGTACGGTCTACAAAGATATGAATGGAAAGAAGTATGCGGAGAATATCAGTCAACTGGCACTTGCCAATGTGGATTTCGATATGCAGAACCGTCATCACATCAGTTATAATTTGATGATGATTCATGCCAATACCCAGTCGGTGGGCGATTACAACGGCAAGAACTCGATTTTTAGTGACGACTATGAAAACCTTGGATTCACCCGTCGCCAACAAACGAATGACAATATGCTGATCGTTAACCAACTAATGACTAACTGGGGATTGACCAAATCATTAAGTCTTGATGCAGGTGCTTCCTATAATATGGTGAAAGGCTATGAACCAGATCGTCGAATCAATAACCTGACTAAAGCGGAAGACGGCTATACGTTGCTAAGGGGCAACTCACAACAGCGCTATTTCTCAACTTTAGATGAAGACGACTTGAATGTAAAAGCAGGCTTGGTCTATCGTCTGAAAGATAATATAGAAGAGATTTCGAATGTCCGTTTCGGATATACAGGCCGATTCGTAGATGATAACTTCAAAGCCACGGAATATAACCTGACCGTAGGACATGTTTCTGCCATCCCTTCTTTAGACGACTTCTCGCTTGACGATTATTATAATCAGGAAAACTTTGCTTCCGACTGGTTCAAGATACAAAAGAACTTAGATGAATATATCGTAAAAAAGAATATTCATTCCGCTTATGCCGAGGCTACCTACCAGTTTACTCCCCGTTGGATTGTGAATCTGGGACTGAAATACGACAAGGTAGATATTGAAGTGGATTACAATGTGAATCGTGGAGGCTCTAAAGGAAACAATACCATCCAAAAAGATTATTTCCTGCCCAGCTTGAATCTCAAATACAATCTGAATGATAAAAACTCGTTTCGTCTGGGAGCTAGTAAAACATATACGCTTCCGCAGGCAAAGGAAATATCTCCTTACCGTTATGTCGGCGTGAACTTCAACAGTCAGGGTAACCCCAATCTGAAACCTTCGGATAATTATAACCTTGATCTGAAGTGGGACTTTAATCCCACTCCGACCGAGTTGATTTCTCTTACGGCTTTCTATAAATTGATTAAGAATCCGATATCCCGCATTGAAGTGGCAAGCGCCGGAGGTTATCTTTCTTATGAGAATATAGCGGATAAGGCAACCGTGGCAGGAGTGGAGATAGAAATACGTAAGAATCTGTTTGTCCGTCCGGTGAGTAATGCTGCGCACGGAATGAATAAACTCTCTTTGGGATTGAATGGCTCTTATATCTACACGAATGCAAAAATGCCTTTGGCAACGGTTACCACCGGTTCGCAACTGGAAGGAGCCGCACCGTGGATTGTCAATTTCGACCTCTCGCATAACTTCACGAAAGGAGAACGCAGTTTTGTCAATACATTGGTACTTAATTATGTGAGTGATAAGATATATACCATTGGCACACAGGGCTATCAGGATATAATGGAGCAGGGAGTACTGATACTGGATTTTGTGTCCCAAGCCAAACTGAACAAGCATCTTTCCCTTAACCTGAAAGCCCGCAACCTGCTGAATCCCTCTTATAAGTTAAGCCGCAAAGCGAACGAAAACGGGGAAAAGGTGATACTGAATGATTATAAGAAAGGAATAAATATAAGCCTGGGAGTGTCGTGTACATTCTAAGCCGGGTGATGAAATAAGATTATTAACTAATAATGAAAGCAAAATGAAAAGATTGTTTGTGAACTTTATGACGTTTGCCGTTATGGCAACAGCACTTACATTGACTGCATGTAGCAGTGATAGTGACGGGGACGGTGATGGTAACGGAGATGGTGGAAACAACGGTGGGACCGGTAGTTCTATTGTTGTGGGCGAAAATATCCTGTCCGGCACGCTGACCGGAGAACAGACACTGGAAGCTAAGGAATATATTCTGAACGGAACGGTAGTCATTGAAAATGGAGGCCGTCTGAATATCCCTGCCGGAACAACGATTAAGGCTCGCGAAGGTTTCAGCAGTTATCTGCTGGTAGCACAGGGCGGTAAACTTTATGCTGACGGTACAGCTGATAAACCGATTGTTTTCACTGCCAATTCAACAACCCCTACATCCGGCTATTGGGGAGGAATCATTATCAATGGTAAAGCTCCGATTTCCGGTTCGAACGCCAATAAGAGTGATACAGGTCTGACGGAAATCGACAACAACTATAAATACGGTGGTAATGTCGATAATGACAATTCCGGTTCACTGACTTATGTGAAAATCTGCTATGCCGGTGCCCGCTCTACTGCCGATATCGAGCACAACGGATTGACACTGAACGGTGTTGGAAACGGTACCAAGATCGAGAATATCTACATTCTTGAGAGTGCGGATGATGCCGTCGAATTCTTTGGCGGTACGGTGAATGTAACCAACCTATTGGCTGTGAACCCGGATGATGACATGTTCGACTTCACTCAAGGATATTCCGGTAAATTGAAAAACTGCTATGGTGTTTGGGAAAGCGGTTATACCAGTACGGAAGCAGATCCGCGCGGCATTGAAGCAGATGGTAACTTGGATGGCATTTATCCGGATCATTTACGTCAGTCGGACTTTGTGGTTGAAAATATGACAATCGTAAATAATGCTGCCAATACAACGGATAATGTAGACCGTATGCAAGATGTGATTAAAATCCGTCGTGGAGCAAAAGCTACGATCACCAATGCCCTTGTCAAAGGTTCAGGCGGTACAATCGATTTGATTGATATGAATGACAATAAAGGTACAGGAAATGCTGCTTCCAGCATCAGCATCACCCATACATTGAACTTTAAGAATAAGCTGAACGGTACATTGAATACATTTACCGAGCCAACTACGAATACAGGTGCAGATGCATCCCTGTTCACTTGGAGCGGATATAATTTCTCTTCCTTATAAATAAGATATAGAGTAGCAAAGTGTATCTTTTTTAATAGGAGGTATGGGAGAATTTGTAACAAACAGATTCTCCCATATTCTATTTATTTGTTTTCGTAATCTTCTTTTAGCTTTTTTATTTGCTCCTTTATGGTATCAGTGATTACCTTTTTCGTATATTTGTCAACCTATTATTTTACAACGATACAAAATATGCAAACAGACAACGAGCGATACAAAAAAATGGCTTCTCTTGCACAAATCGGATGGTGGGAAGTAGATTTAACGGCAGGATGTTATTTATGTTCCGATTATCTTTCTGATCTTTTGGGATTGGACGGCGACACCATCTCTACTTCGGATTTTCTAAACCTGATACGTGAAGATTATCGCAAGCAGATTGCTCAGGAGTTCCGGGCAAATTCTTCTATCCATAAGGACTTTTACGAACAAACTTTCCCGATTCATTCAAAATATGGTGAGGTTTGGCTGCATACCCGTCTGGCTTTTCGTGAGAAGGGTACGGGTGTTGATGGAGGTGATAAGTCCTTCGGAATAATCCAGCGCGTTGAGGCTCCCAAGGAGGAAGATCAAAGGGATGCATTAAGGCGTGTGAATGATTTGCTTTGTCGTCAGAATTTTGTTTCGCAATCGTTGCTTCGTTTCCTACGTGATGAGGCAGTAGAATCTTGTATCGCAGATATTTTAAGAGATATTCTGAATCTTTATAATGGAAAAGGTCGTGTTTATATTTTTGAATACGATGAAATTTATGCCCATCATAGTTGTATCTACGAAGTTGTTTCTGAAGGAGTATCGGCAGAGATAGACAATCTGCAGGACATGCCTGCCAGTGAGTCAAAATGGTGGAGTGAACAGATATTATCGGGCAAGCCGATTATTTTAAATACACTGGAGCAGTTATTAGAAGAGGCTCCTGATGAATATCAGATTCTTGTAGTTCAGGGAATCAAATCGTTAATGGTGACTCCTTTGATGACAGGCGACCGCGTTTGGGGATATATGGGGATTGATTTGGTTGAGACCTACCATGACTGGAGTAATGAAGATTTTCAATGGTTCTCCTCATTGGGAAATATTATAAATATCTGTATCGAGTTGCGTAAAACTAAGAACAAGGTAATCCGTGAACAGACTTTCCTAAATAATCTGTTTCATTTTATGCCGATGGGATATATACGTATGTCCATTATCCGTGACGAGAATAATAAACCTTGCGATTATCGGGTGACGGATGCGAATGAGGTCAGTTCAACCTTTTTCGGGCTTCCTTTGGAGTCGTATATTGGTTCTTTGGCATCTGAAAAGCATCCTGACTATCTCCAAAAACTTAATTTTCTGGAAGAGATACTGGATAGTAATTCTTATAGGGAGAAAGATGAATATTTTCCAAGAACGGAACGGTATACGCATTGGGTTATTTATTCTCCCGGAAAAGATGAAATAGTCGGTTTATTCCTCGATTCTACAGGATCGGTACAAGCTAACCGGGCATTGGATCGTAGTGAAAAACTCTTTAAGAATATCTTTGCTAATATTCCGGCAGGAGTAGAGATTTACGATAAGGACGGCTATTTGATAGATTTGAATAATAAGGATTTAGAAATATTCGGTGTAGTGAATAAATCGGATGTGATAGGGGTTAATTTCTTTGAGAATCCGAATGTGCCGCAGGGGATTCGTGATCGTGTGCGGAATGAAGATCTGGTGGATTTCAGACTTAATTACTCTTTTGAGCAAGCAGGAGGATATTATGAGACAAGCCGTTCTAATGTGATAGAACTATATTCGAAGGTTAGTAAACTATATGATAATGAGGGCAACTTCAGCGGATATATTTTAATAAGCATTGACAATACGGAGCGTATTGATGCAATGAATCGTATTCGTGATTTTGAAAATTTCTTCTTGATGATATCCGATTATGCAAAAGTAGGATATGCCAAATTGAATCTCTTGAACCGCAAAGGTTATGCTATAAAACAGTGGTATAAGAATTTAGGTGAGGAGGAAGATATTCCTTTGAGTGAGGTGGTAGCAGTTTATAGTCAAATGCATCCCGAAGACCGCAAGCGTTTCCTCGATTTTTATGATGGAGTCAGAGACGGAAAAAGGAGGCATTTCCAAGGGGAGATGCGTATTCGTCGTCCCGGAACGAAGAACGAATGGAATTGGGTCAGCAGTAATGTGATGGTCACCAATTATAAACCGGAAGAAAATGAAATAGAAATTATCGGTATTAATTATGACATTACAGAATTGAAGGAGACTGAAGCCGAATTGATTCAGGCACGTGATAAAGCAGAGATGATGGATCGTTTGAAAAGTGCTTTCCTTGCAAATATGAGTCATGAAATCCGTACGCCGCTGAATGCCATTGTCGGTTTCTCCGATTTATTGGTGGAAACAGAAGAGTTGGCAGAACGTCAGGAGTATATTAAGATTGTGCGTGAGAATAATGATCTCTTGTTGCAATTAATTTCAGATATACTCGATTTGTCGAAGATTGAAGCGGGTACATTTGAGTTTACCAACGGAGATGTAGATGTAAATCTGTTATGTGAGGATATTGTCCGCTCTATGGGGGTGAAAGCGAAAGAAGAGGTGGAACTGGTGTTTGATGATCATCTTCCGGTTTGTCATGTCATTAGTGACCGTAACCGTATACATCAGGTGATCTCTAACTTTGTTAACAATGCAATGAAATTTACCTCTGAAGGTAGTATTCATGTGGGGTATGAATTAAAAGACGGGGAATTGGAATTTTATGTCAAAGATACAGGAATCGGTATTGAGAAAGAGCAATTGCCACATATCTTTGAGCGTTTCGTGAAGCTTAATACTTTTGTACACGGTACTGGATTGGGACTTTCTATCTGTCAGAGTATTGTTGAACAATTGGGTGGGCGTATTGGCGTTGATTCTGAAAAAGGAAAAGGATCAAGATTCTGGTTTACTATTCCCGAAGTGATTGTGGCGGAAGAGATGAGTTGTGCCCGGTAGAGTAGGTAATGAGGCAGGTGAATATCTTCCTTCCTCATTAATAAAAGCGGCTTTTATATAGAAGAAACGGTCTTGGTTTTGATGTCGATTGATACTGACATGAAACCAAGGCCGTTTCTTTGGTGAAAAGGTAGTCCGTTTAAATTCCGAATGACAGTTTATCAATAGATTGATATACGATACTTGCAATACCCAGTCCGATGATACCCAGCGTGCAGAGTGCTAGTCCCCATTTCGTACAACGGTCGCTGTGGAAAGTAGGAATCGGGTTGTCGGAAGGAGTGATATACATTGCTTTTACAATCAGCAGATAGTAATACAAAGAAATCACAGTATTTACCAATGCAATGAATACCAACAAGTGGAAACCTGCATCGAAAGCAGCCATGAAGATAAAGAATTTAGAGAAGAATCCGGCAAACGGAGGGATGCCTGCCAATGAGAACAGAGACAGAGTCATCAAGAGAGCGATTTTGGGATTCGTTTTATAAAGTCCTGCGTAATCTTCGAGCGTGAATTTCTGACTGCGTAGCGCCACAATAGTAATTACGGCAAATACTCCGAGGTTGGCAGCAGCGTAGATTAATACGTAATATACCAAAGCTGTCATGCCTTGTGCCGTGCCACCGATAACACCTAACATAATGTATCCCGCTTGCGAAATACTGGAGAACGCCATCAAACGTTTCAGGTTTTGCTGACGGACAGCAAATATATTGGCAATAGTGATAGAAGCGATGGTTACCCAATAAAGTACTTCCTGCCAGTCATTGATCATTGGAGCGAATACTTTGATAAGGACAGCCAATAAAACAAATGCTGCCGATCCTTTTGATATAACACTCAGATAAGCGGTAACTGCACTCGGAGCGCCTTCGTAAACGTCTGCTGTCCATAAGTGGAACGGAACCAATGATAACTTGAATGCCATTCCTGTGAAGAAGAATACAAATGCCATGATCTGTAACGGATTTCCGTCGATATGGGCAGGGAGGTCATCGAAATAAAGAGTCCCGGCAGAACCATAGATCATTGACAGGCCGAATAACAGCAATGCACTGGAGAAAAGAGTTGTCAGAATGTATTTGGCACCTGCTTCGGCAGAGTTGTGACGGTATTTATCGAAGGCAATCAATGCTGCCATTGGAATAGAAGCTGTTTCAAGCCCAATGAAGAACATCAGGAAATGTCCGGCGGAAATCATGAGGTACATACCAAACAAGGTAGAGAGTGTAAGCACATAGAACTCTCCTTGTTTGAATGAAGTATCTTCTCTTTTCATCCACTCGTGCGCCATCAGGAAAACAATCAGTGTACCGACGTTCAGGATTGATTTAACAACTGTGTGCATCGGTACATAGTGATACATGCCACCGAAGGCATCGGCAGCAGTTCCTGGAATCATGTTGATAGCCGTATGGATAGCCATCAGAATAACGGGTAACATGGTGTTCAGGCGTGCTTTCCCACTATTTTTGTGTGCATCCGGACTCATGAAGAGGTCAGCTAGAAATAGCAGCAATAAGACAGCTATGAGCGACAGCTCTTCTCGCATATATAGAAATTGTGAATAATCCATCTTGTTTATTTATGAATTAAGAATTATGATTTATGAGTTAGGGGATTAGTTGTGAGACAACCGGTAATACGCTTTCGCCAATCATGTGGCTAACCCAGAAAGGAGCCATACCTAGTCCGGCAACGCAAACGATGAGGCAGATAACGGCTATACGTTCGTCCCATGTTGCGTCGGTCAGTTCGAGGTGATGTTTATTGGTGCAGGTTCCGTATAGAATCTTACCTACCAGGCGCAGGATGTAGACTGCGGTAATCACAATCGAAGAGCAGGCGATGATAGTCAGTGTACGGTGAAATACATCGTTGTTCTGGAAAGAGCCGACGAAGATAGTCATTTCAGCAATGAAACCACTCAAGCCCGGCAGACCGAGGTTAGCAAGACCGGCAATCACATAACATACACTAAGGAATGGCATAATCTTCATCAGACCGGCAAGCTCGCGAACGTCACGTGTGTGTGTACGTCCATATATCATACCGATCAGAGCAAAGAACAAGGCTGTCATCAATCCGTGTGAAAGCATCTGAAGGATTGCTCCTGTTGCTGCTGTCTGGTTTAGCATCAGAATGGCGAAAAGAACCAGTCCGCAGTGAGATACGGATGAATAAGCATTGATATATTTCAAGTCGGTCTGTACGCAAGCGGAGAAGGCTCCGTAGACTACAGAGATACCTGTCAGTATCAGGAATATCCAGGAAAGTTCGTTGGCTGCTTCCGGCATCAGATACATGGCGATACGGAAACATCCGTAACCTCCCAGTTTCATCAATACTCCGGCATGAAGCATGGATACGGCAGTCGGGGCAGAAGCGTGACCGTCAGGACTCCATGTGTGGAACGGGAAAAGGGCGCCCAATACACCGAAGCCGAGGAAAGTCAGCGGGAACCAGATGCATTGCTGTGCAAAAGGTATGTTGTGCAACTGTGCAATTTCGAGAAGGTTCATGGTGGTTGCTCCCGAGCCGAAATAGATTCCGAGAATACCGATCAATAGGAAAGCGGAACCGCCCATCAACATAAGGGTCAGTTTCATGGCTGCATATTCTTTACGTCCTGATCCCCATACACCAATCAGCAGGTACATCGGTATCAACGCAATTTCATAGAACATGAACATGGTGAACAAATCGACGGATATAAAGAATCCGAATACTCCCATAGACAACAGGGTGAACCAGAGGAAATATTCTTTCGTCAGCGGTTGTAGGCGCCAGGAAGCGAATGTACCGGTGAATACGATGACAGCAGACAATAACAACATGGCTACCGAAATTCCGTCAACACCTACTGAATAAGATATGTGAAGCGGGGCATACCAAAGCGTATCTGCACGGAAAAGCATTTCTGCCGTATTTCCGGCGCTACGCTCTCCCAGATACAGGAATGTAAGTACGACGGAGGCAATCAGAAGTGCCGATGCGCCAGTAACCATAACCCCCCGGATGGCTTTGATTCCTCGTGCTGCCCAAAGTCCGGCCAGCATCAATAAGGGGATAAGTACGAATATGGATAAGAAATTCATCTTTATGATTTACTATTTAAAGATTTACTATTTACTATTTAGAGAATCAGCAGTAGGATAAGTGCCAATGCACCGCAAAGGAACACATACGCATATTGTTGTACCTGACCGCTCTGCAAACCACGAATCTCGTCGCTTGTTGTATTGGTGGCCCATGCCAGGAAGTCAAAGAATCCATCCACTACATGACGGTCGAACCATGCGATAGGAGTAGAGATGCAGCGGAAGATAATCTTATGCGTAATAAACTGGTAGATATCATCAATATAGAAGCGATTATAGGCTGCCTTGTGCAGACCTTTGAATCGTTTTGCCAACGAATCAGCAACAGGCTGTTTGGCATTCTTGTACATCCATGTAGCGATTGCAATCGAAATAATCGCAATAACAACGCTCGTAATAGCTACTGACGGATCGAGATGGATAGAATAAGATTCACCATTCGAACTGATGAAGTGTCCGAAAGGAATAAATCCTGCTCCACAAGTTACAACTGCCAGGAACATCAGCGGGAAAGTCATAGCCAACGGACTCTCATGTGGGCGGCAAGGTGCCGCTTCCAAGTTTCCGTGCGGCGTGTTATGTTCCGAATGGGAACCTGCCCGGGGCGGCTCGCTCCCCCAAAAAATACCGTAGTAAAGGCGGAACATATAGAAAGCTGTCATTGCAGCGATGACTGTCATCACCCATCCCATTACAGGGCTGTATTGGAAACAAGCAGCCAGAATTTCATCCTTCGAGAAGAAGCCCGAGAACGGAGGAATACCGGCAATAGCCAGACAAGCAATCAGGAATGTCCAGTGAGTGATCGGCATATATTTGCGTAAACCTCCCATAGCGGACATTTCATTAGAATGTACGGCATGGATAATGCTACCTGCACCGAGGAAGAGTAATGCCTTAAACATGGCATGTGTGAAAAGGTGGAACATGGAAGCCATGTAGCCCAAACCTCCTTCGTGCGGATTCATGGAAGTACAAACACCCAGAGCTACCATCATGAAGCCAATCTGTGAAATGGTAGAGAAAGCCAGTACACGTTTGATGTCTGATTGTACGCAAGCCACACTTGCTGCGTAGAATGCTGTAAATGCACCTACCCAAGCAACCATGTGCAGCGTATTCGGTGCGTATGTAATGAAAAGTGGGAACATACGTGCCACCAGATATACACCGGCAACTACCATGGTAGCCGCATGAATCAATGCGCTGACCGGAGTAGGACCTTCCATTGCATCCGGCAACCAGATATGCAACGGGAACATGGCACTTTTACCGGCACCACCGACAAACATCAGTCCGAGAGCCAACGGAAGCATAGAAGCTCCACCGCTTATCAAGGATACTGTATCCGGAGTGAAGCCGAATGTACCACCGTAATATCCGTAAATCAGGATACCGATCAGGAAGCCCAAGTCAGCAAAGCGAGTAACAATAAACGCTTTCTTGGAAGCAGCAATGGCAGCCGGTTTTGTATAATAAAAACCGATTAGCAGGTAAGAACTTACCCCCACCAGCTCCCAAAAAAGGTACATCTGGAAGATGTTGGTTGCAACGACCAATCCCAGCATAGACATGGTAAACAGGGATAGGAAAGCGTAATAGCGTTGAAAACCGACTTCTCCTTTCATGTAACCGAAAGAGTAGATATGTACCATCAGTGACACTGTAGAGATGACGATCAACATCATTACCGATATAGGATCGAGCAAGATGCCCAAATCGAAGTGTAAAGTCTCTGTAAAAGGAAGCCACGTGAAGTTGTAAGGCATCAGTGTGGCGAATGTTCCGTCTTCCAGTCGTGGAGCGGAGAAATATTGGATAGCTGTAACGTAGGATAGTACTGCTACTGCTCCCAGTATCAGCGTACCGATTGTACCCGCTGTCCGGTGGGACATCCATTTACCTCCGATTCCCAATATGAGAAAGGAGAAGAAAGGAAGAAGGAGTATTAGAATTGTTAGTTCCATACAGTTTTATTTAATTACTTGAGTTATTATTAATAATTTTTGGTCTTATAGCTGATAATCACTATACTCGGACCTTCTGTTTGGTTTCCCGGTGTGAAACTAGTTGTTCCTCGGTGAGAAACACTTTGTTTCTCGGTGTGAAACGAAGTGTTTCAAGGGATGAAACACCTTGTTCCTGGGAATGAAACAAATCACCACTTCAACTCGTCCAGGTTGCGCACCTGAATGCTTCGAAGATTACGATAAATGTTAATCATGATGGCGATAGCTATTGCAGTTTCCGCAGCCGAGATGGCGATGGAAAAGAGTGCAAAGAAATAACCCTCCATTCCCCCCGGAAAAAGGAAACGATTGAATACGGCGAAGTTGATGTCCGTAGCATTCAGCATTAACTCTACAGAAATCAGGATAGCCAGTGTATTTCGGCGGGTAAAGAATCCATAGATTCCTGCAAACATCATGATGGTAGAAACTACCAGGTAATATTCCATGTGTATCATATTCGAACTCTATTTTGATAGTTAATACTTAAAATTCCTATCTCTTACGTGCAATCATGATGCCACCGATGATACACGCCAGCAATAATATGCTGACAGCTTCGAAAGGCAATACATAACCGTATTTGTCACTACTTAATAAAGCGTTCCCGATAGCATGAATGCTAATTTCTTGCGGGGCCAAATTAGCTGTCTGCATGAAATCGTGCTTCAGTGTGATAAACAGGATAATGGCCAAACCGGCAATCATAGTGAAGAGTCCGGCTAAGACTTTACTTCGTTTTGCTTTCTCGGCCCGGTCGCCTTCTCCACTGGTCAATAGGATGGAGAATACATAAAGAACGACGATACCACCGGCATAAACCATAATCTGAACGGAACCCAGAAAGGTGTAACCCAGCAAAAAATAGATGCCGGCCGTGCCGAAGAGCACGAAGAGCAGGTAGGTGGCCGAGCGTACGATACGTTGGGTAGTCACCGTCATGATGGACATAGCAATAATAAATGCTGCCAAAAAGTAGAATACTACTGTTTCAAGTGTTGATCCCATATCTAAACTTCTTTTTTCTTTTCTATTACTTTACTACCGTCGTGGTTCAACTTCAGGACAAGTTTCGTCCGGTCGAAGACTGCATGTTCGAAGTTCTGGTCGAACGTGATGGCATCGTGCGGACAAGCATTGACACAGAGCTGGCAGAACATACAGGCACCCAAATCATATTCATAGGTTGCCAGAATTTTCTTCTTCTTTCCATCTTCTGTTTCGACGGTTTCGCTGGTCACTTTGATTGTATCGTTCGGACAGGCCATTTGACACAATCCGCAAGCTACACAGCGATGTTCATTATTCTCATTGTGGGGCATATTCAGCGTACCACGAAAACGGTCGAACATTTTCAGCTCTTTCCGGTTTTCGGGATATTGCTCGGTCACTTTCTTACGGAAGTATACCTTGATGCTGGTTTTCATACCCGTTGCCAGTGTACTGATGCCATGCACCAGACCACCTAAGTACGTATATTTTTTATCTTTATATTCCATAATTTTCATTTATCAAAAGTGGAAGCCGAAAGCTACGCAGCATGCCATTAATAATAGATTTACCATAGAAATTGGAACCAGGTATTTCCATTCCAGATTCAAGATCTGGTCGATACGCAAGCGTGGGAAAGTCCATTTGATCCACATCAGAAGGAATACCACAAAGAATGCTTTGGCGAAGAACCAGATAAAGCCCGGAATATAATCCATTACAGTGTTAAATCCATCCAAACCAACAATGTGCAGCGGCATCCATCCTCCCAGGAAGATGGTGGCGGCAACACTGGCTACGATAAACAGATTCAAGTATTCTGCCAGATAGAAGAAACCGAAACCCATACCGGAGTATTCAGTATGATATCCGGCTGTCAGCTCACTTTCCGCTTCGGGAAGGTCGAACGGGCCACGGTTACATTCTGCATTTCCGGCAATCAGATAGATGATGAAAGCAATGACCGCAGGAATATGTCCCTTGAAGATGAACCAACCATCAGCTTGTCCTTCTACGATTTCAGAAAATTGCATGGTTCCCGTCAGCACTACCATTGTCATGATACTCATACCAACAGAAAGTTCATAACTGATAATCTGTGCACCGCTTCGCATGGCACCGATCAAAGAGAATTTGTTGTTACTACCCCAACCGGCCAGCAAGATACCGACAACTCCAATGCTGGAAGCTGCCAACAGGAAGAACACGCCCACATTAAAGTCCAGAATCGCCGCACCTTTATTAAAAGGAATACAAGCGAAAGTCAGGAATGAAGCGATAATCACCATGAATGGAGCAAGATTGTAAAGGAAATGGTCGGCATCCTTCGGCATGAAGATTTCTTTGGTCAGCATTTTGAGCACGTCGCAGACCACTTGGATAGAACCCCATTTACCAACACGGTTCGGTCCAAGACGACACTGGAAAAAACCGCAGACCTTACGCTCCATGTAGATCAATATGATAGCCAGGATGGCATACAGTGCTACGAGGCACACGCCGACAGCTACACATTCTATAAAGATGGCTAATCCCTCCGGCATAATGGAGAGCAGTAGCTCATGTATCCAGTTTGTTACTATACTAAAGTCGAACATATATTTTTAATAATTAAGTATTATCTGTCAATATCCGGAACGACATAATCTATTGTTCCGCCAATAGCAATTAAGTCGGCAATCTTTGTGCCCCGACAAATGGTGTCAATTGCAGCAACAAGCGGCAATCCCGTAGCACGGTAGTGCAGGCGGTAAGGCGTTTTGTCACCCTGACTTTCCAGGAAGACACCAAATTCACCACGACTTCCTTCTACTGCTGCATAGTAGCTGCCTTCCGGAACACGGATGATAGGTTTCATCTTCTCCTGATAAGGTCCCTCGGGAATATTGTCTATTAATTGCTCAATGATGTTCAGACTTTCCATGATCTCATCCATACGCACCAGGTAACGGGCAAAGCAGTCACCTTCCGTATAAACGATTTCTTTGAAATCGACTTTGTCATATACACCGTATGGCATTCGTTTACGTACGTCACACGCCCATCCGGATGCACGGCCTGTACCTCCGGTACAACCGAAAGAGATGGCATCTTCACGGCTTAACACACCGACGCCTTTCATACGGCTCTGTGCGATGATGTTACCCGTGAATATATCGTGATATTCGTGGATAATTCCTCTCATATATGGAATGAACTCTTTTACTCGTTTGACGAAGTTAGGATGAAGATCAGCCTGTACACCGCCAATCGTATTGTAGTTCATAATCAGACGTCCGCCACAAGTTTCTTCAAAAATATCGAGAATCTTCTCGCGGTCACGGAATCCATAAAAAAATGCTGTCAACGCTCCTAAGTCCATAGCAAGACAAGAGTAGAACAGCAAGTGAGAATCGATACGTTGCAACTCGTCCATTATGGTACGGATGTACTGTACGCGTTCACTGACCTCAATACCCATGGCTTTTTCAATACACATACACAATGCATGGCGGTTCTGATGCGCGCCCAAATAGTCCAGACGGTCTGTCAAAGCCAATGTTTGAGGGTAAGTGAGGCTTTCATTCATTTTTTCGATTCCCCGATGGATATAACCACAGTTCGCATCAATCTTACGAATGATTTCACCTTCCAGAGAAACACGGAAGCGCATTACACCATGAGTAGCAGGGTGCTGCGGACCGATGTTGACTACATATTCTTCTTCGCCGAACAGTTTCGTTTCTTTGTTCTTGATGGTTCCGTCCGGGTTCAGTTCTATTTCTTGAGTCGTATCAAACGTCTCTTCATTGGTCATGCACAGTGGGTTATCCTTTTCCGGATCGTTATCTTTACGCATTGGATAACCGATCCAATCGTTACGCAGGTAGAGCCGACGCATATCAGGATGACCGACAAAGGTGATGCCATAAAAATCAAAAACTTCACGTTCGTAGAAGTCGGCTATCTTCCAGATGTCGCTGACAGACGGAATTTCCGGTAGCTCGCGGTTGGTTGTCGCTGTTTTTAGTGCTATCCGTTCGCCTGTAATGGTAGATTCCAGATGGTAGACTACGCCTAAACCGCGGAGTTTTTCCGGAGCGTCTTTCTCATCGGCTACTCCCCAGTCCATACCGGTGAGGCTTTCGAGAAAGTCCATCTGTTTTTCATTTCGCAAGCGCAGCATCTCGTCGTGTAACGCTGCAGGAGCTATAAATTGTATTTCTTGCATAAATCAAATTAAATTAAGAATGAAAAATTAAGAATGAAAAATCTGCCGGGATGTTGCATGCGAATTCTTCATTCATCATTCATCATTCTTCATTTTTTAAATAATCCGGTTTCTTCTCTTTTCTGTTTACTCCACCAAAGAACTTTTCTATTTTCACTTTGCGTTGCAATTGCATCATGCCATAATAGAATGCTTCAGGACGTGGCGGGCATCCGGGAATATATACATCTACCGGAAGAATCTTGTCCACCCCGTTCACTACGTGATAGGACTTCTTGAAAGGACCTCCGCTGACAGCGCATCCGCCTACGGCAACCACATACTTCGGATCGGGCATCTGGTCGTAAAGTCGTTTCAGTACCGGAGCCATTTTATTGGTGATTGTTCCGCATACCATAATCATATCAGCCTGACGCGGGCTGGCACGTGCTACCTCAAACCCAAAGCGGGCCATGTCATAACGCGCGGCACCCAGTGCCATAAATTCGATACCACAACAACTGGTTGCAAAGGTAAGCGGCCACAGTGAATTGCTGCGTCCCCAGTTGATAAAGTCGTCAAGTACTCCGAGGGCAACATTGGCTCCTCCTGCATTAAGTTCCTTGACCAACTTTTCCAATGATTCATTGTCGATAAACTCATCATACGGAATAGATTTTATTTTTGGCTTTTTGGTTATTTCCATTCCAAAGCTCCTTTCCTCCAGGCATAAGCAAGACCCAGAACTAAAATGATAAAGAAGAAGAGAACACTAATAAGTCCCTGTGGTCCCATGTCACGCATAACTACCGCCCACGGAAACAGAAAAGCTGTTTCGACATCGAACATAAGGAATAGGATGGCAAACAAGTAGTAGCCTACACGGAACTGCATCCATGATTTACCACGTGTCGGTATACCACATTCATAAGCCTCAAACTTTTGCAGGTTGTATGAACGGGGAGAGATAGCACGCGAGAGGGCTATTACTACACCGACAAAAGCAAGCGCTGTCAGTAAAACAACAACTAAAAATGTAAAATTCATAATTCAATAGCTGTTTAGATTGAATATTATATAGAAATAAGCAATTAGTCTATTCGCCCTATGGAGAATAAAACCAACTGTAATAAATGACGAGCAAAAGAGTCTACTGTACTGTAGGCTAAATGACAATCTTTCTCAACCCATATATATAATAGGAGATAGGATCGTAATAATATGTAGGAGAATGGGATGAGACCGGGTAAGGCGGACTTTGATGTTTGTAATGGTCACAGAAATAAGCGATTAACAAAAACATGCTTTTATCTGTCGGAACATGTGCGACATCTGTATGACTCATGTCACAGGTTTGCGTCGTATAAAGATTATAAAGACGTTCCAAAGCATCCTGAATCGGACGATCTTGTGATACATAGCATTTCTCCTGCCGATAAGTCGGGGAGGAAACTTTGCACATATCTTCCATTGCTCCATTAGTTGCACAATGGATGAGCAAAGCCAACACTAAAAGTAGTCCGAATTTTAAGCTTTGTTTCATCTTTCTCTTTTAACGGCTGCAAATATAGAACTAATATTTATACTTTTTGCAAAGTCCGTATAGCAAAAAAGCTTTTTTTAACTCCATATCTTTTAGATTCATTTTTTAGTCAGCATGGTTTCACAAATATCATTTAGAATGGGGTAATTTCTCCATCTTCATTTGTTAAAAGATGCAATAAAAAGAATGATTTACGCTCTTTTTGGCGAATAACACAAAGAAAATACATTTTTTTGCAGATTAAGAAAGAATACATGATTATGAAACGCACACTTTGGTTTATATTTTTCCTTCTAAACTCCTTGTTTTACCTCTATGCAGATAGTGAGAATGATTCTTTGTTGAAGGTGTTAGACAAAGTGATTTCTGAACGTTTGATATATACCCAGAAAAAAGAAGCTACCATAAAAGAATTAAAGAAAAAGAAAGTTGGCCTTAATTCGTTGGAGGATATATACAATTTAAATAAAGAGATTATCCATCAATATGAGACTTTTGTCTGTGATTCGGCAGAACAATATATTCATGAGAATATTGATATAGCAAAAACGATTGGTAATAAAGAATATCTTTTGGAAGAGCAGCTCCGGTTGGCTTTTGTCTATTCTTTATCCGGTTTGTTTATTCAAGCAAATGATATTTTTAAGTCGATAAAATGTGCGGATTTACCCGATCATTTGAAAGCTTTGTATTGCTGGAATCGTATACGTTATTATGAAAATCTCATTAAATACACGGACGATGTACGGTTTTCAAACGAGTATATATCGGAAAAAGAGGCTTATCGGGATACTGTGATGAGCATCTTATTTGACCAGTCGGATGAATATAGAAAAGAAAAAGCTGTGAAGCTTCAAGATAAGGGAAGTACCAAAGAGGCTCTTCTGATTTTGACAGAGATATATGATAAACAAGAGCCGGCATCTCATGGATATGCTATGATGGCTATGGGGCTTGCCAGGGCTTATCGGTTGATTGGGAATTATGCACTGGAAGAAAAGTTTCTAATGCTGGCTGCTATGACAGATACAAAACTGGCTGTCAAAGAGAATGAGGCATTATTGACATTGGCAGTTAATTTATATCATAAAGGAGATATAGATAGGGCTTATAACTATATTAAAGTAGCGTTGGATGATGCCATCTTTTATAATTCTCGTTTTAAGAATACAGTAATTGCCCGCATCCATCCGATTATTGAAAATACATACTTGATCCGGTTGGAAAAACAAAAGCAGAACCTCCGTTTCTATATATTTCTGACTAGCTTGTTTGTGGTAGCTCTTGCTATCACCCTGTATTTTACATATAAACAAACAAAAATTGTATCCCGGGCTAAACGGCATCTTAAAGCTATGAATGAGGAACTGGTCGGGCTGAATAAGAATCTCGACGAAGCTAATCTGATCAAGGAAAAATATGTGGGGTATTTTATGAATCAATGTGCCGTTTATATTAATAAACTCGATGAGTACAGGAAGAATGTGAACAGGAAAATCAAGACCGGACAGATTGATGATTTATATAAGTCATCCTCCCGACCTTTTGAAAAGGAACTTGAAGAACTTTATCATAACTTTGATAAAGCGTTCCTTAATTTGTATCCTAACTTTGTGGAAAAGTTCAATTCTTTGTTGAAACCGGAGGAGCGTTATAAACTGGAAAAGGACCAACTGAATACAGAATTACGCATATTTGCATTGATACGGTTAGGAATTACCGATGTTGGACAGATTGCTGTATTTTTGCATTATTCTGTGCAGACAATTTATAATTATAAGAGTAAAGTGAAGAGAATGTCCACTCTTGATAGTAATATCTTTGAAGAAGAGGTAAAAAAACTTGGTTCTTTGTCTCAAAAATGATTCTATTCAGTTTACTAAAACTAAAAAATAGTATTATTGTAAACTATTGATTATTAAATGTATATATAATAATTGAACTGTAAAACGTTTACTTTCCTGCCTACTTCCACTAAGAAGTAGGCTTTTTTCATCTCTATATTTGCATCACAAGATTTTTGATAACTGAATACTAATTTAAAGAAACACACAACTATGAGTTTTTCAGAATTGTATCTTATTTATTATCCCAAACTAGTTCGGTTTGCAAAAGAATTTGTGATGTCGGAAGAGGATGCTGAAAACATAACACAAGATGTTTTTGCAGATCTTTGGGAAAAAAGAGAGTCTATGGATCATATTGAGAATATAAATGCTTATCTTTTTAGGCTAGTAAGAAATAGATGTCTGGATTATCTAAAGCATAAAGTGTTCGAACAGAAATACGTTGAGAATGTACAAGCTTCTTTCGAAGTCGAGTTGAATTTGAAAATGCAATCTTTGGATCGCTTTGATGTATTGGATATCTATGAGGGAAATGAAATGGAAAAGCTAGTCCGGGAAGCAATTAATAGTTTGCCTAAAAAGTGTCGTGCTATATTTTTATTGAGTCGTATGGAGGGGCTGAAATACCGGGAAATTTCCGAGCGGTTGGGGATTTCGGTTAATACAGTGGAATGTCAGATGGGAATAGCGCTTAAAAAGTTGCGTGTAATGTTGAATATGCGTTTGGCTGCATAAACGTTTAACTAATTTGTAGATGCTTTTTAGGGGTATTTATTGATATAATCGTCCTTTGATAAAAAAAGGAACGAAGAATGAAGGAGTCTTTAAATAAATATTTTGCTGGTGAACTTACTTCTGATGAGAAGGAAAGCTTTTTGATGGAGGTGGATAAGGATAAAGTTTTGAAAGAGAATTTTGTTGATAATCAAAGTCTTTTGGTAATCATTGACTGGACATTCCCCGGAAATAAAGACAATGAGGAAGTGATACAGCAAAAATTGGATGAATTTATGCGCAAGATGGAACAGCGCGAAAGATAACTAGTTTTGGAATACCATGAATCAATTTTATATCATATTACTAGCAGTTTTCTTTTATAGTAATGTTCGTGCACAACAAGCTTATTTTGTTGATGGGTATCATGGTGGAATATATGGGCATTACCCGGTGAAGTGGAAAACTCAATTTATAGTAGACCAGCTATCTATGCATCCGGATTGGCGGATTTGTTTGGAGATAGAACCGGAAACCTGGGATACTGTTTATGTACAAACTCCTGAAGCTTATCAACAATTTAAAAAGCTCGTGGCAAGTCGGCAAGTAGAATTTACGAATCCTACTTATGCACAACCTTATTGCTATAATATTTCAGGAGAGAGCATCATTCGGCAGTTTCAATATGGTATAACCAAGACCAATGCACATTTTCCGGAAGTTGATTTTGTTACTTATTCTGTAGAAGAGCCTTGTTTTACGAGTTGTTTACCACAGATTCTTAAACAATTCGGTTTTAAATATGCTGTCTTAAAGTGCCCTAATACTTGTTGGGGAGGGTATACTGCTGCGTATGGCGGCGAACTGGTTAATTGGATAGGGACAGACGGGACTTCTATTTTGACGGTTCCTCGTTACGCTTGTGAACGACTGGAAAAGAACTCAACATGGCAGACAACAGCTTGGGGGAATTCAGAAGCATATTTGACGGCTTGTCGTGAAGCGGGGATCAAGCATCCGGTTGGCATGTGTTTTCAGGATGCCGGATGGAAAAACGGTCCGTGGATCGGAAGTGGAAAGAACACAAAAAATAATTCTATATATATAAGATGGAGGGATTATATAGAGAATATCTCCATCGGAAAAACTGATGATGATTGGCATTTCTCACAGGAAGATATACGCGTAAACCTGATGTGGGGTAGCCAAGTATTACAGAAGATAGCGCAGGAAGTTCGTACTTCTGAAAACAGGATTATCATGGCAGAGAAAATGTCTGTTATGGCTCATCTGAAGAATGGGTATACTTGTTTGAAGGCAGATATGGATGAGGCATGGCGTACTTTAATGATGGCACAGCATCATGATTCTTGGATTGTGCCCTATAACGGATTGAATAGACAAGGTACATGGGCTGATCAGATTAAACGATGGACGGATGATACGAATCGAATTTCTGATAGAATCATAGAAGCGTCCATACAAAACTTTGATGATTTGTCAGGCTCGCAGCAAGGTGACATTAACCAGCAATGGGTACGTCTTTTTAACACTTTAGGAGTGGAAAGGAAAGAACCGGTGAGTGTTCTTCTTTCTTTAGAGTCTGAGAATTCAGATTTTGTTATTTGTGATTGGAAAGGTAAAGAGATAGCTTGTTTTGTAGAAAGTGAAGGAGAAAAGAAAAGATTGTTTTTTGAAGCAGAGATTCCTCCCTTCGGATACTCCACGTATTGTATAAAAAAGAAAGAAGTAGGTAAAAAGATCGTTGCAGGAAGCGAAAAGGTTTCAGAAAGTAAGAAGGTTAATGAGCAGGAATACGTGATTGAGAATGACATGTATAAGGTTGTTTTTGACTTATCGAAGGGAGGAGTTATCAAAAGCCTGATTGCTAAAAAAGAGGGGAATAAAGAATTTGCACGTAAAACAGGTGAGTATTTTTTAGGAGAGTTGAGAGGTTTCTTTTATGAAGAGGGTAAGTTCCGTTCCTCAACAGAAGCTCCAGCCAGATTGACTATATTGAGGGATAACATATATGAGAAAAAAGTAAAGATAGAGGGAGAGATTGCTTCTCACCCATTTACACAGTTAATAACCCTTTCAAAGGGGGTGAAACGGATTGATTTTGAATTGACGGTTGATTGGAAGAAGAATGTAGGTATTGGTGAGTATAAAGAAAATCATTGGAGTGGTAATCGCAGAGCTTTTTGTGATGATCGTTTTAAATTGAATGTATTGTTTCCGGCCGATCTTCGTTCTCCTCGTATTTATAAGAATGCACCATTCGATGTGTGTGAAAGTACACTCGATAATACTTTTTTCAATTCTTGGGATCAAATCAAACATAATATTATACTCAATTGGGTCGATTTAGCTGAACAGAAAGGCGATTATGCATTGGCTTTATTTTCTGATCATACAACTTCTTATTCCTATGGAGAAGACTTTCCGCTCGGGCTGACAGCTCAATATTCGGGTGGGGGACTTTGGGGACCTGATTATAAAATTACCGGTCCTTTAAAAATGAAATATGCGATTATGCCTCATCGGGGTAAATGGGATAAGGCATCAGTAGCAAACAGCAGTGATTGTTGGAATGAACCTTTATTATCTTCTTGTTATTCGGTGGCAAAACCGGAATCAAAGTCGTTTATTAATTTACAAAATACCGGTTATCAGGTAAGTGCTGTTTATCTGGAAAATGGAAAGATCGTATTACGCCTGTTTAATTCGGAAGGGAACGAGAAATTACAGAAGGTTACTTTTGACATGCCATTGTCCGGTGTGGAAGAGGTGGATTTAAATGGAAAATGTGTCGAAAAAAAGAATATAAAAACATGTGCGGGAAAATCGGATATGATGATCTCGATGCCTCGTTTCGGTGTTAGAACTTTCGTTCTGAGTTTGATTTAAATTTATTATATTGTTATGTATAAAGCGACTGCTAATCTTTTATTTGTTTGCTTTTTATGCTGGATGACGGGATGTTCGTCCACCAGTACAGTATCGGAAGATTTGATCCCGACTGATTATGTAAATCCGTTTATTGGCGCCAGTACCAGTGTAGGGGCTGCGGGTGTATATCATGGATTAGGTAAAACTTTTCCGGGAGCTACCACTCCTTATGGTATGGTACAAGTTAGTCCAAATACCATCACAGGAGGAGATAATGGTTCTGGATATAGTGATGAACATAATACGATTGAAGGCTTTGCCTTTACACAGATGAGTGGTGTGGGCTGGTTCGGCGATTTAGGAAATTTCTTGGTAATGCCTACAACAGGTGAATTATATAAAGTAGCAGGGAAAGAAAATAATGATAGTATAAAGGGATATCGTTCAGTTTATAACAAAGTGACTGAGACAGCCAAGGCAGGATATTATTCGGTTGAGTTGACTGATTACCGTATAAAAGTGGAAAGTAGCGCAACGCCGCATTGTGGAATTTTACGTTTTACTTATCCTTCTAATAAGCGGTCTCGTATTCAGATTGATTTAGCGCGTAGAGTGGGAGGAACATCTACTTCCCAATATATTAAGGTTGTAGATGAACATACCATTCAAGGTTGGATGAAGTGTACACCTGATGGTGGTGGATGGGGGAATGGTGAAGGAAAAGCCGATTATACTGTCTATTATTATGCTCAATTCAGTAAACCTTTGGCAGATTATGGTTTCTGGAGTGCGGATATTCCTGAAAGTTGGGTTCGGAAACGTGATGAAGTGGTTAGTATTCCTTATTTGACTCGTGTTTCACAAGCTCCGGTCATCAAAGATAAGAAAGAATTGGAAGGTAAGCATTTGGGCTTTTTTACAGAGTTTCCTACAAAAGAAGGGGAGACTGTAGAGATGAAAGTGGGTATCTCTTTCGTTGATATGGAAGGAGCTGCTAATAATTTCAAACAGGAAATAGCTTCTAAAGATTTAGAGCAGGTAAAGAAGGAAGCTACGGATTTGTGGAATAAAGAACTTAGTCGTATTCGGATATCTGGTGGTACGGAAGATGAAAAAACTATTTTTTATACTGCTATGTATCATACAATGATTGATCCTCGTATTTATACTGATGTGGATGGTCGTTATGTAGGAGGTGATTATAAAATACATACAACGGACAGTGCTTTTACAAAGCGTACTATTTTTAGTGGATGGGATGTATTTCGCAGCCAGTTTCCTTTGCAGACTATAATTAACCCATGTCTGGTGAGCGATGAATTGAATTCATTGATTTCAATGGCAGAGCAGAGCGGACGTGAATATTACGAACGTTGGGAATTTCTAAATTCCTATTCCGGTTGTATGTTGGGAAATCCCGCCTTGTCTGTTTTGGCGGATGCTTATGTAAAGGGAATTCGTACGTATGATGCAGAGAAAGCTTATCGGTATGCCGTTAATACTTCACGGCATTTTGGTAATGATTCATTAGGTTATATACCGGAACCATTAAGTATTTCGACAACTTTGGAATATGCTTACACAGACTGGTGTGTATCTCAAATGGCACAGGCCATGGGAAAAGGCGAGGATGCTAGACTTTTTTACGAAAAAGGCCAGGCATATCATCATATTTTTGATCAAGAGAAAGGTTGGTTCCGTCCTCGTAAAGCAGATGGCTCATGGGTAGCATGGCCAGAGAATGCACGTCTTAAAGAATGGTATGGCTGTATAGAAGCAAATTCTTATCAACAAGGTTGGTTCGTGCCTCATGATGTTTCGGGAATGGTGGAATTGATGGGCGGTAAAGAGAAAGTAATTGAAGATCTGATTTATTTTTTCAGTAAGACTCCTTCCAATATGTTGTGGAATGAATACTACAATCATGCTAACGAACCGGTGCATTTTGCTCCTTTCCTCTTTAATCAGCTTGCTGTACCTTGGCATACCCAGAAGTGGACACGTTATATTTGTGAAAAAGCGTATGCTAATAAAGTAGAAGGTATTGTTGGTAATGAAGACGTCGGTCAAATGTCGGCATGGTATGTGTTGGCTGCTTCCGGTATTCATCCTTCTTGTCCGGGTAATACACGTATGGAGATTACAAGTCCGGTATTTGATAAAATAGAGTTCAGTCTTGATCCCAATTATTATACCGGGAAGAAATTCACGGTGATAGCTCATAATAATAGTATAAATAACGTCTATATACAAAAGGCTTTGTTGAACGGTCGGGAATACAATAAATGTTATCTTGACTTTGCGGACATTGCAGCTGGAGGTACATTAGAACTGTTTATGGGCGATAAACCGAATGTTGAGTGGGGAGTCTGATTAATAATATCTTTTTTAACTAATTGTTACTTTAAAGTTTTGATAGTATGATAAATAGACTTGGACTTTTCATTGTATTGGTCATATTTGTTCTTATTCAGACAGGCTGCGCCGAGCAGAGTACTAGAATGTCTTTGAATAGCTCTAATCCTCGGGTTATCTGGGAAGTGAAACCCCAGGCAGATTTAGAGAACATAACCGGAGAGCAGATTTCTACTCCGGAATTTAAAATGTCCGATTATGTAAAAGGGGTTGTACCCGGAACTGTTTTTACTGCTTATGTTGAAGCAGGAATCGTTCCTGATCCTAATTATGCCGATAATATTTATAAAGTAGACGAAACGTTTTATAACCGTCCTTTCTGGTATCGTACGGAATTCGAACTCCCGTCTTCTTATTCGGAGGGGAAGCGGGTATGGCTTCACTTCGACAATACGAACCGCTTTGCCGATTTCTATTTTAATGGCGAGAAGATATCAGGAACAAAAACATCTACTAAAGATGTAAGCGGTCACATGTTACGTTCGAAGTTTGATGTGACCAATCTGGTAAAGAAGTCTGGTAAGAATGTGATAGCTGTTCTGATTACCGATGCCGATCAGAAAAAGACGCGTAAGGCTAAAGACCCGTATGGAGTTGCATGTAGCCCCAGTTATCTGGCTGGTGCCGGTTGGGACTGGATGCCATACGTACCGGGACGTCTGGCTGGTATCACAGGCAATGCTTATCTTGTGGTAACGGGAGATGTAGTGATGGAAGATCCTTGGGTGCGTTCAGAGTTACCGACCTTGCAGAAAGCAGAGCTTTCTGTCTCAACAGATATTAGAAATGCTTCTTCTTCCCCAAAAGAAGTCGTTGTATCCGGAGTGATTCAGCCGGGGAATATTTCTTTCTCTAAAGACATTCGGGTAGAAGGAGGAACAACAGCCAGACTATCTATTAACAAAGATGACGTAGCTCAATTGGTTGTTGACCATCCGAAACTTTGGTGGCCGAATGGTTATGGTGATCCCAATCTCTATACTTGTAAGCTGACTTGTTCTGTAGATGGAAAAGTGTCGGATGTAAAAGAAATGACATTCGGTATCAAGAAGTATGAGTATAAAATGGTCGATAATGTAGTGGGATATCCTGTTCTTACATTCTTTATCAACGGACAGAAGATCTATCTGAAAGGTGGAAACTGGGGAATGAGCGAATATCTGCTTCGCTGCCAGGGTAAAGAGTATGAAACGAAAATCAGACTTCATAAGGAAATGAACTACAATATGATCCGTCTATGGACCGGTTGTGTTACTGATGATGAGTTTTATGATTATTGTGATAAATATGGGATTATGGTATGGAATGATTTTTGGTTATATGTAGCATACAATGACGTGGCGCAACCGGAAGCATTTAAAGCGAATGCCCTTGATAAAGTCAGACGTCTTAGAAACCATCCTTCTATTGCTATTTGGTGTGGAGCAAATGAAACGTATCCGGCACCTGATTTGGATAATTACCTGCGTGAAATGATTGCGAAGGAGGACAATAATGACCGTATGTATAAGTCTTGCTCCAATCAGGATGGATTGTCCGGAAGTGGTTGGTGGGGAAATCAACCTCCAAGACACCATTTTGAAACTTCAGGCAGTAATCTGGCATTTAATACACCGGCTTATCCATACGGTATTGATCACGGTTACGGTATGCGTACAGAAATAGGAACGGCCACTTTCCCCACATTTGAAAGCATCAAAGAGTTTATCCCGCAAAAAGACTGGTGGCCTCTACCTACTGATGAGCAGTTGAAGAATGATGATGACAATGTATGGAACAAACATTTCTTCGGTAAGGAAGCGTCTAATGCCAACCCGGTTAATTATAAGAATTCAGTAAACACACAGTACGGAGAATCATCCGGACTGGAAGAATTCTGCGAGAAAGCGCAAATGCTGAATCTTGAAGTGATGAAAGGTATGTATGAGGCTTGGAACGATAAGATGTGGAATGATGCAGCCGGACTTCTGATCTGGATGAGCCATCCGGCTTATCCCTCGTTTGTATGGCAGACTTATGACTATTATTATGATCCTACAGGTGCTTATTGGGGAGCAAAAAAGGCTTGTGAACCTTTACATATCCAATGGAATGCTTCCAATAACAATATAAAAGTAATAAATACTACAGCAGAGGACTTGAAAGGTGCAATAGCTAAAGCTACAATTTATGACCTGAATGGAAAAGAAGTGCCTGTATACGGACAGACAAAACAGGTCGATGTGGCAGCCAGCAACATTGCAGAAGCATTTTCTTTGAACTTTAATCCTTTCAATCTGGCTTATGGAAAGAAGGCTGTAGCTTCTTCTTCAGCAGGTGCCTCTAAAAGTGCTTCAATGGTTACTGACGGAGGAGCGGGAAGTCGTTGGGAAAGTGCATACAGTGATCCTCAATGGATATACATTGATCTTGGTAAAAAAGAAAAGATAGAAAAGGTTATTTTGAAATGGGAGGCAGCTTGTGCTAAGAAATACGAACTGCAAGTATCGAATGATGCGCAAGAATGGAAAACCGTTTATGCCAACAAAGATGGAAGAGGTGGTACTGAACAGATTGAATTGGAACCAGTTACAGCACGTTATGTGAAACTGGCAGGCATCAGCCGTGCCACACAGTTTGGATATTCATTGTTCGAATTCGAAATCTACGGTGAGAAACCAAAAGAGATAAAAGAACTGACTCCGCTTCATTTTATCAAGTTGGAACTGACAGATGTCAAAGGTAATCTAATCTCTGAAAACTTCTATTGGCGGAATGGTGTGAATGATCTTGATTATACATTGCTGAATACACTCCCAGAGGCCGATTTGTCTTGCCGATTGGTGGATAAATCGATGTCTGACGGAAAGATGAAGATCGCTGTAAAGAACAATTCCGGGACTGTGGCTTTTGCTAATCGGGTGAGGCTTGTTAATAAGGCTACGCAGAAAAGAATACTTCCAATTATTATGTCCGATAATTATGTGACGTTGATGCCGGGCGAAGAAAAGGTTATCACTATGGAGGCAACTCCCGAACTGTTGAAAGGAGGCGTAAGTATATTGGTGAAACAGTATGGGAAAGCAGAGAAGAATAAGCTGGATATAGCAGATTGATTGTTGTACGGTTATCTTTATGGTTTGATTAAAAGAATAAAGAAAATGGCTAATAGACTAAAAATGAGGATACTTTTGTTGTTATCTTTAGTTTATATAAATTGCGATTACTTACAGGCACAAACAACAATACCCCGGTTTGAAGAAGGGGAACGTGTCGTATTTGTAGGAAACAGCATTACTCACGGCGGACATTATCATTCATTTATCTGGTTGTATTACATGACTCGTTTCCCGGATAAACCGATTACTATCATGAATGCCGGAATTGGTGGAGAGAGTGCGTGGGATATGAAGGATCGTTTGGACTATGATGTTTTCAACAGGAAACCAACTTATGTGACTCTAACTTTCGGTATGAATGATACCGGTTATGATATTTACATGAAAGACGATGCAAAAGAACTGTCGGAACAACGGATTGCAAAGTCATTGGAAAGCTATCGGGAAATAGAAGAACGCTTACTGGCTAAAAATAAAATAAAGAAAGTTTTGATTGGTGGTTCTCCTTATGATGAGACTTCCCGGTTTAATAATTTTATATTGCATAATAAGAATAACGCCATTTTAAAAATCATAGATGCCCAACGTACATCGACTAAAAAGAATGGCTGGGGTTTTGTTGATTTTAACCAACCGATGCGTGAGATAAGCAGAAAGGAGCAGGAGGCAGATTCTACATTTACATTCTGCAGGATAGATAGAATTCATCCGGATAATGACGGACAGATGGTCATGGCCTATTTGTTTCTGAAAGCACAGGGATTGGCTGGGGATGAAGTGTCATCAGTATCTATTGATGCATATCATTCATCCGTAATAACCCATAAGAACTGTAAGATTTCAAAACTAAAAAAGAGCGGAGCTGATCTGACTTTTGATTATCTGGCGTATGCTCTTCCTTATCCGCTGGATTCTATTTCTAGAAGTGGCTGGGGAAATAAAAGGTCACAACGCGATGCAATGCAGTTGGTTCCATTTATGGAAGAGTTTAATCAGGAACGTTTTCAGGTAACAAACTTAGAGAAAGGAATGTATCGGTTAACTATAGACAATCAGTTTATTGACAATCTCTCATCCGAAAAGTTGGCGAATGGAGTGAATTTGGCAGATTACCCGAATACTCCCCAATATCAACAAGCTGCGAAAATCATGTATCTGAATGAAGAACGGTTTGAAGTGGAGAAACGCTTCAGAGAATACTTGTGGACCGAATATTCATTCTTGAAAAAGGAAGGATTACTGTTTGCAGATGATCAAAAGGCTATCGATAAACTGAAGGAATATTTACCTAAAGATGGTTTCCTTAGGATGAGCTACGACTGGTATATAAAAGCGATGAATCCCGAAATACGGGAGGTTTGGAGCAATTATATGAAGACTATTGTTGAAACAATTTATAAAATCAATAAACCTGTCACTCATAAAGTGAGGCTGACAAGAATTGAGTAATAATAGAAAATGAATAGTATGAAACGGTTATTATGTTTAGTTTGTTGTTTCTGTTGGCTGTCTGTGATAGTGTATGGAAGTCAGAAAACAACTGCTTTTTATTTGTCAGAGTTGAAATGTGAAAATCTTATTAATCCTCTAGGAATTGATAATGTGACCCCTCACTTCAGTTGGAAGTTGAAGGGAAACGGCTGGAAAGGCGGGCAGACTTATTATGAGATACAGGTAGCTTCGGATAGTATTCTGTTGACGCAGGATAGGGCTGATTTATGGAATACCGGGAAATTGAAATCCAATGTTTCTGTTATGGTTCCTTATCAGGGTAAGGCTTTAACTTCCCGTTCTTTGTGCTATTGGCGGGTACGTGTTTGGGATGCTAAAAAACAAGTTTCATCATGGAGTCCAGTTGCTCGTTTTGGAGTTGGTATCTTGAATAAATCACAGATGCAAGGAGATTATATAGGGGCTTCTATTGAGGGTGGTAAGATTTGTGCTCCTATTCTTCGAAAAAAAGTGAAGCTGACTCAAGGGGAGACTTCTTTCCTGCATGTAAATACGTTGGGGTATCACGAAATTTATGTCAATGGGAAAAAGGTAGGGAAAGATGTCCTTACACCTGCTGTATCACATTTATCTAAACGTTCACTGATTGTTACTTATGATGTAACTCCTTATCTAAGAGAAGGAGAAAATGATCTGCTTATCTGGCTGGGACAAGGTTGGTATAAAACGACTACTTTCGGAGCTGCTTATGAAGGTCCGTTGGTAAAGGCAGAACTGGATGTGTTGAGAAACGGTAAATGGGAAGTGGTAACGAAGACAGACGAATCATGGAACGGACGTGAAAGTGGTTATTCGGATACAGGTACTTGGCGTGCTTTGCAGTTTGGAGGTGAGAGGCTAGATGGAAGGATTCTTCCGCGAGATCTCTCAACACAGGCTTTAGACAAAATGAAATGGACTCCTGTTGTGAAAGTGAATGTTCCTGATCATTTTGCTTCTCCTCAAATGTGTGAGGTAAACAAGATACATCAGACCTTGCAGGCTGTTTCTGTAAAAAAAATAGATGATGATACATGGCTGGTAGATATGGGAAAGGTTCAGACCGGATGGTTTGAGATGCAAATGCCTATATTGCCGGCAGGGCATGAGGTTATCATGGAGTATAGTGATAATTTGACGAAAGACGGTGAATTTGACAAGCAAGGTGAAAGTGATATCTATATATCTGGTGGTAAGCAAGGAGAGTACTTCAGAAATAAATTCAATCATCACGCTTTCCGATACGTGCGCATCTCCAATCTTCCTCAAGAACCGGAAACAGGTGCTATGAAATCTCTGCAAATTTATGGAGATTACAAACAGACTGCTACTTTTGAATGTTCGGATGCTGACTTGAATGATATCCATAATATGATTCAGTATACTATGAAATGTTTGACTTTTAGTGGATATATGGTAGATTGTCCACATTTGGAACGTGCAGGGTATGGTGGTGATGGAAACTCGTCGACGATGTCTTTGCAAACGATGTACGATGTAGCTCCAACATTTGAAAACTGGATACAAACATGGGGAGACTCCATGCGTGAAGGAGGAAGTTTGCCGCATGTTGGTCCTAATCCGGGTGCCGGTGGCGGCGGTCCGTATTGGTGCGGATTCTTTGTACAGGCTCCCTGGAGAACGTATGTCAACTATAATGATCCCCGCTTGATTGAGAAATATTATTCTCAAATGAAAGAGTGGTTTAAGTATGTTGATAAATATACAGTAGATGGTTTGCTGAAACGTTGGCCCGATACCAAATACCGTGACTGGTATTTGGGCGATTGGCTGGCACCCATGGGAGTAGATGCAGGTAATCAGGCTTCAGTGGATTTGGTAAGTAACTGTTTTATCAGCGAATGCTTGAGCACCATGTATAAGACAGCCTTAACATTAGGAAACAAAGAAGAGGCGGAAGAGTTTGCTATTCGTAAAGAAAAACTTAACAAGTTGATTCATCAGACGTTCTACCGTGCGGATGAAGGAATCTATTCTACCGGCTCACAATTGGATATGTGCTATCCTATGTTGGTAGGTGTTGTACCTGATTCTTTGTATAATAAAGTGAAAGAGAATGTCGTTATGATGACCGAAGAAAAGCATAAAGGACATATTGCTGTTGGTTTGGTTGGAGTACCTATTTTGACTGAATGGGCTGTTCGGAATAAACAAGTGGATTTCTTCTATCAAATGATGAAGAAACGTGATTATCCCGGTTATCTGTATATGATTGATCGTGGTGCGACAGCGACTTGGGAATATTGGAGCGGAGAACGAAGTCGTGTGCACAATTGTTACAATGGAATTGGTACTTGGTTTTATCAGGCTGTAGGAGGAATACGTCTTGACGAGGCTGAACCTGGATATCGTCACTTCTATGTCGATCCTCAAATTCCGAATGGTGTGACCTGGGCAAAAGTAACGAAAGAATCACCTTATGGCACAATTGCTGTTAATTGGAAGTTGGAAGATGATAACCAGCTGAACCTTCAATTGACAGTTCCTGCCGGAACAACAGCTACAATTTGCATCCCCAATAATGCTGTCTCATGTAAGATGAATAAGAAGAAAGTGAGTATTAAAAAGCAGACTGTTGATGTAGAAGCAGGGCATTATGAATTTCTATTTAATTTGAAGTAGATACATCACTCCCATTTAGAAAGCATATCGTTATAAGGATTAAGCTTAGATTTGTTGGATGGTTGTTTTTATTTGATTATTCTATACCTGTGGTTTATTATAATCAAATAAAAGCAACCATTTCTTTGTATATAGTAAAAAGAAAGTGTATTTGTGGTTGGATATTGATGGTGGCACTCTTTTCTGAAAGATATGGATATATAAAAGTAATTGTTATCACTGGATAAAGTTAAATCAGATGACGAAATTTAGTTTCTATCTTTCTATTAATCAGCTTTATATTATTGTAATGGACAGATTTATACTTTAACTATAAATTTGTCCAAAGATAATCTTCTAATCCGGGAAATGAATAAGAAGAAATCCCAGCCTCTGAAGACGATTCGGTTCTTCTTCAAATTCCGTGCTAGTAAAGCTCATTGAAAGGTTGATGGATAAAGGGATATCGGCATATTAGAAATAGCAAATAAATTATCCAAGCTATATGCATCTTAAAGTACCCCGGAATAGCCATGAATAAGGTTATTGAACATAAATAAGTAGCACGGAATTTGATTAAGAACCAAATACGTTCCAGCCCCCCTAAGTTGAATTTCTTTATTGATATACTCAACCCCCACCCTGCATTGTTATCGGCTTAATTATGATTTTTATACGATTCTTTTTAAATATCTATTTTAGTGGTTTCCAAAATTTCAAGCGTTCATAGTATAAAGTTCAATAGATATAGGTAAAAAGTTAGGATTGGTGTTTGTATTTCCATAATATTTCTCTAGTTTAATGAAAAATATGATATCATGAAAAATGTTTTAGTAATGATTACGTGTGTTTTGATTTGCTTTTTATCAGCGTGCTCGAATGTAAAAAATGTACCTTCCATAGTAACTATTGAAAAAGGCTTTCGGGAAATTCCCGATAGTATCCGAGTGGGATGTTATTGGTATTGGATTTCAGATAATATCTCAAAAGAGGGAGTGGTTAAAGATCTGTATGCTATGAAAAAGGCAGGGATTACTCGTGTTTACATAGGAAATATTGATATAGGAGGAAATGCTTATGGAGATGTGAAAATATTTACGCCTGAATGGTGGGAGGTTGTACATGTAGCACTGAAAACTGCTACAGAACTGGATATGGAAATAGGAATGTTTAATAGTCCTGGGTGGAGTCAGTCGGGAGGACCGTGGGTGAAGCCGGAACAGAGTATGCGTTATCTGGCAGCTACCGATACGATGGTGAAAGGTTCGCAAACACTTTCATATACGATACCTGAATATTCGGATTCGATGCAATTGGTCCGTGTTATAGCTTATCCTACACAAAGTGATGTGTTTAAAAAAGAATGGAAACTGCAACAGAAAGGATATGAACCCGTAGTTTTTGAAATGCATCTTGATGAACCACAACCTATTCGTAGTTTTACTTTTACAACAAACAATTATGTATGGACCAAAGCGGAATTGCAAGCTAAAGTAGATGATACTTATAAAACGATCAGGAAATTTGAGATAGATCGCACCAATGGAATGCGTTCTGTTGGCTTTTTTACAAATGCTCCGGTTGTTATTTCTCTTCCTGCAACGCAATCTGCAGATTTTCGTTTGTTGTTGGATAAACCGATTAATTCTTATGGAGACATTGAGGCCATTGTTTCTCTTTCTTCCGCAAAAGTGGTAGAACGGTATCCTGAACAATCTTTGGCAAAAATGTATCAGCGTCCTGATCCAAAATGGAATTCATATATGTGGCCTAACCAAGATTGGTATAATGATTCGGAGGGGTTTGTGATACTGGAAGATAAGGTGACAGATTTAACAGCCTTTCTGTCGTCAGACGGAATGTTGACTTGGAATGTGCCTGAAGGAGATTGGATTATTTCTTGTTTGGAAATGAAAACGACAGGTGTGACAAATACACCTGCCACACCTGAAGCTACTGGGCTTGAAGTAGACAAGATGAGTAGAAAGCATGTTAGTGCACATTTTGATGCTTATATGGGTGAAATCCTCCGTCGTATCCCCGAAGCTGATCGGAAGAGCCTGAAAATAGTAGTGCAAGACAGCTATGAAACGGGTAGCCAAAATTGGACAGATGATATGCTGGAACGTTTTAAGAAGGTTTATGGGTACGATCCGTTACCTTATTTACCAACTCTATATGGAAAAGTGGTAGGTAATGAGGATATATCTTCGCGTTTTCTTTGGGATTTACGTCGTTTGATTGCTGATGCTGTTTCATATGATTATGTAGGTGGTTTGAGGTATATTTGCCATCAACATGGACTCACAACTTGGTTGGAAAATTATGGGCATTGGGGATTTCCGGGAGAATTCTTGCAATATGGCGGTCAATCTGATGAGATTAGTGGTGAATTTTGGAACTTTGGTGATTTGGGACTAATTGAGAATCGTTGTGCTTCCTCTTGTGGACATATTTACGGTAAAAAGCGTATTTGGGCGGAGTCTTGTACCAGTGGAGGACCTAATTTCACGAATTATCCGGCTAATATGAAAGCGCGGATAGATCGTTTCTTTACAGAAGGTATCAATGCTTCACTGCTTCATCTGTATATTCATCAACCGTATGAGGATCGCAATCCTGGTATGAGTGCTTGGTTTGGAAGTGACTTCAATCGGAAAAATACTTGGTTTAGTCAGATGGATTTATTTACAGACTATCTGCGGAGATCAAATTTCCTTTTGCAGCAAGGTACTTATGTGGCGGATGTTGCCTATTTTATCGGTGAGGATGCTCCCAAAATGACAGGTTCAATAGACCCTCAATTACCAAAGGGATATTCTTTTGACTTTATTAATGCCGAGGTTCTTTTAACGAGAGCTGTCGTTAAGGATGGTTATTTAACCTTGCCGGATGGAATGAGGTATCGTTTATTGGTATTGCCAAATCAAAAATCAATGCGTCCTGAAGTTTTGAGAAAGATTAGCGAATTGGTACGCAATGGTTTGGCTGTTTATGGTGATGCTCCTGAATATTCTCCGAGCCTATCTGATTATCCTGAGGCAGATAAGGAGATTTCACATACTGGTACAGAATTGTTTGCTAACGATTATTATGGAAAAGGGAGAGTGTTCCAACGGGGACTTGTTTTACAAGATGTGTTGGATACACTGAATATATGTCCTGATTTTATGTGTGAAAAGGATATGCCAGTTCTGTTTATACATCGAACTCTACCGGATGCGGAAATTTATTTTGTGTCCAATCAGCATAATGAGAAAGTGATTTTCAACGGAGAATTTCGTGTATCTCAGGATTTCTCTCCAGAACATTGGAATCCTGTTACAGGGGAGATTCGCTATTTACCGGATTTTAAGAGTAAAGAAGGTTATACATCTTTACCGATTGAGTTGGAAGGAAATGAAAGTGCTTTTATTGTTTTTCGCAAGAATAATAAAGTAACAAGAAAGAAAGATAATTTTCCACAGAAAACAACAGTTTATAAGATAGATACCCCTTGGAAGATCACATTTGAGGCAGGTAAACGTGGACCGGAGGCAGCGGTAATTTGGTCTCATTTGAAGGATTGGACAAATGTAAATGATAATAAAATTAAGTATTTCTCAGGAAAAGCTGTATATGAAACAGAATTTGTATTAAAAGAACTTCCGCAGAAGAATTTGTATCTTGAATTGGGCAGTGTGATGGTAATGGCTAAAGTAACTTTGAATGGACACTATGTAGGAGGTGTATGGACTTATCCATATAGTTTGAATGTGACAGACTTTTTAAAGGAGGGTGAGAATAAACTGGAGATAACAGTTGTCAATAATTGGCAAAATCGTCTAATTGGCGACCAGTCTCTTTTGGAAGACCAACGTCCGACATGGACAACTATTAATTCGTGGAAAGCAAATTCTCCGTTACAATCTTCAGGCCTACTTGGACCTGTAGAAATTCAGGTCGTTGATTATGAATTGGTAAACTAAAATAATGTTAAATAGGAAAAGAGTATTGTTATGGCAGATATATGTAGGGATATTCAGTAAATGTTCCTCTTTCTAAAAAATCAAGAGAAAAGCTTTGCTTTACGTGAGCTTTTCTCTTGATTTTTTCGTTCAACTCTCCCAGTCTTCTATCTTTTTTGTAGAATATTGTTTACATATTCTTATTTTTTCCTTCCCACCCATGCATTATGTACATGTCTTTTTTAGGGGAAGTTAAAACCTCTCCTGTTTTTCCTGTTATTTTAGTTAGATTATGCTGCCTTTCTTTTTTTCTTTTCGACCTTTTCTATCATACATACCGCATTGGCTGTATGTATCCCAAAGAAAATCCAAAGTACTTCCGTTTTCCTGTTTCTAGCTTTTATCCTGGCCAGTGAGTAATGTTGTTTCTGCGTTCCAAAACTTCCTTCCAGGCGGGTAGCTCTTTCACGGCTGAGTTCCGACCGTAAGATTTTCCGAAGCGGCTCATCTTTGGCAGCTCTGCCCTTACGCTTAAAGGAAGTACTTATATGATATTTTGTACAAAATTTCCGGTTGGCATTATTGGCATAGATTGAATCCGCCGCAAGCGCCTTAACCCTAACCCCGGTCAGTTGTTGTTGCAGATGAATACAGTCTTTCAAACGTACTCCTTCGTTAAAAGCCTTAAAGGAGATATGTTCTATAAAGGAGATTCCGTCTATCTGTATATTGTTGACTTTGGCTCCGAATTCAACGGATTTGGTTTCCTTGCCTCTGATAATGGGGCGAAGGTAATGCCGGTCGATACTCACGATACGGTTGGACACTTTTTTGCCTGCAAATAAATTCTTCCCTTGCTCAAGGACTGTCTGTATGACCGAGAAACGTCTTTGGTAATCAGAGGATAGTGTAAGCCTGTTCCTGTAGGATGAATGAAGCAGCTCCAGCTGGTCAAGTAACTTTTCCAATAACTGAAGTAACCTTCGTGTAATCATACGAGTCTGTGATTTCCTGCGTTTACGCAGTTTGCTATAAGCAAGATAGGCACGGCGTACATCAAGATACTTGTTACGGGGACGTTGTATGTGCAAGGTCTGGCAATGTTTGCACAGATGACGATGAAGCCATACAATACCTTCCCATAAGAGTTTGGTATCAGTAGGGAAACGCAGATGACTTTCATAACAGGTGGCATCGGTCATACAGACATGAAGGTTCTCAAGATAAGGTGTCCAATGCTCGGCAAGAATGAGCTGGAGGGACTCAACGTCAAGGCGATCCGCTAGTTCCTGACGAATTGCACTAACGATTTTAGGATTGGTTAGTGGATGAAGCGGATCAATCTGAACACCACAAAATAACTGGTAATGAATATTACCGTTTAAATGCTCAATCAGTTGTGCATCGGAAAAGTTGGTATAGGACTTCAAGACCATCAAGGCTATTTTACCTTCGGGAGAAAAATAACTTTTACGCCCAAAAGGAGAGGACTTCAAATGCATTTGTCGGGCCAGTTCCGAGAAAGGGAACAGAGAATGGAGGCGACCTAATTCACTCGTTGCAAAACTTTGACGATATTTTTTAAGCATATCGAACTCGGTAAAACCTAAACAAGGTTCGATTTCTGAGATTTTTTGTATCTTTACCATGTGTTTTTATTTTTAATTACCCCCGTTTTGGCCGTCAAACCGTTTTTTGGGGGGAATGCTTAAAGATACAAAAAAGGCAACTAACTCGCAATGAATTAGTTGCCTTAAATTTTATTATTTTAGGAATATCCCTATGTAGAGATTCATTATTTCAAAGAGTTGCCATAATTGAATTTTTACTATGAGACGATAATCAATTTTTTTTAGTGGTATATATATGTATAATCGTCATAATATAAATATGTATTAAAGATTTATTAATAATTTCTAGTAATATGAGAAAAGTTGTTTTTTTGTGTTTATTTGTTACAGGTACATTTGCGCTTTCTTCTTGTACTTCCAATTTGGAGCAAGTAGAAACGACAGATCTTGATCGGGAAACAGTATTCGCTGATAGTGCGTATACGGCAAGGTTTCTTTCGCAAATTTATACAGATGTAGGTTATGATGTGAAACCTAATCGTTACAAAACAGAGTATATGGGCTGGGTGACTCAACATGGAGGTTTACAAACTGCATGTGATGAAGCTGCATACAAAGTTGTTACTGATGTGACTAATGATGTAATGTTTGCTACAGGTACGATTAATCCGGTGAACACCAAAGAGGACGATGTGTGGAAGATTGCCTATGTTAATATTCGTCGTGCGAATGTTTTCATGAAATATGTGGATGGGAGTCCACTAACTGAATCTATCAAACGACAGTATAAAGCAGAAGCTCGTTTTTTACGGGCGTGGTATTATGCAATGTTATTACGGCATTATGGTGGAGTTCCTTTAATTGGTGATAATATATATGAGATAGATGATGAAATGAAAACAAGTCGTGATACGTATGCTGATTGTGTAGAATACATTGTTAGTGAATGTAAACAGGCTGCTCGCGATTTGCCTAACAAGTTCCGAGGAATCAATACCGGACGTGCTACTGCTGGAGCATGTAATGGACTAATTTCACGTGTTCGTTTGTATGAAGCTAGTAAATTATTTAATGGTAGTAACTTCGGAATATCTGCAGGTTTTCCAAAAGAATTGATTGGGCATCCGGAATATAATAAGGAACGTTGGAAAACAGCTGTTGATGCAGCTCTTGATGTGATTAGGATGAATACTTTTGCTATTTATTCTAATCATATATGTAATGATGATACAGATAGAAAAGGAAGTCCTGAGCCGGGGTGGGGATTCTATGCAATTTTCCACAACAATGACTTTTATAAAGTCCCTGATGCAGGAAATGGAGTGACTTATCCTGATGGAACGTATTGTGAGATGTTATTTGAATATAGACCTGTGGCTTCTAGTAATGAGCGTGAAGCGTTGTTTGGAGCTCCAAGTTGTGGGGGGAATGGTAATGGCGGTTATGTTTATCATGATTTAGTTGAGCAATTTCCTATGAAAGATGGGAAATCCATAAATGATCCTAGTAGTAAATATTCTTATAACCCATTGAAACCACATGAAGGACGAGATCCACGTTTTGCTAATACAGTGGTATGGAATGGATCGAAATTAACTAGTGGTGGTGATTTGAATCACATTGTTTATACTCATGTAGGAGCTGGAAGTACTTCCGATGCTTTTGGAACAGGTACACCGACTGGATATTATATACGTAAATTTGGCCATCGTCAATTAGCTGGTAATCATTGGCTTGCTACTTCGCAGGCATTTGATCTGATTCGTTATGCTGAAATTTTATTAAATTATGCGGAGGCTGCTAATGAATATTATGGACCAGATCATGAGGATATTTTAGATGGCCATGTTGTAAGTCCGTATGAAGTATTGAAAACGCTTCGGGAACGTGCTGGAATTGAGCCGGGGGATGATGGAATGTATGGACTAAAGAAAAATATGAGTTATGAGGAAATGCAGGAGGCTATTCGCTTGGAACGTCGTATTGAGTTAGCTTTTGAAGGACATCGTTTCTTTGATGTACGTCGTTGGATGATAGCAGAGACGACACAAAATCAACAGATGTATGGATATAAAATCACAAGAAGTACTAATGGTGTTGAAAAAGGTGAAAAAGTGCCAGTGCGTAAACATACTTTCAGAGAAGCTATGTATTTTTTCCCTATTCCTTATAAAGAAACTGTGAAGAGTGAAGATTTACTTCAGAATCCTTATTACGAATAATAAAAAAAATAGAAATATGAGACTGAATATGCAATTGGTAATTGGGGCATTTCTGACATTAACTATGATCAGTTCTTGCGACACGTTTGAAGATGAAATGACACCCGATAGTTATTCGGAGACAATTAAACACGTAGATGGTAATTGGAGATTGTTTACCGTTTCCCGAAATGGGATAGATATTACGAAATATATGGATTTTAGTCGTTTCCATATTGTATTAAATAAAGACAATACGTATGAAATAAAAAATTATTTACCATTTATTGTGAAAGGTAATGGAACATGGAGTGTAGATGATCCGCAGTTTCCGTTTCATCTCATTTTTAGAGAAGATGGAGCAGATGAAACTGTAGAAACAGAAATTGGATTTTTAACAGTGGATGGGGAACGTCAATTGACTATAAAATTAAGTCCAGGATGTCATACTAATACATATGTTTATACTTTTAAACAAGTAATGGAATAACCTTTAATATAACCTTATGAAAACAAATAGTAAACAGAAAGATAGAAACTATGGTTTGGGAGTTCTTCTATTATTGATAACCATTATAATGGTCGGATGTGTTTATCTTGATTCTATTAATATTAATCAAAATACAAATCCGGAAGAAGAACCTGTTTATTGGGTGAAAGCAGGAGAAGTTGCCACCTTTACAGTAAAAGGTCACATTGAGGCTGCTGAGGATGCAACAAGAAGATTTCTTGTTGCCATATTGGTTCCTAAAAGTTGGAATGCACGTGAAAATACGACGGTAACTTATATTGCTGATGGTGTAGAAGATGGAGTTACTTCATTACCAATGTCTCCAGTAGACACTAAATTGGTACCAAAGAATGCAACCGTGCCTTGGGCAGAGTTATTGATGGCAGAATATGGGGTTGGTACAAATGTGTTGAATGATATGGAATGGGTAGCTTTTCGTACAGATAAATTATATTCTATAAAAAATCATGATTATGCAAATTTCACTATAACTTTAAAATGTAAAGCAGGGCCTAAGAATTTACGTTTTAAACCAGCTTTCTTTATCAATTTTGCAGAAGACGATTTCCCTGGTGATGAAAAATATAAAAAGTATAGTGATAGTGATCAGTGTTTTGAAGTAGTAGAAGGAGATGGTGGAGTAATTGACTTTTGCTCTTTCCATTTTAATAAAGTAGAACCATTAGCGGCATTACAAGATGATTATGTGACTTTTTCTTTTTTAGGCGACATTTATTCTAATGATCTTGTGAAAGAGGATGCTGTTTATATGGAAGCTACGGCATATACAGATAATGGAAAAGTTTATTCTGTAAATGAAAAGAGCGAAAAAACATTGATGATTAAAGACGATCGTCCCTATACTAATATTTATAATTTAACGATTTGGCCAGCAGGTTTTTTTGCTATACCTGCGGGTGAGACAATTATACGGATTGATTATATATTTACAAATAAAGATGGTACAATAAATATTACTAGTACTGATGATAAAATAGCAGCTGGGGGAGATGATGAGGTAGAAGGGGAAGAAGAGCCATTTTACAGTGAGCTTATTTGCGAATAGTACGTCGGTACTTATGCTTTTTATTAATATTAAATGATAGTAAATTGTATGTATAATATAGTAATTAAAAAAAATGACCGGTTTTATTTCATGTTGCTTGCAATGTGCATGCTTCTTGGAATGCTGAGTCCGAATATGTCGGCACAGGGTATGAGTAATGCTGATATTACTGGTAAGGTTGTCGATCAATATGGTAATCCAGTTTCGGATGTAACGGTAACTATGAAAAATAGTAATTTTAAAGCAGTGACAGGTGTTGATGGCATTTTCAAATTCCAATTGAAGAAAGGGGATATATTGTGTTTGTCACATCCGGGATTTATTCATAAGGAAATAAAGGTGAATAAATTGAAAAATACTGAGCGTGTATTTAAGGTGACGTTGGATGAACACTTTATTAAAGATAAAGAGGTAATTAGTGGCCCTTACGAAGGAAAAGATAAAAATCATTTTTTAGGCTCAGCCTCTACTATTTATACGGATAAATTGTCATCGATGATGGGAACTACCATTCTTCCTGCCTTAGAAGGACGTTTGTCAGGTTTGAATATTACTCAATATAGGGGGGCACGTGTTCATCAAACTTCTGCTAACTCAACGAGTGATATTGTAGGAAATGTTCCTGTGTTTGGAGAAGGGGTCTATAGTGATAACACAGAGTTTAATGTTGGTTCGCGTGGTATAGCCCCCGTGGTGGTAATTGATGGAATACAACGAGAACTTTATTCAATAGATCCAGAGGCAATAGAGTCAGTTTCTATTCAGAAAGATGCTTTGTCATCTATGTTTTTAGGAATGCGTAGTTCGAGAGGCGCATTAGTGATTACTACTAAAGAGCCTATAAAACAAGGTTTTCAATTGTCATTTACTGGGCGTTTTGGGGTACAGAGTGCTCTTAAAACACCTAATCCTTTATCTGCACATCAATATGCTTATTTGTTGAATGAGGCATTACAGAATGATGGGAAGGAACCATTTTATACATATGATGATTTTAATAAATTTCGTACACAGTCAAATCCATATACACATCCTAATGTAAATTGGTTTGATGAAATATTAAATAAGACTTCTACTACTCAATCCTATAATTTAAATGTGACTGGAGGTAATAAGTTCGCACAGTATTTTGTCAGTGTAGGTTATATGGGAGAAAATGGATTGTTTTCGAATCCAACAGAAAGTGATGCGCATGATACTAATTTATCTTATTCTCGCTATATGATTTCTTCCAAAGTAAATATTAATATAACGGATGATTTTACTGCTAAAGTTACTTTATTAGGGCGTGTGGAAGATGGAAATCAACCTGGTGCAAAATATAGTAATTTGCTGAATGCAATTTATACTACTCCTAATAATGCATATCCGATTAAAAACCCGAATGGGACATGGGGAGGTAATGTGACATTTGACAATAACTTGATGTCACAAGCCATTAATTCCGGTTACATTATGGATACTGCTCGTGATATGGTGGGAGGTATTAATTTGAAATATGATTTTAATAAATTAGTAAAAGGATTATCTGCACGTTTAGTTGGAAATGTTTCTATTCAAAATCGTTCATATACAGAACGTAGTAAACGTGCTCCGGTACATTCTTATGGCTTCGATAAAGAGGGGAAAGAAATATATACTCAGTATGGATCAAGTAATTCACAAATTAATAGATTCTACTCGGTGACTAGTTATCAGCAAATGTACGGACAGTTTGCTGTAGATTATAATCGTCGTTTTGGAGTACATGGGGTAAAGGCAACTTTAATGGGTGATACTCGCCATACATTGGCAAATTATGATTTACCTCAATTGCCCTCTAATATTATAGCAGATGTAGCTTATGATTATGCAGAGAAATATTTTGTGCAAGCAGCTCTAAGTGAAAGCTATTACAATCGGTATGCTCCTGGTAAACGATGGGGAACTTTCTATGCATTTGGTTTAGGATGGGATATCAGCAAAGAAGACTTTATGGAGAATGCTGATTGGTTAAATCAATTAAAACTACGTGGAGTATTTGGTAAAACAGGAAATGGCATAGACAATTCTGGTTATTATATGTACCGGCAAACATTTTCACATATTGGGACAGCTGGTTATCCATTAGGGACGGAGATGTCGGCTATGGGAAATGTAACAATGGAAAATACTCCATTAGCAAATCCTTTCTTGACGTGGGAAAAAGCGTATAAATTGAATGTAGGAGTTGATTTGGCTATGTTCAATAATCGCTTAAAATTTACAGCGGATTATTATAATGATAAATACTTTGACTTGTTGCAAAACAGAGGTAAAAGTATTGAATTGATAGGACAGTATTATCCTATGGAAAATATTGGAAAGGTTCGTCGTTTTGGTGGAGATTTGTCTATTACTTATCAAGATCGTGTAAATGATTTTAGTTATTATGTTTCTGCTAACTGGAGTTGTGAACAAAGTAAATTACTTTATATGGATGAGCAAGAAGTTCCAGAAGAATATTTACGCCAAACTGGACGTCCTGCAGGAGCTATTTACGGATTAGTAGCTGATGGATTTTTTACAACAAGAGAGGAAATTGAGAAAAGTCCGGTAATTGAAGGATTCGAAAATATTCAACCTGGTGATATTAAATATAAAGATCTGAATAACGATAAAGTAATTAATGAATTTGATCGTACTGTTATTGGTGGTGATAAACCTTATTCTTATTTCGGTATTGATTTGGGATTTAAATGGAGAGGATTAGATTTTTCTATGTTTTGGCAAGGTGCTTATAATCGTGATCTTTATTTGCAGGATTGGACATTGCTTGAAGGATTTCAAGCAAATGGTCGTTATTACGGACAAGCATATGAAAATATGTTAGGACGTTGGACACCAGAAACTGCAGAAAGTGCGACATTTCCACGATTAACAGCTGGTGGAAATGAATATAATCGGGGTAATGGCTGGAATTCTTCGTTTTGGCTGCGATCAGGAAACTTTATCCGTTTGAAAGATATAAGTTTAGGATATAACTTACCTGATTCTTTCTGTAATAACTACTTGGGAGGACTGCGTTTGAAGATATTTGTTAATGGTCAAAATCTATTTACAAAATCTGCGTGTGATCTGGTTGATCCAGAAGTCGGTTTTACTAGTTATCCATTGCAACGTTGTATTAGTACAGGTATTAATATCAGATTTTAATGAGTTATTATATGATACGAAATAAATATTTAACATTTTTAGGAATGGGCTTATTGTTCATGGCATCGGCTTGTAATGATGGGTATGAAAAAGAGCCAGTAGAACATTTTACACTTGATTATGTGTTCTCACGAGTTGATTCAGCAGGGATACAATCTCGATACTTTTTGAATAATATCTATTTGGAACATTTATATAGTGGATACAACCGTATAGATGGAGATTTTTTGGATGCGGCTTCAGATGATGCTATCTCTATTGATAATAATTCTCCAGAAATCTATAAGTTATTTATGGGTCGTTATTCTGCAGTTTCTCGTTTGAGAGACATGGAATGGGGGGCATATTATCAAGGAATTCGCAAAGCGAATATTTTGATTAATAATATAGATGTGGTGCCTTTTAATTTGACGTATGTTAATGCTTTGGGAGAGACAAAGCCATTAAATTATACAATGAAGGCAGAGGCTCGTTTTTTAAGAGCATATTTTTATTTCGAATTAGTGAAGCGTTATGGAGGTGTTCCTTTAGTGGGTGATAATGTATATGTATTGGGAGATGATGTACAACTTCCACGAAATACATTTGCTCAATGTATTGATTATATCATAGGTGAATTGGATGAGATAAAGGACGATCTTCGTTCGTTACCGATGTCAGATGCCACCGAGTTTGCACATGCTCCAACCAAAGAAACTTGTTTGGCTATGAAAGCTAGAGTGTTGTTGTATGCTGCTAGTCCTTTATTCAATGAAAAACCTCTAGAAGCAGGTAATGAATTGATAGGATATGCTTCTTATGATAGTCAACGTTGGAATTTGGCTGCACAAGCTGCTAAAGATTTGATAGATCAGTATGGACCGAAAGGAAAAGGTACATTAAATTTAGCGCAAGACTATCGTAATATTTTTATAAATTTCTATGGTGGAAATAATCCTGAACTAATATTTTTTCGTCCAGTAGGTAAGAATAAAAATATAGAAACCGTTAATGGTCCTTTGGGCTTTTCTGGAAATTCTTTAGGTAATGGTAATACTAATCCTACACAGAATTTGGTGGAGTCTTTTTTAATGAAAGATGGTAAAAAACCGGGTGAAAGCACTAAATATATTTATAATTCAGTAGATGATCCTTTTAAGGACCGTGATCCACGATTAGATTTGACGGTATTGCATAACGGATCTAGATGGTTGAATACAACTCTTGATACAAAAGTAGGTGGCACACATAACCCTTCAGGAGCCCAATATAGTCGGACATGTTATTATATGGCGAAATTTATGAAAAATTATCAGGCTTTGGGCAATTATGAGGACGATACCCATTTGTGGGTAATATATCGTTATGGTGAAGTGTTGCTAAATTATGCAGAGGCATTGAATGAAGTGGCTATAGCAGGTGGTATGATTGATTATAAAGAAGTAATCAGTAGCCTTGTCCAATTGCGTAAAAGAGCTGGTATAGAACCTGGAGATGATAATAATTATGGTTTACCTACTCCAGAGACTTATGACCCTATTGAGATGCGTGACATTATTCGTAATGAACGAAGAATTGAAATGGCTTTTGAAGAACAACGTTATTGGGATATTCGACGTTGGAGAATTGCGGAAACTATTTTCGAAAAACCTTTAAGAGGTTTAAGTATTCAGGTTGTTGGTACTAAAACCAATTATCATGAAGTGGATGTGCTTTCGGCCAAATTTGATACGAAGCGTTACTTCTATCCAATTCCGTATTCAGAAGTGATAAAAAATGGAAATATGATTCAAAACCCGAATTGGTAATTACGTTATGAAAAGAATATTATTAATATTATTGAGTATAAATCTGTTTACGTTTGCCTTGGCGCAATCGTTAACGATAAAAGGAAAGGTCTCTTCTACTGATGGTGAATTGCTTCCAGGAGTAAATGTAAGGATAAAAAATGCTACGATTGGTACAATTACAGATTTTGACGGTAATTATCAGTTGAAAGCGAATAAGGGAGATATATTAGTATTTACCTATATAGGTTTTAAAAAGTATGAACTAAAAGTAGGAAATCAGACATCTTGGAATGTAGAGTTGGCACCTGATCAAACAGATTTGGATGAAGTAGTGGTGGTAGCATACGGAAAGGCAAAACGTATCACTATGACAGGGGCGGTTAGCGGTATACAAGCACGTGAAATTCGAAATGTACCAACTAGTAGTTTACAAAATGCTTTAACTGGAAAATTGCCAGGATTTTTTAGCCAGCAGTCCTCTGGACAGCCAGGTAAGGATGCTTCGGATTTTTTTATTCGTGGTGTTAGCTCTTTGAACTCCGAAGGTAATAAACCTTTGATTATTGTAGATGATGTGCAGTATACATACGAGCAATTATCACAAATTAATGTAAATGAAATAGAAAGTATTTCAATTTTGAAAGATGCTTCGACAACTGCAATTTATGGTATCAAAGGAGCAAACGGGGTATTAGTAGTGAAAACAAGAAGAGGAAAAGAGGGCAAACCACAGATCAATGTACGTTTGGAAGGAGGAATACAGACCCCAGTTCGTACTCCTGACTTCTTGAATTCATATAATACGGCTATTTTGGTGAATGAAGCGTATGAGAATGATGGCATGCCTAGATTGTTCTCTAAGAAAGATATTATGGCATTTAGAGATCACACTGATCCTTATGGCCATCCTGATGTAAATTGGTATGATGAGATCTTTAAAAAGAATGCCTTTCAAGAAAATGTGAATGTGGATATTTCTGGAGGTTCTAAGAGATTAAGATATTTTGTCTCTGCCGGCTATTTTACTCAGGATGGTATGGTAAAAGATTTTGGAACGAAAGGAAATGATGTAAATTCAAATTATTTTTATCGTCGTTTCAATTATCGAACTAACGTAGATTTTGATGTAACGGATAATTTGAATATGCGTTTAGATGTATCTTCACGTTTTATGAATATTAATGAGCCTTGTAATATGAATGCAACGGGTGAAATTTATGACTTTTCTAAGATGCATCCTTATTCTGCTCCAGTATTAAATCCTAATGGATCGTATGCTTATTTGAGAGATACAGAAGGATATAAACCTACCTTGAATGCTCGTTTAGCTAATGAGGGGTATAAGCGTACTCGTCGTAATGATAATAATATTTTATATGGTGCCACCTGGAAGATGGACTTTCTAACGCAGGGACTTGCAGCTAATTTTCGTGTAGCTTATTCAAGTGTAGATGAAAATTATCGTCAAGTGCATCGTGGGGATTATCCAACGTATTACTATAATTCGTCAACTAATGAATATGAAATTAATCCTAATAAGAAATATGATTATGGAACATACTCTGTAACTAGCGGTACAGATCAAGCTACGAAGGATGTAAATATTCAAGCTTCATTAAATTATGCACATGTTTTTAATGGAGACCACGATGTGAATGCTATGTTTTTGTATAATCGTCAGAGTACGACAAATGAAAAGGATGCAGCTGTTCCCAATAATTTTGAGGGCTATACTTTAACGATGGGATATAAATATAAAGGTAAATATTTAATTGATCTCAATATGGCTTATAACGGAACTGACCGTTTTGGTAAAAACAATCGTTTTGGTTTTTTCCCAGCTGTTGGTATTGGGTATGCTATTTCAGAGGAAAATTTCTTTAAAAATGTAGACTGGCTAAAAAAAAATGTTCAGTTATTGAAAATAAGAGCTTCATATGGCTTGGTAGGATCTGATGTAGCTGCTGGTAATCGTTATTTGTATGAACAAGTATATCAAGAAAATGGAAATTATCCTTTTGGAGATTATCCAGCCGATAGTCCAGTGATAAAAGAGGGAGACTTAGGGACTCCTAGTGTAACTTGGGAGAAGGCTAAGAAATTTGATGTTGGTTTAGATATGAATTTATTTAATAAGGTCTCATTTACTATTGACTACTTCTTGGATAAACGTTATGACCAATTGGTGACAAGAGCTGACGTTCCCTTAATAATAGGTATAGGGTATGCTCCGAGTAATGTAGCAAGAACTACTAATCAAGGATTTGATGGACAAATTGGCTATCAAGATCGTTTTGGAGAATTTGATTTTAATACAAGTTTAGTATTCTCTTATGCAAAGAATAAAGTTGATTTTAAGGCAGAGGCTCAACAGAAATATCCTTGGTTAGCAGAAACAGGAAGACCTTTGAATCAACCATTTGGATATAAATGGATAGGTTATTATACTCCGGAAGATATTGAACTGATAAATGCTGCAAAGGAAGATCCTACTATTAAAGCTCCAGCAGTACCTTATACTGATATTCCAGTTCAGGCTGGTGACTTGAAGTATGCTGATTTGAATGGTGATGGTTCTATTGATGATTTTGATAAGGGTGCTATTGGTAAGCCTAATCTGCCTACAACAACTTTAGGGTGGTCATTTGGAGGTTATTGGAAAGGATTTAGTTTTAATGTATTATTTCAAGGTTCATTTGACTATAGTTTTGCAATCAATGGTACTGGTATAGAATCGTTTAAAAGTCAGTTTCAGCCTATCCATACTGGACGTTGGACATTAGATCGTTATAAAAATGGAGAAGAAATAACTTTCCCTCGTTTAACGACCAATCCTTCCACTATAAATAGTGCCAGTACTTATATGTCTGATTTCTGGTTGATTAATGCTTGGTATATCCGTTTGAAGACGATTGATTTAGGATATCAACTTCCAAAGAAAGTATTACCTAAGTATGTAGATAACATTCGTTTCTATGTGAATGCTTATAATTTATTGACATTTACAGGTTATGATAAATATCAGCAAGATCCTGAGATAAAAACTAATACGGCGGGTGATGCTTATATGAATCAGCGTGTAGTGAATCTTGGTGTACAATTGACATTCTAATTTAATGATTAAATGAACATAAATATGAATAGATATAAAAATGGAAAGATCTTCTCACTTTTTTTGATGTGTGGAATATTAGGAGCTTGCGATAAATTTGAAGCAATTCCTTTGGAATATAAGAGTACTCCATTAGAAGAAGCACAAGAAGAGGTTTTAAATACTATTGATCCGGCATGGGAATTAGAACTGATGGAGACTAATGGCTATGTGATGGCTTTTAAAGATAAAAAGTATGATAAACTATTTACTCGGACTTTGGGCTGGAACGGAGGCGACGGTGTATTGACAACTCTATTACCTGATGGAAATGCATTTTGGTCATTTAACGATAGTTTTTATGGAGTAGTAGAAGGTGAAACTCGTGCACGTAAGGATTGTAGCTTCCCACGTAATTCTATAATGGTTCAGACTCCTGGTGATGAGGAGGAGAATCTTGTATGGTTGGCTGATTTTGTACAAACTACTACTCCCGAGGCTCCTCGTTATTATCAAGCACGTACTCATATTCGTCATCCCAAAGCTAGTTTGAGTGATGATAAGATCCAAGAAGGAGAAATTGATCAAGATTGGTTGTATTGGGCAGGTGACGCTACTGTATGTAATAATAAATTACAGGTGCTTTGGAATGGGGTCGATAATACAAATCTGGATGCTTTGATGAGACATGAGGGTATTTGTTTGGCAACTTATAGTTTGGAAGGAACCCCAGGAGATGATAACTATATGAAACTAATTAGTGCTGATCACCATTTTAATGATGTTGATATATATGGATATGGATCTACTTTGTGGGAAGACGAAGACGGTCATATTTATTTGTATGGTTCATATAATAATTATGATATGATAGTAGCTCGTACGGCTAGACATGATCTTACTAGTCCGTGGGAGTATTATGTAGGGGATGAACAAGGAAATTTTTCTTGGCAGAATACTTATCCTACTGAGGAGGAAGTTAAGCGTTCTAGAATTCAAGAGACAGATTGTAGTATGCCATGGGTATTTAAAAAAGGAGATACCTATTATATGTTGGCACAAGCTAAATGGTTTGGACGTGAAATGTATATTTTCCGGAGTGATAAACCATATGGACCTTTTGTCGATTGTAAAAGGCTATTTGGATTCTCTGATTTTTTAGATAAATTAGGTGATCAAACTTATCAGAATTTATACATGATAAACTTGCATCCACATTTATCACGTAATGGTGAATTAGTCTTTTCTACAAATACAGATCCCAAAAATTTTTGGGACAACTTCAACGCTGTAGGTAGTGCTGATTATTATCGTCCTTATTTCTATCGTGTATATAATTGGGAAAGAGTTTATGAAGAATAATCGTTATTTATTTAGATAATCAAAAAAAGAATCATTTTTTACAAATATAAGAAATGATTCTTTTTTTGATTATTTTAAGTTTGTATTTGGTTGCTTAATTAATGGTAAATAGAGTTTTGTTCGTCATACGTTATATGATTAATAAAGAGTGGAAATGAGAAAAGTTTTAGTTTGTATTTTATGGTGTCTATTGTTTGTTGCTAATGTTTATGCACAAGTAAAATTGTCACCATTGTTTTCTAATAATATGGTGTTGCAACAGAAAGCAGAAGCTCCTATTTGGGGAATAAGCAAATCTAATAGAACTATAGTAATCACTACTTCATGGGATCAGAAAAAATATACTACCCAAGCTGATGCACAAGGAAACTGGAAGACTAAAGTCGATACTCCTGTAGCTGGAGGACCATATACGATAACTATCTCTGACGGAAAAACTGTAAAGTTGAACAATGTGATGATTGGAGAGGTCTGGGTATGTTCCGGCCAATCCAATATGGAAATGCAGGTAGAAGGGTGGGGTAAGGTAATGAACTACCAGCAAGAAAAAAAAGAAGCAAATAACTATCCAAATATTCGTTTCTTACTGATAGAAAAAGCTACGAGTCCATTGCCTGTTAGTGATATAAAAGCAGCAGGTGGTGGTTGGCAAGTTTGTTCATCAAAAAGTGTAGCAGACTTCTCGGCAGCCGGTTATTTTTTCGGGCGTGATTTGCATAGGTATCAAAATGTGCCAATCGGCTTGATAGATACTTCTTGGGGAGGTACCTGTATTGAGACATGGACGAGTAAAGAGGCTTTAGCAACAATGCTGGGTATGCAGAAGAAACTTGATGTCTTGAAAGAACTTCCGATTTCATCCGAAGATCGTGAAAAGAAATTTCATTCAGATGTGGAAGATTGGAAAAAAGAGATTGAAAAGATTGATAAAGGATTTGTGGATGGCAGAGCCGCATGGACAGTTACAGACTTTGAAGACAGTGCATGGAAAACAATGGAAGTGCCTGGTTTGATGCAGGAGCAAGGTTTGAAAGGGTTTAATGGTATTGTTTGGTTTAGAAAAACAATAGAAATTCCGGCGAAATGGGAGGGCAAAGAACTGACGTTGAATGTCGGAGTAATTGATGATAATGATTTTACATATTTCAATGGCGTGCAAGTAGGACACACTGAGGGATGGATGACCCCAAGAAGCTATAAGATACCTAAAGAGTTGGTGAAAAGTGGTAAAGCAGTGATTGCTGTGCGTGTTATGGATACAGGAGGTGCAGGTGGTATAAATGGAAGCCCTGAAAGTATCTCACTTCATTGCTCTCAATCAGATGTCATACCATTGGCTGGTGATTGGAAATATCAAGTTTCTTTGAATATAAAAGATATTCCACAAATGCCTGTTAATACTGCTAATGAACCGAATATTCCTGGCTTCTTATTTAATGCGATGCTGAATCCGTTGATTCCCTATAGTATAAAGGGGGCGATTTGGTATCAAGGAGAAGCTAACACAGGACAAGCATATCAATATCGTGAATTGATGCCATTAATGATAAAAGACTGGCGGGATCATTGGGGATATGATTTTCCATTTTATATGGTACAACTTGCTAGTTTTACAGTTCAACAGACAGCTCCAGTAGATGCAACCTGGGCTGAATTGAGAGAGGCTCAAACACGCACATTGCATCTTGAGAATACAGGAATGGCTGTAACCATTGATATAGGCGATGCTTTTGATATTCATCCGAAGAATAAGCAAGAAGTCGGCAGGCGTTTGGCACTGGCTGCGCGAGCACAGACTTATGGTGAGAAAATATCATATTCCGGTCCAATGTATGATACGTATCAGATTGAAGGGAATAAGATCCGTATTTATTTCAAACATACAGATGGTGGGTTGAAGACACTAAATAACGAAGTAATAAAGGGATTTACCATTGCCGGTATTGATCATAAATTCTATTGGGCTAATGCTGTGATTGAAGGTAATACCATCGTTGTATCTTCACCGGAAGTTACTTTCCCGATAGCTGTTAGATACGCATGGGCTGATAATCCGATCTGTAATTTGTATAATGGAGCCAATCTTCCGGCATCTCCATTCCGCACAGATGATTGGCCGGGAATCACTTTCGGCAATAAATGATTCCTTCAATCTGTCAGTAAAAATAGTATGTTACACATTAAAGAATAACCATGAGAAAACTAATTTATCTAGTAATCTTTCTTTTTATTTCGATAGGAATATATGCTCAAACGAAAGACTTGGTGCAATACGTCAATACCTTGCAAGGAACTGATTCCCATTTTGGATTAAGTTATGGAAACACATATCCTACTACCGGTATGCCTTATGCCATGCATACGTGGTCTGCACAGACCGGAAAGAATGGTGAAGGTTGGAAATATCAATATGCAGTAGATAAAATCAGAGGTTTCTGCCAGTCACATCAATGTAGTCCGTGGATGAGTGACTATGCCGTTTATTCGTTTATGCCGGTGGCAGGCGAATTAGTGGTCAATCAGGATAAGAGGGCAACGAAGTTCAGCCATGATAATGAAATTGCCAAGCCACATTATTATAAAGTAACGCTGGATAATGGAATTACAACCGAGATGGCTCCAACTACTCGTGGTGTACATTTGCGCTTTTCTTATCCCTCTACCGAAGAGGCTTATCTGGTGATTGACGGATATACGGATATGAGTGAAATTAAGATTGATCCAGCAAAGAGACAAATCTCTGGTTGGGTGAATAATCAACGTTTTGTAAATAACTCTAAGACATTCCGTAGTTACTTTGTTGTGCAGTTTGATAAAGCATTTGAGGATTACGGTATGTGGGAAAATCAGAAAGATGAGATTTTCTCTAAAAAGTTGGAGGGAGAAGGTAAAGGCTATGGAGCTTATATCAAATTTAAAAAAGGAGCCAAGGTACAGGCGAAAGCTGCCTCTTCCTATATTAGCGCAGAGCAGGCTGTGATTACGCTGAACGACGAACTGGGTAAAGATAAGAATTTGGAAGCCACTAAGGCACGCGGATATAAAACATGGAATGAATTATTGAACAGAATTCAGGTCGAAGGCGGAACAGATGAACAAATGAATACTTTCTATTCTTGCCTGTTCCGTGCCAATCTCTTCTCCCGTAAATTCTATGAACGTAAGGCAAACGGAGAACCTTATTACTATAGTCCTTATGATGGCAAAGTATATGACGGATATATGTATACCGATAATGGATTCTGGGATACATTCCGTTCACAGTTTCCACTGACCAATATTCTTCATCCCACTATGCAAGGACGCTACATGAATGCTTTGCTCGCCGCACAGGAACAATGCGGATGGCTACCATCCTGGTCGGCTCCCGGAGAAACGGGAGGAATGTTGGGCAATCATTCTATTTCATTACTGGCAGACGCATGGGCAAAAGGTATCCGTACCTTTGATCCGGAAAAAGCATTGAAAGCATACGCGCACGAAGCAATGAACAAAGGTCCTTGGGGGGGTGCGAACGGACGTGGCTTCTGGAAAGAATATTTTGAGTTGGGATATGTTCCCTATCCACAATCAATGGGGTCTAGTTCCCAGACGATGGAATATGCATACGATGATTTTTGTGCTTATCAGTTGGCTAAAATGATTGGCAACAAACACTATCAGGAAGTATTTGCACGCCAGATGTACAATTATAAGAATGTGTTCGACCCGTCTGTCGGCTTTATGCGTGGAAAAGGACTCGATGGCAAATGGCAGGAACCATTTGATCCTCTGGAGTGGGGCGGACCTTTCTGTGAGGGTAACGCCTGGCATTATACCTGGTCTGTATTCCATGATGTAGAAGGATTAATAGACTTGTTCGGAAGCGATCAGAAGTTTACCATCAAGATGGATTCAGTATTTACCCTGCCCAGCACTATCAAGCCGGGAACATACGGAGGTGTGATCCATGAAATGAAAGAAATGGAGCTGGCAGGTATGGGACAATATGCACACGGCAATCAGCCGATTCAACACATGCCTTATCTGTATAGTTATGCCGGTCAGCCATGGAAAACACAGTATTGGGTACGTCAGATTGTTGAAAGACTCTATAATGCAACAGAAAGAGGGTATCCGGGAGACGAAGACCAAGGTGGTATGTCATCATGGTATATCTTGAGCTCATTAGGTATTTATGCCGTTTGTCCGGGTACGGATGAATATGTGATTGGCAGTCCGCTATTTAAAAAGGCTACCATAACGCTGGAAAACGGGAATAAGTTTGTGATTGAAGCAAATAACAATAATAAAGAGAATGTCTATATCCAGTCTGCTACTTTGAATGGACGTGTGTTGGATAAGAATTTCATTAAATATGACGATATAGCAGACGGTGGTACGCTCCGTTTTGAAATGGGAAGTCAACCAAATAAAGAAAGGTGCACGTCAAAGTATGCCGCTCCTTTCTCTCTGTCGAAAGAATAAGAAAAGAAATAATGAAAATACAGTATGAAAAATAAAGTTTTAACAGGTTTATTATTGGTATTGATCGGAGGGTGGGGGAACCTTTTGGCACAGAATGCCGGGAGCAATTATGCTCGTCAGGTAAATACGCTGATAGGTACAAAAGGCGTTGGCTTGACTTCGGGATATCTTTATCCCGGAGCCACCTATCCGTATGGTATGGTGCAGTTCACCCCTTCTTACTTTTCCAAACGCTCCGGATTCGTCATCAATCAGTTGAGTGGCGGCGGTTGCGAACACATGGGCAACTTTCCTACCTTTCCGGTAAAAGGCAAACTGAAGATGTCTCCTGACAATATCCTCAACTATCGCATCAATATTTCTGAAGAAAAAGGACATGCAGGTTATTATGAGGCTATGGTGCAGGAAGACATCAAAGCCAAACTGACTGTGACCGAGAGAACCGGTATGGCGAGTTATGAATATCCGGCAGATCAGCAATATGGTACGGTTATTATCGGTGGAGGGATATCTGCCACTCCAATTGAACAGGCAGCCATCGTAATCACTGCACCCAATAAGTGTGAAGGATATGCAGAGGGTGGTAATTTCTGCGGTCTGCGTACACCGTATAAAGTCTATTTCGTAGCAGAATTTGATGCGGATGCCTTGGAGTCGGGAACATGGAAAAGAGATGAATTGAAACCGAACACTACTTTTGCCGAAGGAGAATATTCTGGAGTTTACTTTACTTTTGATGTAAGCAAGAAGAAAAATGTCCAATATAAGATTGGAGTTTCTTATGTCTCGGTAGAGAATGCACGCGAGAATCTGAAAGCGGAGAATACCGGATGGGATTTCCTGCAGATTCAGAATCAGGCTGAATCCAAATGGAATCATTATTTAGGTAAGATCGAAGTCGAAGGAACTAATCCGGATCGTGCCACTCAATTTTATACCCATCTGTATCGCTCATTCATTCATCCGAACGTTTGCAGTGATGTGAACGGAGAGTATATGGGAGCTGACTTCAGAGTGCATAAGTCTCGTTCGAAACATTACACCTCTTTCAGTAACTGGGATACCTATCGCACACAGATTCAATTATTATCTATGCTCGATCCCGAAGTTGCTTCTGATATTGTGATTTCTCACCAACTGTTTGCAGAAGAAGCGGGTGGTGCTTTCCCGCGTTGGGTGATGGCTAATATAGAAACCGGAGTAATGCAAGGAGATCCGACTCCTATCCTGATATCCAATGCTTATGCTTTTGGTGCCCGTAATTATGATCCGAAACCGATTTTCAAAATAATGAGAAAGGGAGCTGAAGAACCGGGAGCAATGTCGCAGGATGTGGAGGCTCGACCGGGACTGAAACAGTATTTGGATAAAGGTTATTATAATGCTTCTATTCAGTTGGAATATACTTCCGCTGATTTTGCAATCGCACAATTTGCCTTACATGCCGTAGGAGATGAGTTTGCGAGCTGGCGTTATTTTCACTTCGCACGTTCATGGAAGAATCTGTATAACCCGGAAACCGGCTGGCTGCAATCACGCAATCCGGATGGTTCGTGGAAACCATTGACTGAAGATTTCCGTGAATCGACTTATAAGAATTATTTTTGGATGGTGCCGTACGACATTGCCGGCCTGATAGAAATCATCGGAGGCAAAGCTGTTGCAGAAAAACGCCTGGATGAATTCTTTACTCGTCTGGATGCCGGTTACAATGATGCCTGGTTCGCTTCCGGCAATGAACCGAGCTTTCACATCCCTTGGATATACAACTGGGTAGGAACACCCTATAAAGCACAGGAGATTATTAACCGTGTATTGAATGAACAGTATTCAAGTAAAATTGATGGTCTGCCGGGTAATGATGATTTAGGAACGATGGGTGCCTGGTATGTATTCGCTTGCATCGGACTTTATCCCGAAATACCAGGAGTGGGAGGTTTTACTGTAAATACACCGATATTTTCATCAGTGAAGGTTCATCTGAAGAAAGGGGATATTGTGATAAAAGGCGGTTCTGAAAAGAATATTTATATAAAGAACATGAAGTTAAACGGTAAATCGTATGACAGTACATGGCTCGATTGGGATCAACTGAATAATGGAGCTACGATAGAATACACTACCTCGTCCAAGCCTGACGTGAAGTGGGGAACAAAAGTAACACCTCCCTCTTTCCCTTAAAGCAAATCAACGAAGTATATAAATTTATGATATAAGATAATTTTGTAAGAGCACTTATTTATAATATCAAACGTAAAAATGAAAAGAAAACTACAAAACATAGCTTATCTACTGATGGCTGCCGCCTTCGTTGCTTCATGTAGCGAAAAGAAACAAATATCAGAATTTCCGGATTGGGCATGGACGGACTTTCAGCGTCCGGAGGGTGTTAATCCGATTATCTCTCCTGACACAACAACCCTTTTCTATTGTCCGATGAGACAGGATTCAATAGCATGGGAAGCAAGTGATACATTTAATCCGGCTGCTACGATCTATGATGGAAAAGTTGTAGTACTCTATCGGGCTGAAGATAACTCGGCAACCGGTATCGGAACACGTACCTCTCGTTTGGGATATGCCTCTTCTGACGACGGACTACATTTCAAACGAATGTCCGTACCCATATTTTATCCGGCAGACGACAGCCAGAAAGAATTGGAAAATCCCGGCGGTTGCGAAGATCCGCGTGTTGCCGTAACAGAAGACGGACTTTATGTAATGCATTACACACAATGGAATCGCAAACAGGCGCGTTTGGCAGTGGCCACCTCGCGCGATCTTCAAACGTGGGAAAAACATGGACCGGCTTTTGCAAAAGCATACAACGGAAGATTTATAGATGAATTTTCCAAATCTGCCTCTATTGTAACCAAATTAATTGACGGCAAACAAGTGATTGCCAGGATTGATGGGAAATACTGGATGTACTGGGGAGAAAAGTTTGTGAATCTAGCTACTTCCACAGATTTGGTAAACTGGGAACCAATGTTGGACGAAAACGGAGAATTCCTGAAAGTGATGACTCCGCGCGAAGGTAAGTTCGACAGTGATCTAACTGAATGTGGTCCTCCTGCCATCCTGACGGATCAAGGAATCCTGTTGTTCTATAACGGTAAAAATAAATCAGGTGTTGAAGGGGATACACTTTATACAGCAAACTCCTATTGTGCAGGGCAAGCCTTGTTTGATGCCAAAGACCCTGCCAAATTAATTGATCGTCTGGATAAGCCATTCTATATTCCCGAATCGGATTTTGAGAAGAGCGGACAATATCCTGCCGGAACTGTATTCATAGAAGGACTTGTGTTCCACAATCAGAAATGGTTCTTATATTATGGATGTGCCGATTCACGCGTGGCGGTTGCCGTATATGATCCTCGCAAAAAATAAGGAAAACATTCATGAAGAAGATAACAATTTGTAAAAGATAGATTAAGACTAAGACATGAAAAAAATTATTTTATTGATTGCGGCAGCTTGTATGGCATGTACAGCTGCATTTGCCCAAACAGTGAAGCCTTTTAAAGAGGGTGAAAGGGCAGTGTTTTTAGGAAATAGTATAACGGATGGCGGTCATTACCATTCATACATCTGGTTGTATTATATGACCCGTTTTCCGGATATGCCTATCCGTGTTTTTAACGGTGGTATTGGTGGAGATACGGCCTATGATATGAACAAACGCCTGGATGGTGATATTTTTGCGATGAAACCTTCCGTGTTGATGGTGACTTTTGGTATGAATGATTCCGGATATTTTGAATACAATGGTGATAAGCCCAAAGAATTCGGTGAACAGAAATATCAGGAAAGTGTAAAGAATTACCAGCAGATGGAGAAACGCTTTAAAGATCTTCCTGATACCCGTATCGTGATGGTCGGAACTTCTCCGTATGATGAAACCGTACAACTTAAAGAGAATACACCGTTCAAGACAAAGAATGAAACCATCAAACGACTTGTTGAATATCAGAAAGAATCGGCAGCTAAGAATAATTGGGAATTTACTGATTTAAATGCGCCTATGGTTGCTTTGAATCAGCAATATCAGCAGAAAGATCCTACCTTTACTCTTTGTGGAAGTGACCGTATTCATCCCGATAACGACGGACACATGGTGATGGCCTATCTTTTCCTGAAAGCCCAGGGATTTGTAGGTAAAGAAGTAGCGGATGTGGAGATTAATGCTAATAAGAAACAAGCCGTCAAGTCGGAGAACTGTACTATTTCAAATATAAAGAAGAGCGGAAAAGACTTGAGCTTTGACTACCTGGCAGGTGCTCTTCCTTATCCTTTGGATACTATTCCTCGTGGTTGGGGACAGAAAAAGAGCCAGGCAGAAGTGCTGAAGGTTGTTCCTTTTATGGAAGAGATGAACCGCGAAACGTTGAAAGTAACAGGACTGAAAGGCAATTATAAATTGTTGATAGATAATGAAGAAATAGGAACCTGGAGTGGAGATGAACTGGCAAAAGGCATTAATCTTGCTGCTGAATCCAAAACTCCCCAATACCAACAGGCATTGGCGGTTATGCACCTGAATGAATATCGTTGGGAAATTGAAAAAACATTCAGAGAGTATGCATGGTGTGAATTCGGTTTTTTCCAACAAAAGGGATTATTGTTTGCTGATGACAGAAAAGCGATCGAGGTGATGGATGAAAACCTGGATAAAAACGTTTGGTTGAAGGGACGTCGTGATATGTATTCAAAGATGATGTTTGAAGCTGTCCGTGATGCTCGCCAGCAAGAAATGGAGGTTCTTATCAATAAGATTTATGAAATAAATAAGCCTGTTGTAAGAAAAGTTTTACTTAGAAAGATATGATGCGATAACAGCGTAGAAATACGATAGAATACTCATCGTGATGAGAATTTTTTCTCATTGCGATGAGTGTTTTTTCTTATCCTAGTGAGTATGTTTGAGAAATATATGAATAGATAGCTAGTCTTGTAATAGCCTGGTAATGTATATCTTATTGTAGCTTTTGCATTAAACAGGCTACCTTTATTGAATTCTTAATGGTTCTTAATCAAATTCCGTGCTACTTATTTATGTTCAATAACCTTATTCATGGCTATTCCGGGGTACTTTAAGATGCATATAGCTTGGATAATTTATTTGCTATTTCTAATATGCCGATATCCCTTTATCCATCAACCTTTCAATGAGCTTTACTAGCACGGAATTTGAAGAAGAACCTTCTTAATTCTTTTTCCAGAAACCGGAAGTGAAAAGCAATAATACTGTAAACAATTCCAAACGTCCCAAGAGCATTAAGAAAGAGAGTAGCCATTTGGCAGCATCCGGCAGTTCACTCCATGAAAAGGCCGGGCCACATGTGCCGAGTCCCGGTCCCATATTGCCTATACTTGAGATCACTGTTCCGATTGATTCCAAAAAACCTACTCCTAAGCCCATCATGACAAGTACACTGATAATCACAATGACTGCATACAAAAAGGTGAAAGCTAGTACGGTAGATTGTATTGAAGGGGAAATCACTTGCTTATTTACTCGTACCGGGAGCACGGCATTAGGGTGAAGAATATGCTTGAATTCGTTTTTTGCAACCTGAAGCAGAATAACCATACGAATACATTTGATACCTCCGGTTGTACTGCCGGCACAAGCTCCGATGATCATTACTATTACAAGACATCCCCAAAGGATAGAAGGCCATAGCATATAATCGGCAGTAGCAAATCCCGTAGAAGTTTGCAAGGAGATCACTTGGAATAGTGATTTGCGGAACGCTTCTTCTATGGAGATAGAAGAAGTCTGATGGAGCCAGACGGCAATAAATATAGTAAAAAAAGAAACACACAAGAAATAGAATTTCAACTCTGCATCATGAATGAACTTTTTTATTTTTCCATTGAACATCAACAGTAATAGCGTGAAGTTGATGCCCGAAAGAAACATGAAAGTAGAGATTACATAATCGATATAGGGTGAGTGATAATATTCAATACTCGCTTGTTTGGTAGAAAATCCACCGGTGCTGGTAGTTGTGAAAGCATGACATATACTATCGAATACGCTCATACCGCCGAGTACTAATAGGACAATTAATGTTCCCGTCATTCCGGCATAAATACCCCAAATCCATTTAGCGGTGATGCCAATGCGGGGATGCACTTTATCATGAGTAGGTCCACTGGCTTCTGCTGCAAACACCTGAATCCCACCCACACCGAAAATCGGTAGAACGGCAATGGTGAAGAATACAATACCCAGACCACCTATCCATTGCGTCATAGCTCGCCAGAAAAGTATTCCATGAGGCATTGACTCTATATTATTCAAGATAGTGGCACCAGTACTGCTGAACCCGGACATCGTTTCAAAAAATGCATCCGTGACACTTGGGATATACCCTCCTATATAATAAGGCAACATTCCGAAAAGGGAAAAGGTGACCCATGCTGCACTGACTATGACATATCCATCACGGCGATTCAGGGAGTTTACTGCATCTTTTCCAATAGCGAGCAGCAGAACCCCGATGCAGGCAGTGACGGCTGATGAAATCAGGAAGCTTTGCAAGTCGTTTTCTTTATAGAAAAGAGAGACCCCTCCACAACATAACAGCATGGCTGTTTCTATCAGAAGCAGAAAACCCAGAATCCGGAATATCATCTTCGAGTTAATCATAGACAAGTAATTTATTAAATAATACTTGATACTTAATACTTAGTTAAAGAACTTCTCAATCTTTTTAATCATCATGCTTAGGCAGAATACGACTACATGGTCGCCGGGGAGGATTTGCGTATCACCTGTCACCAGGATACCTTCTCCGTTACGGATCATTCCTCCGATGGTAGTACCTTTTGGAAGTCCTAGGTCTTTAATCAGGTGTTTGGTTATTTTAGCTCCTTCCGGTACGGTGAATTCTGCAACGTCCGCATTGGCAAAAGTCAGGCATTTCACATTAGAAACGTCGGCATCCAGCATCATTTGGTAGATGTGGCTGGCAGCAATCATTTTTTTATTGATAACCGTGCCGATGTCGAGACTCTCTGCCATACCGATATAGTCGATGTTCTCCACTTCTGCTACCGTTTTTTCCACTCCCATACGTTTGGCGGCGAGACAGGCCAGGATATTCGTTTCCGAGTTGCCGGTCAAGGCTACAAATGCTTCGGTATTTTTTAGCCCTTCTTCGATAAGCAGATCCATGTCACGACCGTCTCCGTTGATAATCATTGTCTTATCATCCAGTAGTTCTGTCAGACGGTTGCAACGGTTCAGGTCATTATCCACTATTTTCACCTGCATATAGTCCGGCACATATTGTGCGGTACGGACTGCGATACGGCTACCTCCCATAATCATTACATTGCGTACGTCGGCATAGTCTTCTTTGCCGGCTATCTTACGTATGTAAGGAATGTATTTGCGGGTAGTGGTGAAATAAACAATGTCATGCAATTTAATAACATCGTCTCCACGAGGGATAATCGTTTCCGTTCCGCGTTTGATGGCTACTACGTGATAAGGAATGTTGGGACCGCCTAGCTGATGCAGCGGTATATTCAGGATTTCAGCCTTTTCGCGCATCTTCGTACCAATCAGAACCAGAGAACCTCCACAGAACTCCCACCATTGGCGTACCCAGCTCATACGCATGGAGGATACGATTTCTTTAGCAGCCAGCATTTCCGGGTAAATCAGAGAATCTACTCCCAGTTTCTGGAAAAACTCTTTATTTTTAGGCAGAAGATATTCATAGTTGTCGATACGCGCCACTGTTTTTTTAGCTCCCAGGTTGGTGGCCAGCATACAGGCAGTCATGTTGCGACTTTCGTCCGGTGTGACTGCGATAAAAAGGTCGGCTTCTTTGACGCCTACTTCTTTCAATCCGGAGATGGAAGAAGGAGAAGCGGCAACAGTCAGCAAGTCAAAATTGGCGCTAAGAGCACTTAGTTTCTCTTCGTTATCATCCATCAAGATAATGTCTTGCTTCTCGCGCGATAACAGCTTGGCCAAATGGGTGCCCACGTTGCCGGCACCGGCAATAATAATCTTCATGTCAATTGATAAATTCTTTTATTTTAGTCAGAATCCCTTCTTCATCCATGCCGCACAGTTGATACAGTTCGGCAACTGATCCATGCTCTACAAATAGGTTAGGGATACCGATACGCTTCACGGTCGGTTTGTATTCGTTGTCTGCCATAAATTCAAGGATAGCACTACCCATCCCGCCTTTGATAATCCCGTCTTCAATAGTCAGGACATGTTGGAATTTCTGTCCTATTTCATGTAGCAGTTCTTCATCCAGCGGTTTCAGGAATCGTAGGTCGTAATGGGCGATAGACAGATTTAAATCAGCTTCTGCCCGGGTGATGGCGCGGGCAGCTATGTTTCCTATCGGTCCGATAGTAATCACTGCAAGGTCATTACCTTCTTTCAGTTTCCGTCCTTTTCCTACCGGAATTTCTTCCAACGGACATTTCCAGTTCACCAATACACCGCGTCCACGGGGGTAACGGATCACGAACGGTCCCTTGTCCGGCAATTGTGCCGTATACATCAGGCGACGTAATTCCTGTTCGTCCATGGGGGAGCTGATAGTCAGATTAGGGATCGGACGTAAACATGCCATGTCAAAAGCTCCGTGATGAGTGGGACCGTCTTCGCCAACCAGTCCGGCGCGGTCGAGACACAAAACAACAGGAAGATTCTGAATCGCTACGTCGTGGATGATATTGTCATGTGCCCGTTGCATAAAAGAAGAATAGATATTGCAGAACGGTTGCAGCCCGTCTTTTGCCATTCCTCCGGAGAAGGTAACTGCATGTCCTTCGGCAATACCGACATCGAAAGCACGTTTCGGCATTTTTTCCATCAATATATTCATCGAACAGCCGCTGGGCATGGCGGGAGTGACACCGACAATCTTCGGGTTGGCTTCGGCAAGTTCCACCAGTGTATTTCCGAATACGTCCTGGAAAAGCGGGGGCATTCCTTCGGTGTTGGCAATGAAACGTTCGCCGGTGACGGGATCGAATTTGCCGGGAGCATGCCATTCGGTGGCGTGCTTCTCTGCCGGTCCGAATCCTTTTCCTTTGATAGTATGCAGATGCAGGATTTTAGGTCCTTGCATATCTTTGATGTCACGTAATACTCTTGCCAGGTTCTTTACGTCGTGTCCGTCTATCGGACCGAAGTAACGGATATTCATCCCTTCAAAAATATTTTGTTGCTGGGCCGCCATTGATTTCAGGCTATTTCCGAAACGGATGAGCGCTTTGCGGCGTTCTTCGTTTAAAATGCCAAGCTTGAACAACATACGCGAGAGCTTGAAACGTAGCTGATTATAGCGGTTAGAAGTTGTCAGGTTGAAAAGATACTGCTTCATGCCTCCTACGCTGCGGTCGATTGCCATATCATTGTCATTCAGGATAATGAGCAGGTTGTTCGACGTGGTAGATGCGTTGTTCAGTCCTTCAAAAGCCAGTCCGCCACTCATTGATCCGTCGCCGATAATGGCTACTACATGGCGTTTGGCGTCTCCTTTCCGGGTGGCTGCGACGGCCATACCGAGAGCGGCAGAAATAGAATTGGAAGCGTGTCCGCACGTGAAAGTATCATATTCGCTTTCTTCCGGAGACGGGAAAGGGCGGATTCCACCGAGTTTTCTGTTCGTAGAAAATGCTTCACGGCGTCCTGTAAGAATCTTGTGGCCGTATGCCTGATGTCCCACGTCCCATACAATACGGTCATATGGTGTATTGTAGACGTAGTGCAGAGCTACGGTCAGTTCCACGGTCCCCAGGCTGGCGGCGAAGTGTCCGGGGTTACAGCAGAGTTCTTTAATAATGTCTTGCCTTAGTTCATCACATACTTCCGGCAGTTGCTCTACGGTTAGTTTACGTAGGTCTTCGGGGTAATTGATGGAGTTTAACAAGTTATATGTTGGTTCACTATTCATGATTCTAGGAAATTTAGTGCAAAAATACGAAAAGAAAGTATATTCGGCCTCCTTTTCTTTATAAACCTTAATTCCGCAACACTATTATAAATTAAACTTTTTAAGTACCTGAGCAACAAAAAGTTGCTCAGGATTTTGCCATGTCAGAATTTTCACTTATCTTAGTGTTGCAAAAAAAACAAGAGAATCCGACGATAGACATGGCGAAGATACAAATTAAATCTGAGAGACTCACTCCTTTTGGGGGATTATTTTCAATCATGGAGCAATTTGACTCCACATTATCATCTGTAATCGACTCAACCCTCGGTCTAAGGTGTAGATCGTTCGGTTATCAGTACAGCGAAATCATCCGTTCTCTCATGAGTATCTACTTCTGTAGCGGTTCATGTATTGAGGATGTCACTACTCATTTGATGAACCACCTCTCGCTTCATCCGACACTTCGCACTTGTAGCTCTGATACTATCCTCAGGGCGATAAAGGAGTTGACGCAAGAAAACATTTCATACACATCAGATATGGGCAAGACCTACGATTTCAATACGGCTGACACTCTCAATACTTTATTGCTCAATTGTATATTTGCATCTGGCCAACTGAAAGAGGGTGAGATGTATGATGTTGATTTCGACCATCAGTTCATAGAGACAGAGAAGTATGATGCAAAGCCTACATACAAGAAGTTCCTTGGTTATCGCCCTGGCGTGGCGGTTATTGGCGATTTGATAGTCGGTATAGAGAATAGCGATGGTAACACAAATGTTCGTTTCCATCAGAAGGACACGCTGAAGAGGTTCTTTGCGAGATTTGAACAGAATGGGCTCACTATCAATCGCTTCAGAGCTGATTGTGGATCATGTTCCGAGGAAATCGTGGAGGAAATAGAAAAACACTGCAAGTCCTTCTATATCCGTGCTAACCGCTGCAGTTCGATCTACAATGACACCTTTGCTCTCAAAGGCTGGAAAACTGAGGAAATCAATGGCATTGAGTTTGAATTGAACTCTATCCTTGTTGAGAAGTGGAAAGGTAAGGCATATCGACTTGTGATTCAAAGACAGAAACGGATGGATGGTGTGCAGGATTTTTGGGAAGGAGAATACACATACCGTTGTATCCTGACTAACGACTATGATTCTTCCGTAAGAGAAATTGTCGAGTTCTATAACCTTCGTGGAGGAAAGGAACGTATCTTCGATGATATGAACAATGGTTTCGGGTGGGACAGATTGCCCAAATCCTTCATGGCAGAGAACACAGTGTTCCTTCTTCTTACAGCACTTATCCGTAACTTTTACAAGGCCATTATTCAAAGACTTGACGTAAAGAAGTTCGGGCTCAATGCAACAAGTCGCATAAAAGCGTTTGTCTTCAGGTTTATCTCTGTACCAGCCAAGTGGATCAGGACATCAAGGCGGTATGTGCTGAACATCTATACCTGTAATAATGCTTACGCAGATGTTTTCCAGACTGATTTTGGATAATGCCTACAACTTATGGGAATGATATTGTGTATTGCCTCAAGTCACATTGTGGGGTAAGGGGATATTGTAGGCAGAAGTGGGTGCTTCAAGTTCAAATTATCTGCAAATTCAGTAATGAGAGGACGTGTAAACGCAATAAGGACGTTCAAGGGCTTAGTTGCGGATTTGAGGATAAAATCTTATTCGGCATAGAGACGCATCTGTTTTTCTTATTTCCTAAGATTATTGAATCGTGAGGAAAAAGAGGGTGGAAATAGTTTTTTGATTACTTTTGCACATGAAACGTAATGAAATGATGGAAAATCGTATGAACTTTCAAACATCTGTAGAACTACCTGCCGGGATGCCGTCGGTCAGTCACGCAGATCATATTCTTCTGATGGGGTCCTGTTTTGCGGAAAATATCGGGCGACAATTAATGGATGCCGGATTTCAACTGGACCTGAATCCTTTTGGTATTCTTTATAATCCTTTGTCCGTCTCATCTGCTTTGAGGGAGATTATAAGAAATAAGGAATACAACAAACAAGATCTGTTTGCCTACAAAGATTTATGGCATAGCCCGATGCATCATGGCTCTTTTTCTGCTTTTACGCCCGAAGAGACATTGCATGCCATAAATTCACGTCTTCACCACGCTTATAAAAAACTGCCGGAATTGAACTGGCTGATGGTGACAATGGGAACTGCTTACGTTTATAAACAAAAGGAGAGTGGACAAGTGGTAGCTAATTGCCATCAATTGCCGGAGAGTCACTTTTTGCGTTACCGGCTGTCTGTAGAAGAAATTGTAGAAGATTATACAGCACTCATCACCGAAATGTCAGCCCGGAATCCGGATCTGAAATGGTTGTTTACAGTCAGCCCGATCCGTCATATACGCGACGGGATGCACGCCAACCAGTTAAGCAAATCGACTCTGCTGCTCGCCATCGACCGATTGCAACAACTGTTTCCGGAACGAGTGTTCTATTTCCCCTCTTATGAAATCATATTGGATGAATTACGTGATTATCGCTTCTATGCCGATGACATGTTGCATCCGTCTCCTCTGGCGATTCGTTACCTGTGGGAACGCTTCTCCGAAACCTTCTTTTCTCCTGAAACAAAGCAGGTTATCGTAGCTGTGCAAGACATCCGCCGGGACTTGGCGCACAAACCCTTTCATCCCGAATCAGAGGCGTATCAACGCTTTTTAGGACAAATAGTGTTAAAAATAGAACGACTTATCGGAAAATACCCGTACTTAGATTTTCAAAAAGAAACAGAACTATGTCATATGCGATTGAATCCATAGCCAAAAGTATCGGTGCCCGCCGTGTGGGCAAACATAAAGCGACTATTGATTGGCTGCTAACAGACAGCCGCTCTTTGAGTTTTCCGGAAGAAACTCTTTTTTTTGCTTTAACTACCAAACGAAATAGCGGAGCCCGTTATATCCCCGATTTATATGACCGGGGCGTACGTAATTTTGTAATTACGGAAGAAGACTTTAAAGAAGTTGAGAATGGAGAGTTGAGAGTTGAGAGTTCTATGCAGCATGATGGTGCGCAGCCCACTCTCAATTCTCAACTCTCAACTCTCAACTTCCTCATCGTTCCCAATCCTCTGAAAGCTTTGCAGAAGCTTGCCGAAACACATCGTGATAAATTTAAGATCCCTGTGATCGGTATCACCGGCAGTAATGGAAAAACCATTGTGAAGGAGTGGTTGCATCAGTTACTTAGCCCGGATCGTTGCATCGTTCGTTCTCCACGCAGTTATAATTCGCAGATCGGAGTCCCACTTTCTGTGTGGCAACTTTCTGAAGAAGCCGAGCTGGGTATTTTCGAAGCCGGTATTTCCGAGATGGGGGAGATGGGAGCTTTGAAACGAATGATTAAGCCTACTATTGGTATTCTGACCAATATCGGTGGTGCCCATCAGGAAAACTTCTTCTCCTTGCAGGAGAAATGCATGGAAAAGCTGACGCTTTTCAAAGACTGTGATGTCGTGATTTACAACGGTGATAACGAGTTAATCAGCAATTGTGTCGCAAAATCAATGCTGACGGCACGTGAGATTGCCTGGAGCCGTACAGACATTGAACGCCCGTTGTATATCAGCCGTGTGACCAAGAAAGAAGATCATACCGTTATATCCTATCGTTATCTGGAGATGGATAATACTTTCTGTATCCCTTTCATCGATGACGCTTCCATTGAAAATGCACTGAATTGTCTGGCAGCTTGTCTTTACCTGATGACACCTGCCGACCAGATAACCGAGCGGATGGCCCGTCTCGAACCGATTGCCATGCGTCTGGAGGTGAAAGAAGGAAAGAATAACTGTGTACTGATTAATGATAGCTACAATTCAGACCTGGCATCATTGGATATTGCTCTCGATTTCCTTGTACGCCGCTCGGAAAAGAAAGGCTTGAAGCGGACGCTTATCCTGTCGGATATACTGGAAACCGGACAAAGTACCGCTACGCTTTATCGGCGTGTGGCACAATTGGTACAGAGCAAAGGCGTTAATAAACTGATTGGTGTAGGGCAGGAGATATCTTCTTGTTCCGCTCGTTTTGATGATGATCTCGAACGCTACTTCTTCCCTAATACAGAAGCACTCCTTGCATCCAATATACTTAAATCGCTTCATTCGGAAGTGATTCTGGTGAAAGGTTCCCGCGTGTTCAACTTTGATTTGGTATCCGAAGCCCTCGAATTGAAGGTACATGAAACCATTCTTGAAGTAAATCTCGGAGCGATGGTAGCCAACTTGAACCATTACCGTTCTATGCTTCGCCATCCGGAAACAAAGATGATCTGTATGGTGAAAGCATCAGCTTACGGAGCCGGTTCGTATGAAATTGCCAAGAGTTTACAGGAACACCATGTCGATTATCTGGCTGTAGCCGTTGCTGACGAAGGTTCCGAACTCCGCAAGGCAGGCATTACCGCCTCTATTATCATTATGGACCCGGAACTTACTGCATTCAAAACCATGTTTGATTATAAACTGGAACCGGAAGTCTATAATTTCCATCTGCTTGACGCACTCATCAAAGCTGCGGAGAAAGAAGGAATCACCAACTTCCCCATTCATGTGAAACTTGATACAGGTATGCACCGTTTGGGCTTTGCGGTAGAGGATATTCCATTGCTTATCCGTCGTCTGAAGAATCAGAGCGCGGTGATTCCCCGTTCGGTATTCTCTCATTTTGTAGGAAGTGATTCGTCACAGTTCGACGCTTTCACCCGCGGACAGATTGAATTGTTCGAGAAAGGTTCGCAAGAATTGCAGGCCGCCTTCTCTCATAAGATTCTCCGTCATATCTGTAATACGGCAGGAATCGAGCGTTTCCCCGAAGCACAGTACGATATGGTGCGCTTGGGAATCGGACTTTATGGAGTCAGCCCGATAGACAATTCGATAATACATAATGTAAGTACGCTCAAGACCACCATCCTTCAGATCCGGGATGTTCCTCAAGAAGATACGGTAGGATATAGCCGGATGGGGCATTTGGTACGCCCTTCACGCATTGCAGCTATTCCTATCGGTTATGCGGATGGACTGAACCGCCACTTGGGACGCGGCAACGCCTATTGCCTGGTGAACGGAAAGAAAGCTCCTTATGTGGGGAATATCTGTATGGACGTCTGCATGATCGATGTGACGGATATTGATTGTCGGGAAGGCGATCAGGCTATCATCTTCGGTGATGATCTGCCGATTACGGTGTTGTCCGATAAGCTGGAAACGATTCCTTATGAAGTGTTGACAAGTATATCGACACGGGTGAAACGGGTATATTATCAGGATTAATTCACCACAGATTACACGGATTCACACAGATTGAAGAGAATATATAGTAGCAATAAATCGAAAGATAAGCTATAAATCTGTGTGAATCCGTGTAATCTGTGGTGAAAATGATTATATTTGCAGCAACTATTAAAAACCTCTTATATCAAATAAACTTATGACAAACTTATTATTGTTAGGCTTTTTGCCCAGTGGTTCCGAATGGATTATTATCGCTTTGGTTATCCTTCTTCTTTTTGGTGGAAAGAAAATTCCTGAACTGATGCGCGGATTAGGCAAAGGCGTAAAGAGCTTCAAAGACGGTGTAAACGAAGCGAAAGATGAAATAAACAAGGCTAAAGACGAGTTGGACAAACCTGTAGATCCTTCTAAGAACTAAAAGAGCACAACATACGGATGGCAGAAATGACCTTTTGGGATCATTTGGACGAATTGCGTAAGGTACTTTTTCGGGTAGTTGGAGTTTGGTTTGTATTGGCAATAGGCTATTTTATTGCTATGCCCTACCTCTTCGACCATGTAATACTTGCGCCTTGCCACAATGATTTCATATTCTACGATTTATTACGGCATATCGGTAAAACATTTGATTTGACCGATGACTTCTTCACGCAACAATTTTATGTGAAGCTGGTCAATATCAACTTGGCTGCTCCTTTCTTTATTCACATGTCGACAGCATTCTGGATGTCGGTGGTGACGGCTATGCCTTATATCTTTTTTGAAATATGGCGTTTCATCAATCCCGCCCTTTATCCGAATGAGAGAAAGGGCGTGCGTAAAGCATTGACTATCGGAACACTGATGTTCTTCATCGGTGTACTGTTGGGCTACTTTATGGTTTATCCGTTGACTCTCCGTTTCCTTTCTACTTATCAGTTGAGTTCGGAAGTGGAGAATATCCTGTCGCTCAATTCTTATATCGACAATTTTATGATGCTGATTCTCTGCATGGGATTGGCTTTTGAACTTCCATTGGTTACATGGTTGCTTTCTTTAATGGGAGTGGTCAACAAGTCCTTCCTGCGGAAATATCGCCGTCATGCGGTTGTCATCATAGTGATAGCTGCTGCTATTATTACTCCGACGGGAGACCCGTTCACCTTGAGTGTTGTTGCTATTCCGCTTTATCTGTTGTACGAGATGAGTATTTTGATGATAAAAGACAAGAAGAAAACAGAAGAGGAAGTTGAAGATGAAGCTGGAGATGAAGTTGCCCTGTCCGAAGAGTGAAGCGATAGAATCTTATGAAATCCTTTTAGCAGTTTGCCGGACGGAAGATGCTTATCTTGCCGTAGGATATAAGCAAATGCGCGACTTGCTGGAGCGTATTTGTCGCGCGCAAATGCAAAACGAAAGCTTACAGATGACCGACCTTTCCGCACGAATCAGTTTCGTGGCGGCTAAGGTCGGTCTTTCTGTTGCAGAGCAGAACCGGCTGCATACTTTCCGGCTCACTTCGAATGCTATCTTGAACCGCCAGCAGGAGCCCAACCGGGAACAACTCTTGCGCGATGCGAAAACATTAGCTTTCTTTATTCGTAAACTCCTGGAAGAGGATATTCCCTTGGAATTATACCGCCTACTTCCGCGTGCGGATGCCACCTACCTGGTTGCGCCTCCTGCCCGCGAACGAGTGCAGCGGATGCGTGTCTGCTTCCAGTATGCCGACGAGCAATATTTGTATGTGACTCCCTTGGACGAAGTCTCGGAGAAACCATATTTAGTTCGTTATAATATTCCTCAAATCAATGAAGAGTTTGCAGAAACGTGCAAACTGCTTTGGCGTCATGCCCAGGTCAATTTATTGGATGTTGCAGTGGATGAGGCGGGAATCCTGACTCCTTCTTTCATTGTACTCGAACCGGATTATTTACTTGACATCAGTTCTTTGGCAGAGTGTTTCCGTGATTACGGGCATCATCCGGCCAATTATTTTCTTTCCCGTCTTCAACCGATCGAAAATGCCCGGCCTCTGTTACTGGGAAATATAGCCAATCTTTTTCTGGACGAATGGATTCATGCGAAGAGTGAAGACATAGATTATCGTACCTGTATGCAGAAAGCCTTCCGGCGTTATCCTATTGAGCTGGCTGCCTGTTCCGATTTGCGCGACAAAGAGAAAGAACGCCAATTCTTTGAGGACTGCAAACTGCACTTCGATCATATTCGTGAAACGGTCAATGATACCTTTCATGCAGCCGGTTATGAACTGGACAAGACGGATGCCGTGCTCGAACCGTCTTATATCTGTGAAGCACTCGGACTTCAGGGACGTCTCGACTATATGCAGCGGGATATGTCTTCTTTCATAGAAATGAAATCCGGCAAGGCGGATGAATACGCTATCCGGGGCAAGGTAGAGCCGAAGGAGAATAATAAAGTACAGATGTTACTTTATCAAGCAGTCCTGCAATATTCGATGGGAATGGATCACCGGAAAGTGAAAGCCTATTTGCTTTATACCCGTTATCCGCTCCTTTATCCCTCCCGTCCTTCGTGGGCGATGGTACGTCGGGTGATTGACTTGCGTAACCGCATTGTGGCCGATGAATATGGCGTCCAATTGCGAAACAGTCTGGAATATACGGCACAAAAACTGGAAGAAATCAATGCCTCCACCTTGAATGAAAGAGGATTGAAAGGACGTTTTTGGGAAACATATCTGCGTCCTTCTATTGATAACTTTCAATCGAAACTGAAAGCTCTTTCTCCACTGGAAAAGAATTACTTCTATGCGGTGTACAACTTCATTACAAAGGAACTTTATACTTCAAAATCCGGTGATGTGGATTATGAAGGACGTACCGGGGCAGCTTCTTTATGGCTTTCTACATTAGCGGAGAAATGCGAGGCCGGAGAAATCATTTATGATTTGAGAATAAAGGAGAATCATGCTGCCGATGAACATAAAGCCGGACTTACTTTTTCTTTCTTTAAAAAGGAAAAGGCTGGGAAAACTTTGTTGAATGAAGCTGCCGTAAATGACATTACCGGAGATAAAGCTATTGGAAATGATATTACCGGAAATGAAGCCTCTGCAAGTAAGACTGTCAGCAGTGAAGCTCTTGAAACAGAGACTTCTCTTCCTAATTTCCGTCAAGGCGACGCCATTATCCTTTATGAACGTAACCGCGATACAGATAACGTTACCAATAAAATGGTTTTCAAGGGCAATATCGAGTACCTGACAGAAAACGAAATAAGTATTCGCTTACGTGCTACCCAGCAGAACCCATCCGTACTTCCTGCCGAAAGCCTTTATGCGATAGAACATGATACAATGGATACAACATTCCGCTCGATGTATCAGGGGTTATATATTTATCTTTCTGCAAGGAAGGAACGTCGTGACTTGTTGCTGTCACAGCGTCCTCCTCGGTTTGATGAATCATTGGATTCCATGATTTCCCGTTCGGAAGACGATTTTACGCGAATCGCCCTGAAAGCAAAAGCCGCACAGGATTATTTCCTTCTTATCGGACCTCCGGGAACAGGCAAAACTTCATGTGCCCTGAAGAAAATGGTGGAGACTTTTCATGCAGATAAAGATGCGCAGATTCTTTTGCTTTCATACACCAACCGGGCTGTCGATGAGATATGCAAGTCGCTGGCTTCCATTGCTCCGGCTGTTGATTTTATACGTGTGGGAAGTGAATTATCATGTGATGAAGCCTACCGCGGGCATCTGATTGAAAATGAATTATCCTCTTGTAACCGTCGTTCGGAAGTGTACGAACGCATCCGGAATTGTCGGATTATTGTGGGAACGGTAGTGGCTATTTCCGGCAAACCGGAACTGTTTTGTCTGAAACATTTTGATGTAGCTATTATTGATGAAGCTACCCAAATATTGGAACCGCAGTTGTTAGGCATTCTCTGTGCACGTGGAGAAGACGGAAAAGATGCAATAGATAAGTTTGTGTTGATCGGAGATCATAAACAACTGCCTGCTGTGGTACAGCAAAATACGGAGCAATCGGCCATTTATGATGAATCTTTACTGTCTATCGGGTTGACCAATCTGAAAGATTCCTTGTTTGAACGCCTCTACCGGAACTGTACTGCAACAGTTCATCGCTCCTACGATATGCTATGCCGTCAAGGGCGAATGCATCCGGAAGTTGCTTTGTTTGCTAATCGTGCCTTTTATGGAGGGCGTCTGATCCCTGTCGGCTTGCCTCACCAAATAGAATCATCCGATACTATCTGTCGTTTGGCTTTTTATCCCTCTGTGCCGGAGAAGGCCGGAGCATCTGCAAAGATCAACTATTCGGAAGCACGTATTGTTGCCGACTTAGCTGCTCGCATTTATGAAGATCATCAGACAGATTTTGACGAATCCCGTACTTTAGGAATCATTACCCCTTACCGGAGTCAGATAGCATTGATAAAAAAAGAAATAGAATCATTAGGTATTCCAGCTCTGAACCGAATTCTAGTTGACACAGTAGAACGGTTCCAGGGAAGCGAGCGTGATGTAATAATCTATTCCTTCTGTGTCAACTACCCTTACCAACTAAAATTTCTATCCAATCTGACGGAAGAAGAGGGTGTTTTGATCGACCGGAAACTGAATGTTGCCTTGACCCGTGCAAGAAAACAGATGTTCATTACAGGAGTTCCCGAGCTCCTCGAACGCAATCCACTCTATAAAAGTTTATTAAAATTAATAGAAAGCTTCTGAAAAATTGCATCATTTTGCAGATGTTAGTTTTTATTCTCTCTTTATGCAATTCATTAACACCTCTATGTTGAACAAACGCCTATATTTGCAACACGTTTTTTTCATAGAGATTTAGATTTAAGGTTAGAAGAATTGTGGAAGTCGTGAGACTTCCCTTTTTTTCATCTTAACGTTTACTATACTTCATTATAGGAATGCAAAAACACTGTTTCTAGTGTTTCGGTTAAAAATTTTGCAGGAGGATGATGCAGGATAAGTAAACCTAAAAAGCCTTCTTCGTGAGAAGAGGCTTTTTTATTTTTTCATTTTTCATTTTTTTGAATAATTGGTTAAAACAAAAGAGTAACTCGGCGACGAGTTACTCTTTTGTTTTTAACGATTCTATCTGTTCGAATAGATTTACTCTAATACGATAGGTTTGTATTTCGGAACTAATGCCTTCATGATAACCCAACCCAACAGATAAGCTACTGCACATACGCAGAAGATAACGAAATATCCGGCTGGTTTGCCTTCGAATCCCATGAATGTCATGGCTGGGTGTACGAATTGTGCTCCTTGTTCGAGTAATTCTTTTGTCATTTCCACCTCTTTGCCGTCGATCATCGTTGTTCCGGAAGCATATACGAACAAGTTACCTGCCACTTTCTGAAGAATCATAGAGCCTACGCCTCCTGCCATACCACCTATACCGGTGATACTTGCAATAGCTGTTCTTGGGAACATATCGCCTACGGTAGAGAATATATTGGCCGACCAGGATTGATGAGCAGCTCCACCAATACCGATTAAGATAACCGGGAACCATGGAGAAACAGTACCTAACGGTTGTGCTAACAGTACAACCAGCGGGAAGAAGGCGAAGATTAGCATCGCTTTCATACGGGCTGCATACGGATTCATACCTGTTCTGTTGATGAAGATAGTAGGTAATTTACCACCATAGATAGATAACATTGTCACTGCATAAAGCGTAAAGATCAACGCCATACCCAGCGGGTCGGAGGTTTTGATACCGAATTGTGTATTCAGATAAGACGGAGTCCAGAAAAGGAAGAACCACCATACGCCGTCAGTCATGAACTTACCGAAGACAAAGGCCCATGTTTGTTTGTAGCTGAAACATTGCCAGAACTTCATTCTCTTTTCATCTTTTTCATCTGTCATTGGAGCACTGCCTGCTTCGCGATTATCTTGCTCGATGTAATCAAGCTCTGCCTGATTGACATGTTTGCTTTTCGACGGGGCATCATACATAAACACCCAGAATCCCATCCAGATAAAGCCAAGTCCACCAATTACGATAAATGCCATTTCCCAACCGAACATTTTTGCCAGAATAGGAATGGTAAGAGGAGCGATCAATGCTCCGATAGATGCACCGGCATTAAAGATAGAAGTAGCATAAGCACGGTCTTTTTTAGGGAAGTACTCTGCGGTTACTTTAATAGCGGCAGGGAAGTTACCGGCTTCTCCTAAAGCGAGGATACAGCGGGCGGCGAGGAAGCAGTACATACTGACCGTAGCAATAGTCACTACCACATCTCCTGTGGCACCTGCCAGTTCTGCTGCACTATGAAGTCCAACTTGTGCTTCTGTGACAATACCACAAACGGCATGAAGACAAGCACCTGCCGACCAGACACCGATAGCCCATAAAAATCCTTTTTTAGTTCCCATCCAGTCGACAAAACGACCGGCAAACAGCATACATATAGCGTATACAATGGAGAAAACAGAAGTAATAGTACCGTAGTGAGATTCGTCCCAGTGGAATTCCGGTTTGATAAATTCATCCCACGTCAATGAGAGAACCTGACGGTCGAGATAGTTAACTGTAGTAGCAAAAAATAGCATAGCACAGATGGTCCATCTGTAGTTTGTCATCTTTTCGCCTGTTTTTTGAAATGCATTCATGATAATGGATTTAAATAGATTTTGTTTCGTTGACAAAGGTCGGTATTTCGACTGAATTTTATTTGTAAAAATTGGTCAAAATCATGTATTATTCGTTGCATTATATATGCTATTTGTTTCAAAGGATATAAAAATGTCTCATAGCATTATCATTTGCAACGTTGGGGGTAATACAGAAAGAAGATAAACGAGTTTGTGAATCAAGAGCAAATGAGTCTTATCTTTTAGACGCAGATGACGCGGATAATGCGGATTCTTATTTTTGATCCGTGCTATCCGCGTTATCTGCGTCTGAAAAATTATATGTCATACAGGAATACGCAACGGTTAGCGCATTTCTGTATATTTGATCTTGTCCATGTCTCCGTAATCGAGGTTTTCACCTGCCATACCCCAGATAAACATGTAGTTGCTTGTTCCGGCAGCAGCGTGGATAGACCATTCCGGTGACATGATAGCCTGCTCGTTCTGCATCCATACGACGCGTTCTTCTTGAGGTTCGCCCATGAAGTGGCAAATAGCATTTCCTGCCGGTACATTGAAGTAGAAGTATGCTTCTACACGACGAGAGTGAGTGTGTGCCGGCATGGTGTTCCATACGCTACCCGGTTTCAGTTCAGTCAATCCCATTTGCAGTTGGCAGGGGCCTTCTTCAAGTACGTTGTTAACAATCAACTGGTTGATAACGCGGTCGTTGCTTTCTTCCAGCTTTCCGGCAGCAAATGAGTTTGCTTTCAGAGAACCTTTACGTCCGTCGATAGTAATCAATTGAGTCTTGTATTCTTTGTGGGCAGTAGCCGAGTTGATGTAGAATTTGGCAGGATTGCTGGAATCTTTGCTCTTGAAAGTCACTTTCTGCTTGCCTCTACCTACGTACAGGGCATCTTTGAATTTCAGCGTATATTCTTTACCGTCTACGGTTACGATACCTTCGCCACCAATGTTGATGACACCCAGTTCGCGGCGTTCGAGGAAGAATTTAGATTTCAACGGGTCGATTGTTTCAAGTACCAATTCTTTTGTTGCAGGCACTGCGCCACCGAAGATCAGACGGTCGTACATAGAATAAGTAACGTTGATTTCGTTTGGAACCATTACTTTTTCCATCAGGAAGCTACTGCGCAAGCGGTTAGTATCATACGTTTTCACGTCTTGCGGACTGCAAGCCACTTGCATCTTGTAATTCACCTGGGCGGAGGCAGACATTGCTGCGATACCCAACATCATTGCAATTGCTAATTTTTTCATCTTTCGAGTTTTTTATTGAGTTATATATTATATACCACTTATTATAATCAGTTAAAGGCTTTTCTACTTATTCCTTATTACTGTTCAATGCGTTCTTTGCGTCGTTTCTAGTCATGCGGATACGGTTGTAGATAGCCATTCCGAGTGCCAGTGCCACGAGGATGGCAGGGCCGATAATCTTCAGACTGTAAGTAAGGTGGAAGATACCCCAGCAGAAGAGACTGGAAGCAAAGTCAAGTGCGCCGCCTTCAAAACCGGCGGGGATGTTTACTGTCGGGTCACCTGTTGCTTCGTATACATCTTTAGCAGCCAGTGTGAAGAAGCCTGCCAGTCCTGTTACGAAATACAGACCTACAATCAATGCTACCAGGCCGATAATAAATGATTTCACTACGTTACCTTTTGTAATAGGCAGAATCATCGGGAACAGGTAGAACATACCTGCCAGAGAAGCCAGCGGTAAGAAACGGTTGCCCGGAAGGATAACAGCCAGGAAAATAGTGACAGGGATCAACAGCAGAGATACCACCAGGGTAGTCGGGTGACCGATAACCAGTGCAGGGCTCATACCGATGCTCAAACCGGTGTTATTCTTATATTTCTTAGCGATCAGTTCGCGGGTAGCGTCAGAGATCGGTTTCAAACCTTCGATAAAGAGGCTGGTGATACGTGGAATCAATTCCATCACCGCACCCATCTTGATACCCAGTCCTAAAATGCCCGGAATATTATCCAATACTTCTTTCCAGCTGGCACAACCCAATGCGCCTATACCGCAACCGATTACGATACCCAAGAACAGCGGTTCACCCATCAATCCGAATTTCTTTTTCATACCTTCAGAATCGATATTCAGCTTGTCGAATCCCGGAATTTTATCCAATAGTTTATTGATTACAATAGCAAACGGAACGAAACTTTGGCAGAACGGTTGAGGAATAGAGATACCGTCCATTTTATCATAGAACTTCTGGAAAGCAGGAGCAGTCATATCAGCCATTACCAGTGTAATGATGTAACAGATGATGGCAGCGAAGAATCCCCAATAGATATTGTCGGAAGCGAAGTAGACGATAGCACCGATAAATGCGAAGTGCCAATAGTTCCAAAGGTCGATATTAACGGTACGGGTTGTTTTGGTAAGCAACATTAATAAGTTAACTCCCAAGCAAACAGGGATAATGAAAGCACCGACTGAAGTGTTGTAAGCTACCGCCGCAGCAGAAGGCCAACCCATGTCGAAAATTCCCAATTCCAATCCGTAGATTTCAACCATTTTACTTAATGCCGGACCCAGACTGCTGGTGAGCAATGCCGTCACTACTGATAAACCAACGAAACCGACACCAACCAACAAACCGCTCTTCAGCGCTTTGGGAAGTTTAATACCGATACATACTCCTAAAATCGTGAAAATGATTGGCATCATTACTGCCGCTCCAAGACCGATAATGTACTTAAATACTTCTTCCATTCTGTTCTATTTTTTCTCTGTTTTAATGATAAATTACCTGTGTTTCCCCAGAGGGTATTAGTTGTAAACCGTGCCAAAAGTAAGACCTTTTTTGCTTTCTTCCAAAACGAAACTCTTAATTTATGAGATATTGCATCAAAAATGGACATTTTTGACGTTTGCGTGCACAAAATTAGTCGTTTCCGTGCACGAAAAACAAAAAATGCACCTACTTGACTAAAAAATCCCACTGGGTTTGGAGGAAAAACACTACTTTCGTACCGTGAAAAAAGACTATGTTGAATCCTTAAAATAACAAACCATGAGACGAACTCCTTTTTATAATTTTTTTATAGTGGCTTTATTGGTTACAATGACCGCTTCTGTATCGGCACAACAGGTAGACAGCAAACTTCCCTGGTCTGTGCGACTGACTGAATCGGAAATGATCCGTTACCCCGAATCCTGGCAGCTCGACTTTCAGCCGAAACTGAAATGGGATTATTGCCACGGACTTGAACTGGGAGCCATGCTCGATGTGTACGACGCTTATGGCGACAAGAAAATTCGTGATTACGCCATCGCGTATGCGGATACAATGGTGCACGAGGACGGAAGCATTACCGCTTATAAATTAACCGATTATAGCCTCGACCGTATCAACTCCGGAAAAATCCTTTTCCGTATCTATGAGCAGACCAAGAATCCTAAATATAAGAAAGCGCTCGACCTGCTTTATAGCCAGTTTGAAGGACAACCGCGTAATGAGGACGGTGGTTTTTGGCATAAAAAGATTTATCCCCACCAGATGTGGCTGGACGGAATTTACATGGGAGCTCCTTTCTACGCAGAGTATGCATTCCGTAATAATCTTCCGCAAGACTATGCAGATGTAATCAACCAGTTTGTCACTTGTGCCCGTCATACGTACGATCCTAAAAATGGTCTTTATCGTCATGCGTGCGATGTAAGCCGCACTCAACGTTGGGCGGACCCGGTGACCGGACAGTCGAAACATACGTGGGGACGTGCGATGGGATGGTATGCGATGGCATTGGTGGATGTGCTCGAATTTATTCCGCAGCATGAAGCCGGAAGAGATTCCCTGCTTGATATATTGAATAATGTAGCTGTGCAGGTGAAGAAACTTCAGGATCCGAAGACCGGAGGATGGTATCAGGTGATGGACCGGAGTGGTGATAAGGGTAATTACGTAGAATCTTCCTGTTCCGCTATGTTCATTTATTCACTCTTTAAGGCGGTTCGTTTGGGATATATTGATAAGTCTTATCTGGATGTGGCATTGAAAGGCTACAAAGGATTCCTGGATAATTTTATCGAAGTGGACAAGAACGGATTGGTAACCATCACCAAGGCTTGTGCAGTGGCAGGATTGGGAGGAAAGGTCTATCGTTCCGGCGATTATGACTATTATATTAATGAAACTATCCGCAATAACGATCCTAAAGCCGTAGGACCTTTTATTATGGCTAGCTTGGAATACGAACGTTTACAAAAGTAATTTCCGACAATGAAAAGGACTATTTTTAAAGGAATGATGTGTTTGCTTCTACTGGCTGTGGGAGCAACATCTGTTTATGCACAACAACAGCAACGCAAAGACACATTAGTCGTGGCACGCGACGGGACAGGGGAGTATCGTAACATTCAGGAAGCCGTGGAAGCTGTCCGCGCTTTTATGGATTATACGGTGACGATCTATATCAAGAACGGTATATACAAAGAAAAGCTGGTCATTCCTTCCTGGGTAAAGAATGTGCAATTAGTGGGCGAAAGTGCAGAAAAAACGATTATCACTTATGATGACCATGCCAATATCAATAAGATAGGTACTTTCCGCACCTATACGGTCAAAGTGGAAGGGAATGACATTACTTTCAAAGACCTGACGATTGAAAATAATGCGGCTCCACTGGGGCAAGCGGTAGCTCTTCACACCGAAGGTGACAGACTGATGTTTGTCAACTGTCGTTTCCTGGGAAATCAGGATACTATTTATACAGGAACCGAAGGAGCGCGTCTCTTATTCACAAATTGCTATATCGAGGGAACTACCGATTTTATTTTTGGTCCTTCCACCGCTCTATTCGAATATTGCGAACTGCATAGTAAACGTGATTCGTATATCACTGCCGCTTCCACTCCTCAAAGTGAAGAATTCGGTTATGTTTTCAAAAACTGTAAGTTGACAGCCGCTCCGGGAGTGAAAAAAGTATATTTGGGTCGTCCGTGGCGTCCTTATGCGGCAACGGTCTTTATCAATTGTGAGTTTGGCAATCATATCCGTCCCGAAGGATGGCACAATTGGAAGAATCCGGAGAACGAAAAGACAGCCCGTTATGCCGAATTCGGAAATACGGGTGCGGGCGCAGATGCTTCTGGGCGTGTGGCATGGGCTAAACAGTTGACAAATAAGGAGGCAATGAAGTATACTCCGCAAAATATCTTTAAGGAAAGCAGTAATTGGTATCCCTATAAATAAAAATACGTAGGGTTTCCGACTGTTTATGCAGCTTGAAATTTTTGTTTCCGGGCTTGGGCATTTGCTTTCCTGGCTTGAAACTCCCGTTCCAAGGCAGGAAACTGCAGTTTCCCTATGTGGGAACTGTCGTTTCTCTACGTGGAAACTAGCGTTTCTTCCCGGGGAAACTGTAGTTCCTATGCGTGGAAACTGAATTTGTCTGCGTGCAAAATGTACTGTACTGGATTTAGTTGACAACTTCGTTTGTTATACCTAAGTTAGTTAACTCAATATATTTTAAAACCTAAATAAGTTTACTTGTCCCTTTGTAATTCCTTAATAAGTTGTCATATTAAAGATGTTGCAAACATATGTATCTTTTCTTATAAATGCAAGACTTCGGGCTGTAAACTTCATTAAACAACAAAAACTCTTCGCTCGGGGATCGCCCTCGCGGCAAGGGGCGGGAGCACCCGTCCCGACGAGCGGGACTTCAACTACCTTTTTCCGCGTACTTACGAATATGTTCCATCGGTGTTTTCATTTGTATACCTTGATGGGGTCGAACATAATTGTATGCATATATGGCGTCGCTTATACGTTTATCCAACTGTTCAAAGCTGTCATCTTCGCAGTCAAACAACCACCCATTCTTGATCGTGTTATTCATCCGTTCAGCCAGGGCATTATGTAGCGGATCTCCACACTGCGTCATACTAATATTGATATGATGTTTCTTGAGCATATCCACATACAGGTTTGAGCAGTATTGCACTCCCCGGTCAGAATGGTGTATGAGACTACTCAAATCAACATTGTATCTGTTGTAAAAGTCTATAGCCATCCTCAGTGCCTTTAAGGGACCTTCCGCTTCAAGTGTTTTGCACAGGGCATATCCAACTATCGCCCGACTGCCCGCATCGGTAAGAAGAGACAGGTAAGCCCATCCCTGGTACGTGGCAACATAGGTTATGTCCGCTACAACCATTGAACCGAATGTGTCAGCTACAAATTTAGGAGTAACATTTAGCAAGTCCGGATAAATGTAATAATTATGATTAGAATTTGTTGTCTTTGGTCTCACATGTCTGACACGTTGACACAGGCCATTAGCACGAAAAATATTATAGCATTGATCACGCCCAATGACCATCCTGACACCAAACTTGCGGAGACAGCATGCATAGAGTTCACGTATACCAGCCTTAGGCATAAGTTTACGTAACTCATTACAATACAACACAATGCTTGATGTGAGGATGTCTATTTCCTTTTTTCTGTTGACATGCTTATAATAACCTTGTCTGGTTATGCCGAAGTAATCACAGAGGAACTGTAGCCTACCGCGCATATGACGGGCAGAGTTCCCCTGTGACAAGGTATCGATTACTTGGCATCGGAGTTTTTTCGAACCTTGATGTGATAGGTTGACTCAGCAAGATTTATTAATTCCTCACAAGCTTCATGACGAAGACTTTCCTCCTGAAGAGCACGCTGAAGTTTGCGATTTTCGGCACGCAATGCAGCGAGTTCTTTCTCCAGTTCATTGAGAGACTCAGCAGAGTATTTGTTGAAAGAGGGGTGGTCTGTACTCATAACTTTATCATTTATATGATACTTATCAAGCCAAAGAATCAGCAGACGACGGCAAATACCGGTACGTTTGGCAAACTGATACTTCGTTTCCGAAGTAGATAAATACTCACGAATATAAGACATTCGTTCGGATTCTGTGTAAGGAGTGTACTTCTTTTTTAATTCTTTCATGGGAATTTCGCATTTAAGAAGTGTCAACTTATTTAGTACACTACAAAACAGGATCATATAAGGTGTTGCAGATAAACATCTGCAACGGTATCTGCAACAGTATCTGCAACGCTGCAATCGGTTGATTGCAAGTAAGATACAAGCAAAACGTTGCAGGTGGCAGATAAAAACAAAAAATAAAAGGTTCTTCGTCAAATTTGGTGGTACTTCTTCTATTGTGAATAAAGAATCTTGGCTCTCAGTAGTTTGCTTCCTGCCCTATTGTACATCTGCCTTTTTACCGCTTTAATTTTATTCACTGTCCCCTCCAGTAATCCGTTACTGAAGGGGATATCAATAGCTGCCTGTACTGCCTCCCAGTCTTTTTCAATACCATATGCAAAGTTCGTCAGTGCCATATTCCGTGTTGCCTTCGCTTTTTCAATCCACTTTCTAATATCCTTATCATAAGTGTTCCCATTAATCATATCTCTGAAATTCTGACACACGCTTAAGAGTTCTTTAATCTGTGGTGAGGACTTATATAGTTCCGCTAGTTTAGGATTATCCGATTCTCCCTTTAGAATGTATTTGCGTATCTGATTCTGTGAAACTCTCTGTGTTTTACTTCCGTTTTCAATGCTCTCATTATGCTCCTTGACTTCCTTCCTCTTTTGTTGATACATTTTTCGCAAGCTGGATGTTATCCTTCCAATAAGTGCGCCACTGATTTTACTCCCCATTTTTTGTGCCAATATTTTTCGGGTAATACAGCCCGCACTAATGATTGTAGCCAGTTCGGATACATATTTAAGAGCTGTCTTCTGTTGCTCATTCAAGTATGCCCCTATTCTCCTGTTGTGAATGAGCTTATAAATGTAGCGACTTTTCTTGCCCAAATGCGCGGCTGTCTGCTCAATGGTCATCCCCTGCATTTTTAAGTTCAGGCTTTCCCTGTATATCTTCAATTTTTCTCTGTGTCGGACATCTCCCATGTTAAATATGTCCTGAAGAATTAACGAAGAAGCCGTGTCTCTGTCAGGATATTCGTATTTGAGCTTTTGCTTGGTCTGACGAATCATTTTCTCTATTTCCGGTATCATCGTGTCCGTCATATTCTTGGTTAGATGGAACCGGTCGCAGATTTGTGTAACACCAGGGGTTATTCTGTTTATAGCCTCTGTGAAACATCTTCCACGGTCTCTCGTTATATATTGTATTTGAGGATTCCGGGTGAGCCAGTTATCAAGCGCTTCTCCGTTTCTATCCTCTAACAAAGCAATAGGCATGTGTGTCATCTGGTCTACGACCACACTCATATAATCCTTACCTTTTTTATAGGCAAAATCATCAATACCTACATAAATACTTTTATTATGCATAGGATTATGTTGCCCGCACTGTTGTAGGATGCGTAAGCAGGAAGAGCTACTGGCCGTTATATGGAACAGCTGCAAAAGAGAAGAGGCCTTTCGGGAAGTAAGTTCCAAGCTTATCGATCTGATGCGTTCCTCAACAAGATAGCTCCGTCTACCATACCGACGAGCCAGAAAAGACAACGGTTCGCAGAATATTTTTCGCGGACAAGAAACATTTTCGCAATAATATTTGCCAACCTTTATGACTAACTCCAAAGTATGACCGTAAACTTCAAGATCCTGAATATGACGGGAGTAATAACTGTGTAATCGGTGACTGAAATGTCCGCAATAAGGACAGGAAGCCCCCTTGCCAGCCGTATGTAAAAAGACCGTCAATGAACCAACAGCTTCAGAGATACCATCTTGTTGCAGATTATCGTAGCCAGGACTGAATCTGAAATCATGGAATAATCCCCTATTTGTAGGAGGATTTTCTTTTTTTGATGTATATTTGTACGTTGTAGATATGGCTTGTTGCATTGTAACTCTTAATGATGTGGTGTCTTTAAAGTTACTAAAAAGCAAACATATCTACAACTTTTTATAGGATTAAGAAAGAAGAAGAGGAAAACCATCGAAATAAAAAAGAGATTACCACCAAATTTGACGAAGAACCAAATAAAACTCGTAGGAGGGGATAAAGAATATGAAAACACTTAGGGTTAAAATGGTAGGGCTACTTGCAACGGCTCTTATTCTTTTTTCTGCATTTCGTGCAGACAAACCGGTCATCACTATCTTTATGATAGGTGATTCGACAATGGCTAACAAGAAAATAGACGGAGGAAATCCCGAACGTGGTTGGGGAATGGTACTTCCCGGATTCTTCTCCGAAGACATACGGATAGACAATCATGCCGCCAACGGTCGAAGTTCCAAGAGTTTTATCAGCGAAGGACGCTGGGAAAAAGTAATTTCTAAGGTGAAGAAAGGAGATTATGTCTTTATCCAGTTCGGCCATAATGATGAGAAAGCAGACTCTACTCGTCACACCGATCCAGGTAGTACTTTTGATGAAAATCTTCGTCGGTATGTGAATGAAACCCGCGCCAAAGGTGGAATACCGGTGTTGTTCAACTCTATCGTCCGTCGAAACTTCGTGCAGCCGAAGGATGATGCCATCGCAAAAGATGTCCGCCGCACACCGGGGGAAAAGGAACAACCGAAAGAAGGAACTGTTTTATTCGATACACATGGCGCCTATCTGGATGCTCCCCGCAATGTAGCAAAAGAACTGGGAGTGACTTTTATAGACATGAACAAGATTACTCATGACCTGGTGCAGGGACTTGGACCTGTAGAATCAAAGAAACTATTCATGTTTGTCGAACCCAATCAGGTGCCCGCTTTCCCGAAAGGTCGTGAAGACAATACTCACTTAAACGTATACGGAGCACGAACAATTGCCGGACTGGCAGTAGATGCCATCGGCAAGGAAATTCCGGAACTGGCGAAATATCTCCGTCAATTCGATTATGTAGTGGCCCAAGACGGTAGCGGTGATTTCTTTACCGTGCAGGAAGCTATCAATGCTGTTCCCGATTTTCGCAAAGACGTCCGTACCACTATCCTGATTCGTAAAGGAACTTATAAAGAGAAGCTCATCATCCCCGAATCCAAGATTAATATCTCTTTGATTGGAGAAGACGGTGCGATACTGACTTATGACGGTTTTGCAAACAAAAAAAATGTATTCGGCGAGAACATGGGAACTTCCGGTTCGTCCAGCTGTTACATCTATGCCCCCGATTTTTATGCGGAGAATATCACATTCGAGAACTCATCAGGTCCCGTAGGACAGGCAGTTGCCTGCTTTGTGTCTGCCGATCGTGTCTATTTTAAGAACTGTCGTTTTCTAGGTTTCCAGGATACCCTCTATACATACAGCAAGCAAAGCCGCCAATATTATGAAGATTGTTACATCGAAGGAACGGTTGATTTTATCTTCGGTTGGTCTACGGCTGTTTTCAACCGTTGCCACATTCATAGCAAACGGGATGGTTATGTCACCGCTCCCTCTACTGATAAAGGAAAAAAATATGGCTATGTATTCTATGATTGTAAACTGACTGCGGAACCGGAAGCCACAAAAGTGTATTTGTCCCGTCCCTGGCGTCCGTATGCGCAAGCTGTATTTATCCGTTGCGAACTGGGGAAACACATTCTTCCCGTTGGCTGGAACAACTGGGGCAAGAAGGAAAACGAGAAAACTGTCTTTTATGCCGAATATGAAAGTCGGGGCGAAGGAGCCCATCCGAAAGCGCGCGCTGCTTTCTCCCAACAATTGAAGAATCTGAAAGGATATGAGATAAATGCAGTTTTGGCAGGAGAAGACGGATGGAATCCGATAGAGAACGGAAACAAGCTGATAACGGTAAAGCGTTGATCTGACGAACAGATATGATTGTTTACTCAAGTTTCGGAAGTAGTTTAATAGGCTGAAAGCCTTCTATTATATAGCGTAGGGCATTGCCCTACGTGATAGGTATACGCCAAACATAAGCCCTGAAAGGGCGGAACTGCATATGCTCAACTGGTACACTACTTTATTGATCTGGTACAACTTTATCGATCTGGTACAACTGATAGTCAATATGCCTCTGCAATGAAACAAAAATCAAGTGAATTTACCCCTGCAATGAAACAAAAAATAGGTAAATTTACCTATGCAATGAAACAAATTTGTATATTTGTAACTGTAAATAAACAAATTACGATATGTTTGAACGAAGGATACAGAATCAGTTGCATGAGTGGGCAGAGAAAAATAATAGAAAGCCTCTGATATTGAGAGGAGCCCGCCAAGTAGGGAAGACCACTATTGTTGAGCAGTTCGGCAAAGAGTTTGATAATTTCCTGTCTTTAAACCTTGAAAAGAAAGAGGCAAAGGATTTGTTTGAGTCTACTGATGATGTAAAGATGCTGCTGCCTTTATTGTTTTTGTATGATAATAAGCCGCAGAGGCCGGGACGAACCCTGCTTTTTATCGACGAGATACAGTCGTCGCCACAAGCTGTTGCATTGTTGCGGTACTTTTACGAGGAATTGCCGGAGTTGTATGTTATTGCAGCAGGTTCTCTTCTGGAAAATATGTTGGACAAACACATCTCGTTGCCTGTAGGACGGGTGGAGTATATGGCTTTGCATCCGTGTTCCTTTATTGAGTTTCTTCAGGCAATAGGAGAGGGACGGTTTGTAGATTGGATTTTGGAAGCACGTTTGCCGGAGGCTTTCCATCAACAATTAATGCTACTTTTTAATAGTTATGCACTGATAGGCGGGATGCCCGAAATTGTAGCGAGGTATGCTGCCAACCGAGATGTTGTATCCTTGTCCGATACTTACAATCAACTGCTAAATGCCTACAAGAATGATGTGGAAAAGTATGCGGAGACAAACACGCAAGCTGCGGTGATTCGTTACATACTGGAAGAAGGTTGGGGATATGCAGGGCAAGCTGTCACTTTAGGAGGATTTGCACAGTCCGCTTACAAAGCCCGTGAAACGGGCGAGGCTTTCCGTACTCTGGAAAAAGCATTGTTGCTGGAGTTGGTATATCCTACCACTCATACGATAATGCCAGCTACCACAGATTTGAAACGCGCTCCTAAATTGATCTGGCTGGATACAGGACTAGTAAATTATGCGGCTGAAATACAAAAAGAATATCTTCTTAGTAAAGATTTGACGGATACATGGAGAGGTATGGCTGCCGAACAAATCGTTGCGCAGGAATTAAAAGCTCTTTCCAACGAAGTAGGTAAGAAGCAAAAGTTTTGGGTACGGGCTAAAAGGGGGAGTTCTGCAGAAGTGGACTTTGTATACATATATGGCGGGAAAATCATTCCAATTGAAGTGAAAAACGGACACAACGCCCACTTAAAATCCATTCATCAGTTTATGAATGAAACGGAGCATGATTTGGCAGTTCGAATCTGGTCGGGGAATTATGCTATAGACGAAGTTACTACTAATGAAGGAAAACATTTCAAACTTATCAACCTTCCTTTTTACATGATAGCCGCATTGCCTAATATTTTAAAAAAAATAGAGACATAAGTCATGTTGGCCCGATTCTGTTAAATAGCCACTAAAGATTGCATGATACTACAAGTATTTTTCTATCTTTACGCCACAGAACCGAGTGATATGATGAAGAAAACCTTAATTTCAGTAATTCTTTTGTTAGCTGTTGCGTTCTCAACATACGCGCAACAGCACTGTTTTTTCACCCACTATTCTACTGAAGATGGATTATCCCAAAATACGGTGATGAACATCTTGCAGGATCACAAAGACAACCTTTGGTTTGCCACCTGGGATGGTATCAACCGTTTCAACGGTTATACCTTCAAAACATACAAGGCCCGTCAGGGAAACTACATCAGTCTGACCAATAACCGCGTAGACCGTATGTATGAAGATCGTTACGGCTTTCTGTGGTTGCTGACTTATGACAACCGTGTCCATCGTTTCGACCCGAAGACAGAGACATTCGAGCAAGTGCCTGCTGCCGGAGAAGAGGGGAGTGCTTTCAATGTGCATACCATTGAAGTGATGCCCAACGGAACCGTCTGGCTGCTGACAGAAAACGACGGAGCCATCCGCATCCTGACGCATCCGGATGAGAATAATCGCTTGACATGGGATATTTATTCCAGCAAAACAGAACTGTTTCCTTCTTTACATGTATTCAAAGTTCATCAGGATAAAGCCGGCAATGACTGGTTGTTGACGGATAATGGCCTCGGTATGATCCATCCCGGAAAGAAAGAGCCGGATTCTTATTTTACGGAGACAAAAGGAAAGTTTGGCGGAATGAATCAGGCTTTCTATGCTGTGCAGGAACGTGATAAAGATATTTGCTTCGCCTCGGATCATGGACGCATCTGGTCTTATCAGAAAGAAAGCGGAGAGTTTACGTTGATCGAGCTTCCCACAAAAGGACAGATCACCTCCATTCATCCCATTGCACCGGACGTATCCGTTATTACTACCGATTCGGATGGCTTTTTTACCTACAACCTGCGAACAAAAACAAACGTACATTACTCGTTCCTGACTTGTAAGGTGTTACCCGCAAAGCCGATCCTTTCTGCTTATGTAGATCGTTCTTCGGAAGTGTGGTTCGAACAGGAAGAACCGGGTGTTGTAGCTCATTTTAATCCCTCGACCGGAGTGGTGACCCGTGAGCAAATTCCTATAGAATACAGCAATCCCGAACGTTCCCGTCCGGCTTTTCATATCCATGAAGACGTAAACGGTTATCTTTGGGTACATCCTTACGGAGGAGGTTTCTCTTACTTCGATCCTCAAAAAAAATGCTTGGTTCCTTTCTATAACGGACTGGGCAGCCGTGACTGGCGTTTTTCCAATAAGATTCACTCGGCCTTTTCCGACAAACAAGGTAATCTGTGGCTTTGTACCCACTCTAAAGGATTGGAGAAAGTGACTTATCGAAATGTACCCTTTGCGATGATGACCCCTATGCCTCATGAACACGAATCGTTGCATAATGAGGTGCGTGCCCTGTGTGAAGACAAACTGGGTAATTTGTGGGTTGGCTTGAAAGACGGTATACTTCGTATATATGATGCCGGCAAAACTTATAAAGGATACCTCACCGAAAGCGGCACGATCTCTACCACCGGTACTCCCATGCTGGGAACCGTTTATTTTGTTATTCAGGATTCAAAAGGAATCATCTGGATTGCGACAAAAGGAGACGGCCTTGTTCGTGCCGAGCCGATTTCTTCCAACGGAATGTCTTATAAACTGACCCGTTATCTTCATCGTGAAGATGATATGTACAGTTTGAGCGATAATAATGTATATTGCGTCTATGAAGATCATTATGGTCGTATCTGGCTGGCAACTTTTGCCGGAGGTATCAATTATATCACGGAGAATGAAGCTGGAAAGACATTGTTTATCAATCACCGGAACAACCTGAAAGGTTATCCCATTGATCCTTGTTACAAAGCTCGTTTCATCACTTCCGATAACAACGGACGCTTGTGGGTAGGAACAACTACGGGTGCCGTTGCTTTTGATGAGAACTTTAAGAAACCGGAGGATGTGAAGTTCTATCATTTCTCCCGTATGCCGAATGATACGCAAAGTTTGAGTAATAATGATGTCCATTGGATTATCTCCACCAAGAAAAAGGAACTTTACCTGGCTACTTTCGGCGGCGGACTCAACAAACTGGTATCTATCAGTAAGGACGGTCACGGAGAATTCAAATCATATTCCGTATTGGATGGTCTTCCTTCTGATGTTTTGCTTTCCATCCGCGAAGATAGTAAGCAGAATTTATGGATTAGTACGGAGAATGGAATTTGTAAGTTCATCCCCTCTGAAGAACGTTTTGAAAGTTATGACGAACGTAGTATCACTTTCCCCGTACGTTTTAGTGAAGCCGCTTCGGCATTAACTGCTAAAGGAAGCATGCTTTTCGGTGCCAGTGGCGGAGTCTTTATATTTAATCCTGACTCTATTCGTAAGAGCAGCTATATCCCGCCTATCGTATTCTCCAAACTGACAGTGGCCAATGAGGACATTACCCCCGGCGGCAACTCATTGTTGAAAGTGGATATTGACGACGCTGATAAATTGGTTCTTTCGCATAAAGAGAATATTTTCTCCGTTCATTTCGCGGCACTCGATTATACCAATCCGCAGAATATACAGTATGCTTATATTCTCGACGGATTTGAAAAACAGTGGACCTTTGCCGATAAACAGCGTAGCGTGACTTATACAAATCTTCCGAAAGGAGAGTATGTGCTTCGCGTCCGTTCTACTAATAGCGATGGTGTGTGGGTGGATAACGAACGTATCTTGGATATTGTCATTCTGCCTTCTTTCTGGGAAACGCCGATAGCATACGTGCTTTATATACTTTTCATTCTGATTATTATTCTTGTGGCCGTTTATATCTTGTTCACCATTTACCGGTTGAAGCATGAAGTGTCGGTCGAACAGCAGATTTCGGATATAAAACTGCGCTTCTTTACGAATATATCCCATGAGTTGCGTACTCCGCTTACGTTGATAGCAGGTCCGGTAGAGCAGGTCTTGAAGAATGATAAATTGCCGACTGATGCCCGTGAACAGTTGGTGGTGGTGGAACGGAACACCAGCCGTATGCTTCGTCTTGTCAATCAGATATTGGACTTCCGTAAGATTCAGAACAAGAAGATGAAGATGCAAGTACAGCGTGTAGACATCGTTCCTTTCGTGCGCAAGGTGATGGATAATTTTGAAGCTGTGGCCGAAGAGCATCGGATTGATTTCCTGTTTCAGACGGAAAAGGAGCATCTTTATCTTTGGGTGGACGCCGATAAGCTGGAAAAGATTGTATTCAACCTGCTTTCCAATGCATTTAAGTATACGCCGAATGGCAAGATGATAACGATGTTTATTCGTGAAGATGAGAATACAGTTTCTATCGGTGTACAAGACCAGGGAATTGGTATCGCGGAAAATAAAAAGAAGTCCTTGTTTGTCCGTTTTGAGAATCTGGTGGACAAGAATCTGTTCAATCAGGCTAGTACGGGTATCGGACTTTCATTGGTGAAAGAGCTTGTGGAGATGCACAAGGCTACAATTTCCGTGGATAGTCGTTTGGGAGAGGGAAGTTGTTTCAAAATCGATTTCCTGAAAGGGAAAGAACATTATGATAAGGAAACCGAGTTTATCCTGGAAGATGCGGAAGCTCCGGTAAGGATGGGGCAAGTGGTGGATATAGCCAACTCTTCCATTCAGTCTGAAACGCTGATACCCGATGAATCGGAGAAAATTGAAGCTGTTTATGAGGAAGATGCTGCGAAAGAAGAAAACTCCAAAGAACTGATGTTATTAGTCGAAGATAATCAGGAGTTACGTGAATTCTTGCGTAGTATATTTTCTCCGATGTACAGGGTAGTGGAAGCTGCCGATGGTAGGGAAGGAGCGAATAAAGCATTGAAGTATCTTCCGGATATTATTATCAGTGACGTGATGATGCCCGAGAAAGACGGTATTGAAATGACGCGTGAACTGCGTGCGGATATGACAACCAGCCATATACCTATTATCCTGCTTACTGCCAAGACTACGATTGAAAGTAAACTGGAAGGATTGGAATATGGTGCGGATGATTATATCACGAAACCTTTCAGTGCTACCTATCTGCAAGCCCGTGTGGAAAATCTGTTGATGCAGCGTAAGAAACTGCAAAGTTTCTATCGGGATAGCCTGATGCATATCAATATGTCCGTTACTTCCGGCGAGTTGCCTGCGTCGACAAAGGCTATGGCTGAAGAGGAAAAAAAGATAGTGTCGGAGCGAGAAGAAGAGCAAACGCAATTACAGTCACAACAGCAACCGACCATTCCTGATATGTCTCCAAATGACCGTAAGTTTATGGATAAACTGGTGGAATTGATGGAGCAGAACATGGATAATGGAGACCTCGTAGTGGATGATTTGGTACGTGAACTGGCTGTCAGTCGTTCCGTGTTCTTCAAGAAGCTGAAGACATTGACAGGACTGGCACCTATTGAGTTTATCAAAGAAATACGCATCAAGCGTGCTACGCAACTGATTGAAACCGGAGAGTTTAATATGACGCAGATTTCATATATGGTCGGAATCAACGACCCGCGTTATTTTAGCAAATGTTTTAAGGCACAAGTGGGTATGACACCAACTGAGTATAAGGAAAAAATAGGCCGGTAATACGTAATAATAATCTTTTTGTTATTCTATTTTAGGATATAAATGATTTGAGAGACTATTCCTATGAACTTCTCAATTCATATATTCCAAACTCAAAGTGTATTTTATATGCTTTGTTTGTAAACGTTCATTTGCTTGGGAATGTATATAAAAAAGTAGGGCGAGTGTATATATTCAAATATACATTCGCCCTATCTTTTTTATATGTTTTTTAGGTAAAAACTATATTATTCACTGAACCATTGAGGGTCGCCTGCACGGTTCTTGAATAAAGCGTCTTTAATTTTGAAATTACCGTTTTCAGGATCTTCAAAGAGTTCGGCAGATGTTTTGCTATATTCGGTGCACATCGCTTGTGCCTCACTGTGCCATGCGCAATCGGTGGTATACCAGTTGTCGGAGGTCTCTTTAACGATACCCTTTATGCTACATAGTTTGTTTTTGGCATCGCTGCTACCACAGTTGGCGAATAAGCAATTTGTGATTCTGATATCATGTAGTTCCACTTTGTTTGCATCAATGAAGTGTTTTCCACTTTTTTGATCGCAAGCATAGAATGTACATTGATCGATATTGAATGTGATAGGATGCATTGTATTTTTTGCTGTTAGTGTAAATGTCGGTCCGTCGGTAGCTGCTACATTATTGAATGTACATTTACTGATATGAATGGAATTCAGATTTCCCGTCATGTCTTTAGTGTTGATGACACCATACGAACCGATTTCACTGAAGGTGGTATTAGTAAACTCTATACTATTGATGGAGCAATCCACACCGCCGCCTTGCACACGCAATATACCACGAGTTTTGGATACGTTGCATTTGTCGAAAGAGATGTTTACATCCGTTGTCATGGCATCCTGATTAATCATATAGTCGCCACTCTTACCGTTGTTGTAGAGGTTCATGTTATAAAACTTGATAGAAGTCGTATTTTCTGTGGCTGTCACTTCTTTGGGCTTGAAGTTAGGCTGTGTCCCACCGGAGGCGCCCCAGAAGATAATTGCATTTACCGATGCGGGAATGCTGAGTTTTTCCGTACGTTCGAAAGTGCTTCCAGCAGGGAAGACGAGTACTACATCTCCTTGTTGTTCGGCAAGAACCGCATCAATATCATCGCCCTCTTTCAGGTTGGCTATGTTGTATCCTTCCGGAAAGTCTTCTGTTGTTTCAAATTTACAGTTTCCTCTCAACTTCTGATTGTTATAGATAGAAACTTTGTAAGTGGTGGCAGCTTTGAGTCCTGTCAACGTAGCTTGACCAGCATTCTTCTCGTTGGCGGTGATGTCGCGGCGTGTCTCCTCTTCGGTAGATTCGATGAGGAAGTGGGTAACGTCCACTCCTGCAGTCCAGTGGATGGTGGCGTTCTTGCTGGTCACGTTGCTGCTGCTTTCGATAATTTGTTCGCTCTTCGTGGTGAAAGTGCCATCCTCCAAAGTGCACCATTTAGACGGTTGGGCAGATTCGGAACAGGAACGCAGACGCAAGTAATACGTCGTTTGCTCTTCTAGTCCTGTGATACTGTAAGGGCTGCTTGTAATGCCTTTGTCTTCTCCGTAGATGATAGAGCCTTCTTGCAGTTCGTCATTTGTAAATTCGTTTTTATTTACCTCTATGATATAGTAGTCGGTGTTGGGAGTTGCGTTCCAAATAACCTCTGCTTCGAATGTTTGGGGAGTAACCGCAAGATTGTTGCTGCGGAATAAGCGGTTGTATCGTTCGTCCGAACTCCAGTCATTACTTTTGTCGCAAGACGAAAATGAAATAACTGTTAAGCAAATGATGCTTAATAGCGTGTGTATATTTGTACTAATTTTCATAATAATCGTTTTTATCAATTAGAATCCGTATGAATTGGCTAATGTTCCGTTTGATTCTGAAATCGTTTTACTACCTAGTGGAATCAAATGCCTGTTTTTTACGGTCTTGTTCAGACCTGTGCTAACATAGTCCGTTAATCCCGAAAGGTTGGAGTCGTTGGAGGTGCTTCCGTCCTCTTTGAACACTTCTTGCTTTGTAGTTGCGTCTTTCTCTATCTTTCCATTTGGGAAAGTTCCCCAGCCCGGAACGTATTTCCAGTTGGGATCTGCGGCGTTCTTTATGGCATTCTTGACATCCAATTCGTTATTGATTTCGCTGACAAAGGAGGGATATTCATACCAGCAAATACTACTCATGTCGATGGAATATTCATCATCGGCTTTCATCTTATAGAATATGTATTTGGGAGCTATGGTAGTGAGTTGGCGGTAGTCTTCTTTGAATTGGTCGATCTTCTTAGAGAGTAATCCCCAACGAATCAAGTCATATTTGCGGACACATTCTCCGGCAAATTCCCATGCGCGTTCATCCACAATGGCGTTGAAGAAATCGTCACCTGATGAGATAGCAGCTACATACGCTTGTGCATTGGCTTTGTTGTCGAACGCGCGGCTGTGAACTTCTGTCAGTGCGGTACGGGCTGTCATGGCAGTTCCACCCAATGGATTGGCTGCATCAGCTCCATACAGTTCGTTCATAACTTCAGCATACATTAATAGTATGTCGGAATAACGCATTGCAATCCAGTTGATGCCATATCCAATTTTTGCATCGCTCGCACGGACAGCATTCAGCCATTCGTCGTTCATTTTGCGGATGTCCCATTTTGCTACATAGATACCGAATGGGGCGTTTTTCTGCATATTTTCTTTGATGTGCCCGTTTTCTTCTTTGAGTTCATAAGTGGCACATGTGATGTCACGACGCAGGTCAGAGTGGTCGAATGACCAGAAGAACGGAGCGGTTAATTTCACTTTTCCGCTTGAGTTTCCTTTAGCACCGTAGTAGCTGCTTGCACCGCTGATTCTCACGCCAATGGTATATCCCATTTCTCCGGATTTATTCAGACCGTGTGCTACTTCGTATAGGTTTTCTTTATAAGTATTGTCCAATTTCCGCTGGTTTACTTGGAACCATTGGTCTGCATACGAAGGATTCAACTTGTGTACACCGCTTCCAATAACAGCTGTCAGATGTTTCAGTGCACGTTCATACAACAGTTTTCTTTCTGCTTCTCCTGGGCGTTGGGTAGGGTATGTACCGTCAGAGCCGGCAAGTGTCTCATAGCCGGGTTTGGAGGATTCGCGGATACTGTAGCCGGCTTTGGCAAGGGCGATGCGGGCGAACAAGCCGTGAGCAAAACCTGCAGTGGCATGTTCGGTCGTATAGCCGGATTCGCCTGCCCAAGGGAGATAGTTTGCAGCTTCTTCCAAGTCGCTCAGCAATTGTTCCATGATGTCGTCTCGGTCGCTTTTGGTTACATATAAATTGGAACCGTCTACCTTGGTCGTTTCGAATTTCATTGGCAGGTCTCCATAGTTTTTTACAAGGTCGAAATAGACCATAGCACGGATGGTGAGTGCCTCACCCAAGAAATTAGCCATCTTGTTGCGTGCCGGATTTCCTTCTTGGAACAACTCGCTAGAACGGATTCCTTCTACGACAAGATTGGCGTCTTCAATAATGGCGAAACAGTTTTTCCAGTTGTCATCCAGTTTTGACCAGGAACCGCTGATGCTTTCTCCATTGTAATTACCTAAAGCGCGCTCACTGGATTCGGTGAAAGAAGCCGGTTTGTTAACGTCGGCATCTACTAGTTCAATATCTGTATTGAATCCGAAATTCAGAGGGATGCGGGCACCATAAGTATGGTCGAGGGTAAGCCCTGCATATACTTTGTTCAAACTTTGTTCTGTAAAAGTAAGCGAGTTGAAAACCATGTCGCCTTTGATTTCGGAAGGAGAGCTTTGATCTAAGAAATCGCTGCAAGAGGTGATGCTCAGTAACCCCATTCCTCCAATGATGTATTTTATAATTGATTTCATATATGTATCTGTTTTAGAATGTAACATTTATACCACCTACAAATGAACGGCTTTTAGGATAGGCCGAATAGTCTATGCCCGGAGTCATAGGTGTTTTGCGACAAGTGTCTACTTCCGGATCGGCACCGGAATATTTAGTGAAGCAGTAGAGGTTGTATCCTGTAAAGTAGATACGCACATTCTGCATTTGTAGTTTTTGTACGAAAACTTTCGGCAATGTGTAACCGATGGAAATGTTGTTGACACGCAGGAAGGCACCGTCTTCTACAGCCCAGTCCAAAAGTGGAATCTGTGTGATGGAAGCTGGGTTGAATATGCTGGCACCGGCATTTATTTCATTTAGACGGTTGATGGCATAGTCGCTTCCAAATTCGTTGATATAGCTTTTGGAAGTCATGTCCATTCCGTTGGCAGGGTCAATCCAAGTGTAACGTTTGCTAAGGTTGAATTCATTGTTCAGATTCCAATCTTTTTTTGTGTCACTATAGAATCCGGAAGCAAGTTTGGTAGCGTTGATAATTTTGTTTCCCAATGAATAGTTAAAGAATGCACTTAAATCAAAGCTCTTATATCGTGCATTGATACCGAAACCGCCAGTTATTTTCGGGATTGTATTTCCAAGGCGTTCTTTCTCGATTTTACCATCTGCATTTGCTTTCAGTTTGGGGGATCCAGGACCGAAATTATTGACTTTCATGCCCGATTCCGTCGGATTGACACGTCCTTCCTTAAGTTTCCATCCATTATCCCAAGTAAAGTCTTCTGTGGTATAGAAACCATCTAGTTTATAACCGTATACTTCACCCAGTCTTCCACCTTCTTCAATTAGGAAATCATCGATACCAGCGATTAGACTGCCGCCCCAGCCACTGCTTTGCCAGATTTTATTTGTAGGCAGTTTGTCAATTTTAGCTTGATTATAAGAAATGTTGAAGTTGAAATTCAGACCGAAATCTTTTTGGTCGACAAGGATAGCGTCTAAAGCAAGCTCAATACCTTTGTTAGAGGTTTGACCGAAATTCTGATATTGGAACTCATAACCAGCTCCTTTGGGGAGGGTAGTTTGCATCAACAAATCTTTGGTCGTGTTCCAGTATGCATCTAAGCTACCGGAAAGGCGTCCGTTCCAGAAGCCGAAATCCAAACCTATATTACGAGTGAGCGTTGTTTCCCATTTCAAGTTCGGGTTGGACAAGTTTTTACCTCTTTGCAGAACCACGCTGCTTGTATTGTTGAAATAGATATGTTTGTCTCCCGAACCTGCCAGTGAGTAAGTTGTTTCTAGCGACCCGGAGGGAATCCGATTGTTTCCTGCCGTACCGATGCTTAAACGAAGTTTTAAGTTGGAAAGCCATTCTTGGGAGTTTCTCATGAAAGCTTCGTCGGATATACGCCATGCTAAAGCCAGTGAAGGGAAGTATCCCCATTGATTGCCGGAGGCAAATTTGCTGGAGCCGTCTGCACGCATGGTGAAAGTCATCAGGTATTTATCGTTAATGGTGTAGTTGATACGTCCGAAAAAAGAGAGCAAGTTGTCTTTGATACCAATGTATGTATCTGTGGGAAGTGCCTGACCTTGTCCCATATTAGCAAGTACTTCTTTTATTGACATGTTTTTAGGGAAACCTACAGATGTCATTGTTGTTTTGTGGTCGTAGCTGCTGGATACTTCATGACCTAACATGACATTCATTCTGTGGTTCAAATTGAACATTTTATCGTTATTATATGTAACAGTATTGGCGTTTCTCCAGTTCTTGTTGATAAGTTTGGTTAATAACGCTTGGGGCATTCCCGGATTTCCATATTTACTGTTGTTTGTAGCTTCCACCCCCCATACTTGGTCAGTATTATTGTATTTCCATCCATATCCGAATTCGCTTCTGAATTTAAGTCCTTTTACGGGTTCCCAGTTCACTCCGGCATTGTAGTTTTGCTGGAAGCGGCTAACACGTTTGTAAGTCGCGTTCAATATTTCGATAGGCGTGTAACGTGCGTTATTAACGTTTTCATCATCGTCACTGCCGCCACTGATTAATTTTTCAACAGGAGCAAATACTACAGAGCGTGCATTTACAGAAGTGGTTGCACTTGATTGATTGTCGTCTGCACCGCTTCCGGTTCCTTTTACTTTTTGATAGGATAAACGGGCATTGAAGTCAAATGTTAGCCATTTGTTGATTTTTGTATTTATTTTAGCATTGATGTTGTCTTTGGCAAAACCTGAGTTCAACATGATACTTTTTTCGTCGTTACGTGAATAACTGATATTGAATTTGGTATCTTTGTTTCCACCACTGACACTAATATTGTATTGTTGTTGATTACCGGTGCGACCAAATATTTCTCCTTGATAGTCGGTGTCTGTGTATGATTTATAAATCTCCAGATCGTCAAAGGTGCCATAATTAAAACTTTTTTGGTCTAATTCTTGTTGCCACATCACAAACTCATACGGATTGAGTACATCGACCATCTTGGTCACTTTGCGCAAACCGTAAGATGCACCGAAGTTTACCTGCACCTTACCTTCTTGACCGGATTTAGTAGTAATGATGATAACACCGTTTGCACCACGGGCACCATAAATAGCAGTAGAAGAAGCATCTTTCAATACATCTACCGATTGAATATCTGTTGGAGCAATATCAGAGATACTTGATACGGGAAATCCGTCTACAATATAAAGCGGTGAATTATCTTGAGATAGAGAACCGCCACCACGTACGCGGATTTTTACGTCTGCATCAGGAGAACCTTCAGTCGTTGTGATAGATACACCAGCCATTTTTCCCTGTAATGCTTCTGATGCAGAAGATACCGGAATGGCAGCTATCTGTTTGGCACTAACGGAAGATACGGAACCAGTCAGATCCTTTTTTGCAACGGTTCCGTAACCAATTACCACAACTTCGTCCAATGCTTGTGTATCATCGGAAAGAGTGACATTAATTTGACTTTGTCCTTTTACAGCAATATCCTGAGTTTTCATTCCGATATAAGAAATTGTAAGGGTTGCTTTTGAAGGAACCTTGATAGAATAGTTACCATCTAAATCAGTAATTGTACCATTGGTAGTATTACCTTTCTCTACTACAGAAGCTCCGATGATCGGTTCTCCTGTTGTGTCTTTCACATTACCTTTTACGGTAATTGTTTGCGCTGATACGCCAAGCGATATCGCTGCAAATAGCATTAGCAGCCAACTACGCATGTTTTTCACTTTGTTAGACATTCTTTGCATGTTTATTAATTAATGGTTATTGTTTTGATTCTGTACTCACATTTAGAGTTAATTCCTCGGTACAAAAGTATATGAATGTGAATATAGATATGTGCAATATTTGTTTTTCACCTAGTATTTTTTGTTTTTTAATAGCCGGCAGGCATTTTTAGAATAGTTTTAAAACAAAAAATACACATGCTAGCTTGAAAAGCCTTGTTTTATCGATTTTAATGATTTGGAAAAACAAAATTTGAACAAGACTTTTCTTTATCCTGTCTACTTTTGTCCTCATTAATCTAATAATGTATGAAAATGGATATAATTCTAAGTAAATGGTGTTTGGCTATTTTGTTTGCTTTTGGAATTCTGGCGTGTACTGATGGTGGTGACGCAAATGAATTGCCTAAAGAACCTGAAGGGACTGGAGAAACTCAAGATGAAAAGATACCAGCTTTTCCTGGGGCAGAAGGACATGGACGCTACACAACCGGTGGGCGTGGTGGCGATGTATATATTGTTACTTCATTGGAGGACAAGTTGCAGAACGGAACTTTACGTTATGGTATTGAGAAATTAAGCGGAAAACGTACAATTATTTTCCAGGTATCCGGAACTATTCATTTAAACGGTGATTTAAAGATTAAGAATGGAGATTTGACCATTGCAGGACAGACGGCTCCGGGGGATGGTATTTGTTTGGCTGGTTATCCGGTTTTCTTGGAAGCAGACAATGTTATTGTCCGTTTTATGCGTTTTCGAATGGGAAATAAAGAAGATGTCAGTGCAGACGGAGCCGACGCCTTTGGCGGTCGGTATCATAAAAATATAATGATTGATCATTGTTCTATGAGTTGGTGTACTGACGAATGTGTTTCTTTCTATCAAAATGAGAATTTTACACTGCAATGGTGTCTTATTTCTGAAAGTCTGCGTTTAGGTGGGCATACGAAAGGTCCTCATGGTTATGGTGGTATATGGGGAGGTATGAAAGCTTCTTTTCACCATAATCTATTGGCACATCATGATAGCCGTAATCCTCGTCTAGGTCCTGGAGTTAATTCGACAAAAGAGAATGAAATTGTTGATATGCGTAATAATGTCATTTATAACTGGTGTGGAAACTCTTGTTATGGTGGAGAAGCCATGCATGTAAATATTGTGAATAATTTTTATAAGCCGGGGCCTGCCACTCCTACTGGCACTTCTAAACGTGGACGTATTATTGCCATTGACAAAAAAGTGAGTGATTCGGATAAGAAATCATATCCGGCCATTTTTGACACTTGGGGAGATTTCTTTATCCAAGGAAATGTGGTGGATGATGGGCAAATTAATGGTGCGGCTGATTACGATCGTTGTATGAAGGCTACAAAGGATAACTGGGAGTACGGAGTTTATAATCAGTTTGATAAAAAGTATGGAACGTTGGATGAAAGTACAAAAAAAGCTCTTAAACGTACTACTCCTGTAGAAACAGGTACTGTTACCACTCATGATGCCCGTATGGCTTTTGAGCGTGTTATGGATTATGCAGGTTGTTCTTTGCACAGGGATAGAGTGGATGAACGTATTGTTCAGGAGACTCGTACCGGGACTGCGAACTATCAGGGAATGAACGAGCACAATGGTCAGGGAGTTGTTGAAGGTATTGATTGGAAAAGCGTGGGGTATCCAAAGAAAGGTATCATTGATAGTCAGGATGATGTGATTCCTGTTGGAGAATCTTCAGCATGGCCTGAATTGGTACAAGGTGTTATTCTGAAGGATTCGGATAATGATGGTATGCCTGATGAATGGGAAAAAAAGTATGGTTTGAATCCGAATGATGCTTCTGACCGAAATGGTAAAACAGTAGATGAGGAAGGAACATATACAAATCTGGAGATGTATATGAATAGCTTGGTACAAAAGATTGTTGAGGAACAGAATAAAGGAGGAGTACAATAAATAAATTTGGTGTATTTTTGTATTATTCCATAAATAAAAATATGAATATGAATTTGATCTTTCGTTGTTTAACCGTTTTATTAACTCTGATCGGAAATGAGGCTGTTTTTGCCTTTTCTGGTATTGGTAACACTCTTGATTTTGGAGAGTTGGCTGCTTTTCCCGGAGCAGAAGGATATGGACGTATGACTACAGGCGGACGTGGAGGTGAAGTGTATATTGTTACTTCTTTAGCAGATGATGGGATGCCTGGCACTTTACGTTATGGTATAGAAAAGTTGGATGGTCCTCGTACTATCATTTTTCAAGTGTCCGGTACAATATTTCTGCATAAAGACCTAAAAATACGGAAAGGGAATTTGACTATTGCGGGACAAACTGCACCGGGAAACGGTATTTGCATAGCGGGTTATCCGGTGACAAATTATGCTAGTAATGTAATTCTCCGTTTTTTACGTTTCCGTATGGGTAATAAAGAATGTGTGCATCCTGACGGTGCAGATGCTTTAGGAGGAAAAGGGGCAAGGAATGTGATTATAGACCATTGCTCTATCAGCTGGTGTACAGATGAATGTGCCTCTTTTTATGAAAATGATGATTTTACTATGCAGTGGTGCATTATTTCTGAAAGTCTTAGATTAGGTGGACATACCAAAGGTCCTCATGGATATGGAGGAATTTGGGGAGGTGAACACTCTTCTTATCACCATAATTTATTAGCCCATCATGATAGCCGGAATCCCCGTTTCGGATTAGGAGCTAAGGTACGTAAGAATGGAGAATGTGATGGTGATTATGTAGATTTTCGCAATAATGTGATCTATAATTGGGGTATGAACAGTTCGTATGGTGGTGAAAGGATGAATATTAATATAGTGAACAATTATTATAAACCTGGTCCTGCAACGGTGACAGGCTCTAAACGTGGACGGATTTTTGCTATAGATGCAACAGAAAATAGGAATGGGGGGTATCTGTGGGGAAAGTATTATATTGATGGTAACGTTGTAGATGGAGGGGCAGATGATAAAAACAGCCAAAAGGCTACAGCTAATAATTGGGAATATGGAGTTTACAATCAATTTTCGAATAATTATAAGAAAGTAGTTACGCAAAAAACTAAAGACTCGATTCGATTGGACAAACCTCATGAATTTGCATCGGTAACGACACATTCTGCTTTCAATGCTTATAAACAAGTGTTGGATTATGCGGGGTGTTCATTGCATCGAGATGATGTGGATGCACGTATTGTGAAGGAAACACGTACGAGAACAGCTGGATATAAAGGTTTGAATATTCATAATGGAGAAGGAGGTATTTGGAAAAGTGAAGGATATCCGAAACCAGGATTGATAGATAGTCAGGATGATTTGCTCTCGTTAAATACTTCGGAAAATGTTTCCGCATGGCCAGTTCTTTTACAGAGAAGTACCTTGATTGATTCTGATAATGATGGTATGCCTGATGCATGGGAGAGAAAATTCGGATTAGATCCTCATGATGCTTCTGATGGCAATGGAAAAACGATAGATAAATATGGCCAGTATACAAATCTGGAAATGTATATGAATAGTTTGGTGCATGACATTATTGAAAAACAAAATAGCGGTGGAAAAAAGTAATCTGCAAACATCGTATTAAGAATTATCTTTATCAGGTAAGATACTTTATAGTCAGTTTCACCGGTTTTTATCCGGCATTCATCGGAATTTATACCGGAAATCAACAGAAAAGGCTGTAGAAGCAGTGGGAAATGATGTATCTTTGAACCATTAATCAATTAATAATAGAGACAATGGAAGAGAAACAAAAATTTCCCACTGCTACAGGCTTTTCCGGTAAAACACTGATAGCTTCGCTTTTTATCCTTTCTGGGATTCTGCTGTTTGCCCGTAATATGGGATGGATTACATCTGAAGTCTTCGATATGATCGTATCCTGGCATTCACTCCTTATTATATTAGGTATATATTCTATGATTCGCCGCCATTTCATCGGTGGAATCATCCTTTTGTTGATAGGTGTGTATTTTTTGATTGGAGGGCTTTCATGGTTGCCTGAAAATTCGCAGGCAATGGTATGGCCTATCGCTCTGATAACAGCAGGTGTCTTATTCTTTTTTAAAACCGGCAAGAACAGGCGGGGGCACTGGGCGCACCATCATGCCATGCAGCACCGTCAGAAGTGGATGAAGATGCATCAGGGACAACCCGGCATGAACTTTGAAAGTGAACAACAGCAGGCAGAGTCAGTAGATGGTTTTCTACGTGCCGAGAATGTTTGGGGAGCTGCCCGTCACGTGGTACTTGACGAATTGTTTAAAGGAGCTGTCATTCGCACATCCTTTGGAGGAACGACGATTGATTTGCGCCATACCCATATTGCACCCGGAGAAACATACATCGATTTGGATTGCAGTTGGGGAGGAGTTGAGATATATGTCCCTTCTGACTGGAAAGTCGTGTTTAAATGCAATGCTTTCTTTGGAGGATGTGATGATAAACGTTGGCAGAATGGAAATATAAATAAGGAGAGTGTATTAGTAATTCGGGGAACACTTTCTTTCGGAGGCTTGGAGGTTAAAGGCTAGCGTATGAAAGCACATCCGATTATAGAATCTCCTTTTCGTTGGATTCCGATGCTGGTGCTGGCATTGATTCTGGTTGTATTCCAAGTAGCTTTAGTCTGTGGATACACCGGAAACGATTATCTTCCCGCTTTGGTAGATGGAATAGTAACGATCGGTTGGTTGGCGGCTATCGCCTATCTGGCATGGTTTGTGGTCGGTCTTGTCTCGTTGTTCCAGACGGATGTAATTATGATTATCGTTGGAAGTCTGCTTTGGCTGGCAGGAAGTTTTATGGTCTGTGACATAATGGTGAGAATTGTAGGAGTGTCCTATGTTCCTTTTGCGCAGACAATCCCTTTCCGGTTATTGTTCGGACTACCGGTTTTAATTGCCATTACTCTATGGTACCGCTTGATAGTCACAAAAGAAGAAGTACAAAATCAGGAAATGGAAAAAGAACTGGCTGTACATCAGGTGAATGTGGCTGAACAGCAGAAAGAGTCAGCCATGGAATGGGTAGATCGTATTACAGTGAAAGACGGCTCCCGGATTCATTTGGTGAAGGCAGACGAATTGATTTACATACAAGCATGTGGAGATTATGTGATGCTGATAACCCCCACAGGCGAATACCTGAAAGAGCAGACTATGAAGTATTTTGAAACTCATCTCTCTCCGGATACATTTGTTCGGGTGCATCGTTCTACGATTGTGAATGTTACGCAGATTTCCCGGGTCGAGCTTTTTGGAAAAGAAACCTATCAGTTATTATTGAAGAATGGAGTGAAACTTCGGGTTAGCCTTTCCGGCTACCGGTTGCTGAAAGAACGGTTGGGGATATAAAATCTGTTTATTCTGATTTTGTAATATACTATCACTACAGCCCTGTTATAAATGTTTCATCTAGCAGATCGGTTGGGTAATAGTATTGATCTCGCTTCTTTGTTTTGGAAAAGTGAAATGAATAATATTCGTTAAAAAAATCCTCTTTATAATCTTATTCAGAATATAAAGAGGATAATTTTATTGACAAGAGTTGCATGGGGTATGGTGAGATGAAATCATAATTGGGGAATAATTGCACAAGACTTTCACAAGTATCCTCCTGCCAATGCCTAAAATCATGACAAAGCTAATTAAATAGTTTTTTGAATAGCAATGTTTATTAATTTATCTTATGGAATTTATGAAATTTTTAATATATTGAAGATATTTTGTGTCAACTTTCCATAACTCGCTGATTTTGCTTATGTTTGTAGGTAAAATAAAGAAAGAAGTGAATGAACATGTCTACGCAGCTATTATATAATGATTTTCCTACTTTTTTGCGGAAATATTTTCCTTACAAGGTACAAAAGATTTCATTGAACGCAGGTTTCACTTGTCCTAATCGTGACGGAACAAAAGGATGGGGCGGATGTACATATTGCAATAACCAGACTTTTAATCCGGATTACTGCCGGACAGAGAAGTCTATCACTACCCAATTGGAAGAAGGGAAATGCTTTTTTGCCCATAAATATCCGGAAATGAAATATTTGGCTTACTTTCAGGCCTATACCAATACGTATGCCGAACTGGAAGGCTTGAAGCGTAAATATGAAGAAGCGTTGACGGTAGACGGGGTGGTCGGACTGGTGATAGGTACACGCCCCGATTGTATGCCGGAGAGTTTGTTGCGTTACTTGGAAGAATTGAACAAACATACTTTCCTTATGGTTGAATATGGGATCGAGAGCACTTGCGACGAAACCTTAAAACGCATTAACCGGGGGCATACTTATGCCGATACGGTGGAAGCCGTCCGGCGGACAGCCGCCTGTGGTATCCTGACAGGCGGACATATCATCCTCGGACTTCCGGGAGAAACGCATGATACGATGGTGGCACAAGCGGAAATACTTTCCGATCTGCCTTTAGCTACACTCAAGATCCATCAGTTACAATTGATTCGTGGTACACGAATGGCGCATGAGTATGATGAAGCTCCTGATGGTTTTCATTTGTTTAACGAGGTGGAGGAATACATTGATCTGGTGATTGATTATGTAGAACATCTTCGTCCCGATATAGTTGTGGAGCGTTTTGTTTCCCAATCTCCTAAAGATTTATTAATAGCTCCGGACTGGGGATTGAAAAATTATGAATTTGTAGCGCGTTTACAAAAAAGAATGAAAGAAAGAGGTGCTTATCAAGGTAAGAAGTATAGGGATTCGGAAAAAAGGATTATTTTTGCAGACGATAAACTTACCACTGAATAAATAGCTGTTTGAGCGGAATATAGATGGTGGAAGAAATATAAATGGATTTGAAGAATGGAACATAAAACAAGAATTAAAGGAAATGTCCACTATGTGGGAGTGAATGACCGTAACAAGCACAGATTTGAAGGGATGTGGCCATTGCCCTATGGAGTTTCATATAACTCTTATCTGATTGATGATGAAATGGTGGCATTGGTGGATACGGTAGATATTTGTTATTTTGAAGTCTACTTGCGTAAGATCAAGCAAGTGATTGGAGAACGTCCCATTAATTATTTGATTATAAACCACATGGAACCGGATCATTCGGGATCTATCCGACTGATTAAGCAACATTATCCGGAAATTATTATCGTGGGTAACAAGCAGACCTTCGGTATGATTGAAGGTTTCTACGGTGTAACCGGCGAACAGTATCTGGTAAAGGAAGGTGATTTCTTAGCTTTGGGACATCATAAACTGCGTTTTTATATGACTCCGATGGTGCATTGGCCGGAAACGATGATGACTTTTGATGAAACGGACGGCGTTCTTTTCTCCGGCGACGGATTCGGATGCTTTGGCACTGTAGATGGCGGATTCCTGGATACGCGGATCAATGTGGATAAGTATTGGGGGGAAATGGTTCGTTACTACTCTAACATCGTAGGCAAATACGGAAGCCCCGTGCAAAAAGCTTTGCAAAAATTGGGAGGACTACCTATTTCTGCCATCTGTTCTACACATGGTCCGGTATGGACAGAGAATATTGCCAAGGTAATTGGTATCTATGACCGTTTGAGTCGTTATGATGCAGACGAAGGTGTTGTTATTGCTTATGGAAGCATGTATGGAAATACGGAGCAAATGGCGGAAGCTATTGCAGAAGAGCTTTCGGCACAGGGTGTTAAGAACATTGTCATGCATAATGTGACAAAGAGCCATCCTTCTTATATTATAGCGGATATTTTCCGTTACAAGGGATTGATTATCGGTTCTCCCACTTATAGTAATCAGATATTCCCGGAAGTGGAAGCGCTGCTCTCAAAGATTCTGTTGCGTGAGGTGAAGGGACGCTATTTGGGTTACTTCGGTTCTTTCACATGGGCAGGTGCTGCTGTGAAACGTCTGGCAGAGTTTGCGGAAAAGAGCAAATTCGAATTGGTCGGTGATCCGGTGGAGATGAAACAGGCAATGAAAGACCTGACTTATACTCAATGTGAAAACCTGGCACGTGCCATGGCGGATCGTTTGAAGAAAGATCGTTAAAACTGTGAATGAGATAATAATTTATTAACTAACCTATAAAACAATCGACTTATGAGACTTATTATTCAGCCGGACTATCAGTCCGTATCTCTGTGGGCTGCACATTATGTTGCTGCTAAAATAAAGGCTGCCAATCCAACCCCCGAAAAACCATTTGTATTGGGCTGTCCCACCGGATCTTCTCCTCTGGGTATGTATAAAGCTTTGATCGACCTGAATAAGAAAGGAATCGTTTCCTTCCAGAATGTGGTAACATTCAACATGGACGAATATGTAGGATTGCCGAAAGAACATCCGGAAAGCTATTATTCTTTCATGTGGAATAACTTTTTCGGTCATATCGACATCAAACCGGAGAATACGAATATTCTGAATGGTAATGCTCCGGATTTGGATGCAGAGTGTGCACGTTATGAAGAAAAGATCAAGTCATACGGTGGTATCGACCTGTTCATGGGCGGTATCGGTCCTGACGGACATATTGCGTTCAACGAACCGGGATCTTCATTGACTTCACGCACTCGTCAGAAAACATTGACAATGGATACCATCATTGCTAATTCCCGTTTCTTCGATAATGACATCAATAAGGTTCCTAAGACCTCTTTGACAGTGGGAGTAGGTACTGTACTTTCTGCAAAGGAAGTGATGATTATTGTAAACGGTCATAACAAAGCTCGTGCTTTGTATCATGCAGTAGAAGGTGCTATCACACAGATGTGGACAATCAGTGCATTGCAAATGCATGAAAAAGGTATTATTGTTTGTGATGATGCTGCTACGGCGGAATTGAAAGTAGGTACTTACCGTTACTTCAAAGATATCGAGTCTGCTCATTTAGATCCGGAATCTTTGATTAAGTAAGCATAAAACTGATTCTATAAAAAGAGAATGGGCTGCATCAGTGTTGAATTGATTGCAGCCCATTTTGTATGTTAGAGATAGCTGTCAGCGGAATTAATTCTCTTCCAGCCAGCCTTTTCCTTGCCGGACGATTTCCAGTTCGTTGTCCGTACATTTCACTACCGTTGAAGGTTCTATACCTCCGATACCGCCGTCAATGACCAGATCAACGATGTCGCCGAACTTTTCATCTATAAGTTCGGGATCAGTCATATATTCCAAGTCCTCGTGCTCTTCGTATGGCAGTGTGGTGGTCATAATGGGAGCGTCCAGCAGGCGTGCGATTTCACGGATGATGTTGTTGTCCGGCATACGGATACCTACTTCTTTCCGGTTGCGGAAGATTTTCGGTAACCGGTTGGTGCCGTTCAAAATAAAGGTAAATGGTCCCGGAAGATTATGCTTCATCAGTTTGAATACGTTATTGTCTACTTTTGCGTATTCGCTGATACTGCTTAAGTCATAACAGATGATAGACAGATTGTTTTTTCGAGGGTCTATCTCTTTAATCCGGCAGATCCGTTCTATGGCACGTTCCTTCAGACCATGACAGCCGATGGCGTACATCGTATCGGTAGGATAGATGATAAGTCCGCCGTCATTCAGGATATCGATGATTCGTTGTAAATCCTGCGGGTTATTGTTTTTATCATATAGTTTCAGTAGCATATTAAAAGCTTCATCCCTTCCCTCTCGCAAAGGAGAAGGAGGAGGGACGAGTGGGGTTAAATGGTTATTGTCTTCTCTTTTTATTTGAGTTTCTTTTTCAAGAAATCCAGTGCCTTTTCCGCAGCTTTCTCTGTGACTTTTTGTTTGATTGAGTCTTTGTTGGCGGTAGCGGCAGAGTCCAGGCCAAGTTTCTGTCCGAGTTTGCTGATTGCTTCATCGGCTACGGCTTCGACAGCTTGGTTGGCCATGCTTTTAGTATCTACGCTGACTTTCGGAGAGGTGAACGAACCTCCGATTTTCAAGTCAAGAGTCATTAACTTAGAGATATTGCCTACGGATGCGGGCAGTTTTACTTTACCGGAATAGTCGATGGTTTGATCGAGTCCTGTGCTGCCGGAAAGATTCAGTGTGTAGTCTCCCATCTTGATATCAAACGGTTTGGTTTCTACGCGACCGTCTTTGATGGTGAAATCCAATGTCATGTCTTTCACTTTCATGTCTTTCAGGCTGGGTTGCTTCACGGCATCGGCTATCTGGTCGATTGCTTTTACTCCGCTTAAACTAAGGTCGCGCGTGGAAAGGCTACCGTCACCCTGCATCGTATTCAGTACGGGGCTCATGGCTGCATCCAAATCTGTTAGGATATTGATGCTTCCGGAGAAATTACCTTTCAGGTTTTCGAAGATAGGAGCCATTTTCTGCACCATATCCAGTTCTTTGTATGCTTGTGCAAAACCGATATTGGAGAGCTTGAATCCGGCTTTCATTTCCGGCTTCTTTATGTTGGCGGTGGAGTAGTAGCCGTTCATCACTACATTACCACCCATGGTGTTCATGGAAAGGTTTTTCATATCCACTTTGCCATCTTTTACAACAAGTTTGCCATTCATATTATTGAAAGACATCTTGTCGAATAACACCTGTTTCAGGTTAGCGTCCATTTGGAAGTCGATGTTACGGGGAACTTCAACAATACCTGTGGCGGCTGTAGCTACAGAGTCGGTGGACGCAGCTTCTGATGTGGAGGCTTCATCGGCAGAAGCGGTGATGAAGTCGTTCAGATTGAAGTAGTTGGAACGAATATTCAGGTTTCCTTTCAATGTGCTACCTTTCAATACATAACCGATGTAGTTTTCAAACCGGCTGTCGGCGGTGATATCGTTCTTTCCGATGTTGACGGTTGTTTCACTCAACTGGAGGTATTTCGGAGTGAAGGTGAAGAGAGACTTTTTAATTTCTACATCCGGCATATCTTTCATTTTGAGTTTCATGCCCGTCAGTCCGATAGTGCCCGAGGCTTGTATACGTTCGTATTCTTCTTTTTCGATGGATGAGAGGCGTCCCGACATTTGCATATCGGCGTCGATGGTACCGTTCAACTCTATGTCTCCAAGCGGGTAGACTTGTTTGATCATACCTAAGTTGAGTACTCCTTTCGCTTCTGCTTTAAAATCCGGATCACTGATCGGCGTTTTCACAGTAGCAGTCAGGCTAAACGGATTTCCGGCAAGGCGGAAACTGAACGGATTGATGTTGACCGTAGTCAGGTCTATATTTCCTCCGGGATTTTGAACGTTGGCACTGATGTTGATTTGATCTACTCCTGCCGGTAGAGCCGGATAGCGGAACATAGCATCCTTGACTTGCATGTCAATATTGAATGCCGGAACGGTGTCTCCTTGCAGGATACCTTTGGCCGTTGCGGTAAGCGTTGCAGTTCCGTCTGTTTTCAGGCTGGAGAATTCTGTGGCGTAAATGGCGGGAATTAATGACAAAATTTCCTTGAAGCCTATATCATTCGTGTTAAGTTTCAAGTCCATGTCGATAGCCGGGTCTTTCAAGGCTACCCAGCCGTCGATGCCTGCCTGAATGGCGTTGAGGCGGATGGTATTGTCTTTTAATGTGTATTTGTTATTGGCAAGGTCAGCATCTACGTCCATCTTGGCGGAGATATTGGCATTTGCCAGGAAAGGGATTCCATTCATCTTGTAGGTGAGTGATTTGGTTTCCGCTTCCAGTTTCAGAGTGGTACGTTCGCTTCCTAAGTCTCCGGCACAAATAGCGTTGAAGTCGCGGATATCAGCATACATCTTTCCTTGTTGATCGTCATAAATCAGATTCATGTTTTTGATAACAAAGCGTTGCAGCTTGACTTTGAAAGGAGAAGAGGCTTCTTCTTCTGCAGGCGTTTCGACTGTTGCTATTGTATCCGGTTTCATGATATCCCAGTTGGCACGTCCGTCCGGCAAGACAATGGCATGTAACTTCGTGTCTTCAATAAATATTTTAGAAATATCGTAACCGCTATCTCCGAAAAGGGAGAATAAGTTGACTGCGGCGGTAACTTCTCCGGCTTGTACAAGGGTGTCATTGGCAAATTCACCCGTACCCTTCAGCCAGAAATCTTCGAGAGTGACAGAAGCCTGTGGAAAATTGCGGAACAGACTAATGTTAAGGTTCTTAAAGTCAAATTGTGCGTTAAGCATCTTGTTGCCTTCTGTTTTTACAATGTCGGCTATCTTTCCTTGGAAGGCGAAAGGAAGAAGGAACATCAGAATGATAATTACTCCTACGGTGATAGCTGCGATTTTCAAACCTTTTTTCATTTGCTTCTATTTTAAGAGTTTGAGATATAATGAAGAGCAAAACTAATAAAACTTTTTGATAATAAGAGATAAAAGAGAAATTTTTAGGGATTCTTATTTTTAAATTAAGCGGAATCCAAAGGACTGGCTTCTGGCTTAATCCGAACTTCCGGTTTTAGTTCAAATCGGTGCAGAAATGAGATAAATGATCATTTTGCGGAGTGCCCTGAAAGGGCTTAATTATATAGCGTAGGGCAACGCCCTACGTAAAAACGACAATCTGAATTTGCGCCCTGAAAGGGCATAATTGTATACGGTTCCGCCCTTTCAGGGCTTGTGGCTGGTGTGTTTTTTTCGTAGGGCGTTGCCCTACGCTATATAATTAAGCCCTTTCAGGGCACCCCAATAAATATATAATTGTAAGGCTTTCAGCCTAACTGCAAAATTCCCATTTAACTGCAAAATTCCCATTTAACCGCTAAATTCTCATTTAACCGCTAAATTCTCATTTAACTAATAACCTGTACCGTGATGGATGAAAAAGAATTTACCACAGATCTATAGGTTATACAGAATTTGAGAATTGCCTATAAAGTAATCTTTTTTTTGGATTGATCCGAATCTAGTCTGTAAATATATTTGTGTATGATTCGCCAAAGGAGACAATGGTTCTACAAGGGGTTGTAGGTGGGGGATCCGTTCCTCGGTGAGCAATGCTCTCTTTCTCGGTGAGGAACAGGTCTTTCCTCGGTGAGGAACGGGGTGTTGGTCGGTGAGGAAGAAAACGGACGGTTTCCGTCTTCTTCTTTTATGTAGATTTATTACTTCTTCTTTTTTTTCAGTTCCTCTGCAATTCTCCATTGTAACGCAGCTTCCACTTCTTTTCCGGCTTTTAACAGGGCATCCCCGAAAAGTTCGTGTGCGCCGGCGTGTTCGGGTTTCAGGCTGGTGGCTTTGTCCAGGTCGGCGATGGCGCCTTCTGTGTTTTCTGTTTTTAGTCGGAGCTTTCCACGGTTATAGACTGCTTTAAAGTTTGCAGGATGGAGGCTGACTGCGGTGTTGAAACAGTTTTCAGCGTCGAAGTACTCTTTGCTGTTGAAGAGTGTGATTCCTTTTCTTATCCAGGCATCTATGTAGTTGGGGTCGAGGCTAAGGGCTTTGTCGTAGTTGGCAAGGGCGGCACGTACGTCGTGGGCTTGGGTGATACATTCGTTTCCCATTAACAGGTACTCGTGGGCGTATTGTCGTATACGTTCCTGTTGTTCGCGCATCTGTTCTTTGAGCTTCTTGTTCTGCTCTTTCAGTGTATTGATAATGCCGAGTTTACGGCGGATCAAACGACGGGGAACAGGTTTCTCAATATCGTAGCGGGAATGGATGGCACGGAAAAACTGTTCCAGACATTCTTCCATATCCCCTTTGTCGAAGGCACGTGAAGCGGCGGCATATTGCACATCGGCCTGTGCTTGTTTCAGGGCTTTGTCGATGGCTTGGCGGTTGTTGAAGCGTCCGGCAAAGTTGACGATTTCGGGGCGGACGAAAACATCGGCACGGTTAACAGGCTTTTTGAGCTGGATGCCGTCCAGTGAGGTACAACGGCTAAGTGCTACGTATGCTTGTCCTCCGGCAAATACACCGCCGGTGAAGTCGATGACTACACGGCTGAAGGTCAGTCCCTGACTTTTATGGACAGTGATGGCCCATGCTAACCGGATAGGGTATTGAGTGAAGCTGCCTAATACTTCTTCTTCTATTTCTTTTGTTTTTTCGTTGTAGTGGTAGCGGATATTTCGCCATGATTCCAGTTTTACGTCACATTCTTTTCCATCGTCGGTGATGACGTAGATCGTTTCTTCTTCCTCATCAATTCCGGCAATGACACCAATCGTACCGTTTACCCACCTACGATCGAAATCATTTTTGATGAAGATGATTTGTGCACCGGGTTTGAGTACAAGCTCTTGTGAAGTAGGCAGACTGCTTTCCGGAAAATCTCCTTCGATAACTCCTTCAAAAGTAATGGGTTCTCCGGGGAGCTCTGCTAATTTCTTCTCATTAATGGAGTCGACCGTATCTCTTCGGGTGGCGAGTGTGATGTACATATCCGCTTCAGATTCTTCAATCTGGCTTCCGTAGCGGGTGTTGAGTAGTTGCAGGTCTGCAGCTCCGGCTGTATTGGTGCGGATATGGTCGAGGACACTGACGAATACAGGGTCTGTCTGTCGATATACTTTTTGAAGTTCGATAGAGACCAGGTCTATTTGTCTGAACACTCTGGCAGAGAAAAAGTAAGGAGTGGGATAGAAGCGGTTCAAAATTTCCCGCTCATCGTTCTTTACAACGGGTTCCAGTTGGAAGACGTCTCCTACCAATAAGAGTTGTTTTCCACCGAAAGGTTCGCGCAGATTATGTGAATAAACTCGTAAGATACGGTCGATGGCATCGATGATGTCTGCCCGTACCATAGAGATTTCGTCGATAATGACCAGTTCTATTTGTTCCAGCAACTTACGATGTGGCTTGGTGTATTTGAAGAACTCATGAATACGGCCACGTTGGAGACTTAAATTAGGATCATCCGGCAATAACGGATAAAAAGGTAATTTAAAGAAGCTATGCATCGTACTTCCACCGGCATTGATTGCGGCAATTCCGGTCGGTGCAAGTACAACATGCTTCTTCTTGGTATGCTCGCAGACATAACGCAGGAATGTAGATTTTCCCGTACCGGCTTTTCCTGTCAGAAAGACCGATTGACGGGTATATTGAATCAGATTCAGTGCATCCTGAAACTCGGCGTTGTTAGTGTCTACGCTCATAATATAATAATATGCAAATTTGTTGATGTGTTAATTTGCCAATACGTTGTGTCATGAAATCGCGGGATAATAGTTTTTTGGGCGCATTGGTAAATCGGCACATTATTAAATAATTCCGAAATGTTTCATAGCCTTACTTATTCCGTCCTCGTCAATGGGAGCCGTAACGTAATCGGCAGCGGCTTTCACGTTTTCCTTAGCCTGTCCCATAGCAACTCCGATAGCTGCGTGGCGAAGCATAGTGATATCATTTCCTCCATCTCCGAATGCCATTGTTTCTTCCAGCTTTATGCCGAAGTAACGGATGATTTCATCAATACCTTTCTGCTTGGTGTCTCCTTTGGCTGTTATGTCTGCGAATGAGGGATACCAGCGTCCGATTTCGCAGGTGGGGATAGACGGACGGATTTCTTTTTCTTCTTCCTCTGTGATAAAAGGAGTCATCTGTATAATTTCCTTGCTTATTGCTTCTTCAAAAGATACAGTAGGAAGGACATTCACATGCAGAAAATCGTAGAATATCTTTTTCACCATATCATCAGGTTGGCAGACAGAAATATGATGTTCCTCTACGAAAATGCAGGGAACACCTTTCTTCTCGCAAAAAGCTGCCATTGCTTTCACTTCTCCCTGTGGTATGGCACTTTTATAAATAACCTGTTCACCGACAAAACAATAGGCTCCGTTCATGGTTATATATCCATCGATAAGGTTCCGGTCCTGCAATTCGGAAAGGTTGTTGATAATGGCTTTCGGGCGTCCGGTAGCGATAAATATCTTCAGCCCTTTTGCGTGGGCAGCTTCCAACGCCTCGATGGTAGAAGACGGTATACGGTGAGTTTCAAAACTGACCAGCGTTCCGTCTATATCAAAAAATAAAGCTTTCGTCATAAATTCCTTTTTGAATTGAGTACAAATGTACTACTTTTGTCTCACATAACATAAAAACATTATGCAGTATGAACTATAATTTTGATGAAATAATAAACCGTAACGGTACAGATTCCGTAAAATGGGATGCTGTGGAAAGTCGTTGGGGACGCAATGACCTGATTCCAATGTGGGTGGCTGATATGGATTTCCGTACGGCTCCTTTTGTAATAGAGGCTTTGAGAAAACGGCTGGAACATGAAGTGCTCGGATATACTTTTGCTTGCAAAGAATGGTCGGAGTCTATTGTTAACTGGGTGAAAGAGCGTCATGGCTGGACGATCCGCGAAGAGATGTTGACTTTCACTCCCGGTATTGTCCGCGGATTGGCTTTCGTTATTCAATGTTTTACGCAAAAAGGTGATAAAGTAATGGTCATGCCTCCTGTTTATCATCCTTTCTTTTTGGTAACGCAGAAGAATGAGCGTGAAGTAGTATACAGCCCATTGGTACTGAAAGATGGACAGTATCATATCGACTTTGATTGTTTTCGCCGGGATGTACAAGGATGCAAATTACTGATTTTAAGTAATCCCCATAACCCGGGTGGACGCGTATGGACAAAAGAGGAACTTTCTCAAATAGCTGATATCTGTTATGAAAGCGGTACTCTGGTGATCTCGGACGAGATTCATGCCGACTTGACCTTACCACCTTATAAACATCCTACTTTTGCTTTGATTTCGGAAAAAGCACGGATGAATTCACTTGTCTTTATGTCTCCGAGCAAAGCATTCAATATGCCGGGGCTGGCCAGTTCTTATGCAATCATAGAAAATGACGAACTTCGCCATCGTTTCCAAACCTATATGGAAGCAAGTGAATTCAGTGAAGGGCACCTGTTTGCTTACCTTAGTGTAGCGGCTGCTTACAGTCATGGAACGGAATGGCTGGAACAAGTGGTAGCCTATATTAAAAGAAATGTAGACTTCACGGAAACTTATTTGAAGGAGTATATTCCCGCCATTAAAATGATTCGTCCGCAAGCCTCTTATCTTATTTTCCTGGATTGTCGTGCGTTGGGACTCAATCAGGACCAGCTGAACCGCCTTTTCGTAGAAGATGCACATCTTGCATTGAATGACGGAACAACGTTTGGCAAAGAAGGCGAAGGATTTATGCGGCTGAATATCGCTTGTCCGCGTGCTGTGCTGGAACAGGCATTGAAACAACTTGAACAGGCTGTAAGAAATTTAAAGTAGCACTGGCAAGAAATAATCTGCCGCTATACTATATTTAATTGTTTTCTTTGAAGACAATATCTTTTTCATTCCCTAATGAGTTTTCGTTTGACTTAAGTCAAACGATAGAATAACTTAAGTCAAACTATCGCTTAACTTAAGTCAAACGAAAACTGGAATGCAAGTCCAATCACTTTTTTTAGAAAGAAAGATATAAAAGTTATTAGTGAAAGAAATTATCTTTCACTAATAAAGTAGAAGATCCATCTGTTAGTTTATATCCGGACCGTTTTCACCTCTGCGTCCTTTGTGTCCTCTGTGGTGACCTGTATAAAATCTACCGGAATCAATCGTACTTCACTATTCAAACCGGAAGGCATAGGAGCCCAATGCCCATAATTAGCCGGACGATATCTTAAATCTACAATATTGATTTCCTTGAATTTGCGCCACTGCACTCTCTGTCTGTCCAATTCTGCAATCCGATTCGCAGGGAGGTTAGTGACTTCTATCTCGATGTGGTTTTTTCCAGGTTTCAGGAATTGCCCTACCTTAAGCTGATAAGGTACTGCCCATACACAGCCTGCTTCCTGTCCGTTGATTCGGACACGGGCACTTTCGCGTACGTCTCCCAAGTCAAGAATCCAGTTGTCAGCTTTCAGAGCTGGCAACTCAATATCCAAAGAATAAACGCCAGTTCCCATATTTGTTTGGGCTGCCGGATGATCTATGTTTGTCCATGAACATGGACGGTCTATATCAAATGTACCCTGAATCTCCGGTTTACTTTCAGCAAAGTGCAATTTCCAGCCATGGTCCAGGCGAAGACTAAAGGGTTGTTCTTTTACATACTTCCACGGCTTGGATGCCTGTAAAGGTTGTCGGTATGTTTGCAGGATGATAGATTCGCCCGATTTTAATTGCAGATAGACTTGTGTCTTTCCGTCTACCTGACGCACTTTCGCCTCTCCGCATTCTCCGGTCATGGGGTTAAAGAGAGCGGCTGTTTCGGCATTTGTACCTAAAGTAATCCAACCATCTACTCCTTTGTTCTGCAATGAAGAGATGAAGTAATGATGTCCTGTGTCATTGACTCTCCGAATGGTCTGCAACCCGAATTTTGTTTTCATTTCTTCCGCAGGGATATTGCAACAGGCCAATGTACGTGCATAATCCGTTCCGGTGATAATCTTACCTTTCCCAATCGGAGTAACGGTTGTTTCTGAAAACGATACGGCAGGCAGATTCTTCAAAGTCTGTTGATAACTTTTTCGTTTCTGTTCCAGCTGACCATATCCCGGTACATCTGTCGGATAGTTTTCGAGGAATACAATGGTAGCTCCTTGCTTGGCTAGTTCATAAAGATGCGCCAGCACATCACTCGGCATCAAGTGCGCGGCAGGTACTACCAGAGCTTTATAACCAGTGCCGCCCGATGTAACTAACTGTCCGTTCTTGAAACGGGTACTGCGAATAAAGTTGTCAGAGATATAATCCCCGTCATATCCGCTGTTATTAATACGATGGATAGCATTGATAAATTTGGGAGCGAGTTTATCCATGTGGTGGATGGTGAACAGTAACAATCGTCCCGGTTGCTCGTTCCACATATCATATACCGGAAGATAAATCAGGAAATCATTATCCGGCCGTCCCATTTGCAGGAAACTCTGACAACGGGTTATGTAATGGAAGAAAGAAGGGGCATCACGCCAAATACTGTTCGTCGGACTCATATTGATAGAAGCATAGAACAGCCATCCGGGCCATTCGGCTTCTTTCGGAGAATAAGGAGTACCGTGGAAAAACATGTGATTGACTCCGGAAACAAACATCAAATCCATATCCGGTTTACATTGCGACAGGGAAGTACGGAAATGCTCCGTCAGCCATGTAAATGTCTCGGAAGAAGTATACGTTTTTCCTGCAATGTGAGCTGCCGAGGAGGCATATTTCAGCATAGACAGGTCCGAATCATTCTTTTTGGTCAATGAGTCCTGACGCAATCCTTCGATATGGAACTGCGACAGTCCGAAACCTTCACATTCCGGAATATCCACGGAAGCATAGATATCAATCAGATTACCGGGCGAACCGTGTGCTTGATTACGGGTGATACTACCGTTTTTGTGTGCCCAGTCTGTCCATTGATGACTGAAGTTCTCCAATAAGAGGTCGGAAATGGTTTCCCGGTAATCCGACACGATACGTCTGCTAACTTCCGGACGGTTTTCATCCAGAAACTCGGAGAAATGTTCTTCTAGTTTATACCCCCGTCTACGAGCGAACTGTTCCAGGAAATCATCTGTCCAGTCAGCTTGATAAACTTCGTATGAATCGTTGAAGAAAGTATGTGGATAACTTGTCTTGCTACTTTTGAAAGCACGATCAAAGCGGGAAAGATAATTTTTTACCGCCTTTTTTGAGAGATGATTCATCACATAGCCTTCTCCTCCCGGAGCTGCCCGTTTCACTTTCTGCCTTGTTTTCCCGATGTAAAGAGCAATCACTTTCCATTTGCCGGCAGGCGCTTTCCATTGCAGCTTGTCTTTTTTGACGTGAGCAGTCAGGTTGATACATTTGCCTTTTTCATCGTATGCCATCACCCGGCTTAGTACGGAAAATGGTTGTTGCTTGGGATCGGTCACCTTGATATCTTGTTCAATCTCTTTGCCGCCCTCTATTTCGTATGTCTGGAAGATAGCCTTGGTAGCCGCATCTTCGATACTGACTTCAGGTCCGCCAAAAGGCCATCCTGTTCCGGTATTCATATCAATCTCGATACCCGTACGTTTTCCTTCCGCCTGTGTATGTTTAAGCATTTCCATCCAGCGGGGAGAAAGAAACTGAATTTCATTCGCGTCATTGCCTTGCACCCCATAGATAGGAGTAATTTCTACTGCTCCCATTCCGGTGCGTGCGTATTCTTCCAGATTATACGTCAGATTCTTTTCGTCTACGGCACTTCCCAGCCACCACCATCTGGCACCGGGACGTGCTTCCACCGGAGTGTCCGGCCATTGTTGTGCTTGCATTACTCCACCTGCGGCGAGCAGGCAAAGAACTATCAATTGTCTTTTATTCATTATTCTTTCGGTGTGTTATAGTATTCTATGTTTTCTGCGTCATCAGTTACAAAAAGCGGTCGTCCGTCCGGTTGTTCAAAGTGGAAGCGGATGCCGTCGAAGGTAATATTCCGTGCGTGGCGGATATAAAATCCTTTGGCGGGAATAGTGCCGAACATCCAGGGCTCGGGATATACTTTCTCCTGTTCGGGCGGAATACGTTTGCCATCCTCTTCGCTATATCCTCCTTTATAATAGAGGTGAATATTTCGAAAAGTTACGTCCTCAATACATGCACCCGGCACTCCGCTGATGATGGAGGCATAACGGCTGTCGGCATTCCAAACGTTGATGTTGCTGATGAGAATGCGCTTCATGGTGCCCACAGGCGTACCTTCGGGGCTACGCATACGTGCGCCTAACCGGAGGAAGATAGGAGCGTTGACAATATTCCTCATCGTTATATTGTTGATAACAATATCTTCCAGATGTCCTCCGTCTACCGTTTCCAATGCCAGTCCCCTGCAATGTTCAAAGATACAATTAGTAATCGCAATATTGCGGAAACCTCCGCTACTTTCTGTTCCCAGTTTGATGCGTCCGGTGCGGTAACCATGATCGGGGGCTTGCGGTTCATCCAGTTGCCAGGTGCCATCTAATACACTTCCTTTATCATAACCACTTACGTAACAATCGCTAATCGTCACATTTTCCGTATCCTGGAAGCGTCCTAAACCGTAGGATGCTTTCAATACAATGGCATCATCCCAGGGCGAGTTCACCGTGCACTGGCTGATACGCACATTCCGGCAACAATCAATATCGAATCCATCCCGGTTTGTGTCTACTTTCAGATTCAGAATAGTCAGATGATCTACTCCTGTGGCAAGCAGGGCGAAATGTCCGCAATGCAGCATGGATAAATCTTTCAGAGTCACATTTCTACACTCCTTCAAGCTGATAGCTTTATTGCCTACACCCGGCAGACGGCTTTCTTCGCGAGTCAGCCCTTTACCGTAGATAAGTCCGGGCCCACTGATCGTTATGTTCTCCAGCCCGATTCCCCAAATTAAGGAATTCTTCCAGTGGCTGTGCCCGAAATCCTGATATTTGTTATGTTCATTCGGTTCGGCACTATCATATCCTTCCTCTTTTCCGGGAAAGGCGGCAAGAATACACGCACCTTGCTCCAGATACAAATGAATGTTACTTTTTAACCGGATAGAATAACAGGCATATTCTCCGGCTGGTAGGTAAACCGTACCTCCTCCGGCTTCTGCAGCTGCTTCAATCGCACGATTGATAGCAGGAGAATCGATGGTTTTTCCATCCGCTTTGGCTCCAAAGTCCTTAACGTTATAAATGGCTGCATGTATATGGATGCAACCAATTAACAGAGTGAATAATAAATAAGCTCTTTTCATTTTTTGTCGATTTTGGCAAAAATATCCGGTAACATATAATAGTTGTAATCCGCTTTTTCATTCTGTTCGTAGAAGCAGAAGTAAAGTCGGAGTGGCTTGGTGTCCTTTTCTTGAGAGGGGGGTGGAGAGAGATTGCAACGTCCGGCCAATACCGGTCGGTCGGTCCGTTTGCCCGATTCGTAAAGCATCAGGGGAGTTTCATCTTTATGTCCGTTGCTCAAGCGGATATCATCGCTGGGAGTGACAGCCTGTAAAGTACGTAATTTCATACTTTCTCCATAATAGCAAGTGAAAGCCTGTCCTTCCACACTGAAGACATTGATATCCGAATCCGGCTGGCAATCGCCGAAGCTCCAAAAGAGCTTATCCGCCTTTGATGTGGAAGTCACTTCTACTTCCAGAATAAATCCATGACTATCGGGCAGGGCTTTCCATTGGAAATGGATTCCTTCTACTTTTTCTTTAGGCTTCAGCCAGTGACTTTCATTTCCCTTCGATATTCCCAGCCGGAAAGTACCGGCAGGCGGAGTCAGGGATTGTGCTTGCGCATCAATGAGCAAGATTCCCAGCAGTACGGTGGTCAGGAGTTGTTTCAGCATAGTTGAAGTGGATATTACTTTGTTCATTTTCCTTTAGTTCAATAGCGTTTTTGTCTTTCATATCCAATGTGATTTCAGACAAATTGAAGTTTTTTGTATAGCAGATTTTTCCCGGTTTATTGGTCTGCGCTTCGATGGCATAAAGATAGAAATTTTCCAGACGTAACGAGTCATTCCAGCCGGAAGCAGAGATAAATTCATCTACATTTTCTGCTTTGATCTTCGATACATACACATTGCGGAAGTGCGGATAACCTTTTTCGGGTGGTGTTACTGGAGTCAGCATTACTCTCCAATGTTCCGGAATATCTTTCCCTTCATACTCTTTAGGTAATACGCTGTAACTATAACTGGGATTCCAGTTCAGATCCGCAGCCAGCACGTGGCGTACGTTTTCTGCTTTTACGTCGGTCATATAGATGTTTTCAATCGTTCCTCCGCGGTTCATGGCACTCTTTAACCGTAGTACAGCCGAGGTGCCGACTGCTTGAAGATTGTATCCCAATATATTTCGTATACTGCCGGAGGTTTCACTGCCACAGGTGATGAGGCCTGCGCCTTTGCGGGCTATACAGTTGCGTATTACTATATTCTCCGTGGGGAGATTGACACGCAATCCGTCTGCGTCGCGTCCCGATTTGATACAAATATTATCATCATTGCAATCGACGTCGCAGTTTTCAATCAGAATATTAGTGGACGAGTCGATGTCGATACCATCCGTACTGGGGCCGTGTCCTCCCAAGTTATTATTAATGACCAGTCCGTCTATGGTGCAGTAATTGGAATAAAGAACCTGGCATCCCCAAAAGCCTGTCCGCATCAGGGTGAATCCTTTGAGGGTAATGTCCGAACTGCGTTCCACGAGAATACCCCGTACACGTTTGCAGTCGTAATCTACAATCCAGCGTAATCCTTTCGCTTCATATTCTTTCCGCATTTCCCAATATTTATCCCAAAATACTTTGCCTCGGCAATCCAGCGTTCCCTCTCCACTGACGGCAGCGTTCTTTTCGTTGACAATGTTGATTACTGCCGCGGGCCATGTCATCTCAATTCCCGCAATCCGTGAACGGAATTCGGGATAATGATGAATGTGAGGACTAGCCAGTAGAGTCACTCCTTTATCCAGTTGCAGGTTGACACCGCTTTTTACGAACAATGCCCCTGTCTGATAATATCCCGGTTGAAGGGTGACCGTGCCTCCACCGGAGACGGAACAACTGTCGATTGCTTTCTGGATAGCCTCTGTGCTAAGCACCGTGCTGTCTGCTACTGCGCCAAAAGAATTGGCGGATAAAATAAGACTGTTTCCGGGCATTTGCCGGCTTCCTACACTGTCAGCCCATGACAAATCCGGTTGTTGCGGTACTTGCCCCCATTCGAAGCTGTTGCTTCCTGCCTGTTTGGCCGTTGGGGTGACGCAAGCTGCTGTCAAAAGTGTGCCTGCCAATAGGAACAGGGGAAAGATGCTTTTGGTTTTCATATTTATCTAATGCCTGATACTTAATACTTGATACCTAATACTTATCTCTTAATTTCCGTCCGGTTTCTCTATTTCTGTGAAAGGTGATTCGTTCCAGTGGAAAGTATTCACATCATCCGGGTGTGCCGGGTTATATGCCGGGTCTATTTTTAAGTGTTTGGCTAACTCGGGTACGGCTTTCTTCATACCTTCAATCACACACTGGGCTATCTGGTAAGCGCCGTAAGGGTTAAAGTGGGTATTGTCTTCAAAAGCCTTGGTCTGTCCGGGATAAGTTCCTGCTGGATAGTGTACGAAGGCGCGTTTGGATGTTTCCGTGCCTAACGCTTCATATAGTGTCCGAGTCATTTCGTTGAGGTCAATCAAAGGTATATTTTCTTTGGCGGCCAGCCAGCGCATGGCCTCCGGATAATCTTCGTGTGTATCGCGGATATGTCCGGTTGAGTCAAAGCTCCGGCGTTGGGTGGGAGTAACCAGTACGGGATATGCTCCACGTGCTCGTGCTTCGTCGATGAATGTTTTCAGGCTGGTCATAAAAGAGTAGTAAGCTCCTTTTCCGGGACCTTTCTGCTTCTGATCGTTATGTCCGAACTCCATGAAGAGATAATCGCCTTTTTTCATCTGGCTCAATGCTTTTTTCAAACGTCCTGCTCCGATAAAAGTATTGGCCGATTCACCGGATTCCGCATAATTGGCGATGCAAACATCTGTTCCGAAGAAATGAGGAATCATTTGTCCCCAGCTAGCCCAAGGTTCGTTGTCCTGATCGACTACCGTACTGTTTCCGCACAGAAAAACAGTGATGACCGACGGATCGGCAGGTTCGATACGGATACTTTGACACACAGGTGCATCTCCATTAAATTCCAATGTCAGTTTATCATCCCAGTTCAGTTTCGCTTTCTCACGGGGCTTGATTCGTACATATTCTTTTTCGGAGATACGAGGGGTACGCTTATTGATGATAAATGTTTCGTCTACGAATTGTCCTTTTTTAGTTGGCAGGTTCTCAACAAATAGCCGGCGTGACTCACCTCTTACGGTGGTCACTCCTGCCTGTTTTTTACTTCCCAGGCGTACTGTAACTTTGTAATTCCCGTCCGGAACACGGACAGAGAAGAAGAAAGGTGATTTACTCCCTTTCTCGGGTGTGGCGGTGAGGTCGTATCCGTATCCCGTCTCCTCGCTATATCGGGGTGCGTCCGACAGTTGGTAGGTTCGGACTTCTTCTTGGGCATGGACGGTTATTGTAGCCAAGAGTAGTAAGCCTATGATGGTAGTTTTCATTATAAATAATATGAATGTATATTGTTTATAGAATTTAGGCACGGATTACGCGGATTTCACGGTTTTTAGAATTACGCTTTCTATAAAGCAACAGTGTAATTCGTGTAATCTGTGCCTGATAATTTCCTTTTTAGTTAATTTTCGGTTTGAGCTCGTCCGGCGAATCTTTGGTATAAGATTTTACATCTCCTGCCACTTTGGTGAACAATGCCTGAATCAGCTCAGGAGATATTTTCTCTGCCGGACGGAAAGCATCCGAATTCATATAATCTAGGATTGCCTTGTGCATTTGTCGGGCAACGATTCGTTTCTCCGGTTGAGAGGTGATATCCATGCTGGTCATCATCAGTTTACCGTTCAATACATTTGCTTCAAACAACATTCCGATTTTCCGGCTGATGAACCAGGTGTCGATGCTTTGAACGGTTGGCTGGAATTCTGCCGGAAAGTCGGTAAATTGCATCACCTGGGCTTTATTTAATAATTCCCACCATTGCAGGTTACTATGAAATTCCGTAGGAAATTCACGGAAAAGAGGATGATATTCATTCAGGAAAATACCAGTTGTGTGCGGCGGGCGCATCTTGAACCAGGAAGTATTCCAGAATACCGGAGTAAAGTATTGTTTAACTTCTTTTCCGTATTGTATTTTGCCAGCTGCCGTAATCAAGACATTTCCCCCTTCTTTCAGTACGGAAATGGCTTTTTCATCCAGTGTGTCGGTAGTATATACACTTCCCTGTGTCAGTTCCACTTGTGCAGGATATACCCAGAAATCCCAGTCATTGACGGCATCGCTGCCTTCAATACATACTTCCAGATTTAGTTTCTGTGGAGTATCGATCCCCTTCAGATTCATATCCACGCTGCCTAGTGTACAAAGGTTTCCAATAGGAATCGTTTGTGTGCCGACAGTTCCTTTGGCATACACCTTTCCGAACTTGTCTTTGATGGTATAGCTAGTTTTTGCTCCTTGCAAAGGGGCTGCACCAAAGTGGGAAACTTCGATGTCGGCATGGAATGTTTCATCATTGGCATATACAAACTTCGGAATACGGGCTAAGGGGACAGTCGGACTGCAAAAACGTCTGAATTGTTCCGCGTTGATATATCCTTTCTCTTCAAAAAATACATCCAGTACGCCGACCAATGCCGTTCCCTGACCCGAATAATCGTTGAGAGCCAGCAATTGGAAACCTGCATAATCGGGGGTACGCAATGTCTTTTCAATCTCATGTTTATAGCAAAGTGCCTGCAATTTGCCCGAAGCCATCATAAAATCATAACTTTGGCCTCCCATGTGATTATCATTCAGAATATCCCTGAAAATCTCAAAGTTCTTCGCCTTGTTGACTCCGGTATATTTGCGGATTTCGTTGAAATTCGGGAATACGCACCATTGACCTGTTTCATGTGATACATACGGTTGTTTCACGGTGTCTATCCTTGCACGATAATCCGATTTGCTTTCCGGTTGCGCACCTGCCCAACTCAAACCGCGTGCTCCGGCTTTCACATGGTATTCATTGTGAGGTTGCCACTGCCAGCTGTTTCCTACAGAAGCTCCTGTGTATACACGACGCGGATCTGTCGCTTTCCAATAATCGACAAACTTGCTCACCCATGCCACCCAGCGTCCGGAAGGTTCGTTACCACAAGCTAACATACAGTAAGATGCATAATTTCCGTATTCTTTAGTCAAGGCAATTGTTTCGTCCATCAGATATTTGTCAATTGGCTGACCGTTACCCAGTCTTGGTCCGTGATTCGGCCAACTCGGACCTTCCGGTTGCAGATAGAAACCGACCAGATCGGCTGCGATAAAAGCAGCTTCCGGCGGGCAGAAAGAATGAAAACGCATGTGATTCAAACCATAGTTGCGGCAAATGCGGAACACCCGCTCCCAGGAAGCTACGTCCATCGGAGCATAACCGGTCAATGGGAAATCACAGTTTTCCACTGTGCCGCGAAGCATTGTTTTGCGGCCATTGACGTAGAACCATTTTCCTTCTATCTTGAAATCGCGCATTCCAAATTGTACCTGTTTGATGTCGGCCTGTTTACCGTTGGTCAGTTTTGCCGTCAGTTTATACAGTGCAGGATTGAACTCATCCCATGTGAGGAAATCTTTTCCCATAGGAAGTTCCATCTCTATCGCATTGTCTCCCGGACGGATATGGAAGCTTTGCTGAACAGGAGCTACTTTGTGTTGAGTGTCTGTATTGAAACTTTCGGCAGAAAGTGTAATATCTCCTTTGGTGGAAGAGGCAGACTGTATGTTCATGCGTACCAGTGCTTTCTGATTATTTAAATCAGGGTATATCTGGATGTCTTCAAAATGAACTTTAGGAGTGGCCTGTAATTCAATTCGTCCTACGATCCCGTTCCAGTTACCTTGGGTCTGGTCGGTGATGCTGTGAGAGTCGGGGCCTACATTGATTTCTTTGATGCGGTTGTCGATGCGGATAGTAATCAGGCAGGTTTTGCCGGGAGTAACAGCCGAAGTCAGATCATACACATGAGGGACACAAAGACTATTCTGCATACCGAGTTCCTGTTGATTGACCCATACGGTCGTTTCGATGTGCGGGCGTTCCAGGAAAAGAGTGATTCTTTCTTCTTTCCAGTTGGAAGGTATTGTAACTTTCTTTTGATACCAGGCTACCCCTATATAATGTTTGTCGGGAGTCAGGAAAAAGGGAAGTTTCACTTGTCCTTCTATTCTGTATTTCTCCATGTATGGATTGAAATAGTAAGAGCTGTCATACAAGCTTCCGGTCCACCGGGTGCGGGCGGTTACTTCATCTCCTTTCAGCTTTTCGGGCATGGAGCCGGGGAGATTAATCTGATCATCAAGGCTTTTTTTGAACCATTGTTCCTTGGTGCCGATATCTTCCCGGTCTATCTGGAAATTCCATTTGCCGGATAAACTGAAAGAATGATTTTGCCCCGTTACGGTCAGTATAGAGGCAAATACGATGGCAATACTTACTAAAAGTTGTTTCATGATATATAGAATTGATATGTTTTTCATCTCTATTTTAAAATCTGCCGCTAAAGTAGAGCTTTTTAAGGGTTTAGTAAATAGAAAGATGTACAGATACATAGAATATTGTATCAAAATGCACTTATAGGACGGATGGTGTACAAAACTACATGGATTTGAAATATTGTCCATGCTCTTTATCTTTGAGGAGGTTGGGAGATACCTTATCTTTGCGGGGTAAACTTTTTAATCTTAAAAGGAACCATGAAAAAAGTAGTTGTTTGGATGGCTCTAAGTCTTTGCTCGGTAATGACAATCTTCGCCGGTAAGACTGCTTATCTCTTTTCTTATTTCATCAATGACAGTAAAGATGGATTGCATTTAGCTTATAGTTATGACGGGTTGAACTGGATGCCTTTGAATGGCGGACAGTCTTATCTGATACCTTCCGTCGGTAAAGATAAATTAATGCGAGATCCGAGTATTTGCCAGGCTCCGGACGGAACTTTCCACATGGTCTGGACTTCCAGTTGGACTGATCGGATTATCGGCCATGCTTCTTCTCGTGATTTAATTCATTGGAGTGAACAACAGGCTATTCCGGTGATGATGCACGAGCCGACTGCCCATAATTGTTGGGCACCTAAACTCTTTTATGACGAACCTTCGCAAACTTACTATATCTTTTGGGCAACTACCATCCCCGGTCGTCACAAGGAAATACCTACTAGCGAAAGCGAAAAGGGATTGAATCATCGTATTTATTATGTGACAACAAAGGATTTCTGCACTTTCTCAAAGACAAAGATGTTCTTCAATCCTGATTTCAGCGTGATTGACGCTGCCATTGTGAAAGATCCGAAGCTGGGAGACCTGATAATGATAGTCAAGAATGAGAATTCCAATCCGCCGGAAAAGAATTTGCGCGTTACGCGTACAAAAAAGATAGAAAAAGGATTCCCGACCAAAGTATCGGCGCCTATTACAGGAAAGTATTGGGCGGAAGGACCTGCTCCTCTTTTTGTCGGTGATACGCTTTATGTTTATTTCGATAAATACCGTGATCATCGTTATGGTGCCGTTCGCTCTTTAGATCATGGCGAAACATGGGAAGACGTGTCCGATCAAGTCTCTTTTCCGAGAGGTATCCGTCATGGAACGGCGTTTGTGGTAGATGCTTCCGTGGTGGAGGCATTGATAGCCAATCGTACTTATAATCCTTTAATCCCCGATAATGTGGCGGATCCTTCCGTTTCTAAGTTTGGTGATACCTATTATCTCTACGGAACCACTGATTTGGATTATGGTCTTGAACGTGCCGGAACACCTGTTGTGTGGAAGTCGAAAGATTTTGTAAACTGGAGCTTTGAGGGTTCTCATATTAGTGATTTCGACTGGTCGAAGGGATATGAATATACGAATGATAAAGGTGAAAAGAAAAAAGGATATTTCCGGTATTGGGCTCCCGGGAGAGTGATTGAACACGATGGAAAGTTTTATTTATATGTTACCTTTGTCAAGCCCGGTGATAAGATGGGGACTTATGTGCTTGTTGCAGATCGTCCGGAGGGTCCTTTCCGGTTTATTGAAGGAAAAGGGCTTTTTGTTTCCGGAGAAGAAGTAGATAGCCCTGCCATTATTGATGATATCGACGGAGAGCCTTTTATTGATGATGACGGTACGGGATATATCTTTTGGCGTCGTCGGAATGCGGCACGTCTTTCTGCTGACCGGCTTCATCTGGATGGGGAACCGGTGACATTGAAAACAGCCCGTCAGGGATATTCCGAGGGCCCCGTAATGTTTAAACGTAAAGGTATCTATTATTATATTTATACATTGAGCGGTCATCAGAATTATGCAAATGCATACATGATGAGCCGCGAATCTCCTCTTACAGGTTTTGTAAAACCGGAAGGCAACGATATCTTTTTGTTTTCTTCTCCCGAAAATCAAGTGTGGGGACCGGGGCATGGCAATGTGTTCTACGATGAAGGAACGGAGGAGTATATCTTTCTTTATCTTGAATACGGAGATGGTGGAACCACCCGGCAGGTATATGCTAACCGGATGGAATTTAATGATGACGGAACAATTAAAATTTTAGTTCCTGATATGCGTGGAGTGGGGTACCTGGCAGCTCCACAAGAGAAACGGACGAATTTGTCTTTGCAGTCACATTTTTATGCTTCCAGCGAGAAAGAACCGCGCACTTCTGTGGTTAGCATTGAAACACAGCCTAACCAGCCTCTACCGGAGAAAGCCTCCGTGAAGAATTATACTCGAACGCATACTTATCAGGCTGCTCATGTAGCCGATGAATCGAATGGAACTCGTTGGATGGCAGCCGATACGGATAGCAGTCCATTCATTACGGTGGATTTAAAAGGGATTCGCAATGTCAACGAATGTCAGTTTTACTTTACCCGCCCTACTGAAGGACATACGTGGCGGTTAGAAAAATCGATGGATGGAAAAAACTGGCGGACATGTGCCGAACAAGCTAAAGTAGAAGTGCGCTCCCCGCATTTGGCGAAGGAGATAGGGGAGGCCCGTTATCTTCGTCTTCATATCCGCAGGGGAGATGCTGGATTGTGGGAATGGAAAATCTATGAGAAATGATAATTTTGCGGAGTGCCCTGAAAGGGCTTAATTATATAGCGTAGGGCAACGCCCTACGTAAAAACGACAATCTGAATTTGCGCCCTGAAAGGGCATAATTGTATACGGTTCCGCCCTTTCAGGGCTTGTGGCTGGTGTGTTTTTCTCGTAGGGCGTTGCCCTACGCTATATAATTAAGCCCTTTCAGGGCATCCCGATAAATATATGATTGTAAGGCTTTCAGCCTAACCGATAAATTCTCATTACCGGCGTAGCGCCGGAGCAAGGTTTCCATTCGGTATTCCCTGAAAGAGATACAGTTCCACCCTTTAGGGTATGTCTAAAACGATAACATGCCGAATGGAAACCTTGTTGGGGCGCTACGCCCCTAAATTCCCATTTATAAAACGAATGATAAAGAATAGCTAACATTAATAATCAATTGAATTTATGAAGTATATGATAAAAAGTAAAATGCTGGCAACTTTTTGTGCCGCCTGCCTGCTGACTCTTTCAACTACAGCACAACCCTCTTCTTGGTTTAATGACAAAGATCTGACACTGACAGGCGTCTACTATTATCCTGAACACTGGGATGAAAACCAGTGGGAACGTGACTTCAAGAAAATGCATGAACTGGGATTTGAATTTACTCATTTTGCCGAGTTTGCCTGGGCGCAGTTGGAGCCGGAAGAAGGACGTTATGATTTTGCCTGGCTTGACAGAGCGGTAGCTTTAGCTGCCAAATATGATTTAAAAGTTATAATGTGTACGTCTACTGCCACTCCTCCTGTATGGATGAGCCGGAAATATCCTGAAATTCTGTTGAAGAATGAAGATGGAACGGTACTTGACCACGGTGCCCGTCAGCATGCTTCATTTGCTTCTCCTCTTTACAGAGAGTTATCTTATAAGATGATTGAAAAACTGGCGCAGCACTATGGTAACGATCCTCGTGTTATCGGATGGCAACTCGATAACGAGCCTGCCGTACAGTTTGACTATAATCCGAAAGCGGAACTTGCTTTCCGTGATTTTCTTCGTGCCAAATACAATAATAACATTCAATTTTTAAATAATGCCTGGGGAACTGCTTTTTGGAGTGAGGCTTATTCTTCTTTTGATGAAATAACGCTTCCCAAGCGTGTACAGATGTTTATGAACCATCATCAAATCCTGGACTACCGTCGTTTTGCAGCAACGCAAACCAATGATTTTCTGAATGAGCAATGCCTGCTAATCAAGAAATATGCAAAGAACCAATGGGTAACAACCAATTATATACCGAACTATGATGAAGGACATATTGGTGGTAGTCCTGCGTTGGATTTCCAAAGCTATACCCGTTACATGGTATATGGAGATAATGAGGGAATCGGTCGTCGGGGCTATCGTGTAGGTAATCCATTGCGTATTGCTTGGGCGAATGATTTTTTCCGTCCGATACAGGGAACGTATGGTGTAATGGAACTGCAACCGGGACAAGTGAACTGGGGCAGTATCAATCCCCAGCCTCTTCCGGGAGCTGTCCGTCTATGGATGTGGAGTGTATTTGCCGGTGGAAGTGATTTTATTTGTACCTACCGCTATCGCCAACCGCTCTATGGTACAGAACAGTATCATTATGGAATAGTAGGAACAGACGGAGTGACTGTTACCCCCGGTGGAAAAGAGTATGAAACTTTTATAAAAGAGATTCGTGAACTTCGTAAGCATTATGCTCCCCGTGAGGCGAAGCCTGCTGATTACCTGGCACGTCGTACAGCTATTCTTTTCAATCCTGAAAACTCCTGGAGCATTGAGCGACAGAAGCAAAACCGGACTTGGGATACTTTTGTGCATATTGAAAAGTATTACCGTACCTTAAAATCATTCGGAGCCCCCGTCGATTTTATATCAGAAGCCAAGAACTTATCCGATTATCCGGTCGTCATTGCGCCGGCTTATCAATTAGCTGATAAAGAACTGGTGGACAAATGGACTTCTTATGTGAAGAATGGCGGAAACCTCATTCTGACTTGTCGTACGGCGCAGAAGGATCGTTATGGTCGTCTCCCGGAGGCTCCTTTTGGCTCTATGATTACTCCGCTGACCGGAAATGAAATGAACTTTTATGATTTGCTTCTTCCCGAAGATCCCGGTACTGTTGTTATGAACGGAAAAGAGTATGCCTGGAATACATGGGGAGAGATTCTGAATCCTCCGGCAGATGCTCAAATATGGGCTACTTATAAAAACGAATTCTACGCAGGAAGTCCGGCCGTGACTTTCCGCAAACTGGGGAAAGGTACGATTACTTATGTTGGAGTGGACAGCCACAACGGAGCATTGGAAAAAGATATATTGAAAAAACTATATGCACAGCTGAATATCCCGGTAATGGATTTGCCTTATGGCGTGACAATGGAATACCGGAATGGCTTGGGAATTGTTTTGAACTATTCAGACCAGCCCTATGCCTTCAACTTGCCGAAAGGAGCCAAAGCATTGATTGGAACTACAAATATTCCTACAGCGGGTGTATTGGTGTTTTCAATGTGACCGGCTATAAATTAATATTCTTATCTTTGATGTGTTTGAAGAATTAAAAATATGATATTGTAATGAAGACTTACTTACTGAAACCGATGGTAGTTGTCTGCCTTTGCTTATTGACAGCTTCCTTTACTTTTGCCGCTGATAATTATAAAATGGTAAAGGTGAAAGCTCCTTTCCCTATGCAACCTATTAAAGTATTTATCTATCCGGACAAAGACTTTTTGATAACAGATTACGGAGCAAAAAACGGAGGTGAAGTAAACAATACAAAAGCAATTGCTGCCGCTATTGAAGCGTGTCATAAATCAGGTGGCGGACGTGTTGTTGTTCCGGCAGGTATATGGTTAACTGGGCCAATTCATTTTAAAAGTAATGTAAATCTTTATTTGGAGGAGAATGCAATTCTGAATTTTACGGATAATCCTTCTGATTATCTTCCGGCAGTGATGACTTCATGGGAAGGTTTGGAATGTTATAATTATTCTCCATTACTCTATGCTTTTGAATGTGAGAATGTGGCAATTACAGGTAAAGGGACTCTTCAGCCGAAGATGGATACTTGGAAAGTATGGTTCAAACGTCCTCAACCTCATTTGGAGGCATTGAAAGAGTTATATACGAAAGCTTCGACCGATGTTCCTGTTATTGAACGTCAAATGGCGGTAGGAGAGAACCACCTTCGTCCGCACTTGATTCATTTCAATCGCTGCAAGAATGTTTTATTGGATGGGTTTAAGATTCGTGAAAGTCCGTTCTGGACCATTCATCTTTATATGTGTGACGGAGGACTGGTACGTAATCTGGATGTAAAAGCGCACGGAGATAATAATGACGGTATTGATTTCGAAATGAGCCGTAATTTTCTGGTAGAAGATTGTTCTTTCGATCAGGGTGATGATGCAGTAGTGATTAAAGCCGGACGTAATCAAGATGCCTGGCGATTAAATACTCCTTGCGAAAATATTGTTATCCGTAATTGCCAGATTCTTAAAGGACATACATTACTTGGTATTGGAAGTGAAATTTCCGGAGGAATACGGAATATTTATATGCATGATTGCACAGCTCCGAATTCAGTAATGCGTCTTTTTTTCGTAAAAACCAATCATCGTAGAGGTGGGTTTATAGAAAACGTTTATATGAAGAACGTACAGGCAGGAACGGCTCAACGTGTACTTGAAATAGATACCGAAGTGCTTTATCAATGGAAAGATTTGGTACCTACTTATGAAGAACGAATTACCCGTATTGATGGCATTTATATGGATAAAGTCACTTGTGAGTCGGCAGACGCTATTTACGAATTGAAAGGAGATGCAAAACTTCCGGTGAAGAATGTAACAATCAAGAATGTGAAGGTAGGGGAAGTGAAGAAGTTCGTGAAGAAAGTGAATAATGTGGAGAATGTAGTAGAGAAGAATGTGACCTATGAAAGGGAAGTAAAATAATCATTTTCTGAAATTGGCAGAAAAAATCGTACTGTCATATTAGCATAATGTAGTATATTAGCGGCAAAATTGAAAACTTTATTCTAGTATGAAGAAATCCTGTTTTTTGCTGCTACTAACTATTTTATGTAGCAGTATAAGTTTTGCCCAAAGCCTGAAATCTATTTCTATTTTAGGCGATTCGTATTCAACGTTTGAAGGATATCTACAACCAGATACGAATAGTATTTGGTATTATGTCTCTCCACGACAACAAACAGATGTGACTTCAGTAAAACAGACGTGGTGGCATAAATTCATTAAAGAGAATAATTACCGCCTTTGTGTCAATAATTCATTTTCGGGTGCAACGATTTGTAATACGGGTTATCGCAACGAGGATTACTCGGATCGTTCTTTTATAACCCGTATGGATCAACTGGGTTGTCCGGATGTAATTTTTGTTTTTGGCGCAACTAATGATTGTTGGGCTGGCTCTCCGCTTGGGGAGTATCAGTATGTGGGGTGGGCTAAAGATGATTTGTATAAATTTCGTCCGGCTATGGCTTATATGCTCGATCACATGATTGATCGCTATCCTAATGTTGAAATCTATTTTCTATTGAATTCCGGTTTAAAGGAAGAGTTTAATGAATCAGTCAGAACTATCTGCAGGCATTATAATATTGATTGCATAGAATTGCATGACATTGACAAAAAGAGTGGGCATCCTTCAATAAAGGGAATGGAGCAGATTAGTGAACAGATTAAAGAGTTCATGGTGAAGAAGACGAAGTGAAAGGAGCATTAAAAAATATTGCCACTTGTTCTTCTTTGATTAGAAATTCTATTTCGAAGAGTGACAAGTGGCAATAGGATTAGTTGTTTACCTTAATATCCCGGGTTTTGCATTGCTTTCTTTTCCTCATTGCTTAATGCAGAACCATTTGAATTGGTGATACCGTCCAAGAAGGCTTGGGGGATCGGACGATAGTAATGTTTCTCCGATTTGAATTCGCCAAGACCTCTGCTGGCACCATCGTTGAATTTATGCCAACGGGCGTCTAACGTCTTGGTACGTGCCAGATCTTCCCAGCGTTGCAATTCGCCACAAAGTTCTCTTGTACGTTCATTCAACAGGAAGCACATCATTTTGTCAGCATTGGATGTGCAGCCCAGTTCGTTGTAAATAGGGACATCTACTGTAGAATTATATACATCTGATACACTATTTAATTTCATTGTTGTTTTGGTAGAAGCAGTGGTTTCCTGTTCTATATTGTTTGACTCGTAATAAGTATTTTCTTCCCAGTAAATAGCACCTTCAGAAGAATGACCGCCCCCCTTTCCCGAACAATAAGGATTGTTCTTATAGGCTTGTCCGCCATCTACATTCTTACTACGATCCTCGCCTGCTTTATAACCGGCACGTTCACGTAATTTATTCATCCACTCGATAGCTTTGTCATAGTTGGCTTCCCCCTTACGAATATATGCCTCAGCAACCATTAGTACATCATCTGCCGAACGGGCGATAATAGCATCACGAGTACCGAATTGAGACGCAATAGAAACACGGTAACCATCACGGAATTTAGATAAAGCTACGGAACGTTTGTGGGGTATGATATCGTAATAATTACCTGTTTTTTCATTTACATTCCAACTGTGTTCCTGCCCTTTGAAATAGCGTACATATGTATACGTGTTACACATTTTTCCATCTTTCAAAACAGTATATGCCGGAGCATTGGGATATTTCTCATAGCGGTTGTCTCCCGGGTCATTAACGATGTATTTCATACCGAGTTCACCTCCACTAAAACGTTTGTCACCTTCTTTTACACCTGTCGGAGCGTATGGCATATCTTCTGCTGTCCAGGTAGGAGCGCTTTTGGTTTCGTTGGCTCCATAACAGGTGATGAATGATTTCCAGAAACGAGAGTCATTGACACGGTCAAATACCTGCATGGTATACTCTGTAGCACTTACGTATGAGAATTCACGTCCTCCTGAGATGTCACGTTTACATCCACCTATATCATTGCCTTGATATACGGCCGGATAATAAAGATGCATCTGATTTCCAAAGCGTCCCCATGTTGATTCATCATTAGAGAATTGAGCCGCTAGAATCACTTCACTTACTTTTTCATTGGCTCCGTTTGGCTGTTCATAGTCCCAAAGTTCTACATAATCACTACACAACGGATGTGCATCTACAACTTCCGAACCATATTGAATAACAGCATCGAGGTCGGATGCTACATAATTACTATTCCAATCGCTGTACAATTCAGACGCACGGAACAAATGTGCTTTTGCAAGGAAATGTGCGGCAGCATATTTGTTAATCCGTCCGATTGATTCACCTTTATTGGGAAGTAGTCTGTAGGCTTCTCCAAAATCAGATATAACCTGTGTGTATATTTCTTCAGCAGAATTCCGTGTGAAATATGTTTCGGCACTTGTAGACGGAGCTAATTTCAAAGGTACGCCACCAAATTGTTTTACTAATTCAAAATAAGCATAAGCTCTAAGGAAATGTGCTTCTCCTAAACGGGTGTTGTATGTAGGTGAACTCTGATTATAATATTGAGGTATGTTCTGAATCAATATGTTTGCGGGTTCAACTAGTCCGTAGTAATTATCCCAGATGGGTTGGTTGGCACCATTTTCAGATGAGTTTAAATCCTGGCTATAGTGATTCCATGCAGGAATTACATTGTTAGCATCGGTAAACTCGTCCACTCCCATATTGTAACATTGGATTCCCCATATATAATTGAATTTAAATTTAAGTTTCTGATAGGCGCCAGTTACCAATTCATCAAGACCTTCCTGGGTTTTAAAACGGTCTGTACTATATTGAGTCGTAAGATTTTCATCAAGGAAAGACTCACTGCACGATGTGATCGAGCTTCCTGTTACGCTGGCTATTAAAGCAGCAAATAATATTCTATTTAATTTCATAATGTCTTTACTTTAATTTGTTGATTAGAATCCGATGTTGACACCTATTACAAAACTCTTCAAAGTGGTAGGTGAACCAAATGTCTTGGTATTATTGTCATAGTTTACCAAGTCTGTATCTAAAAAGTCACATGCCTTATAGATATTGAATGGGTTCATGGCTTGAACATATAGCTTCAGATTATTGATACCCAACTTCTTTAATTGTTGCGGGGTAAAATTATAGCCCAATGAAATATTACGTACTTTAATGTACGATCCATCTTGATAGTTCATTGCACTGTTGAAAGCATCGGCTCCTTCGCCGTTGGAACCGGGTGAATAGTATTTTGCATTTTCATTTGTACCAGCCACCCAATAGTCTACTTTACGTTGCATATAGCGACCGTCGAGCGTTACAGCTCCTTGCGGGACTGTGAATCCCCAGCGTGACAGAATAAAGAAGGAAAGCTCAAAATTCTTATAGCTGAAAGTGTTGCTCCATCCACCTGTCCAGCGTGGACGTGTATGCCCTACAATTTGCTTGTCATCGTTAGCATCTATTGCACCATCATTATTTAAATCTTTTACTTTGATTTGTCCTGGCTTACGTCCGTATTTAGCAGCTTCTTCAGCTTCTTCCGTTTTCCATATTCCATCATATACCCAGTCGTAATAAACACCGATTTCTTCACCGACAAACCATTTGTTATTCACATCTTCAGTTCTGCCGTTAGATAATTCGTCAATTCGGTTTCTATCCATAGACCATGTTAAAGTAGTGCTCCAGGTAAAATCTTTGGTTTGTACTGGTATTGCATTTACTTGCAAATCAATACCATATCCGGATGTTTTACCCACATTGGCATACGTAGAAACATAACCCGTTAATGAAGGGATTGACATTTCTAATAATAAGTCATTGGTTTTTGTTTTGTATGCATCAATACTACCGGTAAGTCGGTTATTAAAGAAACCATAGTCAATACCGACATTGTATTGTGTAGTTCGTTCCCAGCCTAAGGTTGGATTAGCCATTTTAGCAGGCTCTTTTTGTGAAGGATCGGAAGGTACATAACCTAAAGATGAATCACTTTGTCCCCAGTTATAGTATAAACCGGTGATGGCACCTTTGGTTGCGTATGCTTTGATAGCTGCATTGCCTGTGACACCCATACCTACACGAAGTTTCAACTGATTCAACCAACTGATGTCTTTCATGAAATCTTCCTGATCCATTCTCCATGCAATAGCTGCAGAGGGGAAACTTGCCCATTTGTGCCCTTCGGCTAATTGAGAGGCACCATCCCAACGCATAGATGCCGTTAACAAGTATTTATCTTTGTAACCATAGTTCAGTCGAACCATATAAGATGCCATCTGAGTTTCGGTTAGCCCAGTACCAAAGGAATTCAATGTACCGGCAGATCCCATATTATACCAAAGCTCATCCGACGAGGCTACATTGGTGGCTCTCATATCTCCCATCTCGTAATGATAGGCAGAAGCGGATTGCATCAATGTCATTCCTAGACTATGCTGACCTAGAGTTTTATTGTAATAGATCAGATTATCCAATGTCCATGCACGCTTTTGTTCGTTCTTATATTGTGCACCGTTGTTACCATCTCCATTGATGCCATCAGCAGCGTTAGCAACTCCTAGAGTGTAAAATTGAAATTCGGGACCAAACTGAAGACGATAGGATAAACCTTCCAGTGGTTTCCAAATTTTTCCGAAATCAATCTGTGAGTACATGCTGGCAGAAGCACGGAAAGTACGGCGTTGATTGGTATTATAGTCTAATTCCCGGATGGGGTTGATGATATTTACGTCACCGCTTGGATAACGGACATATTCCCCGTTTTCATCGTAAGGCACAGTCCATGGGATCATGCTTCTTAATGCACTATAGAAGTCACCGGAACCAGTTACGGATTTAGAGAAACTATATCCATAGTCTTGAGTAGAATATGATGCGTTAATTGAAGAACCCATTTTGAACCAATCAACAGGAGTTACGTCAAATGATGTCTTTAATGTATAACGTTCATAGGCTTGTCCTGGTTGTGTTCCTTTTTGATCTAGATAGCCGAATGAAGCATAACCTTGGAATTTGTCCGAACCTCCGGAGGCACTTAAGGTATGTTCGTGGGTGATACCCGTCTGTTTGCCGTGAGATGCCCAGTCGTAGGAGCCGACCTTTGAGGGATCATAATTGCCATTTGACCATGCTTGCTCGATATTCTTCCACGAAGCGCTTACACTGCCGAATGCTGCTTTATCTGCTTCAAAAGTTGGAGTGGCCGAAGCATAAGAACCCGCATTGTATTTGGCTAGGCGAGCATAATCCAGCCATTCTGTGGCAGACATCATTTCTGTGACATCATGTAATGTTTCAAAAGTAACAGTACCTGAATAGTTCAGGGTTACTTTTCCCTCTTTTCCTTTTTTAGTAGTTACGAGAATTACACCATTGGCACCACGTGAACCATAAATGGCTGTGGCCGAAGCATCTTTCAAAATGTCAATAGCTTCAATGTCGGAAGGATTGATGTTTTCAATACCTCCATTTTGAATTACCATACCATCTACGACATACAGTGGTCCTTGCTCTGCATTAATAGAGCGTTGCCCACGAATGTTAATGTTACCGACTTCTCCGGGACGTTGGCTAGATGTAATATCCACACCTGCTGTTTTGCCCTGCATTCCTTCCAATGCATTTCTTACAGGCATTGCTTTTAATTCTTTTTCTCCTACGCGGGCCATAGCGCCAGTTACATCGCTTTTCTTCTGTACACCGTAGCCCACAACTACTACTTCATCCAGCGTTTCAGTATCTTCTTGAAGAGTTATCTTGAAGTTAGTATTTCCTGCTACGGATACTTCTTGCTTTTTGTATCCTATATAAGTGATAGTGATTGTACCTTTGGTTGGTACATTGGAAAGAGAAAACTTGCCATTTAAATCAGTAATTGTACCATTAGTAGTACCATTAACCAACACACTGGCACCAATAACCGGTTCTCCGGTAAAATCTGTAACCGTACCCGAAATCGTTTTGTTTTGGGCATAGGATTCTACTATTAAAAAGGAGAACAAAGTGAGAAGAAATAGCCGTCGGATAGTATCCTTATAGGCATACAGGTGATTACCTTTTTTGTTGCTTTTCATACTTTAATTATTAAGTTATAAATATTGGTTTATAGATCCTTTATTGTTGATTTATCTTTTTATCCTCTAATGAAGACTCTTTGTTTCTTTTTATATGGATATTCCTGTAACGTAGTACTTTATAGAGGTTTAGTAGTATAATATATTGTATGATATTAATATATTTACATAGCATATTTATTATAGAGTTAAACAAAAGTTAGATTCTCTTTTTAAACATAACTGCCTGCACATCAAACGACTACATATAGCTAGCAATCAATTGAGGATAGGATTTGAACAATTAGTACCATTAATTTCTTTTTTACCTATTATGAGTTATCCGGCATGCGAATCTTTCTTCGTTCCACTATAGTTATCTTTGCGTTTGACTATAGTTATCCGCAAGGGTAACTATAGTGTACAGGGTCGACGCATTATATTTTTTACTATCTTACAACTTGTATTTTATTTTTATATTATTGACTATTAGTGTATTATCTATTGTATATGTCGATTATTTTCCTTATCTTTATAAGATATTATAAAACATAAACTAACATGAAAATTGGCATAATTGACCTTTGTAAACAAATAGAAGATCCTAGGATGAACCGCAAAAAAGTACATAAAATGGAAACTATTATCTATATATCCATTGCTGCTGTAATCTGTGGCGCCCAGTCTTGGAATGAGATTGAGGAATTTGGCAATGCGAAAATTGCTTTTTTCAAAAGTCGCATACCTGACCTGGAGTTCATCCCTAGTCATGATACTTTTAATAGATTCTTCAGTATAATAAAGCCCGAGTATTTTGAGTTGATCTTTCGTAATTGGGTAAAACAAGTTTGTCAGGAGGTGAAAGGCGTTGTAGCTATAGATGGCAAGCTCATGCGTGGTCCAAGCCAATGTGATGGAGAGCATACTACGGGAAAAGAAGGATTCAAATTATGGATGGTTTCCGCCTGGTCTGCCGTTAATGGAATTTCTTTAGGTCAGGTAAAAGTAGATGATAAAAGCAATGAAATCACAGCTATTCCATTGTTGATTAACTCTTTGGAACTAAGTGGTTGTATTGTTACAATTGACGCGATGGGATGCCAGAAAGATATAACCCAGACCATTATTGAGCGTGATGCAAATTATATTATAGCTATAAAGGAGAATAAGAAAAAAAATTATCAACTAGCTAAACAAATTATTGACGATTATCAGGATAGAGATGAAATAATCAATAGAGTCACCAGGCATGTGTCGGAAAATACCGGACATGGAAGAGTTGAGAAAAGAACCTGTACTGTAGTCAGTTATGGTTCTATAATGGAGAAAATGTTTAAGAAGAAACTTGTGGGGTTGAAGTCTATTGTAGGGATAAAGTCGGAGAGAACAATAGTAGCAACAGGAGAATATACTCAAGAGGTCAGATACTATGTAACTTCACTTGATAATACCAAACCGGAGGAGATTGCATCTGCCATCAGACAGCATTGGTCTATTGAGAATAATCTTCATTGGCAATTGGATGTTACCTTTCGAGAAGACTACAGTAAAAAGGTGAAAAATGCAGCCAGAAACTTTTCGGTGGCAACAAAGATGGCACTTACCATACTAAAGAAGGATAAAACAACAAAAGGAAGTATGAATCTGAAAAGACTAAAAGCCGGATGGGATGAAAAATATTTGTCACAACTTTTACAGAACAATAATTTTTAATGCGTCTGCCCTGCTATAGTGTACTTTGCGGATAACTATAGTGGAACGAAAAAAGAATAGCGATCGGAATGAAATCGATTAGCAAAAGAAGGAACTAAAAATAGCAGTGAAAAACTATCTATACTATAGCAATTGGTCAAGTACGGCACGGAACACCTTATCGGCATGTTCTTGCATAATCTTAATATAATTAAAGATAGGACGGTTATTTTTCATACTGTGTCCGATACAGTATTCTATTTTTTCAATTTGAATGCCTAAATCATATCCGTGTTGTGCAAATGTCTTTCGGGCGGAATAGTAAGTAACCTTTTTCTTTACCCCCGAAAGTTCTGTTACCTTATTTATATGTCGGAAGACTAAACTATATATTTGTTTATAAGATGAATATTTACCAAACTGCAAATGCCCATTTCTCGACATATATTTATCTATAAGCACTTTTGCTTCAGGCTGCAAAGTAAATACAATTTCATTTTCTCCCTTCTTGCTATTACGTGTTTTGTGACGCACATAACGCATATCGTTCTTATTTTTAAAATCATATGCTAATAAATCTCTCAGGTTGATACCGCCTAAATAATAGGTAAGCATAAAAATATCTCTCACCATGGATAAAGAAGACTTTAAAAGCCGGACATCACGTATTCTCTTCAGTTCATCTATTGACAAATCAAGTTCCCGCACATTACTTGTCGGCATCTTAAAGAGGACAAAAGGATGAATGGAGTAAGATACATAATTCATCTTACCGGCATAATTTACTATCACCTTTATTAAAGTCAGATATATTCTGATAGTTGTATCTGCCAGATTCTCCTCGTGAAGAACTTTGGCAAATCCTTGGATATGTATAGGTGTCAATTGAATTAAAGGAAAATCCCCTTTCATATATTTGACTAATCTTTCGGAAGCTATCTTATAAAGTTTATAAGATTTCTCCCGCTCTTCTCCTTTCATGAAATTCATGTATTCTTTTGCAACAGCTTGAAAGGTTATACCTTTTTTCTTTTGTTCATAAGTAATTATATGTATAAGTTCGGTACATGAAATTGCTGGTAAATAGCTGATCGATGTAACAATTTCTTCATACTCATTGATTAGTTTCCGAAGACAGGCATTCATATTCGCTGCATTCTCATGCCTTACTACTCGACCATTTTTTAGTTGATTGGCAGAATCCAAAGTAAATTGGGTAGATATATATCTGGTTTGAGAATGATGTGCTACGGCTATCCTTATTCGATGTCTGCCATTTGATAATTTTTTAGTTGGAACAACTACAATTGAAAAATTCGCCATATCATTTTTAGGTTTATAAATTACTATTTTCCATACAATAAAATAGAAACAAAAAGGTTCATAGTCATTAGGTACTAATCGAAAATCGCTCCTACAGCATGGAATATCGTGCAAAAGACGGTATTTTCCATGCATTTGTACGATTCTGCATTGCTATATCTTGATTAAGTCGTTATGTTTGCAACACTTTTTCACAGGTAGAGTGTGAAAAATTACTTTTAAAAAGAGAATCTAACTTTTGTTTAACTTAACAGATGTACCTAATAGATATGGAAAACAATAAAAAAAATGCTTCATTTATTTCAATTGCTGCTTGGAAAAGAATGCAGCCATTGTCTTTTTTACTTTACGACGATTTTACTAATCAACAAAAATATGTTTAACTTTAAAAAACATGGTATGAAAAAAAACTATGTCACAACTGCTGTTGCCTTACTACTTTTAGCAGGATGTAGCAACGATATTAAAGAAACTGATATTCAGTTTACCGGTGATACGGGAGCGAAAGTTTCTTTTAGTGCAGTAATAAACAATCATGAGGCTAGCAATCTTGTTACAAGAGCTACGGAAACAAACTGGGAGGCAGAAGACTCGGTAGGAATCACTTGTGGTACGGAACAAGTGAATATTCATTACAAATACAAGGGCAATGGTCTTTTTGCGGCAAAAGGAGGAAATGCAGAAGAGATTTGGGTATTAGGTTCCGGAGAGTATGATGTAGTGGCATACGCTCCATTTTCTGGTACATCAGGTGAAGAACAACCTGTATTGGAAGTGACTACAGCCAGTGACAATCAAGCTACAGCAGAAGAACGTGCGAAGATAGATTTTCTTTTTGCTAAAGGGAAGGCTACATCACAAACCCCGAACGTGACATTAGCATTCAATCATGTGATGAGTCGTATTAGATTGGAGTTTCAAGCTGGCGAAGGTGTGGACTTGGCAGATATAACTTGTTATCTTATTGGGCTTAAGAATAATGGTACATTTAATCCTAAAACAGGGGAGACAACAGTCAGTGAAGACCCTGTTACGGATAAAGATGATATTTATTGGGATAAAATAGGAGAGCAGGATAATTATACAGTACAAGCTATTTTACTGCCACAGAAGGTGCAAGGCAAAGTAACTATCCAAGCTAGAATGAACGGTTATCTTTATGAAGCCGAGTTTGCTAACTTGACAGAATTGAAATCAGGATTTTCTTATAATTACATCATCAAGACAAATAAATACGAGGACAATAATTATGTGTTGACAATTACAGAACAAACGCAAATAATAGGATGGGAGGATGAAAACCACGATCCTATAACATCCGACCCGAGTATAGCTGAAACTGGAACAGAGATAACTAATCCTAGTTGGAATATTACAGAAGAAACCGTAACTCCACAGCCTGTTGTGAAGTGATCTGTTTACCAATCTAATATAGATAAAAATGCTAAAAATATAAACATGAGATTTATGAAAATATATAATTATATATCAATGCTTTTTCTGGCTGGCGCAGCCATAGTTGCGTCTTGCTCGCAAAATGAAGAACTCACCGGAGAAACACCGGATTCTTTGCAGGGATTTCAGATTAGTGTGTCTGATGAAGGATTTATGGACGAAAGTGGTAAGACACGTGCTACAGAGAATGGATATACTACCCGATTTTCTAACGGAGATGCTATCGGTATATTTGCGGTAAGAGGAGAAACGGTGGTAGAGGATATCAAGAATCGGAAATTCACACTGACAGATGGCTATTGGGAATTGACTGATGGAGGGGATCCTATTGAATACAAAGGTTCACAATTTCAGCGGATGACTTTTTATGCATACTATCCGTATAATGCGAATGTGACTTTTGATCCGACGAAGGTGGATCCTTTTGAAACATACGTCAACAATTGGAAAATAGGCAGTGAACAAAATGAAGGAAATTATACACAATATGATTTGATGACGAGTACGGGTAGTGTTCAGGGGGATCGTTTGAAAGGACAGATCGCTTTTACTATGCAACATCGGATGGCTCTTGCGGTAGTGAAGATGCCTAATTTGACCTATAGCTTTACAAATGGCGGTATAGATGATTATTTGTTACCATTAACAGCCGGTTCGTTTACAGTGAACAATACTCAAGCAACTCCTTATTATCAGGAAAGTACGGATACATACCGTTTCTTGGTTAATCCGAAGAAGGAATTCTCAATTAAGGGTACTTATTCTGGAGTAAGTGAGATGGAATATGAAGCTAAAGGTACGCTGGAAGGAGGAACGGCGAAAATGTATACCATCGAAGATAAAAGTAAAATCAACCATACTTTGCAGGTAGGAGACTATTTTTGTGCAGATGGAAAAATAGTTTCAGTAGATGCGGAAACGGTGCCGGAGAATGTGATTGGTATTGTATGTTATGTAGGAAATTCACAACCCAGTGTAACACATACTGAACTCTATTCAGCAGAAGTTGATGCTTTGCGTCGCGATTTCCCTGCATGTACGCACGGTATAGTGCTATCTATTAAGAATTCTGTGGTAAAAGATAGTGAACAAAATGATGTTGCTTTGAAAATGTTCCATTCAAGTAAGTCCGGTTATTATTCAGACTGGTTTACTTCAGATGAGAATTGGGCAAACAAGTTTGTAGGTTGTAACACAGAGAAGGATGTTAACAAGAATGATGCTTCATTGGTTTTCCCAGCACTAATGGGATACAATAATACACAGTTACTTACTATGTGTTACGAAGGTATGGGTAGTCCTTCTACTTGCGACCATGCTTATGCGTATATCAAGGCTTATCGTGAAGCGGAAGCTATTCCGGCAAATGTGACTCCTTGGTATTTGCCCTCTATAATGTGTTGGGATACAGTCGCTAAGAATTTGAGTGTTATTAACCGTTGTCTCAAGAATGTAAATGGTGATGAGATGACCTCTGTCGAGTCAGGAACTAACAGTGGACACTATTGGAGTAGCACACAGCGTTCTCCAGCCAACCAATGGACACACGGTATGGCTGGTGGAAGATATCACATAATTTGTGAACGTGATTCGCGTGCCGGTTATTTCCGTATGATGCTTGCATTCTAAAATAATGACGGTATATAAAGTCCGTTAAAATTATACTTATATCATGAACATATACATATATGAATAAGAAAAACTTTATAAAGGGGACAACCTTACCTGTCGCTCTGTTTTTCACTATAGCAACTTTTGCACCTGCATGGGGATTGCAAACAGCTTCGGCAGCCATCGAAGTTGTACAGCAGCAAAGTACTATAAAAGGAACAGTAGTAGATAGCCAAGGCGAACCGATAATTGGAGCAAGTGTACTTGCGGAAGGAACATCTAATGGTACAATTACCGATATTGACGGTGTATTTAGAATAAATGTACGTCCCGGTGCGAAATTGAAAGTATCTTTTATAGGTTATACCGATAAAAAAGTAGTAGCGAAAAATGACATGAAAGTCATTCTGGTAGAGGATGTGACAGCACTTGAAGAGGTGGAAATCGTAGCTTATGGTACGCAGAAGAAAGTGACCATGACAGGAGCTATCGCTAGTGTGAAGGGAGAAGAATTGACCCGTGTATCTGTAGGTTCGGTTTCCAATGTATTAGGAGGGCAGATGACAGGTTTGACTACCGTACAATATTCCGGTGAGCCGGGAGCGGATGCCGCTGAAATTTTTATTCGTGGTAAAGCTACTTGGGAAAATTCTTCACCGTTAATTCAGGTAGACGGTGTGGATCGTGAAAGTATGAGTGATATCGACCCGAATGAAATTGAATCCATTTCTATCTTGAAAGATGCTTCGGCAACAGCCGTATTTGGTATTCGTGGAGCAAATGGGGTCATTTTGATTACAACTAAACGAGGAAAGGAAGGAAAGGCGAAAATTTCGTTTACTACTTCTGCTTCTGTATTGATGCCTACAAAAATGGTAGAACAGGCAAGTTCCTATGACTATGCCCGTTTTCATAATCAAATGATGTCCGGTGATGGCAAATCTGCCTTATTTAGTGATGGCGTGATTCAAAAATTTGCAGATGGTTCCGATCCTATTCGTTTCCCAAATATACAATGGGCTGACTATATTATGAAAAGCTCTACGCTTCAGAGCCAGCATAATCTGAACATCTCGGGAGGAACAGATAAAGTACGTTATTTCATCTCTGCAGGTGCTTATACGCAAGGAGGACTTTTTAGTGAGTTTGATCTTCCTTATAATTTAAGCTATCAGTACCGTCGGTTTAACTATCGTACAAACTTGGATATGGATGTCACTAAAACGACTACTTTGTCATTCAATATTAGTGGTAATGTGAATAATTCAGATCAACCGCGTACGAGTCAGGGATCTTCCGGATTGATTAAAAATATGTATTATGCTACTCCTTTCTCCAGTCCGGGAATCATAGATGGAAAATTGGTAAATTCGAGCGATGAGACTTATTCAGACGGACTGAAATTACCATTTACAGGAGGTACAGGTATGGGATATTATGGAAATGGGTTCAGCCAGACCAGCAACAATTCGCTGAATGTGGATGTGATTCTGGATCAAAAAATGGACTTCTTGACTAAAGGACTTTCTTTTAAAGTGAAGGGATCTTATAACAGCTCGTTTACAGTTAATAAAGTCGGTTCTGGTGGGTCTATTGCTACATACACTCCTGTATTGATGGATGACGGTAGTATTGCTTATCGTAAGTTTGGAGAGAATACAGATGTGAAGTATTCGTATACTACAGGCAAAGCACGTAATTGGTATATGGAAGCCAGCTTTAATTATAATCGTACTTTTGGTGATCATACGGTGACAGCCTTAGTTTTGTATAATCAACAGAAAGAGTATTATCCGAAATTATATTCGGACATTCCTCATGGATATGTCGGATTAGTCGGACGTGTCACTTATGATTGGAAGAGCCGCTATATGGCAGAGTTTAATGTGGGTTATAACGGTTCGGAAAACTTTGCGTCCGATTTGCGCTTTTCTTATTTCCCGGCTGGTTCTATAGGTTGGGTGATGAGTGAAGAGAAGTTTTTCCGTCCTTTGAAGTCGGTGGTTAGCTTCTTGAAATTACGTGCCAGTGTCGGTTTGGTAGGTAACGATAATATTGGAGGATCGCGGTTTATGTATATGGCTGATCCATATAATGTCGGTTTAGGTGACTTGGCAAATCGTGTAACGGCAAGTGGAGGAGCAACTAACGCCTGGGGATATGGATTCGGAACAGATAATGGTACTGTTAGTCTGGGTGCGCGTGAGGTAGCTAAGAATAACCCTGCTGTGACATGGGAAAAAGCTCTGAAACGGAACTATGGTGTTGATATTAACTTCCTTGATGACCGTCTGAAAACAACCTTTGAATATTATAAAGAACGTCGTAATGACATCCTTTTGCGTGACGGTACAGCTCCGGGAATGTTAGGGTTCATTACTCCCTATTCAAATTTAGGAAGTGTAGACAGTTGGGGCTGGGAACTTTCTTTAAAATGGAACGATAAGATTGGCGATAATTTCCGTTATTGGGCGGGTATTAACCTTTCTTATAATCAGAATGAGATTCTTGAAAAGAAGGAAGCACCGCAGAATAATTTATATCAATATCAGAAGGGACACCGTATCGGTTCGCGTAGTCAATATGTTTTCTGGCGCTTCTATGATGAGGATACACCTGCGCTATATGAGCAGACATTTAATCGTCCGTTCCCCACTCACGAGAGTATTCTTCAAAATGGAGATGCAGTATATGTTGACTTGAATGGTGACCGTAAGATTGATGCAAATGATGCAAGTTATGACTATGGCTTTACAGACGATCCTGAATATATGCTAGGTATTAATTTAGGATTCAGTTGGAAGAATCTGGAAATAAGTACTCAATGGACAGGGGCCTGGAATGTAAGTCGTATGATTTCGGATGTATTTCGTCAACCGTTTTATTCATCTTCCAATAGCGAGCAGGGAGGATTGTTGGCATACCATTTGGACCATACATGGACACCGGAAAATCCGTCACAATCTTCGGAGTATCCGAGAGCTACCATTGACAATGCGAAGAATAACTATGCTACCTCCACCTTATATGAGAAAGATGCAAAATACCTGCGTTTGAAAACTCTTCAGGTGGCATACAATTTTCACTTCCCATTGATGAAGAAACTTGGACTGAATACATGCCAGTTGGCTTTTGCAGGATATAATTTGTGGACTATTACACCTTATTTGTGGGGTGATCCGGAGGCAAGAGCTACTAATGCACCTTCTTATCCATTGTCCAAGACTTATACGTTGAGCTTGAAATTAGGATTCTAAAATAGATAAAGGAAAGATACAATGAAATTACAAAATAAATGGTTCATCGGTGCGATGTTGGGAGCGGCAGTTTGTTTGGTTTCCACTTCATGTGTGGACGAAATTAAATTCGGAAACTCTTTTTTGGATAAGGCACCGGGCGGAAATGCTACTATTGACACAGTGTTCAATAGTGCGGAATATACGCGCCAATTTTTGAACACCTGTTACAGTAGACAGTATTACGGATTACCCTATAATACGGACAGTAACGGTAATATTCCTGATTCTTCCAGTCCTTATTTAGGAAAGAAGGATGCGCTAACAGACTGCTGGTCACTTTATTTTAGTGACGCAACTGTATATCAGCAGTATTATTTGGGTTCTCTCAATGCCAACTATGGCACGCGTGGTAATATTTTCCCATATACACGGGAAATGGTATGGGAAGTAGTGCGCTGGTGCTGGTTGTTAATGGAAAATATAGATAGAGTGCCGGGCATGGATAGCACTGAAAAAACTCAGTTGGTGGCAGAAGCTAAATGCCTGATTGCGGCACGCTATTTTGATATGTTCCGTCATTATGGAGGTCTTCCATTGTTATATGCTTCATTCACCGGTACGGAGTCAGGTTATGAAATCCCCCGTGCTACGGTAGAGGAGACTGTTAACTACATGATAAAGATGTTGGATGATGCTATCAATTCCGGTGGATTGGTGTGGGCTTATGCTGATGCCGATCTTGCCAGCAAGGCCGGACACTGGACAAAGGCCGGTGCGATGGCATTGAAATGCAAAATCTGGCAATTTGCCGCTTCTCCGTTGTTTAACGATGTCAACGGATATGCAGGAGGAAACTCAGAGGCTGAACAGCAGCATCTGGTATGGTACGGCGGCTACCATGCGGAACTTTGGGATAACTGTTTGAAGGCTTGTGAAGCATTCTTTAAAGAGCTGGAGAGTCAAGGCGGGTATAGCCTGAATAAGGCTTCGGAAGAAACACCGGAACAGTATCGGCAGGCATATCGTATGGGATATATTCGTCAGAACAGCAAGGAGGTCTTGCATTCTGTCCGCACGAATATGTCGGACGCTTTCAACTCAAGTTCTTATATGTGGCATTCCTGGGCTGTTCCGTCACTTTGTCGTACCGAATATCCGCCTACACAGGAATATGTGGAGATGTTCCCATGGGCCGACGGTACTCCGTTTGACTGGAAAAAGGCGGAAACAGAAGGTAAGTTGGATGCAATGTTCCTGACCGGAACATTCAAAAATGGAGAACAACTATTGTCGGAAATCGTATTAACCCGTGATCCTCGTCTGTATGAGCATTGCATGGTAAACGGATTGCCGAAGATGTTAGACTGGAGTGCAGGAACAATGTCCGGTTTACCTTATGAACTGTGGGTCGGAGGATACGATGAAGGACAAAATGCAGCGCTTGAATCAGGTAACTATGCGACTGGTTATAAAAATATGAAATATTATTTGGGAACAGAGTACCAACGTCAGTATACGCATTGGGTATATCTTCGTTTATCTGACATTTATTTAACTTATGCAGAGGCCTTGCTTCAAGCCAAGAATGATCACCGGGGCGCTATTAACCAAATGAATATAGTACGTGCCCGTGTAGGATTGAAGAAAGATTTGGCGGAGTGTGTTACAGATAAGAATTTACTTTCTGACAAAGCAGCCTTATTGGAAGAATTGCTGTGCGAGCGTGTTCGGGAATTGGGGCTTGAAGATAGCCGTTACTTTGATCTTATCCGTTACAAACGTGCCGATCGTTTCGAGAAGCGCCTGCACGGGTTGCTCACCTATCGTTTGGATGATACCGGTAATCGTATAACGGGAAATGCTAAATGGAATGAAGGAGATAAGAACAAGGGAGCATTGCAGCCTACTCGTTTTGAATATGAAAGGTTTGAGTTATCCAAACCGGTCCGTCGTTGGTGGACATACGGATTTGATCCCAAATGGTATCTTTCTCCATTCCCGCAAACGGAAATTAACAAAGGATATGGATTGATTCAGAATCCGGGTTGGTAATGTGAGACAGCGAAATAGATTAAAACAATATTGAATATTGATTTATATGAGAAAAAATAAGATTCTGATACTGGCTTTACTGGTTTGTTTGAGCATTCCGGTCAGAGCGCAGAATACAGACAACAACATTATAGGTATTGTTGTTGATAAATCGGGAAACCCAGTCTATGGAGCGTCCGTTAATGTGGAAGGTGGCGCAGTGGAGACCCGGGTTGAAACTGATAAAGATGGTAAATTCGAGATTGCGGTCGAGAAAGGACAACGCTTGAGTGTCGTTTCTGTCGACAAAGGCTCTACCACAGTTGTGGCAAAGACTGATGGTCCGATGACCATTGTGATGGGATATGCAGCTCAGACTATTGATGTGGGAGCTAACCGGACATTCAATCGTCATGAATCAACGGCAGCAGTTTCTACCACCTATAATGAAGAGTTTAATAAGCGGTCTTCCCGGAATATATCCAATTCTTTATATGGATATGGATTGGGCCTTACTACTTTGCAGAATGCGGTCAGTACCGGGTTAATGGCAGATCCTACCTTTTATGTACGTGGTTTGCAGAGCTTGTCAAGTAGTACACCGCTTGTGCTGGTTGACGGTTTGGAACGAGACATGAGCTTGGTGAGTCCGGAAGAAGTAGAATCCGTTTCCATCCTGAAAGATGCCGCGGCTGTGGCATTGTACGGATACAAAGGAGTGAACGGTGCGATCTTGATTACGACGAAGCGTGGTAAGTACAAAACAAAAGAGATAACCTTTACGTATGATCATATCATTAACACACAGTCTCGACGTCCGGAATTTGTGGATGCGGCTACGTATGCTTCTGCAGTGAATGAAGCGCGTGGATATGAAGGTTTGGGAGCTCGGTATACTCCGGAAGAAGTCGATGCTTTCCGTAATGGAGTAGGCAGTGGAGGGGCTTCCCGTATGTACCCTTATCTCTATCCTAATGTGAACTGGATTGATGAAACCTTTAAAGACAGAGGAGTGTCTAATAAATATACGATCGAATTCCGTGGAGGAGGAGCAAAGTTCCGCTACTATACTATGGCGAATTTATTAACAGACAAAGGGTTTATCAAAACCCCGAATGCAAATGACGGATATTCTACACAAAATATGTATTCACGTGCTAATTTGCGTACAAATCTGGATATTGATTTAACCGCCACTACCAAATTGAAGTTGAATCTTCTCGGTACCTTGTCCGAATCTCGGATTCCGGGGGCTTCGGTTAACCTATGGGATATGATTTATTCGATTCCTTCTGCAGCTTTTCCGGTTCGTACGGAAGATGGCAGTTGGGGAGGAAGTACTACTTGGGCGGGGACGTCGAATCCTGTCGCACAATCGCAGGGAGCTGCTTATTCTAAAGGACACTCTCGTAGTTTGTTTGCCGACCTTACCTTGTCACAAGATTTGTCTGGTTTGCTGAAAGGATTGGGAGCTAACTTTCGTTTAGCTTATGACAACTATTCCAATATTCTGGAAGATCATAGCAAAACTTATACGTATGCCGGTTATGCAACAAGCTGGACAACTAACGGGCCGTTTTATACTGCCATTTCAGGTGGCGAATCCAGTGAAATGGGTTCGGGTGCGGGTATTGACAATTGGGCGCGTCAATTTAATTTTGCAGGTAGTGTAGATTATAATCGTTCATTCCAAAAGTGGGATGTGTATTCTCAATTGAAATGGGATTATGAATATCGTGATTCATACGGTCTGAACACTACTATTTATCGGCAAAATGTTTCTTGGTATAATCATGTAGGTTTCTCTAATCGCTATTATTTGGATCTGGCATTGGTTGGTTCGGCTTCCAGTTTATTGGCACCGGGACATAAATGGGCTTTTTCTCCTACCATTTCTGCTGCTTGGGTACTTTCGGAAGAAAAATGGTTGAAAGATGTGTCTTGGGTGAACTTCTTGAAATTGCGCGCTTCGTTTGGAGTGATCAATGTTGATTATCTGCCTAAAGACGGAAGTACTACCGTATATGACTATTGGGACCAGATTTATACGACTACCGGTACGCAATATAAGTTTAACAGTAGTTACGACTCTGAATTCGGAAGTACTATTATCGGTCGCTTGGCAACTGCTAATTCGACACATGAGAAAGCGTATAAATATAATGTTGGTGTTGATGCTATGTTGTTCAATGGATTGAATGTGACGGCAGAAGGCTATTATCAACGGAGAAAAGATATTTGGGTTTCTTCCGAGGGTAAATATACCGATGTACTGGGAGTTGATGCTCCGTTCGAGAATGCCGGAATCGTTGATAGCTATGGTATGGAACTAGGACTTAACTATACGAAAAGGTTAGGAGATGTAGTGTTTAATCTTGGCGGTAATTTTGCTTGGAATAAGAATGAAATTAAGGAACAACTGGAAGAACCGCGTTTGTATAAGAATCTTGTGCAAACAGGAAATCGGTTGGGCCAAGTATATGGAATGGTAGCTGAAGGTTTCTTCAAAGATAAAGAAGATATAGCAAACAGCCTTACACAAAACTTTACTACGGTAGTGCCGGGAGACATAAAATATAAAGATGTGAATGGAGACGGAATCATTGATGCTAATGACAAAACTGCTATTGGTTATAGTACGACAGCCCCGGAAATTTATTATTCTTTCCATTTGGGAGCCGAATGGAAAGGGATTGGGGTAGATGTAATGTTTCAGGGAACAGGTAACTATTCTGCTTTATTGAATACGAAGAGTATGTTTTGGCCATTGATAAATAATACGACACTTTCTACTCATTATTATGAGAATCGTTGGACACCGGAAAATCAAAATGCCAAATATCCTCGTTTGAGTTCACAGAGTAATGCCAATAACTATCAGGCTAATACGGTTTGGTTGGCAGACCGGTCATTCTTGAAGTTGCGTAATGCGGAGGTGTATTACAGATTCCCGAAAGAATTGATGAAGAAGACTAAGATATTGGGGAGTGCCAAGTTATATGTTAGAGGAACAGACTTGTTCTGTTCAGATCACATTGATGTGGCAGATCCGGAATGTTATGGTGTAGCGACTCCGCTGAATAAGAGTGTAGTAGTCGGTGTTACGATTGGTTTTTAATCATAAAAACAAAGCGAAAGAATGAAACTGAAAAACATTATCTACGGAATGATGTGTGTAGTCACACTCGGTTCCTGCTCAGATAAGATGGAATATCATGAGTACAATAACTATGATGAGGATTTTGTGAAGCTCAACTTCGGTAATGTGGGAGGGCTGATAACAAATATCTATTTGTCCATGGATGTGGACTTTGGAAACTATAGCGGGGCAATTCTTGGTTCTGCTACTGATGAGGCTGAATATGCTTATTCGGGAAATCAGATTGAAGACTTTTACAATGGTTCTTGGAGTCCGTCAAATGCTAAAAGTAGTATGTGGACGTCCTGTTATGAAGGGATAGCCAATTGTAATTTATATCTGGAGAAGTTTACCGGACTGACATTTCCCGAGTTGGCTTTGAACAGTGATTATGCACAACAAATGTTCCGTTATACCAATTACCAGTATGAGGTGCGTTTCCTTCGTGCATATTTCTACTTTAACTTGGTACGGCAATATGGAGATGTGCCGTTTAGCGACCATATATTAACAGCCGAAGAATCGAATACATTGTCGCGCAGGCCGGCACAGGAGATTTTTGATTATATCATAGCCGAATGTGATGATATAAAGGATAAGATTATTGTCGATTACAGTAAACTGGGAGATATGGCATTGCCTAGTAGTCCGGCGGAAACAGGACGTGCCAACCGTAAAACGGTATTGGCCTTGAAAGCTCGTGCTGCGTTGTATGCGGCAAGTCCTTTGTTTAACCCGACTGATAATAAAGAGCTGTGGTATCGTGCAGCTAAAGCCAATAAGGAAATTTTAGATGACAGTAATGGATTTGCTGAAAAGGCAAAACTCTTAGTGGAGGATTATTCATCACTTTGGAGTAAGGATAATTACAATGACGCTACTAGTGAATTGATTTTTCTCCGTCGTGCCACTACTACCACTAATTCTTTTGAGGGATATAACTTCCCGGTAGGGTTGGAAAATTGTAAAGGTGGAAACTGTCCCACACAGACACTGGTGGATGCGTATGAGATGAAGGATACAGGGTTGCGCCCGGACGAGTTGGATAACTACGATCCTACTAATCCTTATTATACCAACCGCGACCCTCGTTTCTATCTGACTATTGCCAAGAATGGAGACGAAAAATGGCCTAACTGGAATACTGTTCCTCTGCAAACCTATCAGGGCGGATTAAATGCGGAACCTTTGAGTGGCGGAACTCCGACAGGTTATTATCTGAAGAAGTATTGTCAGACGGCAGTAGATTTGCGTGCCGGTACAGCTTCAAAGACCTATCATTCATGGATTACGTTCCGTTTTGGAGAGTTCTATTTGAATTATGCGGAAGCTGTATATAAGTATCTGGGTAGTCCGTATGCAACGGACAGTGAATTTACAACTTCGGCTGTAGATGCTATCAAAGTAGTCCGTACACGTGCCGGAATGCCCGGATTCCCTCAAGGGATGACCAATGATGCTTTCTGGAAGAAATATCAGAATGAACGTATGGTAGAATTGGCTTTTGAAGGACATCGTTTTTGGGATGTACGTCGTTGGAAGGAGGGGGACAAACATTTCAAGAACATTGTTGAAATGAAAATTACGAAAAATGGGGATGATATTTATACGTATGAGCGTAAGGTAAAAGAAAGAAGTTGGGATGATAAGATGTATTTCTTCCCGATTCCTCAGAGTGAAAAATCGAAAAATCCTAATTTGGAGCAGAATCCGGGTTGGTAACTTAACCGGAATACTGATGAATAGAAATAGGATATTCTTGCATAGAACGGATGTTTATAGAATAAAAAACGAAAGAAATGAAGATACATTATATAATATTGGGGCTGTTTTATTTGCTGGCTATAGTTGCTTGCTCAGATAATGACCCCGTCGTTGAAGTGAACAATGGCAATCAAACAGAAGAATTGCCTCCTCTGCCGACCGAAGTCATAACGGGTAGCCGCGCCATGTGGGTGAGTTATGATCCTATTTCGGCTTCTGATCCCAATAACGCATCAGGGATTGCATCCGCATTGATTAGCTGGAGATTATTGAAGACCGATCCGTCTAATGTTGCTTTTGATATTTATAAATCAGTAGACGGTGAGACGGAAGTGAAATTGAATGAAGAACCTATTTCAAATACGACTTCCTGGGTGGATGCAGATATTGATGTATCAAAAACGAATGTATATCGGGTTACTCTTGCTAATCAGGCTGAAACGCTTTGCGATTATACATTTACTTCTGAAATGGCAGAAAAGTTTTATCATGAAATTAGATTAAACATGAATGTACCCGATGCATCGATTACATATTCTCCTGATGATATTCAGCTAGGTGACTTGGACGGTGACGGTGAATTAGAGATTGTGGTGAAGAGAGAACCATACGACGGAGCGAATATGGGAGTTTGGTTTAATGGTACTACTCTGTTGGAAGCATATAAAATGGACGGGACTTTCTTGTGGAGGATTGATTTGGGAATTAACATCCGTTCCGGATCACATTATACTTCTTATATCTTGTATGATTTTGATGGTGACGGTTTGTGTGAAATTGCTTTCCGTACTTCCGAAGGTACAAAGTTTGCCGATGGCAAGATTATCACTGACGCAAATGGGAAAGTGAATGATTATCGTAATCGTCAAACAGATGGTAAAGGTTGGTACTCCGGAGCGGCTATTGCGAGAGATCAGAATGACCCGTCTACAGCTACTACTTGCGGTTTGATAATGGAGGGTCCCGAATATATCTCTATTTGCAGGGGATATGACGGACGTGAAATAACTCGTATAGATAATATTCCACGTGGAGGAGAAGGATCGAAAGTATCACGTGCCAAGTATTGGAGTGAATATTGGGGAGATGATTTTGGCAATCGTATGGATCGCTTCTTTATCGGTGTTGCTTATTTGGATGGTATTCCTGATGAAACAACCGGAGCGCGAGTGGCTAATCCTAGTTTGATAATCAGTAGAGGTATTTATAAGAATTGGCAGGTTTGGGCACTTGACTTAAAAGGTAATGAATTGGTTCCACGTTGGAAGTTTGATACAGCAGATCATTCGTCTAAATGGTTAGGGATGTGTTCACACTGTTTCCGTGTTGCTGATTTGGACGGTGATGGAAGGGATGAGATTTTGTATGGTTCGGCAGCTATTGACGATAATGGAAGCGAGTTATGGTGTAGTGGAAATGGGCATGGAGATATATTGCATGTCGGAAAATTCATAAAAGACCGTTCCGGATTGCAGATTGTTGCTTCTTTTGAAGAGTCAAAAGATTATGAAGGTCAGGGAAATGGATATGCCTGTCAGGTGATGAATGCAAGAGATGGTAGTATGATTACCGGTCATGGACGAAATTTACCGGCAGATGCAAGTGATGTTGGGCGTTGTATAGTAGCGGATGTTGATCCGGATAGTCCGGATTTTGAATATTGGTCTTCTACACAAGAAGGTATGTTTAGTTGTAATGGTACCGGATTGGTTTCTACTACATATCCTACTGGAATTGGTAGCGGAGTGATGTATAATGTGGCTATTTATTGGAGTGGTCAATCTACTAGGGAAATGTTAGACCGCGGTTGTATTGTGAGCTATAAAGCGAACCCTGATGTAAACAAGTCAAATAAGAATCGTCTGATATCTTTTGACCTTTATGGTAGTAATCAGGGAAATCATGCCTCAAAATATAATCCTTGTTATTATGGTGATTTTTTGGGTGATTACCGTGAAGAGGTTATTTTAGGCTCAAGTGATTATAAATCAATCTATATATTCTCAACGAATCATCCTACTACACACCGTCTGCCACACTTGATGACCGACCATAACTATGACATGTCTCAGGCTATGCAGAACATGGGATATAATCAGGGAACTAACCTGGGTTATTATGTAGGCGCCGAAACTTTGAAGTCATCCGAAACGGAAGAACCGAAAGAATAAGAAAAATCTTATTCTATTTAGTATAAGTTTATAAGGAAAGAACAATCCGGTTACAGTGTCGGGTTGTTCTTTTTTTCATAGTTGAACGAATCGCCATATATATGGATAATATTCTATTTCTTAATTGATCGGCTCTCCCTACCTTTGTAAGGTGAGATAGCAAATATACATATGAAAAAACTCTTTATCCTTTTGTTCCTCTTCATCACTTTAGGAACAAACGCACAAAACAATAAAGTTTCCGGCCTCAACGCCCGCCAGTTTCATAAATATTGGAAGGTAGAGTCGGAATCTCCGGATTATAAAGTGACATTTCAGGGTGATACCGCTGAAATACTGTCTCCTAAAGGCCTTACTTTATGGAGGAAAGAAAAGATGAGCGGGCGGGTAACCATTGAATATGATGCATGTGTAGTTGTAGAAAAAGAAGGAGACCGTTTGAGTGACCTGAATTGCTTTTGGATGGCTTCGGATCCCAAATATCCTGATAATATATGGAAACGTGAGAAGTGGCGTAGCGGAATCTTTCTGAATTGTTATTCTTTGCAACTCTATTACATGGGATATGGTGGAAATTATAACTCTACTACACGCTTCCGTCGTTATGACGGCAATGAAGCAGGAATCACAGATCCCAAAGTACGTCCTGCCATATTGAAAGAATATACAGATACCGAACATTTGCTAAAAGCGAATCACTGGTATCACATTAAGATAACAAATGAAAATAATAGGGTTAGTTATTACATAGACGGCAAGAGACTGGTGGACTTCCGCGATGCCGAACCTCTGACAGAAGGATGGTTCGGCTTTCGCACCACCTTATCCCGTACCCGCATTACAAACTTCCACTATGAATGTTTACCACCCCAAACGTCTACTGTTCCTTTACATTGGATCGGCAATACTCCTGAACAAGACAAAGCTGTAAGCTTCGGAGTTCCTTTTGATGAAGGCTACCTATTTCCTGAAACTTCATTGCGACTAAAAACAGATAGAAATCAAGAGATTCCGGTAGATACTTGGCCATTGGCTTACTGGCCGGATGGTTCCGTGAAATGGAGCGGAGTTGCCGGAGTCATTCCTGCCGGAACAGAAAGACTGACATTAGAAAAAGCCCCCCGGAAAGCAAAAACTATCAATAAACAGCCTAATGCTTCTATTGCAATCACTGAAACGCCTGAAGATATTCAAATTGAAACAGGGCTAATTTCCGTATTTATTCCCCGACGCGGAGATTTCCTGATTGATAGCCTATTATATAAGGGAACTAAAGTAGGAGAGAAAGCGCGTCTGATTTGTAATACGCAAAACGAGCCGATTCAAGAAAATACATCTCAAATATCTTTTACTCATTACATAGGAGAAATAAAATCAGTAACCATAGAACGTCTGGGCTCTGTACGGGCACTTGTAAAGTTGGAAGGGATACATCGGAACAGGAATAAGAAGATTGATACGAATCACTCTGAAGGGGAAGGGAACTATGCGAATAACTCTGATATGAACAAACGGAATAACCGTGAGTGGCTTCCTTTTGTGGTACGTCTCTACTTTTATGGTGGTAGTGAACAGATCAAAATGGTACATAGCTTCATCTATGACGGAGATCAGAAGAAAGATTTCATTCGTAGTTTGGGTATCCGTTTCGATGTTCCTATGCGTGAAGCTCTGTATAATCGTCATATTGCTTTTTCGTGTGCAGATGGAGGAGTGTGGAGCGAGCCGGTACAACCATTGGTAGGGCGTCGCATACTCACTTTAAATAAGACAGATAATAAGAAAAACAGTAATGAAAAGAAAGATGCACAACAGATGCCGACTGATGAACCCTCCCTGCAACAGCAGCAAATGGAAGGCAAACGTATTCCGCCTTATGAATCTTTCGATGAAAAGAACCGCTCTCTGCTCGATAACTGGGCTTCATGGAATGACTACCGTCTGTCTCAACTCACTGCCGATGCTTTCTCCATTCGTAAACGTGCCAATAACGATAATCCTTGGATAGGAACCTTTTCCGGCACACGTAGCGATGGATATATTTTTGTCGGAGATATTACCGGAGGATTAGGACTTTGTATGCATGACTTTTGGCAGTCTTATCCCTCTTCTATTGAAATTTCAGACGCACGAACCCCGGTAGCTACCCTTACCGCCTGGTTGTGGAGTCCGGAGTCCGAGCCTATGGATTTACGGCATTATGATCGTATAGCTCATGACCTGAATGCCAGCTATGAAGATGTCCAGGAAGGTATGAGCACGCCATACGGCATTGCCCGTACAACTACGTTGACACTGATCCCACAAAGTGGCTATGCCGGAAAAAAGGCTTTTGCTGATTATGCCAAACAATTTTCTAGCCCTAGTCTGTTAATGCCAACCCCGAATTATCTTCATGCCCGCCAGGCTTTCGGGATATGGAGTCTCCCCGACCGTACTACTCCATTCCGTACTCGTGTAGAAGACCGCTTGGATGCTTACATTGACTTCTATCAGAAAGCAATCGAACAAAACAAGTGGTACGGTTTCTGGAATTATGGTGATGTGATGCACGCTTATGACCCTGTTCGTCATACCTGGCGTTACGATGTCGGAGGATTTGCCTGGGACAATACGGAACTGGCTTCTAATATGTGGCTATGGTATAATTTCCTGCGTACCGGGCGTATTGATATTTGGCGTATGGCAGAAGCTATGACGCGTCATACAGGCGAAGTGGATGTCTATCATATCGGTCCCAATGCCGGATTAGGCAGTCGGCATAATGTAAGTCATTGGGGATGCGGAGCTAAAGAAGCGCGAATCAGCCAGGCCGCCTGGAACCGTTTCTACTATTACCTTACTACAGACGAACGTTGCGGTGATTTAATGACTGAAGTGAAGGATGCCGACCGCAAACTCTATGACTTGGACCCTATGCGCCTGGCCCAACCTCGCAGTGAATATCCTTGTACTGCTCCCGCCCGTTTGCGTATTGGCCCCGATTGGCTGGCTTATGCCGGTAATTGGATGACAGAATGGGAGCGCACAGGTAACACAACTTATCGTGATAAAATAATAGCAGGAATGAAAAGCATTGCCGCCCTGCCTAACCGCCTTTTTACCGGCCCCAAAGCTCTAGGATTTGATCCGTCAACAGGGATCATCACAACCGAATGTGACCCCAAACTGGAAACAACCAACCATTTAATGACGATCATGGGCGGATTTGAGATAGCCAATGAAATGATGCGTATGATTGATATACCCGAATGGAAAGACGCCTGGCTTGACCATGCTGCACGTTACAAGAAGAAAGCATGGGAGCTTAGCCATAGCCGTTTTCGTGTTTCCCGCCTGATGGCTTACGCAGCTTATCACTTGCGTAATACCCAAATGGCTGAAGAAGCCTGGAAAGATTTGTTTACCCGGTTGGAACATACACCTGCACCGCCTTTCCGCATCACTACCATACTTCCGCCGGAAGTACCGTCTCCATTAGATGAATGTACGAGCATTAGCACGAATGATGCTGCTCTTTGGAGCTTGGATGCTATTTATATGCAGGAAGTTATTCCGAAGGATGAATAGCAGAAGCATTTATTTCTTCACATTTCACCATATCCCAACCTTGGAACTGAATTAATAATAGGTGAAGTGTCGTTCCAGTAGCCAGTTTCTGCACAACTTTATCCTTACTGTATCGCAACAGTTGCTGTCTTCCTTCTTCTGCTTGGGCTTCAAGTTCAGCATTGGTAGCTGTACGTGTAGCGTATTTCAACTCCAGGATATAGCTGTGTTCTATATCGGAATAACGCATTTTGTCCGGCAATAGGAAGAAGTCACAATAGCCATAGTTCATTTCCAGTTCCGGCTGTACGAGATAATAAGAAGCAATGGCAAGATAGGCTTTTAGGAAACCTTGCAGGTTTCTTTCCCCTTCTATCGCATCTCGTATGGAAGAGTTCTCCCGATAGGCACGGGCGATGGTTTCGAAGAATGGTTGCCAATGACCATCGAAGGCGAAATCATCTATCAAGTCTTTCAGATGTGAAAGATTCAGGGTATGGGCCTGTTGATAGTAGTCGCGCAAGAATCCAAGGTACTGCTCGCGCACACAATTGTTAGGTATGCACATTTTCAGACGGTCGCCACGGGTGCCGCACATGGTAAGTAAACCATAATAATAGAGCAGGCTTCGGAAGTTCTCTATATCTGCTATCTTTTCTGACGGGAACGAAGTATGTAAGTCTACCAGTATTTCACCTTTTGCCGCAATTTCTTCGATAGTACTCATGCGGCTTCCCTCATGGGTGTTGTCGTGGTCAATGCGTGCCAGCATTTTCAGTTTACTGTAATCCGTACGGATATTCTTGTCTACCATATTTTCGGGTGGACGGTGAAAATCAATTTGGTTACGTAAATAGTATAAAGTCATATCGCAATTAAACACACGGTCGTTGTCCAAAGATGTTCTGGCGAAGCAATAATTGTCATACCACGGTTTCATTTCTGTAATCATCGCTTCTACATCACCGACCAGCTTTCCATTTTGTTGGTAATAACGGAGCATTTCACGTACTTCAGTTTCATCAAATCCTATCATGGCATTAAAACGGGAATCAGTCGATATATTCCAGTCAATATTATACCCGCTAGATAAATCATCCAGTGTGATAGGGCTGACTCCCATTAGGAAAATTCGGTCAAACATACCTTTGAACTGCTTGAAGTATTCACGGTAGAAGCCGCTGGCATGAGTCAGGTCATGGAACATTTTCTGTCCGTGTTCGCTCAATATGACGTTGGTAAAGTTGTCATATTCGTCAATTATCAGATAGAGAGGATATCCTTTTTCTTTAGCCTTTACTTCTATATATGATAATTTTGCTTTAGCGCTTTCAATGCTTTCTACTGTTGACTTGAAATCTTCATCATAATAAGATGCGTATGCATGGGCAAACTGGTTGATGATGATACTGCAATATTCATTAAAGCTACTCATCAAATCTGCTCCCGGCAGTGAGCAGCCTGCTTTTGAGAAGTCGAAGAAAAGGACTTGGAAACTGTTATGTTGTTTGGTTGGACGGCTTCCTATCCATAAGTCACCGAAATACTTGTCGAAGTTATCCTTCTGTATTATGTCGTAATAAGTACGCATCATGCTTAGGAATAAGCTTTTTCCGAAACGTCTCGGACGAATAAGGAAAAGGTAACTGGGCATTTCCTCGATAAGGGGCAGATACATGGTTTTATCGACGAAATAGAAGTTTTCGTTCCGCATCCGGTTGAAGTCGGATATTCCGTATGGTATTCCTTTCACTTGGCTCATATTGGCAGGCTTTTAATTTGTACAGGCAAAGTTAATCTATTCCGTGGAATAAATCAATGATTTGCGACTGTATTATGTTGGATACGAACATTCATTTTTCCCTTGAATGGGGATGAACATATCCTGTCCAGATGTTCTGTTTTTAAGATTATATTAGAAAATAACCGTTGCGAAATTGATGAATCAGAGAAAAAACTGCATAAATAAGTGCAATAATATGCAGAAATATAGGCGAAAAGTGAATAATATCAGACAGAATATGCGTCTTTTCTAACGGAAAAAGAGTTCGTTAGGTTTAAACCAACAGGGTGATCCTCACCGATGAACGCTATCTTCCTCACCGATGAACTTGTCCTTCATCGGTGAGGAAGATATAAATGTGCTTTTTTAAGCTAGTTTTTCTCTGATTTATCTGGACTTTTGAATAAGAAAATAATAACATAATGGAAGATTAATCCCTGAATCGATATCGACTTGCAAGTGTTGTAGGATAAAATAGGTGTGAAATGCTAGATAAACTCTATAAATGATAAGAATGAGGATTTGCGTGTTGACAAATGTCGGAGCTTTTTTATTCTTCTTCATCTGCTATGCTGTTTTCTCCATTCTGCACTGCTTAAATATTCCTTTTTTAAGATAGAATATTTAAACAGTCCGGATAGTCTATATTTCCCTTTAGTCCTTTGCTATCTTTACAGGATTCTCTTTCGTATTATTTCAAATACTCTTTTAGCGGGCAATCACTCTTTTTCAACCCTTCAGCAATACTTTTGGCGTTCATGTGCGCTCCTTTCAAAGAAGTATGTGTATGGTCGTGATTGTAGTAAGCTGCAGCTTTCTTCACACCTTTCTTTTCAAGTTTATCGGCACTAATCTTATTCAAGTCAATGAAATAAGCTCCCGTAGCTTCCGCAGCTTCACGTGTCCACTTGCCAAAAGACTCGGTATTACGTTCTATTTTTCCATCTTTCCATTTGTTGCGTGGCGTATGACTAAGAACGATGGGAATGGCACCTTTCTCCTGAACATCCATGATGAACTTTCGAAGATACCAGCCGAAAGTATAAACAACTTGATATTTGCCTGTCTTTTCCATTAGAAAGACTTTGCTCTCATCTCCCGAACCGCGCAATTCGGCACGGGCTTTCCCTTTGTTTATATCTCCTGCATCATTATGTCCGAACTGAATCAGAACGAAGTCCCCCGGTTGCAAGGCATTGTATACCTTATCCCAACGACCTTCATCGAGGAAAGTACGTGCACTACGTCCTGCCATCGCACGATTTTCTACAGAAATTTTATTTAGATTGAACTCGTCAGCAATTACGCTTCCCCAACCCCACATACCGTTTTTGTCTTTATCTTCATTTCTGACCGTACTATCTCCGATAGTAAACAATACCGGACGTCCCTCTTTCCGACTGGAATCTGTCACTGTATCTTTCTCAACAGGTTTCAGATAATTGGCTAATTCCAGTCCTTCATACGCACGTATTCCGTCAGCAGCAGATTCAGCATTTACTTTAGCACCGAAAGCACTTGTATGTATACGGTCGATGTAGAACATATATTTCACCTTATTCTTGCCGAACTTTTCAAATTTGCGGGCACTGATATCATTCAAATCAATAAAAGGAACATGCTGTTCTTCGGCTACTTGCTTTGCCCACAATCCAAAAGTCTTGTTGACACGTGTGATGATGGTGCTGTCTTTGTCTTCCCAAGCATTGCGGGGAGTAAGCGAAAAAAGGATCGGATGAGCACCTTTGGCTTTTACATCTTGAATGAAACGACGCATATATTCCCCGTAGGTATATACGGTTTCTTTTACTCCGGTTTCTTTAATCGTTACGTTCAGTGTATCTTTGCCAATTCCGGGAATGGAAGCACGGGCACGTCCGCTGTCGTATGGGCCGTTGTCATTGTGCCCTAGTTCGATGATAACCCAGTCTCCCGGGCGTACTCCTTTGATTACATCCGGCCATAAACGGTTATAGAAAGTACGGCTACTGGTTCCACCCAGTGCATGATTTTCTACAGTAATCCGGTTAGAGTCGAAATAATCACCTGCATAATAGCCCCATCCCCATTGTCCGTTGTTGCCGTTTCCTAAAGTTCCGGTACGCATGGTAGAGTTACCTACCAGGAACAGAACAGGGTTGTCACCTTTCCGGCTCGAACCGGCTTCCGGTCGCGAGGTACGTGCTTTATTCAGGCTGTCCAGCGTGTTGTCAATTACTTGATTGACGTCTGCCATGGGAGCGGAAACTTTATTTTGCGCTTGCAGTTGCAAACTAAATGTAATGGCCATCAGCCAACATATATACGGGAATAATTTGTTTTTCATGAATCTGTTTTCTTTGAAATCCCTCACTGACCGGTGTCTAAACAGTCAGTGAGGGAACTAGCTACTAACTAACCTCTAACTAAACCTAATGAATGATTATCTTTAAACCTAATGAAAAAACTGTCTATGTTATTTTAATTTATAAACTTCTGTTCCGGCAAGCAGGAAACAACCGACTCCGTAGTCTTCAAAGTCGGGCACACTCTTATAAGTAACCGGCTGTCCGTCTTTAGGCTCTTTGCCTGTTCCCTGCACATATCCCAGGAATCCGTTCGGATGTACGGCATCTTTCACCATAGCGTTCCATGCTTTTAAAAGGACGGGAAGATATTCTTTGCGGTCGAGCAGTCCGTTGCGCACTCCCCAAGCCATGCCGTATACAAACAGTGCTGTTCCGGAAGTCTCTTTACCTCCGAAGTTCGTCGGATCATGAAGACTCACATTCCAGAAACCATCTTCACGCTGACATTTTTTAAGTGCCTTGCTCATAGCGAGAAAATCATTTATATAGTCCTGGCGATGTGTTTCATTGGCAGGGATTTCATCCAATACCCGTACAAGAGCTGCATATACCCAGCCATTTCCACGACTCCAGTAGCAATCTTCTCCATTCGGTTCTTTGTAAGGAGGATCAAAGTCCTGATCGCGCCACCATAAGCAATCTTTAGGATTATACATTCCGGCTTCTCCGTGCACGTTACGAGTGTAAGAATACATATCCCACATCTTATCGTAGTATTTCTGTTCACCGGTCATTTTTCCAAACTTTGCGTAGATTGGCATTGCCATCTGGATAGCGTCAATCCACCACCAATCGTTCACCTGCGGAGTGTTGACTACCATATCGATACTTGCTTTTATATTCCGGATCATATTCGGATCGGACGGACACATATTATAAAGGTCGATATAAACTTGTCCGCAGCAATGGTCGTCTGCGTTACGGGTGGTATTGCCGTTTCTCATTCCCCATTTGTGGAAATCAGCCCAATCGTAGGCATACTTATAATAATCCTCACGAGGGTAAATGCCATACAGAGCCATTAATCCTTCATAATATACGCCTCTCGTCCATATATTGCTTGGACGAACTCTGCCATAGAAAGAAGGCAATGTGTAATCGGCATACTTTTTCATAAAGTAGTCGTTTACTTTTACGATAGTCTCTAAAGTCTCTTTTTGTGCAGGTAACTCTTGTGCCATGACCGGCTTTCCTGTCATAAGACAAAGAAGAGTTACTGTAAAGAATGAGAGTAGTGATTTCTTCATGGTGAAATAATTCTGTTTTATTAATTGGGTGTTCATTCTAATTTTCATTGGCAAAGATAAGGGACGCACTTTTCTTTTTCAATGGATTTCCGTTCAGATATATTCATTTTTGTTCACCAGGTAGTTATAATGCGGTTTAAAAGTGGGCTATATGATGATTTCTACATAGATCTGTACAATATTCTATTTTATAAGTAGGCTGTGCCGCTTACTTTTGTGTTGTAAATTGATTAACGATAAAACTATGAAATGCATAAGTGCTTTTTTAAGTCTGTGTCTGATAGCTGCTTTTGTAGTGGCGCAGCCGAACTATGACTTTTCGAAACTGAAACGCGAACATTTGGGACGCGGGGTAATTGCCATCAGAGAGAATCCATCTACTGTTGCCGTGTCTTGGCGTTATCTGTCCTCCGACCCGATGGACGAATCTTTTGATGTTTATAGAAACGGTGAAAAGGTAAACAAATATCCGATAAGAAATGCGACTTTCTTTCAGGATATATATAAAGGTACGGAATCCGTACTTTATACCGTCAAAGCTATCCAATCAAAAACGGAAAGCAATTATCAATTGCCGTCCGATGCTCCGGCTGGTTATCTGAACATTCCGCTGAATCGTCCTGAAAACGGTACGACTCCGGCAGGGCAAAGTTATTTCTATGCTCCTAATGATGCCAGTATCGGCGATGTGGACGGTGACGGGGAATATGAGATTATCTTGAAATGGGATCCGTCGAACGCACATGATAATTCGCATGACGGTTACACCGGAGAGGTATATTTCGATTGTTATAAATTAAACGGGCAACATTTATGGCGCATTAATCTGGGACGTAATATACGTGCCGGTGCACACTACACCCAGTTTATGGTGTTTGACTTCGATGGTGACGGTAAAGCGGAAGTAGTAATGAAAACCGCCGACGGAACAGTGGACGGAAAAGGAAAAGTGATTGGAGATGCGCAAGCTGACTATCGGAATGAACAGGGACGTATTTTGACCGGACCGGAATATCTGACTGTCTTCAACGGACTGACAGGAGAAGCGATGCAAACAATTGATTACGTACCGGGAAGAGGAAACCTGATGGACTGGGGAGACAATCGTGGTAATCGTAGTGACCGCTTTTTGGCTTGCGTAGCCTATCTCGACGGCATCCATCCTAGTGTTGTGATGTGTCGTGGGTATTATACCCGTACAGTATTGGCAGCATACGACTGGAATGGAAAGGAACTGAAAGAACGCTGGATTTTCGACAGTAACCATCCCGGTTGTGAAGACTATGCCGGACAAGGTAATCATAACCTTCGGGTAGGTGACGTAGACGGTGACGGATGCGATGAGATTATCTACGGCTCGTGTGCCATCGACCATAACGGCAAAGGGCTGTACACAACGAAGATGGGACATGGAGACGCGATTCATCTGACTCATTTCGATCCTTCCCGCAAAGGGTTGCAAGTATGGGACTGTCACGAAAACAAGCGTGACGGAAGTACGTACAGAGATGCGGCAACCGGAGAAATACTTTTCCAGATAAAAGATAGTACAGATGTCGGGCGTTGCATGGCGGCTGATATTGACCCGACCCATCCGGGCGTTGAAATGTGGTCTCTTGCTTCCGGAGGAATAAGAAATATAAAAGGAGAAGTGGTGAAAGCCCGTGTCAGAGGATTGTCATGTAATATGGCTGTCTGGTGGGACGGTGATTTACTGCGCGAACTGCTGGATAGAAATATAGTCAGCAAATATAATTGGAAGAAAGGAGTCTGTGAGCGTATAGCCATTTTCGAAGGAGCTCTTTCCAACAACGGAACGAAGGCAACACCTTGCCTGCAAGGAGATATTGTAGGCGACTGGCGGGAAGAAGTACTGTTGCGCACAGCCGATAATACCGCTTTGCGACTTTATGTCTCTACCATTCCCACTGATTACCGCTTCCACACCTTTTTGGAGGATCCTGTTTATCGCATCAGTATCGCTACCCAGAACGTAGCCTACAACCAGCCGACACAACCGGGATTCTACTTTGGGCCGGATTTGCAGGGAACCCTATTCAGAGGATGTAAAATACCTAAAAAATAAAATATGAATATTCGTATCATAGCCATTACTTTGTTGCTGATAGCTTTGCCTGTCAGCGCACAGAAAAAGAAAACTGTAGTGAATGACTCAAACACCCCTTTGCATTTATTGCAACCTGCTTATCAGGGCACGTATGGTGATTTGACACCGGAACAGGTAAAGAAAGAGGTAGACCGTGTATTTGCTTATATAGATAAGGAGACTCCCGCCCGTGTGGTAGACAAGAATACGGGTAAAGTGATTACCGACTATACAACGATGGGAGAGGAGGCACAACTGGAGCGTGGAGCTTTTCGTTTGGCAAGTTATGAATGGGGAGTGACCTACTCTGCCTTGATAGCGGCATCCGAAGCTACGGGCGACATACGCTATATGGATTATGTACAGAATCGTTTTCGTTTTCTGGCCGAAGTAGCACCGCATTTCAAGCGTGTTTATAAAGAAAAGGGGACAACGGACCCGCAGTTGCTTCAAATCCTCACTCCGCACGCACTGGATGACGCAGGAGCCGTATGCGCGGCGATGGTGAAAGTCCGTTTGAAAGATCCCTCGCTTCCTGTGGATGAACTGATATGTAATTATTTTGATTTCATCATTAATAAAGAGTATCGTCTGGCAGATGGAACTTTTGCACGCAACCGTCCGCAGCATAACACTCTTTGGCTGGATGATATGTTTATGGGTATTCCGGCAGTAGCACAAATGAGTTATTATGACAAGGATCAAAAAGATAAATATCTGGCAGAAGCAGTGAGACAATTCCTGCAATTTGCCGACCGCATGTTTATCCCCGAAAAAGGACTGTATCGTCACGGATGGGTGGAAAGCAGTAGCGATCATCCTGCTTTTTGTTGGGCGCGCGCCAACGGTTGGGCTATGCTGACGGCTTGCGAACTGCTCGACGTTCTACCGGAAGACTATCCTCAACGTGCGAAAGTGATGGATTATTTCCGGGCTCATGTACGTGGAGTGACAGCCTTGCAAAGCGGAGAAGGACTTTGGCACCAACTGCTCGACCGGAATGATTCTTACCTGGAAACTTCCGCTACTGCGATATATGTATACTGCCTGGCACACGCCATCAATAAAGGATGGATTGACGCCATTGCTTACGGACCGGTTGCTCATCTGGGATGGCATGCCGTAGCCGGCAAGATAAATGCGGAGGGGCAAGTGGAAGGAACCTGTGTCGGTACGGGAATGGCTTTCGACCCTGCTTTTTACTATTACCGTCCGGTCAATGTATATGCGGCACATGGTTACGGACCGGTTCTTTGGGCAGGTGCGGAAATGATTCGCTTGTTGAAAAATCAATATCCACAGATGAATGACAGTGCCGTTCAATACTACCAGGTGAAACAAAAGACGACAGCACCTATTTTTGCTATCGACACAGAAGAAAAGAAAGATTAACTTTAAATAGATTGAAACCATGAAACGAGAAGCATTTAAAATGTATTTGAAACCCGGATGTGAAGCCGAATATGAAAAAAGACATGCTGCCATCTGGCCCGAACTGAAAGCACTGCTTTCACAGAATGGAGTGTCGGACTATTCGATTTACTGGGATAAAGAAACAAATATCCTGTTTGCTTTCCAAAAAACGGAAGGGGGAGCAGGTTCGCAGGATTTAGGCAATACGGAAATCGTACAGAAATGGTGGGATTATATGGCGGATATCATGGAAGTGAATCCGGATAACTCACCGGTATCCATTCCTTTGCCGGAAGTGTTCCACATGGATTGAGTTTTCAGTAATTCTATCAGTCTGTAATTTTTTAGACGCGGATTACACGAATGACACAGATTTAAGAATGAAAAATCCGCGTCATTCGTGTAATCCGCGTCTAAATAATGGTAGTAATTGCTCTTTAGCATATCCGCTTCCTACTATTTAATGGAGTGTTTCTTTTATTATCTCAACTATCTTGATTATTTTTGTCCAACATTTATTATTAATCTTGGAATCTTTATGACGCAAAGACACCTTTTAGTTTTCACTTTCCTTGTTAGCTTTGTACTGAATGCTTATAGTGCAATAGAGCTTCGTTCTACACAAATGAGAACTAGTGACGGTCTTCCCAACAACTCTATCCGATACATCTATCAGGATAGCAAAGGTTTTTTGTGGCTGGCTACCTTGAACGGATTAAGTCGTTATGATGGTAACTCTTTCCTGACCTTTCGTCCGGAAGCCGGAGATAAAGTGTCTTTGGCCGACAACCGGATTTACGATCTCACAGAAGATAAAGATGGTTTTTTATGGATTTCCACTACACCTGAACTATATAGCTGCTATGATTTGCAACGTGCCCGTTTTGTTGATTACACGGGTTGCGGTGAGTTAAGGCAGAATTACTCTACTGTATTTGTTACAGCCAACGGAGACGTATGGTTATCACATCAAGGCAATGGTTGCCGACGTATGGTGCATCAGAAAAACGGTGAAATGACATCTACCGTATTCAGGACAGAACGTGGAAACCTGCCGGATAACCGGGTGAAATTCGTGAATGAAGATGCCAGTGGACGTATCTGGATAGGCACTCAATGCGGATTGGTTTCTGTCTCCAACGGACAATATCGGATAGAAGACCGGTTGATTCATTTCACTTCTTCTCTGGCTTATAAGGATGACATGTATTTCCTTACGGCAGATGGAGATATTTATTATTACCATTCGGCTACGCAGAAGATGCAGAAGCTGGCTGCCCTTTCAACCGTTGCAGGGCAGACGTCACCTACCGGAAATTTCTTGTTGAAAGATAAATGGATGATTCTGACTACGACCGGAGTATATACTTATGATTTTACGACCGGAGAAGTAGCCGCTGACCCCCGTCTGAATATTAAAAAGGGCGAACTGATTCGCGACAACCACGGAGACTATTGGATATATAATCATACAGGACACCTCACCTATGTGGTTGCCGCAACCGGTGAAAGTAAAGATTTCCAGTTGATCCCTCAAGATAAGATCAGTTACATCGACTTCGAACGTTATCATATCGTACATGATTCCCGCGGAATCATCTGGATTTCTACCTATGGGAATGGGCTTTTTGCTTATAACACAGCCGAAGATAAACTGGAACATTTCGTAGCCAACATTAACGATCAAAGTCATATCAGTTCGGATTTCCTGCAATATGTCATGGAAGATCGTGCCGGTGGCATCTGGGTAGCTTCGGAATATTCGGGTTTATCCCGCATTTCAGTGTTGAATGAAGGAACTTCCCGCATCTATCCCGAATCCCGTGAACTGTTCGACCGTTCGAATACCATCCGTATGTTGACCAAAATGTCTAATGGCGATATTTGGGTAGGTACGCGTAAAGGCGGACTTTATACCTTTGACGCAAATCTTCAGTCGAAAATGACGAATCAATATTTTCATTCCAATATTTATGCAATCGCTGAAGATCGCCAGGGACGGATGTGGACTGGAACCCGTGGTAATGGATTGAAGGTGGGAGATACCTGGTATTATAATACCCCGTCCGACCCGACTTCATTGTCGGATAATAACGTTTTTGCTATTTATCGCGATCGCAAAGACCGTATGTGGGTGGGTACATTCGGCGGAGGGCTCGAATTGGCTGAACCTACTTCTGACGGGAAATATAAATTCCGGCATTTCTTCCAGCAAACGTTCGGAATGAGGATGGTGCGTGTGATAGAAGAAGATGAAAACGGAATGGTCTGGGTAGGAACCAGTGAGGGGATTTGTATCTTTCATCCGGACTCACTGATTGCAGATGGCGATAATTATCATCTCTTCAGTTATACAAACGGAAAATTCTGCAGTAATGAAATCAAATGTATCTATCGTGATACGAAAGGACGTATGTGGATTGGTACTTCCGGTTCGGGATTGAACCTCTGTACGCCGCAGGACGACTATCATTCATTGAAATATGAGCATTACGGAACTTCCGAAGGGTTGGTCAATGATGTGATCCAGTCTGTTTTGGGAGATAGAAAAGGAAACCTTTGGGTAGCGACTGAATATGGAATTTCCAAGTTCACCCCGTCCACCCGTTCTTTTGAGAACTATTTCTTTTCTTCCTATACTTTAGGTAATGTGTATAGTGAGAATAGTGCCTGTATGCGTGAAGACGGGAAATTGCTTTTTGGTACAAACTATGGATTAATTGTGATCGACCCTGAAAAGATACAAGATAGTGAAACGTTTTCTCCGGTTGTTTTCACTGATTTGTACGTCAATGGGACCCAGATGAATCCGCAGATGGAGGATTCTCCTTTAAAACAGTCTCTTGCTTATTCAGATGAAATTACACTGAAATATTTTCAAAACTCATTCCTGATAGATTTCTCTACTTTCGACTATTCGGATAGCGGACATACGAAATATATGTATTGGCTGGAAAACTATGACCAGGGATGGAGTGCTCCTTCTCCACTGAACTTCGCTTCCTTTAAGTACCTGAATCCGGGAACCTACATACTTCATGTCAAGTCCAGCAATGGATCGGGTATATGGAACGACAGTGAAACTACACTGAAGATTGTAATCGTCCCGCCGTTTTGGAAGACTACCTGGGCAATGTTGTGCTATGTTCTGTTATTGATGGTAGCCTTGTATTTTGCCTTCCGTATTGTTCGCAACTTCAATGGTTTACGCAACCGTATCAATGTCGAGAAGCAACTGACTGAATATAAGCTGGTCTTCTTCACCAATATATCTCATGAATTCCGTACTCCGCTTACCTTAATCCAGGGAGCTTTGGAGAAAATCCAGCGTGTCACGGATATTCCGCGCGAATTGATATATCCTCTGAAAACAATGGATAAGAGTACGCAACGTATGTTGAGACTCATCAACCAGTTATTGGAATTCAGAAAGATGCAGAATAATAAACTGGCGCTTTCTTTAGAGGAAACAGATGTCATCTCTTTCCTTTATGAAATATTTTTGAGTTTCGGCGACGTGGCGGAACAGAAGAATATGAACTTCCGTTTCTTGCCTTCGGTGCCATCTTATAAGATGTTTATTGATAAAGGTAATTTGGATAAGGTGACTTATAACCTGCTTTCAAATGCATTTAAATATACTCCTTCCAACGGAACGATTATTCTTTCGGTGAATGTGGACGAAGGGAAGCAAACATTGCAGATTCAGGTTTCGGATACGGGAGTGGGGATTCCTAAAGAGAAACAGAATGAATTGTTCAAGCGGTTTATGCAGAGTAATTTCTCCGGTGACAGTATTGGAGTCGGTCTGCATTTGAGCCACGAACTGGTGCAGGTGCATAAAGGTACGATTGAGTATAAAGACAATGAAGGTGGCGGTTCTGTATTTACCGTATGTATTCCGACAGATAAGACGGTGTATTCGGAGAAAGACTTCCTTGTTCCGGGCAACGTATTGCTGAAAGAGGCAGACGGTCACGTACATCATTTGTTACAGCTTTCGGAAGAGCTTCCTGACCCGGAAAAGATGGCTGCTCCTTTGAACAAACGGAAAGTGCTGATTATTGAAGATGATAATGATATCCGTGAGTTTCTACGGGAAGAAATTGGCGCATACTTTGAAGTGGAAGTGGCTGCCGACGGCACGTCCGGATTTGAAAAGGCCCGTACGTATGATGCCGACCTGATTATCTGTGATGTTCTGATGCCGGGAATGACCGGATTTGAAGTGACCAAGAAACTAAAAACAGATTTTGATACGAGTCATATTCCCATTATCCTTCTGACTGCGTTGAACTCACCGGAAAAGCATCTGGAAGGAATTGAGGCAGGTGCGGATGCATACATCGCCAAACCATTCAGCGTTAAACTGCTGTTGGCACGTGTATTCCGTTTGATCGAACAGCGTGATAAATTGCGTGAGAAGTTCTCCAACGAACCGGGTATTGTGCGACCGGCTATGTGTACTACCGAACGGGATAAAGAATTTGCAGACCGCTTGGCTGCCATTCTCGAACAGAATCTTGCCCGCCCGGAATTTTCTATTGATGAGTTTGCGCAGCTTATGAAGTTGGGACGAACCGTTTTTTATCGGAAATTACGCGGCGTAACAGGATATTCGCCTAATGAATATTTGCGTGTGGTGCGAATGAAGAAAGCGGCGGAGTTGTTGCTGTCAGAAGATAATCTAACGGTTGCGGAAGTCTCTTACAAGGTAGGCATCAGTGATCCTTTTTATTTCAGCAAATGCTTTAAAGCACAGTTTGGGGTGGCACCATCGGTTTATCAGCGTGGTGTGAATAATGAAGGAATAAATGAAAAAAATGAGTGATAAGGATTCAAAAAGGAACGGTATGAAAAGAAGAGATTTTGTTTGCTTGGTATCATAATATATTCTAAAATTACTGCTTGTCTTGTAATTCACGCAATACATCATTTATAATATAAGTATCACTCATTAGATGCAGTCCGTAACGGGAGTCATGTAACATGGCACATACATTCGTTTCATAAAACAGATTTAATGCTCTTTCCGGGCTTATCTCCAATCGGGCTGATAATAATAGGACGATGCGACTGATTTTTCTCCAAAGTACTTGTTCTCTCATTTGTTACCTCCTTTTCTGTCCATAGTATCCAGTGGAAAACTATTATCAAAATGTAGATATGTATCAATGAGTTGCTGATTGAGCAAACATATCTGATGATTAGGTTGTGCATATACCAATTGCCCGAGGGCTTGCTCTATGGTGATAATGTCGTTAAGGTAATCTTCTATGGTGTCAATAACCCGATCGTTTGCTACGCCTCCTTCTATAATATCATAATCTTTCCAAGGCTGTTTTCCATTCCTACTAGCGACAATAAAATTCAACCAATGCTGATCGTAAGCATCAAAACGAAGTAGCTTGAATCCAGCTTTTATAGCTGCATCCATATCAAATTCGTATACATTAATCCATGCAGTAGTACTTGCCCGTAATAGTTGTACGCGGGCAGCCCACTGTTCTGCTTGTGAGCGTAGTGAGGTTAGATAAAAACCTCTACCGAAATCTAAATCGGCACGTCCCACTTTGGCTAAGGGATGCTCTATAGAAAGGGTGGAGCCATGATAAAGTGTTATTTTCATCCCTTCTCGCCCTCCTGTGCCTCCCAGTTCTTCAAAGCCTCGACCACATCCTCGCCTACATGTTTTAGACTTTGTGTGTGCATCACTTCGTAATTGTCCAGTAGAAGACGTTTGATTAGATTCATTTTCTCTAAACGTCGGCGCATTTCCATAGGAGAAATTCCCATTTCGCGTGCTCCAGCTTCTATTGCCATGACTGCAAAGTGAATCTTTTCACTTTCTAGGATATCCGGTTGTTTACACATAAGCGTTAAAATTCAGTTTATGAACAAAGATACTTGATGGCAGGCAAATAAACAACATTGCCGGAACTTTTTTATTTGATTGTTTCGAGAAACTCAACTTCGATGATTCTCAACTGGTGTTTGCTACTGCTTTTTTCCAATTCCATTGTATTGGCCGCTATAGCCTCTACTTCGATAATCTGTCCGAAAGCATCTTTGTCACTGGTGTTTCCTTTCAAGCGGATGGTTATCGTATTAGCACGTACGGGCTTTTCTACATTGAGATGAATATATCCCAGGCTTTTATCCGTGTTTCCGCTCCAAATCAAGGTGTTGCCGGCATATACTTCCAGCGGGTAACTTCGTGAACGCCATCCTTGCAGTTTGATGCATATATCGTCTATTTCGGCATCTCTTTCCAATGTATAGGTAATCCATGCAGTGCTTAGTTTACCGTCATTCTTCCATTCGGTCAGTTCGATATCATCGTAGCTTTTTTCAGCATCATTATTGTTGGAACCGGCTTTTGCCGAAACGATTCGTACACCCTTTTTGCTGTCTTTGTAAGAAGGGGTAGAAGGTGTTTCTCCTCTATCCAGTCTGCCTTTCAAAGTGGCCTGCGGAAGATAGGTACTCAAACCTCCGGTCACTTTTACAGGCACCGTTTCCAATGTGAGAGAGGCACTTAGAAGTCCTTTAGCCTGTGCTGTCAGAGTTACTTTTCCGGCAGCCGTCGTGCTGCGGATCAGTGCGCGGTTGATACCACATTCTACCGGAAGGTTTGTATCAAGAATATGATTGTTTTTACCTTGAGCAATACCTCCGCGCCATTCCGCCTGACCCTTGAGTGTGAACTGAATAGTGCGGTTGTCCAACGGACAACGTTGTCCGTCTTTATCTACCACTTCCACCTGTATCAATGTCATATCCGCACCGTCTGCATGAAAGCCTTCGGGGTTTTGGATAGCGGTAAGTTTCAGACTGGCAGGTTCACCGGCTGTATTTACAGCATAACGACTGATTTCTTTCCCTGCTTTATTGTAGCTGACAGCTTCCAGTTTGCCCGGTTTGAAGGCTACGTTGTCGAAAGTAAAGAGAAAATTGTATTGGCGTTTGCCTTTACCCAGGGAGTTACCATTCAGGAAAAGCTCCACCTCTTCTCCGGTAGATACTACCTGCACAGGTTTTACCGTATTATCCGGATAGTTCCAGTGTCCGATGATGTAGGTCTGGTCTTTTTCCGTATCTACCCATCCGTCCCACATTACCTGATGTGCGTAGAAAGCATCTTTTTCGATACGCATCGCGTCCGTCACTCCACTTCTTCGGTAGTTTTCCGCACCCCGGTAGTGGGTATTGGTGTCGGAGAAGATAATTTTAGTACCGCCGGAGCTGACTCTGTTACCCGTTCCGGGACGCTCACGCCAATAATCATACCAGCGGGCTATCATGGTGATGGCAAGTTCATCTTGGTTGCGGTTATAGTCAGTGGCCGGTTGTCCTTTATAAAGTGGTCCGTCACCTTCTTTGTGGAAAGGATAGCTATATTCATCCCAGTACTTTCTTAAACCTTCGTCGCGGCAATATTCGGTCGCCCACATCGGATGATGTTCGCTTCTGTTGATGTACAGCATTTCGCCACCGTATTCCGCTTCGCGGATATCCAACATTTCACGTGATCCGATGGCACGTCCGCCGAACGGGTCGTATTTGTCGCGGACAGCTTTCATTTCTATCATGTGTTCGCGGCTGATGGCTTTGTTGCCACATTCGTAGAACAGGATACTCGGATTATTACGGTTGTAGATAATCGCGTCTCGCATCAACTCCACCCGTTGTTCCCATTGACGTCCTTCACGGTCTTTTTCTGCATCTCCGGCAGGCATTGCCTGTATCAGACCTACACGGTCGCAGGATTCTACATCCTGTTTCCACGGAGTAGCGTGCATCCAGCGAACCAGATTCGCGTTTCCTTTCACCATCAGGTCATTAGAAAAATCGCTCAACCAGGCAGGTACGGACAGACCTACTGCCGGCCATTCGTTGCTGGTGCGCTGTGCATACCCTTTCATTTGGATAACACGGTCGTTCAACCATATCTTTCCTTCCGCGAAGCGGGTCTTGCGGAAGCCGGTGCGGGTACTGACTTCGTCGAATATCTGATTATTATCATCTTTCAAAGCGGTTTTTACCGTATACAAGTAACCATATCCCCAACTCCAGAAGTGAAGATTATGAAGGATGGCAGATGCTTTTACCGTCTTAGTCTCTCCGGCTTTCAAAGTCACTTTATCACCTTGGAAAGTTTTCATTAGTTTGCCGTCGGCATCAAGTATAGTCACCTGATAGCTGAATTGCCGGGTAGCTTTACTGTCATTTCTGACTTCCGATTCGGCATGAATCGTAGCTTTGCGTCCTTGGATGTCGAAGTCTTGGGCATAGACGTATACGCCTGTCGTTTTCAGGTTGCTATATAGGGGAAGAGTCTGATATACATTATCAGTAACGTACAAGAAGACGTTTTTAGGAATACCGCCATAGTTGGCATTGAAATTGCGGTCGTTCCACTGGAACTTAGAGTTAGTTCCTTCTTCTCTGTACATCCAGTCGTTGTCGGTGCGAACGGCAATCACGTTCTCACCCTCTTTGATATGTGGAGTCAGGTCGAACCCTACCGCCATAACACCGTTTTCGTGTCTGCCTAGATAATGTCCGTTAAGATAGAAGTCTCCGCGTTGGCGTACTCCTTCAAATTCGACGAATACTTTCTGATTACTTTTCAGTTCCGGAATCTGGAAACTCTTGCGATACCATACCACTGTATCTGTCAATTGTTCAATGGAAAGTTTGAATGCTTCATCTTCATTGAAGGCATGGGGCAAAGTTACTTGTTTCCATTTACTGTCGTCGAATTTTGTATCTTTGGCTTTAGGAAAGTCTCCTATCCGCAGCTTCCATTCGCTGTTGAAATTGTATTTTTTGCGTTCGGATGCCTGTATATTAATGGCGGACAGTATAGCCAGGAGAAATGTGAAAAGAAATAATTTGTGTTTCATGATAGTCTCTTAACTTACTTGAATTGATATCCTCTGAAAGTACCTTTCATTTTTATAAGGTCCGGTCCGAAATAGAATCCCGGTTGTGTTGGCTGGTTATAGCCTACATTTTGGGTAGCGATACTGATTCTGTATATCGGTTCTTCAAGGAAGGTGTGGAATCTGTATTCGGTCGGAATAGTCGAAACGTAGAGCCGGAGAGCAGCGTTGTTCTCGGAGCGTACGAGTACTTCTTCCCGCCAATCGCCTATAATGTCACCTTGGAGACAAGGATTCGATTTCGTTCCATTGTTGAAAAGAGTTCCTGTGAATTTGACAAGCGGAACAAACTTTTTGTTTTCCCAGTCGTATTTAATAATCATGTTTCTATCCAATAGTTCGCGTAATAGGTCTCCATCCCACCAGACAGCCATATTGGTCGGCATATTTCTCATTTTAGGGGCTATGATTTCTCCTTTTACGTTTCGAATTCCTTGTGAATCTCCTGACCACATTTCCACACCCGGATGAGTCGGGTCAATGTCGGCGGCCATACAACGTCCTACATCGGTATTGCTTTTTATCTGTAATAACACTTCTCCGGTGGCGGCATCTCTGTACGTACTTCCGTCACGTTTGTTTTCGTGGCAGTCCCATACTTGCAGACCTTTACGGGAAGGGTCAAAATGTGTCAGGTGGATGGCGTCTCCATGTCCCATTCGGGTAGAATAAAGTCCTTTGCCGTTGTGGTCGATAGCACAGGAACCGTAAATAATTTCGTCGCATCCGTCACCATCCACATCGCCTACACGCAGATTGTGGTTTCCTTGTCCGGCGTACTGCTCGCATCCGGGATGGTTGCTGTCGAATACCCATCGGTTCTTCAGTTCTTTTCCGTTCCAGTCGAAGGCCGCCAGAACGGTGCGTGTGTAGTAGCCTCGGCACATGACAACACTTGGGTGTACTCCGTCAAGATAGGCTACACAAGCCAGGAAGCGGTCGCTTCGGTTACCTTTTGCGTCTCCCCAGTCGGCAACGTTGCCGCGGGCAGGGATATAGTCGATGGTATGTAAGGCTTCACCGGTGTCTCCTGAAAAAACAGTCAGGTATTCTTTGCCTTTCAGAATACGTCCTTGCTTCATCATTTGATTCCTGCTTGGGTCAAAAGTACCGGCTTCGCGATAGTCTGCATCAGCATTTCCAATTACTTTTCCTTTTCCGTCCACTGTTCCGTCGGCAGTCCGCATCACTACTTCCGCTTTGCCGTCACCATCCAGATCGTACACCATGAATTGAGTATAATGAGCTCCTGCACGTATGTTTTTACCCAAGTTGATACGCCATAGTTGTTCTCCGTTCATTCGGTAACAATCGATGTATACTTCGCCTGTATAACCTTCGTGTGCATTGTCGTGTGAATTGCTGGGATCCCATTTGAGGATAATTTCGTATTCGCCGTCACCGTCTACGTCACCGATGGAAGCATCATTGGGACTGTACGTGTAGGTATCGCCTGCCGGAGTTATTCCGTCTGCCGGTTTTTGCAGGGGAATTTCCAGATAGCCGAGAGGCGCGTTTTCCGGGAATGTGTATGTACCGTCAATGTGATGCGTCTCCTTTCCTTTTAGAACAGGACGCACTTCGTAAACAGCCGTTTTCTGACTGTTATTCTTATCACGGAACAGGGTGCTGACAGTGATGGGAGTGTCTGTCAATTTCTTCCCGTCTCTGTATACGTTGAAACCGGTTTGTATCGGATCGGAAGAAAGATACCTCCACGAAACGATTACTTCTGAAGGGTTTTCGCGAATGGCAACTACGCCGCGGTTTAGTTTCTCCCGTTGTAACTTTGAGTAGTTATAACCAGGTTGTGCTGTCATTGTTACAACAGGCAGTAACATGAATATGCACAATAGATAAATTGCAATTCTTCTCATATTTGTTTTATCGGTTTGGACCTTATTGTATTTATTCACTCGCAAAATTACTCCTTTTTGTGATGTATGAAATGGAGAAATGTACAAAGACTATATACAATTGTGCACCCTTTCAAGTTAATTGTCCGTATGATATAATATTCTATCTTTTGCGTACATCTGTCCATTACCTCTTTGATGATATGCGATAATTTTGCAACGTGAACTAAAAGAAGTAATTATGAAGTATCTTTTATCTATTGTACTATTGGCCTTGATTGGTTTTACAACTCCGAAAAAGACGATTCCTGCTTATGATTGGGGAAGTGTATCTGCAGAGCCGGATTTGTCGTGGGCCGATCAGGTGGGGGCGCAGAGGACTCCGGAAAACACAGAATGGGATGCCGGAAAGTTCGGGTTGCGGAATGACACTTCCGTATTCAGTACTCCTGCTATCCAGGCCGCTATTGATGCTTGTCACCAACAGGGAGGAGGTACGGTAGTTGTTGCCCCGGGGTATTATAAAATAGGTGCTTTGTTTATCAAGAGTGGTGTGAACCTGCATCTTAGTAAAGGTACTACCTTGCTTGCGAGTGATAATATTCAGGACTATCCGGAATTTCCTTCCCGCATTGCCGGTATCGAAATGACATGGCCTTCGGCCGTTATCAATATAATGGATGCGGAAAATGCCGCTCTTACGGGGGAAGGTTTTATCGATTGCCGCGGAAAAGTATTCTGGGATAAATATTGGGCGATGCGGGAGGAATATGAGAAGAAGAATCTGCGTTGGATTGTGGATTATGATTGCAAGCGGGTGAGGGGAGTACTGGTTTCCAACAGCAAGCATATCACGTTGAAAGACTTTACGTTGGTGCGTACGGGATTCTGGGCTTGTCAGATTTTGTATTCGGATCATTGTTCGGTGAGCGGACTTACTATTAATAATAATGTAGGAGGTCACGGACCAAGTACGGATGGCATTGATATTGATTCATCTACCAATATTCTGGTAGAAAACTGTGATGTGGATTGCAACGATGATAATATTTGTATTAAGGCAGGGCGTGACGCCGACGGACTGCGTGTGAATCGTCCCACGGAGAATGTGGTGGTTCGTAACTGTATTGCCCGTAAAGGTGCAGGGTTACTGACTTGCGGAAGTGAGACTTCCGGTTCTATTCGTAATGTACTGGCTCATGATCTGATAGCGTATGGCACAGGATCTGTATTACGGCTTAAATCGTCTATGAATCGTGGTGGGACAGTAGAGAATATTTATGTCACAGGAGTTGAGGCTGATAGTGTATCTAATGTATTGGAGGTGGATTTGAACTGGCATCCAAAATATAGTTATTCGAAATTACCTGTAGAATATGAAAGTAGGGAGATTCCTGCACATTGGAAAATAATGCTGACTCCAGTAGAACCTAAAGAAAAAGGGTATCCACACTTTCGCAATGTTTATTTCTCTCATGTAAGAGCGAAAAGATCTAAATGTTTCATTACAGCTTCGGGGTGGAATGATAGTTTACGTATTGAGAACTTCTATCTATTTAATATTCGAGCACAAGTGAAAACAGCGGGAAAGATAGTGTATGGAAAAAAAGTTCGATTAAGTGAAATTTATTTGGAAGTGGAAGATAAGAGTCAAGTAAGACAAGAATACAATATTGATAGTAAAATAGAAATCAGTTATCAGTAGGAATATTATGGACAGTGTCCAGAAATATATAGAATGAGGGTGTATCATTGATCACCCTCATTCTGTGGCTATTTGACTAGCGTTACTCCCATCAATCCTATCACGACTTCATTGGCTGTCGTCTCCAAAGATAATGATTTTAATTCTTTAACTGGATTGAGTGGCAGATCAAGCATTGTAGCCATACCACCATCAATAGATATCGGGTTGTTCGATATTGTTTTTCCAAGTTCGCCTGCATGATATTTGCTTACATCACCTGTTTTAAGGCGTACTCTCCACGGACGTGGATCTTTAGTGTTGAAAGCATATCCATCTACGAATATATCCTGATCTAAAGGAATTAAATTATCTGGTAATATAAGTTTCAGTACTTCTTTTTGTCCATCTGTATATTCTATTTTGATTTCGCCATTTACTATATGAGATTGCATATAATAAGTGGAAGCTGCAATGAGGAAATAGGCTTTAGAAGCTTTACCGTTTAGTGGTATATTAATGGAAGTCGGGTAGTTATCCCATAATGTGGTGAATGCAATATTATTATATTCTTTTTCTCCTGGAGTACTGAAAGGTATTCCTTGTGGCATAATGAATCTATTGTTATTTCTTGAAGCCTTATTTCTTATTCCACGGTCATCAATAACAGAAATACTTTGAGGATGACACCATTGTCCCATACCTTGGGTCGGAACTTGTAATGTGGTGTATTTCCATCTTGGGAACATATATTTTCCATAAGCGAATATATTACTTACTTTGTCATTAAATATTTTCTTCATGTCTACCGTCTTATAAACTGATTTTTCCGGTACAGAGATATTCCAATTGATGGCTCGAAAAGAGTAAGTGTCTTTTCCGGATTTGACTTTTATTCTATTAGTTCCTGAAGATGCAATGGGAATATCAAATTCATAGTTGTTTTTTCCATGAGCTTCTATATTGATGTTTTCATTCACCTTTTTACCATTGATATACAAATCACCTTTTATCACTTTATCCATATTGTTTTTCAAGGTAAAAATAAGAGAAGAAGATTCAGAATCACAAACGATATCAAGCGGATTGTTGACATTTATATCTATGGGAAGCCAATAATTCATATTTCCATTGGTGATATTGACAAATACAGTGCGATGTCCGTTTTGAGCGGTTATAGTGCCGGTTAGTATGTCATTCTTTAAGTTTGCATGACGCAGAACGTTTTGCGGGTCATATATTTTTCCTGATTTATAAGGAATATTTAGTCTGAACTGGCTGCCATTGGCTACATTGACAGATATCATGTCTCTGTTTATTTTTTCTCCGTCCCATTCTATCGTGATATCGTATTTGTCAGCTATTCCTGCCTCAAACTTAATTTCTGGAGATAAAATAGTGGTTGTAAGTAAAGTATAGGGTGTATCTTTTCCATTTACTTTGATAGATTTAATTTTGTTTCTTATAGCTTTTATTTCCATTGACAAGCTGACATCTTTTTTGAGTAAATTAGGAGTTATAGAATACCTTTCTATATTGCCTTTCCTTTCAAAAGTATATGCCATATTTTGAGTTTCAATTTCTGCAAAATTCCAATCATCGGGGAATCCGGGTCTTATCGTTAGTCTATTATTAATAAGATCTGGCATGATACCGTACATACCCTGTACAAGAGCACGTACCCCTGTCGCTATTCCATCGGCAAAATCACGATATGTCTCTCTGCGGGCTGCGTCATAGAATGACAATTGTGTGACATTTCCCGGACCTGAACCAAGGTACATCGCATCCAGAACAGCTCCTTTGAACATTTTGAAAGCCTCTTCATAACGTCCTGTTTGCCAATAAGCAAGGGCGGTATGTGAGATTTCTCCGAAAGCGACATTGTTGATAGACCACATATAAGGTTGCCAGTTTGTTGTTGAAATCACATAATTGGCAGTATCCTTCAAACCTTTTCCCATGACGGGGATGTGGGGGATTTCCGTATCTATATATCGGGTTGCCTGATATGCCTTGAAGGGATCATGTATATCAGAATCTATTGCATGATAAATAGTCCATATGGCAGCGTTGTCATGTCGTATCCGGTTTCCCATATTATCTTTAAACTCCGCCCACCATCCTTTGTCTTTTATCCATAATTCTTTGTTTATGGCAGATAATATAAGTTCTGCTTCTTTTTTGTATATGCTTGGATCTTTTCCTAATTTTTCGGATATTTCTGCCATTATTTTATTTGCCCGGTAGTTATATGCAGTAGAATGTGTCACTTTACCGCCATTGTATTGTAATGCGTCTGAAGCCCAGATACAAGCATAGGCATCATATAACCCGTCGTTATCGGGGTCGAATAGTTTTTTTTCCCATGTAAAGTGACGTTGGAGGGCAGGATATATTTCTCGTGCGTAATCAAGATCTCCGGTCCATTTGAGATGCCACAACAGTTGGTCTATAAAGACTAGATTCATATCATAATGATGCATGACGTCTCTTCTATTAGGAACTCTTCCTATATAACCATTACTATACATGGGGGTTCCCCATATTTTTGCAGACCGTGCGAGGTTTAGGGCTGTGTCCTGAAGATGGGGTAATGTGACGGGAACATCTATAACTTGCGAATTAAGATAACCGTTAAAGTGAGTTTTTGCCCTATCTTCTAATCCCATCAAGTCTGCGAGATAAGCCCCTCTCCAACCGGTAAGAAGTAATTCGCGGAAACAGATGGCTCCATGTAGATACGATGGAGATTGCCATACAGCATCTTCCGCTCCAGAGAAGGTGCCTCCTAATGTGTTCAGAAATGGATCAGGTGTTTTTATTTTGATTCTGGAAGCTATTTGGGTTCTGAACTCAACACCTTTGTTGAAAACATTACTGAGATCATTATATTGAAACTCACTATGACTTTTAGGGTTGTGCAGTTCAATATAGAAAGGAATGGTACTAACCGGATATTTTGCTATGATAACCGGTTTGTTTGATTTGCGGGATGTGATAAGTTCGTCCAATTGGTCAATAAGGTTTCCATCCACTTCTTTTATATCAGTTCCGATAGGAAAGGTTCCTGCTATGGACATTACTTTATGTTGAGAGGCTCTGTTGCTGGTGTGGTGCCCGTATTGTATCGTAAATTTGTTTTGATTAATTTGATATATATTTCCGGAACAATTGTTGGCTTTAATGAAAAAACAATCGGCTGGGTCGGAATTCAAGTCTCCCTCACGTCCGAATTTCTGATTGTTGGCTCCCCCCATATATCCACAAGATTTTAGTGCCGGCAGGGATGTCTTTGGCTTTGTATCTTACTACTAATCCATCGCCATCGGACATAGCTACAGCATCAATTGTCAGACTGCCGTTTCCTAGATGTCTCCTGTCTCTCACAATGTAGGTGCGTTGCCCGGATTTAAAACGAGATTCAATGAATTCCATATCTTTTATCCAAGTAATATTTGAGGGGGTAGATATAGCCATATATACACTTCCACCGAGGTTAGGCATGTAAAGTCCGAATTCGGGGAAGTCACTGGTTTCAAAACGAAAGCCGGTATTAGTTCCATAAATAGCTCTAGTAAATCTTTTATTTCCATTGGTTATTACAAACTCTTCTCCTTCGGGTTTATATCGAAGAGTTCTTTCTTCTCCGTGCCAATAGGAGGAGTGAGGCAAGTCTTTTGCGTTTGCCGGGAATTGCAACAAGGTAAATAATATCAATATAATTTTTTTCATAACAGTTTTTTATAAGTGTACTTTAAGTTCTATGTTCGTTTATTCGGGCTTGATTTTAAAGACGAAACCTGAAGATGTTTCTGCTTTTCCCCCTTGGGAAGCCGTGAAAAGGTAAGCCGGTTTTCCATTTTTCATTAGTACTTGCGGGCGTTCGAAACGTCCATAACGTTTGAGATGTTTAGGAGCGGGTGGTTGTTTGATATAATGCTCTGCTCCAAACCAACCAATTTGAGGGTTTTGCCAGTTCAGCCCGTCTTTGGATTCGAAATAGAGCCCCACTGTATGGTCGTAGAACCCCATATCTCTCATTAACATTTTGAATATACCGTTTTCATACCAGATATACGCATCTTCTACTTGCCTGTTTTCTCCGAAACCGGAGAAATCGACGATCGGATTTTTTTCATATCGTCGATAAGGTCCTGTGATTTTATCTGCAAAAGCTACCCCATATTTCCGGTTACCTGAAATACCATTGATATGTTGGTTCACATATTCATTTTCATTACAAGATTTATAATAAAGCCAGTATTTTCCGTCCGGATGTTTTAAGAAAGCTGGATTAGTGGTAATATAATCATCCCATTCACCTGTATTTCCAGGCATTAATAATGGTTTTTCGCATCTTTCCCACGGTCCCCAAATAGAGTTTGCTACAGCGTATCCGATACGTTTCGTTCCAAATTTACCATTGGTTGCTCCCATGTAAAATAGCCAGTAACGACCGTCTATTTTATAAATGCTTGGATTGTGACATGTATTACCATCAAAATAGCCCGGGCGGGGGGACAGTACTGTTGATACATATTTGTATGGGCCTTCCGGTTGGTCGGCTACGGCGTGTGCGATTTCACAATGCCCCAGCCATCCTTTCATTTCATACTTTTTTTCCCAACGTGAATAAAATACATGTACTTTATTCTTTTCATCTATAATTGGTGCACAACACCACACATAATAATTATCGTCTTCCAAGATGCGTCCCATAGGTTCCAAACGTTCAGCAAAAGAAGAAATAGCATCTGCTGGATAGTTCTTCGGCTGGTCAAGACTTTGGGCTTGTGCCGACGCAATCTTTAAAATAAAGAATAATGCATAAAAAAGGATGTGTTTCATAATTTCTGTGATATTTATATATGATTAATAATTCTTTTAGACCTGTATGACAAAATTAGGTTGATTCTGCAAATAGCTATGATGAAAAAATTCCATTTTGTATGTAGTTTTATCCACAAATAGCGATATTATGGTTGTAAGGTATTAGATATGGAACTTTGTTACAAATACTTTTTCTTATAGTAGCGCACTCTTGACAAAGCCTTTTTAATTTTGTATATTTGCAAGCGGAAAGATTAATGGATAAAGAATTTAAAAAAGAATGAAAATAGAATAGTACAATATTATAACAATATATCAGAAGCTCCTTACAATAGTTAAGCTGTGAGAGTTACCGTATAAGCTAAAGGCTGCAAATCTTTATAAGGTTCGCAGTCTTTTTTGTTATGAAAAAGTACAGGGAGAACCTTAAAATCGAAATTTATAATTTATAATAAACTTGGATACCGTTTTTAATAAACTCCTCAATAGTTTATTAAAAACAGAAAGCTTGTCTATTAAAGATAAGTCATTTTTTTTCTTTATGTGAAGGAGGAGGATAATACTTATTATGATGTAAAATGACAGAAGTGAATTTAAGTGACATGATTGTAAAAACAATGGAGCATTGTACACAATTCAATGCTCCATATTACATCATAATGCAATAATAAAAATAGATTTTTATTGAGCTATCACACCTGCCCAACTGGAAGAGAAGCGGAAGTTACCGACATTTCCGGTCAAATCATCGCGGTTCCTAAATGAAATAGAACGAATCCCCCCTTTTAATTTGTTATTATCTTCGTCCCCCTTCGCTACCACATCGGGTTGAGGTTCTTCTGCTGTTAAGGCTGGGTCTACAAATAATGAAACCTCGTTCTTTTTATAATCCAGTTTGAGAACCAATAGATGCGTCTTATTAAGCGCATGGCTTTTGAAGGATTCTGCATTAACTCTTAACAGATTAGTCCCGAATCGGATATGTTCATCGTCTATCTTACCGACATATACTCTGGCACGCAGATTACCGCCAGTATGAACAGGGGAAAGAGCAATGAAATCGCCTAAGCGACTGGAAGCGACGGAGGAAAAGTTTGCCAAAAATGAAAGGTATAAAGTTCCCCTGCAATAGTCATTCTTTTCAGAAATGGAATATACGCTAAATCTTGAACCTTTCACATTTTCCGGGAGTTCTCCTATTTTGATAGATACTCCTTTTTCCGTATATCCCTCATAACTGAGCTCTTGTCCGGTAATGGGACTACCGGCATTCTTGTCAGTTTGGGAAGAGAATGCTTCACACCAGGTATCTATTTTTATCGGAGCATCAGCTTTATTATATGTAGCTTTTTCCAATTTATCACCTTGTTTATATCCATTTAGCAGATTGCTTTTTAATACTTGTGCGTTGCTTGATAATACAAAGGCTGCCAGGCTTAAAATTAATACTGATCTTTTCATAATGCTATAATTAAATGTGTTGATAATTTTTTCTGAGACAAAATTAGTCTGAACTTTTTATTCCGACTAGTGAAAAAATTCCATTAAACATGTACATATGTTCACAAACACATAAATATATTTATTAATCTTCGTTTATTTCTGTTTCTCTTATGCCCTCTTGGTATCTTTTCTGATAACTGGAAGGAGAGATGCCAAATTGAGCCTTAAAACATCTGCTGAAATAGAACGGGTCATTGATGCCGACCATATAAGTTACTTCAGATACGGTATATTTCTTGGTTGACAACAATTCAGCAGCTTTCTTCATTCGCATGATACGAAGATATTCTTTGGGAGTATATCCGGTCACTCCACGCACTTTACGGTAAAAGATGGTGCGACCCAGTGACATCATAGAAGCAAAATCATCGGCAGTAAATTCAGGGTTAGTCAGTTGTTCTTCCACTATCTTGGTCAGATTTTCGACAAACTCCTTGTCTTTATCCGATGTACACATCACAGGACGTTTGGCTGACAAGTCATTGGAAAACTTCTCCTTTAGTTTGTCACGCTGTTCTATCAGTTTGAATATGCTTGCCAGTAACAGTTTGGTACTGAAAGGTTTTGTTATGTAAGAGTCTGCACCGCTTTTCACTCCTTCCAGATGGCTTTCCGCTGCATTCAGGGCTGTAAGTAGGATTATAGGAATATGACTGGTACTAAAGTCACTTTTTAGTTTACGGGTTATCTCGAAACCATTATATCCAGGCATCATGACATCGCTGATAATGAGGTCTATATCATTATTATGGGCATACTCCAGACCATTTTTTCCATCCGCTTCGGCAGCAACCTCGAAATATGGGGTCAGTTCTTCTTTCAAGAATTCCCGTACGTCATTGTCATCCTCGATAATAAGTATTTTCCGTTTGTTTAGAGGACCCTCTTGATCAGATGCGTTCAGTTCTGTTTTTAGTTCTTTCTCTATATTTTCTACTTCTTTATCTATTTCTTCTTCTGATTCAGAGTGAGCATTTTCCTCATTAAGAGCAGAAAGCGAAGGATGGTTTTGTGCTTCTTCTTTTAATATGGCATTTTCAGGAATAAGGAAGTCGTTAGATTGATAAATGGAAGAATCAGTAGGTAAAGTTACAATGAAAATAGAACCACCTGACGGATTTTCTTCATAGCAGATGTTCCCTTTGTGAACATGAACCAGTTCATGGGTAAGATGTAAACCTACTCCTATACTGTCGCTAGAAAAACTGCTTTGCATGAAACGTTTAAACAGCTCATTACGTTTTTCTTTGGGTATGCCTACACCTGTATCCGTTACTTTCATGATTAATAGCTGTTTCTGTTTATCAATATAAATGCTGAATTCTATCTTTCCACCGGAAGGAGTATATTTGAAAGCATTTGATAAAAGATTGTAGGCGATTTTGTCGATATTACCTTTATCAATATACATTTTGTATGAATTGACGGATGGTATAAATTTGAAATCCATATTCTTGGATTCGGCTGTATCCTGAAAGCTTAGGTAGATTTCATATAAGAAAGCGATAACGTCAGTTTCTTCAAGTGAAAGGGCGAGTTTGTTGTTCTGCATTTTCCGGAATTCAAGTAATTGGTTGATCAGACGCAGCATACGCTGGGTACTTTTGTCCATTAGTTTGATAGAGTAACGTATCTCCTTGGGGATATTGTGGGTACGGTGGATTCTGTCCAAAGCCCCTTGTATTAGTGTAAGCGGAGTTCTGAATTCATGTGAGATATTGGTGAAAAATACTAACTTGTATTCTGTTAATTGCTTTTCTACTTTAATTTTATTCCGCAAGTTGTTAATATTCCTGATAGTACGATATACAAAATACATGATAATGCCTGCAATGAGTATGTAAACAAAGAAAGCCCATCCGGTTGCCCAAAAAGGGGGAGTTACTTTGATTTCAAGTGTCTCCTCGTTATCACTCCATATACCTGATACGCTGCAGGCTTTGACATGTAGATAGTAGGTACCTGCCGGTAAGTTTTTATAAGCTGCAAAGTTTAATGTAGAAGGAATACTCCAGTCATCGTCATATCCTTCAAGTTTGTAGCTGAACCTTGTATTAGTCGAAATTGGATAGTCAAAAGTGGAGAAGTCTATGACAAAGGAACTTTGGTAATATTTCAGACTGATGGCATCTGTATATGCCAGAGCGGCTGTCAATGGAGAGTCCATATCGGCAGGACGGACTGATATTCCGTTTAACTTTAAGTCTGTAAATGTAACGGACAGAATTTTCTCTTTGTTTTTAATTTGCTTAGTATTGAGTATTATAAGTCCGTGGTTGGTGCCGAAAGCCAAACGACCATCTTTTAATTTGGCACATCCTTCTGTATATACATTCCCCAATATATCATTAGAAAAGAAGTAATTGTTGAATATTTTGTTTTCCGGGTTAAAACAAGAAATCCCATATTCGGTGGATACCCAGATATTTCCTTCATCATCTTCAATGAAAGCTTGTACTACACTGTGGACAAGTCCATCATTGACCGTATAGTGAGTAAAGGATATATCTTTATAATCATTCTTTATATTGGCTACGCAAAATCCGATACCTGATTCGGCAATCCATATCCTGCCTTTCTTATCTTGTATAATTGATTTTATTTCATTGCTTTTCAGGGCATGGTTATCCAGATTGTATTGGTAAAAATCGTTCGGGTCTTTTATAATACGGTCAGGATCGAATACAAAAACACCTTCACTGGTTCCTACCCATATCCATCCGTTACGGTCTTCGCAGATAGTGCGGATTTCCTTTTGGCCATAAGTCTTATTGAAAAAATGCCGGAATATGTATTTGTCTTTTTTAGGAACAGCGAGATCAAGTCCTCCGCCGAACGTTCCTATCCACATACGTTGTTTGCGGTCTTGCAAAATGCAGAATACTGGATCGGCAGCTAAGGAATTTGTATCGGTTGCCTGATGTATATAGTGTTGGTCGTCTCCGACTTGGAGCCCTTTCCCGCGTGTTCCCAACCATATATTACCTTTACTATCCTCACATGCAGAATAGATATTTATATCATAATACTTTTTGCTTTTCTGTTTTGTTAGTTTATTATCGTAGATATATAATCCGCCTGCACGCGTTGTTATCCATACTTCGTCATCTTGCATGTGGGATATGAAGCGGATGGCATTTGCCCTGTCGATATTTAATTCACCTTCGGGATATACTTTTGCAGCCCCTTTATTTATGATTTCAATTTGGGATATACCGGAATATTCGCTACTTGTCCATAAATTGCCCGAGTGATCTTCTATTATATATTGAAGATAGTTTGAGGCGATGGGATTTGTATGATTGGCGGTTGCGGTAAAATGTTCCAGTTCTTTAGTAGTAGGATTATAGGCAAAAAGTCCGTTCCCATAAGTCGTTATCCATATAATGTCTCTGGAGTCATGATAGACATGATAGCGTTCGTAATCAATGAAATATGGAAGCTTTGACGATCTTACATCAATCTTTTTGACACTACCGGATTCTTTTTGAATATAGTTAATGTATCCAGTCTGATTATGAACCCAGTAGTTGTTGCGGTTATCTTTCACTACCAATCCATTACGGATATTGAGCTCTTCCGGAGCAATTCTGGTTGTATTGGTCTTGGGATTGAATAAGATTCCGCCTTGTTTGGTAAATAACAGCCATTCGTTACGTAATACAATATTGCCTGTTAGCAAAAAATCAGTTGATGTGGCAGTATTGGCAACTTTCGTGAGGTGCTGCTGGTTGTATTTCCAAATAAATCCCTCTGATGTTATGAAATAAATAGTATTATCAATGACTGCGCTTTGAAGGAAGTAGTGAGTCGAATCTATACATTCGAGCGTGTTATCTTTAAGTAAATACAGCCCTTTTCCTGTACCAATCCAAATGGAATTTGAATCAAATACACTAAGAAAACGTATATTGTCGGATTTTAGTTTATGGTTGTCGGTAGAATATGTTTCCGAACTGAATTTGTTGTTTTTATAAGTAATTTTCCGGCAGCCTTGCACCCTTCCCCAAAGCCATATATCCTTATTAGGGAGGATTGTGACTTCATTATAACGGTCTTTCATTTCTCCTTTGCCGGTGAAATCTACAAAACAGTCTTTTTTCAAATCATAACAACTGATTTGTTCCGCGGAAGTTGTAATCCATAGGAATCCGTCGGAGTCTTCCTGTACACTTCTGATACGATGATCCGCTAATGACAGTTCTTCACCGCTCTGGGGACGGAAAGTAACAAATGAATTTCCATCATAACGGCTCAGGCCATTTAAAGTAGAAAACCAAATGAATCCTTTGCTGTCTTGATAGATATGCCTGATAGAATTATTGGCTAATCCGTCAGTGGCAGTCAGATTCCTAGCATGTATTTCTATGGAGGCGTTTGCCGGATATATAATACATGTACATATAAAAAAGAAAATTGTAGCTTTAATGAAGAATCTCATACTTGTATAGTGATAATAATGATTGTGTTTTTTTAGATTTGCGGTAAAGATAGATAAATAGCACGTAATTTTAAAGTTTAAATTCAGACTTTTGCATTGAATTTCTTGAATAACCTGAAAAAAAGAAAGAGGGACTATATAAGAATGTTCAGGTGGACAAATGTGCATGGTATATGGAGAAAAATGCATGAGCAGCTTCATGTATGCCGCTATATTTGCTGTTGAATTGATAACTGGATTTTGTATTACCATGGTTTATGAGATTGTATAAAACTAATATTATTAAATGAAAACTAGAATGTATGAAAAGCACTGTTTGTGAGATTAGCTGTTGGAGAAGAAAATATATATTTTTCTTCTTGATGATGATTTCGGCTCTCCATTCGGTCACAGTATTTGCACAAAAACGTACCATATCCGGTACGGTGGTTGATGAACGAAATGAACCGTTGATCGGGGCAACTATTGTAGCAGAAGGGAAGTCTGGAATGACAATTACCAATGTGGATGGCAAATTTACTCTTGCAGTTCCTGATAAAGCTAAGACAATTGAGGTGTCTTATTTGGGATATGCTTCACAGACTATTTCTATTAAAGGAAAGAGTGTTTTTGCCATCAGGATGAGCGAAAATGACGTGCAAATGGACGAAGTGGTTGTAATCGGTTATGGTACAGCCAAAAGGGGGAATGTGACCGGGGCCATTGCCAAAGTTGATGCAGCGAAACTTGAAGACCGTCCGGCACCCAATCTTGCCTCTTCATTGCAGGGGCAGTTGGCGGGAGTAGAAGTACGGTCAACTAATGGTGCGCCGGGATCAGAATTACAGATTCGTGTGCGCGGAGCTGCTTCCATTAATGCGGATGCCACTCCTTTATATGTAGTAGATGGAATTCCGATAGATGATTTGGGAAGTATCAACCCAAATGATATTCAGTCGATTGAAGTTTTGAAAGACGCTTCATCTTCTGCTATTTACGGTTCTCGTGGTGCTAATGGTGTTGTTTTGATTACAACTAAAATGGCTAATAAGGATGATAAAGTCCGGGTACAGTTTTCTGCTGCATTCAGTATCCAACAATTGGAAAAGAAAATAGATGTACTAAGCCCGGAAGAGTGGATCACTTTCCGGACTGCCTATAACAATAGTAGATACCTTGCTGCTTTAGGAGGAAAAGGAGCTACGGCAGATGATGATTGGGATACCCGTTATGCCTTGAATGGTAATCGGGTAAACTATGAGTATATGAATGACCCGCGATGGACACAGCCCGGTTACGGTGGATTAAGACTAATTGACTGGCAGGATGAATTTTATCGTTTGGCTCCGATGCAGAATTATCAGCTTTCTGTTTCAAATGGTAGAGGGAATACTCAATACCGGCTTTCTCTGGGATATATAGACCAGCAAGGTATTGCTATAGAGAGTGCTTACAAACGTTTGAATCTGCGGGCTAATGTGGAGACAAAATTGTATGATCGCATCACTTTAGGCGTTAATATGGCTCCGTCAATGGACTGGAAAGATGGTGGGCGTGTGGATGGCAAAGATCAGCAGGCAAATCAGGTTTTGACAATGTGTCCAGTTGCAGAGCCAGATGCTGGGATATATTCCGGTGCGGAACCTTATGCCTCTTATTTATGGTCTAGTACAAAAATCAGCCCTATTGCTTATATGGAGCAGGTCACCAATCATATCGAAACGGCCCGGTTGAATTCTTCAGCTTTTATCAGAGTCAATATTATTGACGGATTGAGGGCGGAAGTGAAAGGTGCGTATGATTTTACAAGCCGTCAGACTCGCACTTTTACTCCGAGTTCGGTAATTAAGAACTGGACGGATGGTGAAGGGTATCATAGTTCTGCCAACCGTATAGATATACGGTCATCCAAATATCTGTTGCAGGCTGTATTAAATTATGATAAGAAATTAGGCAAGCATAATATTGCCGCTATGGCAGGTTATTCAATGGAAAGTTCTTCGGGAGCCACTACAAACTTGTCTGCGCAACAGTTCCCGGATAATTCACTTGAAGTTTTCAACCAAAGTGATGAGGCTATAAAAGTTGCGTTAGCTACCTTGTCAACTCCCAATCGCTTATTATCCTATTTCGGGCGTGCCCAGTATGAATATGATAACCGTTACCTGTTGACAGCAAGTATTCGTCGCGACGGTTCTTCACGTTTCGGAAAGAATAATCGTTGGGGGATGTTTCCTGCTGTTTCTGCTGCCTATCGAATCTCTAACGAGAAGTTTTGGCCGGAAAAGTTTGTGGTCAATCAAATGAAAATACGCGGTAGCTGGGGTATGAATGGAAATAATTCTATTTCTACTAACGCTGCTATCGGGCTGATGGGTAGTTCCAACTATTCAATTGGTGGAAGCCTGACCAATGGTTTTGCTCCCAGTTCAATTGATAATAAAGAACTTGGATGGGAAAAGACACACAGTTGGAATGTTGGTTTGGATTTGGGATTTTTTGATAACAGGATAACTCTTGCTGCCGATTATTATGATAAAACGACTAAAGATTTATTATATCAGGTTTCTGTTCCTGGTACAATGGGATTCACACAAGCATGGGGGAATATCGGTAGTATAAAAAATAAAGGGTTTGAGATTGAACTGACTACCCAAAAATTGACAGGAAGGTTCAAGTGGACTACTTCTTTGAATATAGCTTATAATAAGAATAAGGTGTTGAGTTTGGGAGAAGATAATAGTACGGTTTTCATTGGATGGGATAAATCGAATACACAGGTATTGATGGTTGGACAACCTTTGAGGGCATATTATATGTATGATGCTGTAGGAGTGTATCAGTATAAGGAAGATTTGAGGAAATATCCTACAATGTCCAATTCTATCCAGGGTGATGTGAGATACCGTGATGTGAATGATGACGGTAAGATTAATGACCAGGATCGTACGTTGGTTGGTAAACCGGATCCCGATTATACTTTTGGTATGACAAATACCTTTAAATATAAAGATTTCGACCTGTCTGTATTACTGACTGGACAGACAGGGGGAATGATATATAGTCTGCTCGGTCGTGGCATGGATCGTCCGGGTATGGGAGCATCTATCAATGTATTGTCACGTTGGAAAAATATGTGGGTTTCCGAGGAACAGCCGGGTGATGGGAAAACTCCCGGTATTAATAACTCTAATACAGGTTCACTGTACGATACCCGCTGGTTGTATAGTACCGATTTTATTAAAATTAAAAACGTAACGCTGGGCTATCGTATTCCCATCAAAAATAAGAAGATAATTAATTATGCCCGTGTTTATATTTCGGGAGAAAATCTTCTGATGTGGGATAAATATGAAGGTGGTTATTCTCCGGAAGTAAATAATGACGGAAAGAATAGTGACTATGATTACGGTTCATATCCGCAGGCTAGAACTATTACTTTAGGGGTAAATGTAACATTCTAATAAAAGAAACTATGAAACTATATCAATATATACTAAGTGGAGCTATGAGTATGGGATTGTTATTCTCTTCTTGTAGTGACTGGCTAGATGTCACTCCGGTAGATACCCGTACTACTGAAAACTTTTATACGACCCCGTCGCAAATGGAGCAAGCGTTGATAGGAGTATATAACGGACTGCTTCCGTTGTCGACTTATGCTTTACTTATGTCAGAGGTTCGTTCGGATAATACATGGTGCGGAGAACTGAGTACGGCACAGCGTGACTATATGGACATCAGTTCTTTTAATCCTAATATATCGACCATTGCAACAGTTCGGGATGCATGGAATGACTTGTTTGAGATTGTTTCGCGTGCCAATTTGTTTTTGTCCAAGGTAGATGGGGTGAATTATACTATTGAAGGAATAAAGGAACAACAAATAGGAGAAGCGCGTTTTTTGAGAGCATTAGCTTATTTTGATTTGGTTCGTTATTACGGGCGTGTTCCTTTGACGCTTGTTCCTCAGACTATTTCAGAAGCAATGTCGACTCCGCAGTCGGAGGCTGTAGAAATTTATGAGAAGGTTATTATTCCTGATTTGGAATATGCTGTCGGAAGCCTGACGGAGGAACCGAAGGATTATCTAGGAAGGAAATCCGCCAGTGGCCGTGCAACATTGACTGCGGCAAAGGCATTGTTAGGAAGAGTTTATCTGACAATGGCGGGATTTCCTCTGTATGATGAAACTAAAAAGGAACTCGCTAGGGAGCTTCTTGAAGAAGTAATTGATTATGCGGATGCAACCGGTAAATTTTGGGCTAAAAATGCAAGTGAATGGCAAAGAATGTGGATAAATGAGAATGATAATAAATATCACATCTTTGAAATTCAATATATAGTCGCTAAAGATTATGGTAATCCGATGGTATTTCACTCCGTGCCTCGTTTACCTTCGAAATATGTTACTCTTGAAATGTCCGGTAATAGTATTGCTTGTGCGAAGGGGCTTGATAATTTATTGAAAGAGGAACAAGATGAAGAAGGACATTTTCTTGATGTACGGTGTCTGGCTACTATTGATACGACCAAGTTTGTGAATGATGACAATCCTAATAGTGTGACGAAATATGCAGGTGAGGATTTCTTTATCAAATTCCTGGAACATAAAATGAAAAGAGAAGCATTGGGGTATGATGATATTAATGCGCAGATAGTGGATCGTACTTATTTCCCTCTGAATTTCCCGTTGATTCGTTTGGAAGATGTGATGTTGATGTATGCCGAGATTGTAGGTCCAACTTCAAAAGGGGTTGATATGGTCGACAGGATACGGCGGCGTGCAGGAATACCGGTATTGACAAATGCCGAAAAGGAACCGGCTGCATTCCGGGAATGTGTTGACAAGGAGAGACGGAGAGAGTTGGCTTGTGAAGGAATCCGTTGGCATGATTTGGTACGTCATAATAATCTTCAAGCTGTTCGTGATAAATTTCAGGAATATGCAGTGGATGCCAATGGTAATGTCATACGTCCGACTTTGTTATTGTATATCCGGCAAATAAAGGATGGAACTTATCTCTATCCTATTCCCGATTCGCAGATGAAAGTGAAAGAGGGGCTGTATGTACAAAATGAAGCGTATCGTTAAAAATTGAAGTAAATGTAATAAATATAGGATAGGAAAATATGAATAAAAGTTGTTTGATTGGTTTTCTGATGTGCTCTGCGTTCTCACTTGTTGTACAAGCAGCGACAGATGGGGCGCATATAACAAAGACAATTTCCCAAATTGAACGTAAAAAAGGGATAAAACGTACTATACAATATCGTCCGGATGGTAATGATTTTGTTTGTGTGAACGGCAAGAATCGCTATACTCGTGCATTGTACGGAGGTATTACAGACTTTAGGATTGAAACGAGCGACCGGCCTGTGTTTGCTGCTTATAAGCCGAAGGATAGTAAGCATATCTGTTTTCGCTTGCAATGTGGTAATCAAAGTATAGCCCTTGATTCTTTAAAATTTTGTGAGGCCAGATACAGGGCGGGAAGGCGTACTTATCGTCTGACAGATCCTTTGTTGGGCAAAGGTGAATTAAATATCTCCGTACTGGCATTTCCTGACGCAGAAGGAGGGATATGGCGGTTTACAATGAAGGATATGCCGGAGGGGGCTCTTTTACATTGCTATATTTCAGAGATTAGAGCGAAGAATTTAAGCCGCAATGGTGATATGGGTGCTGATCGTGCTGATAGTTTTGATGCTCCCCAACTTCCGAAAGAACAGAAACATTATAAATTGAGTTTGGATGGAACGACTGCTTATATTGTTGTGGAAGATCAGGAGTTACGTTTACCAGCTCTTGTTGAAGGAACTTCCCTATACGATAAGTCTGAAAAGTGGCGTTCGGAGATAGAGTCATCTCTTCAGATTTCTACTCCGGATCCCTATTTTAATCCATTGGGAGGGGCTTTGGCGGCTGCCGCTGATGGAATATGGGATGGCAAAATATGGCTTCACGGCGCTATTGGCTGGCGTTCGCAATTAAATGGCTGGCGTGCTGCTTATATCGGTGATTTTATTGGCTGGCATGATAGGGCTCGTACGCATTTCGATTCGTATGCAGCAAGTCAGGTTACGGATGTCCCTGCGACAATACCTCATCCTACACAGGATACTGCTTTACATTTGGCACGTTCGGTAAAAAAATGGGGTACCCCGCATTACAGTAACGGGTATATTTGCCGTACTCCTTACCGAAAGGATCAAATGCATCATTATGATATGAATCTTTGCTACATTGATGAGTTGCTCTGGCATTTCAACTGGACCGGCGATTTGGACTATGTACGTAAAATATGGCTTGTATTGACTAGTCATCTGGCATGGGAAAAATTGAATTATGACCCTGATAATGACGGGCTGTATGATGCTTATTGCTGTATTTGGGCCAGTGATGCACTTTATTATAACAGTGGAGCTGTAACTCATTCGTCAGCGTATAACTATCGTGCTAATAAATTGGCCGCTATGCTGGCTGAAAAGATAGGGGAAGATGCTACTCCCTATGAAAAAGAGGCGGATAAGATATTGAAAGCGATGAATGAAAGGCTTTGGATAAAAGATAAAGGGCATTGGGCCGAGTTTCAAGATTTCATGGGGCATAAGCGTTTACATGAAAGCGCTGGTTTGTGGACTATCTATCACGCGATAGATAGTGAAACAGCCGATCCTTTCCAGGCTTATCAGGCAACCCGGTATGTCGATACCTCTATTCCGCATATTCCGGTATTTGCAGATGGGTTGGATCGTGATTATGAAACATTATCCACTACGAACTGGATGCCTTATGTGTGGAGTGTGAATAATGTGGCGTTTGCCGAGGTGATGCATACTGCGCTTGCTTTTTTTCAGGCAGGGCGTGGAGACGATGGTTTTAATTTGTTGAAAGGTTCTATTCTGGATGGGATGTACCTTGGGAAAAGTCCTGGCAATTTCGGACAAATAAGTTTGTATGATGCTGTTCGCCGGGAAACTTACCGTGATTTTGCAGACCAAATAGGTATAACATCCCGCACTTTGATACAGGGCTTGTATGGCGTTTCGCCGGATGCTCTGAATGGAAAATTGGTGATCCGCCCGGGATTTCCTATGGCGTGGGATAAGGCGTCTATGTCAATGGCTGATTTAGCTTATGAATTCTTACGTAAGGGTGATATGGATATTTATAATGTGACACAACGTTTCAAAGAACCATTGGCCTTGACGTTGCAAGTGAATGCAGTGAAGGATAAGATCCGTTTGGTAAAGGTGAATGGAAAAGCTGTGAAATGGAAGACGGAAGAAGCTGCGAATGGGTATCCTCTGATTGTTGTTTCTGTACCGGCTGTCACCAAAGCTGAAATCGAGATTCAATGGGAAGGTAATGTCTTACAACAGATTGCAAATGATGAAATTGTTACTACGCTGGAAGGACAGGTAGACTTGAACGCTCCTCAGGGTATTTCGTTTCTTAAAGTATATGACCCGCAAAATGTTCTGGTAACGAAGAAGGTAAACACAACCAAGCTTTCGTCGAAAGTGAATAAAGATAAGAAAGGACATCATACTTTCTTTGTGTACACTCGTCAAGGGAATATGGAATGGTGGCAACCTGTCAATGTCTATGTCAATGTTCCTCAAGTCGTATACAATGGATTTGAAAATATTGAAACTGGTAAATGTCGTGTGGTAAACATGGATAAGCAGTTTAATTCTTCTGTAGCGGATATTTTTAAAAATGAGTATTTATCTCCACGTTCTCCTTATACAACTTTGCAGTTACCGACTCAGGGAATTGGAGAATGGTGCCATCCATTGCTGACTGCTGAAATTGATGATTCCGGCTTACGTAGCTTGGTGAAGGATAATATGTATAAAACTTCACTTGGTATTCCTTTCCGTGTAATGAAAGAAGGTAACAATATCGCTTACACTTCTTTATGGGATAATTATCCGGATATGGTGAAGGTTCCTCTCTCTGGAAAAGCTTCCCATGCTTATTTGTTGCTTGTAGGGAGCACCAATCATATGCAGTGCCGGATAGCCAACGGAATTGTACGTGTATATTATACAGATGGAACTTCAGAGGTGCTGGAATTGGTAAACCCTGATAATTGGTGTCCGATTGAGCAGGACTTTTATCTGGATGATTTTGCTTTTGATGCTCCCAGACCTCGCCCGTATCGGTTTCATTTAAAAACAGGAATCGTGAGTCGTGATTTGGGAAAGGCTTTGAAACTTCGCGGATCTGCCGACCGCAGATTTGAAGGTGGCGCCGGTGTCATGCTGGATATTCCGTTGGACAAGAATAAGACTCTGAAAGAACTGACATTGGAAACCGTTGCTAATGATGTAGTGATTGGATTGATGAGCGTAACATTACAATAACAGTCTTTATTCCGAAAATATAACTTGTTAAATTATAGTATTATGAAAAGAAAAATGCCATTTATTGCTGCATTGTCTATCTTATGTTGGGGATGTAGCAGCTATGATTACTCCGGCGATGATATCGTCGGGGTGAAAGCGGCAATCTCGGGAACAATCACGGAGGTTGTGGAGAAGTCCCGGACTGTTGGTACTACGTGGACTGATGGTGATCGTATAGGGGTAACTTGTGAAGATGATGTAAATATTTCCTATAAATATACAGGAAATTTATCTTCGTTTGCAGCATTTGACGAGAATCAGTCTATTTATTTCCTGGGAAAACAGGAACATGTATTGTCCGCCTATTATCCATTTACGGAGACTTCCGTTATGGTTGCCGATTGTATAACAGTGGAAACGACTTCGGATAAACAAACACAGGAAAAGCAAATGTCCATTGATTTTCTTTATGCGACTACGGAAGCCGGACGGAACAATCCGGATGTCAACTTTGCTTTTTCGCATCAGATGAGCAGGATTGATTTTTCTTTTGAAGGAAAAGACGGTTTGACGTTGGATGACATAACTTATACGTTGATTGGCTTGAAACTTAAAGGAACTTTCAATACAATAGACGGCACGACCGCTGTTGTCGAAGATGCACCGGCTTTGGCGTTATCTCAGAAGGTTATGGCCGGTGAAAATATGCGGACTTCATTGATTGTATTTCCTCAAAAAGTTTCAGAGGTTACTTTTGAGATAGAAATGGGCGGGAAATCTTTTATCAAGAAGATTGGTGAGATGGACCTGGTTCCCGGACACATACATCCGTACACTGTAATAATCAGTGAGAGGGATGAAACGATTTATGTAACTGTCGAATCTGGAGAAGTTCAGGGATGGGTTGAAGGAGATCGTCAGGAAATTAATACAAGTGACGGTAATACTATTACAGGAGTTGAACCAGGAGATGTACAATGGGATGGGGGAAATACTCAAACTATTGTGAGTCAGGGGGGCAGGTCAATAAGTATGGAGTTATATGATAATTAAACATTTAAAAGAAGAAATATTATGAGATATTGTAAATTCATTTTTGTAATTTATGTATTGCTCGGTTCTTTTCTGATGGTGGCATGTTCGCAGGATGAGGATGCCAAGCTGGCCGTCAATAGTAATATATTAAAGATTGAGGTGGTTGATTCCAGTATTCAACAAAATGGCAATGTAAGTCGTGCTGTCACTGATGTGACTTACAAGACAACTTTTTCGGACGGGGATGCGATTGGTATTTTTGCGGTAAATAGTGATAAGGAAGTTTTCATTAAAAATGTCCTTGCGACGTATAATGATGGAATATGGGGAATTGACGGAGGACGTCTTTCGTGTACGGAAGATTTGGAAACCGTGACTTTTTATGCGTATTATCCTTATAAGGAAAATATAACTATAGATATGACGAAGGAGGATCCGTTTGAAACGATTGTGGGGAACTGGACTGTTGACACAGATCTGAGTGGTGACAGATATACAAATAATGATTTAATGACAGGGGAGGCTTCAGCAGACGGAAGTACAATAACTTTTGTAATGAATCATCGGATGGCCTTGATGGTAGCCGAACTGCCTTCTGTTACTTATAATTTCACTAATGAGGTTTCTCCTGAACTGCCATCTTACAGTGTATCTTTGAGAGAGGTGAAATTTTCTATTGGTGAGCAGGTGATCATTCCTTATTATGATAAGGAAACAACGACTTACCGTGTTTTGGTAAATCCGACAAAAAAAGTAGAGCAAATAGGAGGAAGTTTTATCAGTTCAGTAGACAACGGGCTTAAAAAATACTCGATAGATGCGACAAAGTTGAAAGCCGGAGAGTATATTTATTGTGAGATAGACGGAGGACTGCAAACTGTGGATCATGAGTTGAAAGTGGGTGATCTGATATATTCTAATGGCGCGTTGGCTTCTGTTGACGATAATGCTCCTGTTAGCGATGATTGTGTAGGAGTCGTTTATTTTGTTGGTAATCCGATGCCTTCTGTGTTATATCCTTTTACAGAAGATAATGAATTTACTTATTCTGAACGTCAGGATGCATTATTGCGTGATCATCCGGGCTGTACCCATGGATTGGTTTTGGGGCTGAAAGAGAATACCAATATTGTTTTTGGGGAGAAAGATGAAATAAGAGTTTGGTATCGTACAGAGTTTGCCGAAAGAAATTCCTATATTGATTTAAGTCCGATGGGATGGGATGGATCGGCGTCTACCGGAACATTGAATGGTACGTCGAGGGATCAGCGATTAGGGTATAATCACACGGAAGTAATTAAAAAATATGCGGAAGCAAAGAATAAGTCACTTTTAGTGAATTCCTTGAATAACTATAATTTGGTTGCTCCGAGTATTTCTTCCGGTTGGTTTATTCCTTCTGTCGGTGATTTGAGGGCAATGGTAACTAATTGGGAAACGATGAATACGCAGTTGGGAAAAATAACAGGTAGTGACGGACTGAAAAATGACATGTATTATTGGTCGTCTACAGAGCGTAATAATACAAGTATATTTGGAGTACAGTTGACAAGCAGTGGAAGTACCAAAGTTGATGGATTGAAATACGACAGACCTGGAGTAAGCTCCCGATATGTATTTGCTTTCTGATATTTATTGAGGTAAGGAAATGATAGAGTTTTGAATAGGGTTAGTTTTATAAAAAGCGTGTATGTTCTTTGCGGAAAGCATACACGCCTTTCTTTTTTATTTGTTCAAGTCAGAACCGATATAGTAACCCGGATGAGTGGGCTGGTTGTAACCTATGTTCTGATGTGTAGCGCTTAAACGATATAAATGGTCGTCCATTAGAGGATGGAAACGATAGTCGGTTTCAAAATCAGTAGTAAAGATTCTTAGCTCTGTATCATTTTCATCAACGAAGATAACTTCTTCCCGCCAGTCTCCCCAAATATCGCCATAAAAACAGGCATTGTTTTTGGTTCCGCTGGCTGTTTTTACACCCCAATCGCTGCCATTGAACAAACGTCCGTCGGTATAGCTGTGAATAACGAGGTAATCAAGCATTTGCCTGTTTAATGATCCACTCCACCAGATTGTCATATTGTATGATGTATCACCACCTTTGGCTATAGGTGCCCTTTTACCTGTCAGTTCATTTCCTTTGCAGGAATACATGACACCGTCCGGTTCTGACGACCAATATTCACATCCGGGACTGTCCGGATCAACATCTGCGACCATACAACGTCCTACGTCCTTGCCGTTTCCGGGAATATAATGTAATATCCTGCCCGTTCTGGCATCCCGGAATTCTGTTCCAATATTTCCATACTCCTTGGGTTCTTCATGGCAGACTACTACTTGATACCCTTCCTGTGTAGGATCAAATTTGCCCAAATGCATGGCATCACCATGTCCTAATTTTGTGCTATATAGCCCTTTACCGTTATGGTCTATGACACATGCCCCATATAAGACTTCGTCTTTTCCGTCATCATCTATATCTCCGACTGCTAAATTATGATTACCTTGCCCTATATAATCCGAATAGTTGTCAGCTGTATCAAAATGCCATCGCTCTGTTATTTTGTTATCAGTAAAATCTAAAGCTACAATCTGGTAGTTCTTATAATATCCTCTGCACATGAGTAGGCTTGGAATTCCTTTTTGAGATCTGAAGTGTCCGACTCCCATCAGAAAACGATCCATCCTGTTTGCCCAATTATCTCCCCAATATGTCACCCATTTATTTTTTTCACCACGGTAGATATAGTCGGTTCGGGCTACTTCCTTTCCGGTTCTGCCTTCAATGATAGATAAGAATTCCGGCCCTGTGATAATTCTGCCATAAGTGGCACTTTGGGGAGCCCTGTCTACATAGTCGGTTATTCCATCTTGGTTGACATCGCCTATTTTCGTTCCGTCCCCGAAAACGGTACCTTCGGAGGTGCGGACTGCGATCTCCGCCTTGCCATCTCCATTCAGGTCATATACAATGAAGGGAGTATAATGAATACCTTGCCGGATATTAGAGCCTAAATCGATACGCCATAAAAATGTCCCGGTTGTTAGCTTGTATGCTTCTAACAGGCAACTTCCGGGAGTAATTCCAATTCCCGTGCTACCATTGTCAAGAGGTGACACTTCACGTTTCAGAACCAATTCATAATCTCCGTCGCCGTCTAAATCGCCAATAGCTGCATCCGAAGCTTTATATACTAAATCGGGATATGGCAGATTATTATTGTTTAATGGGACCGTCCGGTAAAAGTTCTGTGCCATTTCCGGAGTAAAGTTACATGAACATAAAATATTATTGGTATTTGCTTGTCGAACTTCGTATTTGAGAATCTTATTAATGTTTGCTGTTAAATCTTTGTAATTAGAACTATTGATAATCGGAGTTTTGTTTAGCTTTTGGAATTTATAGTTACCTTCTTTGCGGTAGATATCAAAACCAATATCGTCCGGATCGGTGGAAAGCCATCTCCAGCTGAGTAGTACGCCTTTTCTTTCTATTCTTTCTGTTTCTTTATTAGGAAAGATAGTGTTATAACTTGCCACCATAGCACGATTTCTTAGAAACTCAACAACTTGCATATTATTGTTATCACCATTATCAGACACGGGAGGTGGTGTTGGATTTTGGACTGAATTATCACTACAAGCTGTGACAAAACTAAAAAATGTAAGCGCATAAAATAAGTTTTTCATAATTATATTGTTATAAAGATTGAATATTTTCTTTCTACAAAGGAAGTGGATTGGGAGAGTATTCACCTGCAAATTTGTATATAAAGGATGCATTTTTATCCTTATATCAAACTATTGTTATTATGAACTATGATTGTTAATGCTGGAATTTGTCTGATAATTGAAGTAGAAAAGACAAAATTCTATTCTTTACGTACGATATTACAGCTCCTATGGTATAAAAAACAGTAGCTTTGCTGCTACATAATACTTAATATACAATGAAACGTATTAGCCTTCTTCTTTTTTTTATAGGATGTTTCCTCTTTTCTCTTTCGGCTACGAATTATTTTGTGGCTACTAATGGAAGCGATTCAAACAGTGGGACGATTGATAAGCCTTTTGCCACGTTGGGTAAAGCACAATCAAAAGTGATGGCAGGAGATACTGTATATATCCGGCAAGGTACATATCGAGTGACGGAAGCAGAGATAATGGAACATTATACTGCGGGAAGTACTACTTGGAGCCGGGTGTTTAAAATGTCAAAGAGTGGAACTGGACCGGACAACAGGAGGGGTATTAAAAACGGTTATACGCGGGGAACAAACAAAGAATACGGATTTGGATCTGCTGAAAATAAAAGAATCAGGAAATAGTACTTATGAAATCTTTCTTCGTGGTGGCGGACGTAAAGGAGAGATTGTGTTTACAAAATTTATAAAGAGGATGCGCTTTTTTGATACTGTAGAGAGCGTTTTATTTTAATTCGATATATGTACAAAAATAAGTCTGAATATGGAATATTGTATATAGATAAATAGTATTTGAATCCTTTGTATAGAACTCCATAAGAAAATCAATATCTCCATATCCTTTGCTTTGGGGCAAATGGAAACATGCGGTACTTTTGCAAAAAAGTAACGAGATATAGAAAATGATAAAGTCAGCATTTTTAATAGTAGCGACATGTTGCAGTCTGCAACTGTTTAGTCAGGAAAAATTTCCCGATGGTAAAATTATACCGGATTGGTTTTACAAAAATGAAAAAACTGATATAAATGGATTAGGAAAGAGTTTCTTGATTACCGACTATGGAGTAGTGAATGATAGTACACTGTTACAGACAGAGAAAATTCAGGCTGTTATAGATTTGGCGTCTAATAATGGAGGCGGAGTCATTGTTATACCTGAAGGTACTTATCTTAGTGGTGCGCTGTTCTTTAAGCCGGGAACACACTTGCATTTGGAAGAGAAAGCTATATTAAAAGGTAGTGACGATATTAGCAACTTTCCTGTAATAGAAACACGGATGGAGGGACAGAACCTAAAGTACTTTTCAGCTTTGATTAATGTTGATAAGGTAGATGGTTTCACCCTTTCCGGAAAAGGAAAAGTTGATGGAAACGGTGAACGATATTGGAAGTCATTTTGGTTGCGGCGGCGTGTTATTCCTAAATGTACTAATATGGATGAATTGCGTCCTCGTCTACTTCATATATCTCATAGCAATAATGTACAAGTTTCAGATGTGCGACTTGTTAATTCTCCGTTTTGGACAACTCACATTTATAAGTGTGATAGCGTAAAACTTTTGGATTTGCATATCTTTTCACCTTCTTCTCCTGTAAAGGCTCCAAGTACGGATGCAATCGATATTGATGCATGTAAAAATGTACTTGTCAAGGGATGCTATATGTCGGTTAATGATGACGCAATTGCATTAAAAGGCGGCAAAGGACCATGGGCTGATCAAAATCCCGATAATGGTGGCAATTGTGATATTATTATTGAAGACTGTACTTTTGGATTCTGTCACGGAGTGCTGACTTGCGGTAGCGAATCGATATATAATCATAATATAATTCTTCGACGCTGCAATCTGGACCAGGCTAAACGCCTGTTGTGGTTGAAAATGCGTCCGGATACTCCCCAACAATATAAGTACATCCTCGTTGAAGACATAAAAGGAAATGTCCGCAATTGTATCTTTATTGCTCCTTGGACACAGTTTTATGATTTGAAAGATCGCAAGGATATGCCAGTCTCGTATTCCAGCTATATTACAATGCGTAATATTCATCTGGATTGTGATTCCTTTTTTGCTGTAGAGAAATCAAAACAATATAAATTATCCAATTTCTGTTTTGACAATTTGACTATTACGGCTAAAAAAGATGTGAAGATAGATGAAGATATTATTGATGCATTGGTTATGAGAAAGGTTGAGATAAATAAAGTGAATTAAAAAAGAAGGGTAGAAAGACTGGAAAATCGTACATAGCCTGTAAAATCGTACAAAATAGGCGTGTGATGGGCTGTACACATATGAATTTACATAAGAAAGTCGAATTCTCCATATTCCTTTTCTTTAACTCTACCATGTAATGCGGTATCTTTGACATGTGCTTATTCAGTAAAATATTGAATCTAAAACTATAAAATACAATGAAATTCTGTAGAATTATTTTTTGTCTGTGGTTATTGGTCTGTTTCTTTCCAATAGGTATTCATGCAGATATACAACTTCCTTCTATATTATCAAATAATATGGTACTTCAGCAAAATGCGAAAGTACGTTTTTGGGGAAAAGCACGTCCCGGAGAAAAGATTTTGGTAAAGACTTCATGGGATCATAAGAAATACAAGGTGACTGCTTTAGCAAACGGTCATTGGGAACTGATGATACAAACACCGGCTGCTACTTCCGGACAATCTGTAATGTTGAAAGGTGATAATAGGATCCGGATCAATAATATATTAATAGGTGAAGTTTGGCTTTGTACGGGACAGTCAAATATGGAATTTCCCGTAGCCCGTAATCCGCAAGTGAAATGGAAAACAGGAATGTTGAATGAAGCGGAAGAAATGAAAGATGCTGATTTTCCGGAAATCCGCCTGTTTCATGTAGAGCATCAACTGGCACCTGATAGTGAGAAAGAAGATTGCGTTGGAAAGTGGGTGGTTTGTAATCCGGAGAATCTGAAAGACTTTTCTGCTGTAGGATTTGTCTTTGGACGTAAATTGTATAAAGAATTGAGTACACCGGTTGGATTGATTCAGTCTACTTGGGGAGGAACACATGCTGAATCTTGGACAAGTATGAAAGTGATGGAAAACAATCTGCTGTATGCTGATGTCTTAAAACAATATTCAAAAGAAAGGGTGAGTAGGGAAAAAGATAAGTGTAAGGTTCCGGCTACTTTGTGGAATGGCATGATTGCTCCTATAGTAGGGTACACTGTAAAAGGAAATATCTGGTATCAGGGAGAATCCAACTCTGTTCGTTATGAGAAATATCAGGAAGTATTTACTAACCTGATTAATAGTTGGCGGAAAGAATGGAATCAGCCGGATATGCCTTTCTATTTCGTACAGATTGCACCACATTACAAGCAACCGGCAGGTATTCGTGAAGCACAATTAAAAACATGGTTAAGTGGACTTGAAAATATTGGTATGGCAGTAGTGACGGATGCAGCCGATTCTACCGACATACATCCACGAAATAAAGTTGCACCGGGCGAACGGCTGGCAGCTTGGGCATTAGCAAAGCAATATGGTAAAAAGATTGTTTATTCAGGACCTCTCTACAAATCAATGAAAGTGAATGGGGGAGAAATTACATTAGATTTTGAATTTGCGGAAGGTGGCCTGCAGACACCCGGCAATGAACCGGTAAAAGGATTTTTTATTGCCGGCAATGATGCGCGGTTTTATCCGGCTGAAGCTGTAATTGATGGAAGTTTGATAACACTTTCTTCAACTTATGTCTCTGCACCTGTAGCTGTACGCTACGGTTATGGGACTTTCTTTAGAGTGAATCTGTTTAATAAAGCCGGACTTCCGGCAGTTCCTTTCCGTACGGATACTTTTTCTTCCGACACTTATTATCGTCTGTTTGCCGATTCGGAAATTCGTCGTTTTCCGGAAGCGTGGCAACTGGATCATGGAAAACGCCTGTATTTTGGTTATGCGCAAGGAGTAGGTTGTTGTGCGATGTTACAAGTTTGGAAGAAAACAGGAGACCGTAGGTACTTTGATTATGTAGAGGCATGGGCTGATTCTTTGGTAGACGACAAAGGAGAGATTCATTTATATAAGAAAGAAACCTATAATTTGGATTATATCAATTCCGGAAAAGTTCTTTTTGATTTGTACAATGAAACCAAAAAGGAGAAATATAAATTGGCTATCGAGAATTTGATAGATCAGCTAAAAAAGCAACCTCGTACAACAGATGGAGGTTTCTGGCATAAGAAAATATACCCTAATCAGATGTGGTTGGATGGATTGTATATGGCTTCTCCTTTTATGGCTCGATATGGAGCTGAATTTAATCGTCCGGAATGGATTGATGAGGCTGTTAAACAGTTCACTCTCTGCCATCAGCATACATACGATACCAAGACGGGACTTTATTATCATGCATGGAATGAGGACCGGAGCCAGCGCTGGGCTGATCCGGAAACTGGCCATTCTCCTAATTTCTGGGGACGTAGTATTGGTTGGTGGTTTATGGCTTTGGTAGATGCTTTGGAATATATTCCCCAAGATCATTCAGGCTATGCTGATATGATTAAATGGACGAAAGAATTAGCAGAAACTCTTTCAAAATACCAAGATAAAAATGGTTTATGGTATCAGGTAATTGACCAACCTTCACGTACCGGTAATTTCCCGGAAGCTTCTGTTACGGCGCAATGTATGTATGCCTATATGAAAGCTGTGAATAAAGGATACATTGATAGTCAGTATCGTGCTATTGCAGAAAAAGCCTTTAAGGGGCTGTGCAATAAACTGCTAATCTCAAATTCGGACGGAACATTGACATTGACAAGATGTTGCCAAGTGGGTGGATTAGGCGGTAAGCCTTATCGTGACGGTAGTTTTGAGTATTATATAGGAGAGAAAATGAGAGATAATGATGCTAAAGCAACAGGACCTTTCATTATGGGATGTATTGAACTGAACAAATAATATAGAAATAGAAATGATAGGAAATTTTCGACTACAGTTTCAATTAATGAACAAATAAAATGTAATACCATGAAAAAAGAACAAATTATCAAATCGATGTTATTTTTAATTATTCCTTTGCTTGCTATCTCATGTGATGGTAATGGCCTTATGGAATATGAAGAGACTGCATTGATGCAAGGAGATGTGCAGCAAGGACTGTTAAATGATGGGACAAGTGATAATACATGTATGGTTAATCTGAATTTATTCACAAAACCTTATTTTGATTATCAGTATAATACGGGTGATCATGTAGATGAGTGTTTTGTATATATTGATAATCAGGAAGATCTTACTAGATGCCTTTATCCACAAAGTGGAAAGAATGTAAAAGGTAATTTCTTGATACCTTTCGGAAAACATCGAATTAAATTGAATATAGAAATTGATGATGGTAAATCATATACATATCCGATTGAACTATGCAATGCTTTGGTAACCTTAAAGAACGGTGAAGCAAGTACGGTGCTCTACGATAGAATTATTCTTAAAAGAGCGGATTCTTCTTTCACAAATTCAGCCTTTACTGTTGAATTTGATGTAGATTTTCCTTATACTGAAAACAATGATTACACATTAGATATTACATTAGGATTTTATGATGAAACATACGACGATGGTTCTTCAGGTCCTTATGTAAACGGAAATGTTAGTGTTAATACTTATTATCAATGGAGATCCATTTTTGAACCAGCTAGGCCAACTGATATTGACTTTGTTCTTGGAATTGTATATAATTCTACTCAAAAAGAATATTGTTATAAAGGGTATTGTGAACAAGACTTTTCTATAGATAGGAATGGAATGGCTGTTAATAATGTAAGTTGGCATAAAATGGTAAGATTACCAAATGGTGATGATATTGGCTATAAATTATATTTAATAACAGGTATATGGGCTAAATTACAGTCAAATATTGATACTATGATTGGCGAAACAGAAGTTTCGTGGTATTCAGCTTATTATAGAGTAGAATGGGATGACGGAGAATATTCAGAATGGTATCCTATGGATGAATTAGACGAATCTTCAGTTAGGATAGATGCTACTATTGATTATTATCCTAATATTGAGATTGTATGTTTCAATACCAAAGAAATTCAGGATGCTTATGCATCACAATGGGGCATTGTACCTTAATAACTAAAAAGTCTTGATTTTTACGTATAAAGATGAGGATCAATATTAAAATAGATATTCAACTACTGATTACGTAAATAGCAAAATAATTAAGTATACTTGACAACGGATATACAATTTTTTAGGTTTGAATTTAATTTATTAATCAAATGAGTATTTATTAATTATTTTTTATATAAAATGAGAAACACAGCAACTTTTCAAAAAAAGGCATGTCCAATTGCCGTGAGATGCTTAACAAGCATTTTATATTTCTTTTTGTTTTCACTCTCGTCGTTAGCGGCTTGCGTGGATAAAGAACCTGTAGATGAGGAGGATGCAGATCCTGCTATCAATCCTTACAGTTCATATCTAGAGGAGGAAGAAAGTGGTGGTAATACAAGTTCTGGTCCGGCATTTCCTGTCTTAGCCAATTATGCACCGGCATTTCCGGGTGCAGTAGGATATGGTAGAAACGCTGATGGTGCACGTGGTAGTAACAACCGGGAAATTTATGTAGTAACTAATTTGAATAATAGTGGTGCTGGATCGTTAAGAGATGCTGTTAGTCAAGCAAACAGAATTATAGTGTTTAACGTGTCAGGTGTGATTGATTTGAATAAAGAAGTACTTGTGTTTAAGGACAATCAAACAGTCTTGTTTCAGACAGCTCCCGGTGATGGCATCGAACTTTATAATGGTAGGACTTCTTCCACCAATGCAAATAATCTGATTGTACGTTATATGCGTATGCGTACTGGTCGCCAGGTTAGTGGCAGTGACAACATAGACGCAGGAGGAGCTGCCTATGGGCATGATCAAATTTATGATCATTGTTCTTTCACATGGGGAACAGATGAATGTTTTTCACTCAATAATGACAAGCAACCGAAAGGTCTCTATAACATAACATTGCAGAATTCAATTTTAGGACAAGGATGCCAGAATCATTCTTGTGGAGGTTTAGTTCAAACTAGTGATGAAGAAGGAGTTACTGTTTTCCGAAATCTATTTATTGATAATAAAACTCGTAATTTTAAAGTGAAAGGATTGAATCAATTTGTTAACAATGTTATCTATAATTGGGGAAATGGAGCGGCTTATAATATGGGGGGGGAATCTTCAGGGCACTCTAACACAGTTATTGAAAATAATTATTTTATCAAAGGACCAGCTTATACATGGGTGAATACGTCATATCCTATAGAAACTACAGATAAGAGTATGTTCGATGATGAAACGAAATATCATTATAATGGAATAAGTAGTGACAATAAAAATTATTTGGTAGATACTTATCAACAAGTAAATCCAACTAAACCTTTTATAGGTGGTAATGGTGATGGTGATTTTGATACTTATTGTGTAGGTAATTATTATGATAACGATAAAGACGGCACATTAAATGGATTCGAAATCACTCAGGGTAATTGGCAAACCTATTGTAGTGCCACTCCTGTCTTTCTGAGTAAACCAGATAGCCAACATTCGGAAATCAGCATAAAAACTAGTGCTACAGAAGCTTATCATTGGATTGTTAAAAATGTTGGACCGGTTTTACCCAATCGTGATTTGGTAGATAAATTCATGATTGATGAACTGACTTCATTAGGTACTAAAGGAACAATTTTTAGAAATCAAAACATAGAGACACAATACCCTCTTGCCAAGACTTGGCAAAATATTAATGTTGGCACTGCTAGAAAAGATACGGATGGCGACGGCATACCCGATGATTTTGAGGACAAATGGGGGCTAAATAAAAATAATGCTGGAGATGCCGTTCGTATTGCAGAGAACGGATATACGATGATTGAAAACTATGCTCTTTCACTCGAATTCCCAGATGAGTATGAAAAGGCTTGGAATGAAGCATACGGTGAATAAATAGTGAAATACAATAAATAATGAAGATTATACATTATCAATTAATCTGAATTTTGAATAATGATAGAGAGAACTCCTAATTTTAAATTAATAAAAAAAATGAACAACAAAGTATTTTTACGGAGAATGCTTTGGCTGCTATGTCTTCCATTACTCTTAACTGCATGTAAAGATAGCATGGATGAGCACTATGAAGTACCTGATTGGGTAGCAGACAATGCATGGGAAGTGTTAAGTTCCGGTGAACACGGAAACTATTCTATTTTCTTGCAGGGGCTAGAGATTGCTGGCTACAAGCAAATGCTGGAGGGTAAAGCAATTTTAACTATTATTGCTCCAGACGACGATGCTTTTCAAACTTATTTGAATAAGAGAGGATTTACCAGCATCAGTGATATGCCTGTTAACGAAGTGAGTAAATTGATTGGGTACCACGTGCTCTATTATTCTTATAATAAGGAGAAACTAGTCAATTTCCGTCCAACAGGAAGTACGGAAACGGAAGAGGAGCAGAACATAAAAGCAGGATTGTATTACAAACACCGCACAAGAAGTAGCGATGCTCCTACTGTTGAGACAACCCCTACAGGGGCTTCTGTCATGGTGTATCACTTAGAACGTTATTTGCCTATATTTTCCTACCGTTATTTCCAGACGAAAGGTATAGATGCTAAAAATAATTACGAGGCTTTCTACCCCAATTCTACTTGGACGGGAGATGATGGTTTCAATGTATCTAATGCATCTGTAAAAGAATATGGAATTATTGCTAATAACGGCTATATTCATGCTGTTGATCGAGTCGTTGAACCGCTAGAAACGATTTATACGGAACTGAAAAATAAAGAAAAATACTCGACTTTCCTTGATTTGTATGATTCGTTTGGCGTTTACGTTGCAGATGATGAATTGAGTAAGTCATATGCTAAAGCATACGGAGTGGATACGCTCTATCAGTATCAGCATGGGGGATTGCCAAATATTGCTTGTGAATGGCCTACAAGCAGCTATTTGAATTTTACGGCGTTGACAGCTCTTTCTTATAGTATTTTTGCACCGTCAAACACTGCTATTAATAGTTTCTTTGATAGCTTTTGGAAAATCGGTGGTTATTCTTCTATGCAGGAAGTAGATGCGCTAGCGTTGAATTATTTCCTCTATCAATTTATTTATGGAGGTAGTATGTTATTCCCTGAAGAGTTAGGAGACGATGAATTGAAGAATTTGGCGGGCTCATCTCTTAATATTAATCCTGCTGCATTGAATGAAAAAACGATGTGTGTTAATGGTGCTCTCTATGGTATGGATGAAATTAAGGAACCTAGCACATTTGCTTCCGTTATCGGACCTTTGTTTCAATATAAAAGTGCACGTTCTTTTCTCTACGCATTGTTAGGGAGTTCACTGTTCTCTTCTTATGTGTCTGACTTGAGTAAATATATTGTCTTGGTTCCTACAGCCGAACAATTTGAAGCCTCTGGCATTCGGACGGTTTACAGTACACAGGGGTTGGAAGCAGAAGGAGATGATGGATGGGCGGAAATCAGCAATACTGCCAAGCAAAATATCGTGTATTTGCATTCAGCTAGTATCTCGAGTGAACAATCAAGTGAATTACCAGAAAGAGGAACGCGTGTGATTCCTACGGAGTCTACCTGGAACTACTGGTTCGTTAAAGATGGAAACATCACTTGTAGCTCAACTTTCAATCAACAGTTGAATCCTCAGTTCAATGGTACAGTTTTTACACCATTTACTAAACTTAAAAATGGAAGTAACGGAAGTACATATAGCTTTGATGCTGAACAATTGTTTGCAGCAGAGAGCGGGGATTTGGCTTATAACATTGCTATCTGTGCGGATCACAATTATCCCTATTACTGTTTTGCTCAGTTATTGCGTGAGGCAAATCTTATATCCAATCAGATTATGATGAATTTATTTGGTAAAGGACGGTTCGTTGCATTTATCCCGACTAACGATGCTATAAAGCGGGCATTGGCATCAAATAAAATTCCAGGAGCGATTGATGCTTCATTTGATGCTGAAGGTAAGTTAAGTGGTACATTTGATGCAAAAGAATTGGCAAATTATTTGAATTCCTATTTTATTACTGCTGCTCAAAACGTTATTCCATCTTATCCGTATATAGGATCCGATTTTAAAAGTGGGCGTTATTGGAGTGAACGTGTGGTACAGACGGAAGGAGCTACTGCACCGCAGCTAATTTATACAGATAATGGAACTTCACTAAGTATCCAATTGGAAGGTGGAAACAAATGTCAAGTGGTATCAGATTACGATTACTTCCCATTTGCATACGAAGGAGGTTGTTTCCATCTGATTGATGATGTCTTTTGATTAACAGAAAAACAGAGATTATGAAATTATTAAAATACATACTGATTGCTATCGTATTCGCAGCAACTACTGGCGAAGCTTTCGGACAAGCGAAAGTCCTCTCTGGAAAAGTGACCGAGATGTTCGGGACGACAGCAGAACCTATGATAGGGGTGAACGTAAATATTCTCAACTCCCAAAACCGTTCTTTAGGTGGTACTGTCACAAATCTGGACGGTATTTATAACCTTCCGATCCCGAATGAGAACAATCTGATCATCGTTTTTTCTTATATTGGAAAAAAGAGTGAAAGAATCAAATACAACGGTCAGACACGGTTGAATGTTGTCCTAAAAGATGATACACAGACCATTAATGAAGTTGTTGTGCAAGGAAAACGAATCGAACGGAATGACTTAGGTATCAGTGCTAGAGAACAATCTTCTGCAACGCAGAAGGTTAGTATGGAAGATTTGGTGGCTGTTGCTCCTGTAACTTCCATCGAAGATGCCTTGCAAGGACAGCTCGGTGGTGTGGATATTGTATTAGGTGGTGGCGACCCTGGAGCACGTGCTTCCATACAGATTCGTGGTGGTAGTACACTGAATGCTAATGCAGAACCACTGATTGTAGTAGATGGAGTTCCTTATCCGGCAGAAATTGATGATAATACTGATTTCTCTACCATCAATAATGACGATTTGGGTGCCTTGTTGAATATCTCTCCGCAAGATATTGAGTCTATCGAAGTGTTGAAAGATGCAGCAGCTACTGCCGTTTGGGGTACTTCCGGTGCCAACGGTGTATTGGTTATCAAGACTAAGCAGGGGGTACAAGGGAAAACACGTTTTAGTTTCTCATCCAAATTTTCCGCTAAGTTTGAGCCGGAAACCATTCCGATGTTGAACGGTAACCAATATTCTGCTTTGGTATCTGAAGCGTTGTGGAATAGTGCCAATTATATTGGTCTTGCCAACTCTACCAGCTACTTGCAAATGCTTTACGGTTCTCCTGAGATCGGTTATCAGCCGGATTGGACATATTTTGACGAGTATAACCAGAATACAGATTGGCTGTCCGAAGTGCGTCGGAATACTCAGTCATGGGAAAATACGTTTTCTATGAGTGGTGGTGGTGAAAGAGCGACTTATCGTTTTTCTTTGGGTTATTTGGACGAAGGAGGTACGACTGTCGGAACCGATTTCAGCCGCTTGAATTCTTCATTGAATGTAAATTATAAGTTCTCTGACAAATTGAATTTTTATGCACAGTTCTCTTATACTCAATCTGAGAGAAATAATAACTATTATAATGTACGTGGGGAAGCTTTCCGCAAAGCACCGAACAAATCACCTTACTACATTGACGATGAGACAGGGAATCGTACATCACAGTATTTCAATCACAATGAAAATTCTACATTGGATCCTGCTTTTAATGGTGATAAGTACTATAATCCTATTGCTATGGCAAATGAGAGTGTCAACCGAACCATACAGCGGGAAAGTAAAATGAATTTTCGTATTAAATATGACATTTTGAATGGACTGACTTATGAAGGATATGTTAACATGAATATCCGTAATACTAAAGGGCGTATGTTTTTGCCACAGGTGGCTACTGGTCTTGCATGGACAGACAAAATGTCAAATCGTAGTACGGATACCTCTTCTGACTTATTAACTATAAATACGGAAAATAAGTTGATGTATCGCAAAAACTGGAACGATAAACATGCAATTATCGCGACTGCAGTATTCCGTACTACGGAAACGAATAAATCCAGCTATGGAAGCGAAACTTCTGGTAACGTATCTTCAGGACTTGCTGATCCTACCATTGGAAGTGCTGTACGCAAAATTAGTTCTGGTGATTCCAAAACACGCAATATTAACGGTGTAGCTTTAATGAACTATACCTTATTGAACCGTTACATTATCAATGCTTCACTAGGTATGGAAAGCAATTCGACCATGGGTAAATCGGAACGTTTTGGTATGTTTCCTACTGTTGGTTTAGCTTGGCATTTGGCAGATGAGAAATTCATGGATTTTTCGAATGACTGGATGGATGAGTTCAAACTTCGTTTTAGTTTGGGACAGACCGGGAATTCAGCCAGTGGTGCTTCACTCTATCTGGGTTCTTATGCTTCCGGGAATAACTACATGGATATGAGTGCCATTACTCCGAGTTCTATGCAACTTAATAAACTGAAATGGGAAACAACAACCGAATATAACACAGGGCTTGATGCTACTTTCTTAAAAGGCAAACTTCGCTTTACTGTTGATGTCTATCAGAAATATGTAAAAGACCTGTTACAACCAAAGGTAAAGATGCCGACCACTATCGGTTATGGAAATGGTTATCAAATTAGCTACATGAATTCCGGGAAAATGACAAATAAAGGATGGGAATTCCGTGTTGACGCTGTTCCGTTCCAAAACAAAGACTGGCGTGTGGGAGTCTACTTCAATATTGCCCACAATGAGAATAAGATTACGGAAATGCCTGATAATTATATCGAAGAGAATTATACTTTCGGTAATGGTAATTACGCATATCGTAGAGAAGAAGGTCGTCCGATGGGATCGTTCTATGGTTATCGTTACAAAGGCGTTTATCAAAATAAAGACGCAACTTATGCACGTGACATTGAAGGTAACGTGATGAAAGATATTTCCGGTAATGCAATTGTTATGAGGAATGGATCATATACCGTGGCTCCCGGAGATGCAATCTATGAAGATGTAAATCATGATGGTGTTATCAATCAGTACGATATAGTCTATTTGGGTAATTCAAATCCGAGACTTACAGGAGGTGCAGGACTCAATGTCAGCTATAAGCAGTTTAAGTTATCTGCTATTTTCTATGGGCGTTACGGGCAGGATGTGGTTAACGCTACTCGCTTGAATAATGAGTCTATGCGTGGTATTGATAACCAAAGTACGGCTGTCCTCAGACGTTGGCGTAATGAAGGTGATCAAACCGACATTCCACGTGCACTTTATGGAGAGGGGTACAATACACTAGGATCTGATCGCTTTGTTGAAGACGCTTCCTATTTGCGTTTAAAATCCTTATCATTCACCTATCGTTTGCCGAAGAAAGCGATTCAGCGTTGGGGATTCAACAATATTGATGTGTACGTAACCGGATACAATCTTTTCACATGGACTAAGTACACAGGGCAGGACCCAGAGGTAAAGACTGAGAATACGTATGCCAGAGATACAGCCACTACACCTGCTTCTATTCAGCTTGTTGCTGGCTTTAATTTAAGTTTCTAAAAGATTTACGAAAATGAAAAAAATATTTACTATATTGTTACTATTCGGTGGCTTATTAATGAGCGGATGCAGCGATTGGCTCGATGTACAGCCTAAAGATAAACAATCCACCGATATGTATTGGGAATCTTCCGAAGATGTAGAGGCAATTCTTGCACAAGGTTACAGTCGTTTGCGTGATTGCGTTCCCTATATCATAGATTGGGGGGAATTGAGAGGAAGTTCCGTTATTGTTCCGGTAAGATCGACTCCGGCTGGTCAAATTCAGAATTTTACAGTATTGCCCAGTACATCAGCCGTTCAATGGGGAACATTCTATCAAGTAATCGGTATGGCAAATGCTGTATTGAAATATGCACCAGGGGTAATTGAGAAAGACGAGAGTTACTATCAATCGCAAATGGATTCACATTTGACGGAAGCTTATTTCTTGCGTGGACTGTCGTATTTATATTTAGTACGCAACTTTCGGGAAGTTCCTTTGATTACTGAACCTTATGTAGACGATGCCATGCCTACTGACGTGCCAAAGTCTTCCGAAGTGGAGATTCTGGAACAAATCAAAAGTGATGTACGTGCAGCATTGGCAACTGATGCCGCTAAAGAAACATTTAACGGAACATGGGCTACTAAAGGACGTGCTACCAAATGGGCTCTATATGCACTAATGGCGGAAACCTGTCTTTGGGCGGAAGATTATGAAGAATGTGTTACATACGCTGATTACTTGATTAACTCCACAGCTCCCATACGTCCCGTGTTTATGTCAACACCTGGACAATGGTACAATATATTTTATCCTGGTAATAGTAATGAATCTATCTTTGAGATACAGTATGACGAAACGAATTATGCACAAGGAGGCGGAAGTCCGTCAAAACTTCTTCCTTATGGCTCTGACGTCACGGTCAATACTTATATGTATTCAGAACCGATGACTATCCGCTTGATAAATGAATTCTACCAAAATCAGGATGAAGTAAATCGTACCTATTATGGTTCGTTTGCTGGTATAACTTATACCAGCTATCCGGAAAATGGTATTATTTGGAAATACTCAGGGTTGGGTGTAGCCGATCGGGAAGCAGTACGTACAATTTTGGATGCCAACTATATTATTTATCGTATGGCAGATGTGATGTTGATGAAAGCGGAAGCTTTGATTCGTATTGGCGGTTCTGCCAATTGGACAGAAGCATTGGCTATCATAAATAGAATACGTGAACGTTCTGAGTTGAGACCACGAGATGAAGTCAGTGCGGAAAATATTAATGAAGCTACTGAGGAAATATTGTTGGAAATGTTGCTGGACGAGCGGGATATGGAATTTGCTGCAGAAGGAAAGCGCTGGTACGATCTGTTACGATATGGCAAGCAACAGAACTTCAAATATAAAAGTCGCTTCAAAATACTTATAATGGAGAATAATCTTACCGCGGAAAGCAGATGGTTGGGCTCTGTTTTAGACAACGACAATGCTTGGTATTTGCCAATTCCTGCCAGTGACATATCCACCAACTCGTTATTGAAGCAAAATCCTTATTATGAATAATTAAATAACGATATGCAATGAAAAAAATGAAAAAAATATACTGGATGCTGTTCATTATTTTATGTGCAGCTTGCAATGATCCGTATGACGGAGATACATATGTTGTTTTCGATATGCAGCCTGCAGGAACTTATTTGTCCAACAGGTCAGACGACTTTTCCGAATGGATTCACATTATGAAGTATGCAGACTTGTACAATGCTGTAAATCAGGCAACACAGTCTTTTACACTTTTTGTACCTAATAATGCTGCTGTAAAAGAATTTTATAATCGAAAAGGAGTTTCTTCCATTGAAGATTTGGGTACAGAGTATGCACGTAGCCTAGTGTCCTATCACATAGTACAGGATACCATTAGTCAGGAAATTTTCATAGAGAAGGAAGGGGCATTAGCAAAAAGGACCGTTTCTGATGATGTCTTGATGGTATCTTTCGGAAGTGCGGAAGTTGGAGGTGGTGGTATGCAGTCTGTTTACTTGAATAATGAAGCTCATGTAATAGAGTTTGCAAATAAGGTATCTAACGGTTATGTATATGTATTGGAAAATACGCTGACGCCACTTACAGAAAGTGTATATGCTCGTATATCTGAAAGCGGACGTCCCTACACAATTCTGAAATCTGCAATGGATGCTACAGGAGTGGGTGCGGAATTAGATGTTATATATGATGATATAGTAGATGATTTGGGTCAGACCACTCAGCAGAAACGCAATTATACATTGTTGGCAGTATCGGACGATGTATTCAAGGAAGCAGGTGTCAACAGTTTGCAAGACTTGGTACAGCTGTTGGGAGCAGGCAGTGATTATACTAATCCAGAGAATGCATTGTATCAATATGTAGCTTATCATGTTTTGGATGGAAGCTATGATTTGAGTAAATTACGTAGCTTTGATACACCGGACGCAACCTCCAAAATATGGAATACACTGAATGCTGGAAGCGTGATAAGAATCAGCAAAGAAGACAAGATATTCTATTTGAACTACAGGGATGAGAATCGAGCTTGTTTTGTAGAAGACTATTGTAATTTACAAGCTAAAAATGGTTATATTCATCAAGTTTCTTCTTACTTGCCTGTGGCGGAAGCCGAACCGGAAACTGTTTTGTTTGACGTATGCAATTATTCTATTATTGGCGATTGGATAGCGGCTGGTAACGGAGAAGATGGGATCAAATTCCAAGAATCTTTTGGTACAGCAGAGAAAAAGTGTGATGTTTCAGGTCTCAATTGTTATGAATATAGCCTTAATAATCCTTCTGGAACTTATGGTAGTTATTACAATGTCACTTATTTTACTACCCGAACCAATAATGGATGGAATACTGCAAATAATATGGATTTCCTGATGTTAAACTTGGGTAATACAGGTTGGGTTTCCATGCAAACGCCATCTATCATTAAAGGAAAGTACAAAGTGACATTACGATTTGGTTACGCCACTTCCATGGAATTTATAAGAACCAGTACAGGCGGCAGTAACGGAGGGAAAATGATTTTCAGCTTTGATGGAGAAAACTCTGTTACATGCGCTCCTTATACGACAGTTCCTTCTAAAACATTAGGATGTTATTCCTATGTGCTTTATCCTGAACTGGAATTTACAGAGACTTCTACTCACACTTTCCGATTAGTGATGAATGACCCTGCTGCAAGTAAAGACCCCAACTATCGTATACTTATTGATTACTTATTATTTGAACCTATATTTGACGAATAAATTATGAAAGCAAGAAAATATATATTTGGCATTGCTCTAATCGGATTGATAGGGAGTAGTTGTACCGACACATGGGATGAGCATTATGCCCAAGATACCAGTAAGGTGAATAATACGGAGATTTCTGTAGTTAATGCAACCATTACCGATTATTTGGCTCAGGAGCCTTCATTGAGCGATATGTACCAATTGTTTAACGAAACAGGTATGGTGGAGCAACTATTGGAGAAAGAACAGATGTACACTATTCTAGCTGTAGAATCAGGTATTGCAGCAGGGGATGATCCTATATATACTGCTCAAACCTATATTTCTGATGCATCCATCTCTCCTTCTAATTTGGAAGACGGACAGCGTATTTTGATGTGGAGTGGTAAGTATCTAAAGATTTCTACCACTTCTCCTGAGACTAGAGCAGTTGCCGGTGTTCGTTTCAACAATGCAAATGTTACTAAAGTTATTAAGCTAACCAATGGATATTTGTATTTATTGGATCAGGCTGTAGAGTCTCCGAGAAGTCTGTATGAAATTATTGAGAATTTGGGAGACGATTATTCTATTTTTCGTAATATGGTCAGATCACGTTATGTATTGACATTTGATAAAAATGCAAGTACGGTGATAGGAGTAGATAAGACGGGAAATACTGTGTATGATTCTGTATTTACCGTCAAAGCTCCTTATTTCGAGAATAGAAAATTCAACATCATGTCTGAGAATCTCACTGCTACTATGTTGCTCCCTTCCAATGATGTGGTGAATCAGGCCTTGAGTACCGCACGGAAAAATTTGGCTGATTGGAATATGGTACGCGCAGACAGCATCTTGGAGAATTGGGTGTTCCAAGCTGCTTTTTTTAACAACGTTTATAGCAAGGAAGATTTTGAAACAAACGAAGATCTGACTTCTGTATTTGATAAACAATGGCGTACTACTGTACAGGAAGTAGACCTTGAAAATCCGATTCCTATGAGTAACGGAACGGCTTACCGTGTCACAAAAATGAAAATACCGACTAACGTATTGATTTACCGTCTCAAGGAACTTTTCAGAAACTATGAATATCTGAGCGCAAGTGATAAAGAAAAGTATTTCAACACTACGAATCTTTCATTTGAAAAGATCAGTGAAACAGACGAAGCAACTATAAATGGATGGCCGGCATTAGGATTTCCCAAGATAGGATATAGGGTACTTTATTTTACTCTGACAGATTTGGAAAATAAAAATTATACGCTGGACTATACTCCGTTTAGAGGTGAAATGGTAGGAAAAGATTATGTCGCTACTTCATACAAAATTCCACCTGGAACTTACACGTTTGCTATGGGATTCCGGCAAGCTAAAGACTTGGGAGCGATTGATTTTTCAATTTTCAAAGATGGAGAGGAAATTAAAGTTGGTACTTTTTCACAGTCTAAACTAAACAACAATTCTGCTCTCCATTATGACCGTGGTAAAGAAGGGGGATACCCGGAAAATATAGATGAAGCTGTTAAACAAGGATTTAAAGATAAAGCAAAATACGATCGTGACGGTGGTACTGTAGGCACAGTTACTATTCCAGGTGATAAAGCTTCTGAAATTGTGATACGCTTTAAAGGTTCTGGAAGCAACTTGAAACACGCATCGTTATATCATTGGTGCCTAAGACCAACTAAGGACTGTTATTAATCTTATGAAAATAAAGACAACATGAAAAAGATACAAGTTTTATTTTTCGCCCTGTTAATTTGCCTGTTCGCAGCTAATCTGTATGCGCAGGAACAAGGCAAAATAAGCGGTAAAATATTATCTACCCTGAATATTCCGATTGAGGGTGCGGTAATCTCTGTCACCGGAAGTGAAGATGTCACTACGGACAAAAATGGAGTATTTCAAATTCAATGCAAGGATCCGCAGAAAGCCAATATTTCTGTTTGGGCTGCCGGGTATTATACAGTGTTTCAGGCGGTAAATAACCGTAAGGAGATGTCTATTATTCTGATTCCCGAATCGGAGTATAAGTATAATGAGACAACGGTGTTGCCTTTCCGTATTGAGACAAACGGTGTTACTACTTCCGCTGAGAATATTGCCAAAAAAGACTTTGTGCCTGCCGGCATGAAGATAGACCGTGCTTTGGCTGGACAAATTGCCGGTTTGCAGGTAACTCGTGGTAGCGGTATGCCTGGAGAGGGAAGTTATCTCAATTTCCGTGGAGTACGTTCGTTTGTGGGTAACAATGCTCCGTTAGTTGTTATTAATGGTATACCTCATATACCGGACGTGAATGATTCTCCGTTGATTAACGGATTGAGCCGTAATATTTTCCAAGCTTACAATCTGCAGGATATTCAGAATATTACAATTTTGAAAGGTGCAGAGGCTGCTTTATATGGTTCTATGGGTGCTAATGGCGTTATTCTGATTGAGACAGATGGTGCTAATTCGGACAACATGAATACGGAAATCAGTTACTATGGACAATTTGGTATCAATTGGAATAATAAGCGTATGCCATTATTAAACGGAATCAACTACCGTTCGTATTTGTCGGATATGGGTATGAGTTATTTCGGTAATATGGATGAGTTCTTTACTGAATTTCCTTTTATGAGTGATCCTAATAACAGCAAATATGCTAACTACTACAATAACAATACGAACTGGCAGGATGAAATCTACCGGAGAGGATTCGTAACGGAGAATCTGTTTCGGGTAGAAGGTGGTGATGCTATCGCTAAATATGATTTATCTTTGGGGTACTCTAAAGAAGATGGAATATTGAAAAGTACCCAGCAGAATCGCTACCATACCCAGTTGAACGGAAACTTCTTGGTGAGTAAGAATTTTGAAGTCTATGCTACTGTCGGATTGGCATATATCAATGGCAATTATCAGGAACAAGGAATGAATATGCGTACCAATCCGTTACTCACTGCTTATGCACAGTCTCCGTTGCTGGCCCCTTACCAAAAATCTGATAATGGAATATTTACTCCGGTTTATTCTACCTATTATTATGGAATTAGCGAGAATATGGCTTATGCCGTAAGTAATCCGCTGGCTATTGTTAATACATTAGATGCGAGAAGTCGGCAGTATGACGTCAATATCAAAGCTGGTTTCAATTATAAAATGTTTCCCGGATTTTCTCTTGGTGGTGTGTTTGGGTTGTATTATAATTACAATAAAGAACACATTTTTGTTCCGGGACGTACGGATCTTACCATTGTTCCTATCACCGACTCATATGGTACAGAAGAAAATACGATACGAGAAGGTGTAGCGGAAGCCACTAACTACTTTTATAATTTAAATGCGCGCTACAACAAGTTGTTCAACAGCCGTCATGCACTGAACGTTATGGCAGGATTCCAGGCAATGACTACTTTGCAGGAATATGACGGAGCATATGCCCGTAACACTACTAATGATTTCTATCAGGTGTTGGGATCTGCAAATGCTGTTGGTCGTTATTTCGATGGTTATCAGAACAAATGGAACTGGGCGAATATCTATGCTCATGTCGACTATACTTATAATAATGTTCTGAATACTGCATTCAATATGGCAATTGACGGTTCTTCTGCCAACGGAAGATATACAAATCATTTCCAGGTATATCCGTCAGGTAGTGCCACCTGGATGATGAAAAACATGTCTTTCCTGATTGATAAAGATTGGATAAATCGTCTGGATATTCGCGCGGAATATAGTCTGATGGGAAACAGCCGTTTTTCTTCCAATTACGGAAAGTCGTATTATAGTAGTTCACCATATATGGCAGTGTCAGGTATTTTGCGTACACAAATTCCGAATACACACTTGAAACCTGAAGTAACTTCACAAATGAACTTGAGTTTGGACGCAAGTATTTTAAGAAATCGTATTAACGTAGGGGTTGATTACTATCGTGGAAGAAGCAAAGATGTTATTATGAACATTAGTAAATCTGCAGTTTATGGTACGTCTGCTTATTATGCAAACATCGGTAAGATTGACAATAATGGAGTAGAGCTTTCTTTACAGGCTTCACTTGTTCGCCTGCGTGATTTTGAATGGATTGTCGGAGGTAACATTTCTTTTATGGAAAGCAAAATCAAGTCGTTAGGTGGCAAGGAACAAGAAGTAATTGAATATGAAGACGGTTCCATGTTGGTGAGTCGAGTAGGAGGTAATCCATATGAGTTTTACGGACTTCAGGCAACGGGTGTTTACTCCACTCAGTCGGAGGCAGAAGAGGCAGCATTGCTGAACAGTAGTAATCAGCCATACCGTGCCGGTGATGTACGTTATGTAGATCAGAATAATGATGGTCGGATCGATTCTAAAGATTATGTATCTTTGGGTAGTGCTACTCCTGATTATTTTGGAGGATTTTACACCAACATCCGTTACAAACAGTTTGCTTTAGCTGCTGAGTTCTCATATTCAAAAGGAAACGAAGCTTACAATGCAGTAAGACAGACATTGGAATCAGCTTCATCTTTTTCCAACCAAAGTGTTGCTGTAGCCAATCGTTGGAGTGTGGAAGGACAAGTGACCAATATTCCGCGTGCCAATTATGGAGACGCTATTGGCAATAACAAATTTTCTTCTCGCTGGATTGAAGACGCTTCTTATTTGCGCATGAAGAGTGTTACGTTAAGCTATAGTTTTGATAAGCCAGTTTGGAAGTTCTTCCGTTCCGGCACACTGTATGTGACAGGAGAAAATCTGCTTACTGCTACTAAATACTTGGGACTGGATCCGGAATTTGCTTACTCGTCCGGTAATAGTGCAATACAAGGATTTGATTATGCGAAAGTAATGCAACCGAAATCTGTCAAATTGGGTATTAACTTGAAATTCTAATGATGAAGATGAAAAAAATATTATTAAATGTCGCTTTCATTCTAGCGGCTACCTTATTGGGAGGATGTGATGATTTCTTTAATCCCGATACGGATGTTACACTCGATAATGAGGATTATATATCGGAAGAAAGTGAGATGTACTCCGGTTACATTGGTATTATGACTAAAATGCAAGCTATTGGAGACAAGGTGATTTATCTGAATGAACTTCGTGGAGAAATGGTGGTGCCGACTGCAACGGCACCCACTGAACTCTATAACTTGTATAATTATGATGATGATTTGAGTGGTAATTCGTATGCAGATCCTTCCGGATTTTACGAAGTGATTAATGCTTGCAACGATTATCTTCGAAAATTGAAAACATACGAAGAAAATAATTCTATTAACGAAAGCCATTACAAGGCGTTGGTCAGCAGTACGCTACGTGTTAAGACATGGATGTTTATGACAATTGCCAAAATCTATGGAGAGGTAGTTTGGGTGGATAAACCGATGACTTCATTAAGAGACTTGTCAAAGTTTGACGTGTTGAATCTTGATGAAACAATGGTTGCTTGTAAGAATTTGTTAGACATTGGTTTTGATAACATTGATGGAACTTATGAAACGGCTTGGAAAGACTGGGTAGATCCGGACACAGAATTAGCGAACAGTGAATATCGTCGTTGGGATATGATGACTCCGCCTTATTATGCTTTATATGCAGAGATTTGCTTGTGGTTAGGTAGATACCAGCAGTGTATCAATATGATACTTAACAAAATGAATAGTATGTATGAAAAGACCAACAATCAATCTATTGCTTTTTTACGTAATGATATGTTGTTCAGTCATTATAATAATTTTTTTAATAATGAGACACCGTATGATTATGAATCTGCATCAGCAATCATGTATGACTATCAAAACAGACAGACGAACAATCTGTTGAAACATTTCGATTCTGATTATCCGAATAAATATTGGTTAGCACCGGCCGAAGTGGCAGTTGAACGTTTCAAAGACAATGAATTCGATCCGCTGGGTAATCAAACCAAAGATTTCCGAATGGATCGTACGGTTTATGATTACAATGGAAAATGGGTGGTTTGTAAATTTCGTCCGATTTCCAGTCCTTTGCGTGCTGCTTATCGTGATGACGTATTTGTGTATACTTATCGAGGGGCAGACCTCTATTTCATGTTGGCGGAAGCTTTCAATCAGTTGGGTAGAAGAGCGGTAATAGACGCTTTAATTAATGTTGGTGTTAGTGGGTATATTAGTGAATTCGACGTTAATGAAGAAGGAACTTATTCTGGTAACTGGTATGGGTTTACCCCTCATTGGACAAATGCTAGTACCGTATACAATTATTCAAATGGAACTTCAGGAATCGCTAGCCGTAAATATGGTGACAAGGGGATTCGTGGAACGGAAGTAAGTTATAGTGGTTTAGGATCACGTACCTTTACCTCCGATAAGCAAAACAATGACGAAGAAATATTGAAAGAAATGATGCTGGAAATGGCATGCGAAGGAAAAGTTTATCCGGCTATGATTCGTATGGCAAAACGTTATAATGATAATAGTTTCATGGCGAAGTATATTTCGGAAAAGTACGAAACTACCGGCAATGCTGAAGACATTCGTTCCAAAATAATGAATGGAGACTATTTTATCAAATGGAATTTAAAATAAAGATCCTCAAATCATCCTTTGGATTGGATTATTAGGGTGGAGTGACGCGGGTTTTTGAATGAGAATCCGCGTCATTTGTTTCAAAAATAAATACTTTTGTAAATAACAATAATAAAGAATCATGAAAACATTCGCAGTATCTATTGCAGCACTTTTTATTTGGACAGCTTGCGGAGATGGAAATCAGCCGATAATTGACCGCGAGGCATTAGTAGAAAGGAATAGTCCTGTTGTGACGGCATTCGATTCATTAGCTTCACTTTCTGTAGGAAATGGAGAGTTTGCTTATACGGTAGACATAACCGGATTACAGACGTTTCCGGACAATTATAAAAAAGGAGTTCCGTTGGGAACGCAGAGCCAGTGGGGTTGGCATAGCTTCGCCAATCCGGACCGGCTTACTTCGGAAGAAACCCTGAAAGAATACGATTTTGGCAGGGGAAAGAAAGAACTTTACGCTACTCAATTCAAAGAAGAAGGCAGACAGCAGGATGCCGCTAATTGGTTTCGTGTCAATCCGCATCGTCTTCATTTAGGAATTGTCGGTTTTGACGTGGAGGAAGGTACGGATATTGAACAGGTAACTGATGTTCATCAGAAACTTTGCTTGTGGGATGGAAAAATCGAAAGTCGGTTTAAATTAAACGGTGAAGATTATCAAGTAGAGACAGTCTGCCATCCTTCTAATGATATGATTGCTGCAAATATTACCTCTAAGGCGCATACCGGGATTTGTTTTCGCTTTCCGTATCCTACGGGCGCTCATTGTGATGATGCATGTAATTGGGAAGCCGTTGATAAACATACAACGACTATTGTTACTCAAAATGAATCTTCCGCAGTTTTGAAACATACTTTAGATAGCATAGAGTATTTCGTAACTTTGTATTGGGAAGGGAAGGCTACTTTCAATGAGAAAGCAAAACATTATTTTGTCCTGACTCCGATGGACGATCATTTAGCTTTTGCATGTGCTTTTACTAGTACAGCTCCTTCAATGCAGCCTGTTACTGTAGCACAAACTCAAGAAGAAGCAAAAAACTATTGGAATTCGTTTTGGAAGGAAGGTGCAGCTGTTGACTTTTCGGCATGTACAGACCCACGGGCCAAAGAACTGGAACGACGTGTGGTACTTAGCCAATATTTGCTTGCTATTCAGAGCGCAGGTACTACTCCTCCGCAAGAGACGGGGCTTACCTATAATTCGTGGTTTGGCAAATTCCATCTTGAAATGATCTGGTGGCACGAGGCTCAATTTGCTCTTTGGAATCGTAGCAACTTACTTGACCGTACATTAGGCTGGTATGAAAAGGCTGAACCGATAGCGCGTCAAATAGCTCAAAGACAAGGGTTTGATGGTGTTCGCTGGATGAAAATGACCGATCCTTCAGGAACAGAAGCCCCTTCCAAAGTAGGAAGTTTTCTGATTTGGCAACAACCTCATTTAATTTATTTGGCAGAATTACTTTATCGTGCTGATCCGACTAAAGAAGTATTGGAGAAATATAATCGTTTGGTACAGGAGACTGCAGAATTTATGTACTCTTTTGCTACATACGATGAACTGGAAGGACGTTACATATTGAAAGGTGCCATTCCTGCACAAGAAACGTTGCGTGCTGCAGAAACAGTTAATCCTCCTTTTGAACTTTCTTACTGGCATTTTGCCATGCAGACCGCCCAACAATGGCGTGAACGTATGGGACAGCAACGCAGTTTGGAATGGGATGAAATGATCGATAAACTTTCCCCTTTAGCATCTAATAATGAAGGACTTTATCTGGCTGCTGAAACAGCCATAGATACTTATAAAGATATTCGTTATACTTCCGACCACATGGCAGTATTAGGTGCAGTCGGTATTCTTCCGATGAATAAACTTATCCGGGAAGATTATATGAAAAATACATTGCACTGGATTTGGGATAACTGGAATTGGGGTAAAACCTGGGGATGGGATTATCCGATGACGGCTATGAATGCTGCCCGTTTGGGTGAACCGGAAAAGGCCGTCGGAGCTTTACTGATGGACAAACGTACAAACACATACTTGCCGAATGGTCATAATTATCAGGACGGTCGTTTACGTATTTATTTACCGGGTAATGGCGGCTTGCTGACTGCTATTGCGATGATGTGTGCCGGTTGGGACGGATGTACGGAGACTAATCCGGGATTTCCGAAAGATGGAACTTGGAATGTCCGTTGGGAAGGATTGAAGCCATTACCATAATCAAACACAAAAAAATATGAGTTATTTTCATCTGAATCTTATTTTACAAGGAAAGCTGACTGTTTGTTGCCTCTTGATGTTGTCGGCGATGCCATTAAATGCTCAAAGAGAGGCAAAGCAGATCGGTGACTTTAAAGAATCCATCTCCTTGAATGAACATCTGCGAGGTACAAAAAGGACGTTGCAATATCGTCCCGATGGTGATGAGTTTGTTTGTGTCAATGGTAAGAATCGGTATACCCGTGCTTTGTACGGTAGTCACAGTCCCTTTCGGGTAGAAACAAGTGACCGGCCGGTTTTTGCTTTTTATAATAACGGACGCGGAGGAAATATAAGTTTCAAAGTCATTCTTCGTGACGGAACAGAATTGGCGCTTGACTGCACCGGGCATTGTGAATCCCGTTATTCGGCTGGAAAACGTACCTATTATTTGACAGACCCGTCTTGGGGAAAAGGAGAACTGCGTATTTCTGTATTGGCATTAGCCGATATGGATGGAGCTATTTGGCGTTTTTCTCCTTCGAATATGCCTAAAGGAGCTATACTTCGTTGGCAACATGGGGGAGCTACCGGAAAACGTTTGAGTCGTAATGGAGATATGGGGGTAGACCCGGCTGATTGCTTCGAACTTCCTGCCGAAGCGACTGACCTTGTCACAGGTGAACTTTCTTTGCAGAAAGAAGTATACTTGGTACGTGGGGAGGTTTCCGAAGGCTATAATGTCCGTAAACTTTATCAACAAGCGGAGGCAGCCTCTTTGGTATTGGCTTCTCATTTGAAGATAGAAACGCCGGACCCTTATTTGAACACGTTGGGTGGTGCATTGGTCGCAGCTGCCGATGGAATTTGGGACGGACAGGTTTGGTTGCACGGTGCTATTGGCTGGCGTATGCCGTTAAGTGGGTGGAGGGCCGGATATACCGGTGATGCTTTAGGTTGGCATGACCGGGCACGGACTCATTTTGATGCTTATGCAGCCAGTCAGGTGACTGATGTCCCGAATACAATACCTCATCCGGCACAGGATTCTACAATGAATCTGGCGCGTTCGGAAAAACGTTGGGGAACTCCTCAATATAGTAATGGGTATATTTGCCGGAATCCTGGACGTAACAACCAGATGCACCACTATGACATGAATCTTTGTTACATGGATGAATTGTTATGGCACTTCAACTGGACGGGAGATACTGCGTATGTCCGCAAAATGTGGCCTGTGATTACCCGCCATCTAGCTTGGGAAAAATTAAATTATGATCCGGACAATGATGGTTTATATGATGCATACGCTTGTATTTGGGCAAGTGATGCGCTTTACTACAACAGTGGCGCAGTCACCCATTCGTCGGCTTATAACTACCGTGCCAATAAAATGGCAGCTTTTCTTGCTTCTTTGATAGGCGAAGACCCTTCACCTTATCAGAACGAAGCCGAGCAAATATTGAAAGCGATGAATAAGCGTCTTTGGATGCAGGGCAAAGGTTGTTGGGCGGAATATCAGGATTTTATGGGACATCGCCGGCTTCACGAAAGTCCGGGATTATGGACTATATACCATGCACTCGATAGCGACGTTGCTGATCCTTTTCAAGCTTATCAGGCTACACGGTATGTTGATACGGAAATACCACATATCCCCGTGTATGCCGATGGACTGGAAGAGGGGTATGCAACGATTGCCACTACCAATTGGTTACCTTATTCCTGGAGTATCAATAATGTGGCTTTCGCAGAGGTAATGCATACAGCTTTGGCCTATTTCCAGGCAGGACGTCCGGAGGAGGCATATCGATTGATGAAAAGTTCATTTCTGGATGGTATGTACTTAGGTAACAGTCCCGGCAATTTGGGGCAAGTCAGCTTTTATGATGCTGCCCGTGGAGAGTGTTATCGTGACTTTGGAGATCCGATAGGGGTAGCTTCCCGATTACTGGTACAAGGATTGTATGGCATTTTACCCGATGTATTGAACGGGAAGATGGTGATTCGTCCGGGATTTCCCGCAGGATGGTTAAAAGCTTCTATTTCTTTGCCTGACATAACCTATCACTTTGTCAGGGAGAATGATACGGATATTTACCGGATAGAGCAACGTTTTAAGGCGCCTTTGGCATTGACATTACAAGTGAATGTCGGAAGAGAAAGGATTCATTCTGTGAAAGTAAATGGGAAAGAAGTTGACTGGAGCTTTGCGGAAGCTGCTTCTGGTTATCCGGTGGTTGTTATTCCTGCTTCTTCTGCCCAAAAAGCAATTGTCGAAATTGTGTGGAAAGGAAACTGTCTGAATCCGGTTTTGCCTGAAATACAGGCGGAGGCTTTAGCGGAGATCCGTGTTCCATCCATTTTAGGGGCGGTATTCGGTGAAATATATGATCCGCAGGGAGTGCTGATACAACCGAATGTTAGTGATACATCTATAAGAAGTAAGGTCAATGATCATTTGGGGCATCATACATTCTTTGTTCGCATGAAACAAGGACAGATGGAATGGTGGCAGCCTGTAAACGTACAGATTACGAAATCGGAAAAAACATCAGTCATTCTTCCTTTCTCACAGGTGAATACGTCAGAGTGCCGGGTGATGAATATGGATTCTTTGTTCAATGCGAATGTGACTGATATTTTCCGGAATGAGTATCTGACACCCCGTTCGCCTTATACCACTTTGCAACTTCCTGTTCAGGGCATTGGCGAGTGGTGCCATCCCAAATTAACTGCTGATATTGATGATGCAGGTTTGCGTGCCTTGGTACGTGATGAGATGCTGACTACCAAACTGGGTGTGCCATTCCGAACATTGGCTCAAGGAAGCAATATTGCTTTTACTTCGTTGTGGGATAATTATCCCGACAGTTTGAGTATTCCGCTTTCCGGTCGGGCTTCTCATGCCTATTTAATGATGGCAGGCAGTACCAACCACATGCAGTGTCGCATTGCTAATGGTATTGTTCGTGTATACTATACAGATGGAACTTCTGATGTATTGGAATTAGTGAATCCGGATAACTGGTGTCCTATTGAACAGGATTTCTATGTTGATGGTCAGGCATTCACCGTTGTTTCTCCCCGTCCTTATCGCATTCATTTTAAGACGGGTTTGGTTAGCAATGACTTGGGAAAGGACTTAGGCATAAAGGGTGTTTATGGACGTTCCATCGAGGGGGGAGCAGGTGTACTTTTGGACATGCCTCTGAATCCTTCCAAAGAGTTAAGTCATCTGACGTTGGAAACACTTTCAAACGATGTTGTTATCGGTCTGATGGGAGTTACATTGCAATAAAATAAAAATAACATATTAATAAAAGGATAAGAATTATGATGAGAAGAACTATTAATTTACTACTGATGTTGCTTTTTGTGGCAGAGGTAACATCTGCGAATACTGTTGATTTTGATAAAGCATTTAAAGAAAGCGCCCGTATCGAAAAACAGATTAAACGGACCTCTTTTCCGAAACGAACATTTCTTATAACTGATTTTGGAGCAAAAACGGATGATGAGGCTAATCCTTGCCATGAAGCCATTAATCAGGCTATTTTACAGTGCAGTCTGTCAGGAGGTGGCACAGTAATTGTTCCTAAAGGCACTTTTTATACCGGACCTATTACTCTAAAGAGCAATGTGAATTTCCATCTCGAAGAGGGAGCTGTTTTGAAATTCTCTACAGATCAAAGCCTTTATTTTCCTGCAGTTTTAACCCGTTGGGAAGGAATTGATTGCTATAACGCTCACCCCTTGATTTATGCTTATGGTGAAAGCAATATTGCCATAACAGGAAAAGGTATTATTGACGGACAAGGTAGCATGGAAACTTGGTGGCCAATGTGTGGGGCCGTAAAGTATGGTTGGAAAGAAGGCATGGTGGCTCAACGCAATGGAGGTCGTGAACGTCTGTTGATGTATGGTGAAACATCGACTCCTGTCTACAAGCGTCTGATGAAGCCGGAAGATGGTATGCGTCCGCAGCTATTGAACTTACATTCCTGCCACACCATCTTGATTGAAGGTGTTACTTTGTTAAACTCTCCATTTTGGGTGATTCATCCTCTTTTCTGCGAGAGCTTGATTGTTAGCGGAGTGACTGTTTTCAATCGTGGACCTAACGGAGACGGATGTGATCCTGAATCTTGTAAGAATGTGTTGATAGAGAATTGTACATTTGACACGGGTGATGATTGTATTGCCATTAAATCAGGACGTAATGAAGACGGGCGTAAATGGAATATTCCCAGTGAGAACATTATCGTACGTGGTTGCATGATGAGAAATGGACATGGAGGAGTAGTGATCGGCAGTGAGATTTCCGGTGGTTACCGTAACTTGTTTGTAGAAGACTGCCGGATGGATAGCCCGAATCTGGATCGTGTCATTCGTATTAAGACGAGCACTTGCCGTGGAGGACTTATAGAAAATGTATATGTGCGCAATGTAACGGTAGGACAATGTCGTGAAGCTGTACTTCGCATCAATCTGCAATATGAGAATCGGGAGAAATGTAAGAGAGGGTTTGACCCGATTGTCCGTAATGTGCATTTGAAGAATGTAACTTGTGAGAAGAGTAAATTAGGTGTGCTTATTATCGGATTGGAGGATGATAAACATGTATATAATATCAGTGTAGAGGATTCTCACTTTAATAATGTAGCCAAAGGAGCAAATGATATTAAAGGGGCGAAAGATATTACTTTCAAAAACCTTTATATCAATGGTGAATTGGTGAAATAGGGCATAATTGTAATAGATAAAAATCCAGCTATGAATGAAGAAGAATGGAAGACTGTCTATGACGTACAAATTTATGTTACATCTTTATCAGCAATAAGTGATTGTAATTGGAATAAGTTAGAATTCTGGATAAATCTTCATCAGGATGGTTTTATCTATAAGTTGAGACGTTATTACCCTGTACTTTCTGAAGATGATATACATATCATTCTTTTGTTACGTATCGATTTTAGTAATGCGCAGATTTCAGAGTTGTTCCATATTCTAGGAAGTTCTTTTCGGATACGCCGTAGTAGATTGAAAAAGAAAATGAATGTTTCTTGTGAATCTATTACCGATTTTATTAAATCATTACGTTTAGAATAATCTTTCTTTAAAAAACATATTTAAATGCGTATACATTGGCTGTGTATACGCATTTGTATACGGTTGAAATTTGTATTCCAATTTATAAATGTCGTCCTTTGTTACAACAAGAACGATAAATTCTTATTCGTACTAATAATATGGAAAAATGCAGCTCCTTATCTTATGTGATATAGATGGAATTGGAAGTGAATTATACAATTTTTACAAATATATGATATTGCTTTGAAAAAGATATTCAAAATTAGTAATCTCTAAAAGTAATTCTTATGAAAAAGTGGAATTTTGGCTTTGTTATGATTGGATTAGCCTTTCTAATCAGTATTTTAGTACTTAGTTGTCAGACGGATGAAACTGACGAATACTCTCAACAGGCAGTAGATGTGACTGCTGCTGATCTTTTTATTGCTTCGGAAGCTTATCAGAACTTGGAAAAAGAAATAGGAAAGGACATGAGAAGAGAACGAAACGCAATCTCTAAATTGTCTAAAGAAGACTTGGAACAATATCGTTTACTCCGAAAAGGTATGCTTAATGTTGAGACTCGTACAGAAGCAATTACTCAATTAAAGATTCTGACAGGATATGATTATCAAGCTAACCGTGATCGTATTTCTTCCTTGGTCAGGGACGTTTTTAAAGATGTAAATTTTACTAAATTAGAGTTGATGAGGGCACGACAAAAAAGTCGAATGTGTAAAGTTGTGATTACACGAACAGATACCAATGCAGAATTACGTGAAAAATGCAAGAATGATTGTGATGAAACGACTAAAGAAGATATAATTGCATGTCATAACCATTTTAACGAGAATATTAAAGATTTACCTGCTAGTGAATTTCCAGATGGTGAAAGCTATAAATTCTGGGTAAAAGTAAGAGATGCCTGTATATCGGCTGCACAAAGGGAGGAAGAAAATTGTAAAAAAAATTGTGATAAAAGCTATCCAGATGAGGAATAAATTTTAATTGTAAGAGTTAATATTTAATAGTCGTAATAATGAAAAAATATCTATTCATTTTTATTTTCGTATCTATAGCCCAGCTATTTTACGGTCAAGGAAAATATACCATTCAGGGTGAATTACCCGACCATTCGTTAGATGATAGTTATTTGCGTTTGACTAATAGTTCAGCTCTTAGTCAAGAAAAAGAACGAATTAAACATTTATTTATTGATAGTATATTGGTGGTTGATGGGAAATTCCATTATGAAGGTGTACTTTCACAAAAGCCATTCTTAGCGTATCTTTCTAGTGCAAGGACAGGAAGAAATATGTTGGATTTGGGCCTGTATTTTATAGTTGAGCCTGGTAATATTCATATCCGCATCGCTAATTGGGCAGATGAGGGTGTGGTATCAGGTACTCCTATTAATGAAGATTACAGTACCTATATGATTGGCACAAAGAGAAGTATGGAAAATCAATTACTTTTTTTAGAAAAATATGCCCAATACCCGGATGTCGTACGATTCCACTTATCTTTTTTATTGAACGGACGAAGAATGTCAAGGGATCCTAATTTTCCAAAATATCTACAGATTCTCGACCGAATGCCTAAAGCAGATCGGGATATTCTTTTGGCTTGGCTGGACTATACTATTAAAAAGTATGAATATGAAAAAAAGACCAAACCATTATTGGACAGTATACGTAACAATGCTCCTCGTTTCATCGAGACTATTCCGAGTAATTCATCATCAACAACGATGAAAAATAAGTAGAATTTTAGTCTTATTGTGATTTGTATGACGTGTTTTTGATTATGAAATTGACAATCAGCGGGAGAATAAGTGCCCTATATGTTACTACCTTAAAAATAGTTTTATGAAAAAAAGCAAAGCTTTCTTGAATATGGTTGTGTTAACCTTTTTAATAGCTATATCTATGCTTAGTTGTCAATCGAATGATGATTATTTGCAAATCGGAATAGGCAATTGTGAGAGTAGCAATGGTATGTGTCCTATAACCGTATTTCATTAGGCTTTTTATACATCCATATTTAAGTTATAATCTAATATGAAAGTAAAAAAGCAAATTCTTGTTCTATTTTTGACAATGCTGGTAGAAATTCCGATTCTTTCTGCCCCAAAGCAAAAAAGAACAAAAAAAACAAAAGGCGGAAGTTGTCGGAAAGATTATTACATCAAAAGTCTACAAGATAAATGTAGGTACTTGCATTCTTCCATATAAAGATCCTATATTATTGAATGAGTCTGATTATTCAATAGAAATTAAAAATGATTCAATTTTTTCTGATCTTTTTTATCTCGGTCAAGCTGATATACCATACAGGAGAGGAGCAGAACTTTACTTTCAGGCTCCTTTGAAAAAATATACTGTGGATATAGATAAAAAGAAAAATGCTCACATCAAGTTTTCTGCAAATACAACAATAGGTAATTGCAACTTTTATATTAAGGTATATTCCAATGGAAGTGCGAGCATTTATATCACCTTGCAGCAGGGGAAAAGTATCATTTTTTAGGAGAATTAAATATGTGAAGAGAAGAAACGGAGTCTCTGTAACACTTAAATTATTATCATGAGAAAATATCTATTCATATTAATGTTTGTATCTATAGCCCAACTATTTTACGGACAAGAGAAATACACGATTCAAGGTGAATTTCCAGATAATTCGCGATTAGGGAATCTGAACTCTCTCAATATCTACGCATTATTAATTCAATGCCCCAAGCGGATCGAGATGCTTTTTTGTCGTGGTGGGATTATATTATAAAAGAACGAGAATTTAAAAGGAAGAGCAGAATAATATTAGATAGTTTGATCGGTGATCCACCTCGTTTCATCGAGACTATTCCGAGTAGTTCATCATCAACAACTGTAAAAAATGAGTAAAATCCTTGGTCTTTAAAAAACGCATATACATTGGCTGTGTATACGTATTTGTATACGGTTGAAATTTGTATTTAAATTTATAAATGTCGTCCTTTGTAACAGCAAGAGCAATAAACTTTTATTCGTACTAATATTATGGAAAAATACAGTTCCTTATCTTATTTGATATAGACAGAACTGGAAAATGAGCCAAACGATTATCTACTAATATCTTGGTATCGCCTTGAAAAAGATATTCAATATTATTAATCTCTAAAAGTAGTTCTTATGAAAAAAATGAATTTAGGCTTTATTATGGTTGGATTAGTTTTTCTAATCAGTATTTCTGTGCTTAGTTGTCAGGCGGATGAAGCTGACGATTACTTTCAACAGGCAGAAGATGTGACTGCCGCTGATCTCTTTATTGCTTCGGAAGCCTATCAGAACTTACAAAAAGAAATAAGGAAGGGGATTAGGCGAAGGCGAAACGCAATTAACGAATTATCTTCAGAAGGGAAGGAACAGTATCATCAGCTTAAGAAACAATTGTTGAATTCTGAAACTCGTATGGAAGCAAGAGTGCAATTGAATATTTTGTTAAAATATGATGAACGAACCGAACGGAATAGAATTTTTTCTATATTTCAAGAAGTTTATGAGGGAGTTGATGTCACCCGATTAGAATTAATAAGAGCTCGGCAAAAATATCAAATGCATAAAATTGTTATTGGTACACGAGCGGAAGATCCAGAGGCACTTGAGAATTGTAATAAAAAATGTGATGGTGATATGGAACAAGGTGTAACTAATTGCTATGAGATATTCAATACATGTCTTGAAAATGTACCGGCAAAGGAAAAATTATATCAAGAGGGACCTAGATATGAGGCATGCGTAGATAGTCATGATTTCTGTTTGGATTGTTGTTATTTTGATTTAACTGGGTGTCAAGATGCTTGTCAGGCGGCATATGGTAAAAAAGAAAAATGATAAATTTAATATATATAAAAATGAAATATAGTAGTATATTGCTAATTATCGCATTCGTTTCTATAGCTCAACAGTTTTATGGACAAGAAAAGTACACCATTTGGGGTGAATTACCCGACCATTCGTTGGATAATAGTTATTTGCGTTTAGTTAACAATTCTGCCATTGGTCAAGAGTATGAGCGCATGAAACATTCATTTATTGATAGTATATTGGTGGTTGACGGGAAATTCCATTATGAAGGTGTACTTTCACAAAAGCCATTCTTAGCGTATCTTTCTAGTGCCAGAACAGGAAGAAATATGTTGGATTTGGGCTTATATTTTATAGTTGAGCCTGGTAATATCCATATCCGTATCGCTAATTGGGCAGATAAGGGTATTGTATCAGGTACTCCTATTAACGACGATTATAACAGATGTATTATCGAACAGCAAAAAAAAGTGGATAGAGAGCGTTCTCTTCAAAATAGAAGTGCATCTTTCAGAGATGCATACATACATGCCAACGAATGTAGACTTTTTTTCTTAGAGAAATATGCTCAATATCCAGATGTCGTACGATTCCACTTATCTTTTTTGTTGAACGGACGAAGAGCATCAAAGGATCCTGATTTCCCAAAATATCTACGGATTCTCGACCGAATGCCCAAAGCCGATCGAGATATTCTTTTGGCTTGGCGGGACTATACTATTAAAAGAGAAGAATATAGAGAAAAGACCAAACCGTTGTTGGATAGTATACGTGATAATGCGCCCCGTTTCATCGAGACTATTCCGAGTAGTTCATCATCAACAACTATAAAAAATGAGTAAAATCCTTGGTCTTATTGTTATTCTGCTGATTTGCGTTTCTTGCAATCAAAAAAGGAAGGCAGAGATGTCCCTGTCTTCCTATACACACGATTTCGGAATAATTAGTTCTGATATAATTTGTCGTGATAGCATTACAATCACCAATGTAGGCAATGCCAGATTGGAGATAGGAGAGATCGAAACTGGATGTGGATGTACACAAGCATCGGTGGAGAAGTATGAATTAAATCCTGACGAATCGTGCTCGCTTCATTTTTCTTTCAATCCGAAAGGAAAGGGATTAGGAGCGAAAGAAGAATTAATTATTATCAATGCAAATACAGACTCCCTCTTTTATATTCTGCAAGTTAAGGCAATTATTCAGTGATAATGTTTTTACGTTTTCTTTTTTACTTATCACCACCTTATACTTATCGGCTGATTGGTTTATGGATAGGTATTTTATGCCTAAAAATATAAGTTTCGTTGTCGGCATCATATTATGGGGAGGTATTTGCATAGGGAACTGGAAGCGAAAAATTAGACTGTCTGTTGATTTTCTATTTCTGTCTTTTACTGTTTTTATGGGATATGTTTTCGTTTGCAGTCTCTTTACATCACAATATATACACAGTGTATACATTGTATCTGGATGGATTCTTTTTGTGTTGATGCGTAATAGAAAAAATCCTACAGAAACATTTAATAGCATTTTAGCTGTCGTTGGAGTTTTGTCGGCCTTGTATGGCTTGCTGCAATATGTAGGGTGTATAGAAATTCAATCTTATTTTCCAGTTACCGGTTCTTTTGATAATCCCGCCGGATTTGCTGCGAGCATCGTTCTCTGTTATCCTTTTCTTTTGTGTCATTCTTCTAACGGAAAAAGAAGAACGTTCAAGGTTATGGCGTGCCTTCTCCTCATTATAGTCGTTATCTTATCCGGTTCGAGAACAGGTGTACTTACTTTATGCGTAGTAACACTCCTTTTTTATGCTCTCCGTTATCGGAAGTTAATTCATAAAAGGCGCATCTTTCTTATCAGCGGAGGCGCTTTGTTTCTAATAAGTTTATTCATTGGACTGATTTATCTAAAACCAGCTTCCGCTTCCGGTCGTGTTCTGATTTGGAAAGTATCTGCCGGATTGTGTAAGGAACATATAATTCAGGGAAACGGACTTGGTTCTTTTAAGGCGGATTACATGCCGGAACAAGCCAAATATTTGTCTTCCTCCCATGCTGATGAAAGCGATAGAATATTGGCAGGAAACACGAATTATCCATTTAATGAGTATCTGTTGCTGCTGATTGAACAAGGACTTATAGGAATCGCTTTATTCTTATTGTCGTTGATTGCTGTTTTTCGAAGTAATGTGGCATTTGACACTCCAGCCATACTGACGCTTGTTTCTATTGCTATATTTTCCTGTTTTTCTTATCCATTCAAATATACTTTTGTTTGGTTCATGATTATCTACTGCTTCGCTTCACTTAATCAACGGGAGGTTGCTCTACGAACAATACGTTTCAACAAGCCATTTTTATTGATTATTCTTTTTATACTCTGTTTCTTTTTGATTAAGAATATCATTTTCGAGCGTACATGGAAACGAATTTCGTTGGTTGCAGAAAAGAACAATGGTTTGCTGGATAATGAATTATCTGTATTTACCAAGCTATATGATGAGTGGAATGGCAATCCCTATTTCTTGTACAATTATGCATCAGAATTGAAAAATGTGGAATTGTACAAACAAAGCGTCAACATATTCTTGCATTGCGAATCTTATATCAATACGTATGACCTGCAAATGCAATTGGCGGATAATTACTATCAAATGGAATGTTGGGAAGAAGCTGAAAGACGATATAAGCTGGCACAATGTATGTGTCCTAGCCGTTTTCTTCCATTACAAGGACTTTTGAGGGTCTATGTAAAATCTGATAACTGCATACTTGCCGAACGGATAGCTTTAGAAATAATAAATAAACGAATAAAGATACCATCTTACACTGTTACTATCATACAAGAAGAGGCTAGAAACTATTTGCGTAAAAAGAATATTTAATTATAAACTAACAATAAAACAAAATGAAAGCTACATTCATCTTTCTTTTTCTTGTTTTGCTTTTCAGTTGTCAAAGCTCTGAAGAAAAACAGTTGGAAAAGGTGCTGACACTGGCGGGCAATAATCGTCCGGAACTCGAAAAAGTGTTGGAGCATTATAAAGAAAACGAAGCTGACAGTTTGAAACTTAGAGCTGCCAAATTTTTGATAATGAATATGCCCGGACACCAGTCGTATATAGGGAAAGATATTGAAGAATATTATGTCGAAGCTGAAAAGATTATCTTCTCCGACAGAAAGATTGATGAACAGGTGAATGAATTAAATAACTTGTTGTTAGAGTTTCCATCAGATGATTTTGAGTTTAAGGAAGATTACTCTGTCATAAAAGCCGACTATCTGATACAGAGTATAGACGCGGCTTTTGACGATTGGCAACAAGGTCGTTGGGCAAGAGGCATTACATTCGATGAATTTTGTGAATATATGCTTCCTTATAAGTGCGTAGAGTTTCAGGCTTTTGATGATTGGCGCAATGTGTTGAAACCGATAGCTAATGACACATTAGGCGATTTTTCTTATAATGACATTTGGAATAAAACACCCTATCATGCGGCAGAAGCTATTAATATTAAACTACGTGATACCGTTATTGTCGATTTGAAAAAGCCTCTGAAGTGGCATGCGTTATATAAGGTTCCGTTTTGGTGCAATATTCCTTCCAATTCTTGTGAGACAAGGACAAACACAGCTTTAGCTATCATGCGCAGTAAGGGGTTTGCGGTTTCGTATGATTTCGTTTTGCAGTGGCCTACAAAAGCACATGCACATTCGTGGCTTAGTATTTTGATAGATCACGATCGCCGAATGGTATGTGAAGGAGGACATGAACCTTTTTTAGCTGCCTTACGACCGGGGGAGTGTAAAGGAAAAGTATATCGAAGAACATATTCTCCCAATTCGGCCTTAGTCCGGCTGAATAAAGAAGCTGGTAGTGTCCCGTCAACGTTGCGCAATGTGTTTATAAAAGACGTTACGGATGAATATGCAACGACCATTGATCCTGTTTTTCCTGTACTTTCCGGGAAAAGAGAACGCAAAGAAAGATATGCGTATCTGGCTGTATTCGACAATGCGAAATGGATTCCTATTTGCTTTTCGGAAATAAAAGATAGTAAGCAGATTGCCTTTGATAAAATAGAGAAGGGAGCTGTCTATCTGCCGGTATATTATATAAATGGAAGGGTTCGTCCATTCAATTATCCTGCTTTGTTGAATGAAAAAGGTGAACTGGAGTTCTTGAATCCCGATAACACATCCAAAAGAAGTATTAGTTTAAAACGGAAATATCCCTTAACACGCAAAGCGTTCACTACAGCACTCCGTTTAAAACACAGCATGTTTCAAGCAGCACACAAGGAGGATTTTAGTGATGCCGTCACAGTACATACGTTCAAAGAGTATAGCGTATCGGGTAGTATAAATGTGAGCGATACTACAAAGTATCGTTATTGGCGTTATATCTGTCCAAAGCCCTACCGCTGTAATATTGCAGAATTGATGTTCTTGGATAAAGAGAATAAAAAACTGACAGGAACAATTATTGGTTCTGAAGAACGAAGTAAGAATCCTCATTATAGCCGTTCTGCTGCTTTTGATTTAGATCCGTTGACATTTTTCGCATCTAAAACTTTAAGAGATGGTTGGGTAGGATTGGATTTGGGCAAACCGGAATCTGTTGGAAGAATAGGCTATATGACACGTAATGATGACAATAATGTTCGTATTGGAGATACTTACGAGCTTTTTTATTGGGATATGGATTGGGTGTCGTTGGGCAAACAAATAGCTGACGATTTTAGTCTAACCTTTCACCATGTACCACAAAATGCTTTACTTTTATTGAGAGATCTTACTAGGGGGACGGATGAACGAATTTTCTTGTATAAAGATGTTAAGCAGATATGGTATTGATTCATCGGCAAAATGCCATCCGTGAATTTATCGACGGCGAGGCGCACGTCAAGGGATTCCTGTTGGCTTACTTAGGGTTGACGCAGGGCTACATCCTTCTTCCCGAATACGAATCTTCCAAAGGTTATGCGGACTTCTACATGATGCCCGATCTGGTGCGCCAGCCGGACATAGTCTACAGCTATATCGTGGAGGTGAAGTATGCCCGCCGTGACACCTCCGATGCCGACATCGCCTTGCTGAAACGTGATGCGGCAGAACAGTTGCGCCGCTATGCCGACGATGGGAAGGTGGCCCGCACGAAAGGGAATACCCGGCTTGGATTGATTACGCTGGTGTTCAAGGGATGGGAATTGGTGGCACTGGAGAAGCTGGCGTCCAGAGCGGATTGCGAAAATGAATCAGAAGCCTAAATATGGTATCCGATTTTTTTTAATATTTATGCTTGAACATTTGGACGGGGGTCTGCGCAGGCTTCTTATTATAAGGGGAATATGACGCATGTGTAACCTTTAGGTCTTCGCTTACCTGTTAATCTTTATTTGTGCTAAAAGTTTCGCAGGTTTCATCGTTGTGAAACTTTATTTCTATCGCGATGGAACTTTTTTTTCATTGCGATGGAACTTTTTTTTCATCGTTATGAAACTTTTATTCAATTCCTATGAAATATTTTCGCAAGTATCTTTCCCGTCACAATCTGTGGCTTACCAGTCATAATCTTCAATGTATTCGTCGAAGTTAATCTTTGTCTTGATGCCGTGTTCCAGGAAAACGTCTGCGATTTGTTTCTGTTCCGATGGATGAAGTCGACGTTGTTTGTTGCGAATACGGTAGTACATACTTTTCCCCATTAAAGATTTAAGGCTATTTTGTATGGCCATAGCTTTTTTGTGCGGAACGTCGTCTAATATATGGCTGATGCCAAGTGCAAAGGTCGTGAGAGTGTATGCGCTGAAATAGGAACATTCCTTTTCATTCCCCGCTACATGGTTGATGTTGATCGCTTCGTAGTGAGGAACACTTTGGGGCACAATCATCGCAGCCTGAAAACGGAGGCATTTGTTGCGGCGCGGACATTTGGTGTGGTTGCAAAACAGATACATTTTAGGTATATCATCGTATGTAAGTGGCTTATTCATTGTTTTTATCATATTCAACTTTTATATCAGACGAATTTGATACAAATATAAGGATTTATCTTGAAATACAGAATTTGCTTCACTTGTTCTTATTTTTTTAGATGACAACCTTTTTAGAATAAAGACATTCCACCTGCAAACTCCTTATTTATCGAAGAAACAGAGAAAAGTGAAGGAGATGGAAGAATTGACCATGTTATAGAGAAAAGCATTGAATTGTTCAAAACCGTACCGATTATGAACCAATGCAAATCATTGGTCAGTATATGGAAAAAATGACATAAATATGGATAATAATCCTTGTTTCGAAATAGACTGCTAAGTTTTTTGTATTTATTATTCCTTTTGGCTAGTTTTGCTTGTATAAATCTTAAAAAACTATGAAAACCTCAAATCCGCAACTAAGCCCTTGAACGTCCTTATTGCGTTTACACGTCCTCTCATTACTGAATTTGCAGATAATTTGAACTTGAAGCACCCACTTCTGCCTACAATATCCCCTTACCCCACAATGTGACTTGAGGCAATACACAATATCATTCCCATAAGTTGTAGGCATTATCCAAAATCAGTCTGGAAAACATCTGCGTAAGCATTATTACAGGTATAGATGTTCAGCACATACCGCCTTGATGTCCTGATCCACTTGGCTGGTACAGAGATAAACCTGAAGACAAACGCTTTTATGCGACTTGTTGCATTGAGCCCGAACTTCTTTACGTCAAGTCTTTGAATAATGGCCTTGTAAAAGTTACGGATAAGTGCTGTAAGAAGAAGGAACACTGTGTTCTCTGCCATGAAGGATTTGGGCAATCTGTCCCACCCGAAACCATTGTTCATATCATCGAAGATACGTTCCTTTCCTCCACGAAGGTTATAGAACTCGACAATTTCTCTTACGGAAGAATCATAGTCGTTAGTCAGGATACAACGGTATGTGTATTCTCCTTCCCAAAAATCCTGCACACCATCCATCCGTTTCTGTCTTTGAATCACAAGTCGATATGCCTTACCTTTCCACTTCTCAACAAGGATAGAGTTCAATTCAAACTCAATGCCATTGATTTCCTCAGTTTTCCAGCCTTTGAGAGCAAAGGTGTCATTGTAGATCGAACTGCAGCGGTTAGCACGGATATAGAAGGACTTGCAGTGTTTTTCTATTTCCTCCACGATTTCCTCGGAACATGATCCACAATCAGCTCTGAAGCGATTGATAGTGAGCCCATTCTGTTCAAATCTCGCAAAGAACCTCTTCAGCGTGTCCTTCTGATGGAAACGAACATTTGTGTTACCATCGCTATTCTCTATACCGACTATCAAATCGCCAATAACCGCCACGCCAGGGCGATAACCAAGGAACTTCTTGTATGTAGGCTTTGCATCATACTTCTCTGTCTCTATGAACTGATGGTCGAAATCAACATCATACATCTCACCCTCTTTCAGTTGGCCAGATGCAAATATACAATTGAGCAATAAAGTATTGAGAGTGTCAGCCGTATTGAAATCGTAGGTCTTGCCCATATCTGATGTGTATGAAATGTTTTCTTGCGTCAACTCCTTTATCGCCCTGAGGATAGTATCAGAGCTACAAGTGCGAAGTGTCGGATGAAGCGAGAGGTGGTTCATCAAATGAGTAGTGACATCCTCAATACATGAACCGCTACAGAAGTAGATACTCATGAGAGAACGGATGATTTCGCTGTACTGATAACCGAACGATCTACACCTTAGACCGAGGGTTGAGTCGATTACAGATGATAATGTGGAGTCAAATTGCTCCATGATTGAAAATAATCCCCCAAAAGGAGTGAGTCTCTCAGATTTAATTTGTATCTTCGCCATGTCTATCGTCGGATTCTCTTGTTTTTTTTGCAACACTAAGATAAGTGAAAATTCTGACATGGCAAAATCCTGAGCAACTTTTTGTTGCTCAGGTACTTAAAAAGTTTAATTTATAATAGTGTTGCGGAATTAAGGGAAAAGAGGTTCTTCGTCAAATTTGGTGGTAATCTCTTTTTTATTTCGATGGTTTTCCTCTTCTTCTTTCTTAATCCTATAAAAAGTTGTAGATATGTTTGCTTTTTAGTAACTTTAAAGACACCACATCATTAAGAGTTACAATGCAACAAGCCATATCTACAACGTACAAATATACATCAAAAAAAGAAAATCCTCCTACAAATAGGGGATTATTCCATGATTTCAGATTCAGTCCTGGCTACGATAATCTGCAACAAGATGGTATCTCTGAAGCTGTTGGTTCATTGACGGTCTTTTTACATACGGCTGGCAAGGGGGCTTCCTGTCCTTATTGCGGACATTTCAGTCACCGATTACACAGTTATTACTCCCGTCATATTCAGGATCTTGAAGTTTACGGTCATACTTTGGAGTTAGTCATAAAGGTTGGCAAATATTATTGCGAAAATGTTTCTTGTCCGCGAAAAATATTCTGCGAACCGTTGTCTTTTCTGGCTCGTCGGTATGGTAGACGGAGCTATCTTGTTGAGGAACGCATCAGATCGATAAGCTTGGAACTTACTTCCCGAAAGGCCTCTTCTCTTTTGCAGCTGTTCCATATAACGGCCAGTAGCTCTTCCTGCTTACGCATCCTACAACAGTGCGGGCAACATAATCCTATGCATAATAAAAGTATTTATGTAGGTATTGATGATTTTGCCTATAAAAAAGGTAAGGATTATATGAGTGTGGTCGTAGACCAGATGACACACATGCCTATTGCTTTGTTAGAGGATAGAAACGGAGAAGCGCTTGATAACTGGCTCACCCGGAATCCTCAAATACAATATATAACGAGAGACCGTGGAAGATGTTTCACAGAGGCTATAAACAGAATAACCCCTGGTGTTACACAAATCTGCGACCGGTTCCATCTAACCAAGAATATGACGGACACGATGATACCGGAAATAGAGAAAATGATTCGTCAGACCAAGCAAAAGCTCAAATACGAATATCCTGACAGAGACACGGCTTCTTCGTTAATTCTTCAGGACATATTTAACATGGGAGATGTCCGACACAGAGAAAAATTGAAGATATACAGGGAAAGCCTGAACTTAAAAATGCAGGGGATGACCATTGAGCAGACAGCCGCGCATTTGGGCAAGAAAAGTCGCTACATTTATAAGCTCATTCACAACAGGAGAATAGGGGCATACTTGAATGAGCAACAGAAGACAGCTCTTAAATATGTATCCGAACTGGCTACAATCATTAGTGCGGGCTGTATTACCCGAAAAATATTGGCACAAAAAATGGGGAGTAAAATCAGTGGCGCACTTATTGGAAGGATAACATCCAGCTTGCGAAAAATGTATCAACAAAAGAGGAAGGAAGTCAAGGAGCATAATGAGAGCATTGAAAACGGAAGTAAAACACAGAGAGTTTCACAGAATCAGATACGCAAATACATTCTAAAGGGAGAATCGGATAATCCTAAACTAGCGGAACTATATAAGTCCTCACCACAGATTAAAGAACTCTTAAGCGTGTGTCAGAATTTCAGAGATATGATTAATGGGAACACTTATGATAAGGATATTAGAAAGTGGATTGAAAAAGCGAAGGCAACACGGAATATGGCACTGACGAACTTTGCATATGGTATTGAAAAAGACTGGGAGGCAGTACAGGCAGCTATTGATATCCCCTTCAGTAACGGATTACTGGAGGGGACAGTGAATAAAATTAAAGCGGTAAAAAGGCAGATGTACAATAGGGCAGGAAGCAAACTACTGAGAGCCAAGATTCTTTATTCACAATAGAAGAAGTACCACCAAATTTGACGAAGAACCGGAAAAGATGTATCTTTGTAACCAGCAATCAAAATAACCCCAACCACTATATGAAATATAAATTATTATGCCTCTTCGTTTTATTAAGTTTTTCTTTATCGGATTTGTATGCTGATATTGAACTTAGTTCCAAACAAATGAGAACCAGTGATGGGCTACCTAGTAATTCTGTACGATGCATGTTTCAGGACAGTAAAGGGTTCTTATGGTTGGGTACTTTAGACGGATTGACCCGTTATGATGGAAATACTTTTCTTACTTATCAGTTGGAAAGTGGAAAACACGATCAGATTTCTTTAGCAGATAACAGAATAAAACATGTGGCAGAGGATAAGAACGGTTTTTTGTGGATAAAGACTGTACCGGAATTATTCAGCTGTTATGACCTACAGAAAGCTTGTTTTGTAGATTTTACCGGTACCGGAAGTGATGGAGAGAACTATTCGGAAATATTTATGTCCTCTAATGGAGATGTGTGGCTTTGGCATAGAAGGAACGGTGTACGTCAAATTGTTTGTGAGGACGATCGGACTATGACCTCTGTGAAGTTTAGAACGAAATTTGGAAACCTGCCCGATGACCGGATTAAATTTATAAATGAAGATTCTAGTGGCAGGATCTGGATTGGTACCATGCAGGGACTTGCGTCTGTTTATAAAGGGAAAGTTGAATTTATCGATAGGAAATTGAATTTTTCTTCTTCTTTCCCTCATGGAGAGGATATGTATTTTCTGACAAAGAGTGGAGATGTGTATCGCTGTGTAAATGGATCGAAAAAAATAGACTGTTTAGCGTCGCTGTCTGCTATTGCCGGTAATACATCTGTCAGTACACATTCATTGATAAAAGATAAATGGGTTATATTTACTTCTAGCGAAGGGGTATATGAATTTGATTTTCAGAATTTTCAAATAACTCCTTGCCGGGAATTGAAAATAAATAATGGAAAAGTTATTCATGACAATTATGGAGATTGTTGGGCTTACAATAACACTGGACGAATTTATTACATAAACTCGAAGAGCGGAGAAATAAAGAATTTTCAACTGATTCCTGAAGAGAAGATGAAATATATAGATTATGAACGCTATCATGTGGTGCGTGATGACCGGGGGATTGTGTGGATTTCAACTTATGGAAACGGACTTTTCACCTACGATATTCAGGAGGACCGGTTGGAACACTTTGTTTCCGAAGGGAAGAATGCAGGACCTATAGGGTCAGATTTTTTGTTATGTTTGATGAAAGACAGAACAGGAGGGATATGGGTAAGCTCCGAATATTCCGGTTTGTCTCATATTTCCATTTCAAATAAAGGCATTACACATGTCTATCCAGAATCACCGGATGTTTTTGACCGTTCGAATACAATCCGGTTACTGACTAAAATGTCGAATGGAGATATATGGGTAGGAACGCGAAGAGGTGGATTGTATAATTATGATTCTCATCTGAAAACTAAAATAGATAATCATTATTTGCCCTATAATATTTATGCGATTTCAGAAGATAGTCAGGAGAATATATGGATAGGAACCCGGGGAGACGGACTAAAAATAGGAGATACGTGGTATAAAACGGATCCGTCTAATCCTTTTGCCTTATCTCATTCTAATATTTATTCCATTCTTCGCGATAAGAAAGATCGTATGTGGGTGGGGACATTTGGAGGAGGACTGGATCTGGCAGAATCAACGGAAAAAGGACAATACAAGTTCCGTCGTTTCTTTCAAGGAAAGAAGTATGGCTTACGGATAGTCAGAGTAATGGCAGAAGATGAGAAAGGGATGATATGGATGGGCACAAGTGAAGGTATCTGCATTTTCCACCCTGACTCATTGATCGCTAATGAAGATAACTATCATTTGTTCAGCTACACCGATGGCAATTTTTGCAGCAATGAGATTCGTTGCCTGTTTCGTGATAGCAAAGGGCGCATGTGGGTAGGTACTTCGGGTGCCGGGCTGAATCTATGCGAACTGTCAGACGACTGTCAGTCTTTGAAATATACACATTATGGAATAGCGGAAGGACTGGTTAATAATATGGTGCAATCTATTTTGGAAGATCATTCGGGACAATTATGGATTGCTACGGAATATGGAATTTCAAGGTTCAATCCCAACAGCCATTCTTTCGAGAATTATTTCTTCTCATCTTATACATTAGGAAATGTGTATAGCGAGAACAGTGCGTGTATGGGGGCAGACGGTAAACTGATTTTTGGAACAAACTACGGATTGACGATTATTGACCCGAAGAAGATTCCAACAGAGAGATTGCTTTCTCCTATTGTTATCACAGGATTGTCCGTTAATGGAATTCAGGTGAAGCCTAATATGCCGGGTTCTCCTTTGCAAGAATCTTTAGCCTATTCGGATAAGATTACATTGAAATATTTCCAGAATTCTTTTATGCTTGATTTTTCTACTCTCGATTATTCGGATAATGGTCAAATCAAGTATATGTATTGGCTGGAAAACTATGACAAGGGATGGAATGTTCCGTCTTCGTTAAGTTTTGCCACTTATAAATATCTGGAGCCGGGCAGTTACATTTTCCATGTGAAATATTGTGATGGTGCCGGTATTTGGAATGATACCGAAACAACTTTGAAGATTGTTATCGTGCCTCCGTTTTGGAAAACAAATTGGGCTATGCTTGGATATTTCATCCTGATGTTAATAGCTTTGTACTTTACATATCGTATCATTTTTAATTTCAATAGGTTGCGCAACCGCATCAATGTTGAAAAACAACTGACAGAGTATAAACTGGTATTTTTCACAAATATCTCTCATGAATTCCGTACTCCGCTTACATTGATCCAAGGAGCATTGGAGAAAATGTACCGGATGGATGATATTCCACAAGCCTTATTGCATCCGTTGAAAGTCATGGATAAAAGTACACAACGTATGTTGAGGCTGATTAATCAGTTGCTGGAGTTCAGAAAAATGCAGAACAACAAGTTGGCTCTTTCTCTGCAGGAAACTGATGTAGTTGCTTTCCTGTACGAAATATATTTAAGTTTCAGTGACGTAGCAGAACAGAAGAATATGGATTTCCGCTTTTTGCCGTCTGTGCCATCCTATAAAATGTTTATTGATAAAGGTAATTTGGATAAGGTGGTGTATAACTTACTTTCAAATGCTTTTAAGTATACTCCTTCGGGTGGGACAATTCTGTTTTCTGTGAATGTGGATGAGGTGAAGAAGTGTTTATACATTCAGGTAGCGGATACCGGAGTAGGTATTCCTAAAGAAAAGCAGGGAGAATTGTTTAAACGTTTCATGCAAAGTAGTTTCTCCGGAGATAGCATTGGAGTAGGGTTGCATTTGAGCCATGAATTGGTGCAGGTGCATAAGGGAACGATTGAATATAAAGATAATGAAGGGGGAGGTTCCGTATTTACGGTATGTATTCCGACTGATAAAACTGTTTATTCGGAAAAAGACTTCCTGGTTCCCGGCAATCTCCTGTTGGAAGAAGCGAATATGCAGACTCACCATTTGCAGGAGCTTTCAGAGGAATGTCAGGAACATGAAAAGACAGTCACCACATCAAGAAAACATAAAATATTAGTCATCGAAGACGATAATGATATTCGTGGGTTCCTGCAGGAGGAGCTTAGTGCTTATTTTGAAGTAGAAGTGGCTGCGGATGGAATATCCGGATTTGAAAAGGCATGCAACTATGACGCAGACTTGATTATCTGCGATGTATTGATGCCTGGGATGACCGGTTTCGAAGTGACAAAGAAACTGAAAACTGAATTTGCGACAAGTCATATTCCTATTATTCTGCTGACTGCCTTGACTTCACCGGATAAGCACCTGGAAGGACTTGAAGCGGGAGCGGATGTTTATGTTGCAAAGCCATTTAGTTTTAAGCTTTTGCTTGCGCAGGTGTTCCGGCTGATAGAGCAATGCGAAAAGTTACGGAAGAAGTTTTCCAGTGAACCGGGGGTAGTGCGTCCTGCTTTATGTAACACGGACCGGGATAAGGAGTTTGCAGATCAGTTGGTGGCTGTGGTGGAAAAGATTTATTCTCAATACAACATTTCTATTGATGAATTTGCGCAGATGATGGGGATGGGACGAACTGTGTTTTATAAGAAATTACGCGGAGTGACAGGATACTCACCGAATGAGTATTTGCGTGTCGTACGAATGAAGAAGGCTGCCGAACTGTTTTTGACCGAAAGGGATCTGACTGTTGCGGAAGTTTCTTATAAAGTGGGTATTAACGATCCTCTTTATTTCAGTAAATGTTTTAAAGCGCAGTTTGGAGTATCTCCTTCGGCTTACCAGAAAGGGGAGAGAAGTAAAACGTAGTATATACTTACCTTGAATCCGGTTTGTGAAGGATAGACCGGATTCAAGATAAGTATGTTTATCAGTTACATATTGAGGTCTAATTTATAGATTTCACTTCCGGCAAGAAGGAAACATCCTGTTCCGAAATCCTCAAAATCAGGAACTTTGTCGTATGTGACAGGTTGACTGTCTTTCGGTTCTTTGCCGGTTCCCTGTACATAACCAAGAAAACCATTCGGGTGAACTGCATCCTTCACCATAGCATTCCATGCTTTTATGATTACAGGCAGATAGGTCTTTTTATCCAATAGACCGTTGCGTACGCCCCAAGCCATACCATATACGAAAAGAGCTGTGCCGGAAGTCTCTTTGCCTCCGAAGTTTGACGGATCGTGGAGGCTGACATTCCAAAAGCCATCTTCACGCTGGCATTGTTTCAGTGCTTTGCTCATAGCCATAAAATCATTGATGTAATCTTGGCGATGTTTTTCATCAGATGGAATTTCGTTCATTACCCGCACCAAAGCTGCGTATACCCATCCGTTACCACGGCTCCAATAACAGTTTTCGCCATTAGGCTCTTTGTATGGAGGATCGAAATTATGGTCTCTCCACCACAAACCTTCTTTGACATTGAACATTCCGTTCTCTCCGTGTTTATTACGGGTATATTCGTACATATCCCACATTTTGTCGAAGTACTTCTGTTCGCCTGTAAGTTTCCCCATTTTGGCAAATATAGGCATCCCCATCTGGATAGCATCTATCCACCACCAGTCGTTTATTTGTGGAGTATTGACCAGCATATCCATATTGGCTTTCGTTTTCCGTATTTTTTCAGGATCGGGGCAAATGTTGTATAAATCGAGATAGATTTGGCTGGCGCAGTAATTATCTGCATTACGGGTGGTTGTCCCACGGTGGAAGCCCCATTGGTGGTAATCCGCCCATTCTTTGGCATAGAGATAATATTCGTCTGCGGGATAGATGGAGTAGAGTGCCATTAAGCCTTCGTAATATACGCTTCGTGTCCAGATATTACTGGGGCGAACTACTTTTTTCACAAAGGAAGGAGTGCGATAGTCGGCATATTTCTTCATGAAATAGTCGTTCACATGAAGAGTTACTTTCAGAATTTCTTTTTTATCGGGAACTGTCTGTGCTTTTATGTTCCCGTAACTCAATATTACTCCTGCAAAAAATAGTATAAGATGCTTTTTCATTTTATAATAAATTAGATTACTATTGTTCTTAGATTTAGGCACGCAAAGGTGAGCCTTTCTTTACCTGTTGCAAAGAAAATGCATTGTAAGGAAAGTGATATTGAAATTTGTACGGAAAATATGTAATATTAGACTTTATTCTTTATTCATATTAGTCATGGATAAGAACCAAGTATGAATAATTAGCAAGAGCGATTTTTTTGTAAGTCATATTGTTGTATTGATATTTATTGTATATTTGTAGAAGAGTAAGGGGAGACGAATATGAAAAGTCATACAAATAAAATATTAGAGTCTATTAAGCAGGCATTGACAGAGCATTTACCAAAAGGTGGCAAGGCTTTGTTGTTTGGTTCTCAAGCTCGTGGGGATGCACGGATTGATTCTGATTGGGATATTTTGATTATCTTAGATAAAGAAAAATTGGAGCCTGAAGATTATGATAAGGTAAGCTTTCCCTTAACTATGTTGGGATGGGACTTGGGAGCGCGAATTAATCCGATTATGTATACGATGAAAGAATGGGCTGCAAGTTGTATTACACCATTTTATAAAAATGTAGAGCAGGAAGGAATTGAATTAGTATGAAATTGACAGATGAAGAACGTAATTCTTTGGTGATATTACAGTTGGAGAAAGCTAAAGTATTTTTGAAACAAGCAGATGAGATGTTTGATCTGAAGTATTGGGATATTGCTTCCAATAGATATTATTATGCCTGTTTTCATGCTGTTCAGGCTTTATTAATACAAAATGGATTATCATGTAAAACCCATGATGGGTTGATAGCTTGCTTTGGCTTGAATTTTATAAAAACAGGCAAAATTAGTGCACGTTTGGGAAGTTTTTTGGCGCGTATGGAACAATTACGGCAAAAAGGGGATTATAATTGCATTTATTCAATATCGGAGGATGAAATCAGTACGATAAAAGCTCCGGCAAGAGAACTTATTGAGACTATTGAAGTTTTACTTGCCGAATCATAATTATTCTTGTAAGGATATCATCGTTAAAAGACCATTTTTTTTATTTTTTCGGCCACATCTGTCATATATGCCGGATTAAATTCTTCTAGTTCCGTGCGTGGTCGGAATCCCCATGTCACTCCGCAAGCGGTTACACCGGCATTGGCTGCTGTTTGCATGTCTACACCGGAATCACCTACATAAAGAACATCTTCTTTTCGTACATCGGCAAGTTTTAATATATCAAAAACGATTGTTGGATCAGGTTTGACATTTACTCCTTCCCGTTGGCCGAAAACGGCAGTGAAATGAATTTCCGGAAAGTAGTGGGCAACCAGTTTCTCGGTAGCGGCCTGATATTTGTTGGAGGCTACGGCAATCTGAATGCCTGCGGATTGCAGATAAGACAATAACGCTGAAATACCCGGGTAAGGACGACTATCGTCTGCATTGTGAATATCATAATAAGGAATAAACTCTTTTCTTACCCGGAGCACATTCTCTTCTGTCTTTTCTCCTTCGGGTAATGCACGTTCAAAGAGTTTGTTGATACCATTTCCTACCATGAAGTTATACTTTTCTACATCGTGTGTGGGGTATCCTAATTTATTCAAAGCATAATTAGTGCTATGGGCGAGGTCTGCGATAGTATTTAATAATGTACCGTCCAAATCGAATATTATTAGTTTTTTCATTAAGGCTTATGTTTATAGTTAATTCTATATTTAAATCTTTTATTCTGCAAAGGTATACTAAAAAAATGAGATTGGGAAGAATGAGGCAATAGTTTAGAGAATATCGAATGAACAACAAAGCCGGAAATATATTTGTTATTCTACCAGATTGGCTTAACTTTGCGAAAAACTAAAGAATAATGAATGCAGAATGGTTTGAGGCATTGCCTGAACAATGTCCCCCAACAGATGCGAAGCGGTGCGAAGGCTGTTATTATAGAATTGCAAATGGTAATCCTGTTACAACAGAAGATTTCTTTTCGCAAAGAAAAATGCAGCCGGATAAGGTCTTTAAAGGATTAGGAATAGATGAATGTGTGACAAGGGCAGTCTCTCTATTTTCAGAGAGGGAAGAAGCGGAGAAAAGATTAAAGCTTCCTAAGTTCAAGAAGGCAAATATTGCTTTAGTCATATTGGAACCAAAAGATGGAGTGTTAAAGAAAACATTTGATATAGCACATTATTCTTGGTGGAGAACAAAGGATTTTAATGTTTTACAAGCTAAAATAGTCTGATTATGGGAATGGAAGATGTGTTAAGGATAGACAAAATTCTGGATTTCTGTGATGTGCCTCAGCTTTTTGTGGCAAGAGATGCCTTTGATACACTGTATCTTTGTCTTTTATATGATGATGAGACGGTTTATCGCTATACGGGAATACGTATCTCTACACGTAGACTTGAATCCTTCTTAGCAGGTAAAGCCGATTTGCGTTTACTCTATCTACAGCCTGAAAATGAACATGAGTATTACGATGTTGTGTTTCAATCGGGTGAATACCAGAAAACGTTATTAAAGGAAAGTGTATTGTTGGAAGATAAATTGCCGGCTGAGGGATATGTTTTATCTGGAGAGAAGCGCGAGAATGTGGTCATTAATTTGCCAATAAAAGACCGTAGTCTGCTTGCAGAGCTTGTTCGTAAATTTGGCTGGGCTTGTATGTAAGTTTAAAGAAGATAAAAAAGATTGTCCCGCTACTGCTTGAAAGTTGTGGGACAATCTTTTTTCATCCTTATATATACTTTGATTACTTCTTCGTAATACGGAACCAGTCAACGTCTGCCCAACCGCCGTCATTCGTTTTAATAGCCGGACGCGTACAGAACATACCGACTTTGGCACCAATCCATTGTCCTTCTCTTGCCTGGAAAGGAACACCTAATGATTCATATTTCTTTCCGTCGAGGCTATAGCTGAAATTACACATCACAATGAGGTCATGTCCGCCTTCACTACCCTTGATTTTCTTTCCGTCACAACTGAAACGCACTTTCAGATAAACCGTGTTTTGCGAAAGATCAACAGCGGCTTTCACTTCTTCTGGTTTGCCTTTATCTGCTCTGTCACATTCAACTTGCGACAGAACCAAACCTTTGTCTGTATTTTCTAGAACAAGTCCGGCATAATCCCTGCCCATAACGACAAGTCCAGTGCGTTCGCCTTTATTCTTTTGGTTAGGGCTGAACGTCAGTTTCATTGTTGCGGTAAAATTATCAGAAGGAGTTTTTTGTAATAAGAGGTTGGCTACATCCCACAGGTTCTTATAATCTTCTACTACCGGATAAGAGTATAATCTGACATAGCTTTTGTCACCTGCATAATACGCCCATTTTTCATTAATGTTAGCATGCCATTGCCACTGCGGAGAAAGTGTATACCCATCAAATTCGTCACTTTCTTGTGGAGTGCAGATAGGATATGTTTTACCGACATTTGGCTTCTTGTAAGTCAAAACAGGTTCTCCGCAGCCGTCACCGTCTTTATCAATACCGATAATAGGCCAGTCGTTCACCCATTTCATCGGTTGGAGATGCATAATGCGTCCGTAAGCACCGACATCTTGAAAGTGGAGGAACCAGTCTTCTCCGGTAGGAGTATCTACCCATGCACCTTGGTGAGGACCGTTGACAGGAGAGTTACCTTGCGCAAGTACTGTTTTCCATTCGTAAGGACCGTAGATGTTTTTAGAACGTAATACGACCTGCCAGCCTGTCGGCACACCGCCGGCCGGATGGAAGATATAATAATAGTCGTTTCTCTTGTACATTTTAGGACCTTCGCAAGTCTGATGTGCTTCGTGACCGTCGAAAATTATACGGGAAGGAGTGATCGCTTTTGTTGCTTCTGCATTCAGTTCGCAGATAGTGATTACACTTTTCAGTCCGGCACGACTTCCTGCGTATGCGTGTACCATATATACTTTTCCGTCTTCATCCCAGAACGGGCAAGTGTCAATGATACCTTTTCCCGCTTTCACCAAGACCGGTTCGCTCCACGGACCTTTCGGATCTTTGGCTTTCACCATAAAAGCTCCCTGATCGGGATCTCCCCAAAAGATGTAAAACTCACCGTTGTAATGACGAATAGCCGGAGCCCATACGCGATTGCCGTGTTCCGGCCGTTCCGGAGTTTCGATAGGGGAGAGGGCATTGGGAACTGCGGCACCGATGATTGTCCAGTTGACTAAATCTTTAGAATGAAGGATTTGCAATCCCGGCAAACAGTTGAAACTGGATGAAGTCATATAGAAATCATCTCCTACACGGCAAGCATCCGGATCGGAATAGTCGGCATAAAGCACCGGATTTTTGTATTTACCGTTTCCGAGGTCGGAAACCCATACTTCAGATACATAGTTCTTCTGTGCTACTGCGGTGAAAACCGTTAATAAGCAAAAGGCTAAAGTCTGTGTCAATCGTTTCATGTTATAGATAGATTATTTATAGATATGATTCGTTGGTTTTATCTGATGGCAAAGGTAAATAAAAAGACTCTGCACAAGGAGGAATATTTGTGCAGAGTCATAGAAAAATTGGTAGATACCTCGTAATTTTTGTTTAGTTGTATTTGTTTCTACCCTATTTATTGGGGCGGTTATCTTTTATTCTCACTGTCACCGGATGAGCCAGCTCTTCTTTCCATTCGCGGAGATGAGCAAACCATGCTTCCGGCGTTTTATATCCGAATGTCTCTTTCATCGAGGTGAAAGTCGTGTGATACTGGAAATATTTATTTCCCGGGGCGGTAATTGTATAAAGGAAGTTGGCTTTATCCTTTTCTTCCGATTTTACATAACGTTGGGGAATACAAGTGCCCAGCCCTACAGTTTCTTTAGCATATTTTACGGTATCGTTTACCGGCCAGTCCGTTCCCCAACTTCCTACGAGTCCTTTATGATCGGAGAAAGATTTGGAAGTACCTACGATGTCTTGCACACCTGTGCAGAAAATTTCTTTATCGAGCGGTTCGTCAAAGAATGCTTCGATATGAAGATCGCGATGTCCGGCATAAAGCGTGTAGCGTGTCATCATATTCAGTTCCTGGTCCTGATATTTCCATCCGGTTACTTCTATTTCTGCAATTACACGTACCGGTCCATAAGAGACGATACGTTCTGTACGAGTGTCCACTGGAGTAATATGGGTTGCCTTTTGTCCGTCCCAACCTTTCAATGCACCCGGTCCGCAACTGTCGAACACGCGAAGTACGTCATCTCCGAATCCTTTAGCTAACTGCTCATCCGTCGGATAGAACTGCGATTCTTTGATTTCCAGTCCTTTGTTGAACTTGCCGTAAATATCCGGTGTCTGTTTTTCATTGAAATAAAGACGGTATCCTACCAGTTCCGATTCCAAAACCGGACCGTGAGGACGTACCATGCTGTATATATTGCTAGTGCCGGGAACGGTGATAGCCTGTACCCGTTGATGTTTACCTTTCTTGTTGTCTACAATAAACATATCGGCATAAACTCGTTCAGGATAAGTCTTTGTACTCTTTTCCGAAGAAAGTGTAACCTGAAATGTTTTTCTACCATGGGCAGGAAGATCGGCAACAAAGACCAGTTCGTCCATCTTGCGGTCCCGGTTCAAATCGTCCAACTGCGAAGGAATTTCCTTCCTTCCTTCCATGACAACGGCTGATTTTACTTTGAAACCAGCGTGCAACTCATGTAGATTGATAACAACCGGAGCATCCGCTTTGGGCTGATTCCAGTTGTTTTGTACTTCAACTGTGATGGTTTTCTCCTGTTTCTGCGTTTGGGCAGACAGGCTGAAAGCTCCTAAAAAGAAAGTAATAATAAAAAGATTCTTCTTCATGTTTCTAAGGCTGAAATTATACGTCGTATTTCTCCTTGCAAAAATAGCAGAAAAAATAGCAGACTGTGTCTCTTTTGAGGAGATTATAGTCTGCTATTTGAGCTTTTTACTCTATATAATGATATTGTGGTTTCTATTTTGCATCACAGAATGGCAATGAGTTTTTTATTTGAGACTTAAAATCTCCTCTTTTGCACCTAATTCCTCATATACCTTTCCGTCTATAGTCAGATTCTTGGCATTCTTAACGTTTAATATATTGTTACCTTTAGAAGATTCTACATAAATATTTTCCAAAGTAACTCCGTCTACCTGACTGATAACAACTCCATCCGCAGCTTCCGTCATCACAACGTTTTTAACGGTAATATTGCTGATGGGCATTTCCGGCAGTCCGTTGAAGAACATGGCACGTCCCGAACCTCTGCAAACAATATTGGAAATATGAATATTGCGGAAAGCTGGTGTTTCTTCTGTCACCGGAGGAATGGCAGTTTTCATACGGCTCAACAGATCTTCTTCCGATTCTTCACCGGCACCTTTTCCACCGTAGAACAAGTCGAACAATAAGGGTTCATTCGGAATATTAATCATATTGATATTGTTAATGTAGATGTTTTCTACCACACCGCCACGTCCGCGGGTACTCTTGAAACGTAAACCTACATCTGTACCCATAAATGTGCAGTCCTCTACATAGATATTCTTCACACCGCCGGACATTTCACTACCTACCACGAATCCGCCATGTCCGTGCAATACTGTATTGTTTTTCACGATAACGTTCTGGCAAGGTTCTCCACGACGGCGTCCATCTTCGTCTTTACCGGATTTGATACAGATGGCATCATCTCCCGCATCAAACACACTATTGATAATTAGAGCGTTTTTACAAGATTCCAAGTCGATAGCATCACCGTTTTGAGAATACCAGGGGTTGATGACCATGATATTATTTACTGTGAAATCTTCGCAAGACAATGGGTGCAGACACCAGCTTGGTGAGTTTTTGAAAGTAACTCCTTCCAACAGCACCTTCTTGCTTTTGACGATGCTTAACAACACCGGACGTAACCATGGACGGATTTCAGCCCATTCTTCATCTGTGTTGATACCTTCGGGGACATTGAAGTCTTTGCAAGCCATTGCACCTCTCAGTGAGCCGGCAGTGGGATACCATATCTCTTGTTTCTCGTCGAGAACACCTCCCGAGTTTACCAGCTTTTTCCATTGTGAAGCAGTCAGCTTTCCTTTTTTTACCGGACGCCAGCAGTCACCGTTTCCGTCAAATGTACCATGTCCGGTGATAGCTATATTTTCTGCATTGCGTACTGAAATCGGTGATTGGCAACGACGAGTCTCGAGTCCTTCGAAAGAAGTGGCAATGATAGGATATGCTTCAAAATCACCGGTAAAAAGTACCAGCGCATTTTGTTCCGTATATAGATTTACATTGCTCAACAGCTCGATCGGACCAGTCAACCAGACACCTTCCGGGATAATCACTTTACCCCCTCCGCGTTGATTCACGTCTTTAATAGCATCGTTGATAGCTTTGGTATTCAGGAACAGACCGTCTCCTTTGGCTCCGAATTTCTCAATGTTTACTTCGTAAGCAGGGAAAACCGGTTGCTGTACTTTCGGCATTTCAAAAGGTAAATTCTGGTAAAGAGCGTCACTGATGGAGCTTTCTTTTACGGTAGTCTCGCTTTGTTTACATCCTGATGAGATAAACGGTAAACAGCATAGGGCCATCCAGAAGAGTCTTTTTGTCAATGTGTTCATTTAGTAACTTATTTCTATAGGGTTATACATCTATTGTTTTTCTTGGTAATTGGGTGATGATTAATGAGGGCGATTTCATAATTCTTATGTCCTTCCGCAGGCGATCTGTCGCAGGCAGCCTGCAGGAGAGGAATAAGACAAATTCATGTTAACCTAATTCTAACCTTAAATAAATATTATGAAAAAACCTCTTAATTATCGATTGCAAAGATAGGTGGCAAACCCCAAGAGGATGTGGACTAATTGATAGAATACGTGTATTTTTTGTCATTTCTGTCTATTATTTGCACACTTCTCGTGTTTTTATGCAGAAAGTTCCTATCTTTGCACAAAATTTAACTATTAAAAGATATGAGTTATAACTTGTTGAAAGGAAAAAGAGGTATTATCTTCGGTGCTTTGAACGATCAGTCTATTGCCTGGAAAGTAGCAGAGCGTGCCGTAGAAGAAGGTGCAACTATTACATTATCAAATACTCCGATGGCTATCCGTATGGGAGAAGTCGACGCTTTGGCCCAGAAATTAAATTGCCAGGTTATTCCGGCAGATGCCACCAGTGTAGAAGATTTGCAAAATGTATTCAAGACCTCCATGGATATACTGGGTGGACAAATTGATTTTGTACTCCACTCTATCGGTATGTCTCCCAACGTGCGCAAAAAACGTACTTACGATGACCTTGACTATGGAATGTTGGATAAGACATTGGATATTTCAGCTGTTTCATTCCATAAAATGATTCAGTCGGCCAAGAAATTGAACGCTATTGCTGATTACGGTTCTATCGTTGCTTTGAGCTACGTGGCCGCGCAGCGTACTTTCTACGGCTACAATGATATGGCAGATGCAAAGGCATTGCTGGAATCTATTGCACGTAGCTTTGGTTACATCTACGGACGCGAACATAGCGTACGTGTGAATACTATCTCGCAGTCTCCTACATTTACTACTGCCGGTTCGGGCGTGAAGGGTATGGATAAACTGTTTGATTTCTCCAACCGTATGTCTCCTCTCGGAAATGCTACGGCTGACGAATGTGCCGATTATTGCATCGTGATGTTCTCCGATCTTACCCGTAAGGTAACTATGCAGAACTTATTCCATGACGGTGGATTCTCCAGTGTAGGTATGAGTCTTCGTGCCATGGCTACTTACGAGAAAGGACTCGATGAGTATATGGACGAAAATGGTAACATCATTTACGGATAAAAAAATATGAAACTACGGATCTCTCTTCTTATTATTTTAATGAGTATGCTTTTCGCCTCCTGCGGGATAAGCACAGGAAAGGGTACGGAGCAGAAGGAAGAAGAGATTTCTGTTCTGAGATATGATAAGCTGTTGAGCGAATATGTTCGCTCCAACAGTTTTTCTGCTATGCAGAAGTTGACGATGGACTACCGTATGCCGACGAAAATCCTGATTGAGGATGTATTGTCTATCGGTACAGTGAAAGATGATACCATCTCGCAACGTCTGCAAAAATTCTATTCGGATACGACTTTGGTTCGTTTGCTTAGCGATGTAGAAGCAAAATATCCTAATCTGGATGAAGTGGAAAAAGGACTTAGCAAAGGATTTCGGAAACTGAAAAAGGAAGTGCCTGATACGAAAGTGCCGTTTATCTATTCGCAAGTATCCGCTTTCAACGAATCTATTATTTTAGTGGATTCTTTATTGGGAATCAGTCTTGATAAATATATGGGGGAAGATTATCCTCTTTATAAGCGTTTCTATTACGATTATCAATGTCGCTCGATGCGTCCGGAACGGATTGTGCCGGATTGTTTTGCTTTTTATCTTTTGAGCCGTTACGGAATGAACTATCATGAGGGTACTTGTTTGATTGACTTGATGATGCACTCCGGAAAAATCAACTACGTCGTGCAGAACTTATTAGGATATAGTGATATCGGCGAAGCGATGGGATATTCCAAGGAGGAAAACGACTGGTGTAAGGAGAATGAAAAGGAGATATGGAATTATATCTGTACCAACGATCATCTGCATGCACGAGACCCGATGGTGATCCGCTATTATATGAAGCCTGCTCCTGCTGTCGATATGTTGGGTGCTCAAGCTCCGGCATTGATCGGAACATGGATGGGTGCAAGAATCATCGCCTCTTATATGAAAAAGCATAAGGACATGAAACTGAAAGATCTCCTGGAATTTACTGATTATCATGTGATGTTAAGTGAATCCAACTATCTGGCTTCCTAAACTGTTGCATTTTTCAATTTTTAATTAGCTTCGCTCAAAACCTTATTTGATTTTTAATATTAAAGTATAGTCTTAATTCTCAATTTTAAAAGTGGAAACTGCCCTCTATTTGTTGCCTGTGACGTTAGGTGATACGTCTATTGAAAAGGTATTGCCTTCTTATAATAAGGAGATCATTTCTGGTATCCGGTATTTTATAGTCGAAGATGTTCGTTCTGCCCGGCGTTTCCTGAAAAAGGTGGACCGGGAGATTGATATTGATGCATTGACATTTTACCCGTTGAACAAGCATACTTCTCCTGATGATATTTCCGGTTATCTGCAACCTTTGGTGGGTGGAGCTTCAATGGGGGTTATCTCCGAAGCAGGTTGTCCGGCAGTAGCTGACCCGGGAGCGGATGTGGTTGCTATCGCACAACGTAAAAAGCTGAAAGTGGTTCCTTTGGTCGGACCTTCTTCCATTATCCTTTCCGTGATGGCTTCCGGCTTTAACGGGCAGAGTTTTGCGTTTCACGGTTATCTGCCGATTGAACCGGGAGAACGTGCCAAGAAACTAAAAGCACTGGAGCAGCGTGTGTATGCTGAAAATCAAACGCAACTTTTCATTGAGACGCCTTACCGAAATCATAAGATGGTAGAAGATATTTTGTTGAATTGCCGTCCTCAAACAAAGCTCTGTATCGCTGCCAATATTACTTGTGAAGGAGAATATATACAGACGCGTACAGTGAAGGACTGGAAAGGACACGTGCCCGATTTATCTAAGATTCCCTGTATTTTTCTCTTATATAAATAACGCCTTTCAGGTGTTCATATTCATCTTCGAAGCAACTGCTGAAGAAGCCTTTTCCTAAGTTCTCCTCTATCTGTTTGAAACTCCACAGCTTACTGTTTTTAAAGCGGGGAGTACAAAGGATGGAATCGTCTTTGATATCGACAATGAATAGATAGATAAGACGGTTGGTCACTTCATTCTCGAAGTGATAAACGATATTGAATTCAGGTTTGATACCTTTTTCATGAGGAAAAGCATTGTTGATTAAGCGAGTGGCGCCTACTTCCAGAGATTCTCCGTAGCGAAGATAACATTCCATGGGAATATCTACTTTCCCTCTATCCAGAATGGCTGTTGATGGCCTGTCGCAAAGGAATAACATTCCGTGAGTGGATATGGCAATTCTTATCACCGGATTGATGTATGCATTTTTGTAATTAACAGCTTCTATTGCAGGTGTTTTCCCGATCACGTCTCCTTTGGTATTCACAATAGGAACATATTCCGTGTGTGACATTAAATGATTGAAGAAACGGATGGCGATCTGATTGAACAGGATACTCATCAGAAAGACAGTAGGAGGTAACACTTTATAGAGTACAAACAGACTTGTCTTACTTAGTGGGTTTTGGAAAATGACGGTGATGCTGATTATAATAAAATGCAGTATTCCGAAAATCAAGGCAATGCGGGCAGAGACAACGGCTGCCTCTGCTCCCTGCGCATATAAACGTTTGTTGCAAGAACCTATCTGTTTTAAGAAGTGGTTGATAAACCTTTTCTTATGCATATAAAGACTTAGCATCGGAATGAGAATACTGACTTCCAGCGTAAGTGGAAGCGCACCGGGGGGAACATAATCACCAGGAATGAGAGCTGCTACGGATAATAGTGCTAACACTCCGGTCGCTATATAGAGGATAAAATTAGGAATTAACAATCCTTTACGTCGATAAGAAAGGTATATACCTATAATACCTATGCCTGTACCGATGTAAATAGCCGTGTCTTGCGTTATAAGTTCACACAATAAAATGGAAATAATAACGGGGATAAAACCCAGCGACATGTTAAATGCGGAAGAAAGTATTCCTTTATGAGCCATCTCTATATTTATGTTTATTTGTCGGTTCTATCTATAAAACAAATAGGGTATGTGTTTTGTTTACTAACGAATATGTTTCTCTGCATGGTAGGAGGAACGAACAAGGGGAGCGCTTTCTACGATGTTGAATCCTTTCTCTAAACCTACAGTTTTATATTCTGCAAATTGCTGCGGAGTGATATATGCCGCAACGGGATAATGCCGGTGAGTCGGTTGAAGGTATTGGCCTATGGTAAGAATCTGGCAACCGGTTGCTAACAGATCATCCATCAATGTTTCAACTTCCTCCGGGGTCTCACCCAGTCCGACCATAATGCCGCTTTTAGATTTAACTCCCTTTCTGGAAATGTGTCTGATAACTTGCAAACTTGTATCATAATTTGCCGCGCTGCGCACTAGCGGACTAATGCGGCGTACGGTTTCCATATTGTGTGAAATAATGTCGGGGCGGGCTTCGATTACCAAATCTAACAACTCCATCCTGCCTTGAAAATCAGGGATGAGCACTTCGATTGTTGTTTGTGGATTCAGCCGTTTTATTTCTTGAATGGTACGTGCCCAATGTGCTGCTCCCAAATCCGGCAGATCATCCCGGTCTACGGATGTGATGACAGCATGATCCAGTTTCATCAGTGCGATGGATTCTGCTACATGGGTAGGTTCGTTTATGTCTAGCGGGTGCGGGCGGCCGGTTTGTGTGTTGCAGAATTTGCAACTGCGCGTACAGATGTCACCACCGATCATAAAGGTGGCAGTTCCTTTTCCCCAGCATTCCCCCATATTAGGGCAACGCCCACTGCTGCATATAGTATGCAAGCAGTGGGAGTCGACAATCCGTTTGGTTTCGGTGTATCGTTCGTTGGCACCGATATTAATTTTCAGCCATTCGGGCTTACGTACTCTGTCCGTCATTATAAGTTATTCAAGAAAAAGTTGGTCAACCGTGTGTATAGGTGTTGGCGGGTATTGCCACCGTATATTCCATGATTGCGGTTCGTGTACACTTGCATATCAAATTGTTTTCCAAGTTGAACCAATTGTTCGGCATATTCTGCACAGTTTTGGAAGTGCACATTGTCATCTGCCATGCCATGCACCAACAACAAGTTTCCATGCAGTTTGTCAGCACGGGTGAAGGCTGATGATTCCTTATATCCTTCCGCGTTCTCTTTCGGAGTACGCATGAAGCGTTCGGTGTAAATCGTATCATAGAAACGCCAGTCGGTGGGTGCAGCTACTGCTACTCCTGCTTTGAATACGGGAGTTCCTTCGCTCATGCTCATAAGAGTCATGTATCCGCCGTAGCTCCAGCCCCAGATACCGATGCGATCTTTATCCACGTATGGCTGTTTGCCGAGATACAAGGCAGTCTCTACCTGATCTTTGGCTTCTTTGACTCCGATTTTCAGATAAGTGCATTTCTCGAAAGCTTCTCCACGACCTCCTGTGCCGCGACCGTCCACGCATACCACGATATAACCAAGGCTTGCCATGTATGTCTCCCAACTGATTCCCCAGGTATCCAATACCTGTTGAGAGCCCGGACCGCTATATTGATACATCAGTACCGGATATTTTTTAGATGCGGAAAAATTAACCGGTTTCATCATCCAGCCGTTCAACTTCACGCCATCTGTGGTTTGGAAAGTGAAGAATTCTTTTTGTGGCACAGCATATCCGGACAATGTTTGTTTCAAACCGTCATTGGTAATAAGCGTTTTGAGTGTTTTGCCCGAATTATCATTCAGTGTAACCAGCATCGGAGTATTCAAGTTGGAGAACTTGTTCATGTAATACTTCATTGATTTGCTGAAGAGCGGTGTATTGGTTCCTACCTGTTGGGATAGTTTGAGCTTCTTGCCTTTCTTGTCTATTTTATAGACAGCTTTGCGCAGAGGGCTTTCTTCATTGCTGGTGTAATAGAAAGAACCGTCTTCTTCATCATATCCCAGAAAATCTTTCACCTCAAACTTACCGTTAGTAACTTTTTTAATCAGATTACCTCCCATGCTATACCAATAGAGGTGACTGTAACCGTCACGTTCGCTAAGCAGGCTGAAATATTCCGGATAGAACTGGATATTATCGAAAATATTCTCCTTTATGTAATAAGGAGACTCATCACGAAGTATAAGTTTGCAAAGTGTGGAACGAGGATCGGCAAAGTAAAGATCAAAACGGTCTTGATGGCGGTTCAATGTCATGATAGCCAGTTTATTGGCATCCTTTGTGAAACGGATACGCGGAATGTATCCGTCTGCATCCAATGGGAGTTTCATTGTACGGGTGACATGTGATTTGATGTCATACGTGCGTACCTCTACTTTCGAATTCGGATATCCGGCTTTCGGATACTTGTATGTATATTCGCCCGGATAATCTTTTAAAGCATCAATGCGGGGTGCTTGTCCGGCAAATACCGGGAAAGAGTAGGAGGGAACTTCCGACTCGTCGAAACGGATAAAAGCAATCAGCGTATTGTCGGCGCTGAATTCCAAAGCACGGTCGAAGCCGAACTCTTCTTCATACACCCAGTCAGGAATACCGTTGATTACCGAATTCTGTTTGCCATCTTCTGTGACCTGGCTTTCGCTGTTGCCGTAAAGCAACTTAACAAGAAATATGTTATTGTTGCGTACAAATGCAATCATGGTACCGTCCGGAGAAAAGACGGGGACCTGTTGAGGTCCACCGTCAGACAGCCGTTCAATAATGTTGTTTGTCGTAACGCCCTTATCATTTCGTTTCAAAGGGTAAATGTAATGTACAGCTGTGTATGAATGCCTGTAAATAGGTGTTGTTTTAGTAGCAATCAGCAATTTCTGACCGTCGGGCGAGAATTGGTAACTGTCGAAGTTCTTGAAGTCACATTCGCGTGTGGTATTTACATCGAAAATCACTTCTACTTTCTCGCCTGTCTTGAAAGAGTATTTAATGATTTGCGTGCCGTCAGCGTTCATCTGTGTGTAGTGTTCGCCATCAGGCATAGGGATTACTCCCTGAATATTTTCCGGGCGGAAACGTCCGGAGGTAATATCTTTTAAATCGAGTGCCTTTTGTCCTTGTGCCATTCCGGTCAGACAGAGAAGGCAGAGTAATAAAGTGATGCTGATCTTTTTCATCTGCGTTTATAATCGGTTTTGGTTTTAATTCGTACTTGCAAAAGTAACAATAAACTTAGATTCAACAAAGCCTGACCGATTTTTATATAGATTTGATAAGGATTATTGGGTGAGATTCAATATCTTTGTGAAAAGGACTTTAAACATTACCACTATGAATTCAAAAAGAAAAGACTTGCAATATGCTTCTGTCTTCTTATTGGCCGTGGCATTGACGTTCCTGATGGGGAAGGGTGATAATCTGTGGTTGGTGTCATGGGGTGACTTGATACCGAGTTTGTTTGTACTATTCATAGCAGGTGATTGTTTACATAGTTCCCTGCTTCGTATCAAACGTGGCGAAGAGGAGGGAGGAGCCCGGTGGAGTACTTGTTTCACTTTTCTGGTATTTAGCATTATTTTTATGGGCGACTTATTCTTTATCGGCAACTTTATTGTCAATAAACTGTGGAGCTAAAAGAGATGTAATAAATCTGTTTCACAGGTGTTTAATAGTAGATTCTTCGTCTTAACTATAGTTTTTAGTTTACTTTAACTAGATAAATTAGTTTATGAACTAAAACTTTTCGTTATTTGCAGCAAACAAAGTTGCAGATATGAAAGGATTAACAGCAAAAGAAGAAGAAATCATGGGCTTTTTCTGGGAAAAAGGTCCCTTGTTCGTGAAGGAAATGTTGGCTTTCTATGAAGATCCCAAGCCACATTTCAATACACTATCTACGATTGTGCGTGGGTTGGAAGAAAAAGGTTTTCTAGCTCATTATACTTTCGGAAATACCTATCAATATTATCCCGTAGTCAGTGAAGAAGATTTTCGTAAAGGAACGCTGCGGAATGTGATTAGTAAGTATTTTAATAATTCTTACCTGAATGCCGTTTCTTCTTTGGTTAAGGAGGAAGATATTTCCTTGGATGAATTGAAACAGCTCATCGAGGAAGTGGAACAGGCTGACAAAAAACACTAATCTATTAAACGAAAATCTATGCTATGGGAGTTTTCTTCATTTATATATTAAAATCATCTGTTTGTCTTGTTCTGTTTTACCTGTTTTTCCGGTTATTACTTAGCAAGGAAACCTTTCATCGTTTCAATCGTATGGCTTTATTGGGAGTGTTGTTCTTTTCATTACTCATTCCTTGTATCGAAGTAACTACCCGGCATCAGGTTGAAGTGCAGCAGGCTGTGCTTTCCATTGAACAATTGCTATTGATGGCAGAGTTGGAGGCTACTCCTGCCAATGTCGGTGCAGTGCAGGAGACGCCGGCCATATCTTGGGTACAGATTGTTCTGTTGGTCTATCTGGCGGGTATTCTGTTTCTTGCCTGTCGCAATATCTATTCTTTGATTTGTCTCTTCCGGTTGATACATTCCGGCAAACATGAGAAGTTGGAGAAAGGAGTTACACTTGTGGTGCACAATCAGGAGATAGCTCCGTTCAGTTGGATGAAGTATATTGTCATCAGCCGGAAAGACCTGGAGGAAAACGGGAGGGAAATCCTTATTCATGAAATGGCTCATATCCACCATCGTCATTCAGTAGATTTATTGGTGGCGGATATTTGCATCTTTTTCCAATGGTTCAATCCTGGTGCATGGTTGTTGAAACAGGAGTTGCAGAACGTTCACGAATATGAAGCGGACGAGACCGTCATTAATGAGGGTGTAAACGCGAAAGAATATCAACTATTATTAATAAAAAAAGCCGTTGGCACAAGGCTCTACTCTATGGCCAACAGCTTTAATCACAGTAAACTTAAAAAACGTATCACTATGATGTTAAAAGAAAAATCGAATCCGTGGGCACGGTTGAAGTACCTGTATGTACTTCCGTTGGCAGCTATTGCAGTAACTGCTTTTGCCCGTCCTGAAATCTCTGAAAAAGTGGAAGAGATTTCTGCAGTCAAAGTTAATGATTTGGCGGAAATTGTGGAAAAAAAGAGTGAAGAAAATGTTGTTAAGGAGCCTATTGATACTACCAAGAATAAGGTAGTAGTGGTAGGTTATCGTACAGAAAAAAAAGATTCTGTCTTAACATCCGGGAAAAAGAAGGTGGCTATTTCGGTACAAGGAATTTCCGGTGAAGGAAAACCTTTGGTTATTATTAATGGGAAAGAGTCTGAACGTGAAGTAGTAAATGCTTTGAATCCTGAACGTATTGAAAGTGTGTCTGTCATAGGTCCTGAAAAAGCTATTAAGATTTATGGAGAAAAGGCTAAGGATGGAGTGATGGATATAAAACTATATTCGGAAAAAAAGTTTGCGCCGAGAAAGATTGAAATCGAAGGCATTAATAAAACAAGGTTGGATGCATTAAATAGTGGGGCAAAGAGTTGGGGAGCTACGTTTCGTTCTGCTGATGGAGGTAAACCTTTGGTTATAATTGATGGCAAAGAGGCTACAGGTGATGATCCTTTAGCGAATATTTCTCCTGATCGTATTAGGAGTATATCTGTATTGAAAGATAAGACTGCATTGGCTGCTTATGGTGATAAGGGAAAGAATGGAGTGATTGAAGTAAATCTATTAGTGAAAGAAGAATATCAAGCCCGTCAAATTTCTATTCGTGCTATTAATGATACAGTGACTTCAACAATAAAAGTAACTACATCTGAAGAATAGCAGTAGATTTTAGATGTCTTCTGTTTCTAAATATTGTCAAAATATAATGTTATAAAGATTGACGGAGGTACGCTAGTATCTCCGTTTCTTGTTCCGGGTGGAACCATTTTATTTCTTCATCTCTTTTGAACCAGGTCATCTGTTTACGCGAATAAATGCGGGAGTTTTGCTTGATTTTGTCTATAGCAAAGGAGAGTTCCCATTCTCCGTCCAGATATTTGAACAGTTCTTTATAGCCTACTGTATTGAGTGAATTGAGGTGACGATAGGGAAGTACGGAACGTACTTCTTCCAATAATCCTTCCTCCATCATCTGGTCTACCCGACGGTTGATACGGTCATAAAGTTCTTCCCGATCACGAGTCAGGCCGATTTTCAGAATACGGAAAGGACGCTGTTTTTTTTGTTGGGTGCGAAAAGAAGTATAAGTGCGTCCGGTCATATAGCAAATCTCCAACGCATGAATTACCCGCTTGGGATTCTTCAGATCTACAATCCGGTAATATTCCGGGTCTAACAAGCGAAGTTCTGCGCAGAGTTGTTCAAGGCCTTCCTCTTCATACTTTTGTAGCATGAGTTGACGGGTTTCCGCATCAACGGTAGGAATATCGTCAATTCCCTTACAGATAGCGTCTACATACATCATTGAGCCACCAGTGAGAATCACGACTTCGTGTTGCGTGAATAATTTCTCCAGAATTTCCAGTGCTTCTGTTTCGTATTGGGCAGCGCTGTAATAGTCTGTGAGGTGGAGCGTGCCGACCAGTTGATGGGGGACACGTTTGAGTTGGTCGGGAGTAGGAGCTGCCGTGCCTATTTTTAATTCGGCATAAAGCTGTCTCGAATCGGCAGATACAATGCTTGTCTGAAATGTTTCTGCCAAGCGCAGGCTCAACTCCGTTTTCCCCACACCTGTAGGACCTATAAGAACAATGAGAGTAGGCATAGATTTTTAAGTATTAAGTATAGAAGTATTAAGTATTAAAGCGTACGGGACTAAAAAAAAATATTAGGTATTAACTGCCTGACACTACATAGCAATTAATACCTAATACTTGATGCTTAATACTTAGAATTTTTCTTCTTCGTATGGGCTGCTAGTGTCACCACCTATGTCAAATCCTTCCTGATCGAAGTCTTCCATGTCGAAGTCCTGGTCTCCATAGAAGTTTTCATCCAGATCAAGAGAACCTCCGGTAGCGGTCATTTCTTCAAAGTCTACCGTTTGTTTGGGAGCATCTCCTGATTTCTTGGTACATTTGGCACCATTCATATCTTTTCCGGTGATAATTTCGGATAGTTCGATGAAGAAACAACGTTCTGTTATGTAATCGAATACATATAGCAGTTTCTGTTTTTCGTCTTCTACCAGTTCACTGATAGCAGTGTCTTTCATTACCCAGCTATCTATTTCCGGATTGTCGTCCATTTCTTCTAAGGTTACTTCTTTTCCTTTTTCCCAGTCGTCATCGCAGATAAAGAAAGAAGTCATCTGGTCGTTTGCGTACCCTACTGATTTCAGTATTGCTTCATGGAAGTCATAAAAAGTTGCTTCCGGATCAATTTGTATTTCTCTGACAAAATCGTCAACTTCATCAGATATGATAGTAAATCTGTATATCATAATATGACTATTTTGAACTGTTTATTTAATAATACCACGTTCTGAATTACGGATAAAATTGACTATATAGTCAATTTCCGGACTCTTTTCGAATTCATCTTCTATTTTTTTCAATGCTTCTGTCGTGTTCAAACCACTTTGGTAGATGATACGATATGCATTGTGAATACTTTCGATCACTTCATTGGAGAAGCCACGACGGCGCAAGCCGATGATGTTGATTCCGCTGAAAGCGATCGGTTCGCGTCCTGCAATGATGTAAGGAGGAATATCTTTACTGAAACGGCATCCGCCCTGAATCATTACATGACTGCCTACATGACAAAATTGATGCATCAATACATTGGCGCTGACAATCGCGTTATCATCAATGACGATTTCGCCTGCCATCTTGGTAGAGTTACCGATGATACATCCGTTACCAACCAATGCGTCGTGTGCTACGTGTACACCTTCCATCAATAAATTGTTATTTCCCACAATCGTGCGCCCTTTAGCTGCCGTACCACGGTTGATTGTTACATTTTCACGAATCAGATTATTATCTCCGATTTCGGCTGTCGATTCTTCACCGCGAAACTTGAGGTCCTGCGGAATGGCTCCGATAACGGCACCCGGAAAAATCGTGTTTCCGTTACCAATACGTGAACCGTATAAAATATTGGCGTTAGCCATAATTTTATTGTTGTCGCCGATAACTACGTTCTTATCTATAAATACAAAAGGCGCAATTTCTACATTTTCTCCGATCTTAGCTTCGGGATGGATATACGCTAAAGGACTTATCATGCTTTTAAATATCAATTATTACTTATTTTTTACTATTTGTGCCATGAATTCTGCTTCGCAAACAACTTTCTCGCCGACAAACGCATATCCTTTCATGGTAGAAATGCCACGGCGGATAGGTGCCAGCAGTTCTACACGAAAGATGATTGTATCTCCCGGCACTACTTTCTGACGGAATTTCACTCCATCTATTTTCATGAAATAGGTAGAATAACGTTCAGGATCATCTACGGAATTCAAGACGAGCAAGCCTCCGACTTGTGCCATTGCTTCCACTTGAAGTACTCCCGGCATAACGGGCTCCTGTGGAAAATGTCCCTGGAAGAAAGGTTCGTTGGCTGTGATATTTTTAATACCTACAATGTAGTTGGCACCAATTTCAATCACTTTGTCCACCAGTTGGAAAGGATAGCGGTGCGGTAACAATTCGCGGATACGGTTTACATCCATTATTGGTTCACGGTTACAGTCGTAACTTGGTGCCTGTATTTCGTGCAGACGGATTTCTTTCCGCATCTGACGGGCAAATTTATTGTTGATGGTGTGTCCCGGACGGGTAGCGATGATACGACCTTTAATCGGTTTTCCAATTAGAGCGAGGTCACCGATGACATCAAGCAGTTTGTGACGGGCACATTCATTGGGCCAAACTAACGGTTTGTGATTGATATAGCCTAACTGATCGGCATCCATGTGAGGTACTCCCATCACATCTGCCAACTTATCGAAGCTTTCCTGTGACATCTTGCGTTCGTAGATTACGATCGCATTGTCCAGGTCGCCACCTTTAATCAATCCGGCGGAGAGCAACGGCTCTATTTCACGAACAAAGACGAAAGTACGGCTGGCAGCCACTTCGTCTTTGAAATTATGCATATCTTCAAGGGTAGCAAACTGATTCGGGATAATAGTCGAATCGTAAGAAACCAGTACATTCAGACTGAAATTCTCGTCAGGTAGTACAATGATAGAAGAACCAGTCGTTTCATCCCGGAACTCAATTTTAGACTTGATAATATAAAAGTCTTTGACGGCATTTTGTTCTACTGTTCCTACACGTTCTATTTCTTGTACGTAATATTGTGCACTACCATCTAAAATAGGAAATTCCGGTCCGTTAACTTGGATCAGGCAGTTATCAATGCCCAATGCGTAAAGGGCTGCCATACCATGTTCAATGGTGCTTACTTTGACTCCATTTTTCGACAATACAGTACCACGGGTGGTTTCTGTTACATTGTCGGCTACTGCGTCAATAGTTGGTTGTCCTTCTACGTCAATGCGTTGGATTTTATATCCGTGATTGTCCGGAGCTGGATTGAATGTTACAGTGAGATCAAGTCCAGTGTGAAGACCTTTCCCGCTCAGTGAAAAGCTATCTTTCAGCGTTTTTTGTTTCAGCATTGGTTACTTATTTACTTATTTAATAGTTGTTTTAATTCTTCTACTTCTTTGCGCAAGTTACGCAGTTCTTTCTGCATATCCGGCAGGCTTCTTTGTGCAATGGATGATTTGAAATATTGCTTCAGTTCCATAGGAGGAGTTCCGATAAGCTGGCTACCGGACTTGATGTCTCCCGGCACACCTGATTGTGCGCCTAATCCAACTTTATCTCCTATTTTAGCATGTCCTGCAATACCTACCTGACCACCGATCATACACCATTCACCCACTTTGGTAGAACCGGCAATTCCGGCTTGCGCAGCCATAACGGTATGCGAACCTATTTCATCATTGTGTGCTATTTGTATCAGATTGTCTAACTTGACACCGCTGTGTACTACCGTAGCTCCCATTGTAGCACGGTCTACACACGTATTAGCACCTATATCTACTTTATCTTCCAGAATAACAATTCCGATTTGCGGAATCTTGTCATATCCGTTCGGAGTGGGAGCAAAACCAAATCCGTCAGCTCCGATCACTGCACCCGAATGAAGGATACATTCATTACCTATGCGGCAGTCATGATAAACATTTACATTGGAGTAAAGCAGGCAACTGTTGCCTATCTTCACGCCGTCTCCAACGAAAGTGTGGGGGTAAATTTGAGTATTATCTCCAATCACGGTATTTTCACCGATATAGGCAAAAGCATCGATGTATACATTCTCACCAATTTTGGCGCTGGGTGCAACGAAAGCTAATGAATCTATCCCTTGTTTCTTAGGCTTGCTCATCTCATAAAGATTGAGCAATTTAGCTAGACTTTCGTATGCATTGTCTACTTTGATAAGAGTAGCTTTAATTTCGTGTTCGGGAGTGAAGTCCTTATTAACCAAGACAATGCTTGATTGTGTTTCGTAGATGTAAGGTGTATATTTGGGATTTGACAGGAAAGAAATTGCTCCGGGCATTCCCTCTTCAATTTTAGCGAATGTGTGTACCGTAGCGTTTTCGTCTCCAATGATTTCCCCTTGGATAAATGCTGCAATTTGCTTAGCCGAGAACTCCATGTCTTTTATTTAAAATTTAATTAGTTCACAAATAACGGATTTTTTTTTCAGATTTCCGTGTTATTGCATGAATATTTTATACTTATCTGTGTAATCTCTGATAGCAGAGATAGTATTTCTTTACCTTTTTGGACAATAATGAGATGTTCAGCATGTCCGATGCTTCGGCAATATTTTTGATAGTGCCGTCTTTGTAGATAATATCAATACTGTCATCTGCCGGGTCATACATATTCTTTTCGATGCTGGGGGTAGAGACAAAATAGTTCGCTTCGGAAAGGGTTATGCCTAGTTGCTGGCTGATGTGCAAAGTTAATTCTTTTTTTCTGTCCTCACTAATAGGTTCCGACGAAATTTCCACTTTAAAGATATTTCGGTTTATCATTCCCGTGCTTAAAGTAGAAAGTACTTTATCGGTGTGGGTGCTCCACACTTTCAAGGCTGTCCATATATCGTTGTCGTCCAGCTGGATAAAATTCTCCAGACAGTCGGGGTTGTTATAGAATTCCGTAGGATTGATATCATTGTAAAGGAAAAAACGTAATGCGGGTGATGCAAATAGTTCCACTCCTTGTGAAGCCAGTTCTTTGGCACGCAATAGAGTACTAATCAGCATCTTTTCGTATGCCACGGACGTCTTATGCAGGTATACTTGCCAGTACATCAGGCGACGTGCCGTGAGGAAATTCTCGATAGAATAGATCCCTTTGGATTCGACAACCAAACGGTCATCCGCTACATCAAGCATTTTGATGATTCGGGCAGAGCCGATGTTACCTTCCGTTACGCCTGTATAAAAGCTGTCGCGGCGAAGATAATCAAGCCGGTCCATATCCAACTGACCGCTTACGAGTTGATGCAGAAAGCGTTTCGGGTATTCGTCCTTGAAGATTTGAATGGCAAGACTCAGCTGGCCGTTCATCTCTTTATTCATCCGTTCCATCAACATAAGAGAAATCTCTTCGTGCGAGACTCCTTTTACAATTGTGTCTTCCAGTACATGCGAGAAAGGGCCGTGTCCTATATCATGCAACAGGATGGCAGCCTGCACGGCTTCCGCTTCACTATCAAAAATAAAATTGCCTTTGGAGGCCAGTTGGGTGATAGCTTCACTCATCAGGTGAAAAGCACCTAAGGAGTGTTGGAAGCGGGTGTGTTGTGCACCGGGGTACACAACAGATGACAATCCTACTTGCTTGATGCGGGTAAGACGCTGCAAAAGGGGATGCCGTACTATATCGTACAGTAACCCCTTTGGAATATTGATGAACCCGAATACGGGGTCGTTAATTATCTTTCTTTCGTAAAGCATTCGTTTTCTTTAGAGATCCTTTTTCCCTTTTCAGAGAATTGCTTTGAGTTGTTCAGCCATTTGAGCCTGCACTTCTTGTGCGGCGGTGCGGGCAGCTTCTGCAAATTTCTCTGTTTTATCTACGTAGATAATACCACGCGACGAGTTAACAATCAATCCGCATGTACTGTTCATACCATATTTGCAAACTTCTTCGAGTGAACCGCCTTGTGCTCCCACGCCTGGTACGAGAAGGAAATGGTTCGGGACAATCTTGCGGATGTCCTCAAAAGCACGTCCTTGAGTAGCACCTACCACATACATCATGCGGTCATCGCCAGCCCATTCCTGTGATTTGCGTAATACTTTCTCGAACAGACGTTCGCCGTTTACGTCTTCTGTCAATTGGAAGTCATGAGATCCTTTGTTGGAAGTCAATGCCAACAGGATCACCCATTTGCCTTCGTAGGTAAGGAACGGAGTAACGCTGTCTTCACCCATGTAGGGGGCTACTGTTACAGAGTCGATATCCAATTCTTCAAAGAATGTGCGGGCATACATTGCAGAAGTATTTCCGATGTCACCACGCTTTGCGTCAGCGATGATGAATTGATCCGGATAGTTATCTTTGATATATTTTACTGTCTTTTCAAATGCGATCCATCCTTTTACACCCATGCTTTCATAGAAAGCCAGATTGGGTTTGTAGGCGATACACAAATCAGCTGTCGCGTCAATGATTGCTTTGTTGAATGCAAAGATCGGATCTTCTTCTTTCAACAGATGTTCCGGGATTTTCTTGATGTCAGTATCAAGTCCTACACAAAGGAATGATTTTTTGCGCTTTATGTTTTCAAATAATTGTTGCTTATCCATCTTGTTATTTACTATTTTGCAATTTGCAATTTACTATTTACTATTTTAAGAAACCGTTCTCAACTCTCAATTCTCAACTCTCCACTTCTCTAAAGTTCGCTTTCTTTCAGGCGTTCTGCATTTTCCGCTACGATCAGATGGTCGATACAATCCTGGATATCCCCGTCCATGAAGGCTGCCAGATTATAGATTGTATAGTTGATGCGGTGGTCGGTGATACGTCCCTGGGGATAGTTGTAAGTTCGTATTTTGGCTGAACGGTCTCCGGTAGATACCATTGTCTTACGTTTGGAGGCAATGTCATCGATATATTTCTGATGTTCTTTGTCGTAGATAAAAGTACGGAGACGGGCCAAGGCGCGCTCTTTGTTTTTCGGCTGGTCGCGTGTCTCGGTACATTCGATAAGAATTTCTTCGGCAATACCGGTGTTCGGGTTCTTCCAGATATAGCGCAGACGTACTCCGGATTCTACCTTGTTTACATTCTGTCCGCCGGCACCGCCGCTTCGGAAAGTGTCCCATTTGATTTCTCCTTCGTTGATGACTACATCGAATTCTTCAGCTTCGGGAAGCACGGCCACGGATGCGGCTGAAGTGTGAACACGTCCTTGCGTTTCCGTCGCAGGAACACGCTGTACGCGGTGTACTCCCGATTCGTATTTTAAAATTCCGTATACATTATCGCCTGTCACACTACAAACAATTTCTTTGAATCCACCGGCTGTCCCTTCGTTCGCATTGGAGACTTCCATTTTCCAACCTTTGGTTTCACAGAATTTGGCATACATACGGAAGAGGTCGCCGGCAAAGATAGCTGCTTCGTCGCCTCCTGCACCTCCGCGGATTTCGAGAATAGCGTTCTTGCTGTCTTGCGGATCGGCAGGGACAAGCATCAGTTTGATTTCTTCTTCCAATACCGGAAGGCGCTCTTGACTATTGTCCATTTCTTCTTTCGCCATTTCGCGCATTTCAGCGTCCGATTCATTGGCAAGGATATTTTTAGCTTCTTCAATATTACCCAGTAATTGGATATATTCTTTCCTTGCTTTCATCAAGTCGTCTAATTCCTTATATTCTTTAGTCAACTTGACATAACGTTTCTGGTCGGCAATCACTGCCGGGTCTGTGATAAGGGTAGATATTTCTTCAAAACGGGCTACGAGTCCGTCTAATTTTTCTAGTATGGTACTATTGTCTGCCATTCTTTAATATCTAAATTCTCCGAATTCGCTCTTAATGATTAATTCTGTTTGCTCGCATGCTTCAACACGTCCTACAATCTGTGCCGGAATACCGAATGACTCGGAAATAGCTATTACTTCTTCTGCATGTTCCGGTGACAGGTAGACTTCGAGGCGATGTCCCATATTGAATACCTTGTACATTTCTGCCCAGTCCGTACCGCTTTGTTCTTGGATCGTTTTGAATAAAAGAGGAACAGGGAAAAGATTATCTTTTACTACACGAACGTTTTCTACAAAATGCAGAACTTTAGTTTGTGCACCACCGGAGCAGTGTACCATTCCGTGGATTTCCGGACGCAATGCATCAAGCAATTTTTTGACTACCGGTGCGTATGTACGGGTAGGAGAGAGTACTAACTTACCTGCATCAATTGGAGAATCTTCCACGCTGTCTGTTAGTTTTAACTTACCGGAATAAACTAACTCTTCAGGAACTGCAGCATCATAGCTTTCCGGATATTTTTCAGCAAGATATTTGCCGAATACGTCGTGACGGGCACTCGTCAAACCGTTGCTACCCATACCGCCATTATATTCTTTTTCGTAAGTAGCTTGTCCGTAAGAAGCCAACCCAACGATCACGTCACCCGGGCGAATATTGGCATTGTCGATAACGTCTGAACGTTTCATACGGCAAGTTACGGTAGAGTCAACGATGATGGTACGTACCAAATCGCCGACATCTGCAGTTTCACCACCGGTTGCATATACGCCTACACCCATTTCACGGAGTTCGGCCAGCAATTCGTCTGTTCCGTTGATGATGGCGGAGATTACTTCTCCGGGAATCAACAGTTTGTTACGTCCAATGGTAGATGAAACAAGGATATTGTCTACGGCACCTACACAAAGCAGGTCGTCGATATTCATAATCAATGCATCCTGTGCAATACCTTTCCAAACGGATAAGTCACCCGTTTCTTTCCAGTACATATAAGCAAGAGATGATTTGGTTCCGGCACCATCGGCATGCATAATGTTGCAATATTCCGGGTCACCTCCCAATATATCGGGAATAATTTTACAGAATGCTTTCGGGAAGATTCCTTTGTCGATGTTCTTGATGGCGTTGTGCACATCTTCTTTTGATGCGCTTACTCCACGCATCATGTATCGTTGATTACTCATGAGTTATAGAATTATTTTGTATACGGCTGCAAAAGTACAGCTTTTTTTTGGTACAGCCAACTAGGTACTAGTAAATGTTAATCATTAACTTTTATACTTTGGGATATTCTATTGAAAAGGAGAAGAATAATAGAAAATTAAGAGTTAAATTCATAGTTTTCATTACTATGAATTTAACTCTTAATATAGAAGTGTTTTATCTAATGAAAAAATGCCGAGATAAATATCTCAGATGATATCAAGTATCTTTTTGGGTAAATCAAATCTTTTTTAGAATTCTACCTTCGGAGCTTTCTCGCTTCCTTCTTCTGCTTCAAAATATGCTTTCTTATCGAAGCCGAACATTCCTGCAAAGATATTCTTCGGGAAACGGCGGATATTGGTGTTATAAGCTTGTGCAGCATCATTGAAGTTTTTGCGTGCTACATTGATACGATTTTCCGTTCCTTCCAGTTGAGCTTGAAGTTCCAGGAAGTTCTGGTTAGCTTTCAGGTCCGGATAATTCTCGGTGATGGCTAATAACTTGCCCAATGCTGATGTTACAGCACCTTGTGCCTTTTGGTATTGCGCCAGCTTTTCCGGTGTCAGGTCGGCAGCATCTACTTTGATTTGAGTAGCCTGGCTACGTGCGGCAACAACTCCTTCCAATGTTTCCTTTTCATGTGTCGCATATCCTTTCACTGTGTTTACCAAGTTAGGAATCAGGTCGGCACGACGTTGATATTGAGTTTCTACATTTGCCCATTGACCACTTACATTCTCGTCCATAGTAACCAGACCGTTATATACACTTACTGCCCATATAACAAGGATAACCACAACGGCTAAGATGATAATAATTGACTTCTTCATGTTTCTAATTATTCTATAGTTTTTGTTAATTTATCAGGGTTTTGACGAACGTCCCAAACTGTCACAATGATTACATCCTTATTAGCATCAACGTAATAAATAAGTTTATAATTAGTGTCTACTACTAATGCTCTGTAACAGAGTGTAACTCTTTCTGAAGTATTTAGAATGTTTCCCGCATTTGGGAAAGTTCTAAGCATCTCTGCTTCTTTGATAAGTTTATTATGTAATTTAGCAGCTATACGTTCGTTTTTTGTATATTGTAATGTTTGTAAATAAACTAATTCTAGCGTTTGCAAAGCCGATTGAGTCCAAACAATATTTGTCATTTCATATAATATTTGAGAACATCCTCATGTGAAACAATTCTTCCTGCCTTGACATCCTCCATACCTCTATTGATTGCGATCTCTAATTCTTCTTGAGTATGTGGTAATAACCATGATTTTTGTTCCAATTCGTTGGAGAATCGAAGCATTTCTTTGAGCTGATTTTCTTCCATTAACATAACTCGTTCCATAATTTTCTGTCTCATGGTGATGGTGTCCATACCGTAAGAACCAGTTGGCTCATGGACAACTTTTTCTTGTTCTTTTTTTTCTTGATATTCTTTATTCTCTTTCATTTTCTTCTGTCTTAGTCATTAGGTAAAGTTACTAATTTATTTCGAAACTAGGGCATTGGATAACATTTATTTTAGAAACGAGAACCGGCACCACCGCCTCCGCCCATTCCTCCGCCAAAGCTGCCTCCACCGAAACCGCCTCCGCCTCCGAAACTGCCTCCGCCAAAACCACCAATGAACGGACCGCCTCCGCCACCGCCCCGGTGATGGTAATCATTGTCATAACTTTGCTGGCGGCGTATGATGGTATGTCCACAGTTTCTACATGTATAGGTGACATCTTCGGTCTTCACTCCATTAATCCGGGATACGACTCTGCTTCCGCTTCTCTGCAATTGATGTTTACCACAATTCGGACAGCGACTTTGTTTGCGTGCCGAAAAGAAAGCAAGACCTCCGCCAATGGTGATAAAACAAAGAATAGCAAGAATAAAATCAAAAGAACCACCGCTGTTAGAATCGGAGAGAGCATCATTTTCCATCGAACCGTCGAGCCGCTGGCAAGTCGCTTTTAGACCAGCCACCATTCCTGCATCCCAATTCCCATCTTTGAGGTAAGGAATCATATACCTTGTTTGAATCCTTTTGCAGATAGCATCGGGAAGTACTCCTTCCAAGCCATAACCAGTATAGAACTGTATACAGCGTTGATCGGTGACTAATAAAATGACTAATCCATTGTTTTTGCCTTTTTTTCCTACACCCCATTTATTAAGCAGCTGATGACAGAAGTCGAAACAATCTTCTTCTCCGATTGAGGGAACTACGGCAACCACTGTTTCAATTCCAGTTTGTTGTTCCAAAGCATAAAGCATGGAGTCTATACTGTCACAAGCAGCCTGTGAAAGTATGCCGGCCGGGTTGCAAACATATTGCATTTTATTTTGCAGATGTACTTTCGGAAGGTTGTCTACCGTGTATACTTTCCCTTGAGCTTGTAGTGGGAACAGAAGAAAAGTAGCTAGTATAAAAGTTAATATTGATTTCATAACGATTATTTTATGCTTGCAAATATAGAAACTTTTTCTGTTATGAATCTTAAACTCCTTGTTATAATAGGTTTAATGGATGTATCGCCCGACGAATGCACGGACTCGGTCGGTGTACTCCTGTTTATTCTCTTGGTATGAAACAGCATGAGCGGCTCCCGGCACAATCCATAGTTCTTTGGGCTCCGGTTTGGCTTCGTAAAGCGGGTATACCATCCAGGTAGGCACATACGTGTCTTTGTCCCCGTGAATAAACAGCATCGGAAGTTGTGATTTGGCTACCTGTTTCAGTGAAGAAGCTTCTTTGAAATTCCATCCATATTTCTTTTCGCAAAGCCAGCTTGTGGTGTACATGAGTGGAAAAGGAGGAAGATGAAAACTTGTTTTCAACTCGTGTGAGAATTCGTCCCATACGCTGGTATAGCCGCAATCCTCCACAAAGCATTTGACAAATGGCTTTTGTTCCTCACCAGATACCATCATGGTGGTGGCACCTCCCATTGAAATTCCGTGTACAACCATTTGCGTGCTGTCTCCAAAGATTTCATTGGCGATGTTCATCCATTGCAATACATCTAGACGGTCTTTCCAGCCCATTTGAATGGCAGGACCTTCACTTTCTCCCTGATGTTGCAGGTCGGGGAGTAATATATTATATCCTAAATCACGATTATACAGATAACCGATCATAAACATGCGGATAGCATTATCCGTATATCCGTGTACAATGACTGCGGTCTTGCTGGTAGGTTGGGGAGCAGCCACATAATACGCATGTAGTTGTATGCCGTGTGGGTTTATGATAAAAGTGTCTTTCAGTGCATCCACTTGTCTCAGGCTATCCACCCATGGACGCAAAAAAGGGTAGTTTTTATACATGAAAGGATAAGAGTCAGCATCTTTAGACAAAATTTTGGCATTCGGAGTCAATGAGAAGTTTAACATATAAAAACTTCCTCCGATAGTGCAGCCGGTCAATGCCAGCATGATAATAATGATGCTATATACTACTTTTCTCCTCATAAAAACTTCTTTTAACCCTTATTTATGCCATATCTCCCAGGCGGCAAATGCCTGAAGCAGGAGCATTTCCAGACCGTTTTTTACAACAGCCCCTTGCGCTTCTCCTTTTTTCATGAACAGCGTAACGTTCGGATTATATAACAAATCGTAGAGCAAATGGTTTGGTGTCAGAAGTTCATAAGGGATATTAGGGCAGAAATCTACCTTAGGAAACATTCCTACGGGAGTGCTATTGACAATGACTGTGTATTCTGCCATAATTTCGGGAGTCAGTTCTTCATAAGTCAGCATATCGTCGGCTTTGTGGGTGCGCGATACGAAGATGCTTTCGATACCTAGATTCTTCAGACCGTGGTAGACAGCTTTGGAAGCTCCGCCGGTACCCAAAATCAACGCTTTCTTGTGATGAGGCTGCAACAAGGGCTGGATGGATTGAGTGAATCCAATGATATCGGAGTTGTAACCCACCAACTTGACTTTTCCTTTTGGCTGGCGAATGATTTTAATCACATTGACTGCGCCTATCTTTGCGGTGTCACGATCGAGTTCATCCAGAAAAGGAATCACTTGTTCTTTGTAAGGGATGGTGACATTGAGCCCGCACAGGTTGGGATTCTCTTCGATCACTTCCATGAAGTTATTGATACTGGGAATCTCAAAATTCACATACTCTGCATTGATTCCTTCGGATTTGAACTTCTCATTAAAGTATCCGATAGAAAATGAATGTCGCAGAGGATAGCCGATTAAACCATATTTTTCCATAATATAATAAGGGTTAAATTAATCATTCACAATGAATTGCTATTTTGTTGCGGTATAAAGCGTGCAGATGCCAAAGGTCAGCCGTTTGAAGTTGACTTCGCTAAATCCGGCTCGGGCGATGACTCCTTTCATCACTTCCCCTTGAGGAAATACTTTGATGGTATCCGGCAGATAGCGGTAGGCACTGTTATCTTTGGAGAGCAGTTTGCCCAATAATGGAATGACGACTTTAGAGTAGATGGAAAACAATTGTTTCATCGGGAAACGATCCGGAGTGGTAAGTTCCAGAATCACAAGATGACCGCCCGGTTTCAATACACGGCACATTTCGGAGAGTCCTTTGTCGAGGTCTTCGAAATTGCGGATACCGAAAGCTACGGTGATGGCGTCAAAATCATTGTCGGCAAAAGAGAGTGAAGTACAGTCCTCCCGGGCAAAAGAGATTTTGTCCGACAGTCCTTCCTTTTTTACTTTTTCACGTCCCACATTCATCATGCCTTCCGAGATGTCCGTCCCGATCAGTTCGGCTGGTTGCAGTTTACGGCAGGCGAGGATAGCAAAATCTCCTGTGCCGGTAGCTACGTCCATCATACGCTGCGGTTGGAAAGGGCGTAACCAGGCAATCGCTTTTTTGCGCCAGCTGCGGTCGATACCTAAAGATAAGGTATGGTTCAGCTTATCGTATGCATGCGCGATGTTGTCGAACATTCGTTCCACTTGCTCGGTCTTTTTTCCTTCTTCGTCGTAAGGCTTGATATGTTGTTGTGGGTAGTCCATTCTTTTTAATTGATAGTTGATAAATGATAGTTGGAAGATGATAGTTGATAAATGATAGTTGGCGGATAATAATTAAGGTTGAAGTTATATGCGATGAATTGCATACGAACTGTCATTCATTATCTGTCAACTATCATTTATTATCTGTCATTTGTTGACTATCAACGATTCAAGAACGTTTCAACGTTTTTGAATATACGTTCAGCGATGTTGGTGGTATCTTCTTTCACAAACTTCTCACCGGTGATGTTTTCGAACAATTCGATGTAACGGTCACTGATGCTTTGTACGATAGCCGGAGTCATTTCAGGCACTTTCTGACCGTCTTTGCCCTGGAAACCGTTTTCCATCAACCATTCGCGAACGAACTCTTTAGAAAGTTGTTTCTGTGGTTCGCCTTTTTCGAAACGTTCCTGATAACCTTCAGCATAGAAATAACGGCTTGAATCCGGAGTGTGGATTTCATCCATCAGGTAGATAGTACCGTTGTGCTTGCCGAATTCGTATTTTGTATCTACGAGAATCAGTCCGCGTTCTGCTGCGATTTCAGTACCGCGTTTGAAAAGGGCTAATGTATATTTTTCGAGGATTTCATACTCTTCCGGAGTAGCCAATCCCTGTTTCAGGATTTCTTCTTTAGAGATGTCTTCGTCGTGCAATCCCATTTCTGCTTTCGTAGTCGGAGTGACGATCGGTTCGGGGAATTTTTGGTTTTCGCGCATTCCGTCCGGCAATTTCACACCGCAAATCTCGCGTACACCGCTTTTGTAAGCCCGCCATGCGCTACCGCACAGGTAACCACGTACAATCATTTCCACCGGAAAACCTTCACACAACACACCCACTGTTACCATTGGGTCCGGAGTAGCCATTTTCCAGTTCGGACAGATGTCAGTAGTGGCATCGAGGAATTTAGCTGCAATCTGGTTCAGCATTTGTCCTTTGTAAGGAATACCTTCAGGTAGTACTACGTCAAAGGCCGAAATACGGTCGGTTGCTACCATGACGAGTTTTTCGCCGTTGATGTTGTACACATCGCGCACTTTTCCGTGGTACACACTTTTCTGTCCCGGAAAGTTGAAATCTGTTTTTGTTAATGCTTTCATAATGATATATATATTAAAATTTCGCTTCTTTATCGAACTTTTCGTAAGCATCCACGATACGTTCCACCAGTTTATGGCGTACGATATCTTTCTTATTCAGTTCAACAAAACTGATCCCTTTCACTCCCTTCAAGATGCGGAGGGCTTGCACCAATCCCGATGTTTGTGAAGCGGGAAGGTCAATCTGTGTCATGTCTCCCGTCACAATCATTTTGGTGTTCATCCCCATACGGGTGAGGAACATTTTGATTTGTTGGGCGGTAGTATTCTGGGCTTCGTCCAATATAACGACTGCATCATTCAGCGTACGTCCGCGCATAAAGGCTAACGGGGCAATCTGGATAATGTTCAATTCCATGTATTCCTTTAACTTGGCGGCAGGTATCATATCCTGCAAGGCGTCATATAAAGGTTGTAGGTATGGATCGATCTTATCTTTCATGTCGCCGGGCAGGAAACCGAGCTTTTCTCCGGCTTCTACGGCGGGGCGGCTAAGAATGATTTTTTTGATTTCTTTGTTTTTCAATGCACGCACGGCAAGGGCAATAGCGGTGTATGTTTTTCCCGAACCTGCCGGACCGATGGCGAATACCATATCATTCTTGGCGAATCCTTCTACCAGTTTCAACTGGTTTTCGCTTCGGGGGATGATAGGCTTGCCCGTGACGCTGAACACAATCACGTTTCCTGTCTGTTCCGCTTGCGGAGCATTTCCTTTTATAATGTCAATGATAACTTCTTCTTTCAGTGAATTATATTCGGCGCAGTACTTTTCAAGTTTGGTGATATTTTCCTCGAAGGCACACATTTCTTCCTCGTCGCCCAGCACTTTGATGACATTGCCTCGGGCAACTATGCGTAGCTTTGGATATAAAGCTTTAATTAACTGTATGTTGGCGTTGTTTACACCGTAAAAAATAACCGGATCAATGTCCTCAAGAACAATCAGCTTCTCTATCATTAAGTTGTATTAAAGAAAAATTTCTGCAAATTTAATCAAACGTTTTGGATTCTCTGATTGTTTGGAGGTGAATTTTACTGCATTTTATACTCATCTCCCGATTATCTGGCGGTGATGTGGAAACATCCTTGCTTCAATTCATATTTGATGTAGCATTTTTCAGCTTGTCGCAGGTCTCTTAAAACCTCGGACAAGACAAGTTTCAGTGTGTCGGCACTTACATCCTGTAACGGTCTTCCACCCTTGTCTTCTACCTTTTTAAAACGTTTCCAACTGACGTCAAAGGTGGCTCCAAAGCAGTGTGCCGAGTTGGCGGAAGCATTTCCGTTGCGACGGCGGAGGCGTTTCACATCGTTTTCGGTACGCAATACGGAAGTGATGATTACCTGGTTGGGGTTTAAACCTTTGGCTGCCAATGAATCGAGAAAGTTGGAACCGATTGTATCGAGCAGTGCACTGGCACGCGGTACGAGATAGGGGATGGAGTGTGTCAGTGAATCTACTACATAAAACTCATTGTCGGTAATATGAGTTAGCTTTTCTTTCATATCTTCTGCTGCTTCCCGGTCTGCCAATGGGTGAATCCCTATCTTTTTGGCTACTTCCAGATGTGCGTCATTCAAATCAGGGAAAGAACGTTTATAGCTGACGACGCCACGAATATTGCGTGGCTCATTCAGTTTCAGCGACATGTCTTTCTTTTTGCAGCCCGAAGTAAGCGTTGTAAGCCCAATAACTAGTAAAAATAGCGGTAATATGCGAAGCTTATAAATAGTCATTTTATATTTTTTGCTCGCAAATATACGCTATTTTTTCATACGTTCCATGCTTTGCATTATTTTCAATTCCATACTTTTGAGGTTATTCCAAAATATTCTCTGGTATTTCAGGATAGGTATTTAATATACCTATTATGGTATAATCTGTATTGTCAATTGTTGTTTTTAGTGTGGGTACTATTGTATGTTCGCTTCTGGTAAGAGCTTTTTCTACAAGTTCTTTCCAATCTACACCTAGAAATCTTGATATAAGATTTAGGACAGCATTTGCACTCGTAACCCCATCGTATAGCTCAAATCTTAATTTGTGAGGGGTGGGGGGAACTGATGCATCCGTGAAATTTTCTTGTTCGTCAGATGTATAATTTAATGTTAAATAAGGTATGGCGTATGTAGGAGACGAGTTGCCGGAACCGCTTTCTAACTTGGTGAAAAAGTCGTATGTTCCTTTTGCTATTGGAGTGTGAGATAGTTCGTCTCTAAACTCAATATAACGGAAAAAATAGCATTCTTTAGCTTCATTGTTAATCAGATAAACTACAGTGCCATTGGAAAGTGCCGGATGATTACTTTTTTCTATAGCGTACGCCAAATAGCTGTCTGTTATTTTAATTCTTAAATCAACTGTTTCGTTGGTGATATTATCTTTTACTTTCACCTTTGTTTCTCCTTTCTTTTTTGGGGTGACCCTTAAGCTTCCCATTCCTATCGAACTGGACAAATCTACATCTATATTTAAAATGTCAGTTTTTTCTACAGTTACGGTGTAGTCCCTGTTTCCACCTGTGATGGTGATATTGGTTGTTCCTAACAAAGGTCGTTCGTAATACTCTTTTTCGAAGGATAAAGAATATATCTTTTTTTCATCGTTATTTCCACAGCTAAAAAAGATAATTGTATAGAGAAATGGCAGTAGTGCTCCAGGTAAATGTTTTGTCTTCATGATTATTCTGTTTTATAGTTTTGCAGGAGAGATATAGTTTTATAAGTTCCTGTATTGATGTTGGAGGCAAATATAAAGATTTTATCAATGTGTTGAAGTAAATAGTGTATTTATTTCTTGTCCTCCAGCTATTTTCATACATTTGTAGCGGTTTATAAAAATAGGCCACTTTCCACTAAACATAACACACATGAAAACAGATTTCGATTACAATTCTATGCCCGTTAGCTTCGCTCATTGCTTGAATGGACATTGTTTGCGTGCGGACAAATGTCTGCGACGACAAGTAACTCTCCGAATGCCGAAAGAGCGGGCTGCTGTAATGGTTATTAATCCCGAACATGTCACCTCCGATGGTGAAGACTGTACTTACTTTATTGATGAAAAGCCGGTGTTGTTTGCACGGGGAATGAAACATTTGCTGGATCGGGTGCCGCTTGCTGATGCCACCGTTATCAAGCGACAGATGATAGCCTACTTCGGCAAAACGATCTATTATCGTTGTTGCAATAAAGAACGGTTGATTAAACCAAAGGAACAAAAGTATATACAAGAACTTTTTCGAAAGAGGGGAGTTACAGAAACGCCTCAATATGATGAATATATCGAATACTATGATCTTGGGTAAGTATATCCGTTAGTTCCGGTAATCCCATATATTGTGGGAAAGTATTCTCTTATATTATGGGAATTTATTCCCTCAAAATGAGGGAATAAATTCTCTCCAGCTAGGGAATCTTTTCCCACAATATGTGGGACTACCGGGGGCTGTAATACCCTGATAATAGTTGGCTGCCTTTTTTTTATCTTCGGGTTGGGTTGACATTTATTATGTAGGTATTATATAGCAGTTCCGGTATGAGAAATGCATGATGAAAGTATGAGAAATACCGGTTTTTTATGACATTTCAGGCAAAATACTATGAGAAACACCTTTTTAAAAAGTATTTCTCATAGTGCTATTGCTTTGAATTACAGATAATTATCATGTGAAGTATGAGAACATGAGAAATGATTTCGCGAAATCATTTGGTTCTTCTTCAAATTCCGTGCTAGTAAAGCTCATTGAAAGGTTGATGGATAAAGGGATATCGGCATATTAGAAATAGCAAATAAATTATCCAAGCTATATGCATCTTAAAGTACCCCGGAATAGCCATGAATAAGGTTATTGAACATAAATAAGTAGCACGGAATTTGATTAAGAACCAATCATTTCTAGTGCGTATTAGATTACTGCATCTTTCAGCCATTTTCCGAAAAAACGGTCATAGACAATATACCCATCTGGTGTATTATATATCAGTTCTTTATTCAGTAAGGATTTTAGTGCCACGTTAACGCTGCTGGGCGTTTTTAAATGATGCTTTTTGATGAAGTCATTGGCATTTATGCTTTTTATACAGCCTTCTGTGGCAATAGCTTTCAATAAATCTACTTGATTGTTGGTTAGTAGAGTCAGGTTACTTTGATATATGGTTTCCTGTTCATCTAAAATGTCGTTTATACATCTATCTACCAGTCGGTTATCAATGGGGTTGATTTTCTTTTCATACAATCGGTTGAGTATACTTTGGACGTACCATGTGTGTCCGTTTTCAAGTTGGTACAAATAAGAAAATGTTTCTAGTGTCAACTCTCTTTTTTCCTTAGCAAAGAATGAGTGTGCGAACGAATAATAATTCTCCAGTGGGATTTCCGTTAATACAATGATTTGGGTACTTTGATAAAAAGGACGTTTTGCAGAAGTAAACATTTCTTCCATTACATGCTTTTTACTTCCGGAAAAGATAAAATGTACATTGGGCATGAATTGGATATGAGAGCGGAGCAATGCTTCTACACCTTTTTCCGGATATTCTGTAATTTGTTGGAATTCATCAATGGCAAGATAACACTGTTTCTTTGAGGCTACCATATAATTGAGTATTTCTTTCAATGTTTGTTCAGCGTGGGTAGGAGCAAAGTCTAATGTTACGGTAGGCATACCACTTCTTTCGTCAGCGCTGATAATAGGACGGCAAGATTTGAAGAAAGCAGTCATTTGCCGGAGTATGTTTTGGGACAGAGTATCTAATTCTCCAAGTACATTTTGAGCAAGTAACTGGATGAATGCTTTTAAATCACGTGTGGAGTAAATGTCCATATAAAAATAGGCAGCATTCGGATTATTTTCCCGCTTCATTTGATAGAATACATTTTTGATGAGTCCCGTCTTTCCCATGCGTCGGGGGGATATTAAGGTCAGGTTACGTTCATTTAGTAAAGCTGAAATCATTTTATCAGTTTCTTTCTCCCGATCGCAAAAGTATTCGGGACTGTTGTAACCGTATACAAGGAATGGATTGTATGGCTTCATGACTTATTACATATTTTACGTTACATGTTTTATGTAACACAAAGAACGTAATAAATCTGGAATATTCAAAGATTTATTTGAATTATATAAAAAACAAACGCTGATGAGAACAAGTAATCATTCTTTTCTCATCAGCGTATATTATGTCGGATTACAACTATTTCTTATCTTTTTTCTCGTCAGCTTTAGTTGCAGGCTTTTCCTCCGTTTTGCTTTCCGGATTAATAATACCTTTCACAGTTTCACCGATAGGAAGCTTGTCCAATACGCCAAGGCTCGGAGCTACTGTCTTTACTAATGTATTCAGGAAATTGCTAGTTCCACCGTTTCCTCCGTCGAATACAGTGATATTTCCCAAGTTCATGTGTTCGAACGCCTTTACCTGTTCGCCGGCGATTTCCTTCCATTGGTCTACCATCTTATATTGGATAGCGATAGCCGGATTCGATTCGGCTGCTCTTACCATTGCTTCGAAACCTTCCGCTTCAGCAAGTAATGACCGTTTCTTACCTTCCGCTTCTGCTTCCAGTTTCATTTGGATAGCTTTTGCTTCCGCTTCGGCTTGTGCTAAAGTAGCCTTTGCACGTGCTTCCGCTTCGCGGGTAATCTTTTCAGCGATGGCATTTGCCTGAAGAATAGCTTCCTGTCTGGCGATTTCCGCAGGAACAATCTTTTCAGCCTTCAATGAAGATTCCACTTTCCGTGCCTTAGCTTCTTCCACTTCCTTTTGCGCAATTTCGCGTGCAGTCTGTACAGCAGCTTCCGATTTCGCGGCAGCTTCACCGGCTTGCTTGTCGGCATTGGCTTGTGTTACAGCTAGTTCTGCATTGGAAAGTGCTACCTCTTTCTGTGCGTCATTTCGTCCGATGGCAGCTTTCTTTGCAGCTTCCGCCTGTTTGATTTCCATGTCGGAATTCAGTTCGGCAACGCGGCTTTCCTTTTCGGTATTTGCCTGCTCGATTCGGATATTCTTTTCAGCTTCAGCCTTTGCTACTTGCGATTCTTTTTCCGCGTTGGCGATGGCTACTTGCGAGATTCTGTCCTTATCCGCATTTGCAACAGAGATTTCCTGTTGTTTCTTTGTTTCTGCAATAGCAATATCCTGATCTTTGCGGGTTTCTGCTACTTTCGTTTCACGTTCCTTTATCTGATTGGCAATTTTGATAGCACCCAGCTTTTCCTGTTCTTCGATGTTAGCCTGTGCTTCGTTCAGTGCTTTACTTTCAGCTTCCTTACCTAAGTTGACAATGTAGTTGGCAGCGTCGCGAATGTCACTGATGTTAATGTTCATCAGATACAAACCGAATTTGCGAAGTTCGGTATCGATGTTATCTTTCACTTTAGCCAGGAACTTATCTCGGTCTGAATTTAATTCTTCGATAGTCATATCGGCGATCACCATACGCATCTGACCATATACAACATCAGTAATTAAGTTCTGCTTGTCATCCATTGTTAATCCCAGCATACGTTCAGCAGCGTTTTGCATCACTTCAGGATCGGTGCTGATAGCTACAGTGATTGTAGTCGGCACGTCTACACGAATGTTTTGAGCGGATAATGCACCGGTCAGTTTACATTCGATCTGCATTGGTTTCATGGACAGGAATTCATATCCCTGAATAATCGGCCATACAAAAGCCGCACCACCATGATATAGCTTTGCCGACTTCTTATCTCCTCCCGTTTTACCATATACAACGAGGACTTCATCACTCTTACATTTGCGGTAACGCGAAAGGATACCAATAAAAGTGAGTAGGATGACTGCCACTAGTATAGCAGCCATGATTAACATTTCTTGTGTCATAAAATTGTGTATTTGAATAATTATTGAATGAATAGCGTTCCGTCTTTGTAGCTGGTAATCATTGTTCTGTCGCCAGTCTGATATGCTTTTCCGGATTCGGAGATGACGTCTACTTCGCGCATGGCTCCGTCCCGGGTGGTCTGTACAGTATATTTGCTGTCGCTTTGTTTGAAATAGATCACACATTCCCGTCCCACAAGCTGATCGGTCTGCTCGTTGTGGTTCACTTGTTGCAGTTGATAAGCTTTCTTATAGAGGAACCAGACGGCAAAAACAAAGAAAAGACCCACTAGAATACCGATTATGTAACTTTGAATTTCCGTGTTTCCCGCCAGATACATGTACCATCCGAATCCAATTCCGAAATGGGTAAGTCCTTTAAAAGAAACTACGCTACTGATATCAGCATCCACGTCTACATCTGCATCTATATCTCCGAAAAAGATGGATAATACGAATTGAATAAGAAAGATGCCTGTCGTGACGAGGGCGATGATGAGGAAAATGGTACTACTCATAATTGTGGGGTATTAGTAAATCATGATTATTTTGTTCTGTAAATATACAGGTTTATGTGAATTATACAAAGATAAATGAGATAAAATGATTAATTTTGCGCGCGAAAACCCTAAAATGAGGAATTAGCGTGCAAAGGTATTTTATTTATTTGGCTTACGACGGGACCAACTATCATGGTTGGCAAATTCAACCGAATGGGATTAGTGTGCAGGAATGTCTGATGAAAGCATTGTCTACCTTTCTGCGTCGCGAAATTGAAGTAATAGGGGCAGGTCGGACAGATGCCGGGGTACATGCTTCCCTGATGGTTGCTCATTTTGACTTCGATGAGCCGTTGGATGAAATATCAGTTGCCGATAAATTAAACCGTTTGTTACCTCCCGATATTTCCATTTATCGTGTTTGCCGGGTCCGGCCGGATGCGCATGCCCGCTTTGATGCGACTGCGCGAACTTACAAGTATTATGTAACGACATCGAAATATCCTTTTAACCGGCAATATCGTTGGCGAGTTTATAATCAGTTGGATTATGCACTCATGAACGAAGCTGCACGTACCCTTTTCGAGTACACTGACTTTACGAGCTTCAGCAAACTTCATACGGATGTAAAGACCAATATCTGTCATATCACTCATGCCGAATGGACGCAGGAAGATGATGCTACTTGGGTGTTTACCATCCGTGCCGACCGTTTCCTGCGAAATATGGTGCGAGCTATCGTAGGTACGCTGATTGAAGTGGGACGAGGGAAACTTACTGTTGAAGGCTTCCGGCGGGTTATCGAACAACAAGACCGTTGCAAAGCCGGGACATCTGCTCCGGGGCAAGCTCTGTTTCTGGTAAATGTGGAATATCCCGAAAGTATATTTGAATAATAAATAATAAATATTCTCATGTGGTTATTATTAGCATTTCTCTCGGCTACTTTGCTGGGCTTTTATGATGTATTCAAGAAGAAATCGTTGAAAGATAATGCGGTACTTCCCGTTTTGTTTCTAAATACATTTTTTTCCAGTCTCATCTTTCTGCCGTTTATCCTGATATCCGTATATAAACCGGACCTGTTGGGAGGAACGATATTTAATGTTCCCGTTGTTGGTTGGGAACAGCATAAATATATCATCATCAAGTCGTTCATCGTGTTGTCTTCGTGGATATTCGGATATTTCGGAATGAAACATCTGCCTTTAACCATAGTAGGACCTATCAACGCCACTCGTCCGGTGATGGTGCTTGTGGGAGCGATGCTGGTATTTGGCGAACGGTTGAATCTCTATCAATGGATTGGGGTAATGCTGGCCATTGTCTCTTTCTTTATGTTAAGTCGTTCGGGGAAGAAAGAAGGAATTGATTTTAAACATAACAAATGGATATTCTTTATTGTGTTGGCTGCCATTACAGGTGCTATCAGCGGATTATATGACAAGTATCTGATGAAGTCTCTGAATCCGATGCTGGTACAATCCTGGTATAATGTTTATCAGGTGTTTATTATGTGTCCTATTCTGTTATTGCTTTGGTGGCCTAAAAGAAAGTCTACCACCCCGTTTCGCTGGGACTGGACGATTATCCTGATTTCTATCTTCCTTTCGGCTGCCGATTTCGTTTACTTTTACGCATTGAGCTATGACGATTCCATGATTTCCATTGTTTCGATGGTCCGTCGGGGAAGTGTAGTAGTCTCTTTCACTTTCGGTGCACTTCTCTTCCGTGAAAAGAATTTAAAAAGCAAAGCGATTGACCTTATACTGGTGTTAATCGGAATGATATTCTTATATTTGGGGTCTAAAAATTAAAACAGTTACACAAAATCTGTTTGTCACAGGTTAAATAAGATAGATATGAAAATAAATAAATTTGTAATCACTATATTCTTTTCTGCTGTCGGACTCTTTGCTTCGACCGCTCTTTGGGCACAAGAAGCCAAAACGCTGTTTGTGAATATGCCGGATTCTCTAAGCCCGTTACTAACCAAAGTAAACCGGGAAGATTGTATTGACTTTCTGGAAAGTAAGATGAAAGCGCAAGTAGAGAATCGTTTCGGCAAGAAGTCGGAGATGACTGATCTAAGTAAAGATTATATCCGTATGCAGATGTCTTCTCAATCTACCTGGCAGATGAAAGTGTTGGCTTTGAATGACTCGACGAACGTGATCTGTACAGTCTCTACAGCTTGTGCACCTGCCTGCGACAGCAGCATCCGTTTCTATACAGATGACTGGAAACCGCTTACAGCATCTCTCTATATTACCCTGCCTGTGATGGGCGACTTTCTGAATACGCCGGATTCAGCAGGTGTTTATGAGTTTGACGAGGCACGCCGTTCGGCAGATATATTATTGATGAAAGCCGATTTTAATAAAGAAAATACAGAATTGACTGTTACATTGGCTACTCCTGATTATATGTCAACAGAAACGGCAGAGAAACTGAAACCGTTTCTCCGCCGTCCGATTGTTTATCATTGGAAGAATGGAGCCTTTACCAAATAGATAATTCTCCATTCTCTTTTTTCCTCTATTCTCAATTCTTTAAGCAATCGTTGATGAATGCGATCATTTCCGGTGTGTTGGCTTCCACACTTTGAAGCAGTTTGAATTGTGCTTTAGTACGAACCAAATTATGTTCCGGATATTTGATTTTATAATAAGTATCTCCATTGATATAGTCTGCCAAGAACCGTACACACTGCATGTATGGGAATAAAGCGGCTGCATAAGGAAGATTCTCAATCTCAATTGGAGTCAGGAATGATTTGGCTCCTTTCAGATAGCCTTTGGTAAACGCTTTGAATATTTCCATATTGAAGTTTACACGATCAAGGTCTTTATCGTCCTCATCACCCGTGTTGGCGCCTGTACGAAGGAAATCTCCATAATCGGAGAAGACAAAGCTGGGCATTACCGTATCCAGGTCGATGACACAAAGCACTTTGCCATCCTCGTCGAACATCATGTTATTCACTTTCGTATCGCAGTGGCAAACACGTTTGGGGAGTTTTCCTTCACGATATAAACGTTCTGCTTTACACATTTCATCTGCACGCTTCTCTATTTCGTCCAGATAGTATTTCACTTCCGATACCCGTCCGGCAGCATCTTTTGCAACGGCTTCACGTAGTTGTTTGAGGCGGAACTCCATATTGTGGAAATCAGGTATGGTTTCACCCAATGTTTCCGGAATATCGGCCAACATAGCCTGGAAGTTACCAAAAGCTTCTCCAGCATAATTTGAATATTCGGGATTCACCGTCTCATACGTTTTGGCGCGTGGGATGAATACCATCACACGCCAGTAGCTATCACCGTCGAACCAATATGCTTTACCCTCTTCTGTTTCGGGGAAACTCAAAACCTTGCGCTCTATATCCGATTCTCCTGCCTCCGTTAGTTTCTTGCGAATATGATTGGTGACAGCGGTAATATTGGATTGAAGCATCTCTACATTCTGAAAAATGGCATGATTGATGCGTTGCAAAACGTAGTCGGGAGCATCTGCTTCTTTGGTGTTTACTTTGTAAGTGTCGTTAATAAGTCCTGTACCCAAAGGTTTGATTTCTTCTATCGTACCTTGGACTTTAAATTTAGCTACAATGCTAGATAAATCTTTCATGGGTTTTTTCTTTAAAAATTTATACTAAGGTTATCGATAATCGTATTTAGCCGCCTCGTTGGCCTGATTAGCCGAGCGAACAGGTACTAATGTGAATCCCCAATGGTAATCACGATTGGCCGGGATTTGGTGGAAAGGTTCCGGGCGTGCACCCCAACTGTCATATCCGCCTACACCTTGTTGCTTCATGTCCACACAAACCTCTACGAAATCTCTCGGAACGATGTCATTAACATGATGCATTCTCCGTAATACATTACGGGCGGCATTCTCATCATGATTGGCTACTTCTTCCGGACTAAAGTTATTCCATTGGTAAGGGTGGGGCAGTGCCTCTTCAGAGTCAAAGTCTTCGATAGAGTTGCGCAAGGCATTGAAACCGATCGTACTGTTGGCTACCAAAACCAGGCCGTTTCCTTTGGCGGGAGATAAAGCGATCCAACGGGTATCGGTGTGATGTCCGTTTTCCTGTGGACGTACATAGTTGAAGTACATTTTATCTGCTGTTGTCTTATATACGCCAACGAGGGTTCCATGATTACGGTCGATATAGTTCTCTTCCGGACCACGGCCAAAGTATTGTACGTTGTTCATCTGTGCCGGCAAGCGGAAACGAACACCGATACGGGGAACTTCCAGTTTGGAAGCGGCCTTGCGGGCAGCGTCACTTCCGGGAGTAAACGTAGCCATGCGGGTAGCTTCAGAAACTTCAGTTTCTGTTGCCTGCATATCTGTTGACGTGAATTTGGCATTTACATTGACTACTCCGTTCGGATAGATTTTGTATGTGACAACATACAAGTTGCCGGCAGCCAATAAGTAGGTCACATTTAAGGAAACTACCTTATTTTCTGTTGTCATGGTTGCATCCGTTACGTGGAAGTTTTTGCTTGATTGCTTCCATACCTGTAAACGTTTAGGAGCGCCATTACCATAATCATTATCATTAGGAGCACGCCAGAAGTTAGGCTGAATACCAAATCCGTCTTTGAAATATTCTGTGCCATCCACTTTATACGAGGTAACTAATCCGCTATTCTTGTTGAATACAAAATTCACTTTGGAAGAAGAAACGATTAGCTCATCTCCTTGAGTCGTTGTTTTCAGTGCCGGACCGTTTGCTTTATAAATAGCTTTCTCTGCCTGGATAGGAAGCTGGAACTGGTCGTATGCTATTTCATATCCTGTTGGAATCAACGGTTCAGGTTCTGTGGTTGTTACGCTGAAGTTTACAAAATATTCCACTCCCGGTTGGGCTTTCAAGCCGTTTACCGGTACGGTGAATTCTTTGGATGCCTGCGGAGCAATATCCAAAGATACTTTTCCACCTTTTATAGTCTTTCCGTTAGCGAGTACGTTATAGTGAATCTGATACTTTTTCAGATTGGTGAAATAGAAACGGTTGGTGATTTTGAATATACCGGCAGCGGCATCTACTGCCTCAAAGCCTACATTCTGATGTACATATTTCACTTCAGCCATTGCCGGATGCGGACCACGATCCGGATTGACAAGACCGTTGCAGAGGAAGTTGCCATCGCTCGGCGCGTCTACACCGAAGTCACCTCCGTAAGCCCAGTATTCTCTTCCATTCTCATCTTTCTGGAGAAGACCTTGGTCTACCCAGTCCCAGATATATCCACCCTGGAGGTTCGGATATTTGTAAATCGCCTGCCATTGTCCCCACAGGTTTCCGGTGGAGTTTCCCATTGCGTGCGCATATTCGGAAGGAGCTACAGGACGGTCGCTGCCGTTCTTTCCTGTATTTTCCAGCCAGTCGGCACCCGGATATTGCGGAACATACATATCGGAGTTCCATTCCCATTGAGCACGCTCATAGTTGACCGGACGATTCATCAGCTCTTTGTCAGCCTCTTTCAGCCACAAGTAAGTCTGATAGAAATTATATCCGTTTCCGGCTTCATTTCCCAACGACCAGAAGGTGACGCTCGGATAGTTCTTGTTACGTTCGAACATATTGATGGTACGGTCCATGTGTGGTTTTAGCCATTCGGGATTGTTACCCAATGAACCACCCTTCCGAAGATCGTAATACATTCCGTGGCTTTCGACATTGGCTTCATCGTATACATAAAGACCGTATTCATCGCAAAGTTCGTAGAAACGGCGGTCTTGCGGATAGTGGCAGAGGCGTACGCTGTTCAGGTTATGTTGCTTCATAAGCTCGAAGTCACGACGCATTAACTCTTCTGTTACATAATGACCTGTTGACGGGTTGTGTTCGTGGATATTTACCCCTTTCAGTTTCAGTGGCTGACCATTGATGAACAGGCAAACGTATGGCTTTCCGTTAGCAGCTTTTTGTTCGATAGGTTTGATCTCAATACGGCGGAATCCTACATTAAAAGGAATAATCTCATTTATTTTGCCATTCTCTTTGACGGTCATCAGCAGTTTGTACAGATTCGGATGTTCGGATGTCCATGTATTGACATCTGCCAGCTTCTTATCGAAAGAAAGTGTACGTATTTCGTTCGATGGGATATAGGCGGTCTTCTCTTCAGTAGAGATTACTTTTCCCTGTGCATCCAATAGCTCATAAACTAATGTGAGATTAGTTGCTGCCTTCTCGTGATTTCTCAAATCGACATTCAAGCTGAAGATTCCATTCTTGTAGCTGTCATCCAGGGTAGACTTCACCCGGAAATCTTTGAGGGCTGCTTTAGGTTGTGAATACAGATAAACATCGCGTTCAATACCGCTCATGCGCCAGAAGTCCTGACATTCCAGATAGGAACCAGTGCTCCAACGGAAGATTTTAACGGTAAGCACGTTTTTGCCGGGCTTCACATAGTTGTTAATAAGAAACTCTGCCGGATTTTTGGAGTCTTCGCTATATCCAACTTCTTGCCCGTTGATATATACATATACGCCGGACTTGGCTCCTGCCAGATGCAGGTAGATATCCCGTCCGTCCCAATCTGCCGGAATATCAATATCCCGACGGTAAACTCCCACCGGATTCGCTTCGGGAAGAGCCGGAGGTTGCGGATTGCGTGGCTTGAATTCATAACCATGATTGGTGTAGATGGCTATTCCGTGTCCTTGTACTTCCCAGTTGCCGGGTACCTGAATATCATTCCACGAATCTGTATTCGTATTCGGGTCAGTAATGTTGTCGGGAAGCTTTTTGTAAGAGTCTACAAAGTAGAATTTCCAGGTTCCGTTCAGCAAGCGGTAATACTTGCTTCGTTCGAACTTGCCACTCAAGGCATCAGCGCGATTGTTGTATGTCATAAAAGAAGTGCGTGGATACTCTTTGTTGACTTCAACTACCTGCACATCCTGCCAATAGGGGGGCACGGCTTTTTCAGCCATTACATTAAATGTTGTCAGGGAAAATATTCCCATGAAAATGCCTGTTAATAAATTGGGGGTTGGTCGAAATTTCATGTTTCTCAATATTGGTTTTTCATTTCTTTTTTATTTTACTTTAATATGATCGAATCCTTCTCCATAAACTCCGATGACAGCACTTTGTGACACAAATGCATTCGGGTCTATATCTTTAATCAACCGGAAGATGATAGGTGATTCCCTCTTCTTGGCTAATACGAACAGCATCTTTACTTCTCGTCCTGTATAAAAGCCGGTTGCATTGATAATCGTAACTCCCCGGTGTGGATATTCGTTGATATGCCGTCCTATTTCTTCATATTTATTGGATATGATAAAGAACTGTACGGATTGACGGGCACTATTCACTACCTGGTCGAGAACGAAGCTACAAATATAAAGAGTAACAAACCCATATACCACTTTTTCCCAGTCTTTTAAGACAAAATAACTGGAAGAAATAATAATCATATCGCAGATGAGTACGACTCTTCCTAATGTGATGTCCCGGTATTTGTTGATGATGGCTGCGATAATATCCGTGCCTCCTGTGCTTCCGTTTGCCGAAAAAGCAACCCCTATACCACCTCCACAGAAGGATGCTCCAATGACACATGCCATAAAGGGCTGGTCGTGAAGGAGTCCGAAACCTGCTGTCAGCTTTTGAATGACGGACAGAAAGAAGGTGAGGGTAAATACTCCAAAAATAGTTTTAATGCAAAACTTCATCCCCAGCAATTTGAGGGCCAGTAGCAATAAAAAGAAGTTGATGCTGAAGTACGTATACTGTACGGGAAACCCCGTAGCCCAATATACAATAGAAGCAATACCCGGTACTCCCCCGGTAGTGATATCGTTCGGAAGTAGAAAAACGGTCCAACCGATGCCATACAAAATCATGCCGATGGCAATCATTACATAATCTCTGGCTTCACGGATAATGCTTTGCTTAGAAGGTTTTGGAATAGCTGTTTTCATAAAAGTGATTATGATAATCTATAAAATGTTCAAACACGAACCCATGAATAATCCGGCTTTGGGGGAGAAGCCGGATTGGTTCATTATGTTCGTGCTAAAAGGATATATTCAGTTTTATTTTGCAAAAGCGTGACGATAGCCTTGTACTTTATTCCATCCGCCGCGAGTGAAATCGGGGACTTCTACCGGAGCAGAATTGTTTTCGATGGAAAGTCTGGTAAGTTCGGCCATGCAACACCACTCTGCCAGGTCATAAACGTCCATATCTAATGGTAATCCATTTTGCAGGCAATATGCCAGACGGTAGTCCATGATAAAGTCCATACCACCGTGGCCGCCTACTTTCTTGGCAGTTTCTTCCAACTCTATGTGAATCGGATCTTTATATTTGTCCATCAACGCTTTCTTTACATTTTCGGGTACAGAGCCATGTGCATTCAGATTTTCATGATTAGGCACATCTTTAGAATCAACTTGTGTAGGTCGCAGGCAATATTCTTCTATCGGATATTTGCTTGCATAGCCATCGGCTCCCACTATCTGGTACATGCGGCTGTATGGGCGGGGTGTCATTACATTGTGCTGGATCAGCATCGTTTTGCCATTTTCTGTGCGGATCAAGGTCGAAGTCTGGTCACCATTCTGGAAGTCGGTCACTTCTTCTCCTGTTTGTTTTTTAATGTAAGCCGGTCCGTTGACAGCTTTCGTATCCATAGATACCAATGTTTTCATACGGTCGCCACGGTGGATATTAAGTACCTGACAAGCAGGGCCCATACCGTGAGTCGCATATACGTCACCGCGATGCAGGTGATTATAATCCATTCGCCAGTTGTTCCAGTATTCAGGCCAGAAATCTTCCAGGTTGTGGATATATGAACCTTCTACATGAAGCACTTCTCCGAATACGCCCTGTTGTGCCATATTTAAAGAAGTCAGTTCAAAGAAGTCATATACACAGTTTTCGAGCTGCATACAATGCTTGCGGGTCTTTTCAGAAGTGTTGATTAACTGCCAGATTTCATCCAATGTCATAGCGGCAGGAACTTCGATGGCTACATGCTTGCCATGTTCCATGGCATAGACACCCATTGCAGCATGATGCTTCCAGTCTGTAGCTATGTATACAAGATCAATATCATCCCGTTCGCAAAGTTTTTTCCATGCATCTTCCTCTCCGCTGTAAGAAGCAGCTGCAGGGAGTCCGGCATTCTTCAAAATTTCTTGTGATTTTTCAACACGTTCGGGAAGCAGGTCGCATAACGCTACAATCTTAGTTCCCGGAATATGAGTCCAGCGTGCTACGGCGCCGGGACCACGCATTCCTAAGCCGATGAAACCGACACGTACGGTATCAATTTTAGGAGTAACGAGTTGGATTACATCTTCTTGTCCGGCAGGGCGGGCAGGAGTTTCTACTTTGATAGGAGTAAAGGCTTCCGGAGCCTTTGGTTGTTGAGTACAACTGGTGTGCCAAGTTAACAAAGCCAAGCCGATAGCAGTGGCTGTGAGTAGTTTCTTCATCATATTTTAAGTTTTTAATAGGGGTTATTCGCTGTTTTTCATTTACGTGTCAAAAATAGTAATTAATTAGCCAATTATTTATATTTATAACTGATATTTTCATCATAAACTTCTATTATGAGGTAGAAAATGATTCAAACTTTTTCTACCTGATTTTGTATAGTCTTGTGTATCGACAAATACATATAAAAGACAGGCCATTAGAAGGTCTTTCCTAAAAAGAAGTGGTCTTTTTAGAATTGCTTAACGTTTACTACTTTTGTTTTGATTAACTACATAAGCAGGTAATCCATTATAGTTCATTTCGGTACGGAAATGAGCTAAATGATAATTTTGCGGAGTGCCCTGAAAGGGCTTAATTATATAGCGTAGGGCAACGCCCTACGAAAAAACGGTAGTCTGAATTTGCGCCCTGAAAGGGCATAATTGTATACAGTTCCGCCCTTTCAGGGCTTGTGGCTGGTGTGTTTTTTTCGTAGGGCGTTGCCCTACGCTATATAATTAAGCCCTTTCAGGGCACCCCAATAAATATATAATTGTAAGGCTTTCAGCCTAACTGCAAAATTCCCATTTAACCGATAAATTCTCATTTAACCGCTAAATTCCCATTTAATTAAGAACAGCATAGAAACGAGTTAAACGGTGCGCTAATGAATGGGGCAAGGGTGAGGGGTGGTGAGGGTAGATTTATAACTTTCGTATTTTTTTTTATAGATAAAAAAGGAGATAGTATAGAAAATAATAAAATAAAAGGTTATAAATCTACCCTCACCACCCCTCACCTTTGACCCATATTTTATAATAAAAAGATAACGGGGAATCTTAAAAACTCAATCATCTTTTTCAGATTTACCACAACGTTTCCAGAATACTTCATTATTTTATTCAAAACTGCATAGTTTGGAATAAATTGCCACTAATGATTTTATTAGTTATTTTTAAGCAATCGTTTACCTATTGATAGTTATTTCATTGCCTAAGTAGTTTTCGTTTGACTATAGTCAAGCGATAGTGGCTCAGTCTGAAACCTTGGGGGATTGCGTTAAAATTCTTATTTTTGCATCATGAAAACATCCTCTTCCCAAACGATTGATCCTGTTGCTTCTTTAAGCTTGTTCTTGCCTTCAGGAATCCTTGATTACTTTACCCTAGTCAATCATGTTTCTCAGGATACTTGCTTTATTCTTTATTTAGAGGAGAAAGCCACTATTCCTGCTGAGTACTCTGATCTCCATCTTCACTCAAAAGGTTTCCTCCCTGAGATTGAAGTTCAGGACTTCCCTATCCGTGGTAAAGCCGTTTATTTACGTATCAAGCGTCGTCGCTGGGAAGATCCATCCACTGGGCAGACATATAGTCGTGACTGGAGTTTGGTAGCCACCGGTACTCGCATAACCGCTGAGTTCGGTGCTTTTTTAAAAGAATTACTTAGATAATCACGCCGTTAGCTGCCAAAGTGTAGCAGAGCATTACTGTATGGATGGCAAACAGCTTCAAAGCCAATATAAAGACCACCTGAGTGACTTCCAGAATTGGGATCAGAGAGCACATGCCCAAGAGTATATCCTTTATCCAAAGAATATGGGTTATCGCCTATGTATTGACGAAACGGCTTTGAGCAAGGGAGATCTTTATACCATCTTAATAAATAGAGATAAGCGAGGTAGGAAAGGTTCTATTATAGCTGTAATTCAGGGCACTAAAGCCGATGATATCATTGCGGTACTTACAAAGATGCCACAGGAGCTGCGTAATCAAGTCAAAGAAATTACACTGGATATGGCAGGGAGCATGCAAAAGATTGCGAAAACGTGCTTTCCACGTGCCATGCAGGTGATTGATAGGTTTCATGTACAAAAACTTGTATACGAAGCTGTACAAGAATTGCGTATTACATATAGATGGCAAGTGATAAAAGAGGAGAATAAAGCCATGAAAGCGGCAAAAGAGAAGGGGGAAGTACATAAAGCAGAAGAACTCGAAAACGGAGATACACTCAGGCAATTATTAGCCAGAAGCAGATATTTATTATTTAAATCACCTGATAAATGGACCAAGAGCCAGAAAATCAGGGCAGAATTACTTTTCAAGCAGTTTGAAGATATTAAGCATGTATATTACTACTCATTGGAGTTGGGAAAGATCTTTTCCACAAACTATGACAAGGATGTAGCAAGAGCAAAGCTGGCACTATGGTATAATAAGATTGAAGAATATGGATACGATACATTCACAACAGTAGCAAACTCTATTGAGAACCATTATGAAAGGATTTTGAACTTCTTTGTGAACAGGAGTACAAATGCAGCAGCGGAAGCATTTAATGCTAAAATCAAAGCATTTAGGGCATCATTTAGAGGAGTAGTGGATATGAGCTTCTTCCTTTTTAGGCTAGCAAAGGTATATGCATGAAGGGAATTGACTAAACTTAATCCCCCAAGGTTTCAGACTGAGCCGTTATTGTCAGCGGTAGTATCTTGGGATCATTTCCGTACCGGAATGAATTAATTTTTAGGGATATGCCGCCGTTGCCTCAGTCTGAAACCTTGGGGGATTGCGTTAAAATTCTTATTTTTGCATCATGAAAACATCCTCTTCCCAAACGATTGATCCTGTTGCTTCTTTAAGCTTGTTCTTGCCTTCAGGAATCCTTGATTACTTTACCCTAGTCAATCATGTTTCTCAGGATACTTGCTTTATTCTTTATTTAGAGGAGAAAGCCACTATTCCTGCTGAGTACTCTGATCTCCATCTTCACTCAAAAGGTTTCCTCCCTGAGATTGAAGTTCAGGACTTCCCTATCCGTGGTAAAGCCGTTTATTTACGTATCAAGCGTCGTCGCTGGGAAGATCCATCCACTGGGCAGACATATAGTCGTGACTGGAGTTTGGTAGCCACCGGTACTCGCATAACCGCTGAGTTCGGTGCTTTTTTAAAAGAATTACTTAGATAATCACGCCGTTAGCTGCCAAAGTGTAGCTGAGCATTACTGTATGGATGGCAAACAGCTTCAAAGCCAATATAAAGACCACCTGAGTGACTTCCAGAATTGGGATCAGAGAGCACATGCCCAAGAGTATATCCTTTATCCAAAGAATATGGGTTATCACCTATGTATTGACGAAACGGCTTTAAGTAAGGGAGATCTTTATACCATCTTAATAAATAGAGATAAGCGAGGTAGGAAAGGTTCTATTATAGCTGTAATTCAGGGCACTAAAACCGATGATATCATTGCGGTACTTACAAAGATGCCACAGGAGCTGCGTAATCAGGTCAAAGAAATTACACTGGATATGGCCGGGAGCATGCAAAAGATTGCCAAAACGTGCTTTCCACGTGCCATGCAGGTGATTGATAGGTTTCATGTACAAAAACTTGTATACGAAGCTGTACAAGAGTTGCGCATTACATATAGATGGCAAGTGATAAAAGAGGAGAATAAAGCTATGAAAGCGGCAAAAGAGAAGGGGGAAGTATATAAAGCAGAAGAACTCGAAAACGGAGATACACTCAGGCAATTATTGGCCAGAAGCAGATATTTATTATTTAAATCACCTGATAAATGGACCAAGAGTCAGAAAATCAGGGCAGAATTACTTTTCAAGCAGTTTGAAGATATTAAGCACGTATATTACTACTCATTGGAGTTGGGAAAGATCTTTTCCACAAACTATGACAAGGATGTAGCAAGAGCAAAGCTGGCACTATGGTATAATAAGATTGAAGAATATGGAGGCTCAGTTGTAATTCTTGGGGGATTAAGTTTAGTCAATTCCCTTCATGCATATACCTTTGCTAGCCTAAAAAGGAAGAAGCTCATATCCACTACTCCTCTAAATGATGCCCTAAATGCTTTGATTTTAGCATTAAATGCTTCCGCTGCTGCATTTGTACTCCTGTTCACAAAGAAGTTCAGAATCCTTTCATAATGATTCTCAATAGAGTTTGCTACTGTTGTGAATGTATCGTATCCATATTCTTCAATCTTATTATACCATAGTGCCAGCTTTGCTCTTGCTACATCCTTGTCATAGTTTGTGGAAAAGATCTTTCCCAACTCCAATGAGTAGTAATATACGTGCTTAATATCTTCAAACTGCTTGAAAAGTAATTCTGCCCTGATTTTCTGACTCTTGGTCCATTTATCAGGTGATTTAAATAATAAATATCTGCTTCTGGCCAATAATTGCCTGAGTGTATCTCCGTTTTCGAGTTCTTCTGCTTTATATACTTCCCCCTTCTCTTTTGCCGCTTTCATAGCTTTATTCTCCTCTTTTATCACTTGCCATCTATATGTAATGCGCAACTCTTGTACAGCTTCGTATACAAGTTTTTGTACATGAAACCTATCAATCACCTGCATGGCACGTGGAAAGCACGTTTTGGCAATCTTTTGCATGCTCCCGGCCATATCCAGTGTAATTTCTTTGACCTGATTACGCAGCTCCTGTGGCATCTTTGTAAGTACCGCAATGATATCATCGGTTTTAGTGCCCTGAATTACAGCTATAATAGAACCTTTCCTACCTCGCTTATCTCTATTTATTAAGATGGTATAAAGATCTCCCTTACTTAAAGCCGTTTCGTCAATACATAGGTGATAACCCATATTCTTTGGATAAAGGATATACTCTTGGGCATGTGCTCTCTGATCCCAATTCTGGAAGTCACTCAGGTGGTCTTTATATTGGCTTTGAAGCTGTTTGCCATCCATACAGTAATGCTCAGCTACACTTTGGCAGCTAACGGCGTGATTATCTAAGTAATTCTTTTAAAAAAGCACCGAACTCAGCGGTTATGCGAGTACCGGTGGCTACCAAACTCCAGTCACGACTATATGTCTGCCCAGTGGATGGATCTTCCCAGCGACGACGCTTGATACGTAAATAAACGGCTTTACCACGGATAGGGAAGTCCTGAACTTCAATCTCAGGGAGGAAACCTTTTGAGTGAAGATGGAGATCAGAGTACTCAGCAGGAATAGTGGCTTTCTCCTCTAGATAAAGAATAAAGCAAGTATCCTGAGAAACATGATTGACTAGGGTAAAGTAATCAAGGATTCCTGAAGGCAAGAACAAGCTTAAAGAAGCAACAGGATCAATCGTTTGGGAAGAGGATGTTTTCATGATGCAAAAATAAGAATTTTAACGCAATCCCCCAAGGTTTCAGACTGAGCCAATATGGATACGATACATTCACAACAGTAGCAAACTCTATTGAGAATCATTATGAAAGGATTCTGAACTTCTTTGTGAACAGGAGTACAAATGCAGCAGCGGAAGCATTTAATGCTAAAATCAAAGCATTTAGGGCATCATTTAGAGGAGTAGTGGATATGAGCTTCTTCCTTTTTAGGCTAGCAAAGGTATATGCATGAAGGGAATTGACTAAACTTAATCCCCCAAGAATTACAACTGAGCCCCGCCGTTTCATAATCTTAGCGGTCTAAAGTAAAACAAAAAAAGAGAATCTAATTTCTCAGATTCTCTTTGGAGAGCGGAAGACGGGGCTCAAACCCGCGACCCTCAGCTTGGAAGGCTAATGCTCTATCAACTGAGCTACTTCCGCAATTTTTGTGGGCAAAGATGGATTCGAACCACCGAAGTCGAAAGACAGCAGATTTACAGTCTGCCCCATTTGGCCACTCTGGTATTTGCCCTTTTTTTGCTTTTGAGGAGGTTTGTTTCTCAATTGCGGTGCAAAGATACAACTATTTATTTAAACTCCAAACAAAATCGATCATTTTTATTGCAGTAATTGCACATTCGTCTCCTTTGTTACCCAGTTTGCCACCGGCACGATCCTCTGCTTGCTCCATTGTATTTGTGGTAATTAATCCGTAAATAACTGGTATATCGCCAGTTGCGTTTAATTCGGTAATTCCCTGGGTTGCTCCCATACAAACATAATCAAAATGTGGAGTATCTCCTTTAATTACGCAACCAATTGCAATAATTGCATCAAGATCGCAATTTTCCATCATTTGATTGGCGCCAAAAGTTAGTTCGAAACTTCCCGGTACAGTTTTTACCAGAATATTTTCGTCTTTTGCTCCATGTTTTTTTAATGTATCGACTGCGCCTTTCAGTAAAGCACCGGTAATATTGAAGTTCCATTCGGATACGACAATGCCAAATTTCATTGCTTCTGCATTCGGAACGGAATTGAAATCATATTCGGATAAGTTATGGTAAGCTGTTGCCATAGTAAATTAAAAGTTGAGAATTATAAAATGAAGTTTGAAAGTATGGGAAATTAAGAAGAAAGGCACGGATTTCACGGATTCCACGGTTTTAATAGATAATCCGCTTAATCCGGTGTAATCCGTGCCTCGATCTCCTTATATAATAAGGTATTATTTTTTCATCAATTTAGCCTGTTCGATATATTTGTCGATGTCCATAGCTTGATAAGACTGGAAGTATTTATCCTTGATCTTAGTGTAAGCGTTTACTGCATCGTCATATTTTCCTTGTTTTACCAGGATTTCTCCGGCTTGTATCAGGAAAATCGGGCTTAATGTGTTGTTGTCAGCTTTGTCTGCTGCCGACAGTAAAGTAGAGGCAGCTTTGTCCAGTTGGCCAAGTTGTGCATAGCAGTTACCTGCAGCACCCAAGATTGCCGGAGCAACCATTTGGTCTTTTCCATTGAAGCTATCCAGCATCTTCACTGCTTCTTCATATTTGCCAAGTTGTGCGTAGCAAATACCAGCATAAGCTTTTGCCAAATTAGCTGCTTTTGTTCCGCTGTACTCATCAGCTACTTTCAGGAAACCTGTGTAACCGATGCTGTCACCGTTTAAAGCCTGTTCAAAAGCATCCTGTTCAAAGTATTCCTGTCCTTTGAAAAGAGCTGCTTGTGCTTTTTCTTCACGTGGTTCAGCATAGAGGTTTTTGTACATGATAAAACCTGCTACAATAATAATCACAGCAACAACACCGCCAATAATTGCGTTTTTGTACTTGATAAGAAATGCTTCCGATTGTGTCAGTGCATCTTCTACGTTCAGATGTTCGTTCTGATTCTTTTGTTCTGCCATTTTATATGATTCTTTTTGTTATTATTCACAGTTTGATATTTCGACTCGCAAAAGTAGTTTTTTTATATCTACAAATGAAATTTAGAAGCATCTTTTTTTGTTTTACACCCGAAAACCACGAAAATCTTGCTACTTTTGTGAACAAATTAACGTGTGCACAATGATACTGAAACGAATATCTATATTAAATTATAAGAATCTGGAAGAGGTGGAGCTGGGATTCTCTGCCAAACTGAATTGTTTTTTCGGATTGAATGGGATGGGGAAGACGAATCTGCTGGATGCAGTGTATTTCTTATCCTTCTGTAAAAGTTCCGGCAATCCGATTGATTCGCAGAATATTCGTCATGAACAAGACTTCTTTGTCATCCAGGGTTTCTATGAAGCGGAGGACGGAACTCCTGAAGAGATTTATTGTGGAATGAAACGCCGTTCGAAGAAACAATTTAAGCGGAATAAGAAAGAATATAGCCGCTTCTCGGATCACATCGGCTTCCTGCCTTTGGTGATGGTTTCACCTGCCGATTCTGAATTGATAGCCGGAGGGAGTGATGAACGTCGCCGGTTTATGGATGTAGTGATTTCGCAGTATGATAAAGAATATCTTGAAGCACTGATACGGTATAATAAAGCATTGGCGCAGCGTAACACATTGCTGAAGAGTGAGTTCCCGGTGGAGGAAGAGTTGTTTCTTGTATGGGAGGAAATGATGTCTCAAGCCGGTGAAATCGTTTTCCGGAAGCGTGAAGCGTTTATCCGGGAGTTTATTCCTATTTTCCAATCTTTCTATTCTTTTATTTCTCAGGATAAAGAGGCTGTGGGATTATCTTATGAGTCTCATGCACGGGATGCTTCTTTGTTGGAAGTGTTGAAGCAGAGCAGGGAGCGGGATAAGATAATGGGGTTCTCTTTGCGGGGGATTCATAAGGATGAGTTAAATATGCTGTTGGGCGAATTTCCGATAAAGAAAGAAGGCTCGCAGGGACAGAATAAGACATATCTGGTGGCGTTGAAATTGGCACAGTTTGATTTCTTGAAACGTACGGGCAGAACTGTTCCTTTATTATTATTAGATGATATTTTTGATAAACTGGATGCTTCCCGCGTAGAGCAAATAGTGAAGCTGGTGGGCGGAGATAATTTCGGGCAGATATTTATAACGGATACGAACCGGGGGCATCTGGACCGTATTTTACATAAGGTAGGTAGTGATTATAAGATATTTCGTGTAGAAGAGGGTACAATTCAAGAAATGGAGGCTGACGATGAAGCGCAATGATGCCGAACAAATAGGAAAACTGATTCAACAGTTTCTTCGTCAGGAGAGTTTGGAATCTCCGCTGAACGAACAAAGACTGTTGGATGCCTGGCCTCAAGTCTTAGGACCGGCGGCGGCTTATACCAGCAATCTTTATATTCGTAATCAGACATTGTATGTGCATCTTACTTCTGCTGCTCTCCGGCAGGAGTTGATGATGGGGCGTGAGGTATTGGTGCGCACACTCAATCAGAGAGTCGGTGCTATGGTTATTACAAACATTATTTTTCGTTGAGGAAAGGGATTCTGTCTATAACCTTTATACCCAGCTTGCGAAGTGTTTCGGTTGCACGGCTGTAATAAAAAGGATTTTCCAGATATTGATTATTGTGAGCATCTACACCGATGATAGCGGTGCAACCTTCATGGGCGGCTACTTTCCAGAAATCCGGGTAAGGAATGCTGGTGATTCCATGAATGTCATTATACTCTTCATAACCAAGATTATATTCCAACGGTAGGTTTAACCGTGCTGCTGTTCGGCAGATATGTCTGCTGACCAGTTTGCAATGATGATCGAATTCCGGGTAGGAACGCATGAATAAATCCGGATGGGCAAGGTAGGCAAATAGTCCGCTTTCCATCCCTTCAATAGCACTCTCTTCGTAGAGCTCGAGCATGTCTACCGAATCTGTATTCCGGCCAAAATAGGGAAACTTCTCATCTGTATGAAAATGGTGATTTCCGAAGATGATGTAATCCAGCTTATATTCTTTGATGATTCCTTTTAACCAGTGTATATATTCAGGAAAGTATTCACATTCCAATCCTATTTTTATACTGATTTGATTCTTGTATTTTTCTTGTAGCGAACGGAGGCTTTCCACATAGCCCGGCAACTCTTCAGGGAGCATGCGGATGTCGGAGATATAATTGGTGTGGTATTTCCACGGAGTGTGGTCTGAAAAGCCTATTTCTTGATAGCCGCCTTTGATGGCACTTAAAACAAATTCTTCGTCACTCCCTGTCGCATGATGGCAGCGGGTGGTATGGGTGTGATAATTCGTCTTCATTGATTGTTATAATTATATCCATGCGGACGTCGAATGATTCCGCAGGAACTTCTTCTACTAATTGAAATGGGAAACAAATCCCAGCTTTGTAAGCTGTTGGTATGCGTGGCAAGAGGCGGTCGTAGTATCCTTTTCCTCGTCCCAAACGATTACCTTTTGCGTCGAATGCTACTCCGGGAACGACGATGAAATCGATGGCTGCATAGTCTGTGAATGCTTCCCCGGTTGGTTCTTCTATGCCATAGACACCACAGATTGACATATTTTCAGGCCCGGTATATATCCGAAGCTCCAAATCATCGCCTACCACTACGGGGAGCAAGATTCGCTTCTTATTGCTCCATTTTCGGATAAACTCATGTGTGTCTACTTCATCATTTAGCGAATGGTATAGTAGTACGGTATTGGCCGCCCTGAAAGCCGGGTGGGCTTCAAGGGCGGTCAGTATGTTAGCTGATTGCAGCTTTCGCATAGTCGAATCCGCGTGTTGGGTCTTCAGTAATGCTATACGCTTGCGCAGTTCTTTTTTTCTTTCCATCTTTTTTGTCCTTCGTCACTTCTTCCTCTTCAACGGCTACCGGAGCTTTTGGGAAAGCTTCTCCTTTTTCGAGTATCTCAATGCCTTTAATGACGGTAGCATCTGTCTTGTTAAAATATTGAAGATAAGCTTCCAGTCCAAGCATATTGTAGATGATATTACCAAAGAGGTTCTTCTCCAAAAGTTTGTATGACTTCTGAATGAGGATATTTCTTCTTTTCACTCCTTTGCTGTCGGCAAAACGGACAAACTGTTCTACCAATCCCTGATGACGAAGATAATTCAGCAATTCTTCCTCTGTTTCATATTGGCTAAGTTTCTTCCGGTTATTGTCGGTGTACTGGAATGTGAATTGAATAGTCAGTCCCCGGTTGATAACAGTAGAAAGATAAGAGGTGACTCCCGTTGTATCTTGCGGTACGAATATATCCGGCATGATACCACCACCGCCATAAACAGTACGTCCCAAGCTGGTGTTATAACGTTCGCTTTCATTCTGCTTGATACTGTCGCGTGAGAAGAATTCCCCATGTTCGTAACGGGTATATAAATCCAGTTCGTAGTTACGATCTTTACCGCTTTCGTATGGGCGTTGGATACAGCGTCCGGATGGAGTGTAGTAGCGGGCGATTGTCAGGCGGATGGCTGAACCGTCACTGAAGTCGATCGGTTGTTGCACAAGCCCCTTACCAAAGGAACGGCGTCCTACAACTGTACCCCGGTCGTTATCCTGAATAGCTCCGGTGAAGATTTCACTGGCAGAAGCAGAACCTTCGTCAATCAATACGACGAGTGGCATTTTCTGACAGCTACCTGTACCGTTGGCGAATTCTTCTGCACGTGGATATTTACGGCCTTGAGTGTATACGATTAATTTGCCTTCGGGCAGGAACTCATTCACCATGCGAATGGCAGCTTCCATATATCCTCCGGTGTTACCGCGGAGGTCAATGATTAGACCTTTGCATTTTTTATGGTTGAGTTGTGCCAGTGCATTCAATAATTCTACATGGCTGGTACGTCCGAATTTGCTGACTTTCACGTAACCAATGTCATCGTTTAGCATATAAGCTGCATCAACGGTATTTTGAGGAATGTCTCCACGGGTAATGTTGAAATGCAATAAGTCTTTTTCTCCTGTTCGTTTGATACCTAATTTCACTTGTGAACCTTTCGGACCTTTCAGAGTGCGCATAGCCCGTTCGTTGGTTACTTTCTTACCGACAAACAAACTGTCGTCCACGGTAACAATACGGTCGCCCGCCATCAATCCTATCTTTTCAGAAGGGCCACCCTGAACGACTGCATTCACATGAATGGTGTCGTTCTGTATGGTAAACTGGATACCGATTCCGCTAAAGCTACCTTCCAGTTCCGAGTTGACTTCTTCGAGATTTTGGGCTGGGATATAAGTTGAATGTGGATCTAATTCGGCCAGAATCTGCGGCATGGCTTTTTCCACTAAATCGGTCATGTTTACGGTGTCGACATATTGATCGTCTACAATGCGTAACAATGCGTTTAGCTTATTGGAGGAGCCGTTGATAATACCCAAACGGTTGCCGGCAAAATGCTTGGCATAAAATGTACCGATAAGAATCCCGACTACCACGCTGACTGCTATGATGACAGGTGTAAAACGTGAAGAGTTTTTTGTACTCATGTCTATTCCTTTTTTAAAACGTTCGTCTTCTTATTTATCTGGAGAGGAATGGTTATCTAATTCTGTGTAGATAACTTCGATTCCCGCCCGTTTTAATAACTCAATTCCATCTTCCAGGCGGTAATGTTCGGAGTAAACTACCCGTTTGATCCCTGCCTGTATGATTAACTTCGCACATTCGATGCAAGGAGAGGCGGTGACGTACATGGTAGCACCGTCGCTACTGTTGTTTGAACGTGCTATTTTGGTAATGGCATTTGCTTCCGCATGCAGAACGTATGGTTTTGTCAGATTGTTTTCATCTTCGCATACATTCTCAAAACCGGAAGGCGTTCCGTTATATCCGTCGGAGATAATCATTTTATCTTTAACAATTAAAGCTCCTACTTTACGGCGTTGGCAATAGGAATTTTCAGCCCATATACTGGCCATGCGTATATAACGTTTGTCAAGTTCTAATTGTTTCTTTTCAATGTCCATGTTGTTAATTATTTGCTATCTTTGTACATGAAATGCCAATACGTATGTTTGCTGGCTTCCGGCCGGATTATAATATAAGAATAATCCATTGTCATCCCCTATGTATGAAGAGGCATTGTTTAGCCCTTTTATAAATTCTTTAGCTAAATCATCATTCTCATTGACATTGGTAACGCTAGCATGAAATTCATTATTCTTTCCATTAGCACTCCAGGTGCCTGTAAGATCTGCAGTGATAATTCTCCCTTTGACAGCACCATTAGAAATTCTGTTATCTTCTTCGGTTCCTGTGAAAGTTATTGTATAGGATTCTTGATTTTCATTCAATATTTTGATGCTTTTCTCACTAAAACCATTCATCCACCCGCCTTTATCCTTTAGATTGATGTAGGTCAGTTTCCATGTCTTTCCGGTGAATATACCTTGCAAATCGTCCGAATCATTACATCCTGAAAATAAAGGAAGCAATAAAAGCAATCCTACTATTTGAAATATACTTCTCTTCATATTTTATATCTAATAACTTAATACTTACTTTCTTATTCCATTTCTGATTAATAAAGCATCAATACTTGGTTCCTGCCCGCGGAAACGTTTATAAAGTACCATCGGATGTTCCGTTCCTCCTTTCGACAGGATATTATTGCGGAACGAGTCTGCAACTTCCTGATTGAATATTCCTTTTTGCTTGAACAATGAGAAAGCGTCAGCATCCAGTACTTCCGCCCATTTATAACTATAGTATCCGGCAGCATATCCACCAGCAAAGATATGGGAGAACTGCGTACTCATGCAAGCTTCCGGCACAACCGGCAATATTTGTGCATCCTTCCAGGCTTCCTGTTCATAAGCTTTCACGTCTCCTTCAAAAGGAGTGTCGCGAGTATACCACGCCATATCGAGTAAACCGAAACTTAGTTGTCGCAGACAAGCATAGGCAATATTAAAATTAGAAGCATCTACAAGACGTTTTATTAATTCATCCGGTAAAACTTCTCCTGTCTGATAATGACGGGCAAATGTATTGAGGAAATCTTTCTCTATGGCGAAGTTCTCCATAATCTGCGAAGGAAGCTCCACAAAGTCCCAATATACATTGGTTCCGCTTAAACTTCTGTAAGTGGAATTGGCAAACATGCCATGCAGGCTATGTCCGAACTCATGCAAGAATGTTTCTACTTCATTGAATGTTAATAAAGCAGGCTTATTCTCGGTTGGCTTGGTAAAGTTCATCACAACGGATACATGCGGACGGCTGTTTTCGCCAGTCTTTTTATCTATCCATTGGTCTTTGTAACTCGTCATCCAAGCTCCGGCGCGCTTACCTAAACGCGGGTGGAAGTCAGTATATAAGACGGCTAAGAATTTTCCGTCTTTATCAAACACTTCAAAGGCTTCCACTTCTTTATGGTAAACCGGAATTTCTGTATTTTTCCGGAAAGTAATTCCATATAACTTTTCAGCTAGTCCAAACACTCCTCTCTTCACTTGTTCCAATTCGAAGTAAGGACGGAGCATTTCTTCATTGATATTGAATTTTTTGTCTTTCAGTTTGTTTGAATAATAACTCCAGTCCCAAGGCATTACAACGAAATCATCTCCCTGCTCTTCGCGGGCCAGTTCTTGTATTTCTTTGTATTCTTGTTGTGCGGTAGGAGCGTATGCTTCCAGCAGTTGGTTGAGCAGCTTGTATACAGACTCACTGTTTTCAGCCATTCTTTTCTTTAGCGTGTATTCCGCATAGTCTTTGTATCCCAATAGCTGGGCTATTTTCATACGTGTATTGGCTATATTTTTTACGATATCGATATTATTGAATTCGTTATCGTGCGTACATTTTGTATTGTAAGCCATATACAATTTCTGGCGTAAATCACGATTATCGGAATACGTCATGAAAGGAACGTAGCTTGGAGCATGAAGCGTGAACGCCCATCCTTCTTTTTCTTCGCTCTTGGCTGTTTCAGCAGCAGCTTCTATGATAATTTCGGGTAATCCGGCGAGACTTTCCTTTTTTGTCAACAGCATCTGATAGGCATTTGTTTCTTTCAGGTTGTTTTCACTGAAAGTAAGCGTCAGTTTACTCAACTCGTTAGTCAGGCGGCGGTACTCTTCCCGCGCTTCTCCTTCCAAATTGGCACCATGACGAACAAAACTGTTGTATGCATTTTCCAGTAACTGTTTTTGTTCCTGTGTCAGTTGCAAAGTCTCTTTTTGGTTATACACTTCTTTCACACGTGCGAATAACTTTTCATTCAGTGTGATATTATTGCTGTGTTCACTAAGCAACGGCATAATCTTTTGAGCGAGTTCTTGCAGATCGTCATTCGTTTCTGCGCTCAACATATTACCGAAGACGGCAACTACTTTATCCAGTAATTCCCCTGATTCTTCGAAAGCTTCTATCGTATTGCTAAAATCAGCCTTTTCCGGATTCTGTATGATAGCCTCTATTTCAGCATTTTGCAGCTTGATTCCTTCGAGGATAGCAGGCTCATAATGTTCAGTTTCAATCCGGTCGAATGGCACGGTTCCGTGCGGCGTATGGTATTGCCCGTAGAAAGGATTCTGGGCGTTTGTTATATTGCTCATAGTGCAAACTAGTATCAATGTTATTAATAATCTCTCCATAGAAGTACAAAGCTACTAAAATTGTCGCTTATTCAACGGATAACACGTTGCTTTTTAACAATATATAAAATGAAATGTATAAAAAAACCGCTACGGTTTCCCGCAGCGGTTTTCTATATGGTTCAAGCTTCTAATTAAGCGTTAACTGATGCCATGTGAGCGATCAAGTCAAGAACTTTGTTAGAGTAACCGATTTCGTTGTCATACCAAGATACAACTTTAACGAAAGTATCAGTCAAAGCGATACCTGCTTTAGCGTCGAAGATAGAAGTACGAGCGTCACCTAAGAAGTCAGAAGAAACTACTGCATCTTCAGTGTAACCCAGGATACCTTTCAATTCGCCTTCAGAAGCTTCTTTCATTGCAGCGCAGATTTCAGCGTAAGTAGCCGGTTTAGCCAAGTTAACTGTCAAGTCAACTACAGATACGTCCAAAGTCGGAACACGCATAGACATACCAGTCAATTTGCCGTTCAATGCAGGGATTACTTTACCTACAGCTTTAGCAGCACCAGTAGAAGAAGGTATGATGTTGCCAGAAGCAGCACGACCACCTCTCCAGTCTTTCATAGAAGGACCGTCAACTGTTTTCTGAGTAGCAGTTGTAGAGTGAACTGTAGTCATCAAACCGTCAAGGATGCCGAACTTGTCGTTCAATACTTTAGCGATAGGAGCCAAACAGTTAGTAGTACAAGAAGCGTTAGATACAAATTGAGTACCTTTTACGTATGTCTTTTCGTTTACACCGCAAACGAACATCGGAGTGTCATCTTTAGAAGGAGCTGACATTACAACATATTTTGCACCAGCTTCGATGTGAGCCTGAGCTTTGTCTTTGCTCAAGAACAAACCTGTAGATTCAACAACGTATTCTGCACCTACTTCGTTCCATTTCAAGTCAGCCGGATTTCTTTCAGCTGTGATACGGATAGCTTGACCGTTAACGATCAATTTGCTGTTTTCAACATCTGCTTCGATAGTACCGTCGAATTGACCGTGCATTGTATCATACTTCAGCATGTAAGCCAAGTAATCAACCGGGCAAAGGTCATTGATACCTACGATTTGAATATCGTTTCTTGTCATTGCAGCGCGGAAAACGAAACGTCCGATACGTCCGAATCCATTAATACCTACTTTAATCATTTTGTTTAAACTTTTAAGGGTTTTATAATATTTGTTCAAATATCTCTCTACCTCCGCACTTGTTTTATTTTCAAATGCGGTGCAAAATTACAAAAATGTTTTTATATTCGCGCATTAAATTCACATTAAATATTGAAAAAAGATGGGAAAGAGTACATTTTTACAGGACTTTAAGGCGTTTGCCATGAAAGGTAACGTCATAGACATGGCTGTCGGTGTTGTTATTGGTGGTGCGTTTGGAAAAATCGTATCATCATTGGTTGCTAATGTTATTATGCCTCCGATTGGTTTACTGGTTGGCGGTGTGAACTTTACGGATTTGAAATGGGTGATGAAAGCGGCAGAGATCGGTGCTGACGGTAAGGAGATAGCTCCGGCTGTGACATTGGATTATGGCCAGTTTCTGCAGGCCACCTTTGATTTTCTGATTATCGCTTTTGCTATATTTTTATTTATACGTTTGATTACGAAACTGACAACTAAAAAACAGGCAGAAGTAGCGGCTGCTCCTCCAACTCCTTCTGCGCCAACGAAAGAAGAAGTTTTGTTGACGGAGATACGTGATTTGCTGAAAGAAAAAAATAATTGATTCTAATTAAAATGAAGGAGATTTCAGGTGTAAACTTGTGAATCTCCTTTATTTTTCTCTTCATTATTAATATAGATTGCGTACTTTTTTCTACTTTTGCAACTCAATTTATTCAAAATCCAACCATTGATATGCAGGAAAAAATAATAATTCTTGATTTCGGTTCGCAGACAACACAGCTTATAGGCCGCCGTGTACGTGAATTGGATACGTATTGTGAAATCGTTCCTTATAACAAGTTTCCTAAAGAAGACCCGACTATTAAAGGAGTCATTCTCTCCGGAAGCCCTTTTTCGGTTTACGATAAAGATGCTTTCAAAGTAGATTTGAGTGAAATTCGTGGTAAATATCCGATATTGGGTATTTGTTATGGTGCACAGTATCTGTCATACACCAATGGCGGAAAAGTGGAACCGGCCGGAACGCGTGAGTATGGACGTGCTCATTTGGCTTCTTTCTGCAAAGATAATGTACTGTTTAAAGGAGTGCGTGAGGAGTCGCAGGTGTGGATGAGTCATGGAGATACGATTACTGCTATTCCTGATAATTTCAAGAAAATAGCTTCAACAGATAAAGTAGAGATTGCTGCTTATCAGATAGAAGGGGAGCAGGTATGGGGTGTCCAGTTCCATCCGGAAGTATTCCATAGTGAAGACGGAACTCAAATCCTGAAGAACTTTGTGGTAGATGTTTGCGGCTGCAAGCAAGATTGGTCGCCGGCTTCTTTTATTGAGAGCACGGTTGCCGAACTGAAAGAACAGTTGGGTGATGATAAGGTTGTTCTCGGTTTGAGTGGTGGAGTCGATTCATCGGTTGCGGCAGTGCTGCTGAATAAAGCTATTGGCAAGAACTTGACTTGTATCTTTGTAGATCATGGTATGCTGCGTAAGAATGAGTTCAAGAATGTGATGAAGGACTACGAATGTCTCGGCCTGAATGTGATTGGCGTTGATGCCAGCGAAAAGTTCTTTACGGAACTGGCTGGTGTGGCCGAACCGGAAGCTAAACGCAAGATTATAGGTAAGGGTTTCATCGATGTGTTCGATGTAGAAGCTCATAAGATCAAAGACGTGAAATGGCTGGCTCAAGGTACAATCTATCCGGATTGCATCGAGTCATTGTCTATCACGGGTACAGTGATAAAGAGCCATCATAATGTAGGTGGACTTCCTGAAAAGATGAATCTGAAATTGTGTGAGCCACTTCGTTTGTTGTTTAAGGATGAAGTTCGTCGGGTAGGTCGTGAGTTGGGTATGCCGGAACATCTGATTACCCGCCATCCGTTCCCGGGACCGGGGCTGGCAGTGCGTATTCTGGGTGATATTACTCCTGAAAAAGTACGTATTCTGCAGGATGCTGATGATATCTTTATTCAGGGATTGCGTGACTGGGGATTGTATGACCAGGTATGGCAGGCAGGAGTTATCTTGTTGCCCGTACAGTCTGTAGGCGTGATGGGAGATGAACGTACGTACGAAAGAGCAGTTGCTTTACGTGCTGTGACATCTACAGATGCCATGACAGCCGACTGGGCGCATCTGCCTTATGAATTTATGGGTAAGGTATCGAATGATATTATTAATAAGGTGAAGGGAGTGAACCGTGTAACCTATGATATCAGTTCTAAACCACCAGCAACCATTGAGTGGGAATAATAACACTTTATAATCTAAAAATAGCCTCAATAGGAATTCCTGTTGAGGCTATTTTTATGATGAATAGGTCTTTTTATAATGAGCCAGTCCGTATCTATTCGCTTACCAGCTTCTGTGCATCCGGAATAAGAATCTCTTTCCGGCGTAATTCTAATAATCCTTTGTCTTGTAGCTCATTGAGTGCTTTTGAAGTATTCAGCCGGGTGTCATCTAAGTAGCGGGCAAGATCGTCCATCTTCATTTTGAATATCTTTTCTCCCTGAATCTTTTCACAATGCAACAGAAAAAAGCGAATGATTTTCTCTGTTAAATCCTGTGTCGGCTCTTCCCATAAGCGGGAGTAAAGATTTTGTGCCCGGTTACTTACGATATTCATATAGTTGAGCCGGAATATTTCATATTTGAACAGATCGCTAAGTACAAATGCTTTGCTGATACTGACAGTATGCGCTTCTGTATGTGCCACATAAGCAGAAGTGTAATGAGTGTTCATGCCAAACAGCGACTGTGGTTCCAGCAGGTAAGGTGCTTCCATCTGTTCAATGACGGTGTATATATTTTCTTTGGAATTTGTGACAATAGAAACCTCGCCTTTTAACAGGAAGCAGAGTTGTTTACACGGACTACCACTCTCAATGATAGTTTCTCCTACTTTATGCTTGATAAAGTGTAGCTTGACCTTATCCAGAATACTTGTGAAATCTTCATGACAAAGACCTTGAAATAAAGGCAATTGGAGCAAAGTGTCGAACATTGTTTCCATATGTTGTAATCTCTTGTTAATCGTACAAATTTACTCATAATACAACACGGCTGTCAATATCTGACCCTTCTTTTTGTTTTTTTTATTGTTTGAATGTATAAAAATAGAGTATATTTGCAGAAAAAAAAGGAGGAAATTATGTTTGCAGGCTTCAATTGGCAACAGATGGTTAGTGCGTTTATCGTACTTTTTGCCGTGATAGACATTATCGGCTCTATACCTATTATAATTAACCTGAAAGAAAAGGGGAAAGATGTGAATGCAATGAAAGCTACCGTCATCTCTTTTGTTTTGCTGATCGGATTTTTCTATGCGGGAGATATGATGCTGAAACTCTTCCATGTAGATATCGAATCGTTTGCAGTTGCCGGTGCGTTTGTTATCTTCCTCATGTCTTTGGAGATGATTTTGGATATTGAGATTTTCAAAAATCAGGGTCCTATCAAAGAAGCTACTTTGGTGCCGCTTGTCTTTCCTTTGTTGGCAGGTGCCGGAGCTTTTACTACTTTGCTTTCTCTTCGGGCGGAATATGCCAGTGTTAATATCATTATAGCTTTAGTATTGAACATGATTTGGGTTTACTTTGTAGTGAGTATGACTGGTCGTGTAGAACGTTTCTTGGGAAAAGGTGGTATCTATATTATTCGTAAGTTTTTTGGTATCATCTTATTGGCTATTTCTGTAAGGTTGTTTACGGCCAATATAACGTTATTGATTGAAGCGTTGCATCGGTCTTGATTAATAATCTAATCTTTACTTGTTTTCTACTTGTTATTTTTGTATATTTGACGATTTTACTTATACTTTTCACTAGGGTGAGAAGAGCTTGTCATCGAGGTGAAAAGGGCTTCTCATTCGGGTGATAATGTCTCATCATTTTAGTGAGAGGTTACTGATGTTGGTAATAACAGGGTCGACGCATTATATTTTTTACTATCTTACAACTTGTATTTTATTTTTATATTATTGACTATTAGTGTATTATCTATTGTATATGTCGATTATTTTCCTTATCTTTATAAGATATTATAAAACATAAACTAACATGAAAATTGGCATAATTGACCTTTGTAAACAAATAGAAGATCCTAGGATGAACCGCAAAAAAGTACATAAAATGGAAACTATTATCTATATATCCATTGCTGCTGTAATCTGTGGCGCCCAGTCTTGGAATGAGATTGAGGAATTTGGCAATGCGAAAATTGCTTTTTTCAAAAGTCGCATACCTGACCTGGAGTTCATCCCTAGTCATGATACTTTTAATAGATTCTTCAGTATAATAAAGCCCGAGTATTTTGAGTTGATCTTTCGTAATTGGGTAAAACAAGTTTGTCAGGAGGTGAAAGGCGTTGTAGCTATAGATGGCAAGCTCATGCGTGGTCCAAGCCAATGTGATGGAGAGCATACTACGGGAAAAGAAGGATTCAAATTATGGATGGTTTCCGCCTGGTCTGCCGTTAATGGAATTTCTTTAGGTCAGGTAAAAGTAGATGATAAAAGCAATGAAATCACAGCTATTCCATTGTTGATTAACTCTTTGGAACTAAGTGGTTGTATTGTTACAATTGACGCGATGGGATGCCAGAAAGATATAACCCAGACCATTATTGAGCGTGATGCAAATTATATTATAGCTATAAAGGAGAATAAGAAAAAAAATTATCAACTAGCTAAACAAATTATTGACGATTATCAGGATAGAGATGAAATAATCAATAGAGTCACCAGGCATGTGTCGGAAAATACCGGACATGGAAGAGTTGAGAAAAGAACCTGTACTGTAGTCAGTTATGGTTCTATAATGGAGAAAATGTTTAAGAAGAAACTTGTGGGGTTGAAGTCTATTGTAGGGATAAAGTCGGAGAGAACAATAGTAGCAACAGGAGAATATACTCAAGAGGTCAGATACTATGTAACTTCACTTGATAATACCAAACCGGAGGAGATTGCATCTGCCATCAGACAGCATTGGTCTATTGAGAATAATCTTCATTGGCAATTGGATGTTACCTTTCGAGAAGACTACAGTAAAAAGGTGAAAAATGCAGCCAGAAACTTTTCGGTGGCAACAAAGATGGCACTTACCATACTAAAGAAGGATAAAACAACAAAAGGAAGTATGAATCTGAAAAGACTAAAAGCCGGATGGGATGAAAAATATTTGTCACAACTTTTACAGAACAATAATTTTTAATGCGTCTGCCCTGTTGGTAATAAACTACAAGGATGTTGGTGAGAAATGGTGAGGATGTCGGTGTCCTTATGAAGGAGAAACTAATATATAACCGTAAAGATGGCAGTACAATTTGAGTTTTATAAGAATCCTGGAACGGGAGAAGAAGGAGAGGAAGAGCAATATCATCCCCGAGTTGTTAACTTCAATTCTGTGAGTACTGAATATTTGGCAGCTGAAATTCATAGAGCTACAACGTTCGGTGAGGCAGAGGTTGAAGGCGTTCTGATGTCATTAAGTCATTTCATGAGCTCTCATCTTAAAAATGGTGAACGTGTACATTTGAAAGGGATAGGATATTTTCAGGTGACGTTGCAGACTACAGAACCGGTATATGATGTTAAGACACGTTCTGATAAAGTTTCTTTCAAAGCTATTCGTTTTCAGGCGGATAAAGAACTCAAAGGTGAATTATATGACATGCATATACAACGTTCGAAATGGAAGTGCCATTCGGCTGTCCTTTCAGAGGAAGAAATTGATCGGCGTTTGACGGAGTTTTTCACTACTCACCAAGTCTTGATTCGGCGTAATTTACAATCCATTTGCCAGTTTACTCAAATTATGGCATCGCGTCATATACAACGTTTGAAAGAACAAGGTAAAATAGAGAATATAGGAACTCGTTTTCAACCGATTTATGTGCCCAGATCCGGGTATTATGGAAAATAAACCATCCCTGATACTGGGTGGAGAGGCGTAAGTAGGGCCGGAAAATCATGATAGGGGGGCTGGATATGGGTATATTGGATGTAGATAAATATTTAATATGTGTCTTTGCATTACTTGAACGTCTCCTGTCATAGTTGCAGATAGATGGGAATTTCTTGTTTGTCATGAAAAGACCTCTGTTATTAAGTTAACCTTATTGTATATAAGTAAAAAGAAAAAATCACGGAACAATGAAACAAAAACGATATTTGTTGATCAGCCTTCTCATTTTCTGCTTGTTTGTAACATTGCAATGGGGCTATGCAAATACTACTATATTGTCCAATTATCGTTATGGACTTACCTTCAAAGCACATACTGTTAATCAGGATCAAAGAACAAGTCTTGATCTGACTCCGGATAGAAGTCTGCATCTGGGTAATAAGTTCTCGCTTAGTTTTGACATTAAGTTGAGAGAGGAATTGCATACTTATGGATATGTGTTTAGAATAATCTCCGACGATACTTCTTCTTGCTTGGATTTTATATCTTATCAACTACGATCCAAATTCAATTTTATATTGAACAAAGGTAGTTCGATTGTTGAGAATGTGGATTTTATAGACAGTACTCAAATAGTAAAGGATGAGTGGATTAAGATAAGGCTTGATTTCACAGAACAGGGGATTAAGATTTCGGTGAATGAGGCTACTCAAATGATGCGTCATTCTTTTAAAGACTTTAACAGTCTAAGTTTCTTATTTGGAAGCAATAGGCATCCAAAGTATTATACGACCGATGTTCCTCCCGTTAGTTTGCGTAACATTGAATTGTATAATCAGGATGGTAGAATAATACGATGCTGGAAGCTGGCCTTGCATAACAGAAAAGGAGAAACAATGGATGAAGTAGAGGCTCAACGTGCAATTGTTCAAAATGGCATTTGGGAAATAGATAGACATTATAACTGGCAGAAAGAGAAATCCCTGAAATTTGATAGTAAGAAGTTTCAATGTCAAAATCTTCAATTAGCTTATGATAGTATAGGTGGTAGGATATTTATGGTACTAAAAGAGAAGGTATTGGTCTACCATGTCGATAATAAACAGGTAGATACTCTATCAGTTGAAAAAGGAGAACCTTATTTTGGAGTATCCAGACAGGTTATTTATTCTGCTGCTACTGACGAGTTGATTTCCTATTCTACTGAACATCCTCTTTTAAGCAAATATAATTTTGCCACGCATGAATGGTCGATTCCTTCTACGTGGGAAGTGGACTCCAGACAGCATCATAATCGTATGATAGATCCGGAAACCAATCATTTGATCCTTTTTGGAGGATATGGACGCCATACTTATAATGCAGATTTTGTGGAAAAAGGTTTGAATGACGGAGATCAATGGCAAATTATTTCTTTGGATTCCTGTATCACTCCTCGGTATTTAAGTGCTATGGGCATTGAAGATAAAGACCACATTCTTATAATGGGCGGGTATGGAAGCCGTTCAGGAAAGCAGGAAGAGTCTCCACAGAATTACTATGATCTTTATCGGTTGAATATCCGGGATAAATCATGTTCTAAAGTGTGGTCTTTTTTTAATGAAGGCGAGCATTTTACGTTTAGTAATTCAATGATAATAGATACTGTCGCTGATAAGTTGTATGCTTTGGTTTATAATAATGATCGTTTCCATACCAATCTCAACTTGTGCAGTTTTGATATTTGTACCTCAAATCCACAATCCAAAATAGTAAGTGATTCTATCGAATATGATTTTCTGGATATTAAGTCTTATTGTGATTTATTTCTCTATCAAGACCAGATGTTGTATGCTTTTGTTGTTCAGGAGAAGATACCGGGTGAGGCAGTTTTAGATGTATATTCTTTAGTATATCCTCCTTTATCGTCAGATGAGATTTATATGGAAAAGAACAAAGATTGTCATTTTTCTACATGGGTTATCTATGGAAGCATTTTAATATGTCTGGTATTCTTCTTCTTCGTTATTGTATATGTCTACAAGAAAAAGAAAAGTAAAACAACTGGAGTTTCGATGACTATTTCCAAAGTGGAATATGGAGAACAAGAGATTGCTAAGCCATCTAACAGAAAAATATCTGCAATTTTACTTCTTGGTGGTTTTCAGGTCTTTGATAAACAAGGGAATAATATAACAGGTGAATTTACGCCTACTCTTAAATTACTTTTTCTTTTCCTATTGCTAAACTCCATCAAAGGTGGAAAGGGAACAACTTCACAAAGATTGGAAGAGACTTTTTGGTTTGATATGAGTAAAACGAGTGCAGCCAACAACCGTAGGGTTAATATCCGTAAACTTCGGCTAATTCTTGAGACGGTCGGGGAAGTACAGATTGTTAATAAAAATGATTATTGGTATATTGATATGGGTGAAGATACCCTATGTGATTATCATCAGGTATGCCAGATCTTAAATGCTTTTGAATTCTATAATTCTTCTAATAAAGAAATGATTGTCAACTTTGTAGAGTTGGCATCTTTGGGGGTGTTGCTGCCTAATGTAAGTACGGAATGGGTGGATGAATATAAATCGGAGTATTCTCATAACGTTATAGAACTACTTCTTTCTATCAGTGTTCGTGAAGAGATTGGGAAAGACAACAAACTATTGCTGAAAATAGCGGATATTATACTGATGCATGACTGTACGGATGAAGATGCTATTCGTATAAAGTGCAGGGCGTTATTTCTGTCTGGACAAAAAGGACTTGCTAAACAATGTTTTGATAAGTATTGTGCTGATTATAACCGTTTATTGAATACTTCTCCCGAATTTACATACGATGATGTGATTTGTGAGAGCTGATAGGTGGAATTTATTTTTTGAATGAAATAAATTTTGCATTAAAAGTGCATTAATGATTTCCCGGAAGTGGCTTTATTGCTTTCGGGTTCTTTTATTTTCTTCATAAGAGGGCAAAATATTTCTATTTTTTTCTCTTTGTTTATCAGGTACTTATATGGAATGTGATAAGAAAAATCATATTATTAATATGAAATTAATGTTGTGATAATGCCTCTCATATACTTTCGCAGTACCAATTAATCGCAAATCTATCGAGTTATGAAGTGTACTGATACCTCTTGAGTAGGTTCATGATTCATAGTGCTCTATAATAGATGATTGATTGAACAATATATCAACTTAATTTATAATTTATGAAAGCACGCATTTGCAAAGAGAAGCACTGGAATGTGCATTTAAGGTTCTTTCTTGTGATGATGGGAGACTTACTGTTCTCAGTTTCTGTTCTTGCCCAAAGTAACCTGATAACGGGTAAAGTTATAGACAACGCCAGCGAACCGATTATTGGAGCCAGTATTCAATCTTCTGTGGTCGGGAAGGGAACTATCTCTAATATGAATGGAGATTTTTCCATTGAGGTTCCTGTCGGGACGGAATTAACTATTAGTTTTCTTGGTTACCGCACTCAAAAAATAAAAGTGTCTGATATGCGGTCTTTAGTTATCAAATTGCTGGAAGATACACAGGCGTTGGATGAAGTGGTAGTGGTAGGTTATGGAGTTCAGAAAAAAGAGAGTTTGACGGGTGCTATTTCTAATATTAAAAATGATGAGATTATTAAAACGAAAGCTACCAGTCTGGCACAATCACTTGAAGGGAAAGTCTCGGGATTGAAGATACGGCAGAATGACGGTGAACCGGGACAATTTCGTTCCGATATCAATATCCGTGGTTTGGGTACTCCGCTTTTCATTATTGATGGGATTGTCAGAGATGGGGCTAATGAGTTTCAGCGTCTTAATCCGGATGATATAGAAAGCATTTCTTTCCTGAAAGATGGTACTGCAGCTATTTATGGTATGAATTCGGCTAATGGAGCCATTGTTGTAACAACAAAAAAAGGATATAAAGGAAAAGCGAAAATATCCTTGTCGGCTAATTGGGGATGGTCTAAACCGACTAATATTCCTAGGATGGCAAACGCAGCTCAATATATGGAGCTTAGAAATGATGCTGCAATATTAGGAGAAGGTAATCCATTGGTTACAAAAGAAGAACTGGAATTATGGAAGACGGGTGCTTCTGGATATGCCAGTACTGATTTATACGATCATGTGATTAAGAATAGTTCTATTCAACAGCAATATACTTTGTCCTTGCAAGGAGGTTCGGATATTGTCTCATACTTTGGTAGTTTTAGCTATGCATCTGATGAAGGGTTGTTGAAATCCGGTGATTTGGGATATGAGAAATTTACTTTTCGTTCGAATACTGATATAAAAATAGCTAGAGGATTGACCGCAGGAGTTAATTTGGCAGGTAGATATGATAAGACCAGCCAGCCATGGAACTCTTTCTATGAGATCTTCAAGCAGACCCGTGTGAATGTGCCGACTGTGCCTGCGTATGCCAATAACAATCCGGACTATTTGGCAACTCAAAGTATGGGAATTAATCCCATTGCTTTGGCGGATGCGGATATGACAGGTTATCATTATTATTATAATAAAAACTTTCAATCGACATTCACTTTAAAATATGAAGTACCGTTTGTGCAGGGATTATCTATACAAGGGCAATTAGGCTATGATTATAATCACAATAAACATAAAGGATTGAGAAAGAAGTTTTCTACTTATACATACGCTATCGAAACGGATGAATATATAGAGAATGAATACAATAATCCTTCTATGATACAAGTGAATAATAACGAAGCGAGCAGGCTTGACATGCAAGCACAAATCAGTTACAATAGGTTGTTTAATGATACACATAATGTAAGTGCTACATTGGTTTATGAAAGGAGACAGGAAAAAAGCGATTGGTCGAATATAGAACGTAAGTTTGATTTATTGACTTATGATGAAGTAGATTATGCCGGATTGAAAGATGCTGTTTCAGGGGGGATGTCCAACGAACAGGCTTTTATCTCGTATGTCGGTCGGTTTAACTATGATTACAAAGGAAGGTATTTATTAGAATTAGGATTCAGAAATGATGGTTCTTACCGCTATGCTCCTGGTAGCAGATGGGCTTTTTTCCCTATGGGGTCTATTGGTTGGCGTTTGTCGGAAGAGAAGTTTTTGAAGGAAAAGTTGGGCTTTCTTGATAATCTGAAGATTAGGGCTTCATACGGGGAGTCCGGACAGGATGCAGGTGATCCGTTCCAATATGTGTCGGGGTATAATCTTAATGTTGGTATTTATGAATTTAATGACGGAACTACCACTTCGGGCATTTCTGCTCCCTCTATTACGAATACGAATTTAACTTGGTATAAAGCTAAGTTACTTGATATAGGATTCGATCTTTCTATATTCAAAGGATTATTCTCTTTGGAGTTCGACTTATACCAAAGAAAAAGAAGCGGATTGTTAGCTACAAGAGTGGTGGCATTACCTAATACATTTGGTTCGCAACTGCCACAGGAAAATTTGAATAGTGATTTGACGAGGGGTATTGACATAACGCTCGGGCATACTAATAAGATCAGAAATTTTTCTTATAGCGTCAAAGCGAATATGAACTTAGCCCGCACCCGGATGGAGCATGTAGAAAGAGGACCTTTCACCAGTAGCATGGATCGTTGGAGAAATCAGTCTTCCGGACGTTGGAATGATTTCACATGGGGGTATCAAACTAATGGGCAATTCCAGACTACAGAGGAAATAAAATATGCTCCTGTTCAGGATGGAGAGTTGGGAAATAGCAAGGAACTGCCGGGGGATTACCGTTATGTAGATGCTAATGGTGACGGTATTATCGATGATAATGATAGAATGCCTCTCTTTTGGTCAGGTACTCCACTGATTCATTATGGCTTTAATTTGGAGGCTTCTTGGAAAAATTTCGATATCTACGCTTTGCTTCAGGGAGCGGGAATGTATACTGTCCAGTTTTCAGAGGTTTATGCCGAGGTACTGTGGTCAAAAGGAGCGAATACTCCAGCCTATTTCTATGACAGATGGCGCAAAGAAGACCCTTACAATCCGAATAGTAAATGGGTTGCCGGGAAATGGCCTGCTACCCGTTTAATACAGGATACTGGAGCTATGTATAAAGAGAGTAATATCTGGCGTCGTGATGCTTCTTATTTAAGACTCAAAACTTTGGAACTGGGTTATACATTGCCAGACAGTATTTTGAGAAAGAGTGGTATTAGTAATATACGATTCTATATTAATGGCTATAATCTTTTAACCTTCTGTGATTCTTTTGTGAAAGCGTTTGATCCGGAAAAGGTGGAAGGCTCTTATAGTGCTGGAATGAATTATCCTCTGACTAAAAGTTTTAATATTGGTTTTACTGCTAATTTCTGATAGATTATGAAATATAAGATTATACTATTGCTGAATATGGCTCTTCTTTTTGCAGGATGTACGGATATTCTGGATATAGAGCCTAATAATAAGGTGGTTGCAGACAAAGTCCTGACTACTGAAGAGGGGATTGCGATGCACATGGCAAATCTTTACGGCCGTCTTCCTATCGAGGACTTCTCTTATGCGATTGATAAGGGCTTTAATTTGGGAATTGGGAATACTGATCCGAATAATGGTGGACGGGCTGCTGCTATGTACTGTGACGAAGCGATGCATTCTGAATTCGACGAATGGGGAAGTGAAGGATTTAATTTTTGGGAAAGATATACGGATGATAAAGGTTTGTATAATGCTTCTGTTGGTATTTACACATTGATAAGGGATATTAATAACCTGTTGGAAACGATTCCTACGTTGAATACTTCCAATAATAAAAAAACATTATTGGAGGGTGAAGCTGCTTTTCTACGTGCATATACATATTTTGCTTTGGCAAAGCGGTATGGTGGAGTTTCGATTATCAAGAAAGTTCAGGTGTATAATGGAGATGTAGAAGAATTGAAAGTGCCCCGCAGCACAGAAAAGGATACATGGGATTTTATCTTGAGCGATTGTGATGACGCTATCCGGAAACTAAGTGAGTCTTCAGAAGATACTCGTCGTGCTAATAAATGGATTGCATTGGCACTGAAGTCTCGGGCAGCTTTATATGCAGCTTCGATTGCCAAATATACTCATGAGCCTTATGTGGGTCTGTCGGGGCCGGCTGTAGAACAGAAACTTGTGGGTATTGATGCTTCGGAAGCAGATCGTTATTATGAAATCTGTATGCAGTCGTCTGATGAAATAATGAAGAGTGGGTTGTATGGTTTATATGGTGCAGAGCCTCAAAGCAGAGACGAAGCTATCGTAAATTATAAAAAACTGTTTGAGGATCCAAACAGTGTATTGAATGGAACGAAGGAACCTATTTTTATTAAAGGATATACATCTGGTACCCAACTTGCACACAATTATGATATTTGGTATCGTCCTAATCAGGTAGCAAACGGCTGGCCGCATCCGGGACGTATGAATCCTTCGTTAGATCTGGCCGATATTTATGAAGATTATACGGATGACGGGCAAGGATTAAGTAAGCCTATCCGTACTCGTGTGGATAATAATGAAATTTTTTCTGGTTTTGACAGAAATGCTAACTATTATTCTTATCCAATGGATGCTCCTTATGAAATATTCAATGATAAGGATATTCGTATGTGGGCTACTATGATTCTTCCGGGTACGCAATGGAAAGGACAGAAAATCATTATTCAGGGAGGATTTATTCGTCCCGATGGAAGTTATGTGTTCAGAACAGATGCCAGTACTCAGGGGAAAGATGGAAAGACCTACTATTCGTTTGGTGCGCAGGATCAGAAAATGTATTCGGGATTTAGTTCTGTTGGTGGTAACTACACCCGTTCTGGTTTTCTTCTTCGCAAATTCTTGCAGGAAAGTAAAGACGTGACTTCTGAGTGGAATAAGGGATTTACAGACTGGATCGAATTTCGTTATGCTGAGATTCTGATGAATTATGCGGAAGCATCCATAGAACATTCGTCTGCAACGGGTGAACAGCTGAAAAAAGGAAAAAAAGCGCTTAATGCTGTTAGAAAGCGAGCTGCACACAAAGACGAAATTCCATTAACAATAGAGAATGTACGTAAAGAGCGTTTTGTTGAATTTGCTTTTGAGAATAGACGCAGATGGGATCTGATTCGTTGGAGGATATTTCATAAGGAATATGAGAACCGAATAAAGAAGTCCTTAGTTCCGTTCCTCGATTTAAGAGGAGAAACTCCTAAATACATCTTTGTACGCATGGATGCTCCTGGAGTGAACAAACATTCGTTTGATTATTCCTGGTACTATCAGGATATTCCTGGTACCGGTAGCAACGGACTTGTTCAGAATCCTTGATATATCAAAACTTTACTTTAAAGACAGAAAATATGAAAGCAACTTTTTATTTATTGACAATAATATTCTTTTCCATATGTTTTGTAGCATGTGAAAAGGACAATCTGGATATAGCCCCAAATGCTACATTCGGTGGGGAAATCCGGGATATGGAGACAGGTGAGTTGGTGGAGCAAGAGATAATCAGAGGTTCGCAGATTTATTTTATTGAACTCGGATGGGACAATCCTCCTGTTCAGGCAATGGCTGTTAAAAATGACGGAACATTCCAAAATAATCTCATGTTTGCGGGCGATTACAAAATAATTCTGAATAAGGGGAATTATATTCCTCAAGATACGATTGATTTTAGAATTAATAAAGGAAAGAATTATAAGGTGTTTGAGGTTCTGCCTTACATACGTATCGTGAATCCTGATATTAGATATAAAGGTAATAAAGTAGTAGCAAAATTCAGTTTACAGCAATATACGGTAGATCCGGTAAAGACAATCGCTCTATTTGCACATACAGAGTCCCATGTAAGTAGTAATATCCAGACAGCTAAAGTGAGTAGTGAAATAAATACTGCTGTATCACCTTTGACGGAGTACGAATTGAGCATGGATTTGAGCCAGACTACTGGAATTGAACGGGAACATAGTTATTTTTTCAGAATCGGAGCATTGAGCAGTACGTCGGAAGCTAAATATAATTATTCTCCTGCAGTAGAAATCGACTTATAAAGGAATAGGACATTTATGAAAAGAAAAATACAAGATTGCCTTGCATACAGACTGTTTTTGTTGTTACCGCTTTTCTCGTTTGGAGGATGTGTGGAGATAAAAGCTCCTGTTGGTTACGTAAATCCATATATGGGAAATATTAGTCACTTGTTGGTACCGACTTATCCGACTGTCCATTTACCTAACAGTATGTTACGAATATATCCTCAAAGGGAGGATTATACAAGTAATAAATTGAAGGGATTACCTGTGATAGTGACAAGTCATAGAGGAAATTCGGCCTTCTCTATCAATCCGTTCAATAGCTTTTGTGATAGTTTAGAGAAGGGTAGTAGGTCTTCTTTTATATTGTATAATTACGATAATGAAAAGATCAAGCCTTATTATTACAGTGTTTTTTTGAGTGACTATGATATAGAGGTAAAATATGTCCCTTCTCATCAGTCGGCTTTATATCAATTAGATTTCCGGGCAGGGCAACCTGGGCTTTTGATCGGGGCGACAAATGGAGAGTTGCATGTAGAGAAAAACAAAGTTTTTGGTTATCAGCAAATCGGTTCCTATGAGACAAGAGTGTATCTTTATCTGGAAACGGACGTGGTTCCTTTACAAACGGAAGAAGGAAATACTGTCGTAATGAAATTTCCAGAGAATGATAAAAGGATTAATCTTCGTTATGGAATCTCTTTTATAAGTGTAGATCAGGCGAAAAAAAATATGGAACGCGAAGTGGCTGGAAAGGATTTGGAAACTCTTACACGAACAGGTAGAACTATTTGGAATGATGCTCTTGGAAAGATTCAGGTAAAGGGAAACTGTGAGGATAGTAAGACTATATTCTATACTTCTTTATACAGAACATATGAACGAATGGTTTGTCTTTCTGAAGATGGACAGTATTATAGTGCTTTTGACAATCAGGTTCATCAGGATAGCGGTGTTCCTTTTTATACTGATGATTGGATCTGGGATACGTATAGAGCTACCCATCCATTGAGAATATTACTGGAACCGGAACGCGAGAAATATATGATTCAGTCTTTTATCCGGATGGCTGGTCAGATGAAACATTTTTGGATGCCTACTTTTCCGGAGATAACAGGTGATAGCCGACGGATGAATTCAAATCATGGGGTGGCTACTGTACTTGACGCTTATGTAAAAGGAATTACGGATTTCGATTTAAAGGAAGCATATCGTGCTTGTAGAAATGCTATCACTGAAAAGACATTAGCACCGTGGTCGGATATGGAAGCCGGAAAGCTAGATTCTTTTTATGTGTCAAACGGATATTTTCCGGCGTTAGCTTCTGGTGAAGAGGAAGTTGTTTCCGAAGTACATAGTTTTGAGAAAAGGCAAGCTGTTGCTGTGACATTAGGTACAGTGTACGATGAATGGTGTCTGGCACAAATAGCCAGACTGCTGGATAATAAAGAGGATTACAATTACTTTTTGCAAAGAAGTTTGAACTATCATCAATTGTTTAATGCAGAAACAAAATTTTTTCATCCTAAAGATAGTGAAGGAAATTTTATCACTCCGTTTGATTATCGTTATTCCGGTGGAATGGGTGGAAGGGATTATTATGGCGAAAATAATGGATGGGTTTATCGTTGGGATGTCCCCCATAATGTAGCGGATCTTATCAAACTGATGGGAGGGAAAGAGGCGTTTGTTGATGAGCTGGAAAAGATGTTTGATACTCCTTTAGGAAAAAGCAAGTATGAATTTTTCTCGCGTTTTCCTGATCATACAGGTAATGTCGGACAGTTTTCTATGGCAAATGAACCTTGTTTACATATTCCTTACTTATATAACTATGCCAATAAACCCTGGATGACCCAGAAAAAGATTAGGGCATTACTGGAGGAATGGTTTAGAAATGATTTGATGGGAATGCCGGGAGATGAGGATGGTGGTGGCATGAGTGCATTTATTGTCTTCTCGCAGCTGGGTTTTTATCCGGTTACGCCAGGATTACCTATATATGTCATTGGAAGTCCGGTGTTTGAACGGGCAAAAATTCAGTTGAGTGATGACAAAACCTTTGAAGTATATTGCCATAATTATTCGCCGAAACATAAATACATTCAATCGGTTAAGCTGGATGGAGTGGAATGGGATAAATCTTGGTTTAGTCATGAGGAACTGATGAAGGGAAATAAATTAGAAGTAACGATGGGGGCCTATCCCAATAAGGAGTGGGCGTCTCAAGACCAGTCTGTCCCCCCTTCATTTGAAATGAGAAAATAAAGAATATGAATAATTAAAATTAAATCAATTATGATGCAGAGACTCTTTTTTATGATGATTTTTTTCTTGTCACTTTCATTGGAAAGTTGTAGCAAAGAAGATGATAATAATCCTTCTAATTCGGAGAATAACGGAGGAAATAATAATTTAGGTACAGAGTTGGATTATGATACTTTCTGCTTTTATTATGATTGGTATGGAAGTGAGGCTATTGACGGTCAATATAGACATTGGGCCCATGCTATAGCACCCGATCCTAATGGTGGATCCGGTCAGAATCCGGGGACCATTCCGGGTACACAGGAGAGTATAGCCAGTAATTTTTATCCTCAATTAGGAAGATATAGTAGTAGTGATCCTAATATTTTGACCAAACATATGGATATGTTTGTTATGGCGCGTACCGGAGTGCTGGCACTTACCTGGTGGAATGAACAGGATGAGACTGAAGCCAAGAGAATCGGTCTTATACTGGATGCAGCAGATAAGAAAAAAATAAAAGTATGTTTTCACTTGGAGCCATATCCCAGCAGAAATGTGCAGAATCTCCGGGAGAACATAGTTAAATTGATAACGAGGTATGGAAATCACCCGGCCTTCTACAGAAAGGATGGCAAACCTTTGTTTTTTATTTATGACTCTTATTTAATCGAACCTAGTGAATGGGAAAAGTTATTAAGTCCTGGTGGTTCCATTACAATCAGAAATACAGCCTATGATGCTTTGATGATTGGATTATGGACTTCTAGTCCGACAGTGCAACGGCCTTTTATTTTGAATGCTCATTTTGATGGTTTCTATACATATTTTGCAGCTACCGGGTTCACGTATGGTTCTACCCCGACTAATTGGGTAAGTATGCAAAAATGGGCAAAGGAAAATGGTAAGATATTTATTCCAAGTGTGGGTCCCGGATATATAGACACACGTATACGTCCTTGGAATGGTTCGGTAATCCGGACTAGAACGGATGGGCAGTATTATGACGCTATGTATCGAAAGGCCATTGAAGCTGGGGTTTCGGCTATTTCTATTACCTCCTTTAATGAATGGCATGAAGGGAGCCAGATAGAACCGGCTGTGCCTTACACAAGTTCCGAGTTTACTTATTTGGATTATGAGAACCGTGAACCTGATTATTATCTCACCCGCACTGCGTACTGGGTTGGGAAATTTAGAGAAAGCAAACAGTAATCATATTTATTAATAAAAAATAAACCATGAAAAAAGTCACAAAAGTAAAGATGTTGTTAATAATGCTATGTGCATTGTTTATATCAGTATGTTCTATTTCTTGTTCTGATGACGACGATAATGTGCTAAAGGTAGACACAGTAGCTTTTATAAGCCAACTGACTGATTATCAAAATCAGCTGGAAACATTGAGGGATGGATCGCAGTATGGAAATAAGACGGGAATGTATCCGGAAGAGAGCAGGGATATACTTGAACTGGTATTAATCCAGATAAAAAAGAGCATCCGGCAAATTGAAAACGGAGAAGAGACTAATCCTTCACAGGAGAAAGTGGATGAATTGATTCAGGCTGCTAAAAAAGCGATGGAGGATTTTAAAGCAACTGTGATTATAGAATATGTTTCTGTAGCTGCAGAATTGTATGTAGACGGACAAAATGACGGGTATATTGATTTTGGAGCAAGTGAGAACTATTCTAAGTTTGGTAATACTGGTGAACAAGTTTTCACTGTTGAGTTGTGGGTGAAGTTGAAATATACTTCCGGTTTTGGTAGTGTGGTGGATGTCTTTATCGAAGATGGTACCGGACATTATAGAAAAGGATGGGTAATTAATAACTTTGATAATAAGAGACTACGTATGTCGTTGGGAATGGATAATTGGGGATTGTTGGAACCTGGCATTGATTTCAGTACGACAGAGAAATGGGTTCATTTTGCAGCAGTTATTAACGAGAAAGGAGTTGATGGAGATGTTAATTCAGAAGGAAAACCTATTGTTGTAAAAGTGTATATGAATGGCGAATTGAAGGATCAGGCGACAGGGCTTGATGGTAATCCTTATAATCCGAATGATTTGGGAACATCTATGATTGCTTTTAGACATATGGGGGGGAATCTTGGTATGACAAATGACTGGAAACTATCTGGATATATCAAACATTTCCATCTTTGGAAATCTGCCAAGTCACAGGGAGAAATTAAAAAGCTGATGAATGAGGAAATTAGGGTTACAGGACAGGAAGATGATTTAGTTTGTGGATGGGAGTTTGATGCAACAGTGGAGGATGATACTAATATACCTGATTTGACAGGCAAATATTCTGCTAAGTTGCTTGGAGAGTATAAGTGGATTCCTTTGGAATAAAAGATTCTTTATCTGCTTCCTTTGGTAGGGCAGAAGCTTTTTGAGGCTGTCAGAAGTTTGGATTTACTATGTTTGGGATATTTTGTCTCTAATCAATCAGATAGTAAAACAGGCTTTTGACAGCTTTACTTTTATTTGATAAATTAAATGTGGTCTGTTTACTCTGCTATTTCAGCCCTTTAAGGGCTTTTTCCCTTCTCTTCTTCATTATTTTCCTCTTCCGTTTCATCTGCAAAAGGTTCCGGCCGTTGCGGTCCGTGATTTACGAAAACGAAAGCGCAGAGCGTTCCCATAATTCCTCCGCTAAGATGTCCTTCCCATGACATATTGGTAGGGGAGAAATAAGGAAACATATGCCATATAATTCCTCCATATAAAAAGGTGACAAGTAAAGAGATGGCAATGAGTGGAACATATTTGCGGAGAATACCACTGAAAAAGAGAAAGAAGGCAAAGCCATAGATCAGTCCGCTGGCACCGATGTGCCATCCCGGTTTTCCGATCAGGAAAGTAAGTAGTCCGCTTCCGAGCCAAATGAGAATAAAAATTTTACCGGCTATTCCCCGGTAAAAGTAAAAAAGACACCATGACAAGAAGAATAAAGGGATTGTATTTGCTAATAAATGACTGAACCCGCTGTGTATCAGCGGATGGGTTAAAATGCCGGTCAGTCCCCGTTTCTCCATAGGATATACCCCCAAGCGAGAGAAGTCCCAGTCCATTCCGACTTCCATAATCTTGAGTATATAGAGAATAAAAATAAGGAACAAAGGCTTTGCTGCAGCCAGCATGATACGCTGAATATCTTGCTTCATGACATTCTTTTCTTTAGATATTTTACGCAATACTACGAATATTTGCACAAAATCTGAAAATAAAAAGCCTTTTTATTTTTGTTTTTATCTATAATTTGTACATTTGGGCGTTATACCTATTGTATATGCTGCTACAGCCAATATACACGGTATGTAACAATAAATAGATATACGATATAATGACCAATAATTAACCTTTAATAATGCACAACTATGAGTTATTTACGATTTGACAAGACCCTCATGACGAATCTGGAAGAATCTCTTCAGAGAGAAATCCTCCGGACGAACAAAGCAGGAGCTTATCATTGTACGACGATTGTTGATTGTAACACACGCAAATATCACGGCCTGTTGGTAATTCCAGTTCCCAATCTCGACGATGAAAATCATGTGCTGCTATCTTCTCTTGATGAAACGGTAATTCAACACGGTGCGGAGTTTAACTTGGGGTTGCACAAATATCAGGGAAACAACTTTAGTCCTAACGGACACAAGTATATCCGTGAGTTTGACTGTGAGCATATCCCGGCAACAACTTACCGTGTCGGAGGTGTAATCCTCCGCAAAGAAAAAATCTTTGTACATCATGAAAATAGAATCCTGATTCGTTATACTTTACTTGATGCGCATTCGGCTACAACCCTGCGCTTCCGGCCGTTCCTTGCTTTCAGAAGTGTACGTGAGTACACTCACGAAACCCCACAGGCAAGCCGCGAGTATCAACTGGTGGAAAATGGTATTAAAACCTGTATGTATCCCGGTTATCCGGAACTTTATATGCAGTTGAATAAAAAGTGTGAATTTCATTTCATGCCCGACTGGTATCGGGGGATTGAATACCCCAAAGAACAGGAACGTGGATATGACTTCAATGAAGACCTTTATGTTCCCGGTTATTTCGAAGTGGATATAAAGAAAGGAGAGAGTATTGTATTCTCTGCCGGAACTTCAGAAGTAACTCCTCGTAGACTGAAACAAACATTTGAGGCTGAAGTAGCTGATCGTACCCCACGTGATAGCTTTTACCACTGTCTGAAAAATTCCGCTCATCAGTTCCATAACCAACAGGAAGATGAACATTATATTCTTGCCGGTTATCCGTGGTTTAAATGCCGTGCTCGTGATATGTTTATCGCCTTGCCTGGATTGACGCTTGCGCTTGATGAGATCGACCAGTTTGAGGATGTGATGAAAACGGCGGAAAAGGCGATTCGTAATTTTATTAATGAAGAACCTGTTGGATACAAAATTTATGAAATGGAGCATCCTGACGTTTTGCTTTGGGCTGTCTGGGCTATGCAGCAATATGCCAAAGAGACTTCCCGCGAACAATGCCGTCAGAAATATGGAGAGCTTCTGAAAGATATTATGGAGTTTATCCGTCAGCGAAGACATGAGAATCTTTTCTTGCATGACAATGGATTACTTTTTGCCAATGGTACGGATAAAGCGATTACATGGATGAATTCTACTGTGAACGGGCATCCGGTGATTCCTCGTACTGGATATATTGTTGAATTTAATGCGTTATGGTATAATGCACTGCGTTTTATCGCTGATTTGGTGCGTGAAGGTGGTGATGTGTACTTGGCAGATGAACTTGATGCACAGGCAGAAGTGACAGGAAAATCTTTTGTCGAGGTATTCCGTAATGAATATGGTTATTTGCTTGATTACGTAGACGGTAATATGATGGACTGGAGTGTACGTCCTAATATGATATTTACCGTAGCGTTTGATTATTCTCCTTTGGATCGTGCGCAAAAGAAACAGGTGCTCGATATTGTGACCAAAGAGCTGCTCACTCCGAAAGGAATTCGTTCGTTGAGTCCGAAGAGCGGTGGATATAATCCGAACTATGTAGGTCCGCAGATACAACGGGATTATGCTTATCATCAGGGAACTGCTTGGCCTTGGTTGATGGGATTCTATCTGGAAGCTTATCTTCGAATTTATAAGATGAGCGGGTTGTCATTCGTTGAACGTCAGCTGATTAGTTATGATGATGAGATGACAAGCCACTGCGTTGGTTCCATTCCCGAGTTGTTTGATGGGAACCCGCCCTTCAAAGGACGTGGCGCAGTATCGTTCGCGATGAATGTAGCAGAAATACTGCGTGTCTTAAAGCTACTGTCTAAGTATTATTAAAAAAGGAGGAACGAAGATGAAAGTTTTAATGTTTGGATGGGAATTCCCTCCCAAAATATATGGTGGTCTTGCGGTTGCTTCTTATGGAATAACTAAAGGATTGAGTCTGCAAGGTGATATGGAGACGATTTTCTGTATGCCTAAACCTAGCGGCGAAGAAGAGAAGTTCTTGAAAATAATCGGTATGAATCAAGTACCCATCGTGTGGCGTGATGTTCACTATGACTACTTGAAATCACGTTTGTTGGAGATGACACCGGAAGAATATTACTCTTTCCGCGACCATATCTATGCCGATTTTTCTTATATGCATGTGAATGATTTGGGATGTATGGAATTTGCAGGTGGTTATCCCGGGAACTTGCACGAAGAAATTAATAATTTCTCGATCATTGCCGGAGTAGTAGCCCGTCAGCAGGAGTTTGATATCATTCATGCGCATGACTGGCTGACTTACCCTGCCGGAGTACATGCCAAAATGGTTAGCGGAAAGCCGCTTTGCATCCATGTGCATGCTACGGATTTTGACCGTTCTCGTGGCAAAGTCAATCCTACTGTTTATTCGATTGAGAAGAATGGTATGGATCATGCCGATTGTATCATGTGCGTATCCGAGCTTACTCGTCGCACTGTTATTAACGAGTATCATCAGGACCCCAGAAAGGTATTTGCAATGCATAATGCTGTTTATCCATTGTCGCAGGAACTGCTGGATATTCCGCGTCCCGATCACTCAAAAGAAAAGGTGGTCACTTTCCTCGGACGTATTACGATGCAGAAAGGACCGGAATATTTTGTAGAAGCTGCTGCGCTTGTATTGCAGCGTACTCGTAATATTCGTTTTGTAATGGCGGGGTCGGGCGATATGTTGAATGCCATGATTAACTTGGTTGCTGAACGTGGTATTGCCGATCGATTCCACTTCCCGGGCTTCATGAAAGGTAGACAGGTATATGAGGTTTATAAGAACAGTGATGTATTTGTCATGCCGTCTGTCTCTGAACCTTTCGGTATCGCTCCGCTGGAAGCTATGCAGTGTGGAACACCTTCCATCATTTCTAAGCAATCTGGATGTGGCGAGATTCTTGATAAGGTGATAAAAACTGACTATTGGGATATTCATGCGATGGCTGACGCTATCCATTCTCTGTGTACCAATCCGTCTCTTTTCGAATATCTCAAAGAAGAGGGAAAGAAGGAAGTAGATGGGATTACGTGGGAAAAAGTCGGCTTGAGAATCCGTGCTCTCTACGAGTCTGTGTTAAGAAACTATGGTAAATAACAAAACAATAAATAAAAATGAGAACTATCTGTCTTTATTTTGAAATACATCAAATTATCCATTTGAAACGTTATCGTTTCTTCGATATTGGTAATGACCATTATTATTATGATGATTATGCCAACGAAACGGGTATGAATGAGGTCGCTGAACGTTCGTATATTCCTGCTCTCAATACATTGATTGAGATGGCGAAAAATTCGGGGGGAGCTTTTAAAGTAGCGCTTTCTATCTCGGGAGTAGCCTTGGAGCAATTGGAAATTCATGCTCCGGCAGTCATTGATTTATTGCACCAGTTGAATGAAACTGGGTGTTGCGAGTTCTTATGTGAGCCTTATTCTCATGGCTTGTCTTCACTGGCCAATGAGGATTGCTTCCGTGAAGAAGTACTTCGTCAACGTGATAAGATGAAACAGATGTTTGGTAAAGAACCGAAAGTGTTCCGCAATTCTAGTCTGATTTATTCTGATGAAATTGGTGGATTGGTAGCTTCTATGGGCTTCAAAGGGATGTTGACGGAAGGTGCTAAACATGTGTTGGGATGGAAGAGCCCGCATTATGTTTATCACTGTAATCAGGCTCCAAGTCTTAAGCTCTTGTTGCGGGATTTCAAACTCTCTGACGACATCAGTTTGCGTTTCTCTAATTCAGATTGGGCGGAATATCCTTTGTTTGCCGATAAGTATATTAATTGGATCGATGCATTGCCACAAGAAGAACAAGTCATCAATATCTTTATGGAATTGAGTGCACTTGGTATGGCTCAACCGTTATCTTCCAATATTCTTGAATTTATGAAGGCACTGCCTGAATGTGCAAAAGCTAAGGGAATCACGTTCTCTACACCGACGGAAATCGTAACGAAGCTGAAATCAGTGTCGCAGCTTGATGTTGCCTATCCGATGTCATGGGTAGATGAAGAAAGAGATACTAGTTGTTGGCTGGGTAATGTTATGCAACGTGAGGCTTTCAATAAACTGTATAGTGTAGCCGAACGTGTTCATTTATGTGATGATCGTCGTATTAAGCAGGATTGGGATTACTTGCAGGCCAGCAATAACTTCCGTTTTATGACAACGAAGAACAATGGGATGTGGTTGAACCGTGGTATCTATGATTCTCCTTATGATGCTTTCACCAACTATATGAATATTTTGGGTGACTTTATCAAACGGGTAGATGCACTGTATCCTGTTGATGTAGACAGTGAAGAACTAAATTCTTTGTTGACTACCATTAAGAATCAGGGGGATGAGATTACTGAATTGGAAAAGGTATTGGCTAAATTACAGGCAAAAGTAGAAGCGGCAAAGAAAACGGCGGTCAAAAAGGCTACTAATGCTAAAGAGCCGGTAGTGAAAGAGGCCCCTGCTACTAAATCAAAACCTGCTGCAAAGAAAGCTGAAGTAAAGAAAGCAACAGCCGAGTCGAAGAAGTCTACGGGGAAGGCTAAAAAGGCTGCTGTTAAATAAGAAGTATAAGAATCTATTATATGGAACCGTGAGTGAGATAAAATCAAACTCACGGTTTTTATTATGGATTAAGTTAAGATCTTTGTAGGAGAATATACTTTTGTAAGATAGTAATAACGCTATCCGATAGAAATAGTGACGCTATATGGTGACGATACCGTTAATATCCTAAGCATATACCGTCACTATTTCTTCTATATTAATCAGGAATCTTAGGCTTATTTATAACTATAACGTACGCTAGCAAAGATTGCTGTTTGAGCGGTTTTATTATGGAATTATTCTATCTGACTTCTTTATAAATATATTATAAAACAATAGCGCAACTTACATTGAGTAACCTGCGCTATTGCTTTATAATATTTCAACTATTTCTTATTTTGATTTTGTTCCAAAGTTCGTAGAAACAACTTCAAGTTTTAATTTGTATTTATCTTGTTGTTCTTTATCTAAAGAAGCATTTGTGGCATTTGTACCTCCTTTTAATCGTGCATAACCAGGTTTCAGGTCATGTTGTATGCTAATAACATTGCTCGAAGAACCATAATAGCTATTACTTGAGGAAGCATCTGTGGTTACAAGTACTGGAATAAGTATAAATTTGTTCCAATCGCTTAATCTTTCCCAATCTACGATATTATCAACAGTCTCTTCTTTGACATTTCCTTCTGCGTCAGTTATCTGGAGAGTTATCGTTCCACCATTCTTGAGTTTCTTTTCTGCAGCTTCTCTTTCTCCATCTGCTAAACAGTCATTAATCATTTGAGTAATGTTGTTGAATGTATATTGAGTAAAGCTAGTAGTAGGATTAAATAGAGATGAAGTTACACCATCACTAAGCTGATTATCTTTAAAGAAACTATCTTTATACTTTTTACGTATCAATAAAACATTACGAGGAGTAGACATACCAAACTTCTTGTCACTAGTTTCATTGTAGATAGGAATTCCTAATTTAACTGCATTCAAAGTATCTCCTTGGAGCTTTTCTGCTATTTGACTGATAGGGAGAGTTATTTGAGTGAAAATTCCTGCAGGACTCTTTAAGTAAGTCCATTTGGACTCATTTATACATTCTTGAATTTTTTCCGTATCGTTTTCCAATCGATTGGCTTGGATGACTTCACGGGTAGATGTGAATGATCGTCCGTTGTATATAACAGAGTCTTTTCCAGCAGATGTGTGTAGTAGACCACCTGTTATGCTGTCTCTGGCATGCTCCAAGAATGCTACATCCATTTGTACGGAATTTACGTAGAGGATAGTACCGTCTCCATAGTCGCTTTTTACGTACAATCCAGGGAATATACTTTGAAATTTTTTATATAGGTCTTTCGTACGTCCTTCTTTTAAAAGTTTCAGTCCCAAATCCTGTGTTTTAGTCTGATCCAATGTAATTTTAATATAAGGAACGTAAGTTGAAAGATTACGTATAGAATCACTAATAGACAAATCAACTGCTGTATAAGATTTATTGCCTAATAAACTTGTCGTACTATAATAATATTTTGTAGGGTCGATATTGGTATAATAAGCATCTGGGTCTTCATTCCAATACTTGTTGCCTTCTTTCTTATCTAATACATACATACTTAGTCGGCAAGCTGTTAATGAATCTCCAAAATAACTGTCATACCAAAGATAAATATTGATTTGGCAGTTACCAATAGGATTTCCGTTGTCGTCTTCAATGATGGTGTAGTTACCAGATACACTTTTTTCCAAGTTTTCGAAATTTGTCATCATCTTTCCAGTACCACTTTCGGTGGTTCCAGAAAAAGCTTCTGGGAAAGTCATTCCTTCAGGACAATTAAGTTGTGCCAAGAACCCTGCCTGATAAGTTCCGAATGTTTCATCAGTGAACTTACCTACATACCCCACATTAGTCATTGCATATATCTTACCGGCATGAACGGATTCTGTAGTCACATCAAAGGTAGATAGCTTTCCATTGATATTCTGGTCGCTTCCCGGAAACATTCCCAATCCCAGTCCGGCAGTGTTATCATCACAACCCCAAAAAGTGATTGCCAGTAAAGCTATTAAGGCGTATTTTGCTTTCATGATCGTCGTATCTTGATTTTTTTTATTCTTCTTCGTTTGCAGTAGCATCCCATACCTGATCGTAGAACTCGTTGCAGGCATCTGCATAGTTTTCCGGGTTCTGGTAGTCAAGTACCAATTTGCCAGATTGGCGGGCATATTCAATAATAGACTCGTCTACTTTTTCGCTGTTTTGTATGACTCCATCCGAATAATCAACAGCGAGTTTGCACAGAGCAGCATAGTCTACCGGCTCTTTCAAATCACCTAAATCTTTTTTGGAAATACCTTTCAGCATCAATTTGGCTGCGAAATCATCGCTAAGTGTATTCTTGAAGTCATCTTCATAAACAGAGAATACCACTTTGGCATCGCGGAAAGAAGGTTCGTCTTTATAGGCTTTCTTTATATAAAGAGGAGCTAGAGCTGTCATCCAGCCATGACAGTGAATGACATCAGGACACCAGCGAAGTTTTTTCACTGTTTCCAATACGCCGCGTGCGTAGAAAACGGCACGACTATCATTATCTTCATATTCTACACCATTTTCGTCCGCTGTCTGCATACGATTCTGGAAATAATCATCGTTATCGATGAAATATACCTGCATGCGTGCGGATTGGATAGATGCAACTTTTATAATCAAGGGGTGGTCAGTATCGTCGATGATCAGGTTCATACCGGAGAGGCGGATCACTTCGTGCAGCTGGTTTCTGCGCTCATTGATATTTCCCCATTTAGGCATAAAGGTTCTGATTTCACGGCCTTTTTCTTGTATCGCCTGTGGAAGGTTTCTACCTATATTGGCCATTTCGGATTCTGAAACGTAAGGTGTAATCTCTTGAGTAATAAATAAAACTTTATTCGCCTTTGTCATAATAACAATAGTTCACTATAATATTCTGCAAAGATACGAAAAAAAAGACACATTAAATAAGATATTCTTTCTTTATGTGGCAAATATTAGTTTATTTTGCAGAGTTTTTGCAAACGAGTAAAACATAAACCAATTGACGAAAATGAAAGTAGTGCACACTATCAAGGACTTACAGGCAGAATTGACTGCCTTGAGAGCCCAAGGTAAAAAGGTGGGACTGGTTCCTACAATGGGTGCTTTACATGCGGGACATGCATCTCTGGTAAAGCGCAGCGTAAGTGAGAATGGTGTAACTGTTGTGAGTGTTTTTGTGAATCCCACACAGTTTAACGATAAAAACGATTTGGAGAAATATCCGCGTACATTGGATGCAGATTGCCGTTTGTTGGAAGAATGCGGGGCGGATTTCGCTTTTGCTCCTTCGGTAAGCGAAATGTACCCGGAACCGGATACCCGTCAATTTAGCTATGCACCATTAGATACGGTGATGGAAGGTGCTTTCCGTCCGGGGCATTTTAACGGTGTTTGCCAGATTGTCAGCAAACTGTTTAATGCCGTACAGCCGGACTGCGCATATTTCGGGGAGAAAGATTTTCAGCAGTTAGCAATTATTCGTGAGATGGTTCGACAATTGAAATATAACCTTGAAATTGTTGGTTGTTCAATTGTGCGTGAGGAAGACGGACTGGCATTGAGTAGCCGGAATAAACGTTTATCGGCAGAAGAACGTGAAAATGCTTTAAATATTTCCCGGACCTTATTTAAAAGTCGTAACTTTGCAGCCACTCACACGGTGAGCGAGACGCAAAAGATGGTAGAAGATGCAATCGAAGCTGCTCCGGGCTTGCGCATGGAGTATTTTGAGATTGTAGACGGAAACACATTGCAGAAAATTAGTAATTGGGAAGATACTTCCTATGCAGTTGGATGCATCACAGTATTCTGTGGAGAAGTCCGGCTGATTGATAATATTAAATATAAAGAATAACTAAAAAGACGAAACCTTATGATGATTGAAGTGTTGAAGTCGAAAATTCATTGTGCACGTGTCACAGAGGCCAATCTGAACTACATGGGTAGTATCACGATTGATGAAGACCTGTTGGATGCTGCAAACATGATTGCGGGAGAGAAAGTGTATATCGCTGATAATAACAATGGTGAACGCTTTGAAACCTACATTATCAAAGGTGAACGCGGTTCGGGTAAAATTTGCCTGAATGGTGCTGCTGCCCGCAAGGTGCAACCGGATGATATTGTTATAATCATGTCCTATGCTTTGATGGATTTTGAGGAAGCCAAGTCGTTTAAACCGGCTGTAATCTTCCCCGATCCTGCGACGAACAAAGTGGTAAAGTAGAAAGTATCTTTGATATTTGAAATAAGAAAAGCCCCGTTTACATTTTGTAGACGGGGCTTTTCTTATTTTATTTTTATGCCGGGGGACGAGTGATGTTCCGCCCACGTGTGAGTTGGTTTTAGCCCACCTGTTAATAAGCGGCAATTAGTTACCGGCGTTTGCCTTCAATTGTTCATTCATGGCGGCAGCGGCTTTACGGCCATCGCCCATCGCCAGAATAACAGTAGCTCCACCGCGAACGATATCGCCTCCTGCATAAATCATAGGGATGGAAGATTCCATGTTGTCATCCACAGTGATGGTTCCTTTTCGTCCTAGTTCCAGTCCTTTGATGGAGCTTGGAACAATTGGGTTAGGGGATACTCCGACGCTGACAATTGCCAGGTCGATATCAATTGTTTCTGTTGCTCCCGGGATGGCTACAGGACTACGACGTCCGGAAGCATCCGGCTCGCCTAATTCCATCTTTTGCAAAATAACCTGTTTTACGCAACCTTGTTCGTCAGCAATATATTCGATCGGATTATGTAGTGTAAGGAATTCAACTCCTTCTTCTTTAGCATGTTTTACTTCCTCGATACGTGCAGGCATTTCCTCTTCCGAACGGCGATAGATAATGATAGCGCGCTCTGCACCAAGACGTTTGGCAGTACGAACAGAGTCCATCGCTGTATTACCACCACCGATTACTGCTACGTTTTTACCGAAAGCGACCGGAGTGTCCGAATCTTCACTGGCAGCGTCCATCAGATTAACGCGAGTGAGGTATTCGTTGGATGACATGATATTGATGGAATTCTCTCCCGGGATATTCATAAAGTTAGGCAGCCCGGCGCCGGAAGCCACAAATATTCCTTTGAAACCTTCAGCTTTCAAGTCCTCTACGCCGATTGTTTTTCCTACGATACAGTCTTTGATGAAGTTAACCCCCATCTTGCTAAGGTTATCGATTTCTACGTCTACAATCTTGTTTGGCAAACGGAATTCTGGAATACCATATTTCAACACACCACCAATCTCATGCAATGCTTCGAATACAGTTACATCATATCCATATTTAGCCATATCTCCGGCAAATGCCAATCCTGCAGGTCCCGAACCGATTACAGCTATTTTAATACCGTTCTTCTCTGCAATGACAGGTACGGAGATTTGCCCGCTTTCACGTTCGTAATCAGCTGCGAAACGTTCCAGATAACCGATAGCGACGGGCTTTTCATTCATTTTTAAGTGAATACATTTTGATTCGCATTGTTTTTCTTGTGGACACACGCGACCGCAAACAGCCGGAAGCGCACTTGTTTCTTTCAATGTTTTAGCAGCTTCAAGAAACTCTCCACGTTCGATATTCTTAATGAAGCGAGGAATATCAATACCTACCGGACAGCCTTCCATACATCCAGGATTAGCACAGTCGAGACAGCGTTTAGCTTCTGTAACAGCCTGTTCTGCTGTTAATCCTTGATTTACTTCCTCTTTACGGCTGTGTGAACGATATTCAGCGTCAAGCTCGTTCATTTCTACACGGGGGATGGCTGTACGTTCTTTCGGTTTCATTGATTTGCGTAATTCCTGTCTCCAGGCTGCATTACGGCTTTTCTCGTCGATTTCTTTGGTTGCTTCACATTCCGGTTGCAGTTTATGCATTTCTTCGCGCTCGATATTTTTGAACGCGCCCATACGTTTCAGCATTTCATCAAAATTCACTTGGTGACCATCGAATTCAGGACCGTCTACACAAACGAATTTAGTTTTTCCTCCCACAGTGATACGGCAAGCACCACACATACCTGTTCCATCCACCATGATGGTATTTAATGAAACATCAGTCGGAATTTCATATTTCTTAGTCAGCAAGCAAACGAACTTCATCATGATGGCAGGGCCGATAGCGAAGCATTTGTCCACTTTCTCGCGTTTGATAACTTCTTCTACGCCTTCTGTCACCAGACCTTTACGACCGTAAGAGCCGTCATCTGTCATGATAATTACTTCGTCAGAGCTTTCACGCATTTCTTTTTCTAAAATAATCAGGTCTTTGTTACGTCCGGCCAATACAGTGATAACACGGTTGCCGGCTGCTTTCAAAGCCTGTACGATAGGAAGCATCGGAGCCACGCCTACACCACCACCAGCGCAGACTACTGTTCCGAATTTCTCTATATGGGTAGCTTGTCCGAGCGGGCCTACTACGTCAGTGATGTAATCGCCTTCATTCAGTTCACAGAGACGGGTAGAAGAAAGCCCGACTTCCTGCACTACCAGAGTAATGGTACCTTTTTTGAGGTCAGAACCTGCGATAGTCAATGGCATACGTTCTCCTTTTTCACCTACACGCACGATGACAAAGTGTCCGGCCTTACGGGATTTAGCAATTAAAGGAGCTTCAATTTCAAATTTGAATACTTTTTCAGAAAAGCGTTCCTTGCTAATGATTTTGTTCATTATCTAATTAATTTGTTGTTTTTATTACGTAACTGCTATCAGAATGATATAAATTTTGGCAAAGATACAGCTAATTTACGAAATATAAAAGAAAAGCCACTCTTTTGATGAGTGGCTCTCTGTATATGGGTACTTTTATTAGTCTGTCATGCCAAGTCTTAGTCTATCATGTCAAAGCCGCAATACGGAACCAATGCTTTCGGAATTCTGATACCTTCCGGAGTCTGGTTGTTTTCGAGTAGGGCAGCAACAATACGTGGCAGTGCTAATGCTGAACCGTTCAGTGTGTGGCAGAGTTCGGTTTTCTTTTCTGCATTACGGTAACGGCATTTCAGGCGGTTGGCCTGATAAGTGTCGAAATTGGATACGGAACTTACTTCCAACCAACGCTTCTGTGCTTCAGAATATACTTCGAAGTCGAAACAAAGAGCAGCAGTGAAACTCATATCTCCACCGCAAAGACGGAGAATGCGATAGGGGAGTTCCAGTTTTTGCAACAGTCCTTCTACATGGTCCAGCATTTCCTGATGAGATTGTTTAGAATGCTCCGGTTTGTCGATACGAACCAATTCTACTTTGGAGAACTCGTGCAGACGATTCAGGCCACGTACATCTTTACCATAAGAACCTGCTTCGCGACGGAAACATTGTGTATACGCACAATTCATTATAGGCAATTGTTTCTCTTCCAGAATCACATCACGGTAGATATTAGTAACGGGAACTTCCGCTGTCGGGATCAGGTATAAATCATCTACTTCACAATGATACATCTGTCCTTCTTTGTCCGGAAGCTGTCCGGTGCCATAGCCGGAAGCAGCGTTGACTACTGTCGGCGGCATGATTTCGGTATATCCGGATTTGCGTGCTTCATCCAGGAAGAAGTTGATAAGGGCGCGTTGAAGTTGTGCTCCTTTACCTTTATATACAGGGAAACCCGCACCTGTGATTTTTACACCCAGGTCGAAGTCTATTAAATCATATTTCTTTGCCAGTTCCCAGTGGGGGAGTGCATCTTTAGGAAGTTCGGTTTCCATACCTCCCATTTTTTCTACGACGTTATCTTCGGCACCTACGCCTTCCGGTACGCTGTCATAAGGAATGTTGGGGATGGTATAAAGTACATTCTGCATATCTGTTGCAGCCTGTGTCATGGCAGCATCCAGCTCTTTGTTGCCTTCTTTTAGTTCGGCAACGCGGGCACGTGCAGTTTCTGCTTCCTCTTTTTTGCCTTCTTTCATCAGTTGACCGATGGTGCGCGAAAGTGAGTTAACCTCTGCCAGGTTTTTATCTAATTCATTTTGTGTGCTACGTCTCTTGTTGTTAAGAGCGATCACCTGATCGATCGTTTCCTTTGCATTCTTGAAATGCTTCTTTTCCAGTCCGCGGAGTACCGCCTCTGTGTTTTCTGTAATTTGTTTAATGGTAAGCATATCTATACTTTTTATGAAAAACCTTTTTTTAAGTCTACAAAGATAGATAAAAAAATAAACGATATTACACTTCTGTAATATTTTGGTAATAATAAGGATGGAAAAAATGAAAAATATCCATGAGGTGAATATTTGAATGTTAAAAAGGCGTATACTTGTCAGGCGATAAAGTATGTTTTGGTATAAAAAGAAAGGAGATACAATCTTGTGGATTGCATCTCCTTGTCTTAACTATTTTCAGTCCGGATAATTATGCTTCTGTTGCAGGAACGATAGAAACATATCTTCTATCTTCTTTACCTACTTTGAAATTAACTGTTCCGTCTACTAAAGCGAAAAGAGTGTGGTCTTTACCCATTCCGATGTTTTCACCCGGGTGGAATTCAGTACCTCTTTGACGAACGATGATGTTACCTGCTTTGCAAGCTTCGCCACCAAATATCTTAACGCCTAATCTCTTGCTCTGTGATTCGCGGCCGTTCTTAGAACTACCGACACCTTTCTTATGTGCCATTTCTTCTTACTTTTTAATTGATTAAGCTACTACTTCTGTAATTGTTAATTCAGTGAACTGTTGACGGTGACCGTTCAGTTTTCTGTGTCCTTTTCTTCTTTTCTTGTGGAAAACAAGAACTTTGTCGCCTTTAACCAAGTTTGAAACAACCTGGCAAACAACTTTAGCGCCTTCTACGGTAGGAGCACCTACTGTAACGTTTCCGTCTTTGTCTACCAAAAGAACTTTTTCAAATTCTACTGTTGAACCGTTTTCTGCACCTTCGATGTGGTGAACGAACAACTTTTGACCAGCTTCTGCTTTAAACTGCTGACCGTTAATTTCTACAATTGCGTACATCTTATATATAATGTATAAGTTAGCTCCGGCGGGTGGTCTTTAATCACTTAAAGAGCTCTTTATCGAACCCGTTGCGGAATAATCGGGCACAAAAGTACTATTTTTATTCGTTCCCGACAAATATTTCTTTTATTTTTTGCAGGAGATAAAATGATTACAGCAAATAAATGAGCATTTTAACTCTCATTGTAGCTTATTGGACCAACTCTCCCAAATTCTGCATAATGATTTTGTGTGGATAAATGCGAAGTTCCTCGACTGTTGTCATTCCGTTCAATACGCCTGCAAAATCTACTCCTGCATTTCGGGCCGTTTCAGCATCTACCGTGCTATCTCCGATATACAAAGTTTCTTCGGGTGTACTTCCCAAATGTTCCAAAGCAAATAGTACCCCTTCCGGTGAAGGTTTCGGTGCTTTTACATCTTCTCCTCCCACAACTATATTGAGAAAATCTTTTGGCAGATATTCTTCCAGATAACTCAATATCCGGAAGCGATACTTGGTAGAGATAATTCCGACGCGGGCACCCCGTTTCTTTAATTCTTTCAGTGTAGATAATGTATCAGGGAAAAGACGGGTATTTACATTCATGTGTACATCAGCTTCCAGTCTGTATTCCTGCCGGAAAGATTCTAACTGTTCCGGGTCGGTAATTCCAGTAAGGATACTGAATGATTCTTCCAGTGTTTTGCCGATCGTGCGCTTGATAGCTTCATCGGTAACGGTTAAATACTGGTGCCGGGTGAGCACAATTCTGAAACATTTAACGATACCACGCGACGAATCGGCTAATGTATAGTCGAAATCGAATAAATAGGTTTTGTAGTTCATTGGGGAAAACTTTTCCGCAAAAGTACTAAATACTTTTCTTATTTCACAGGTTCTACTGTGTATCCTTGGCTTTTTAGTAACTTTAATAATCCTTTTTCCCCGGGAAGGTGCAGGGCGCCTACCGCAACAAAAGTCGGAGCGGCTTTCATGATAGCCGGTAATTTTTCAGCCCATATTTTATTACGGTTGTAAATTAGGGCATCTTCTTCGCTGGGAAGTGCGTCGCATTGATTGCCTTTGCGCTCTTCGCTGATTTTGAACATAGTGTTCAAATCCTGTTTCATGTAAGCGTTCGTGAGCTTTTTCAGGTTTTCTACTTCTGCTTCTATATTATTAAGAGTGCACATGAGTAGCTGTGCTTGTCGTTGTAGTGAACTACCGTTGAAAAGCAGGTTGAATTGGAATTCGGCAGTTTCCAGACCGTCCACCTTTTTTCCGTTTTGGGCGGCTTGGCTTTGAAAGAACGTGTCGAGTTGCTCTTGCGGGTTGAACTTTCCTACATGTTTTACGTAAGCCATTACCACTACATTATTCAACAGGAAGGCAGGTTTTAGTTTTGAAGCCATATTTAAGTCTACCATCAGGTTTTCTTTGCAGAATTTGTTAGCAGTCTCAAAGTCTTCCGGAGAAAGGAGGGAGGTCAGTGTGGTATCACTTTCAATCATCATTGCTTTTTGCATCTTTCCCATGGTAGCGGGCGACTGCATTTCCGACATTTTCAGTTCTCCATACACCTGTTGCGTTTCATTCATCGCTTTTTGAAGTCCGGCAATGCTGTCCATGATGCTGAATGGTGCCAAGTGATGAGTACCTATGATGTAGGACGGTTGAGTTAGTCCGTTGCCGGACACTTTCCATAAAAGTTGTGCATTGGCACTGAATGCCACACAAATAAATATAACTGCTCCGATGAATGATTTCATAATTTTATATCATTAGAAGTTGATAATTAACGTATTCTGCCTCCGCTTATCCAGTGTTTGGTATAATAACTCTCGTTCAAGTTGCTGACGATCACTCCTTTGCTGGTACTGGAATGAATGAACTTTCCGTTTTTCAGATAAATACCCACATGAGCTACTTTCTTTTTTGAACGGCTACTGGTAAAGAATACCAAGTCTCCTTCCCGAAGGTTTCGCTTAGCGACCTTATTACTTTCTTTTTTCAAGTCCTCTGTATTGCGTGGCACTTGGGTGCGGTATACCTTTCGATACACTTGATAAACCAGCCCCGAACAATCTGTTCCTCGTTTAGAATCACCCCCGCCACGATAAGGAACCCCTATCCAGTCGGCTGCTTCGAGATAGAGCTTATGATTATCTTCCAGATTGACATCTACACCTAATAAAATAGAAGCTCGTGCCAATGCTTGATAGTCCAGCCGGGGAGCGGAAGTGCGACAGGAACTAAATATAGCAGCCAGCCCAACTAATAGATAGATAAATTTTAATTTTGCCTTCATCAACTGTATCTCAATCATAAATCATAAATCATAACTCATAAATCATAACTCATAAATCATAAATCTCCCTCACTCTTCTTCTACATTAAAATAATCCTCCAGTTCTTTTTCTGCGGAGTTATCTTCGTTGATAATATCCCGGATGATGACCCCGTGTTCCAGTAAAGCGATCCGTGGACATACATCTACGGTATGATTGAGGTTGTGACTGGATATGATAACCGTAGCCTGATGCTCCTCGTTGTATTTCTTAAGCAGATGTTTAATGATAGACTGCGAACTTGGATCGAGGAAATTGAACGGTTCATCCAAGATTAATAATTGCGGATAATGAAGCATGGCGGAGATTATCCCGATCTTTTGCTTGTTACCGGCAGAGTAGTTGCGAATTAATTTTTTGTGTCCGATCACTTCTCCGCTCATAAAGCGTTCGAAAGGGATAAGACGTTCGTCTACTTCTTCTTTTTTGAGTCCATACATTTTCCCGATGAAATAGAAATATTCTTCCGGAGTGAGATAATCGATCAGGAAGCCATCGTCGATGAAAGCACCGGTAATGCTTTTCCAGTCTTCACTCTGGCTGACATCAATATCATTTATAATCACTTTTCCATCGTCTGCTTTCAGCAGATCCAACATCAATCGGAAAAGAGTTGTTTTACCGGCACCGTTGTTACCCACCAATCCGAGCATGTCGCCTTGATTGATTTCGTAATGTTCTATGTCTACGGCAACCTTTTCACCGAAATTCTTTTTAAGTTTATCAATGGTAATCATGATCTTCAATGTTTATATAGTTAATGATTCATGAACGTTTATTGGCGGCTGTCTCTGAAGCCTTCCATATTTTCGTACCGCCGTTTCATGAAGCGATGATATACATTTTTTATCCATAAAGGAGAGGTCAGGGTAAATCCGAGACCAATCACTAACAGGATTGTGTAAGTGATTGTTTCTCCCAAAAGTGCATTTAACAGGCTGTATAAGATAAGCGGTACGCCGAAAGCACCGAAATTGACCAACATCTGTATGGCGCTATTGTTTTGTCGGCTTGTCACTTTTTCGTTCAAAGGTACTGTCTGTTTGTTGTAAACAGCCAGTTGGAAGAAGCAGAAATAGATAAAGCCAATGGTATAGAAAAACCAGGCAAAAGCACCCAATAAGGTAAGTTTGTTCATGATGATAGCGGGGATCATCAGTATGAAAGGTATAATTTCACCAATACTGTATGTGTAATATTTAGCTTTCAGCAAACTCATAATCGATTCTTTGCGAGACATCAGACCATCAATGTAGTTGCCCTCGAATGACATTATCTGTGAAAGGATAATCATTCCGAATACGGCAAAGTTATACACACAAATAAAAGAGGTCATGAAATTACCGTCATAGACACTGGAAAAGCTAAGTGCAACGGAGAAAGCTACAATTACGATAGAGATATTGCGTAGTGCACCTTTGCAGCGGCGGTTGCGTAAGAGCATTTTCAGTTCCAGTCGCATATATTCACCCACTTCTCCGTAGCGTTCGAAGAATTTATATTCGGAGACGTGTTTTATTTGGGTATCATCCACTTTGGCTAGCTCTGCATAAATCAGCCCGGACATGATTTTGCGGTTAATCAGCCATAAAAGCACAATTACAAGTATGGTGCCGAGAAAATAGAAAATGTTTCCCTGTATATATCCGTCTCCCAGATCCATGAAGAAATAGAAGAGGGGACTATCTTCGGGAATAAAAAGAAGGCAGCCTATTCCACCGTAGAAAGCGATAGGTAATAGAATCCACCAAATACGTTCGTTGATAAGAGTGCGGCAAAGCAAGTACCAGTAATTGTTGGCAATAATTAATAGCAGGATACCGATAAGATAGGTGATAACACCGGAGATACCGAAAAACTTGGTAATAGTGATGAAGGAAAAAGGGACAAATAGAAACAACCAGAACAGGTTGAACAGACTTAGTCCCGAGCGGATCAGTAAAAAGTCGATGACACGAATTCGTTTAACCGGCAACAGGAGGTAAGGTTTTACCTCCTGTGTCGGTGTTTTTTGTAACGGAACACGCAACAGGAAGTCCAGTGCCAGGATAAAGATCAGAACCACTGCGTTCATTACATGATATGGTTCCCGGTTGGGAACCATATCTGAAAAACCGAACGCGAATGTCGTACCGAAGAATATCAGGTAACCGGCCCAAAATGCGCCCATGACATAACCGAGTATTTTAGCAACTTTGTTCTTTTCATACATCGGATGCCGTTTGGCGGCGAGCCTTCCATGTTTACGTAATTCGTTGAATATCATCATTCAGTAGATATACTAGAGAAATATTTATTTGTTTTCTTCCGGTACAGTCATAATGACTTGAATTTCGTTGTTCTGTTTCAGCAACTTGGCAAGGAAGTCTTGTACTTCTTTAGCAGTGATGCTGTTGACCAACTTTTCATAGTCTTTTGTATTATCGACACCGGTGTAGAAGTATTCGTCCATGTTATTGAGCCAGTAGCCATTTTCTTTTTGGGCGTCTTTATACTTCTTCAGCATATATTCTCTGATCTTCTGCATGTGTTCGGCAGACGGACCTTCTTTGGCCATTTTGTGGAGTTGTTCCACAACGATAGCAGAAAGGTGGTCTTTCTTGGCAGGATCAGTCTGGAATACGATTTGAAGAACCAATTCTTCTTTCGGATATTTACCCAGGCTACCGTTACAGCTTACGCCGTATGTACCACCTTCTTTTTCACGGATTTCTGCTGTGTAAACCAAATCCAGAGCCTGATCTAAGAAGCTAAGCAGGACATTGTTGCGTAAGTCGTATTTGCAACTACCGCTATAAAGGAACATGATGGTAGCCATCGGAGTTTCCTGTGCTTTTGCGAATACATTCTTGATCTGTCCTTTGCGGATATCCATGTGGTTGTCCTTGAAAGTCTCTTTACGGTTGATAGATGGCAGGCTACCCAGATATTTGGCGATCAACGGTTTCATCGTTGCCAAATCTACATTTCCCACCAGGTAGAAAGTAAAGTCGCTTGCGTCTTTGTAGCGGTCTTTGTACATTTCGAGAATACGGTCGTAGTTGATCTGGTCTACCATATATTCTTTCATTCGGATAGCACGCGGATGATGACCATATAATACACTTGTAATAGTGTCACTGAAAGCAGTCATCGGGTTGGCATCCGCATTTTGAAGTTCGGCTTTCAAACGATTCTTGTAAGATTCGAATGCTTCATTGTCCTTGCGTGGAGAAGTGAAAGTCAGATAAGTGAGTTGCATCATTGTCTCAAAATCTTTCGGTGCACAGCTACCGGAAACCGTTTCTGTTGTATTACCGATACCGGCAGCCACGTTTGCACGTTTACCGGCAAGAGCTTTGCCCAAGTCAACCTTGCTGAAATTACCGATACCACCCACCAGGGCTACTCCGTTTAATTGAGCAATATTGATGATCTCTTCGTTCGGGAATATGCTCGTACCACCGAAACTTACCCCTTTCATAACAATTTGGTCAGCTTTGAAATCAGTAGGCTTCACATATACAGTTACACCGTTGGAAAGTACTAACTTAGTCGTACCATAAATGTCTCCGGCTTTTTCAGAAACAATTTTGCCACCTTTCAGTTCTTCCGAGATCAGCGGTTCGTTAGAGACTTTGTCTTCATAAGGCTTCAAGTCAAATGACTTCATTTGTTTCAGCAGAGCGGCAATCTCTTCTTTGGTAGGATATTTCACTCCTTCTTTTTCCGGACCGGCCAACAGAACTACCTGGTTATTATCAGTAATCAGTTGTTGCATGATCTGGTTAACAGCTTCTACCGGAATATTCGGAGCCAGTTTGTTCAGGAGCGTATATTCAACTTCGATTCCCGGAATCGGTTCTTTATCAAGGAAGTTGTTAACGTATTCGTTGACATAAGAGCCGCTTTTGGTTTTTTCGCGTTCGTTGTAAGCAGATTCTACGGCTTGCAGATAGTTGGCGCGTGCGCGGTCATATTCTGTTGGCGTAAATCCGAAGCGGCGTGCGCGTTCTGCTTCTTCCAGGATAGTCTTCGTAGCTAAATCGATTCCGTCGATTTTGCTGCTTGCGCTGATACTGAATGCTTCTTTAGTTTTGGCAAGGAAATATTCTCCATATTCTGCACCGGCACTTGTGAAAGGAGGATTAGCAGTCTGGCGAAGTTCGTTCAAACGGTTGTTCAGCATATTCATAGCCATGCTGACCATATAGCTCGTTGCGTAATAAGCGATGGTATTTTTCAAAGAATCCGGAGTCGCATCTTGTTTGAAGAAGATGTTGACAGAAGGATTTTTCACTTCTTTGTCAGTACCGATATAGATAAGCGGTTCCTGATTGTCTGCTACCGGATAGTAGATACGTTCGGCCGGATTTACCGGAGCTTTTACGTCTGCGAATACTTTTTTAAGTTTGGCTTCAATTTCATCTACGTTGATGTCACCTACAATAACGATACCTTGCAGGTCCGGACGATACCATTTGGCATAATAATCGCGGATATCCTGATAAGGGAAGTTGTTGATAACGTCAATGCTTCCGATAGGCATACAGTCTGAATATTTAGAATCCGGATACATCGTAGGCTGTGCATTGGTCATGATACGGAGCATGCCGCTGTTACGGCTTCTCCATTCTTCGCGGATTACGCCACGTTCTTTGTCTATTTCCTTGTCAGCAAGGTCGATGGCACTCGACCAGTCGTGAAGGATAAGCAAGCATGAATCTACTACATTAATGTTTTCAGTCGGCACGTTGCTGATATTATATACCGTCTGATCGACGCTGGTATATGCATTCAGGTTTGTACCGAATTTGATACCTTTCGTTTCGCACCAAGGTATAATGCCAAGACCTGTCTCATCCCCCGGGAAGTTTTTGGTTCCATTGAAAGCCATGTGCTCCAGGAAGTGAGCCAAACCACGTTGTTGCGGTTCTTCAAGGATGGAACCTACTTTCTGTGCGATGTAGAATTCTACTCGTTTTTCAGGAAGTGCATTGTGTCGAATGTAATAGGTAAGCCCGTTGTCCAGTTTACCGATGCGGACATTTTTGTCCACAGGCAGTTCTTGCATGGGTTGTGCAAGTACGAGCTGGAAATTGCAGCATATAAAAAGGACTGCAATAAATAATCCACGTAATAAATGTTTCATGTTCTATTTAGTTTAAATAAATATTTCTTTGTTATTTGTCGTCTTGTTTGGTTGTAAATCACAAATAGACAGGGAAAAGAGTTATTTTATAGCTTCCCGTATCCTGACTAACTTCGTTAACAGCCCTTCCAGAAGGTCTAACTTTAGCATATTGGCACCGTCACTTTTAGCTACCGCAGGATTCTCATGTGTCTCAATGAATATCCCGTCAGCACCCACGGCGATACCTGCTTTAGCTACAGTCTCTATCAGTTGCGGCATTCCACCGGTTACTCCACTGGTCTGGTTGGGCTGCTGCAGGGAATGGGTGACATCCAGAATAACCGGATAACCGAATGATTGCATTTCAGGGATGCCGCGATAGTCTACAACAAGGTCCTGATAACCGAAAGTCGTTCCGCGTTCGGTAAGCATCACATTTTTATTTCCTGCTTCCACCACTTTATCGGCAGCAAACTGCATTGCCAGCGGAGAAAGGAACTGCCCTTTTTTGATGTTAATTGTTTTTCCGGTTTTCGCTGCTGCAACCAACAAATCGGTCTGGCGGCAAAGGAAAGCCGGGATTTGAAGTACATCTACATATTCGGCTGCCATAGCTGCTTCATCTGCACTGTGAATATCTGTCACAGTCGGAACTCCGAAAGTTTCATGTACTTTTCTTAATACTTTGAGTGCTTTTTCGTCACCGATACCTGTAAACGAATCCAGGCGTGAGCGGTTAGCCTTGCGGTAAGAGCCTTTGAATACGTATGGAATTTGCAGAGCTTCGGTGATTTTTACTACTCGTTCGGCAATGCGCATTGCCATCTCTTCACCTTCTATAACGCATGGACCTGCCAACAGAAAGAAGTTACCGGCAGGATTGTTCTTAAGTTCTATCATTTTTCTTAATCTAATTATAAGTTTATGTTTCGGGCACGGATTACGCGAACTATACGGCTTTTGCAGATGTAGATTTACTAAAAAACGTGTAATCCGCGTAATCCGTGCCTGAATTTATCAATTTGGAATAATAAGTGTTGTTTTTTCCGAAAGCACCCCTACTTCCAGCGGGAAATGTCTAGGCAACAACCGCCCGTCCAAATCTACAGCGGCATTTTGTGCCCGTAGTACTTTTACTTTCTTCGTCCGGTAGCTTTTCACTACCTTATGATTCAGGATTCTTCCCTGAATCAGCATCCATAGTCCGGAGATAATTTGCAGGAATTCCGGTCGGTAGATAACGGAGACATCCAGCCATCCGTTATAAGGAACGGCGCTAGGCGTCTGTCCCCATCCCCAGGCACTGCCTATGCATACGGTCATGATGCGTCCGCGGATATGCTCGTCGTTGATGCGGAGGTGCATCCTATAGAGTTTCCGTTCAAATATAAGAGAAAACAGGGCGGCCACGTAGGAAAGGAATTTCACCCCCCAGAAGCGTTTGGTCTGATCGGTGATTTTAACGATTCGTGCCCCCAGTCCGATATTAACAGCATTGAGGAAGTAGCGGCGTTGGTGTTCTTTTCCATCGTAGAAATTGCAGTACCCCACATCTATTTTCTTCAGCCGGTGATTGATGATACAGTCGACAGCCGGTTTATATTCGGTACTAAGCCCCCAATATTTGGCGAAGTCGTTTCCGATACCATTGGGAATCATGCCGAGAGCGATGTTTTCTTTATCTTCGGCATCGGATAGCATAATGCCGTTGATGGCATCATTTAATGCCCCATCACCGCCCACAATGACAATCGTGCGATAACCATTGTTGGCCAAAATCTTGGCGAGACGTTCCACCGAACCGAAACCTTCGGATTGTACATAGTCATAGTCCACGCCTTTACTGTCCATGTACTCCTTAATTTCTTTCCAGCGCTTTTTTACCTTTCGGGTACCAGCTTTCGGGTTGTAAATCACTCCCCATTTCTTTGGTTCTACACTCATATTCGTATATCTATCCTATTGTGTATTAAAAATCACACTATATAACTGACAAAGATACTAAATCCCTTCCAGTTTCTCTTTTACAAAAGCTATCTTTTCTTTCATCGGCAGTTCCGCATTCATCCAATGGATGGTAAATCCTCTTCTTTCCATGCCGCGAAACCAGGTCATTTGCCGTTTGGCAAACTGATGGATCGCAATTTCCAGACCGTTGAACATCTCTTCATAGGTTAGTTTTCCAATAACATACAATGTCAGGTATTTATATTCCAACCCATAATAGATTAAATCATCCGGCGCAATTCCTTGCTCGATCAATTGCCGCACTTCATCTACCATTCCTTCGTCCAACCGTTGTTTCAATCGGCGGGTGATCTTTTCACGACGCAGTTCCCGGTCAATATCCACTCCGATAATGAGGCTGTTCAATTCAGGAAACTCCCGTTCGGGAACCGGATGGGCAGCATAATATTCTTCAATCTCTATCGCACGGATAGCACGTTTCACGGTATCTACGTCGGTAGAATTGTGTAATGTTTTGTACCGGCCTAATATTTCCGTCAACTCTTCGAGCGAATGATTTGCCAAACGAATACGTAATTCAGGGTTTTCCGGCACGGGCATCAGCTTATATCCTTTCAATACGGATTCCAGATACATGCCTGTCCCTCCACATAAAACGGGGAGACAGCCTTTTTGTTTGATTGATTCGTAAGAAATCAGGAAATCGCGTTGATATTCGAATACATTATATTTATATCCGGGATCTGCAATGTCGATTAAGTGGTAGGGGATTGTACGTCCGTTTACTGTATAGTCTGCCAAGTCTTTTCCCGTACCGAGATCCATCCCTCTGTATATCTGACGAGAGTCGGCACTGATAATTTCTGTATTGAGTTCATAGGCCAAGGCCGCGGCAAAGGGAGTTTTACCCGAGGCTGTAGGTCCGAGTATGGCGATTAAATCATAGTCCGGCATAGCTTCATTCTTTTATATCTGCAAAATTACGAAATAATTTTAACCTGTTTGATATTCAATCACTTTTTTATCAAGATAAGTAGAGGGAGAAGGATTCTTTATGTTTTCGTTCTTGTACAAAATGAATTCCCACCTCCACGCACTGAAAAAGAATTTTTCATTTCATTTCTCATATTCTCATTGTTTTTGATAAACGAAAGATAATCAGATAGATATTTTATGAGAAATACTTTTTAAAACGGCATTTCTCATAAGTTTATCCGTATTTTAGCTCTAAATAGACCTTATTCTCATAGTGTTTCAGGGTATTTCTCATAGTCAAAAGCCATTCGTCTTTCCTTTTTTCTTTCGACTTACCTTATTTTTATCAGGAAACGAAGCTACTATTTAGATAAAATAGTGGCTTATTGCTTGAAGATGCTCATTAGTTCCGATTGTCCCATATATTGTGGGAGAGTATTCCCATATATTGAAGGAAAACTTTCCCACAAAATGAGGGAATCCTTTCCCAAGCTGTTGGGAATCTTTTCCCACAATATATGGGACTAAGGCACTGTATATGGAAACAAGCAAAAGGAATACATCGTTCTATTTATTCAATGCCGGCTTCCGGCACATTACACTATGAGAAATACCTTGAAACACTATGAGAATAAGGTCTATTTAGAGCTAAAATACGGATAAACTTATGAGAAATGCCGTTTTAAAAAGTATTTCTCATAAGATATTAATCTGATTATCTTCCGTTTATCTAAAAACAATGAGAATATGAGAAATGAAAATGAAAAATCGTTTGCAGGGAGCACGGAATAGATTGTATTTAGTTCATTTTTTGTACCAATAATGAGTCTATTCATATCTCAAATTCAGTTTCATTTATTTTTTGTTGATCGTTTGTATCGTCCGGCATATCTTTCCGTTTTTATCCACGCCTTCTATGATGATATCTTCCGGTGCAGTGCTGTCCGGAGTATAATATTCTATAGTTGCTTTTCCGTCTGCATTCAGTTGTAAGGATGGATTCCAGTAGATAGTGCTTCGTAAATCCGAACGTTGGTCATTCTTTTTCTCGGGAGTGTCATAAGTCGGCTGATAGAACTCTACTGAATCGCTATATCCCAATGGAGTACATGTAATAATGCCCTGTGCCGGTCTTGCCGGAAGATCCTTGCCGTCTTTCAGGGTGATGACGATGGCACCTGCCGATCCGCGGGAACCTAAAATTGCTGCATCAGCACCACGAAGAAGGCTCAAACTGGACATGTCGCTGGTTTGAATCATGGTCAGTATGTCGTTGTCGTCTTCATAGACAACATCATCAATGACGATAACGGGTTGTTCGGGATTGTTGCGGATATGTATTTCGTTTCCGTTTGTCACACTGACCCCCGGAAGCCTGCTGACTGCATCGAAGGCCGTCTGTGCACCGAATCCTTCAAGTCTGTCTCCTTCGATAGTGTAGGTGTTGATGCCTCCTGTATAAATACTTTCCGAACTGGCTTTCTTGCGGCTTCCTGTAACCACTACTTCTTTTAGGTTGTATACTCTCATTCCACCCTCCATGTAATACTGGTCGCGGGTATTTAGCAAATAATCTTCCATAAAGGAGGTTGATGTTCCATCATGAAAAGGAGATTTAGGAGAAGCTACCGGGTATTGGGGAGCATCGATCACGATGTCTACTCCGGCGAATCCTCTTTTGGTACGTGCCTGAACGAGGAAAGTTGTGCTGTCTCTGAATGATGTATTGACGATGAATTCTCCTTTCTCATCTGTGGTAGTAGTGGCAACGATGTTCTGTTTGGGGGCTAAAATACAAATAGGTCCTTTTTTGACGTTGCCGCCGAAGAAACCCTTGATACGTCCGCTGATCGTTTGTCCTTTTTCCATATAGTTGGTGAGGTTCAATGAAGGCGAAGTCAGTACATTTTGGATATGATGCCTACGCCATCCGTGCGTCATCATCAAGAAGTCTATCGTGCGAAGTGTACGCAGGTCTTGCTGAAGAACATAATACCCCGGATTTTCTACATATCCTTTCAAATCTGAAGTTAGTAGAAGGTTCGATAAGATATTATCTGTAAGTGAGTCCGGCTGGATACTTCTTCTGTCTGTAATGCTGACGGAGAAACTACCTTCTACCGGAGTTCCGTTATCATCCTTTGCTGAAATTTGCAAGGAAACCTTTTCTCTTTTTCCGTATGTAGGCTTATCCGCAAGGATTTGCCATTGATGTGGATTCCGGTCGGGTACGAAAACTAAACGTTCGCTAAGTGCGTTTCCCTGTTGGTCGATTAACATAAAATGGGTGATACCTGCGTTGAATAAACTGTCATTCATTCTTCCAAAAGTCCTGTCGGCACTGACCGGTTGCAAGATTGCCAGCTTCCCACGAGTGTGTGCAATCAAGAATAACTTTTGAGGCCACTGGGTAGCTTCTGTTTTTTGGATTTCGTAGCGTATTTCTTTTTTGTAATGCGTCATGGAAAGAGCGATTCCTTTTTCTTCTGCGGCCGGAAGATCGAATCGCTTGGTAATGCCGTCACTAGACTTGGCAATCACATAATAGGAATTCCCTGCAATCGGGTTCAAGGTGAAAACTCCCATACCATCATGCTCCGAACGAAAAGCAGTTAATGTGTCTCCTTTTGCATCGAACAGAAATCCTTCTATTTCTGTGGAAAAACCATCCGATCCTTGAGCTTTGAAAGCTATGTTTTGATGAGCAACGGTCAAGAGAGCTCCACCTTCCGGGAAGAACTTAACGTCAAAGTCTTTTGTAAACGAAGGCAGATAGAACGTTCTCTTATAAATATATTGAGGATCGTCAAATTCTACTTCAATCTGGCGTGCGGCAATAGGCTTCAGATCCGGCAGAGAAATAGAAATCAAACCACTTTCGTCCGTCTTTCTTTTACCTTTATCTTTTATCTTTCCGTTTTCGATGGTGCGATAGCGGATGGTTGTATTTCCGAAAGCCTCTTGTGTGTTGCTGGTAAATCTGACCCTAGCTGTATAATGTGATTCGTCTTCTTGTTGATACTCAATGTTTGAAACAATCGTGTTATCAATCGAATTACCAATCTTCAGATTACGTGAATAAAAGAATTCCGGTTCCTGATTAAGCATCCAGTTGCTATATCCCCGCAAATAATAGTCACCTGCAGGGAGAGTGGGACGGAGCGTGAAAGCATTATGGAAACCTAACGAATCTCTGCGAATCTTCTTGCGTTCCACGATAGAGTCGGAACGATTGACAAGCTCCGTAATGATGAAGTTACTTTGCGTATTGTCTTGATGAGTGACAGAATTTACGAGATACCCCTTGAACCAGATTTTTTCTCCTGCTCCATAGAAAGGCTTATCTAAATGCAGATACAGTTTTTCTTGCGGAACTTTCTCCAGCAGATTGAAATACGCAAGAATTGTATCTTGTGTGTTTTGTCCGGATAATGAGGTAAAACAGAATAACATTCCGAAAAAGAAAGCCATTGAACCTCTATTCATTGAAAATGTAGTTTTGCTTTTCATACGATATATCTTTGAATACATTTATGATTTATGCATCCAGATAGAAAGTACTTTCCTCTTTACTGCCAGTATGTTAATCACCGATACGACAATGAATAACACAACACCCATGCTGATAGCTGCCCATAATGACCCGGTTTCCAGTTGTGGAAACAATAATCGGATGCTGTCTATGTAATAACTGCGTAGCCAGGAGACTAATCCGATGGATAATACAAGTACGATAACATTCAGTCCTACCGTGAGTAACTGATAAGGCAATGCTACCTTGTTGGGACTGTACCCGATTAATAACAAACTCTCCAACTTAGTCGTATTTTTTTGCAAGAGCAAGAAAATGCTCAACATCAGGATATAGAATGAAAGAATACTGATAAATAAACCTACCCCCAATACAATGCCTACGATAAGACGGAGGAAATAAGTCGTTTTTCCGGCATCCAGTTTGCCGTCTTCCGTTTCATATCCTTTCTTTTGAAAATAGCTGGCGATAGCGGAATCCGCCGGATTGCTCACTTCGATAATCAATCGCGCCGGTTGTGCTTCTGCATTCGGTGCGAAATTCTCATTCGCCCATTTCATAAAAGACTGGGGAACAAGAATCGTATTCAGACGATTGGAGAAGCCGACAATGTTTCCTTTGTACTGTTCCACCCGTCCGTTTCCACGCATCATAATATCCATTTGAATTAGCCCCATCAATCCTTCCGAGAGCTTGGGAAGACTACGGCTCTGTGCAAAACCGAAGTTGTAAAGGTTCAGATAGTTGCGGGGAATGATAATGGGGATGGTATGCGTGCTTTCGTCGAAGTGCCACTTGTCGAGTTTGATGTCCACAAACTCATCAGGAACAGACTCAAAGAACATATCCGTGGAAAGATGAATACCAGCTTCCTGCATGCCCAATCCTGCCGATACTTTGAATTGAGAAGGAGTGAAAGCCCCTATTGTTTTGGTAAACGGTTGTTTCTTCAAATCCGCAATATCTTCGGCAGAGAACGTATTACTCTTTCCTGCAAAAGAACCGAGTGTGCTGATTTTCTTGGTAGCTATGATGAAATCCTTTTTCATAAAGCTGTCTCCCTCGGTGAATACCGGAATGACATCTTTATAAAACTGCACACTAAGCAATACAATCATCATGCCGAATAGATTGGCTAAAAAGAAACCGGCCAGTTGACCGATACTGATATGTTGGCGGAGGAGCTTCCAGACAAGGGTTGGCATTTTATTTATAATTTTACGATTTACGATTTGAAATGTTGCAGTGGAGGGAGACGGCTGATTTTCTCACTTACTATTTTCCACTCATTTTTTGTTATTTATTACTCGTTACAGTTGAAGTATATGGTTGTAAGGCAACTCGATATGCTTACCGATGGAGGTTGCGATTACACCGGCTCCTTGTGTCTTTGCCTCGGCAATGATAAGTTCACCCATGATGCGGCTGTTATCATCATCCAGATGGCTGATCGGTTCATCCAGAAATAAAAAGTCGAACGGCTGGCAGAGTGCCCGGATAAAGGCAACACGTTGCTGCTGTCCGAAAGATAGTTTGCCGGCTTTCACATTTATTTTATCTGCGATACCCAGTTGCTCGAAGAATGATAAGATTTCTTTTTTCTTTTTGCATCCGGTAAGGTTATTCTTCAATTGCACATTTTCAAGAGCGGTCAGTTCGGTGAAGATGCGTAAATCTTGAAAAAGCATACTTAGTGAATGCTTTCTTAGGTCGACCCATTGCTTCACGGAGTATGCTTTGATATTGATTTCATCGAAATTAATAATCCCCTGGTAGTCGTTGCGATAACCATAGATATAGCTGCACAACGAAGATTTGCCGGTGCCGGAAGCTGCTTCAATCAGATACATTTCTTCTTTCCGGAAGATCAGATCCTGGTGCCATACATCCGAAGTCACCGAATTACGGTCAGCAAACACTTGGGGAAGTGTTTGCTGCAGGTGAATACTATTCATACCGTTTGTTTACAAATTAATTACATGCCGGCAAATTGCTTGGCAAAGTCTACGATTTGTTTGAGAGCGTTGACGTCTTTGTCTTTCAGGCAAAGGTCGATCTCGCTGATTTCTCCTTCTGAACTCATTGACAGATAAGAAACCTTATTGGCTAACTCAATATATGTTTTAACTTCCTGTCCTCCGAAACCTGCTACCATTTTAACAACAGGCAAGTCCAGTATTGCTTCAGCGTTGATTGCAACAAAGATGGTTTTACCCTTCATATCCGATGCGTAAGGAGCATCTTTTATCGATTTGTCGGCAGCTTTGCCCACGTTCTTGTAGAGTAATTCATCATTGGTAGCATACATTTGTTTATCCTTGATACCGAAGAATATATTCATGCCTTTTGTTTTGTAGACATATTCGTCCTTGCTAAGTTGCATGATATCTTCCCCTCTTTTCAGTCCCAATGATTGCTTGTTCTTATAAATTGTTTCGAGGGCATTACCATTCTTAACATCCGCATACATCATGAAAGTAGGAGCACTGTTCATCGTTACGTTGATTAATCCGGCAGAAATATCACCATTGAACGAGCCGAACAACTCTTTTACTTCGTCTGCTTTAGCAATAGATACTGTATTGCGGAATTCCTTATTTTCGCTCAATAAGTTGTAAAGCCCTTCTCCTTTCACACCTACATTGAAGAACATCAGTGTGGAAGACGGGAAGTATTTAACGAAAGTGTTGTTTGCTTTTCCAAATGACTCCATTTGTTTTTTTATAAGCGCTTTCACGGCTTCGTTTTCAGTATAGTTTTCTGTTTTGAGGGCAATCTTGCCTTTCTCAAAATTCAGTCCTCCTACAAGAGTGATGTCCTCTGCTTTCACCTCCGTTGGTAACCCCATGCTTATCTGGTTGCGATAGGTTGCAGGGATAGCTTCCATAGAAGCGAGGAAGTTGATATCGCTTTTCTGCTTTTCCATTTTTTGGAAAGCTCCTGATTTTACAATGCTGTTATCGGTCGTCTGTTTCAACAGATTAGTGATGGCTTCTTTGGCTTTTTCAGTTTGAGTGGTTCCGCTTACATTGACTATCAATACAGTAGAATTGTTGAAAGCGAGCAGGCCGCCATTCATTGTTGTAAAACTGTAGCCGTCAGCTTCGCTTATCGGCTGGCAGATTTGTTCTTTAGCCATCACGTCGAGTGAAGCATGAAGATTGTCCTCGTTGTTCACTTTACCTACAACAGTAGGGTAAGGGAAAGAAGAGGATGAGAATACATAGAATGGAGATTCGACATCGATTCCCGATTCACCCGGATTCTTCATGACCTTTTCCAGTTGTTGGAAGGTAGCGGCATTCATTCCGCTTTTCAGTGCTTCCAGTACTTTTTGTTTCGCAGCTTCATTCTCTTTATCATCCAATCCCGCTTTACTTGCAAGGGATTTGAGGTTGATAGAGGCAACTACCGAGGCGTCAGCCGGTATCACATTGGTATACTCCGATGTTTTGGAACATGCTGCCAGAAAAACAATCAGTACTGCCAGTACCGAGAGTCGTGAAATCGTTTTCTTTGCCATACTTATGTTATTTAAAAGTTGTATAATCATTGATTCAGAATTATTGATTTTGTAGATTCAGCGTATGGCAGGCCACCAGTGCCGCTGTTTCCGTACGGAGTCGTGATTTGCCCAAACTGATCGGAACAAATCCCTGTTCGATGGCTTTCTTGACTTCTTCTTCACTGAAATCTCCTTCGGGACCTATCAGGACAAGGGCGTCTTCTCCGGGTTTCAGGACATTCTTTAATAAAGGTTTTTCACCTTCATAACAGTGGGCGATAAACTTCTGTCCTTTGAACTCCTGTCTGATGAACGGATCGAATTCGATCATCTCATTCAATTTAGGCAACCGTGCCTTGAGAGATTGTTTGATTGCTGATACAAGAATCTTTTCAATCCGTTCGGTCTTGATGACTTTACGTTCCGAGAAACGGCAGTTGAGGAAAGTCAGTTCGTCAAATCCGATTTCGGTAGCTTTCTCTGCAAACCATTCGTTACGGTCCATGTTCTTCGTCGGTGCCATGGCAATGTGTAAATGGCACGGCCATAACGGTTCCTGAAAAATCGTTTCTTTGATCGTTACAAAACAACGTTTGTTGGTCGCAACAGTAATTTCAGCTTTGTAGAAGTTCCCCTTACCGTCCGTAAGAGTGATTTCATCTCCGATACCTAATCGCAGAACGCGGGTACAATGTTGTGCTTCCTCTTCGGGAAGTTCGTTGCTTTTCTGTATATCGGGAGTATAAAAAACGTGCATAATGTTACTTACTGGTTTTTATTTCTTGAGTTGATTTGGTCACGTATCCGGGCGGCTAATTCATAATTCTCATCTTTGATAGCCTGCTCCAGTGCTTCCTCAAGCGTTCTGGAAGTAGCATCCGGCAAATCATGTTCTTCTTCAGTCTCTTCGTCGTTGTCCGTTTCTTCAGAACGGGTTCTTTTTTCCGACGACATGTGAAGGCATTCCTGTTCAAGAATAGATTCATAAATAAGAATTGGACAGTCGGCACGCACTGCCAAGGCAATGGCGTCTGAAGTCCGTGCGTCAATACGTATAATCTCTTCGTCTTTCTTAAGGTAAATATAGGAGTAAAAAATACCATCCTTTGCTTTGTAAATTAACACACGTATCAGACTGGCTCCCAGTATGGTGAGGCTTGTTGTAAACAGATCGTGTGTCAATGGACGGGGTGTCTTTACTCCCTTCAGATATAAAGCGGTAGCCTGGGCTTCCGCGGGACCGATGATGATAGGCAGTTGCCGTTCACCGTCCACTTCGCCTAATAGCATAGCAAACGCGCCTACTTGCGCCTGGCTGTTCGTGATATTTATAACTTGTAATTCTACCTTTTTGTCCATCGTTCTCTTTTACTTAATTTGTTTTACTCTCCTGCTGGTGTTTGTACTTGAATACCAAGGCAAACAGGATGCCGATCACCAGCGCGTATGCTGCGAATATCAGCCAGATATCCATCCATTCGCGACTCACCAGTCTGCCGTCAGCATACACAGAGAATGCATCTACTACCGCACCGCTGGCATATCCGCCAATGATGGCTCCCAGTCCGTTAGTCATCATAAAGAACAACCCTTGTGCACTGGCACGGATGGAGGAATTGGCTTCTTGTTCAACAAACAATGAACCGGAAATGTTGAAGAAATCAAAGGCCATACCATAAACGATCATGGAAAGGATCAGCATCCATAGTCCCGATCCCGGATCTCCAAAGCCGAACAGCCCAAACCGGAATACCCAGGCAAACATACTGATTAGCATGACTTGTTTGATTCCGAAATGACGCAGGAAGAAAGGTATGGCAAGAATAAACAGTGTTTCCGACATCTGCGAGATGGACAGCAGGATTACCGAATGTTTCACTCCGAATGATTCTGCATATTCGGGGATGCTGGCAAAGCTACTTAAGAAAAGATCACCATAAGTATTTGTAATCTGCAATGCTGCACCTAAAAGCATGGAGAAAAGGAAGAAAATAGCCATCTTCTTTTTCTTGAATAACACCAGCGCATCCAGACCGAAAGCGGAGAGCCATGATTTGTTTTCTGATTTAGCCGGTCGGCAAGCAGGAAGGGTAAAAGAATAAAGCCCGAGCAGTAACGCGGAAGCACCGCCTACATAAAGCTGTGCACTTGAATTCTTAAACCCGGTAAGGTCGACCGCCCACATGGCACAGATAAAACCGATCGTTCCCCATACACGGATGGGAGGGAAGTCTTTAATCAGGTCACATTTATATTGTTCCAGTGCATTGTACGATACAGTGTTAGCGAGGGATAGCGTGGGCATGTATACCAACAAGTTGAGTAACATGGCCCAGTACATCTGATCGTATCCTGTTGCGGTAGAAGCGTAGAAGAGGCATCCGGCTCCTGCGATATGGCAAAGCCCGTATAAACGTTCTGCATTAAACCATTTATCGGCAATGATACCAATAATACCCGGCATTACCAAAGAGGCAATCCCCATAGTAGCGAAAATGGCTCCGATCTGTCCTCCTTCGAAATGGAGTTCTCTTCCCATATAGCCACCTAGTGATATTAACCAGGACCCCCATACAAAGAATTGCAGGAAGTTCATAATAATCAAACGAACTTTTATACTCATGACTTTTTTAATTTGTGTTTCTCTTCACGTTCATAAACCTTGCAAATATAATATTTTCATTGAATAGGTAGACTAGTAATTTGATAAAAAGGGGATAAAAATGGCATAAATGCGAAGAAAAGAAGAGATTTGGTCGTGAAAAAACAAATGAAGGGGGTATAAAAAAAAGAAGGCTATCTATCCCAGACAGCCAATCTTTGTTAACCTTAAATCTAATACCATGAAAAACACAGTGCAAAGATAGATGGTTTATGTTATACAACATGATGTTTTCTCGAAAATCTTCTATTTATTAACTCTAATTAACTTTGAATCCTCCATTTTTCTGTTACTGCCCTTCTGTTTCACCACAGATTACACGGATTAACACAGATTTTTATCAATCAATCATCATATCCGGATTCTCTGTTCTCATCTTAGAAAAGGAAAAGGACTCCGTGAAACCCTGTACCACCCTGTGGAACCCCTGCATGACTTTGTGATAAAAATCTGTGTTAATCCGTGTAATCCGTGGTGAATCCGGTTATTCTACATAGAGTACCAGGCCTTTCAGGTATTCTCCTTCAGGATGGTAGATGTTTACCGGATGGTCGGCGGGTTGAGTCAGTTGATGTAGGATGCGTACACTACGTCCTGACATGGCTGCTGCGGTAAATACGGCAGTACGGAAATTGTCCTTGCTTACTACTTGCGAACAAGAGAAAGTAAACAGGATGCCGCCCGGTTTGATTTTCTCGAATGCTTTGGCATTCAGTTTGCGATAACCTTGTAAAGCATTCCGCAGGGCGTCTTTGTGTTTGGCAAATGCGGGCGGGTCGAGAATGATTAAATCATACTGGTCGCCCATGCGGTCGAGATATTTGAAAGCGTCCTCGGCAAAAGCCTCGTGGCGGGAATCACCGGGGAAGTTCAGTTCTACATTTTTATTAGTCAGATCAATCGCTTTGGCAGAGCTGTCGACAGAGTGGACGAGCTTTGCACCTCCGCGCATGGCATAGAATGAGAATCCGCCGGTATAGCAGAACATATTCAGTACCGAACGGTCTTTGGCATAACGTTCCAGTAAAGAACGATTTTCGCGCTGGTCTACAAAAAATCCGGTCTTTTGACCTTTCAGCCAGTCTACATGGAATTGCAAACCATATTCTTGCGCGATATTATCACTGCTTCCTCCTTTCAGGAAACCGTTTTCAGGGAAAAGATCTGCTTTAAAAGGAAGAGTTGTTTCTGATTTATAATAGATATTCTCGATCTTGTCGCCCATTACTTCGGATAAAGCTTCGGCAATTGTCATGCGGTCTACGTGCATTCCTGCAGAGTGTGCCTGCATGACTGCAGTTTTGGCATAAACGTCAATAACCAGTCCGGGGAGATTGTCTCCTTCACCATGAACAAGCCGGTAAGTGTTGTTGGTCGGATTGGTGGCGATGCCGATACTGCGACGCATATCGTATGCTATTTCCAGTTTGCGTTTCCAAAAATCGTGATCGATAGGTTCCTGATGGAAAGACAGTACGCGCACAGCAATACTTCCGATCTGGAAATGTCCTTCGGCAATAAATTCTTTTTTGGAGGTGTATACTTCTACAACTTCACCTTCATCGGGCTCTCCGTCAAAACGGGCGATAGCACCGGAAAAAATCCAGGGGTGGAATCTCTTGAGAGAATCTTCTTTACCGGGTTTGAGATATACTTTATGCATAATATAGCCTTTCCCTAACCCTCTCCCAGGGAGAGGAGGATTGAGATAGTTTTGTTATTGGTTATTAATTACTTATTTTATTATTTATCACTTATCATTTATCGTCTATGACTGCTGGTTGCTTATAGGGCCGATAGTGACTTCTTCCCTTTCCTTGGGAGCAGGTGGGAGAGCAGCTATTTCCCAATCTCCTGTCTGTTTCAGCTCTTGCAACAGATTATAGATGTTGAGGCAAGCCCATGCATCCGTGGCGGCATATTGTTTCTGCCCGTCGCTCAATACATCAGCTTCCCAGTTGGACAAGCGCTGTGATTTGGATATTTTTTCTTTGAATAAGATGGCATAAATCTTTTGCAGACTTTTGTCCTGTATACCGAATTGGCGCACATAGTCCTGCAACTCGATACAACTTTGTTGAGTGAAAGGTGCGCGTTTGTGCAGCATCATAAAGTCATCTTTCAGTGAAAGGCCCACTTTGATTACAGCCGGGTTTTCTAATAAGTCAACCAATGGCTGGGTCAATCCCGTCATGTTGAGCCGGAATAGGAAACAACATTCTTCAGAAGAAATCTGGAGGAGTGCTACTTTGTGCGATTGTCCTTTGGTAAAGGAAGGACGCGTTTCACTGTCAATGCCTATCACAGATCTGGATTGGAGGTAAGCTACTGCTCTTTCCGTTTCAGCTTCCGACTGGATAACGTAAATTCGTCCCGGAAAAACAGTTTTCGGGAGTTCTTTTAGTTCATCTTTATCTATGGTTCTTCTTACAATCATTTCTATTTTTATTCATCATCGTGGCAATGGCAACCGTCTTCGTGACAGTGGCAATCATCGTCGTGGCAATGACAGCCTTCTTCTTCACAACAATCGTTGTCGTCGCTTGGTTCGTAAAATCCTTCTTCATTACCATTCTCTTCCTCTTCTTCTTGGTTGTATTTCACGTCATGAAGGGCGCGTAGCGTGTTTACCAGTTTCTGTCCCCACAGTGTACCGAAGTTTTCCTGGCAGATAGCCAATGAATCATTCATTGTTTCGTTCAGTCCCAGTTGGAAGACAAATATGAAATCTTTAATATCCTGATAAATGTCAGCCAGATCTTCCGATATTGATTTTTTGATAGGTTGGTCGCTATAAACCATATCTTGCACGAATACGTCCAGATAATCATCCTTGTCACCCATCAATCCTGAAAGATTAATACGCAGAATTTCGTAAATCTCTTCTGTGACATACGTTTCGGGTGTCTCGTCCCCGATCGTCTCACATTTGGGCAGCATAGATGCTTTGAGATAGAGCAGGGGGAGTATTTTTAATGATGTATCAACGAAAGTACTACGCTTCATGCGTTCGGCACGTTCGAGAAATGCACAAAATTCGGCGGCTACTGTAACGAACTCAATTACGTTCTTATCAAATATCGTTTGGCTTTCTTTTTCCATGATCTATATTGATTTGAAACGCAAAGGTAAGAAAAAGGATTGAATGAGCGTAGTGCTCGTTATTTTTTTATTATTTTTGCGGCTTAGAATCTCATTCCAGTTTTATAAAAATAGAATAAAAGACTCATGGCAAAGAAGAAATTAGATAAGGAGGCAGAAAGCACTCCCTCTTCCCCCAGTAAAATTGTGGCTGTATGTAAGAATGAAACTGTTCATTTTGTGATTGGATTGATGCTGGTCATCTTTTCCGTTTACCTGTTGTTGGCTTTTTCTTCCTTCTTCTTTACGGGGGCTGCCGATCAAAGTATTATTGATAGCGGTAGTTCGGCGGATTTGGCGGCTGTTAATAATCAGGTGAAGAATTATGCCGGTTCACGTGGAGCGCAGTTGGCAAGCTATCTGATAAACGACTGTTTCGGTATTTCCTCTTTCTTCATACTTGTTTTTCTGGCAGTGGCAGGATTGAAGTTGATGCGTGTACGTGTGGTCCGCTTGTGGAAGTGGTTTATTGGTTGCACGCTTTTATTAGTCTGGTTCTCCATATTCTTCGGATTTGCTTTTATGGATCATTATCAGGATTCTTTCATTTATCTGGGCGGCATGCACGGATACAATGTCAGTCGTTGGTTAATCTCACAAGTAGGAGTACCTGGTGTATGGATGATCCTGTTGATAACTGCTATCTGTTTCTTTATATATATAAGTGCGCGTACTGTTATTTGGTTGCGTAAACTTTTTGCGTTGAGCTTCCTAAAACGCGAAAAGAAAGAGAAGGAAGAAGTCATCCCGGAAGGAGAAGGCGATCAGGAATTCACGACTTCTCAACCGCAGGAAGTGGAGTTCAATTTGAAACGGACGTATAAACAGACACCTCCTCCGGTACCTGTAATGGATATACAGGCTGAAGAATCCGAAGATGAATTCCCAGTCAACCAGCCGGAGCCGGAAGAGTCTCCTTTGTCTGATGAAAGTGAAGGAGTGACGATGGTGTTTGAACCGACTGTTCCTAATCCTGTTCCCGCTGTGCAGGACGAACCTTTGGAAGAGGCGGAACCCGGGTTTGAAGTAGAACCTGCGACTTCTGAAGAAGAATATGAGGGACCGGAACTTGAACCTTATAATCCTACTAAGGATTTGGAAAACTACCGCTTCCCGACTATCGACCTGATGAAACATTTCGAAAATGATGATCCGACGATTGACATGGACGAACAAAATGCAAACAAAGATCGTATCATCAATACATTGCGCAGTTTCGGAATCGAAATCAGTACGATTAAAGCAACGGTAGGACCTACGGTAACTCTATACGAAATCACTCCGGAGCAAGGAGTACGTATTTCTAAAATCCGTGGTTTGGAGGATGATATTGCATTAAGCCTTTCTGCTGACGGTATCCGTATCATCGCTCCGATACCGGGTAAAGGAACAATCGGTATTGAAGTGCCGAACAAGAATCCGAAGATCGTTTCCGGACAAAGTGTGATCGGAAGTAAGAAATTCCAGGAATCCAAATATGATCTGCCTATTGTATTGGGTAAGACCATCACGAATGAAGTCTTTATGTTCGACCTTTGCAAGATGCCGCACGTATTGGTGGCGGGTGCAACTGGTCAGGGTAAGTCAGTAGGTTTGAATGCTATTATTACTTCCTTATTATATAAGAAACATCCGGCAGAATTGAAATTTGTACTGGTTGACCCGAAGAAAGTAGAATTCAGCATCTATTCGGTGATTGAAAATCATTTCCTGGCCAAACTTCCTGATGGAGGCGAACCGATTATTACAGACGTAACAAAGGTTGTACAAACCCTGAACTCTGTTTGTGTAGAGATGGATACCCGTTATGACCTGCTGAAGATGGCGCATGTACGTAATGTCAGAGAATATAATGAGAAGTTTATCAACCGTCGTCTGAATCCGGAAAAGGGGCATAAGTTTATGCCGTATATCGTAGTGGTTATTGATGAGTTCGGAGATTTGATTATGACTGCCGGTAAGGAAGTGGAACTTCCGATTGCCCGTATTGCGCAGTTGGCACGTGCTGTCGGTATTCACATGATTATTGCTACACAGCGTCCGACTACCAATATCATTACGGGTACGATTAAAGCCAACTTCCCGGCGCGTATCGCTTTCCGTGTATCTGCCATGATGGACTCTCGTACTATTCTTGACCGTCCGGGTGCTAACCGTCTGATTGGTAAGGGGGATATGCTCTTCTTGCAGGGAGCTGATCCGGTACGTGTACAGTGTGCCTTTATCGATACGCCGGAAGTAGAAGAGATTACAAAATTCATTGCCCGTCAGCAAGGTTATCCTACTCCGTTCTTCTTGCCCGAATATGTGAGTGAAGATAGTAATAGTGAAGTAGGGGATATTGATATGGGACGTCTCGATCCGTTGTTTGAAGATGCAGCCCGGTTGGTTGTTATTCATCAGCAAGGTTCCACTTCATTGATTCAGCGTAAATTTGCGATTGGCTATAATCGTGCCGGGCGTATAATGGATCAATTGGAGAAAGCCGGAATTGTTGGGCCTACGCAAGGTAGTAAGGCGCGTGACGTATTGTGTATTGACGATAATGATCTTGAAATGCGATTGAACAATTTACAGTAACAGTTCGTTTATTAATCAAATGAGAAAGTACATTTTTAGTGTTTTAATAGCTTTACTGTCTTTGCCTGTGATTGCTCAACAACAGCAGTCCCAGGCTAAAGTCATTCTTGACAAAACGGCAGAGGCGTTTCGTAAAGCTGGTGGCGTGAAGGCTGATTTTACTGTAAAGGCTGTGGCAAACGGCTTGGTAGAAGGTGCTGAAAACGGAACAATTCAGTTGAAAGGAGAGAAATTCGTACTGAAAACATCTGATATCATCACTTGGTTTGACGGAAAAACGCAATGGAGTTATGTGACAAAGAATGATGAAGTGAATGTCAGTAATCCGACGCAGGAAGAGTTGCAGCAGATAAATCCGTATACCTTTCTGTATATGTATCAGAAAGGGTTCTCTTATAAGTTGGGGGCGACTAAGACGTTTCGTGGAAAAGCCGTTTGGGAAGTCGTTCTGACTGCCAGGGATAAGAAACAGGAGTTGGAACGTATCACTCTTTTTGTGACGAAGGACACTTATGAACCTCTATATATTTTGCTTCAGCAGCGTGGACAGCAGACACGTAATGAGATAACCGTTACAAGTTATCAGACGGGGCAGAATTATACGGATCGTGTTTTTACTTTTGATAAAAAACAATATCCCAATGCAGAGGTGATAGATTTGAGATAACATGTTTTTATAACAAAACAATAAAGATAAATTAAAATGGCAGAAATAGAAAAAGTGAAATGCCTGATTATAGGTTCAGGACCTGCCGGATATACGGCAGCGATTTACGCAGGACGTGCAAATTTATGTCCGGTACTATATGAAGGATTGCAGCCGGGCGGCCAGTTGACTACTACGACAGATGTAGAAAACTTTCCCGGTTATCCGGAAGGTATCAGTGGTCCGCAGTTGATGGAAGATTTGCGTGCACAGGCGAGCCGTTTCGGAACAGATATTCGTTTTGGTATCGCTACGGCAGCAGATTTAAGCAAAGCTCCTTATAAAATAACAATTGACGGTGATAAAGTGATTGAAACGGAATCATTGATTATTGCTACCGGGGCAACTGCTAAATATCTGGGACTGGAGGATGAAAAGAAATATGCCGGAATGGGTGTAAGCGCTTGTGCTACTTGTGACGGATTTTTCTATCGTAAGAAAGTGGTTGCTGTAGTTGGTGGAGGTGATACTGCTTGTGAAGAAGCGGTTTATCTTGCCGGTCTTGCATCCAAGGTATATCTGATCGTTCGTAAACCTTTCCTGCGTGCATCGAAGATTATGCAGGAACGTGTCATGAACCACGAGAAGATTGAAGTTCTTTTTGAACACAATGCAGTTGGTTTGTTTGGTGACAATGGCGTAGAGGGTGTAAACCTAGTGAAACGTTGGGGTGAACCAGATGAAGAACGTTATAGTTTACCTATCGACGGTTTCTTCCTGGCTATCGGGCATCAACCAAATACTGAAATATTTAAGGAGTATATCGATACGGACGAAGTAGGTTATATTATTACAGACGGTGATAGCCCTCGTACGAAAGTGCCCGGAGTTTTTGCAGCAGGAGATGTGGCCGATCCGCATTATCGTCAAGCTATTACAGCCGCGGGAAGTGGATGTAAGGCTGCCTTGGAGGCAGAACGTTACCTTTCTTCCAAAGGACTTGTGTGATAAATATATCTTCGGTGTAAACGAATGAATGATAATTATGCCTTTTGGGGTGTGATTGATTATAAATAAAACGGTGAACATTAGTATTAAACTAGCGTTCACCGTTCTGTTATTCAGGTCCGGAATAAATGATGCGGATTCCACGTCCTGTTGAGTCAGCACCGTGAAATCCGCATAAAATATAGTTAGCTTTGTTTAATAAGCTTCTATTTCATCAATCCATAATTCGGCAGGAATTATTTCCGGGCCATTGTTCTTTTCAAAGTTAACCCCATTGCGCAGTGTGCCGCCATTCTTAATCTTAACTTTCAGGAAGGTAGCCTGTGTTGGCTCAAATTCAATGGAATCAGTGAATGCAATTCGTCCTGTTTCCGGATAATCGTGTTTCAAGGCTTTTTCAGCTACCGGAGTGTATTGTTTGCCATCTGCTGATACTTCTACGGCAACTCCTCCTGCAGGAAGAATTCTCATAGCCGGATTGAATAAAGAACCGAAAATTATTTTGCTGATTTGTGTCGGCTTATCCAAATTAACGATAAATTCCAAGTCTTTACCTTCAACAATACCAAAGCTGCACCACGGAGTATAAGAAGCGTTATTTCCTCGTTTACCGTTGGTCAGTCCGAAGGTTGTCTTGTCAGCTCCTAATACATCGTTTTCATCAAATATATCGCCTGTCCATCCCATCTTATAATTAACAGTATAGGGTTTTCCTGTCAATAAATTACCGTATAATGGCTTGTGAGCTACTTTACCCAGCATTTTTCCATCTTTGAAAGCAGCGGCTTTCAGGTCGATATTACCTTCCAGAACGAAAGGCTTTTCGTACAGTGTGGATATTTTACTAGGTTCACTGCCGTCCGTAGTATATCGTATTTCCGCGTTCGGATAGAAACTTTCCAGCAATACCATTAAAGGAGCGTTTTCATCCGCGTGCGTATTTACGTTTACGTCAAAGAAGTTGAGACAAGGTTTGGTGTTCATTACTTCCAAACGTTCAAATTCAGTTACCATTCGTTCGCAGAAATTCTTCCAGTCTTTGTTTGCGTTTTGTGTCCATGCCGTTTCGGCGATAGCCATTGCACGCGGGAAAGCTTGATAGTCTGTACGTTCGGAAGTCTGCATATATTCTCTCCATATATTACCTTGTATTCCGATGATATGCTTCTTGGCAAGCTCGTCTGCATCATCCGGGACAGGGTTGTAGCTATATGTTTTTTTTAGTGTGTTGTATCCGCCGATAGTAGTCGGGGCAATTTCCGGTTCTTCTTGGTAGTAGTCCAGATATACATAAGGGTTTGGAGTCATGATTGCATTATGTCCGGCTTTGGCAGCGTTCATTCCTCCTTCTACACCACGCCATGACATAACAGTCGCATTTGGAGCCAGACCACCTTCGAGAATTTCATCCCAACCAATGATGTTCCTGCCTTTGCCATTCAGATATTTCTCCATGCGGGTTACAAAATAGCCCTGCAACTTATCTTCTTTACTATGCTTTATTCCGTCCGTCTTGCTGGGAGTCGTATCATCCTTCAGTCCTAACTGGCGGATTAGCTGCTGGCAGAAAGCACTGTTCTTCCATGCTGTCTTGGGACATTCGTCGCCACCGATGTGAATGTATTCGCTAGGGAATAATTCAATTACTTCATCCATCACTCCTTCAAAGAATTTGAAAGTTGTTTCACTCGGACAGAACACCTGTTCGAATACACCCCATGTAGGAGATACTTTATAAGTCTGTGTAGAATCACATGACAGTTCCGGATAGGCAGCCAGTGCAGCCAACGCATGTCCCGGCATTTCTATTTCGGGAACAACGTTGATATATTTACTTGCAGCATAAGCTACTACATCTTTGATTTGTTCCTGTGTGTAATACCCTCCGTGTTCTTTTCCGTCGAATACTTGCGGATAATTTACATAGTAATAGTCTACCAATGTCTTTTCACGTTTAGAACCGATTTCTGTCAATTTAGGATATTTCTTGATTTCGATTCTCCATCCCTGATCGTCTGTCAAATGCCAATGGAAAACATTCATCTTGTTCATTGCCAGCAAGTCGATAAACTTGTAAATATAGTCAATCGGTACATAATGGCGGCAAACATCCAGCATCAGTCCGCGGTGAACAAAACGGGGCGAATCTTCTATTTCTACAGCAGGAACCGACCAGTTTGCTTTCTTATCCAACTGGTTTCCGTAAACCGCCGGAGGGAGTAACTGATAAAGTGTCTGTACGCCGTAGAAGAACCCGTTCGGTTGAGAAGCGGTAAGCGTGATGAGACTGGGAGTAACGGATAATTTATATCCTTCCTTCGGCATACCTTCTTGTACAACAAAGCAGATTGCTGATTTTCCATCTGCACTTTCTGCCTCTTTCAACGAGATTCCTGCTGTCAGTTTTAGTTGTCCGGCCAGGCTGTCGGCAATGCTTTTTACTTCCGGAGCATCCGAAGGTACTACGAGGCAGACTTTGCTGTTTAGTTCAAAACGTCCTTCCTGTGGGAGAATTTGATTGGGTTTGGGAACGATGTTGTACTCGTTCACCACTTCTTTTGTCTTTTGGCAACCGGGGGCAATCATAAGCAAAGACAAAAGAAGAAGAGAAATACTTTTCTTCATGGTCAAAATGTGTGTTAAGTTATAAATAGATTTGACAGGGCAAATGTACTTGTTTTAATGATAAGTTCCAATGATATGGAAATAAAAAAGCCGGAATGATGTCCGGCTTTTAGCTAAAGTTTCAGATTAATGTAGTTATATAATAAAGAGAGAGTTTTTATTTCAGTAGTTGCTCTTCGATGATTTGCACATACTTTTCCGGCGTAGCACCAACCTCGATTATCGGTTTGCCGCCTACCGGGATGAAGAATAACGTAGGTAATGCTTGTACACTGAAGTGGCTGCATAAATCTTTTTCTTTATCAGCATTTACCTTATAGAATATAACTTTTCCTTTATATTTTTCGGCCAGCTTTTCCATTTCCGGAAGTAAACGCATGCAAGGTCCGCACCAAGTTGCCCAGAAATCAATCACAACCGGTTTGTCGCCATTATAAACGAAATCATTTCCTTTTCGATAGTCGAAAATGTGTTCGAGGAAGAACTGGCGGGTAATTGGATTCAATTTACCATCTTCAACTTTGGTTTCCGTCACTTTAGCTTCCGCTTCCGGTATAGGAACCATGTCAAACGGCTGAAAATAAATTTTCTGATGAATATAGTCGATGGATATAATTCCGTAGTCCAGTATCTTTTTGCCTAATACGGAACGTTTCAAGAATGGGTTTTTCACTGCTATGGCATCTTCAATCTTTGTTTTTACAAACATCGTTTCAGGTAGGATGAGGCTTTCCTCATCTTGACTTATTTCTTTATATCCATTGGAGACTTTTTGGTTACTCCCTTTGGTATATTGTGCGCTCCATGTATTGAAATCTGCTTCAGTAAGATTCACTAATCCTTCACTCCATGTATCCAGAACAAAAGATATCGGCTTTCCCTGAATGTTTATCGGGCATACTACTCCTAATCCTGTTATCAGGTTAAAATTTTCCCGATAGTTAAGTTTCATATAAGAAGGACGGTAGGGTTGTGTAATCGTAATTTTCTTCCGTTGCATGTCAATGGTTAATACAGAAGTGCGGAAAACAGCACCACTTAATACACCCATAACCCCTAGCTTGCGTAGATAAGGTTCGTCTTCTAATGTGAAAGCCGGAAGATCGTTTGCAAATGTATTTTTACCAATAGCTACTGTTCCCATTTCATATACCTTTCCAACAGGCACCTGTTTAAATACAAAATCTTGGTAAGAACTAAAAGTTCCTCTCTTTTCTGTATTGATGTGTAACTTTTTGAGAGCTTCAGGAAGTAGAGCGTTATGTCCCGATAAATCAAGGACAAAGTCAGCCACTTCACCATTTATAGTGGCTTCCACGATAATTTTTCCATCAATAGTTTTGAATGGAATGACCTCTGTCATACTGTTTTGTGTTTGTGCACTGATGCCTCCTGTGATACAAAATGCAAGCAAACAGAGATACATTTTAGTTATTATTCGTTTCATATATTCTTTCTGTTTAAAGTTTATTTCTCTTTCCTGATTTCAATTCTTTTCTCTTGATTATCTTTTTTGATGATAATATAGCCGGTATCACCAGGTATAGCATTCATAATTTCTTCTACGGCCATCTGGCTCATGGGGCAATCTTTAAGAGAAGTTCCGTTGATATTAATCACTTCGTCGCCGAAAGCAACTGCATCTTTCATGCTATCCCATATAGTTGTAATTTCGAATCTTTCGTTGCGCGGTAATATGCTTACGTTCCAAAGAGCGGGAGCACCACCCATGTCGATTTTTCCTTCTTCAAATGGGAGGAAGTAAAAACGTCTCCGCATATAATCAATAATTACTTTACCATATTTCAGTAGATCCACCCCGATGATAGTTCCATTCATGACAGTTGTTGTACTACCTACGTTTGTGAATTCTTTTCCCATGATATTGATGGAAGGTACAGATACTTTTTTAATATCTACCGGCTTGCCCAACCCTGTTATTCCGGCAGCTACGATACCATATCCATGATTGGTAACTTGCGAAATGTCAGCCAACCTGTTGTAATCTTCCGTAGAATAAAGTAGAAAGCCTCCGGCGCCAGTGTCGAACAGAACTCTTAAATCATTATTTCCTAAACGAACGTTGACGATGGAATGATGTTCTGTTTCATCCAACAAAGGAATTCCGTCCGTTACTTTTAATCTTTCGGGGCGATAAGGATAGTTGATTACCATTATTTTAGAACGGGAATCGAATGTTACTACCGACTGTGCAAAGGCATCTCCTCCAAGAATTCCGACAACTCCCAGGTCTGTGAAGAATGGATTCTTAGGTAGTACCATCGTTTTCAACTGTTTGATTTTGTAGTTCTTTCCGATGGAAACATTTTGTACGTGGGCTTCCTGATAGTTGGAGCCTTGTGCATTCACATCGGAAATGCGCATATATCCTGCGGCAGTAGCTTTCATTTCAGTTGCGGCGTCATACATAGTCCCGGTTCTTCCTCCTGTATCGACGATGTATTTTACATTTACACCATTAACAGTAACGGGTATAATGATTTTCTCCTGAATGAATTCATAAGGAATGGTATCGCAAACCTTATTCTGGATTTGCGCTACCATTTCTTGTCCGCAGTTTAGAAATAATAGCAGCCATAAGACGGTCAGTATTCCTATTCTTTTCATGTCATTCTTTTTTGTAGATAATATTTTTTATTCCGGAAGCAGTCTCAATCGTTAGCTTCGTCTGTTTTTTCTCTTTCAATTCCGGTATTCCGTTCAGAATACTTTCGCAGAAGTCATATTTCTTAGCAGGTTTGCCATTAATCTTAATCACTTTGTCTCCTACTTCTATCTTACCTTTCGTGCTACTCCAGACGGTAGATACAAATAAGTCTCCGTCTTTGACCGTCAAATCGAAGTTGTTGCATTGATTGTTGATTTCATTATCCGGTTGGAAAGCTTCAAAATAGAATCTTCCACGTGGATAGTCGATAGTCACTTTCCCGTATTGTAATAACTTTACACCTAGTAATGTATAAGGGTGTTTGTCTGTATGGGTCGTTAAGTTGCGGAATTTGGTGGCTCCTACTGATAATAAGGGAATATGTACTCTATATGAAGATGCTTTATCTGCTTGTCCGGCTACTCCGATACTTCCTTCCCCATATCCTTCAGAAACGACTTCCATAGATGCCTCCGGTTTAATTCTCTCAAAATCACTTTCAATAAGAGATAACAGACTGGGACTGCCTGTATCAAATAATACAGTGATGTTGCTGACCGGAGCGATCTGTACATTGACAATTGGCATTCCCCCTTCTTTCGTGAAATTCAGCATTTTTCGTAAAGATACTGTAGAAGGCTTTTCGGCAGATGTGACTATGATATTTTTAGTCTGCGAATCAATGCTTACAATAGTACTTGCAAATAAATCGCTTCCGATGATACCATCTACTCCAAAACATTCCCAGCCTTTTACTTCATTGATGATTAGCGACGGGGCATTTTTAAAGTTAATAACATCATCGGGAGTCGTCAGATTTTCTATTCGCGTAGTTTTGTAATAGCTTTCCACGTTATTCACATCTGTCACCTTCATAGAGTCTGTTGCTGTTATTTGTAGTGCTTGACAGGCTTTAGTGGTAAGTGCGGTGCGCCCTCCGGTATCAAAGATAAAAGGGCGTGCATTGCCGTTCACTTTCATTTCGATAACCATTTTTTCGCCTACTATCCGATAAGGTATAGTTGCTTTATATTGTTGGGCGAATAAAGGGACCGCCATGGAAAAGGCAATGACGGTTCCTATTAGACGAGTATATTTCATAGACTAATCTTTATTTGCTGACTTTTTCTGCTTCCAAGATTGCTTGGTAAGCATTAACGATACCTCCGGAAATACATAGGTCATCAAAAAGGAATAAATCTTGTGAAGGGCTATCGTTCACGCGGATTCCTTTTTCTACTTCTACACCTTTGCGTGAAGTGACGCTTTTTAATAATATGTCACGGATTTGAGAGCCGGTCAGTTTAGGGAAATAAGACTTCACAAGAGCAGCTACGCCAGCTACAGTAGCCGAAGCCATTCCTTCTCCAGTTCCTTTTTGATAAGTGTCACCCATATAAGATGAATAAATGTCTGTTCCCGGAGCATAAATATCGAGAGCAGTTGCACCGTAATTGGTGTTCAATACCGGATTTCCATTCTTGTCTGAAGAAGCAACTACCATAAAATTAGTAAGTTCTCCCTCTTTATTCATCTTACGGTTGGGAAAGAATTCGTCTTTATCCATATCCATTGATAGATCCCAAACCGGAACTATAACTAATGCCCCTTTCTTCTCTGCCTCTTTCAACGCCTCTGACACCCATTGTTTCTGCTCTTTCGGATATATGGAGTTTTGTTCCGGTAATACGATTACATCTGCACCGTGGTTTACTGCATAGCGGATGGCCAATGCCATATCTTTCAGGTATGGTTCTCCTTCTCCCGGGTGGATGCGTAAGGTCATGATTTCTGCATTGTCTGCAATACCGTTACTTCCGATACCGTTGTCACGTTTAGCTGCGATAACGCCGGCCTTCATTACGCCTGTTGCCGCATCAGATGTCAACAGTACATTATTACCATAATGCGTATCGTTAATATCCAGAGGATTGTCACCTACAATTTCTTTTCGATTATCACTTCCGTATCTCTTTAAAGCCTCTTCATAAGACGCTTTACCTGTTTCTACACTTTTCTTTCCCATATTCTGATAAACAGGTTCCCATTTATCCGTATTATAGATGCTGAAATAGTAGGCAGTAAATACAAAAGCGACTTCAGAAAGACTGTCTCTTTCAGCTTTGGGATCATAACAACTTTGGAAGTCCTCAACAGTCAGCTCTTTTCCGGGAAAACGTTTTTTCATGTCCTTATCGAACTTTTCAACATATTCTTCTATAACATAAGATAGTTGAAGACCGCCGTAAGCTCCACCGATTCTTGATTCCGGCATGACTTTATAGCGATAGTAATTATATTCTTCTATGTTTTCCGGTGCGGGGACTTCTTGGCGTTTTCCATTGACTATTTTATAATACTTCTTTCCGTCAAAGATATAATCAGCGTATTTATCTTTGAGACGGAAGAATTCACGTTCTCCTTCGCGTGTCAAAGCTTCCATTACTTGGCCGTCTTTACCACCGATGAAGTTCCAGCCATTGATGTCGTCAACAAGCCCGTTTTTATCATCATCTTTTTGGTTTGACTTTTCTTTTGGGTTGATCCAGATTGCGTGTTTTAGGTCTTCGTGTTCTACGTCCATTCCGGTTCCGATCAGTGCAACAACCGGTCTTTTCTTTGCTTTCTTTTTGTTGGCTTTCAGGTAATCATAAGCTTTGTTTACTTCAGCTCCGTATACACTGTCCTGGTCGAAAGAACAGTTAAACCAGTCCAGTTCGGATTGTTTTTTTTGTGTTTCTGCCTTTGGTTTGATTAACTGGGCTGATACAGTAACGCTGATAAAACAGCATACGATTGGAAATATAAGTTTCTTCATTGTCAAAAGAGTTATAATTTATATAGTTTGTTTATTGTCTTATTTTTAAAATGGCCTCGCGTACTTGTTCACCCCGGACGTTGCGTGCAGCAAGTTTGCCTTCTTTGTCAATGACTACAAGGAAAGGGATGGAGTAGAAGCCGTAATCAGTCTGGATAGCACTTGGAGTCTTGCTGTTTTTAGGGAATCCTGTCTTATCCCATAGCATCACCCACGGCAATTTTTCTTCATCCAGCATTTTTCTCCATTTTGCTTCGCTGTCATCCAGCGAGACACTGATGAATTCCAGATCGTCAGCCTTCAATTCATTGTATATGGTTAGCATACTACGCATCTCTTTACGACAAGGACCACACCAGGAGGCACAGAAGTCAAGTACGACAATTTTCCCACGGAAGTCTTTCAGACTTACGTTTTTTCCGTTGGCATCTGTGAAAGTAAAGTCGGGACATTCTGCACCAATGATTTGGTGGGAGAGGATTTCTACCCTGTTTACCAGCCATTTGGCAGATAAAGACTTTCTGTCTTGTTCCGGTATCATGTCCAATAGCATCTTGTTGGATTGGTAATCATTTACATCTGCCAGATAGGCTAATGCAGATGCCATGGAGGGAGTTAGTTTTCCTTTGACGGAAGTAGAAATCGTTGCTATATCCGGGTCTTTTTCTGCTGGCATATAGTTTTGTAAAGTCAGAAACGGATCGATGCCAGTGAATGAAAGCGAACTTTGTTCAGGGTTCTTTTCGTCGAAGTAGCCATTGATTGTTACCGGGTTATTTTCCAGATAAATATTCTGTTCGGTTTCTCCTAAATAGAGTTTGTAGACATCAGGAATGATGTTTATTTCATCGGTACTGAATGTGTTATTAGTACCGATGATGCAGCTTAATACAACGCCTTCATTCATATCTTTTATTTGTAAAGTCGTTGGCTTTAATACTTTTATTCTTCCTGATATTCTTAGCCCGTTATTTCCCCATATGGTGGTACCGCATAAGAGTAATATGGTTAATAATAGATTTTTTACTTTTGTCATTATTATGAGTTTATAGTTCATTATCAGAGTTGTTATTCTTCATCTGGAGTCTCCGGTATTGGAGGTAAAGGTAAATCCCAGTCTTCCGGTCCGTTGGCTATTGCTTCCAGATCGATCTGATATTTATCTTTTAAATATTTCTGTACGAAAGCAAACTTTTCGGTGAGAAAAGGATATTTATCAGCCGGATATACCTCTGTTAGTCGTGCTTGGTTATAGTACATGGAAAGATGCATATATCCTATAAAAGTCTCTTCATTGGTTGGAGGATAAGAGTTGTTGGCTGGTTCGCTGATACTATTGAATACATACGTGTTTACACTTCCCGGATATCCTCTGGTAAGATAATAGTTTGGGTCATCTTCCATTCCCAAGCCTGCTATCAGATTAGTGACATGGTCGAATCCCACTTCAAATTCTTCAGGTATAATGATGTTTCCGGCTTTTACTGCTTTTTCCAATACGGGAGCCAATATCATTTTCCGGCGTCTGTCAAGGAGTGCTCTGTCTGTGGGAATTAAATAAGGATCGCTGGGATTGTCTTCTCCAAACATACAAGTGCACCAATAATCCAGCCCATCGTAATTTTCGTGTATGGGTACAATCCAGCTTGCTAGGATTACGCCTCCAACTTCTAATACGCCTTTACTATAGACATTGTATCCCAAATACCAATACATAGGCAGAACTTTAGATGTGATCGGCGGATTCAAGTATGCAAAGATATGCTTTTTCATAAATTCGACATAGTAATTGGTCATTTCGTCATTTACACAGCCTTGGCCTTCGTAGCCACTACCATATGATATGCCTGTCCAGCTGCGATTAAAATCAGCCCTTTGCAGATCTTTATAAATAAGATATACATTATAGTCTTCGTATATTTGGGCGATGTCATCGTCCCAACTATTATTTCCTTGAGGTACTTTAAAGCGTAATTCAATGCCTCCTTCTGTAGGAGTCAGTGTGTCTTCTTCATAACATGAGGTGAATAATGCCATACAAGCAAGTAATCCCCATAATATATATTTTTTTTTCATATTCATTTCTTTTGTTTAATTCATAAGATATATACTATTAACTTTCGCGTTTTGGAGCTAAAGGGTTCTGCTCCAGTTTTTTATTTTTAATTAAGACGGCGTCTGGTATAGGCATGGTATAGGAAGGATCATTCTGTTTTAATGTATATACCTGTTCTCCCCATCTATGAATAATTTGTGGCATTCCGTAGCGTCGGAGATCAAACCATCGTTGCCCTTCAAAACAAAGTTCTTTTCTTCTTTCATTTTTGATGAAAGTTTTGAGCGCATCACCTGTTAATCCGGTAGGCTCAACAAATTTGTCGGGTTCATAACGTTTAGCCAGTAAGGTTTTTAAAGCAGATAGTGCTGTACTCTCGTCATTATTATGGGCAGCTGCTTCTGCTAGATTTAAATAAGCCTCACCTAGTCTGAAGGATAAAGCAAAGTTTTCCGAACCACTAGGTTCACCTGTAGCTGAAAGTTTGTATTTGCCGAAAGTAGTATAAGAGTCTTCATAGAAAACTTTATCATCTTTATTGAACTCTTTTGCTATATACTTTTCTTTTCTTAAATCTCCATCTTCAAAGCTTTCAATCAAGTTATCAGAAGCGATAAAAGCTTCTCGGTAATAGGTGGTGGTATTACCGAAGTAACCTTCTTCCTCATACTCTACCGACTCATCATTGAATACAGTTAAGTCTGAAACGCTTCCATATAACCAAATAACCTCAGATGATTTTAAAGATGTAAAATTGTAATAAGGCTCTGCCACTGTTGGAGAAGGGAGGTTATTTAAGTCTACTAAAGCGAAGGACCAGTCTTTTATTACTTTGTTGGCGTATATCGCTGCATCTTTCCAGTTTTCCATATAGAGAAAGACGCGGGACTTCAGCAATTGTATCATTGGAAGGCTAACCAGATAATTCGGTTCATATTGTTTATCTTTGCTTAAAGTAAGGAATAAACGTTCAGCTTCATTCAGATCGTCCACAATTTGGTTGTATACTTCCTCAACGGTGTTTCGTGTCATTAATAGTTGGTCTTCAGGTAGCAGGTTGCTGTCTAGTTTGAGTGGAACTCCTAAAGCCTGTTTGTTATAGTTGTATGGTGCTCCAAAATGATTGACTAACATAAAATAATAGAAAGCTCTTAATCCGAGGGATTGGGCTATTACATAATTTTTTTCAGCCTCCGTACCATTTACGTCACCGATATAATCAAGAGCTGCATTTGCGCCTAAGATATAGTTATAGTATCCTTCCCAGATATTCTGAAGAGGATAACCATTTCTTTCCATAATGAAAAACATATCCGGTTGCCATGTATAAACAGCTTGTTTGGCTTCTATATTTTTTAGAGAGTTGATGCTAAATTCATAATCAGTTTTGTGGAACTGAATGTCATCGTCTAAGAAGCTAAGAAAGGGTAGTAGGAAATTGCTTTTATCCTGTCTGGGATAAGCAGAACCGATTAACATTTCTTGCAAAGCATTTGCATCTTTGGGAACGTACTCACTTTGAGATTTAGGCTCTAGAAAATCTGAGCAAGAGGATAGTGATAGTAAGACTATTCCTGTTAGTATGTATATAATTCTTTTCATTGTCTATCTTTTTATTTTTTTAGAAACCAATGTTAATACCTAATGAATAATTCCGTGGAAGTACACTGTTGCTAACTTCCGGGTCGAAACCGTTGAAACGTTTGCTGGCGATAACAAAGATGTTATCCATGTTAAAGTTGAGTGATAGATTTTTCATATATATTTTTTCGCACCACTCACGTTTCATTTGCCAGGATAGACCGATGTTGCGGCAGCGTAAGAAAGAACCACTGACCACCATAGCGTCAGATTGTTCCCATAATGGAATGCTATAAACATTCTCATTGTTGGGCAATTCTATATAAGCCATTCCTGCTTTGGGTAAAGAAGGAATGATTGTATGGGCTTCGTCTCCCGGTTCTTTCCAACGGTTCAGTAAATCGCGGTTTATATTTGTATATGGATCTGGCATATAATAAGAACTAGCGAATTGGTTGTATGGTGATGGCAGACGTTTCTTGTTGCCGAGTAAAAGTGAAAAACTGGTGTTTAAAGTTAATGATTTATAGCGGAAACTTAAGCTCAATCCACCAGTGAAATAAGGATCTTTCTGACCAGAATATACCAGATAAGTAGTCGGATCTATTTGTCTGCTACGTTCTTCTTCCGGAATATCCAAAAGATTGAATAAAGCTTCACCGGTTTTTCCGTCTAATCCTGCAAAAGAGTATGACCAGAAACTGCTGAGCGGATATCCTTCTTTTAATACAATATCTGAACGTCCACTTAAGAAGGAAGCTGCATTGACATCAATGTCTGTATGTCCGCCTTCATTCCAGTTCTTGGAAGCATTCAAACTGACACTTAATGCATAGTCCCGTTTCTGTATCGGGGTAAAAGTTAATGTGTATTCGATACCTCTGTTGTGGATAATACCACCGTTGCGTTTCATGGATGTTATTCCATATTCATAAGGTAATTCCAGTTCAACAATGGCATTGGATCGTCTTGTATAATATTCCAAATTCATATAAAACATACTGAATAATTCCAGGTCTACACCGAAATTCCATGATTTGGTACGTTCCCATGATAGATTCGGATTTGGGATTTGGGAGATGGTAGACTGATATCTGTTGTATAGATTAGCCACTTTCCCCTGATTTAAAATCAAATCCGGACTAATGCGCGTTACTGCATTTCCTTGAATACCATAGGTGCCGCGGAAGTTTAAGGTTGTTATCCATTTTACATATTTCTTCATGAAGTCCTCTTCTGAAGCTCTCCAGGAGAAACCGAATGAATAGGTAGGGTCAATACGGTGATTGGCATCCTGACCGAAACGGTTGGATGCATCATTACGTATATTTGCATTAACAACATATCGGTTTTTGAGTGAATATGCCAATGTGGCGAATACGGAAAGGTAATTGTCTGTAGTATTGACTTTTCTCCATCCACCATCATATATCTTTTTTAAAAGCCCCCATCCTTCGTTTTTAGAACCTGTAATCGGTGTAAAAGCTTGTGGAGTGGTTGGTAATGTTATTACTTCTCCTCTATCTGGGGCATATCCCCATACCGTATTGCTGACACCTTTATTAGTGGAAGAACGTAATTCCATACCTACTAAAGCATTAATTCGGTTCTCATTATTAAAGGCTTTACTGAATTGCAGTTTATTTTGGATGTTGTAAGAGTACTGCTGTGCGTTATTTGTGAATAATTCGCCTCCGAATGGGAGTAAGGCTGCTCCAAACTCTTTACTGTTTGGTGAGACAGAGTTGAAATCATAACCACGATATGTTTCAGCAATATAAAACGTTTGTTCAGTTTCCCAAGCTTCGTTTGTGCTGTTATTATTGGAATATCCACCAGTAAATTGGTAAGTTAACCAGTCCAATATATTCCATTTCAAGTCCAGCGAAGCTGACATGAAACTTGATTTTGATTTAGAACCACTATTATTCCGTTCATTTACGAAATTGTATGATAATGATTTGACTCCGCTATTGTATGGGTATGAGGCTTTCATTTGATAGTAAGCATCAGGGTCTATAGAACGATTGGTAGTAGTAGCATACCCCATAGGATTGACTCCTCCGGCAAAACCGTTATTCGTACTTACGCTACCGTTGATCGTTGCATTAATCGTTAGTTTTTGTACCGGGCGTATGGTGATGGCAACGCGTCCGGTCATACGTTCACTGTCGTTTCCTATTTCCTGCCCTTCGCTATTGGAATATCCCATAGAAGCTGCATAACTGTATTTATTTGTTCCACCGGAAACACTTATATTATGGTTATGGCTAAAAGAACGGCGGGTTAGTAGTTTGAACCAATCTGTATTTTGTGTTTCCAGAACATTGCGTTGTGCCAGAAAATCTTCAGAAGATATATCGTGCGATAGATACATATTCAATAATCCTTCATAAGTATATATTTGTTTGATTGGTTCTGTGCCATAAGGTGTTCCCCAGTTAAAAGCTTCTTGTGAGAATAGTACTCTTTCTTTGGAATTCATATAATTAAACTGTCCATAGTTGGGACGCGTACCCATTACAAAATTAGAGGTGTAATTGACACTTAGACGATCAGTCGTATTCTTTTTGGTTGTGATCTCAATAACACCATTCGATGCTTTTGAACCATAAATAGCGGTCGCAGAAGCATCTTTTAAAATACTAATGCTTTCGATATCAGCAGGATTTAACCAAGAAATCTGATTACCGATAATGTTTTTCAAGTCCTCTGTCATGAGAGAAGATGCATTCAATTCCAGGGGGTCTTCCTGAATGATGCCGTCGACTACCCAAAGTGGGTCTTGATTACCCAGTAAGGTACTGGTACCACGGATTTGAATTTTCGGGGCAGTACCTACACGACTACTTGTATTGGTGACAATCATACCTGCCACACGTCCTTGCAACATTTGGTCAATAGTGGTATATGAAGGCATTAAAATATCTTTTGCTTTTACTGTGGTAATAGAACCTACTAGGTCACGGCGTTGAATATTCTGATAACCGGTTACAACCACTTCGTCAATTTCAGTACTGGAACTGTTTAGAGTGACATTAATCGTTTTCTTTCCTGTATATCTTACAGTCTTTTTCTCCATTCCGATGAATGAATAAGTTAATATTAACCCTTCTTGTGCAGGAATATTAAAAGTGTAATGTCCGTCTAGTCCGGCGATAGCTCCATGTTTTGAACCTCGGACAGTGACTGTAGCTCCGGGAAGTGCTTCACCGCTTGCATCACGTATCCATCCACTAATCGTGATTTTATTAGTCTTTCTTTTCTTAATAACGATGGCAGTGCCTGATACTTCATAAGTCAGGTTAGTTCCTTCCAGACATTCATCCAGAATTTCGGTGATCGTTTTGTTTTTTGCCCTTACGCTGATATCGGTTATGTTAGCGATATCTTCTGTTGCGTACATAAAAATGAATTTTGTACGGTTTTGCAAATACCAAAGCGTAGATTCCAGGCTTTCGCCTCTCAGATCAACGGAGATTCGCTGATTGTCTTGTGCTTGAATCATAAGTGAAGAAAGGGAGAATATCCATAAAAGGCAGAACTTAACGAAATTTCTGCTTACATAAGATACTCCCTTTGAGGAGGATTGTGTTCGTTTTTTCATAATGCGTTAGTTATAATATGTATTAATAGTTATTGTTTATAAGAAATGTGCAGTATACCTTCTCTTTGTTTTATGTCTACCATATTTAATTCCATTATCATGTCGATAATTGGATTCATGTTTGCATAGCGGTTGAGATAAGCTCCGATTTGTACCTGTCTGGCTGCATCGTCTTCAAAAGTGTATGTGAATCCGTACCATTTGGAAAGATATGACATTACATTCTCAAGAGGAACATTCATAAATATGAATGATCCGGACTCCCAGGAAGTGTATAATTCTGTATTTACGTTAGATACGGTACTTTCCCGACTATTTTTGTCATATACGAAATGTTGGTTTGGAATCAATTCATAATCTTCGTTTTCACTGCTAATCTCTATAGCTCCACTAATTAGTGTAGTACTTTCCACTTCTTCATCCGCATAAGCCCTTACATTGAAAGAAGTTCCTGTCACCCGAATAGAAGTGTGCGGTGTTTGCACGATAAAAGGATGTGCTTTATCTGGAGCAACATCAAAATAGGCTTCACCTTCAACCTGTACGATGCGTTCCTTATCGCTGAAACAAATCGGATAAGTCAGTTGTGATTCTGCGTTCAGATGTACTTTTGTTCCATCTGAAAGGACAATGTGACATTCCATACCATGCAGTGTACGAAGCGTATTTTTGATTTCTTTCACTTTGGGCTTGTTGGCAGGAGTTTGATAATTAATCCCTTTGGAGTCAATGATGAACACTTCAGTTGCACCCTCCGGAAGGACATTCTCAAAAAGGTTGAAAGTGTTGCCATTACTTAAAGTCAGTTCTCCGCCATGGGTTCCTGGAGTGATTTCACCGATTGGTTCTCCGGCTACCCAATTATAAATAAGGTATGAAATCGGTATTAACAATAGCAAAAGAAGAGCCGCATATTTCAGACTCCTTTTCCATGAAAGAAAACCGGATGTTTTTTCTCCTCCTAGTAGCGGATAGATTCTGTCCCATGCCTTTTGTGAAGAGAAGCTTTTTATTAACCGGCTGTTTTCTTCATACGTTTCCTTATTTAATATCCGGTCGGCTATTTTTTGATGCTCCGGATTTTCATCCAACCACGCATGATAGTTTTTTTCCTCTTCGGGAGTAGACGAATGAGTAAATAAGGAAGCTAAGATTTTTGCAATTTTAAATTTTTCTTTGAATGAATTCATCGTTTTTTCGATTTGTTATATAAGTAAAACAATCCAATCGAAAAAACGGGGTAATCAAAAAGTTACTTTATTTGCATAAAAATAGTAATAAGGTGTAATTTATGCCTTTGAGACCTTCGCGAAGTTTGCGATAGGCGAATTTCTTTAACGTATGGACAGTGCCTTCTGAAATTTGCAATTTGTCAGCAATCTCATGGTTTTTTAACCCTTTCATAGAGTATAAGATGATATTTCGCATTTGGGTAGGCAATTCTTCTACCGCTTTGCGAACCATGTGGAATGTTTCCTGTTCGATAATGGCAGCTTCAAAGCCACTATCGATTTCTTCCTGTCCGGAAAAATTAGGAATATCTAATTGTTCATGTTTTAGGTGATTCAGACATTTATTTCGGGTGACGGTATAAAGGAAGCTTTTTACTTTCAAAATGTCGTCGAAATCTTCTTTTCGTTCCCAATAAGCTAACAATACATCTTGCGCAATGTCTTTGCAAACTTCTTTGTCTTCAATATAGTGGGATGCGAACACGCAAAGAATAGGATAGTAGTCATCAAATAGCTTTTTGAAAGCCTGTTTGTTACCACGTCTGATGTCTGCAATTATATTTTCTATATGTATGTTCACTATTTAGGGTGGAGCGACTGGTGCAGGAATTTTCTTATCCAATCTTACTTATTTTCTTCAGCTTTTCTTCTTCGATGATTTTGATCTTTCTTCCGTCGATTGTAATCAGTCGTTCCGTAGCGAACTGTGACAATGTGCGGATAGCATTCGAAGTAGTCATATTAGAGAGATTAGCTAAATCTTCGCGTGAAAGATAAATGCTCAAAGTAGATCCGTCCTCTTCCAAACCGTAGCTTTCTTTCAGGAAGATGAGAGATTCGGCCAAGCGTCCGCGGATATGCTTTTGTGTCAGATTAACGGTGCGTTCGTCCGAGATGCCGAGATCAATAGAAAGCTGGCGGATAAAAAACATGGCCAGGTCATTATTCTGGGCAACTAAAGTTAAGATAGCATTCATAGGAATCAGACAAACAACAGAGGGTTCGAAAGCTGCTGCGGCAGTTACAAAATCTTGTTTGGCAAAATAAGCACGATAAGCAAAGTATTCGCGTGGTTTAATCATGCGAATAATCTGACTTCTACCTCCCACGCCATCTTTGAAGATTTTTACTTTCCCACTGATAAGACACATCAGATGAGAAGGTGTTTCCCCTTCGCAGTAGATGGTTTCATTTTTTTTGTAGGTTTGTATCGTATAATTGTTCATCAGAAACTCCTTTTGCTCGTTATTTAAAGGAGCTAACATATCGGATAACGGTTCCGAAATATCGATGTCTGACATATTCATTTTTACCATGAGTGCTACAAAACTGTGTTATACAGCACAAAAGTAAAAAGAAAAAATGAGAAAATGAACGAATCTATAAAAAGATTGCACAAAAGTGGGAGCTTTCGTGCAATCTTATAGGCATTTTATTTAGTAAATAACAGTTCCCTGTATTTGGGTAACGGCCATATTTCATCGTCCACTTCCATCTCCAAATGATCGATGTGATCGCGGATTTGATCGAGGTATGGACGTACTTTTTCTTCGTATGCAAATGCTCTTTCCTTGTAGTTCTCCATGTGGTTGGCTACTTTTCGTGCTTCGGTCATTTCGCGAACCAGTACTTTGATGGAAGTGACCCGGTGGGAAATCTCACGGATCAGTTCTTTGCGGTCGGCACTCAACACTTCGTATTCTTCAGCCGGGAATATTTCTTTCAGTCCGCGAAGATTTTCGAGCAATCGGTTCTGATAGGCAACGGCAGTCGGTACGATGTGGTTAATGGCGAGGTCGCCCAGTACACGGCCTTCGATTTGCACCTTCATGGTATATTTCTCCAGTTCCACTTCCAGACGGCTGTTCAATTCGGTTTCGTTGAAGATACGTTCGCCAATCAGCACTGATTTGGATTGGTTGTCAATATAGTGCATCAGGGCTTCCGGTACGTGGCAGATGTTAGTCAGTCCGCGGCGTGCGGCTTCCTGTTTCCATTCTTCAGAATAACCGTCGCCCTCAAAACGAATCGGTTCGGAGGCGATAATCGTTTCTTTCAGTATGCGGAAGATGGCTTCATCTTTGCCTACTCCTTCTTCCATCAGCTTTTCTACTGATGCGCGGAATTCGTTCAACTGGTTTGCCATGGCGGCATTGATTGCAATCATGGAGGCGGCACAGTTGGAAGAAGAACCTGCGGCACGGAATTCGAAACGGTTTCCGGTGAATGCGAAAGGAGAGGTGCGGTTACGGTCGGTAGTATCCAGTAGGATTTCGGGGATACGTCCGATACCTAATTTAAGAGTGGTTTTTTCTTCCGGTGTCATTTTCTCGTTTCCTACCTGGCGGACAATTTCGTCGAGAGTGGACGATAGTTGTGAACCCAGGAAGCAGGAGAGAATGGCGGGAGGAGCTTCGTTGGCTCCCAAACGGTAGCTGTTGCTGGCGCTCATGATGGAGGCCCGCAGTAAATCCTGGTTTTTATAAACCATCATTAAGGCGTTTACCAGGAAAGTGAGGAATAGCATGTTTCCTTTCGGATTCTTTCCGGGGGCGAACAAGTTGATGCCGGTGTCGGTGCAGAGCGACCAGTTGTTGTGCTTGCCCGAACCGTTTACTCCGCTGTATGGCTTTTCGTGTAGGAGTACATTGAAGTGATGTTTCCTTGCAATACGTTTCATCAAATCCATGACAAGTTGGTTGTGGTCGTTGGCAAGGTTGCAGTTTTCGAAGATAGGGGCCAACTCAAATTGGTTGGGGGCTACTTCGTTATGACGGGTTTTGGCAGGAATACCCAGTTTGTGACACTCAATTTCGAGTTCTTTCATAAATGCGGTGACACGTGGAGGGATGGAGCCGAAATAGTGGTCTTCCAACTGTTGGTCTTTGGCGGAAGAGTGTCCCATCAGTGTCCGTCCTGTCAGGCAGAGGTCGGGGCGTGCATTATATAAGGAAGAGTCAACTAGAAAATATTCCTGTTCCCATCCTAAATTGGTATATACGCGGGTGATGTTCTTGTCGAATAGTTGGCAGACATCCGTTGCTGCTTTATCTACGGCGGCAAGTGCTTTCAATAAGGGAGTTTTGTAATCCAGTGCTTCACCTGTATAAGAAATGAAGATAGTGGGGATACAAAGAGTGGTGTCTACCACGAATGCCGGTGAAGAAACATCCCAGGCTGTATATCCTCGTGCTTCGAAAGTGTTGCGGATACCGCCGTTAGGGAAAGAAGAGGCATCCGGCTCTTGCTGGATCAGTAGTTTTCCGGAGAAGCGTTCGATTACTCCGCCGTCTTCGCCGAATTCGATAAAACCGTCATGTTTCTCGGCTGTTCCGTCTGTCAGAGGCTGGAACCAGTGTGTGTAGTGAGTGACGTTGAGTGACTTGGCCCAACTTTTCATGCCGTTAGCAATCAAATCTGCTATTTCGCGGCTGATAGGCGTACCTTTTTCGATAGCATCGGTTACAGCTTTGTAGGCTTCTTTGGGAAGATACTCCTGCATCTTCTTGCGGTCGAACACGTGGCTACCATAATAATCAGAGAGTTTGTTGGAAGGAGCAGTTACTTCCAGAGGTTTCCGGTTGGAAAGCTCTTGTAAGGCAAAAAAACGCATTTTTGACATAAATGGTCTACTTTTTATCGGTTGATGGCGCAAAATTATATGTTTTTTCTGAAAGTACCCCTATTTTAAAGGGGGTATTTTTAGAAATGAATGTATTTTTCTAAAGATACCCCCTCTGTTGATTATCCAACTTCTGTTCTTATTGCTTCTGTTGGTCCATTTCTTTAGCCATCTGTTTAACCAAACTTTCCACTTGGATATAATGGTTGTGATAGTTCCTGAATAACTGTTTGAACACTGGACTGTCCATAGCCATTTGGGTGAGAAATTGTAGGTGTTTACCCGTAGAGGTGTTCATTTGCATACGTTTTTCTTTGCTCAAGTTATCTTGTAGGGAGTAAACACCGCATGAAATTTGGATTTCTGCGATGCCTTCATCCCAAGGATGGGTGTTGAGGTGAGTCAATGCTGCCAAGATTTTTTTCAGGTCCTTCAGCAGAATGTTTAATAGTTCGAATTCGGTGCGGTTTACGGAGCAGGAATCCGGGTTCAGGAGGAAAGCGAATTTAAGGTAGAAATCCTTTAATTCTTCTTTAGGAATAACAAATGAATCTTTGGAAGCCTTTATCATGCCTCCCACCGCTGGTTGAACGGTAACTAGTTTTGTTTCCATAATATAATTATGAATAAGGTGGTAGGCGAAGATTGGCTCAGTCTGAAACCTTGGGGGATTGCGTTAAAATTCTTATTTTTGCATCATGAAAACATCCTCTTCCCAAACGATTGATCCTGTTGCTTCTTTAAGCTTGTTCTTGCCTTCAGGAATCCTTGATTACTTTACCCTAGTCAATCATGTTTCTCAGGATACTTGCTTTATTCTTTATTTAGAGGAGAAAGCCACTATTCCTGCTGAGTACTCTGATCTCCATCTTCACTCAAAAGGTTTCCTCCCTGAGATTGAAGTTCAGGACTTCCCTATCCGTGGTAAAGCCGTTTATTTACGTATCAAGCGTCGTCGCTGGGAAGATCCATCCACTGGGCAGACATATAGTCGTGACTGGAGTTTGGTAGCCACCGGTACTCGCATAACCGCTGAGTTCGGTGCTTTTTTAAAAGAATTACTTAGATAATCACGCCGTTAGCTGCCAAAGTGTAGCTGAGCATTACTGTATGGATGGCAAACAGCTTCAAAGCCAATATAAAGACCACCTGAGTGACTTCCAGAATTGGGATCAGAGAGCACATGCCCAAGAGTATATCCTTTATCCAAAGAATATGGGTTATCACCTATGTATTGACGAAACGGCTTTAAGTAAGGGAGATCTTTATACCATCTTAATAAATAGAGATAAGCGAGGTAGGAAAGGTTCTATTATAGCTGTAATTCAGGGCACTAAAACCGATGATATCATTGCGGTACTTACAAAGATGCCACAGGAGCTGCGTAATCAGGTCAAAGAAATTACACTGGATATGGCCGGGAGCATGCAAAAGATTGCCAAAACGTGCTTTCCACGTGCCATGCAGGTGATTGATAGGTTTCATGTACAAAAACTTGTATACGAAGCTGTACAAGAGTTGCGCATTACATATAGATGGCAAGTGATAAAAGAGGAGAATAAAGCTATGAAAGCGGCAAAAGAGAAGGGGGAAGTATATAAAGCAGAAGAACTCGAAAACGGAGATACACTCAGGCAATTATTGGCCAGAAGCAGATATTTATTATTTAAATCACCTGATAAATGGACCAAGAGTCAGAAAATCAGGGCAGAATTACTTTTCAAGCAGTTTGAAGATATTAAGCACGTATATTACTACTCATTGGAGTTGGGAAAGATCTTTTCCACAAACTATGACAAGGATGTAGCAAGAGCAAAGCTGGCACTATGGTATAATAAGATTGAAGAATATGGATACGATACATTCACAACAGTAGCAAACTCTATTGAGAATCATTATGAAAGGATTCTGAACTTCTTTGTGAACAGGAGTACAAATGCAGCAGCGGAAGCATTTAATGCTAAAATCAAAGCATTTAGGGCATCATTTAGAGGAGTAGTGGATATGAGCTTCTTCCTTTTTAGGCTAGCAAAGGTATATGCATGAAGGGAATTGACTAAACTTAATCCCCCAAGAATTACAACTGAGCCCGAAGATTTTCTATGAAATAAGAGCGGTTCCGCCTTTCCCGCTACTCTTCACCAACCAGGCAGTGGGTGCATTAACACTCCACACGGGGGTACGAAACCGCCATATGAAGCATCAGGACAGGCATAAAAATGCCTGCCACGAAAACGAGGCAGGTTCCCTGCCTGGTTGATATGAAGAGTATCACAAAGATACGACAATTTTCTTCTTTGTCAAAAATAAAAGGAGAAATAAAAAGGTAAGAGTAAGCATTTCTCTTTTTTATGCAGTTCTTAATTAAATGGGAATTTATCGGTTAAATGGGAATTTTGCAGTTAGGCTGAAAGCCTTACAATTATATATTTATTGGGGTGCCCTGAAAGGGCTTAATTATATAGTGTAGGGCAACGCCCTACGAAAAAAACACACCAGCCACAAGCCCTGAAAGGGCAGAACCGTATACAATTATGCCCTTTCAGGGCGCAAATTCAGATTGTCGTTTTTACGTAGGGCGTTGCCCTACGCTATATAATTAAGCCCTTTCAGGGCACTCCGCAAAATTATCATTTAGTTCATTTATGTACCGTTATGAATCAAACTAGCGGTGGTTTGATTCTTTTCAAAAATCATGGTAAAATAAAGTATATCAACTTCTCTGTCAACTTAGAAATAAAAGTTTACTTTTGCCTTCCACAAGTTTCACAGACTCGTAAGTTGTAGTATGACAGATGTTTGCTGTGATTTAATGACCTCGTTTTAGCTTTTCACACCCTTCACACTCTAACGAAAAGCTCCCCCGGTTCAAACAAAAGCTTAGGCGTTTCCTTATATGGAAGGATATAAGAAGATGAATATGACCGTATAACAGATTGAAATAGTTAACATGGTATCAGCCGACTGCCGTTGACCATACAGCCGACTGCAGTTGTCTAAGTCGCTGACTTTAGTTGACCGAACAGACGACTTTAGTTGTCTATTCATAAATCAACTTTAAAATCGTGATATAGAGTCGATATTACGTAGTATCAAACCATATACTTCATGTTAGGTATTGGTTTGATTTTATTTTATTTTATCCTCCCATACTTGACACTATTCAACAAAAAAACTCTATCTTTGTTCTATAATTGAGATATAAGAAATAATGGGAAGATTTATCAATCCCTTTACCGATTTTGGCTTTAAGTTTTTATTCGGCAGAGAGGTAGAAAAGGAGTTATTAATCGACTTCTTGAATGATTTGCTCGTAGGAGAGCATGTAATTACCGACATCCAGTTCCTAAACAACGAACAGCAGCCGGAAGTAAAAACAGAACGAGGACTTATCTATGATATATATTGTAGAACCAATACGGGGGAACATATTATCGTAGAAATGCAGAACCGGGAACAGCCTTACTTTAAAGACCGTGCCCTTTTCTATCTCTCTAGGGCTATTACCCAACAAGCGAGAAAAGGGATTTGGAACTTTCAATTAGATGCTGTGTACGGAGTGTTCTTCATGAACTTCGTGATGGACAAGGATATACCCTCTAAAATCAGAACGGATGTTATCCTTTCTGACAGGGATACAGGTAAGCTTTTCAATAGTAAGTTCCGGCAGATTTTTATTGAATTGCCGAACTTTAATAAAGAAGAGGATGAATGTGAAAATGATTTTGAACGCTGGATTTATATATTAAAGCACATGGATACACTTGATCGAATGCCTTTCAAGGCTCGTAAAGCCGTTTTTGAACGACTGGAAAAGTTAGCCTCCAAAGCGAATATGACCCAGGAGGAAAGAATGCAGTACGAGGAAGAATGGAAAGTTTACAACGATTATTTTAATACGTTGGACTTTGCAGAACAAAAAGGTATACAAAAAGGTATACGAGAAACAGCCCGTAAATTGAAAGAATTAGGGGTGGATAATGATATTATCATAAAATCTACGGGTATTTCGAAAGAAGAAATAGAGAAATTATAATCTTTCTCCTATTATTAATAGGCGACTCATGCATTCAAACATGAGTCGTTTTTGTTTATTCATATATTTATATTAATCAGGTGTGAAAAGCTTCCTTCCCCTGATAACTCTTTTTAGTAGCTTAATTCCATTGCTTTTCGATATTCTTTTTTATATTTGCCTACGTTAATGAAGGAGATACGACAATTGAGAGATAAAATATTGATAGGATGCATATTGTGTCTGTTCTCTTTTATATCAAAGGGGGCAGCCAATAATTATATAATGAATCCTTATACTCATCAGGAAATCTCTGCCGACTCCATCATAGAACGTGTGATGACCTTTGCGCCTTTGTATGAAACGATAGTCAGCGATTATCGCGCGAACCTATATATAAAAGGTAAGATGGACATTCAGAAGAAGAATTTTATTCTCCGTTATGTGCCTTCCATGTTTCGTTTGCAAAAGGGTGTTCGCGAATATCTGCTTGAAACGTACAGTGACCTGCATTATACGGCTCCCAATATTTACGACCAGAAAGTAAAAGCCTCCCAGGGAACGGTGAGAGGAAACAGGGGATTGCCGGGCTTGCTCGAATACTTTAATGTAAATATCTACTCTTCGTCTTTGCTGAATGATGAACGCTTGTTATCACCACTGGCTAAAAACGGACAGAAATACTATAAATACCAGATAGACAGTGTGATGGGAGATCCTAATAATCTGGATTATCGAGTCCGCTTTATTCCCCGTACCAAGAGCGATCAGTTGGTAGGTGGATATATGGTGGTTAGCAGCAACGTCTGGAGTGTTCGTGAAATCCGTTTTTCGGGAAGATCGGAGCTGATAACATTTACCTGTTGGATTCAGATGGGAGATGTCGGCAAGAAAAATGAATTCCTGCCGGTGCGTTATGATGTAGAAGCCCTTTTCAAATTCCTCGGAAATAAGGTAGATGGTAATTATACAGCTTCTTTAGATTATAAATCCATCGAACTGAAAGAAAAGAAGGTACGTAAGAAAGAGAAGAGGAAATATAATCTTTCGGAATCTTTCTCCTTGCAGTGTGATACGAATGCTTATAAAACGGACGCCTCTACCTTTGCTATCATGCGCCCGATCCCTTTGAACGAGAGCGAGAAAAAACTATATTTCGACAATGCGCTTAGACGTGACACGGCTACCATACAAAAGCCATCCAAGAGTCAGGCCTTTTGGGGAACGATGGGGGACTTGATGGTAGAAGATTATAAATTCAATTTGTCCAATATCGGAAGCGTACGGTTCTCTCCGTTTATAAATCCGCTTTTATTCAGTTATAGCGGAAGCAACGGTTTGTCTTATCGACAGGATTTCCGTTACAACCGTCTTTTCAGAGGGGATAAATTACTTCGTATTGTGCCGAAACTCGGATACAACTTCACGCGTAAAGAGTTCTACTGGTCGTTGAATGCCGACTTTGAATACTGGCCGCAGAAACGGGGATTCTTCCGGTTGAATGTGGGTAATGGTAACCGTATCTATAGCAGTAAGGTGCTCGACGAACTGAAAGCCATGCCGGATAGTATCTTTAATTTCGATTTAATTCATCTTGATTATTTCAAGGACTTGTATTTTAACTTCCGCCATACAGTTGAGATAGTCAACGGACTGGATATCGGTCTGGGGTTCTCTGCCCATAAAAGAACAGCCGTAGAGCCTTCCCGTTTTGTGATTACCGGTGATTATCCGATGCCGCCTCCGGAGTTTATGGATAAATTCAAGAACACTTATATCAGTTTCGCTCCCCGCATCCGGATAGAGTGGACGCCGGGACTCTATTATTATATGAACGGAAAGCGAAAGATAAATTTGCATTCTATCTATCCAACCTTCTCGGTCGATTATGAACGGGGAATTAAAGGAGTATTTAAAAGTACGGGCGAATATGAAAGAATAGAGTTTGACCTTCAGCATCAAATCCGGATGGGATTGATGCGTAATATTTATTATCGTTTCGGATTCGGGGCATTCACCAATCAGGATGAACTGTATTTTGTGGACTTTGCCAATTTCTCCCGCCATAATCTTCCCGTAGGCTGGAATGATGAAATCGGCGGAGTATTTCAGGTGCTTGACTCACGTTGGTATAACTCCTCCCGTCGTTATGTGCGGGGACATTTCACCTACGAAGCTCCATTCCTTATTCTCCGGCATCTGATGAAGTACACCCGTTATGTGCAGAATGAACGTATTTACATCAGTGCACTTTCTATGCCGCATCTTCAACCTTATCTGGAAGTCGGATATGGCATCGGTACGCATATTTTCGACGTGGGAGTCTTCGTAAGCAGCGAAAACTGGAAATTCGGAGGAATAGGCTGTAAGTTCACGTTTGAGTTGTTCAACCGATAGTTTTTCTCCGTTCCGGTTGTTTTATCGAAAGATTATACTTATCTTTGTATAAGAGAGGATGAGGGCCGAATTTAGCATCAAAGAGGTGTAGTCGCCTCGTAAGCACAGGTATTTTTCCTAGAAAATAAATTCTAAGGTATAAATACCTAAATTTATTTTAGTAAATAACTCATCCTCTCTTCTCTTTGTTTATATACATAATACAAAATGGACGGAATTCTAATAACGATACTTATTGTCACTGGTTTTCTGATTTATAAGATGATTTCCTCAAGCAGAAAACAAGAGGGGTATAAAAGATGGAAAGCGACAGACGGTAGTAAGGAAGAAAAGACTACTAAAGTAAAATGGGAGCATGGAGCCTGGCTTAGGCATGCTTTGGGAGCGACAGTTTCAAGAGCACAGTATGTTCAAAAGTATGATGAATCGGCTGTTGTCTGGTGTGCCAATCTGTTGGGAATGGAAACGGGACAATTGAAGGAAATACTACGAAACGTTTCTGTACATTACCGGGAATTTTGGATGAGAAAAAGAAAAGGAGGGTATCGTATGATCTCTGCTCCTAACGAAACAATGCAATCCATTCAAGCGACTATTAATTCTCGTATATTATCACCTGTAACAATGATTCATCCGGCAGCGGTAGGTTTCCGGAACGGTCATTCTGTAGTCGACAATGCCAATCCTCATTTAGGAAAGCGGTATGTGTTGAAAATGGATATTCATGATTTTTTCTTTTCTATACGGAGTCCGAGAGTGAAAAAGACATTTGAGAAGATCGGTTATCCGGAAAATGTATCTAAAGTATTGGGAACGTTGTGTTGTTTGCACAGACACTTGCCGCAGGGAGCGCCTACAAGTCCGTCGTTAAGTAATATCGTTAGTTATGAGATGGATAGGAAGTTGGCGGCATTGGCAGCGGAATACGGACTGACTTATACCCGGTATGCCGATGACCTGACTTTTTCGGGAGATGTATTTCCCAAAGAGCAGATTATTCCCCGTATTAAACAAATCATTCGTGATGAGAAATTCGAACCGAATCATAAAAAGACCCGTTTCATCAATGAGTATGGTAGAAAGATTATCACGGGAGTGTCCATCTCTTCCGGTGTGAAACTGACTATCCCTAAAGCCAGAAAGAGGGAAATCCGGAAGAATGTCTATTTCATCCTGACGAAAGGTTTGGCAGAACATCAGCGACGGATTGGTTCGAGTGATCCTGTCTATCTGAAACGGTTGATTGGAGAGCTTTGTTATTGGCGGTCAATAGAACCGGACAATAGCTATGTATCCGATTCTATTGCTGCTCTGAAACGTTTGGAGAAAGGGTATTGATCTAATTCCTGTCACCTGAATCTACTAGACAGGATCACTCGAACCAACATTTAATCCGCAATCGTCACCCGTTCGTTTTCAATTTTGGCATAATTCCTTTTCACGGCTTCGCGAATACCTCTTTGCATGGCAGCGTCTATGTTCGATCCCATACGGGCAAAGCCGAATTGTTGTGCACATGCTTTTATCAAATCTGCCACAGGCAGGCTAATGGAGTCTGTCAACACTTGTCGGATGGCATTGGCTATCTCTTCAGGAGCTATATCTGTCGCTTCCCGCTCGGAAACCGGACGATAAATAGAGTAGGAGATACATTGCTCTCTGTTTTTCCAGCAGAAAACAAATCCTTCATGTTCGGTGCGATAGATATTTAGTGTATCTAAAGCCGTCTCTATCTGTGTTTCTACCCGTGCTCCCAAACGACTGATTCCCCATTCAGACAGAATCTTCTTGCAAAGTAATGATTTGCTGACCGGAGCTTCATTCTCTATAATCTTCCGTATTTGAGAAGTGAGGATAGAATAGCTTTCACTAAAGAAAAAGTCTTCCGGCGAATAGCTGCCTGGAGTGATCTTTGCCGATCGGTACTTTTGCTGTATTCCGCTTTGTGCGGAAGATGCGAAAGCAGTTTGCTTTTCAGAAGTGGCAGGTGATGCTTTGAGTACAAATGAAATTTCATTGTTATCTCTCTCTGCAGTCGGTACTGCTTCTTTTATTGACTCTTCTTTTATTGGCTCTTCTTTTGTTATTTTTTCTTTGTCTGTCGACTCTTTGTTCACAGATTCTTTTTCTGCTGTCATTGGGGCAGAATCAATTTCGGTGGTTGTCGTTGTTTGGGCATTAACCTTTGAACTCTTTTTGCGTGCGATAGCCTCTTGAATAGCAGCTATTACTTCGTCCGGTTTTTCCCACCAGTCCATAGTCCATATCCGGTAGATATCCCAGCCGAGTGCTTTCAGTACATTGTTTTGCACAATTTCCCGGTCACGTGCGGTCTTGGTACGTTTGTAGTTTTTGCCGTCGCAGATAATACCTAATTGATAGTTGGAGGTATTTTCGGTGTCAACGATACCTATATCTATTTTGTAACCGGAGCATCCGATGTCTGTATGCACGGTGTATCCCAATGAACGCAGTTTATCGGCAATGATATTCTCGATGGAGGCTGCTGTTTCCGTTGATTGGGCTGTCACACTGTTGATTGTATTCCTAGTTCCTTTCTCCGCATATTCGAGGAAACGTTTTAATCCGGCTACTCCGATAGAGGAAGTCCGGTTCAGGTCAATCATATCCGATCTTAAAGTGGAATAGATAATCATCTCATACCGGGCACGGGAAACGGCCACATTCAACCTTCTTTCGCCACCTACCCGGTTCAATGGGCCGAAATTCATGCTGACACGTCCTTCCGCATCCGGACCGTAGCCCACAGAAAAGAGAATAACGTCCCGTTCATCTCCCTGCACATTCTCCAGGTTTTTGATAAACAACGGTTCGTCACATTCCAGAGCAAGAGTTTCCAGTTCGGGATGGAAGATAAAGAGGTCGGAAAGTAAGTCTTCTATCAAGGCTTGCTGAACGATGCTGAAAGTCACCACACCGATACTTTTCTTTCTCAATTCCTCGCTTCTCAATCTTCTGGCTATTTCGTCTACCACCGCTTGAGCTTCCGCCCGGTTTTGGCGCGATTTGCCTTTATCATAATAACCGTTGATGTTGACTATCCTGACTTTCGATTCAATGTTGTCCGGAGAAGGGAAAGTCATCAGTTTGTTATCGTAATATTCGGAGTTGCTGAAAGCGATGAGGCTCTCATGTTTGCTTCGATAGTGCCACAATAAATATTTGGAAGGGATAGACAAAGCAAGGCAGTCGTCAAGAATACTCTCCAAATCCTCCATCTCAATATTATCTTCATCTACGGTGCTGACCGAGAAGAAGCTGGTAGGAGGCATTTGTTTCGGGTCCCCCACGATAATCACGTTTTTGCCTCGGGCAATAGCGCCCACCGCTTCATAAGTAGGCATCTGTGACGCTTCGTCAAAGACAATCAAATCGAATTTGTCAGCATCCGTATCAATGAATTGAGCGACGGAAAGCGGGCTCATTAGCATACACGGACACATACGCGACAATAAAGTAGGAATCTGATCGAACAGCTTGCGGATGGATATGCCACGAGCATTGTTGCGGATATTCTTTTGAAGGATGCCCACTTCGGAACTTTGGATAGCTTCGTGAGTAAAAGACGGAATGTTGGAAGCCAGCCGCGCAAACAATTCTTTTTTGGTCGTTTCTTCGAATTTGGCGGATATTTGTTTGTATTTAGCAATAATATCGTTGAAAATTTTGCCGTTGAATAATTCCAACGTGGGTTCTTTGGCAATGATATACTGAATAACCGCCTGGTAGAAACTCTTGTAGAAGATGTCTGTCAGTTGGTCGGTAGGGATATTCTTTTCCTTATATTCTGTCGCGACAAATCCGATTCCCAGTTTATTCAGAGTTTGGTATGCTTGTAACCACTGATACCAGTCTTTGAGTTTGTCGAGGTTATCTTTCCAGGTTTGGGCTTTTGATAGCGCAATCGTTATCCAGTCGGCTGAAGAGGTATAAAGCTCTTCTGTTGATATACCCAACGTGTCGGACAACTTCTTTTCAATGACTGTGAGTGTATCCGACAACTGATACAGTTCATTGAAAGAGTGAGCGTGAATATCTCTGAATGTTTGAATTCTTTCTGTGAGCTGTACAGACAAATTCTGTTTGATTTGTGACACCTTGGCTATGTCCTTTGCATAATTCAGCAAATGCGAGTGAAGAGAAGCCATGTCATTGATAATCTGCTCAATGGCAGTCCAATCCTCATTCTTGCCGAATCGTCCGAACAAAGAGGGGAGTTGGCCGGTGTATTTCTGAACAGCGTCCTCTTCTTCCTGATACCGGATAATCCGGTGGAGTAGCGGTTTGATGTCTTCTGTTTCAATGGTTTTTAAAGCATAGATGTTGATAGCCTTTTTGATTTTTCGCTGACCGAAATATCTGGGAAGGAACCATTGATCGGATACCCGGTTCCATTCGGCTACCATCTGCTTTGCGTTGATGGACAGAATCTCTTTGGTAAATCCTGCCTCTATCTCTTTTCTTTGTTCATCACGTTTTTGCCCATGAACCACCACTTCACGATATTCATTTAGCGTTTCATTCAATAACGGCAGAGTCAGCAATCCCGGAGTCAGCTCCGGAATATCGAGTATTCTCCGGATGATACAGGCAATCGTTTGGAAATCCTTGCGTGTCGGGTGTATATCCGTATCTTTCAGAAGTACGGAAAATACATCCAGCTTCTGCCGGATGATATTTAATAAATCAATGAAAGCGGTAAGTAATTGGGAGGCTTCTTCTTTTCCGGCAGATGAATACTCGGAAATCGAGATGCCTGTTAATGGATGCCGATAAGGGTGTCCGCACGCATTGGCGGTTCTGACTAACGATTCGATAGCCTCTTCCCATTGCGCAAATGTATCTTTGTCTAATGTATCCAGATAAGGTTGTGGAATCTCAAAACAAGGTTCGACGTCTACAGATTGATAATGGATAATGGCGTCGTATAGTGAAACTCCGAACGGATATTCTTTATGCAGGGCTTCAATATACTGATTCAGTTCTGCCCGCAAATTCAGCAAACGCTCCGCTTCCTTTTTGAATTCTTCGGGAGGTGTCTGCCTGATAATTTCCGTTGTTTCTTTCAGTTGTGAGATAACAGCGGATTTCTTTGTTTTGTTGGAATGAATTTCCAAACAGAACGGAGCCAAACCGATAGCTGCCAGTCGGTTTTGAACAACGGAGAGGGCAGCCATTTTTTCCGCAACGAATAAGACACGTTTCCCTTTGTAAAGCGCGTTGGCGATGATATTGGTAATTGTTTGCGATTTACCTGTTCCCGGAGGGCCGTGCAGGATAAAAGTCTTATCGTGTACAGCTTCGTAAATAGCTTCCAATTGCGAAGAATCGGCGATGATAGGCAATACGATGTCCGTTGGCGACAGTTGTTTGTCCATATCCGTTGCGTCTATTTCTTCTGTTGCGGCTTCCCATTCTATCTTTCCGTTGATGAGGCTTGAAACAATTTTGTTCTGAACCAGTTTATTGGCATTATTGTGAATGTCATTCCACATGATGAACTTATTGAAAGAGAAGATGCCTAAGATGGCCTGCTCTTCCACGTCCCATTTGCGTTGGTTTTTGATACTGTTACGAATGATGGAATAGATCAGTTTGACGTTAACGCCGCTTTCATCGGTGGGCAACGGGTCTAATCCCGATACGGTAATTCCGAAGTTCTGGCGAAGCATTTCTAATAACGTAATATTCATCATCGTTTCCTCTTCCCGTGAACGGATCACATAGCCTTTAGCTGCCGATTTACGGATGATTTCAACCGGCATTAGCAGGATGGGAGCGTAGCGGGGACGTTCGCTGGAAGGAGTCTCGTACCATTTCAAAAGTCCGAGAGCCAGATAAAGAGTGTTGGCTCCGTTTTCTTCAATAGAGGTACGCGAGGAACGGTATAGGTGAGTCAGTGCTTTGCCTAAATCGTTTTCGGACAGATAAAAACGCAGTCTTTTCTGTGAAAGCTCCGAGTTGATGAAACCAACCACCGGATCAGACTCCGGTACAGAGGAGTAAATTCCGAAATCCATCGCCGGGCTTTCCCAATCGGCAGGGCGGTGCAGGATGCGGAATTCTTCTCCGTCAGCCAATGCATCTTCCAGACAAGCCAGATTAGCCGGGATCAGTTGGAGCGTGTTTTTGGTAATCCGGATATTCAGCAGGTTGTTGCGAAGGCTCAAGTCCAGCAACCGCCTTTCCCATAACAGTTGTTTGGTGATTACGGTCTGGGTTTCATTGCCCGATAAATCATACGGATTGATACTTTGCGGAGTGGCATGAACGGCACTTTTCTGAATGTTGGTCTCTTTTTCGTCGACTTCCCATACCTGTCCGTGCAAAATACGTTGAGGGATGGGGCGTACATCCGAATATCTCGCTCTCTTGATGTCTATTGCAAGAAGGAAGTTGTTCCCGTCCGCCAACTTTCCGTTTGCTTTCTTCACCGCATCGTCAAAATCGGACGAATGTCCCATATTCATGCAGGTCGTTTCAACCAAAGTAATGTCGTAGATTCCTTCCGCTGTTCTTTTCGTTAATAGAGAAACATCATCAATCGTAGGATCCGGGAAAGTTTCCGGCACCAGCCAGGCGCCTGCAAAGGCATGCCCTTGCGTGATGACGATTAAAGCATTCAGCCCGATTGCCTCCAGACAGGAAGCATAGAGCAAAGCCATATCCAGGCAGGTTCCCAATTTCTGTGCCATCACAGAATCGGCTAACCGGACACGCTGCCCATATTCTTCGAAACTGGCGGGAACGGTACTGTATATAATCTGTTGCTCCGCGATAGCTGTATAGATGGCAGCCATCTGTTTCCTCACCCTGTCCGGAGTGCGGCTTTGATATTCATCGAGAGACGGGTTGCCGGTCCATTGCCCCAGGATGGAAGCAGCTCTTTTGATAATCGGCGAGATAGCCGTATGATTGGGAGTGATGAAAGCAGCCAGCATTTCGGGCAATACGTTGAGTCCGCCCCATTGGTCGTATGCCAGGATGTCGATAGGATATGTTTGGCAGAATATCGGTTCTGCTTCAGCAGTAATTTCAATTTTCAGGTTGCCGGATAAACGTTCGGTCAGTTGTGTGAAGTAGTTGGCGGACAAAGTGAGATTGAATGACGACAGACGGATCGAACCGTTGGCCGGGATCTGTTCAACAGCCATCGGAGCGGCGTTTCCGAAAGTCGGTTCTGTCGTGATTACTACCTGAATGTCCTTCAGTGGGGCAGATGTCGTGTTCTCAATAGAAAGCTGATGAATGATCGATGCTCCGTTTTGTTGTATCGCAAAATTAATAAGCGGTAAATAGTCGCATTGCACCTTGACTTTGTCCAATCTCTCGTCCATGGCAAAAACTGTATAAATTAAAGATTGCAATATTACAAAAAATACGGATATAAATCTCTTTTCTTCTGCCATTCTTTTGTCAATCAAGAAAATATTTCTACCTTTGCGCCCGATTTATAGATAATATAATGTCTTATTTAATTAAAGTATTAAACAATTTTATTATTAATGGAAAACTTAAAGAACGTAGCTCCTATTGAAGATTTCAACTGGGATGCTTATGAAAATGGCGAAACAGTAACCAACGTTAGCCACGATGAACTTGAAAAAGCTTACGACGGTACGCTTAACAAAGTGAACGACCGTGAGGTTGTTGACGGAACCGTAATCGCAATGAACAAGCGTGAAGTAGTTGTGAACATCGGTTACAAATCAGACGGTATCATCCCTTTGAATGAATTCCGTTACAATCCGGACCTGAAAGTAGGTGATACTGTAGAAGTATACATCGAAAACCAGGAAGACAAAAAAGGACAGCTCGTTCTGTCACACAGAAAAGCCCGCGCTACTCGTTCTTGGGATCGCGTTAACGCTGCTCTGGAAAATGAAGAAATTATCAAGGGTTACATCAAGTGCCGCACGAAGGGTGGTATGATCGTAGACGTATTCGGAATCGAAGCATTCTTGCCGGGTTCTCAAATCGACGTTAAACCGATCCGCGACTATGATGTATTCGTTGGCAAAACAATGGAATTCAAAGTGGTTAAAATTAACCAGGAATTCAAAAACGTTGTTGTATCTCACAAGGCTCTTATCGAAGCTGAACTGGAACAACAGAAGAAAGAAATCATCGGTAAACTCGAAAAAGGACAAGTTCTTGAAGGAACTGTTAAAAATATCACATCTTACGGTGTATTCATCGACCTTGGTGGCGTAGACGGTTTGATCCACATCACTGACCTTTCTTGGGGACGTGTTAGCGATCCGAAAGAGGTGGTTGAACTGGATCAGAAGCTCAACGTTGTTATCCTTGACTTCGATGACGAAAAGAAACGTATCGCTCTTGGTTTGAAACAACTGACTCCGCACCCATGGGATGCTCTTGACACTGACTTGAAGGTAGGTGACAAGGTGAAAGGTAAAGTGGTTGTTATGGCTGACTACGGTGCATTCATCGAAATCGCTCCGGGCGTAGAAGGTTTGATCCACGTTTCAGAAATGTCTTGGAGCCAACACCTGCGTTCTGCACAAGATTTCATGAAGGTAGGCGACGAAGTAGAAGCTGTTGTGCTGACACTTGACCGCGAAGAACGTAAGATGTCTTTGGGTATCAAACAACTGAAACAAGATCCATGGGAAACTATCGAAGAAAAGTATCCTGTAGGTTCTAAGCATACTGCAAAAGTTCGTAACTTCACTAACTTCGGTGTATTCGTAGAAATCGAAGAAGGTGTTGACGGCTTGATCCACATCTCTGACCTTTCTTGGACTAAGAAAGTAAAACACCCATCAGAATTTACTCAGATTGGTGCTGATATCGAAGTTCAGGTATTGGAAATCGACAAAGAAAACCGTCGTTTGAGCCTCGGTCACAAACAACTCGAAGAAAATCCTTGGGATGTATTCGAAACAGTGTTCACTGTAGGTTCTGTACACGAAGGTACTATCATCGAAATGTTGGATAAGGGTGCTGTTGTAGCTCTTCCTTACGGTGTAGAAGGTTTCGCAACTCCGAAACACCTTGTAAAAGAAGACGGTTCACAAGCACAGTTGGATGAGAAACTTGAATTCAAAGTGATCGAGTTCAACAAAGACGCTAAGAGAATCATCCTGTCTCACAGCCGTATCTTCGAAGATGTAGCTAAAGCTGAAGAAAGAGCAGAAAAGAAAGCTACTTCTGGCGCAAAGAAAGCATCTTCTGGTAAGAGAGAAGATTCTCCGATGATCCAAAACCAAGCTGCTTCAACTACTTTGGGCGACATTGACGCTCTGGCTGCATTGAAAGAACAGTTGGAAGGAAAGAAATAATCTGAACAGAATATTTTCTGATGAAGGCGCTCCCGGTTGGGGGCGCCTTTTTTTATTCACCACAGAGGACGCAGAGGACACAGAGGGTAGGGAGGATATAGAGAGGGTATAGAGGACAGGAAGGATATGGAGAATACAGAGGGTGTGAAGGCTTGATTTAACAAACTAACGATGGCGATATATTTTATTTATATAAATCTACCCTCTTCTTATCCTCCGCATCTTCTCCATATCCTCCTTACCCTTCTTACCCTCTGCGTCCTCCGTGGTGAATAGAAAAAAAAGTTTCTTCCTTTGCAAGATTGAATCTGAAATGCTTTATCTTTGCATACCATGGAAAAATTTGAGTTACATATATTGGGATGCGGTTCCGCTTTGCCTACCACGCGACACTTTGCGACCTCTCAAGTCGTGAACCTGCGTGAAAAACTATTTATGATTGATTGTGGCGAGGGAGCACAAATGCAGTTACGTCGTTCGCGACTGAAATTTTCCCGATTGAATCATATCTTCATCTCTCATCTACATGGTGACCATTGTTTCGGATTGTTGGGGCTGATTTCTACATTCGGATTATTGGGAAGAACAGCCGATTTGCATATTCATTCTCCACGAGGACTGGAAGAACTGTTTGCACCGATGCTTGCTTTCTTTTGTAAGACTTTGACTTATAAGGTGTTCTTCCATGAATTCGAAACGAAAGAACCGATGCTCATTTACGATGACCGTTCGGTGACTGTGACCACCATCCCTTTAAAACATCGAATTCCCTGCTGCGGTTTCCTTTTTGAAGAGAAACAGCGTCCGAACCATATCATCAGAGACATGGTGGACTTTTATAAAGTCCCGGTCTATGAACTGAACCGTATCAAGAACGGAGCAGACTTTGTAACTCCCGAAGGAGAAGTAATACCCAATTTGCGTCTGACCCGTCCTTCGGCTCTGGCTCGTAAATATGCTTATTGCTCCGATACAATCTATCGCCCGTCGCTTGCCGAACAAATCAGCAATGTAGATTTGCTTTTCCATGAGGCTACCTTTGCGCAGACAGAGCAGGCACGTGCCAAGGAAACTTATCATACTACGGCTGCGCAAGCCGCACAACTAGCTTTGGACGCCAATGTGAAACAATTGGTGATCGGACACTTTTCAGCCCGTTACGAGGATGAATCTATTTTGCTTAATGAAGCGTCCGCCATTTTCCCGCAAACCATTTTAGCGAAAGAGAATATGTGTATTGACGTTGATGGAGGAACTGTGTATGAGAAATAGACGCCTGCTTTGGGGAGCGGTAATCCTGTTCGTCGTTTGTTTGGCAGCCTGTAAGAAAGAGAAACCCCAATCTCCGATACCGGACTCTCTGGCTTCCCTGCAAGAGTTGTTCAACCCTGCTTATCAAATAGATGCCGACAGTATTCGTCTGATGATCCGTTCCTATTTGAACGAAAACCCTATAACTCCCTGGGATTCGGCTTTGTTGGCCCATTATCGGGAAAAAGATGAATTCTTCTGGTTGAATGACTCGCTCGTGTCCGATAAACCTGCCGCACAGGTGGCGGACTCTATGTTGTTCTGGCTGGGAGACATCTCACGGCATGGCATTAACCCGAATCTTTATTCGGTCGATAGCATCCGTGAGAGATTGCAACAAATACGTTCTTTGAAGTTGCAGGAAGGAAAGACAATGAACCGTCTGTTGGCAGATGTGGAATATCAGTTGACAGCCGCATATCTTTCGTATGTGTGCCAGTTGAAGTTTGGTTTCCTGCCTTCGGAACACAGATGGAATGATTCGATCAATCGTATTCCCTTAAAACATTGTGATGTAACTTTTGCAAATGCCGCCCTCGATTCATTGCGTGCAAATCCAATTGCTGCTCTTCGTGGAGCACAACCTTCTTCTCCGCTTTATCGCAAGATGCAGGAAGAACTGGTTCGTGTAAATGCTTGGGGGAAAACGGATACTACGGATTATTACCGGAATCGTCTGTTGGTTAATATGGAGCGGGCACGTTGGCAATATGCATTGGATAAAGGACAGAAATATGTGATAGCCAATGTGGCGGCATTCATGTTGCAGGCAATCAACGAAGAAACGGACTCTATTCTGGAAATGCGTATCTGTGTGGGGAGTGTGAAAAATAAAACTCCTCTGTTGTCGAGCAGGATTTATTATATGGAACTGAATCCGTATTGGAATGTACCTCAAAGTATTATCCGGAAAGAAATCATCCCTACTTATCGCAGAGATACGACCTATTTCACCCGTAACCGCATGAAGGTATACGATAAGAACGGCTTGCAAGTAAATCCTCATCAGGTTAATTGGGCTAAATATGCAGGAAAAGGCGTACCCTATACAGTGAAGCAGGACAATAAAACGGGGAATTCATTGGGACGCATCATCTTCCGTTTCCCTAACCCTCATTCCGTATACCTGCACGATACTCCTTCCCGCTGGGCTTTCACGTTAAAGAATCGGGCGGTGAGCCACGGTTGCGTCCGCCTTCAGAAAGCACTCGACTTTGCTTTCTTCTTGTTGAAAGAACCGGATGAATTATTGGAAGACCGTATTCGCATTGCAATGGATATCAAGCCGGTGAGTGAAGAGGGAAAGAAGCTGCCTATCAGTGCGGCCTATCGTGAACTGAAACATTATAGTTTAGAGAAATATATACCTTTATTTATAGATTATCAGACGGTTTATCTGTCTGCCGATAATAATTTGAGGTATTGTGAGGACATTTATAAATATGATCCGTCTTTACTAGAGGCAATGAACAACCTGAATTTGAAACCATAAATAAACATACAGATACAAGAGATTATGATTCCTTATAACGAACGCGAAGTTCTGGAACTCCTTCAGGAGGAGAGTACACAGCGGAAAGGATTTGAAATGATTGTGGCGCAGTATAGCGAGCAATTATATTGGCAAATCCGCCGGATGGTACTGTCGCATGAGGATGCGAACGATCTCCTGCAAAACACTTTCATCAAGGCATGGACGAATATCGATTATTTCCGTGCCGAGGCGAAACTGTCTACCTGGCTCTATCGCATCGCGCTGAACGAATGTCTTACCTTTCTGAACAAGCAGCATGCTATGACTACCGTGGATATTGACGATCCTGAAGCTGCGATTGTGCAGAAGTTGGAAAGTGACTCCTACTTTTCGGGCGACGAAATACAGTTGTGTCTGCAAAAAGCTCTATTGACTTTGCCGGAAAAACAGCGTATGGTGTTCAACCTGAAATATTATCAGGAAATGAAATACGAAGAGATGTCGGAAATCTTCGGCACATCGGTTGGTGCGCTCAAAGCGTCATATCATCATGCAGTGAAGAAAATAGAGAAGTTTTTAGAAGAAATAGATTAAACCTTTTAAATTGGACGTTGTCTAAGTAAAAGAGAGGAGAAAAACGTATGAAAGAAGAAGATATCCTATTGAAGAAGCTTGGTAAGGAAAATTCCTTCAAAGTGCCTGATGGTTACTTTGAAAACCTGACATCGGAGGTAATGAATAAACTTCCTGAAAAAGAAAAAGTTGTTTTCAAGGAAGAACCTGTCAGCACATGGACAAGACTGAAACCATTGCTCTATCTCGCTGCTATGTTTGTAGGTGCGGCCCTGATTATCCGGGTAGCGTCGACAGATCACAAACCTGCTGCGGTCGATGAAGTGGCGGTGACGGAGGTGGATACTGAAGTCGTATCAGACGAAATGCTGGATGTGGCACTAGACCGCGCTATGCTGGATGATTATTCGTTATATGTTTATTTGAGTGACGCAAGTGTAGAATGATTTATTAAAACTGATTGAATACAGAAAATGAGAAAACTAATCGCATGGGTTGTTTTGTTGTGTGGCTTTATGCCTGTTCTTTGGGCTGCTGACGGATGTGATCAGCATTTATCCCGGGAGGAGTTCAGGGCAAAACAAAAGGCATTCATTACCGAACAGGCAGGATTGAGTAAAAAGGAGGCAGCCAAGTTCTTTCCCGTCTATTTTGAACTCCAGGATAAGAAGAAGAAGCTGAATGATGAATCGTGGGATTTGATGCGCAAAGGTAAAGATGATAAGACAACGGAAGCTCAATATGCAGAAATCAACGATAAGATAGCCAACAATCGTATTGCTGCCGATCAGCTTGATAAGACTTATCTGGGTAAGTTCAAAAAGATTCTTTCCAGTAAGAAGATATTTCTCGTGCAGCGTGCGGAAATGCGCTTCCACCGGGAGATGATAAAAGGAATGAATCGTGGCAAGGATAAAGGAAACGATTCGAAGAAGAAATAAAGAAAAACAGAGCGTCTAACTCGTATGAATAGACGTTCTGTTTGAGTAAAATAGAGGCTCTACTCGCACGGAATAGAGCCTCTATTTTTTTATTTAGACAGCATTGATTTTAAGTATTCTATTTCTGCAATCAATAGTGGAATATCCTGTTTGGCATGTATTATGAACTCCAAATCATCTTTCAATGATGGCATGTAAATCAATGTTACTCATGGGTCTTACAGTCCTTTTTTCTTTGCTTCATTCCAAATAGCATCCATCTCTTCAAGAGACATATCCTTCAGGCTTTTTCCTTCTTTGATAGTATGTTCCTCCAAATAATTGAAGCGACGGATAAACTTTTGGTTGGTAAGTTCCAAAGCGTTATCAGGATTGATCTTGTAGAGACGCGCTGCATTGATAAGGCTAAACATAACGTCGCCGAATTCAGCTTCCGCCTTGTCCTTATCCATATTAGCTACTTCATCCTGAAATTCTCCGATTTCTTCCTTCACTTTATCCCATACTTGTTCACGCTCTTCCCAGTCGAAACCTACATTACGGGCTTTGTCTTGAATACGATAAGCCTTGATGAGCGAGGGGAGGGCAGCGGGTACACCGCTCAATACACTCTTATTGCCGTCTTTCTCCTTTAGCTTCAACTGTTCCCAATTTTCGGAAACTTGTCCTGCTGTCTCTGCTTTTACCTCTCCGAATACATGCGGGTGACGGAAAATCAGTTTATCACACAGTTTGTCGCAAACATCTTTGATGTCAAAATCTCCTGTTTCCGAGCCTATCTTGGCATAGAAAGCAACGTGCAATAATACGTCGCCCAATTCCTTGCAGATTTCTTTCTTGTCATCCCTCATCAGGGCGTCGCAAAGTTCGTAAGTCTCTTCTATGGTGTTGGGACGCAGACTTTCATTGGTCTGTTTGCGGTCCCAGGGACATTTAACACGCAGTTCGTCGAGAATGTCCAGGAAGCGTCCGAAGGCTTCCATCTGTTCTTGTCTGGTATGTGACATAAATATATTTTGTATTAAAATTGTTATAAGGCTATTATTAATAATTCATTCCGAAATTCCAAAGTGGAATAATATTCCCGTATCCGGTTTCTATATCATCTTTTACAATGTATCCTTCTTTGGCTCCGGTTATTTGTTGTTGTCCTTTGTTTTTTCCGCCTATTTCAAATGTTCTTTCTCCTATTTGGAAATCTGAGATTTTGGAAGATATAATATCCTGTTTAACTCGCATTTGGTTATAAAAAAATGTTTCGCGGATATTACCGATATTGGAATTCTCTCTTCCTAATGCATAAATGAGATTAGTATTATCAAGATATATTTTTTCTACTTTGCCCAGACCTCTGACCCCGCCTGTGTCATCGCGAACTTGAGCTATCATCCCCGCTTTCTCGATATAAAGTAAGTAATCGCTTAAATAATTACGACTAACTCCAATGATGTCAGCAAGTTTTTGCATGACAGGCTTAAATGGAACGCTTTTGGCAATAATCATCAACAGTTGTTTCAATTTACGTCCTGTGGAGACATTCATATTAGCATATTGAGGTATGTCATTTTCCATAGTCTGGTTGATTACTTGGTTCAACTCGATTTCAAAAGTGATATCTTTGCTAAACGGGTAATAGCCGTGTTGTATATATTCAGCGAATAGCGGAAGTGGATGTGCTATTCCCGGAATTTCAACTTTATGTTCCAGTATCTCTTCTAATGTGTAGACTGGTACATGAATTTGATGGAACATACTTAAATATTCTCTGAAAGACAGCCCTTGCATTTCATAGATGGGGGCACGTCTGCTTAAATCTGCCGTTCCTTTATAAATATCCAAAATAGAGGAACCGGTGAAAAGAACTTGCATATCAGGATAAGAATCGAATATCTGCTTCAATTCACGAGACCAGTTAGGGTATTTGTGTATTTCATCAATAAATAGGTGCTTGCCACCTCGTTTGCTGAATTTGTCTGTTAGGTCAATCAGGGAATTATCGGCAAAGTACATATTGTCTGCTGAAACATACAATGTGTCTTTCGGATTCATGTTCTGCTTGATATGTTGAAGGAACATGGTGGTTTTACCTACCCCGCGTGGCCCAACAAGTCCGAGCATATGGCTATCCCAGTTTATTTCAGTATACTTGTATCGGATGAAATCGGTACTTGTAGCTTTAAGGAGTTTATTGAAGTTTTCGTATAATCTGTCCATGGTTGGTATATATTTATATGCAAATATACGTCAATTGCACAACAAAAGTGCAGAAAACTATAATTTTCTGCACTTTTGTTGTGCAATTGGTAAGGCTAATCAAATGAAAATGTCTTCTTGAGGGATTTAGTTGGCTCAATCCGTTAATAATTCCGCTTGTATATATAGAATATAGCTGATTATCCAAAACTCAATAAAAGAAATAATTGTATTAGTCATACTAAATTCATCTTCTGATATTAGAGCGGCGGCAGATATAACTATGATTAGAGATGCCAACATTCCCCATCCTAATTTATTTAATAGTCCGTTGAAGTGTCGGATAAATTGGACTCCAATTATGGTTGATGTAATAAGCATACCTAATATAACAAAAAGAGAGATAAGTATTCCAATGTAATCTTCGTCTGCAATAGAGATTAAATCCATACATAAAATCAAAAAAGATACTACTACAGTGATTATAATATTGGTAATTAATAAGCCGCTCATGGGTTTGGTTTGTTGTTTCATCCCTATATATAAGGCGTAAGCGAATATTATATCGACCAAGCCAGACAATAAGTCAGCCACCCATTCTGGAATATAGGTTGCCCACTGCATGATTTGTAGCCATTTGTGTGGATTGGTAAGGTGGCATACTCCACTTTGATGTGACATTGAAATGAATGTCGCAATGACTCCTGTCCAAAATAGGATTAGGACAAAGTCAGAAATGGGAGTTTTTAAATGATTCACTTCTGTTTTATGATTATTTGAATCCCTTTGAAAGGACACTTCTGTAGTGGCTTGATTTTTTGTATTGGAAACTGAGTCTTCCAACCATTCTCCGCAGTGCCTGCATTTCTTTGCAGTTGCTTGTATCTCTTCGCCACAGAAAGGGCATTGTTTGGTATTGTTTATCATGTTTTCAAGTTTTATTTTATTCTTATCAGTTTAATAACTCCATCTGTTGCATCGAACGACATATTGTCTCCTTTAATATTCACATTCTGGTAACAGTCTTCGTTGTTTTCGTTTTCTGAATACCAATTATAGAGATGTTCTTTCAATTCTTCTATTGATTCTTGAATGAGTGATTGCCCATAGTTTTTAATAAAACTTTGTGCAAGAGATTCGGATAATCTATCTGCGCCCGGGAAACTAATCCCCTCAAAAGTGACTTTCAGAGTCGACAGGTCGTAAGTGAAATAGATGTCACCGACTTCTATCTTCCATGTACCTTCAATGATACTTTTGCATTGCATATTATATTCTTGTCCGTCTTCAACTTCTCCACATTCGGTGAAGTAGGTTGTTTCTTTTAAGTCTCCTCCAGGAATACTCCCTTTCACAGAACCGAAATCATAATAGGTTTTCTCTTTGCATCCGTCTTCTTCGACTATGCGGATGCTTTCCCATGTGCCGCACGCTTTTTTTGCCATTTCCATATCGTTGCATGAGGTGCAGAAGATACACAAAAGAGATAATAGAGTGAATGATGTAAGTAAGTTGTTATGTTTCATGATGGTAAAATTTAATTCGTTGTAATGGTAAGTCCGTTGGCATAGCTGACGTTATATACGAAATTGGGAGATATGTTGTGAAAACCATCGAATACAACCTGATACTCTTTATTTCCCAAATTATGAAACTCTTCTATTTGTACTTCGTCATGGGGCAAATAGTTGTCGAATATCTCAAACCATTGGCTGTTGAAAACAACTTTGCGTTTTTTAAGACATTCTATTGCTGTATGCCCCAAGTCACTCTCGGTGAAATCACTCCTGAAGCTCCTGTTGCCACTTGCGTATGCCTGTAATAGTCGAGAGAAGTTTGAGAAATCGAATTGTTGCAATAACCATTTAAATTCGGTATTGGAGATGACAAGTAAATCGTCATTTTCTACAAGTTCTTCGGTGAGGGTTAGCAAACCTTCTCCTTTGTATCCTTTAGTTATGGCTTGTTTCATGTTGTAGCAGAAGGTATAAATGGCATAATAGCAAGAGAAATCGTGTATAATGCGTTTTTTTATTTCCGCATTGTTTCCGCTATTGATGCTTTGCCTGTTTTTTGAATAACCTATATTGCCCAATGTATCCACTCCTGCGGTGTCTCCGTCAAGAGTCCAATCGCTGTGTTGAAGTTGAGGCATTTGGAGATGGTTGGCAGATTTGAAATAGGTGAGTACAACCAGAATGGCTACAACTACTATCGACGCATTGAGCACAATTTTGTCGGTAATGGTTAAAGGAGTGGAGGCGTTAGCTGCATTTCCTTTCTTGCACAGCAGGAAGAGTAGCCAAAAGATACCGACTAAGGGGAGGAGGACAATCAGAAACCACCATCCGCTTTTTCCAATGTCGTGCAAGCGACGTATACCGATGGCGAGTGAAGGAATGGTGAGAGTCAGTGAGACGATTGTGAATAGCCAACCATAGCCGAGGCTTTCTCCAAATAGTTGGAAGTCGATTCCCGATAATATATCTATGCATGATGCGGCAATAGCTATGATGTTGTAGAATAGGATGTAAAGCCAATATTGCTTTCTTGTGGCCATTCCGTTAAAGTCGGCATATTGCTTGCATATGACACGGATGAAATAGTGGGATAAGAAAGAGGGCTGTGGGGTCTCTTTGTTCTCGCAGCTTGTGGCATCTTCTTCTCTTTGTTCGGTGCAAACAGGGCAGGCAACCATTTTCTTAGTTACCGTTTGCTTTTCTTCTAACCATTCACCACAGTATTTGCATTTTTTGGCTACAGCCAAAATCTCTTCTCCGCAAAAAGGGCATTTTTTTGTTTCTTTTTCCATAGTATCTTATTTCTTTTGAAGTGAAGAAATTGTATATAAAACATTTTTTTTCTCATTGACAAAGAATGAAACTTTCACGCTAAACGTTTTTTTTCCTTCATTATTACGGAATTGATAGGTGAAGTTGGTTCCATCTATTCTTTGAATGGTATATTCCCCAATTAATGATTTGTTATCAGTACGTAATTGTTCCAGATATCTTTTCCCTGCATTTATTTCCGGACTGTTGCTATCCGCCATTTCTTGATATACCGTTCCGGTGAATTTGGCACCCAATTTTGTTTTAATTCTATTGTAGGTGTTCAAATCAATTTCTCCTTTGCGTAGCCTTTCTTGTGCTATACGGAGTTTGCTTGCATTGGCTATCATTTCTTTATATACCT
>NZ_CP072217.1:0-30813 GCF_018289135.1 Bacteroides xylanisolvens
TTGGCGGTATCTTTTATTTCTTTAACTTTGTCCCGAACTCAAAAAAAAAAGCCTATGGCGACCAACGACATCACCCTCTATATTCCTCCTACGGAGGAAGAAGTAATGTTAATCCAGCCGAATAACGTAACATTCGGCCAGTACTCTGTGACCGAGTGGCAAGAAAACCTCCTGACGCTCATAAGCGACCAGATCCAGCAACACATGACCAGGGAAAAACAACTGCCTAAAGACCTCTTTAACCAGCCTGTCGTCGAGATCAAATGCGACGAAGCCGGGGGGAAGAACAACAAGAGCAAAGTTCTGAAAGAGGCTATCGCCATGATGCGGAAAAACTTTTCCTTTCGCTGGGTGCATCCCAATATCCACCAGACGGTGGAAACGTTCGGGGTGGTGATAACGACGGTACACAACATCAAAGGCACAAACCGGGTAGCCCTGACGCTCAACCCCTGGGCGATCCCTTTCCTGCTCTACTACGGTACGGGTGTCGGCGGTACAAGGTACGGGAAGAACATCGCCTTAACCCTCCGGGGCAATTACACCAAGCGGCTCTACAAGATCATTTGCAGCCAACGGGACAGACGGGAGTATTATTACTCGATCGACCAATTCTGCAAAGACCTGGAGATCCCGGCCTCCTACTCGAATGCACAGATCGACCAAAAGGTTTTAAGGCCTGCACAGACACGAATCAAGGAAAGCGAGGCCGATGTATGGTTCGATTACAAATTCATCTGCAAAACGCCTAAAAAGGGGCAAAAACCGAAAGCCGACACGATTATCCTGTTCATCCATGCGAGAAATCCCCAAGAACTGCGAGGCGACCAGCAACAACAATACTCGTTCGTTTACCGTTGGGTTTACGGTGCTTTAAGCTATCCGAGCGACAACACCCCGGTAAGGGCACTCGACAAGATCCTGGAAAGCGGACGGCTGAAAGACGTGTACGACCGTTGTGCATATTACGACGATAAGGTTTGCAGCGGTGAAATGAGTACAGCCCACGCACAAAATTCACTGGCAAAGATGCTGCGTGAGGATTTCGGTATCAAGGCCAGGGGGAAAAAGAAAGATCCCGACCTGTTTGGTTAAATCCGGAAGATTTTCTATATTTGTGTGCGGCCGGGGTGGTTCCCGTCCGTCTGGGGGCTGACGGCTATTGCACGTCAAGCCTTAAAAGTGGGGCGAATTGACGTATTACGACATCCCCACTTTTTCATATACCCCTATATTGTAATGCACATTACAATAATACTAAAATACTAAGATTAGTATAGACTTATCTTAGTATTTTAGTAAAACGAGTATGCTTGAAATCTGCCTCCGGCGGGGTTTTTACTGGGGGCTTCTGACCTTTGCACTGTTTCCTATTGTTCCGTAAAATCAGTGTCGCACAGTCCGCACCTTAACACCAGCCCGGATTTTCCCCACACGTTACAGCCGCACCCACAGGTGTATTTCTTCCGCTTTCCGCTTTTGCTCTCCCCCTCGTCCGGATCTTCCGGTTCTTCCGTTTCGTCCCCGTCGCTTCCGGCGATGCGGATCGGCCGGGTAGGTACGGCCGCCAAAGTCGGCTTGTACCTAAGCCGCAAGTTTTGCAGATCCTCCCGGCTTAGCGTATTGAAAACCTGCTCGAACTTCCCTCCCGGAATGATATAATGCGTAATGCTCTGGCCTGTCCTTTTGCCTCCGGCCTCCCCGGTGTCGGACGGCATCAGTCCGACCTGGATCATCTTGTCAGCCCATTGCGAATTATGATACCCTCCCCGGCTCGGCCTGCCGAAATCCTCCTGCCACAAATGGCACATTTCATGTACCAGGGTAGAATGCCAGTCCCGATCTTCCCGGTTCATAAAATCGGGGTTGATGCTGATCTCGTGAACGACCTTTTTTTCCTGCCCGTCCCCTCTCCAACGGTTGGCGGCGAAAAAGCCGAACGCCCCACCGTGACGGGACATATTCACGATACATTCCGAAAGCTCACCGTTAAAAATTGCGTCGTTGTAAAACTGATACAAGTCGTCCAACGTCTTAAACTGGATCGTCGTTATCATAAGCCTTTTGTTTTTCAATCTGAATGCAAAGATACGGATATTTTTGTAATGTACATTACAAAAATACTAAAATACTAATATTAGTATAACCGGATATAAAAGATACCCATTTTACTAAAATACTTGAATAAGTACACGTTACGTTTACAAAATACACTACTGTAATGCGCATTACAAAAATACTATTTTTAGTATTTACTAAAAAAAGCGCATCTATCCCAAAGATTATTCGAGAGATTTTTTTATCTTTCGACCGAAGAATCCCGGAACGGAAATATTAAAAATATCCACGTTCCCAATAAACCATATACGCCCATGTTTCCAAATTACAAAGACTTTCAGATAGCTGTTTACTACACGCTGGGAAAAGCACTTCCCAAGCATATAGAGGAAGTGCAGACGGAGATCATCGAGAATTTCGATATAAAATACAATTCCCCCATGCTCGCACACCCGTTACTGCGTACCCCCATTTACGAGAAAATCATCCTCCGTATATTAGATACAATGGAAGATTTAAAAGAGATCCGCTTTTCCGACGACCGTACCCATGTCGTCCTTACCGGAAGGGGTAAACATCTCCTGGACGAGTACGAGAATGAAATGAATCAGAGGTTGCCTTTCATCATAAGCCGTAAAAAGTTCAAACGTCACACCCAAGAAGAGTTAGCTAAGGCATACCGGGAACTCAATGAATATCCCGATTAGTTTTTCTCCCAGGATTGAGCGTACGAACTAAAATACTAAAAGTAGTATCTACTATTTTTAGTAGATGTAGTATCAAACGAAACGTTTCTTTAAGGCGATGATCGGGTTTATCATCGTCTTGTACATTTCCAGGGGTTCACCCATAAGCTCGCACCGGATTAGGTGTATCAGCCTCTCGTCTTTCGGATCTGTCGGCTGCGGCTGGCAGTCCTTTCCCGTCCTGGTCTGATCCTCCAGTTCGGCCACTAAAATATACTGGAGCGTAAAGATGTCGGCCACGGTTTCCACCTCTCCGGCCACCTGTCGGTATAACTTCCGGTACTCCGGCCAACGTTCGGTATCATAGATATTCGCCTCGATATAGGCGTTTATCTGCGGAGTGGTGGCCGTCTGCTCGATTTCCACACCGGAAAGCCTGCGGATCACCTCTATTTTAAGTTTTTTCCCGGTAAACTTCTGTTTCGGCCTTAACCCGTATTGCGGCATTTCCCCCAGGGAGATAAACGGCTCTTTATCCCCCTTTCTCCGGTAAATGAAATATTCCGCTATCATCGTTCGGGGATATTCAAAACGTGATCCACTAACAGGGCTTTGTCCTCCGGATTTGCCTTTATCCAGAACAGCGACCAATTCAAGGCGTTTCCATACTCGTTAATACCGTTTTCCCGGACGGTCTGCCCGGCTGTCGGGGAAATCCCTTTCAGGCATGAAAGCGCATTATTATTGCCAAACATGGCATATCTGTTAAAGGCTTCCAACTCGAAAGGATAAATATCAAACCTTTTCTTTCCCTGGACGACCTGCGCAACAATCCGGCTATCATAGTCCGGATATTTGTCGGGTTCGACCTTAATCCCCAGGTTCTCCAGCAAAGCCCGGTTTATCCGATCGTCCGTCCCCAAATAAAACTGAAAGAAATCCCCGTCATACCCCCTGTATTTGCCTAAAAGATGCGCATACAGTTCCGCATCCACTTTTCCGTAAATACAACTCTTTATAAAATCCTCGTCGATACGGTTTCCTGCTATCGCATTGGAAACAACATCAATAATCTGTATAATCTTCGGTTTGTTCATATTACATTATTTTATCTACAAATATATATCTATCCAATCAAAAAACGCATTATCAGAGCTATGAAAGCGAAACGGAGTGTAGCGGCAAAGCGTTTTTTGGTTCTTTTTGGGGCGAGTGCCAAAAAGAACTCCCCCCGAAAGGCTGTCCCCCTTTCGGGGGATCTTCCTTGTATCATGCCACCTGTTCCGCTTCATCTGCTGCCGTTTCCTCGCTTTCTACGGAGATATTCAGTTTCCCGGCTATCATCTTGACAATTTTCATAGCGTCGGCCAGTACGTTTAAAATGAACTTGGGTTCTTCCCGGATCGCCTTTATCCAGCTTTTCAGATAAGCTGCGTTTTCAGTGCGTATATGTTCGGCTATCCCGAAAAACATTCCTGCCAGGGCTGCGGCGAACTCGGCCGTTAATTCCTCCTTGCCGTATTCCTCTGATCCGAACGGGTGCGCAAGATCCCGGTTCAATCGGGTGGGGTGTCCCGTGGAATGTCCCATTTCATGCAGAAGCGTTTCGTAAAAGCTCTGCATATCGACGAACTGCGAGCGAAGCGGCACTACGATATAATCGGCTAAAGGAGAATAGAAAGCCCTGTCGCCTTGCTGCTCCCGTATCGGGCAAAACCAGCTTTTCGCCTCCAGCATGGCGTCTATTTCGGGGTGCGCCTCTCCGGTTGTCCCGTCGGGCTGCTCTGCCTGTCCCCCTCTGAACTTCTCCCTTAACGCTTCCCATTCTTCCGGCCTCACGTCCGAAAAATTGGTCTGATCCAGGTTAAAGACCGAGTAATATTTATAGGTCGGTATAACGTTGTATTCCTGTTGCTGCTCCCGGCTTAACGCCTTGTATTCCTCAAAGGTTATTTTCTTGCGTGTTTCCTTGTGGTACACGTAGAAAAGGAAGTAATAGACCGGAAACGATTTCGATCCTTTCAGCACGGAGATCCCGGCCTCTTTCGCCTGGTTGAATGTCATAAATACGGGTGTCTGGTACTGGAATTTCTCGCAAAGGAAAAGAAGTAAAAAGGCGTTACCTCCGGCGTACCTGCGTCCTGTGAGGTTCTGCGGAAAGAAATTGCGTGTATTCGCCGCAATGGTGATCCAGGGCTTTTGCCAATTGTCCTCTACCTGCTGGATCTTCTCGATCATCAAATTTGCAAACTGTTGCGCTGCCTTGTCGAAATAATCAGTTTTCATAACTACGTCCCCCGTTCTTTATCCTGGTGGGTGAGCCAGTTCTAAAGGTTGTTATCTCTTTTTCTATACCTCTAATATAGCACTTTTATTTGAGATATGCAAGTATTTAAACAACATTTAACTAACTATTTATCAGATAATTATATGAAAAAGTAGTATTTTAGTATATACTAAATTTAGTATTTACTACCTGATTTTTTCCGATAGTAAACTCCCCACCTCGCACCCTCTCCCCCCCAAAAAACCTTGCGGATGCCTAAGATTCCGATGTTTTTGTATCAAGACAACCTCATTTTGGTTTTTCGGGGCTGTCGGTGTGGTCATCTTGCGTTTACCTTGACCGGGGTTTTTGTCTGCAAAGGTCAAGGTAAACGCAAGGCGGCCACGCCGGAAAAACTAAAATACCTCTCTCCCCTGAAAGGGGGGTTAAAACCGGGTTCGACAATCGGCTACCGGAGTACCCGGATTGTGCCGATCAGTGAAAAGTCAGGCGGCTTTTATCCGGCTGGCTTCACCGAACGGCTCTATCCGGAAATAGCCTACCTTAATCGGGTGGGTGGGTGTATTCATGCGTTAGGGATTGCAGTGGAAAGCCCACAGCCTTTAGGCGAGGACTTGGAGGCGGAAAGCCCGACCGTTTACGGGAACGCCCAAATCCTCCAAAAGAAAAGCGTACTAATATACTAAAATACTAAAAGTAGTAAATACTACATTCCAGGGAACAAGCCTCTATTCTTTTTAAAATCAATCCAGAAAAGCCATAAAATCCTTGTATAAACGAGATATACTCCCTATATTTGCGTAGTAATCCCCTGTTGTCCCTGTCGCAAGACAAACTCCAGGGTTTTGTTTTTATATACTCCCCCCCTATACGGTAGCGTATGGATCTTTTTCCTGAATCACCTTTTTAATCTTGAACAGCCGTTCTTTGGTTAGCGGCTTTATAGTTTCCGGATCCTCACCGTCGAATGTTTCCCCGAAGATCAGATCGTCCACCTCCAGGCCATGATTAAAATTCTCCCTGATACAGTCCCTTAGCAACCAAAGGTTTTTGAGGTTCACCCAATCGGCCGTTATGTTCCTGATCCTTCTAAACATGATTATCGCAGTACGAAAATAATGCCCCACATGATCGTAATCATGGCAAACCCGTTTATCCAGATAATAAACATCTATTTCCTGGTTTTCTTCATCCTCCGCGATCCGGCAAAGGCAGAACGGGATCTGCTCCAGTTTATCCCATTCGATATATTCCGTTGATTTCATATTGTCATTATTATAAATATCATTACTTGACCAATGATGCGATTACTTTCGTAAACTCCGAAATATCCCCCTCCACGCTGGCCTTTTCCAACGCTTTCATATATTCTTTTCTACGCTCCACCGGAACAACCGTCCAGTTATAGCCTCCAGACGCAAGCATGGCGTTCAAGACGAACCGTCCCATTCTCCCGTTCCCGTCCATATAGGGGTGAATATACACGAAAAAGAAGTGTCCCAAGACAGCCCTTACCGCCGGGTGCGGCTCATTCTTCAAGAGATCGAAAAGGACGGGCATAGCGTCCCTGACCGCTTTCGGGTTCAACGGGATATGTTGCGATCCCCGTATATAGACCTGCCCGGTACGATAACCCACAAGATCCTCCCTTTGCAAGATCCCCACCGTAACGAACGGCATCCACATCTGCATATACCAGACCGGATGATCCGCCCTTACCGCTTCCCCTGCGTTCTTTCCTTTCAGTATATCGGCGATCGTCCCCCTGACAGCCTGGAACGCCTGGTAATACCCACGTGCCACCAGTGCGTTTTTATGCTCCTTATCTTCTTCCTCCGGCTTCCAGTTCCCGACACGCACTTTCTCGATCAGTTCCGGGGAAACCCTATATCCCTCGATCGAGAGAGAATGATAAGCGTCCTCCGAATACTTTTCATCGACGGATCTCAAATACCCCTCCACGTCATCAATCTTTCCAGGGGCTTCGGGAAACAGTTCTACAACCTTATCCCTCATGTTCTCCCACATCAGGCGCAAGCGTGTGACGTAAGGCGACACCTCATAAACAAGGGGCGTTCGTGGCTGATCCTCGAACGGATCTTCTTCTCTCACGTCATACCCGAACCCCCGCATCGTGGAAACGATGCTGTCGGCGATTTCGCTGTTCCCGATGTTCCGGAACGCCCCGGCTATTCTTCCGGCACGAAGCGAAGCCCCGTTTTTCGTCAGTACCTTTAATATATCGGCAGCGTCCCGTATCATGGCCAGGCAGGTGCGGGCTGCGATCTTCTCCACCTGGAAATATCTCGGCGTGGTATATACCAGGGCTTCGGCAAGCGGATAGAGATTAAGGCCGTATTCCGGCTCTTTATATACCTGATCCGGGATCTCGCTTTGAAACACCAAAAGCGAGGTATCATACATCAGCTTTTGCGTGTTGTTATGGCCTTTCGGCGATTTGATAACCACCTGTACGGGCACGGTCGTTTTCCCCGAATACAGATCCAACGACTGGTCGGCCGTCAAACACCACCGTTCCCCCAGCCGGACGGCCGCATATTTCGCAATAAAATACCAGAATGAGGTGTACCAGACCGTCGTATCCCCCTCTGTTCCCGGCCTGGCCGCAATATACCAGCCTTTCATTACTTCCTGCAACCAGCCGTTATCCAACAGCCGGGTTAAATGCGTCCTCCCTATCTCGGCCGTCCCTTGCAGGACGACACAGCGGTCTTTCTCCTGGAGCTTTCTTAATTCCTCCAGTGAAGCCGCCATTTTCTCCGCCATTGTTGCCATAACCGTTTTTATTTAGATTCTGATTATTTTCGTGCAAATACTCGTTTTTAGGCACGCGCAAATACTCGTTTTTAATTACGTGCATTTACTCGTATTTGTTGCAAAAATACAATATTTGTTCCGATAATCAGCTATTAATGAAGTCTTTTTTTACTTGTTGTATCGTCGAAACGGCCTTTCCCGTGAGCTTCGCCACGTTCCGGATCGAGTAGCCTTTCTTCAACAAGGCGATCGCCTCCCGGTATTCCTCTTTCCTCTGTTCGGCCGTTTTCCGGCTTCCCGGCTTCCGTCCCAGCCTGCCCCCTTTCTGGATGTACAACTCCCGTCCGCTATTAAGGCGGTCAATGATCCCCTGGCGTTCGATTGCGGCCAGTTCCCCCAATAGGGTAGTAATCAGAGAGGACAAGGGGTTTACCGTCTTGTCCGGCCGTAATGTTTCCAGGTTCAAGTTTTGGATATACACGCATATTTTATGCGTGTGCAGCGTATCGAGTGCCTTTAGTATCTCCAGGGTGGAACGCCCCAGGCGTGAGATCTCGGTCAGCAACAGCATATCCACCCGGTTCTGCGGATCTGTGCAGTATTCCAGGCAACGGCTTAAAACCGGGCGTTCGATATTGGCCTTTCGTCCGCTTATCTTTTCCTCAAAGACCGCCGTCACCTCGTACCCCCGTCCGGCTGCGAACCTCTCCAGATCGACAACCTGCCGTTCGGTCGATTGCCTGGCCGACTGCGAGCTTACACGTGAATAGATAACCACATTCATAGACAAGGGATATTATAACAGGTCAGTTATCACAGCCGCCGGAATATCCAGCTTTGAGAAAGCGAACATCTTTTTCCCCAGATCCTTTAACGAGGCTCCGATATGGTACACGTCCGTTTCATCAACGATCAGGAAACGGTCGTGACTGTCCCGGTACGTCCTGATGTCGATAGGTGGGTACTGGCTGTTATGCCTGTCAAGATCAAGTTGGAGTTGCTGCGTGATACGCTGTGTGTAAATGGTGGCCGAGACACCGACGCTGCGTTTACTCAACATGAGCAAGACCGTTTCGTCCACATAGTTGTCGATAAGCACGATCGAACGCCTGGCCGACTTTACCAGATCGGTGGCGAACTTGTACGCATCGAAAATCTGGCCGTTATAAAAAATGCCTTCGACCGGGGGCAAGGCAGTACGCACGAAAAAATCTATCTTCTCGGTATGTTGAGCGACAGTCCTTTCAAGTTCTGACAAACGTTTATTAATGGAATACCCCTTTAAAAGATAATCCTTTAATACACTATTCGCCCATTTCCTAAAAAGGGTTGCGTTCTTGCTATTAACCCGATATCCTATTGACAGAATCGCATCAAGATTATAATATTTAGTAGTATATCTCTGTTTGCCGTCATTACCCATATGTTCCAAAATGGAACATGTGCTATCTATATCAAGTTCGCCGCTTTTGTAAATGTTGTTCAAATGTTTGGTAATAGCTGGCCTTTTAGTCCCGAACAAGTCGGCTATTTGTTCTTGTGTCAGCCAAACGGTTTCATCTTCCAACCTCACTTCCAACTTGACCGCTTCATCCGGCTGGTATAATATGATTTCTCCCTGTTCCATTGCTTACTTACCTTTTCTTAATTCATCAAGCCTCTGCATCGCACCGCTGAACTTCTCACCAAACATCATATCATCGGGCAAAACAAACCAGGTGGGAATACCTCTCGACTGTGGATTACCTATACATTCATCTTGCCCGTTCTGTTTGCGGTAATCGTCCCATTCACTATAAGCGATGTTCCAACGAATACCTAATTTATAGGTATTTTCCCATTTAATAATAGCCAGTGAATAGGCCGGATCATCTTTGCCGTCATAAATCACTTCTACAACTTCAACCACCCCTTTAGGGGAATTTATAAACTTCGGATTTTTATACGAATAAGTGCTCATGTCTTTTATTTTTTATTTATAGCACACAAAGATACTCAAAAACAAATATATACATATATACATACGTATGATTAACGTATAAAAACATTTATGGTTATTCTAATCTTTGATTAATTCCGGTACAGAAACAAAACGTACCGAAAGACGGAAACAGGATTTATTTCGGTACGCTTCCCCGATCGGCACAAAAAACACGCAAAAAACGGAAAATACTACTTTTAGTATTTTAGTATATTAGTATTTTAACTATATTTGCGGACATGACAACCATTTAAAAAACTGAATTTATGAGCAAAGCAAAAGTAATCTCCGTATTGAATCACAAGGGGGGAGTAGGAAAGACCACAACCACGATCAACCTGGGCGGTGCGTTACGTCAAAAAGGGTACAAGGTTCTTTTGATCGACCTTGACGGGCAGGCCAACCTGACCGAATCGCTGGGCTTCTCCGCGGAGCTTCCCCAAACGATCTACGGCGCGATGAAAGGCGAATACGACCTGCCGATCTACGAGCATAAGGACGGTCTTAGAGTCGTTCCCTCCTGCCTGGATCTCTCGGCCGTTGAAACGGAGTTAATCAACGAGGCCGGGCGGGAACTTATCTTAGCCCACCTTATCAAGGGCCAAAAGGAAAAATTCGATTATATCCTGATCGACTGCCCCCCCTCGCTGTCGCTGCTCACGCTTAACGCACTGACGGCCTCGGATCGGTTGATTATCCCGGTTCAGGCTCAATTCCTGGCAATGCGTGGAATGGCCAAACTTATGCAGGTCGTCCACAAGGTGCAGCAACGTTTGAACTCGGATCTTTCGATCGCCGGGGTCCTGATAACCCAGTACGACGGAAGAAAGAACCTGAACAAGAGCGTTTCGGAACTGGTACAGGAAACATTCCAGGGCAAAGTGTTCAGCACCCATATACGCAACGCCATTACGCTGGCCGAAGCCCCGACACAAGGGCAGGATATTTTTCACTATGCCCCAAAATCTGCCGGGGCAGAGGACTACGAGAAGGTATGTAACGAACTGCTAACAGAAATAAAGTAACCATATGGCAAAGAAGAACGATTTAAAAAACAGTATGTCGGCCGGGCTGACCGGGGGATTAGACAGCCTGATCCAATCCACGGCCGGGCAAAAAGAGGCTCAAAAGCCGAAGAAAGCGAAAACCGTGCATTGTAATTTTGTCATGGACGAAACCTATCACCAGAACTTAAAGCTGATCGCGATCCGCAAAGGCGATTCGCTAAAATCGGTATTGCAAGAGGCTATATCTGACTACTTGGATAAAAACAGTTCCCTGCTATAACAGCGTATCGGGAATATACAGGGCAAACACTCCACAAAAGAAATTCTCCAGGAAAAAGGTACGCAAAAAGCACCCCTACACATCAAAAAGTATATTGAAAATGCGATTCCCTATAAAAAACCCGTTGGCAGGGTTAATCTTGCGTATGTTTAACCTGCCAACGGGTACGATATTAATAAACGTTTGGATTAAGGTTGGACGTTTACGTCTTTATCTGCATCAACCCAGCCTGTTGTCTCTGCATCAAACCGGATCGGATTCAACACAGCCTCTCCCTGATCATCATAACCACCACCGAAAATCAACGTGTAGATATGACGCTTGCCCTGTTCCCATGTATCTCCGAACGGAACATAAATTGTTTTGTATTCGCTTGCTGAACCCAACAGATAAGCTCCGGACTGCCGGATTTTGCAGGCGATCTCCAGATAACATTGCTTCGCATTATCGGCCTCCAACTTGCTTTTGGTGGCTGTTTCGGAAACTTTCCAAGCAGTCAGCTCCTGTGGTATATTCAGCATAGGAGTATTTGTGGTAATATCGGTAGCTTCGGTATTGCTATTGACCGTGATGTTTGCGTTTTTCACTACGGTAAATGCGTGTGGAAATGCTAAATCAGACGAACTCCAATTTCCCGTTCCATCGGCTGCCGCAGGCAATGTGAAGGCGCCGGCAAATTTGAAATTATGAATCTTGATCACGTCGATGTCCACCTGCATGTTATCGTATTGGGTCTTTGCTTTGAATACGACCTGTGACAGAATATGTTTGAAATTAAATTTCACTATTCCGTTGTTCATGTCTTTTGTCTGGCCTTTGGCCATGGCATACATCACGTCGTAGTTTGCATGAGTAGTACCGCTTCCATACTCATCCATGCAGGTATAACTTATCTTTTGGACATCCTTGGTGGTTTCCCAACTATAAAACGCCATCATGTCTTCACTAACCGTTCCGGGATTGAACGCGTAAAAGTCCAAAGCCTCGGTAGGCCAATAACGAAGGTCGCTCGCATTGTCATAATCCCACTTACCATTTTTGTACACGATCTTCACTCCGTCATGTTCAAATTCCGTGTCGACCTTTCCCATGAAGGCAGTACCATCCGCCGTAAAAGCGAACACGTCGAAATCGGTGTTCTTCAAGTTGGTGTTGGTAGTAGGGGTAGCCCTCGTTTCCGCCGCATTACTTAACACGTTAAAACCAATCGCATTTCGTGAGGAGGTTTCCACATTCGCAATCTCCTCTTCTGAGCAACTCATCAGTAGTACTCCAAAGATTGCCCAAAGCATTACTGTACTTTTTTTCATAAAATGAATAAAATTGTTAATAAATATAATTAATAAAACTCGATTACAACACTATATCCACATTCACATCATCCCAATCATCAACGTCCACATCAAATCCCGGACCGCCACTTCCCGGCTCGGATGGTACCTCATAATCAAAATTCAACACCAGATGCACATCACCGATATGCCCCGCTACCGGGACATCATGCACTTGGTCGCTCACGTCCTGTTCCAATACAGACATGCTGCCTGAACGGTTCTTGAGATACAGCCGGAAAACATTGGGCTCTCCTTCAAGTGCGGAATGTCCAAACGTATAGAATCCGCCTATAATCTGATTCCGTGAAACCATTCCATCAAAGAGCAGGCTCTCCGAAAGATCGGCGGGCAAACTGTCGCCGGACATGTTAAGCGAGCCGGACATGCCGGAAAGAGCGGCCCGCAAATCCGCCACCCTGTCCAGTCCCCGAATTCCGTTCACCTCATACGTGTAGTGACATACCATGTTTACGGGAGTTAGCCGTATTATCTTCGTGCTTCCTTCCGGAATGTCCTTGAGGATAACTCTGTCTATATGGTCGCCACACAGCCAGGGTGGGGTGACGGCCATTGTCCGGTTATCCGGCGACCGAACATCACGCGTATCGGCAGTAAAAAGCGTGTAACTGCCGTTTTCTTTCCAAACCATCCCGTCGGTATCGTAGTTGAAGCAAATTACCCGGTAATCATTCTCGGGGAGCTCCACTTCCCCATCCTCTCCTCCGGGGAAATCAAATATCCACGTGTTGCTTTCATCATCGGTCGGATAAAATACGACCCTCATGCCTTCAGGCTTGTCATGATTGGAAATCTTGGTCCAGTCGAATACTACCCGCACCGTGGCAAAGTGCGGATGATCGTAACATAAATCCTTATGCTCACAAGCCGTCAGTCCCATCCATAAAAATATGAACACCAGACTAAAGCGTATCAGTATCACTGCCTGCCTCCTTTCTTCCGGCTATAATTCCCCCGCCCGATCAACCACACCAAAGAGATACCCGCCTTGGTCGGGCCGAACCAGCGGCGTTTTTTAGTGGTCTGCCATACATAGTGACCGTCCAAAGGGATGTACTCCTTGTACAATCCTCCAAGGTAGCCGATTCCCAACGTGAAATCCACATTGAACCGATGTCCCACAGGTAACGAGTAGCCGTAAGCCACGCCTCCCCCGTAACTCCATTTATCCCCCAAGTAACCTTTCCCACCCAATTCGAAATCATAGGTGACGATCTGCCCGTACAATCCGACATGATGCCCGGAAAACGGTTTTTCCACCGCTCTCCGACCGAACCAGCGGCGCAACTCCACATCTCCCCCATAGATACGCCAATAATTATGCTTCCGATCACTTTTCCACCAGGCATACATCCAATTCCCGGCCACAGACCAGTTCTTCCCCAAACAGAACTCAACCCCGATGTCAGGTATCAAAACAGCGTCATAAAGCAAGTTTGTTTTCACCGCCATGCAAAACGGCCGTTTCTTTACCGGAGCTATGACGGTAACGGTATCACGGATGCACAACGTATCACGTGTATGTATATATACCGTATCTCTGACGGGATTTATCGGATCACTATCATAGCATATTTTCACCATCGACGAACGAAGTTTCGGAAAATGGAATTTATACAAATATGAGTATGGCCTCCCCCCTTTCAGTCTTTTCAGTTCTCCCCCCAAATAAGGGCTGTCCTGGTTTTCCAAACGGACGATCTTCTCCAACAAACGAAGGACATCCTCCCTCTCCGGAACATTCACATCCGCTCTCACCATCGTTATAAGTCCGTTCCAGTCGCTTCCCGAAAAATGAAAATCCCTCTCCAATACCGGAATCTTTATATAAGGTGATATATACCGCCACAAAACCTCTGCTCGTTTTTCAGACAGCCTTCCATTCAACAGCCCCCCTCCTTCCGGGGAAGCTCCTCCTATTATTTGAATTTTCCTGATAAGACGGACGGAGTCGTTCAATGCGGAACAGATTTTAGCAAACCGCTCCATCTCGTTCCCATTGTCAAGTAAACATGTATCTATATTTACCTTTCCTTGATGAAAATAGATCCTTACCGAATCACGCTTCTCCTGAGCGGATATTTCTCCGCTTATACTCAACACGAGCACGAACAATACACATTTAATATAAAAAAACATCTTTTCGTCATTTAATCATTTGTTAATATGACAATCCAAACCCAGGCTTTTACACCCCCCTGAATTTCAACCGCTAAAGATATGCACCTATAAACCAACCTCCAAAGCAAAAAACAAGTATTTTAAACTTATAAATACTTAAAAAGACAACCACACAACAGCTACAACACTTACCACAGCAGCCAATCACGCTTACACAACAATTAAAAACACTTAACATCATAAAGAAAAGTACTTAAACATACAAAAAAAAAAAAAAACAGTTATTTTTGCAGGAAACATTATACTTAATAACACTTAAAACAATAAAACTATGAAATTCAGCACAAAAGCCGCTACTTTTCTAAGTTCAATAAAAACTCAAACTTACGACAAAAAAGAAAGCGAAATGATAATAACGTATCAACAAAAACGTGTCTTTCATCTATCCCTGCTCATGCTGGCCTTATGCGCACCCATATACATATATTCAGTTCCATTTCCCAATGAACAGTTTTATTATATTAACAGCGTATTATTCCTGTTTATCATTATGTGCACTCTCGCTTATTTTAAAAAGAGAGTAAATCTGACCACGACCTTTTCCATTATACTGATAGCCATACATATCGAGATTTTTATCGAGATAATTTATTGCTCAATATGTAGCGGATATGAATATAGTTATCAAAGAGCATTGATAATGAGTAACATTACTATCTCTCTCTTATTTACCATGCTTTCCATCTGTGCCTATATGAGTAATATCTCCATCCTATTGTCCTCCCTTATCATAGCTTCCTATACAATCTGCACACTTATCACCGACGAACCGTTCCTATACAGTTATCTGCCTTTGGTCATCATCATATACACCATGATCCCCTTATTAGGAAGATCCTTACACAGTAATATCAGCAGCTTGCTAAAAAGTAGCAACTTGCTAAAAGAGGAAGAGGAAATGCTTTTGAAACGTCTCCAAATGAAAAGGGAAGAACTATTCGCGTTCGCCGAGTTGTTAAGCGAGAATAACCCGGAAGAAAAGACAAACTCCCTGTTAAGCATAATAGGGGAACAATCCAAAGAAAATCTTTTTACAGCCCTTGCCGCACACCAGAAAAAGGAAAAAAGTAAACTTGATACAATCAGGAGAATATATCCCTATTTATCCCCGTCCGAATTAAACATCTGCCGTTTAATACTGCAAGACAAGACCGTCAGCCAAATATGCGAATTATTACATCGGAGTAGCGGAAACATAACCAGCCAACGAGCGAACATACGTGCCAAACTCGGACTGAAAAAAAGCGACAATTTAAAAGAAGCATTACAAGAACGCATGAGGCTGTATGAAGAAGAACACCGGCAAGAGGAGTTTTCAGCCATGCGTTAGGGATTGCAGAGTAAAGCCCACAGCCTTTAGGCGAGGACTTGGAGCGTAAAGCCCGACCGTCCCACGGGAACGCCCAAAAGAAAAAGAATCCCCCGAACATTCATCCGGGGGACATTCAGGCCGTCACGTCAATTATAATACAGATTAAGATCATCCGTACTTATCTCCTTCCCGTCCCGGAAAACAAGGCTCTTTTTCTCGATCTCCTTTCCGTTTTTGTAAACGGTCACTACCCACTGCATCGGCTCGTTCACAACGCCGTCCTCTCCGTCCACGACACCACCGGAAACGGCAAACTCGATCGCCTTTCCCGTCGTGCTTAACGTCACCTTTTCGACGGCCAGTTCTTCATCGCTTAGAATCACCGGGCTTGCGAGGCTTTCCCCCGTCGCCCCGTCTTTCAACTGCGTACCGTTGGCGACTACCACGACCGACTTAATGAAGCTGCGGAAATCTCCCGACTGCTCGATCGTTACCTCATACATCGCCCCTTTTCCTCCCGGTTCGTCGTCGTCCTTGCTGCAACCGACGAAACACAATGCCATGCACACGCATACGGCTGACAAATACAAATACTTTCTCATACCTTCAATTATTTAAGTTTATAAATAGATCACGCACCCCAGGCCGACATGGTTGTTATTCCGGAGAATGGAGTTAAACAACATTTCAAACCTGTATTCGGCAAAAAGAGCCACTTTCGGGCTTAGCAACATTTCCGGCCTTATCCCGACCTCGTACCCATACACGAAAGCCTTGCTTTTCTCCAGGTACACAAGATCGCTTTTCGCCTTGGCTTTCTGGTAGCCGATCGTCCCGGCTGCGATCCCCAGGAGCGAGAATTTCCGTCCTTTCAGGGCGTAATAGGCCAGCTCCGGGCCGACCGTCACGGTGTTTGCCTTTACCAGATCCCGGTTTAGATTCCGGTAATTAAGGTTTGCCCCCACCTTGAAAGCCTTGTACACCTTTCCAAAACCGAACGTCCCCTGCACCTGACTTTCATCCACGATATAGCCCAGCTTCACGTTCATATACTGGCTTCCGATATATTGTGCCCTGCACACGGCCACCAGGCACAAAAAGAGCGATAATACGGCAATTTTTCTCATAACCTCATTGATTTACTTGTATCGTTACATTCTCTTTCACTGGCAGACCGTAACGGCTTGAAACGGTAAACTCGATCACCGCCTGCCCGGTCGCATCCGGCCGGAACGTCACCAGGTTGTTTTTTTCCAGTGCCACGCCCTCGCCCCTTGTCGCATCATACCCGGAAATATACACCCGGCCGCTTCCCTTTACGAACCTGGCCGACGCTTTCACCCCGTAAAGTTCCGTATCAAGCTGCAAATAAAATTCCGCTTCCTCCGATACCAGCATAAGATCCGGCACGTTCTGGAAACGTATGTTTATCTCCGGGCTGGAAACTTTCAGTTTGATGCTGTCGGATCGTGTCACCAGTTCGCTGGCTACCCCCATGACGATATACGCCTCTCCCTCGGTTGCCGGGATAAAATCGAAATCCAGCCGATTGTTTGCCTTGAAATCATATTCAAACGTTTCTCCGGGGCTGTATTCGTTGTTATCCACCAGGATAACGCCGTCCCCGTCCCTGACCTCAAAGCGTGTCAATATCTGATCCCCGTTGTCCGGATCGAGATCCGAGATCGTAAGGGTGCAATTAATGGGCTTCCCCACTACGGCCGTATTGCCGTCTATACTTTTCAGCGTCACGGAAAAATCCCGGCTGACAAGTTTCAGTTCGTCGTCGCAAGACGACAAAAAGACCAAAGCGCACAAGGCGGTAACTAATTTTCTCATACGATTTATTTTATTTGTTCACGATAATACGGTCAAACAGAGCGTTCAGATCCACCCCTTTGCTCCTTAGAAAAGCGATGTATTTCACCACCACGGGGGCGGTTTCCGACTGCTCGATGTTGCAAAGCTGCTGGCGGCTGATCCCCATTTCCTCGGCAACGCTTTTCGCCGTCAGGCTTAGCCTGATCCTTTCTACTTTCAATTCATTACTTAGTTCCATAAATGAAATTTAAAGGGTTTATTCTCTTTTGGTTTTTTATCACCTCATAATGCAAATGATTCCCGGTACTTATCCCGGTGCTTCCCACGAACCCGATCACGTCCCCCTTTTCCACCTTCGCACCTTTCCGGGTGTAAATGAGTGTCAGATGTGCGTATCTGGTCTGAAATCCGAAACGGTGCGTAACGACTACCGTTTTCCCATATCCGGGCGTTTCACCTGCGAACGTCACCGTCCCACTGGCTGCGGCGTGTACGGTAGCCGCATACACCGCCGCCATATCCAGGCCTGCGTGAAACTGCCTTTCACCGCTTATCGGATGCGTCCGGTAGCCGTAACGGTCGGAGATCCGGTATTTCTCTTTCAGGGGTGCGACAGAGGGGACGAAACGGTAAATATCCCCGTCCTTTTGGACGATCCCCCACACCGGGGCGATGTCCCCGTAATCCCCTGCGGTCTGCAACACCTCCACGATCAGCGAACGTTTGTCCTGCGCCCCCACCCGGCCGACAGGGATCAGCGCAAGGATCGCAAGGCTAAATATCCTCCACATTCACGATGTCGCTGTTCTCCAGGTCAAAAAGAACGTGACGGCCTCCGTTCTTCTCGTTGATCTCGATACGGAAAACTTTCTCGTCCGGAATGGTGAACTTATCGAAAGCGATCACGTATTTCATCCGGCCGTTCCCCTCTATCCTGGGCGAATAATTCTCCGAGAACAAAGCCTGCTGATCCACTTCCTGGGATGCGGTCAGCTTGGCCGTTTTCTTGTCGATGATGTAATACCGGATATAATCTATATCATAAGGCAGTTTGCTTTTGTTCTCGATCTCAAAGGTAAACAGGAGCAAGTTATCATATATATGCAGGTTGTTCACGGAGAAAACGATCTTGTTGCGAACGATCCCCTTGTTGAATATCCCCCTTTTTGCGTTATATACCCGGCTCATGACCTGATCCCTTTCCCCGGCCGGGATAATGTTGTCGGTCAGGATCACGTTCGCCTTTTTCTCCGGCCGTTTCTCCCCTATCTCATAGACGAACGCCTCCGGCTGCTGCCGATAATCCACGTTGAACGTGTAGAACTTCCCCCCTTCGGTCGCCAGCGACACGTTTGTCTGCCTGGGAAATTCCTCCACCTTTCCCGTGGCTGCGATCATTCGCACGATATTCTCGGTATTCTCGGCCTTGCTTACCTGTATGCAGGTATCGCCGTAATCTATATAAATCACCTTTTCCGGTGCGATCAGGTGCGTTTGCGACACCTCATTCAGATAGATAGTGTCCGGCCGTATGCTCGACATATCGGGCAGGAAATAGTTCGTATGCTCCAGGCTGTCGGCATAGGTCACGTTAAACGAATAGAAAAAACCTCCCTCGGTCGCCACGCTGACGGTCGTCTGCTTGCTGAAACTTTTCCGGTTGGCCTTTATGCGCAAGATATTAGGCACGCTCTCCGGGTTATCGACGGCCACGAAGTCCGTAACGGCCTGGTTATACTTCACGGCCGAGGGGAATACAAGATGTATCGTCTTGGAATAATTCACTGCGATAGGCAGGCTTTCCACCGGGCGGATCTGCGCCCCGGCCGAGGAAACGGCCAACGCCAGGATAAAAGAACAAATAGCTTTCATTTCAGATATAGTTTATAGTTCGACTTCACGGTGACAACGACCTGGTTGTTCTTCTTCCGGAACACGCTCTTTGCCGCATTGCTCACCGCATTAACCCCCGTACTTAGAACGTCCGTCCCGTAAGAGGTAACGTTCATATCGCTAACCACCTCGTCGGCCGCCTCCTTTGTCGCTTCCGCCTTGATGTTCAAGGGCACATATATACCGGGCAGTCCGTCCCTGTCGTACACGGTCTTTTGCATCTCATAGATGCTGTTCCCGATCCGGACGGATTCAACCGTTATATTGATCCTGTCCTGTGCGAGCTTCACCACCCCGAAAACGGCCGTCCCCTTGTTAATCACCATGCCGCCGGGCAGTTGCATTTCTTGGAGCGTGACAAGTTTTATCACGCTCCCGTTCGTGATCTTCTGATCGCCCGACACAATGGCCTCTATCGTGTTTCCCTTGTTCTCCGGTTCTTCCCCCGAAAAGAAACGTCCTACTGTCCTTTCAGGCTCTTCCTTCTTCGGCGTTTCCTTTTTCGGCCGGGCTTTCGCCGTTCTCCGTTTCATGGCTGCGGCCGCTTTCAGACTGTCGGCTCTCTGGTTCTGCCTTAACTGTTCCTGCAAGGCTATCACTTCCGGATCTTCCCGGTACATAGCTCCCGAACGTTCCCGGTACACTTCATCGGTAAAATTCTCGTACTCCGGCCGTCCGTCCGTATTCATCATATCGTCCAGGGTAAAATCGCTTTGCTGCTGTGCCCTAAGCGAAGTGTTCACGCTCCCGTCCTCTTCCCGGTTGTCCCCTTTCCCGGTCAGTGCCAGCGTAACGGCCAGCACCACCAGCACGAAGATCCCCAGGGATGCGAACAGGATTATTTTTGTTTTCGTGGCCTTATCCATAGTGTTACTTTTTTTCAGGTTCTTGTTCTATCCGGACAATCTGCTGTATAAACTGGTTAAAGAAAAATCCCGTCACGTTCTCCGGAAATTGCGGCGTGGTTCTCACGATCTCCCCTTTCGTCCTGATAAGAAACCTTAGCTTCTGCCCCGAAACGCCGTAAATCGTCAGGGTGGAAGTGAAAGCCACCTTGTACGGCTCATTGTCCCCGGCGATCGTCTGGATGCTGTCTATCTCGCATTTATAGACCGCCCCGTTCTGCACCGCATCAAAATAGGCCTTATCATTATAATACTTTGAGAACACGGCATTCAGATCGTTCTTATTGACATAAAAAGCGGCGTGCGCCTGATTTTTTTTCAGGTTCAGGCGATCGAAGCTGTTAGCGTACCCGGTCGCCTCGGCGCACGTCTTTTTCACCAGGGCAAGAAACAGAGCCTCGCTATCCTCGGCGTGCGTTTTCAGGTACTCGCCGGATCGCTCCACCACGACCACCTTATCCAGTGCCGTAAAATTCACCACCAGTCCCCAGGCCAGCACCAGGACAACCACCACCAGGGCAAAGCCCAGGCACAATTTTAAGTTTACCGCTCCTTTGCGCTTGGCCTCGGCCAGTGTATCAAAATCTTTCAGTATATCGTCTTTATTCATAAGATCAGGATTTAAAACAGTTCACGACAAAATTTCACGCTTTTGGCAAACAGGAAAAGTTTGAACACGAAAGCGAAAAGAAGTCCCAGCATGGTATATTTGTTCTGTCCGCACATGTGCATGATATTCTCCGCAATGATAGACCCCAGGGCGTTGGCTATCAGGAACGCCGGGATCGTCATGTAACAGACAAACAGGTTTTTCAGGTATGCGTGCGTATAATGCCTCGTTTTCTCGTCCATGTAGAGTATTACGGCTATCGGCGTGACGATCTCCAGGAGTATAAGATACAGATACCGGGCTGACGCAAAGAAGAAAAATATATATTTCGTTGCGTACAGGAGTATCGTATAAGCCGCAATATTGAACGGCAGCATGATAACCTCCTGAATCTGCTGCCCTACCCAGTTATGCCGCCTTTGCACGTCCTCGATATAGTCCTTTGTAAAGGTTACGATCGCCTCGTCAATGCTTAGATCCACGTCCTCCTGATAATGGCTTATCAATTCGTTCTGAAGATTTCCAAGTGCCGTTTCCACGATCGTAAAGGCGAACGGTGCGACCATGATAATGGCGAACACATAAATATAGATATAGAACAGTTTGAAGAACTGTTTCATATCGACGGGCTTGTCCCCCTCGCTAAAGGCCTCTTTCCAGGCCGTCACGAACTTTTGTATCACGATGATAACGGCGATAAAGGAACAAAGGGCGATGATCCCCTGGCTGACGCCGTTCATCTTGACGGCCTCGTATGCGCTAATCACATTGTCGATCACTTCCATAGGCTCACTTCTTGGCTGTTGATTTCAGGGCTGCGATCCGTTTTATAGCGTCATTGACCGTATTAAACCTCGCTCTCTCGTCGAGCATCTTGTCCCGGTTCTCTTTCAGCTTGTTATCCAGATCCACGATAATTTTTATCCTCTCCCCGTCGGTCATGCTCACCGAGGGCGATATGATCGTCCGGATCAGGTCAAAGGAAAGCACGCTTTCCTCCATGATCTTGTTCAGCACGTTCGTATATTCCCCGTATGCCTCCTGTCCGGTAAACACGTCCGACCGGGTGCACTCTTTCGCCGCCAGTTCCAACATTTCCCCCTGCATGGAAAGCACCTGCAACACCATTTTAGAGTTTTTGATAACCCCGTTCACCTGCCGGTACAGATCCAGGCTCTTAGTCAGTATGTCCCTGGATTCCCCCAGCACTTGAAACTGTTCGTATGCCTGTTTAAGTTCTTTCGCCCAGGTTATCTGCGATAGCTGCGTCAAGGCCGGATCGGACACCACCCACTGGCCGAACGCCGTACAGTAAAAGCACATCATCACAAGCAAACTACATAGACATTTCCGTTTCATAACTTTTCTGTTTTAATTGTTTATACTTCTCTATGGCCGTTTCCATGCTTCCGGCCTCCTTGTAAATCTCCTGCAATTTGTTCCATTTCTCGCCGTCGGTCTGGAATGCAAGCAATTTTTCCGGTGAAAGCTCCAGGCGTACCACCGTTGCATAACTATCCATAAACCGGATGAATATCTCCGAATACGGCCGTACCCCTGAAAAGTCGTTACGGATCGACTTCATCAGGTTTACGTGGCTCCGGTTCTTGATATGGAACGCCTCTACCGTCTGGTCGTAAACGATCTCGTTGGCCGGAAGCACGTATAAGAGTTGCGTATTGGCGATAATGCCTTTCGTGTACTCGTTATCGGGAAGCTGCGCCAATGACTGGACGATCGTACCCACCGCCCCGTTTTCCTTGCGGAGTTTCTGGTAACAGAACGCCACCGTCGAATGTATGTCCGCACCTGAAAAGGTGTCCTTTATAGACTGGCTTTCTGCGTACTCGTCAAAGATCAGCATCCCCCTGACGGAACGATCCGAAAGGATCTTGTTCTCTATCGTATCGAAAAGGATTGTCATAATGACGGAAATCAGGAACGGATCTTTCTTTATCTTCGTCAGCTCAAAGACGATAAAATCCCGGTTCTGCATATCGTTCTCCAGTGGGGACGGCTTGCACACGTTCTCATAAAATCCCCCCGGCATAAATTCCGAACACACGTGCAGGAAGCTGTCTATATCGAAGTATTCCGGCAGGATATTCAAACGCTCATACAGTTTTTTCCCCTCTCTTTGGACGTACCTGTAAAAGTCCGGGAAACAATGGCCGTCGGGAATATCCTCGTAATAACGGCAAATGATCTTTGTCAGCGAAACAACTTGTTTCGTGTCCTCCATGATCGCCTTAGACCGCCAGAATTTAAGCACCAGGTTTACAAGCGTCTTTATCTTCTCGTTGTCCGGCTGCTTCCCGGCCGTATAGAACGGATTGATCCCCAACGGGCTGCTGCCGTCATAATCAATATGCAGCGACCTGTCCGGGTACAACTGCGAAAGCTGGTAAAAGCTCTTTCCGAACTCGACGACGATCTGTTTATAATTCTGCTCGATGTTCTGCTGGATGATGTTCAACGACGTAACCGACTTTCCCCCACCCGTCGATGCGACGATAATCATGTTACGTGCCGGAATGCGTTTCTTATCTGCGTCCCAAACGTCCTTTCGAATCGGTGTTTGATACAGCCGTTCGTTAAACAAGATCCCCTCCTTGTCGCTGCGGAACGTAGAGTAATTGATCCCCATGCAGAGCGACGAATGCAGATCCGAAAGAAACAGGTAGTCCGGATTCAGGTTGTTTTCCCGGCCGATGATCGAGCCTATAAAGATATTATAAAGCCCCTCGTAACTTGGAATGTAATATTTAAACCCGGCGTTCGTGAAAATCATTTTTACCTGTTCCGTCTGTCGGTTCAGGATCGTTTCGTCATCCTCCAACAGCAACACGTTCAGGTGCGTTTTGCAAAGCACGTTTTCCTCGTTGATGATCTCCTGCTCATACGAGGCCAGGCCGTCATAACGGCTTTTTATGGCCTTGTCAAACTCCCGGTAACGGCCGAACAGCTTCACCCTCTCGGCCAGTTCCTCCCGGTAGCTTCCCCCGGCGAATTTCCATATCTGGTTTACCACATGGGAACAGGGCACATGAACGCCGATCCTTTCCAGCATCGACATATAAAGCTGGCTGTTTGCCTCCTGCAAAGTGCTGTCCGTAACATATACTTTCATCCTGTCGGGCAGATACCTTTCATCACAAACGGCAAAGAATATCCCTTTCTTCTGCCCGATCCTTATCATATCGGAACACTGTATATCCCTTAGTCCCTCGTCGTCATGGAAACCGTTCACGTACCGGAAAAGGTGCTGTTTCACCTCGGCCACGTTCAACGGCCGGATCTGCGTGCCACGGATATTCCGGATAATGGAAACTGCACTCTCCACCGATTCCAGAAACTCGGCCAGCCTGTCCCGGTCTGCCTTCGCCAGTTTCTCGCTATACGCCAACGGGTTGGCCTGGTACGCTTTTTCAAGGCTTTGCAGTCCCGAAAGCGTAAAGGACAATATGCAGAAGTGATGCAGGTATTCCCGTCCGTCGAAATACTTCCTTTCGGCCGTCTGTATATAGCCCTCCCCCTCGATCACATATTCCGGCTTGAATTTCCTGCGTAAAAACACGTCCTGCTTATGTATAAACCCGGTTCGGACATACTGGAAAGCCCGGAATAACTCGTTATGCCTTTCCTCCAGATCCGAGCGATCCAGCGAATAGGCCTCCGGCAATTCCAACAGGTAGGAAACGGATATTTCGCCGGATTTGGTAAGTATGGAAGATCCTACCGTATCCAAGATACAGTACGCTTGCGCTGCCGATATTTTCATAAAAAGAGTGTTTACAGGCTGTTTAACAGATCCTTATTCGATATGACAAATACCTGTCTTTTGAACTTGCCGAACTTGCGCTGCATGGAAAGGTTGATAAAGACGATCCGCAAGACCACAGAGGCGAACGCCCCGGCCACCAGCGAAACGATAAAGGCCAAAAAAGATCCCTCCCCACTCATGGCACTTGTCAGGAAGCCCACGACAAAAAGAACAATCACAGCCAGGATAATACAATAGATGCAAAAAAACTTCGTTCTCATTCCATGCACTTTCAGGGGTGTTTCCAGCCCCTTTCTAACCTGGAAGTCCATTAGAGGGACATTTTAAGTTTGCTATTGATAAGTGCGATAACGGCTGCAATGATCGCAAGCCCGATGATGATGTAACCAACTACCCAGAGTAAGTTTACAATACCCTCTTTTCTTGTTCCCTGTCCGTCCCGGTCTATAATCTTATCATAATTCATCACCACACCGATCCCCACTCCCACGATCAGGAGCATGGCGATCACCGGAACGGCATAATCACTAAGGAATGTGTTTACTTCATTTCTGATACCTCCAGTAGCCTGGAGCAAGATAAACAAAGGCGTTTTCATAAGGAGTTTATTTTTAAGTATTTAAGTAAATAAATTCTTATCCGGCCAATCCAAAAACAACCTTTGCTATTGCACTGGAGTTTCAAACTGGAGTGTATTTATACAATTATATTGTACAAAATCCATTCCAATTTGACATAATACACTACTGTTTTAATAAATACACTAATTATCAAACTTTTATAATTTTACCCCTTTTTTATATTCCACAAAAAAGTGTGGAGTTGTCCCACACTTTGTAGAATGTCGCCACACTTCCCTTGTTATTCAATGCCTTGTATATCCCTTATGATCTGCTGGTAATTTTCCTCTATATCCGAGGCCAGTACGGGATGCACGATCGGAAGCGGATCTTCCTTGTCCTCGTACATTTCAAACCTCAAATGAAAGTTCCTCATGTTGGAATGTGCCGCACTCCCCACGAACTCGCCCGATTTCAGGCTGGTAAAGAAATTCGTGTCGTATATTTCCTCTTTCTGCGTGGAAACTGTACGGCTGCGGTTCTCCCCTCCCCGGCTGCTTCCGGTGGTCTTTGAAACCCTCTGCCTCTCCTCTTTTCCAAAAACAAGCGGGTAGCTTTTCAAGGCCTCTATGTCCTTTGTCCGGCCAAAGAACTGGTTCCCGAAATTGGATTCTATCGAACTGCGGTCATATTTCCCGTATATCTTCTCGATCTTCGCCGCCGACTGCGTGAGGAAAACGAAACTGCAAAGGTATTCCCTTAGAACGGACGGCAGTTTCTCGAAATCGGCGATCCGGAACGTGGTCGCTTCATCCAGAAAGTAGAAGAACGGCACTTTGTTCGCCAGCGTGAAACGCCGGGACGAAATGGAAAGCATGAGCGATATAACCGGGGAAATCAGGTTTTCGATCTGATAGGCGTTCGATACGACAACCAATTTCGGACATTCCGGATCTATCAGGTTAAAGTCGAAATCATTTCCGGAAAGGACATAACACACCTTTTTTTCGTTGGCGAGCGTGCTTAGACTGTTGGTAAGGCTGCTTAGATAGCTGCTTTGCGTCTTGGGGCTGTCCTTTGCGTCCAGGAATGCCCCGGCCAGTACCCGGCTCTGGTGCTTGCCCTCCAGGAACGACGTTATCCGGACAGTTCCGGCCGAACAAATGAAATTAACGATATGGGGTATCGTGCAAAACTGCGGATAATCGTTATAAAACCGGATCGAAACGCCCCTTAATATCCCCAACGCCCCGTTAAACCACTCGTCCCGTTTGCCGTCCTTTCCCTGGTAGGCGGTCAGCATATCATCCATTAGCTGCAAGAACAAGGTTTCATTCTTCACCACGGAAGGACGTATCGGATTTGTCCGGTGCGTCCGTTCCATATCCGTGAAACTGATCTGGAAGCACCCATAAGGGTAATTATGTTTTTTTACCAGGTGTACGGCTGTCCTTGCCAGATCGAAATCCTTGTAATTATAGACAAATCCGGCAAACCCGGCCTGTATATACTGGCTTAACAAGGGCTTTCCTATGCTTTTGGTCTTTCCGGAGTTCGCCCCACCATAGACCAGGAAATTATCGAACGGATCGGCAAAGGTTATTTTCCTCCCTCCCCCGGCCGACAGTTCAAAACGGTATTTCTGTCCTTTTTGCTGCTGTTTCCCGGAATTTGGAAGCAACAGCACAACAACGATGATCCCCACCAGGCAGGCGATCCCTATAATAATATACATCATCATATCATAACTCTTTAAACGGGTTTAGAAAACTGCCGATCTGTTTTATCAGCATCATTTTTATATTAGCCGGGTTCTGTATAAGGCTGACGGCCTTTTTCACGTTGCCTACAAGCATCCTTTCCGTCCGGAAGCTATCCCCCAGGATCTCGTTTATCAGCTTTTGTTTGGCCTTACCACCGATAAACCCGACCGTCTTGTCTGCGCTTCGGTGCGTTCCCCTTTCCCTTTCCCGGCCTCCGGTATCTTTGGCGTACCCGGTAAAGGCAAGCAAATCCCGGTGTTCCATAAAGAAAGAACTTTCCCCCTTGATGTAGGTATAGTTTCCGGCCTCGTCCCTTTCGATCGTATATCCCCTCTCCCTCATGGCCTTGTTTATCTGCCTTACCGTCCGGTATTCGGGATTTGCCAGGCACTCCCTAAGATCCTCGTTCCTGACTGCGTACCCATGCTTGTATCGGTCTATCAGATTGATCTCATTCTCGTATGCGTATTTCCGGATCGCCGAAATCGGCACATAGGTTTTCGTTTCCCTATCAAACAGTACATCATAAGACACCTCTTTAAGCTCTTTCCTGTATTTCACCGGATCGGGTTCAGGCATGGGCGTTTCCGCTTCGTTTTCCGTTTCTTCCGGATGTGCCTCGCTCCCCGGCGTTTCCTGCTGCGCTTCCTCCTTTGTTTCCGGCTTTCCGGTCACGCTTTTATCCTCTTCCGGCTCGATCGGCACTTTCTGGTATGTCAGGAAAGAAATATTCTTGGCTTCCAGGCCGTTTTCCCGGTAGGCCACGCCCTCCTGCTTGTACTTGTACAGGTTAAACCGTTCGATAATGCCCTCCATGTGGCGGCTCTCCAGTTTCGGATCGGCGAATTTTTTCAGATCCTTGTGCCGTATGCTCACCCGTTCACCCTCCCGTGAAAAGGAATGTACCCCTTTCCGTACCTTATGCGTGTAGCCTTGTTCTTTCATGGCTACGACAATCTGGTTAGCGGACGTAAAACGGTAGTTCTCCAACAGGTTTTTAAGCTCCGGGTTCTTGATCTTCTTCAAGACGGCTTCGGCCGTCGGTTCGCTTTTCACCAGGTTTATTTGATGCTCGTATGCGAACTGCCGGACGGTGGCGAACGATACCGTCGTATGGTTTTGTTCATCATAAACCACTTTATAAGCGACCTCTTTCAAGGCCTTTTCCCCCTTCTGTGCTTCATCTTTTACATATGTCGAGAAACTTATATCCTTTACCTGCAAACCGTTCTCCCTGTACCCGGCCGGGTTCGCCTCGTACTTTGTCAAGTCGAAACGTTCCGTTATGCTTTTTAGCTGCTCGTCAGACAGAGGTTGTTCGAACGCTTTCAAGAGCCTGTGTTCAACCTGGAACACTTCACCCTCCCGTGAAAAGGAATGCACCCCCTTCCTTACCTGGTGCGTGTAACCTTGTTCCCTCATGGCTGCGACGATCTGGTTTGCCGCCGTAAACTGCTCGTCCTGCAATATCCTTTTAAGCTCCGGGTTCGTGATCTTCCCGATCTCGGCCGATACCTGCGGACGTACATAAGTTTCCCCCTCTTTGGCCTGGTAATCGAATTTCCGGTTAAAACATTCCTGTACCCTGACTTTCCAGCCCTCATGTGAAAAACCCCGTTTCACCGTCCCCCTGCCCTCCAGTTCCCAGGTGTTCCCGGCCGATTTAGCCCCCGGAGAAAGTTTCACTTTCCCGTCCAGGCTCTTGCGTGAAACGATTACGTGAACGTGTAAGTTCAGACCGGGTTTAGGCTCTCCGATCCTGGCGATCCCCTGTTTCACCTCTTCATCTTCCGGATGATAGGATCGTTCCGTTTCCACACGTGCGTAATACATGAGATCCTGGCCTCCCCTAATATTGTCCCGTCCGAAGTTCAAGGCGTATTCATCCATAGCCGAACGGGTGAACGCCTCCAGCTTTTGGAAAACCTCTTTTTTCTCCTGTGGTGTAAGTTCCTTAAAATCGTCCACTTTCCGGCCGATAAGGTGCATTTGTTCCGACTGCGACGGATTGAGCGAAAGCATGAAGAATTTAGCGTCGTTAGCCCCTAACGCCTTTTTGTTCCCGTCTATATCCATAATTACCCGTTCGGGTGAAATATCCTGCTCCGTATGGGAGAAAAAACGCTGTCCCTCCCCCGTTTCCTTTTCCAGATAACGCACCAGGTCGTGACAGCTTCCCGTATTTCCGCTTTTCACGTCCTCGGCCGGGTGTACTTTGGCAAACATAGGCTTATCTCTTTAGTTCGTCCTTTAACCTTTTCACCCACATATCCAGCGTATTACGGTCTATCTCATAAACCGTATCGTTGAATGTCGGTATCTTCTTCACCTCGTCGATACGCTCCACGATCTCCAGGATCTTGTGCGTATTGCATCCGACGGCCGGAGTTCCTTTCTCCTGCCGGGCTATTTCGAGATCCGTTTGCAGTTTCCCGGCCTTCTCCCGGTTTTCCCTGGCTTCCTGTTCCAGTTGCTTGGAACGCTCCAAAAGTTCCTGTACCTGTGAGATGTGCATATATTCGTCCGGATTGTCCCCCGGCGTTTTCACTTCCCCGACAAGCGACAAAAGGAGTTGTTCGATGTTTTTCAGCCTTACGTTAGTGGATTTCTCAATGCCCCGGACAACTTCGATCACCCGGCTTGCCTGCTCTTTGGCCGCAATGTTCGGCGGCATTACATTCGACTGCGGGGTGATCCCCGTTGTTTCAAAATAGAGTAACATTTCGGCCACGAACGCATCGTGCGATTTGTTTCCTTTCAGCATATCAAGCCTAAACCTTGTACTCTCCTTTATACGGATAGACGTATCTTTACTTGTTGTTGCCATAATTTCACGTATAGGGGGTTGCATACATAAATATCGGCTACAATATACTATAATTCAATGAATTATCAAAATAATGTATGCAATATGTATGCAATTCGCATACATATAAACAAGTAAACAGTTATATATCAGTGATTTAGAAAATCAGCATTGGACTAAGTCCAATGACTGCTTGCTCACTTTGGTAAACCGTCGTTCTCTCTCTCCTTGCTTCGCTCGTCGCTCCTGGAACGCTCCGCACGGCTTCGCTCCAATACATCAGACACCCAGCCCCCAAAATGCACATTACAAATGTACACCGCCCCCAAAAAAGTGTACATTTGTAAAACGGCGGCAATCGTTCCGATCACCTTATATTTTACAACACAAAAACAAAATTTTACACATTTTAACGCGCGGAAAAATCGCACTAAAGAAACGCTTCGCTCATTTTTTCTCCGTTTCTCATTTTCCGTTTTCAAAATGCACATTTTCCAGCCGTTTTTGAAGCCTGTGATTCCCTAAGATTTTCCTTCTTTGTGAGAATAGTCTTTGTAGAGGTTCTTTGTAAGAAAGCGTTTTTTCATTTATAATTAACTGAAATACAAATCGTTATAAGTGAAAAGACACAACCTAAAATACTCATTTTACTAAAATCCGAAGGGGGAAAATACTTATTTTACTAAAATTACCCCCTCCAATAAATACCCATTTTACTAAAGGTTACAATAAAAAGTACTTGGTATTTT
>NZ_CP072218.1:0-4148 GCF_018289135.1 Bacteroides xylanisolvens
ATGTGGGGATTGTGTATATTTGCAGCAAATCAATCGTTTATGAAAAAGAAACTACCTATTACCAAGAATAAAGATGTTGTTGTTTCATGGGTATATACATGGTCAAAACAGCAAGACATGTCCATACACGAACAAAGAATAGTTCTTCGCATACTGGAAGCGTGCCAAGCTGAACTAAAGGGAGTAAAACTGAAAGATTATGCAGGCACGAAACGCAAGTTTGAGCATGGACTTTGGGATGTTGATGCACAAATGCATGTATCTGACGTTATTTTTTCCGGACGTGATTACAATGAAATCATAGCCGCACTCGATTCTTTGGCAGGACGTTTTTTTACTTACGAAGATGACGAGGAATGGTGGAAGTGCGGATTTATATCTAACCCAAAATATAAAAAACGCACTGGCATTATAACCTTTCGTGTGTCTAACGACCTTTGGGATGTGTTTACCAAGTTCGCCAAGGGGTACAGAGAATTTGAGTTAAACAAGGCTCTTGCGCTACCTACTGGGTATTCCCTTAGGTTTTACATGTTAATGAGTGGGCAGGTGTACCCTTTGGATATATCCCTTGAAAACTTGAAAGACCGTCTTGGCATACCTGCGGACAAATACAAGGACAAGAACGGAAAAGACAGAATAGATCATTTTGAGGAAAGAGTTTTGAAACCAGCAAAGGCTGCGCTTGATGAGAGCTGCCCATACACTTTCAACTACGTGAAAGTGCGTGAAAACCCAAACAACAAACGTAGCAAGGTGACCGGGTTTAGGTTCTACCCGGTCTATCAACCACAGTTCAGAGATGAAGAACTGGAAGGGAAAGAATTGCAAGCAAAGGTTACAGCACGATATCAGATAGACAGCCATGTGTACGAGTACCTCCGTTATTCCTGCGGCTTCACATCGGAAGAGATAAACCGGAACAAAGAGACATTCATAACGGCACAAGAAAAGATAACCGACCTTATCGGAGAACTGGCTCTCCTAAACGGAAAATCACGAGAAAAGAACAATCCGAAAGGGTGGATTATAAACGCCCTTAAAGGGAAAATCAAGGATAAGTAACAAGATTACCCGGCTGAAACACTCCGGGTAATCTTGTCAAATCAGAGGAACGATTTCCATTTCTACACCAAGTTCTTTCATCTGCTGTTGTATTTCCTCGCTGCTTAGTTTCTCTCTCGCCAGTGCAAGCCCATGAAAGGCGTCCCAGCCTGCCGGCTTCGAAACGATACTACCGTTTAGGACGGCATGGGTGATTTCGCCGCCGGACTTCGCACCCTTGTTCAGTATGAAGAAGAACCGGGGTTCTTCGTGTTCCGTTGTTCCCATAATTCGTAAAGTTAGATGTTTATTTATTCCCCTTTTGTTCCCTTGCCTGCTCTTGGTAGTATTCATAATACTGCTTGTAGTTGTCCCGGTCTTTGGCTGCATCCGTCCAAAGATAGCACATGAAACAAGCGAACAATAGGGAGATAACAGCACAAAGGATTGAGTAGAACGAAATTCGTTTGTCCACATAACCGCCGTTTTTCATTCTGTACCCCTGCCGTTCAAAGTCCGCCAACACGTTTTTTAGGCGATTTTCGGCACTTTCAAGGCTTTTCCCGTCTATTTGTACCTTTCGGGCTGTTGCGTCCTCTATGCGCTTCGTATAGACTTCAACACGCTTTAGTTCTTGATACACCAGTTCTACCGCAAGCTGCGGGTTTACCCTTGGCGTTGTATCTTTTCTTTTCCGGGGGCTGTACTGTCCCTGCTTAACGTTGGAAGCTGCCGCTTCCGGGTGTGAGTTTGTTTCCATGAGATATGTTCATTGAGTTGCACTTCAGTTTGCTTTGTGTCCGCTCGATATGGGCGAGAGTGTAGCCTTTCCCTATCTCGCTTGCCTTATACTCCGTACCGCTTCGGGCTGTGACATAGTAGCCGTTAAGTTTCCCGGTGCTTGCCCTGGCTTCCCGGACTTTAAAACCTCTCTTACCAAGTTCTTCCTTGAATTTGGTAAAGTCAAAGCCCTGCATCTTCTTCAATACGCCGTCCATGGCTTCCTTGATTTCCGCTTTGTTGACTTTGCCAATGTCCTGCGACTGTACAAAGTTCCGTTCCTTGGCTATGGCATTGGCGGCTTCCGTTGCCTTTTTCCCTATCCAGTTGTCCCGGTACAGTTCCCCGGAAAGGGAAACCCGGTTTGCCAGTATGTGCAGGTGGGCTTGCTCTTTCTTGCTCTCCGTACCGCTGTGCCGGATGATGATGTACTGGTGGTTCGCCAACCCCATGCGCTGCATGAAGTCGTTACCAAGTTCCGCCCAGTCCGCATCCGTAAAGGTGGCGCTTTCCTCTATCGAGGGGCTGACCTCGAAACGTAGGCAGTTGTTTTTTACGTTCGGAAAATCAATGTGATACGGTTTCATTTCCTGCACCATTTCCGCACCAGTACACCCATAAAGTTCATGCCGGGCTATCTCGGTGGCTACTGCCTGCCCGTTTATCTCTTTGGCGAGGTCGTACTCCAATGCCGCCACACCATGTGATATGCTTTTCCCTTTCCCTATCATCGTGAGAGTATTTTTTTGAGCTCTGTAATTAGTGCCCGGTTCTCCTCGAACACTTCCCGGTACTGGCGACCACCGAAGTAGTTGTTCAGCCGTTGGAGCGTTCCTTTCAACTGGGCTATGTCCCGGAGAAGCTGCCGTTCCTCCTCGGTGTACCTCTCCCTTGGGCGCCCCCCAAGGGACAAACTCCGGCAGTATTCCGATACGCTTAGACTGCACCGGGCTGCCTGCTCCGCAAGTGCGTCCTTTTCAAGTTCGGTACACCGGAATGTAATCTTTTCGTTCCGTCTTAGTTCCATGCCACAAAGGTAATCTTAAAATCTTTTTGAGCAAAGCGAGAAAAGCAAGAATTGTCCGACAAGGACACTTCTTGCTATATATACACATGCCGCATGGGAATACATCCACGCCAACCGCCCAGCAAAAAGCCCCGGCGTGTTAGAAAATCCCCCACAGCCTAACAAATTCTACCCCATTTCTACCCAAGGGGATTACACGCCGCAGAAGTCATCCGGGAACATGTCTTCCAGTTCGTCCAAATCAATGGTTTCTTCTTCGGACACCTCCACCCATTCAATGTTTTCTTTCCCTCTTATCGCACATGAGTACATCTCGGCGGCGGCAAGAGAAGAGAACACCTCGTGCATAGGCTCGCCGTTCTCTAACCAGTAAACACAATATTCGACCATAACAGTTTTATCATTTATCGTTGTAATGCCCCTCTACCTCCAAGATGTAGACCTCTACCACTTCCTCGTAAATGTCATAGATTATCCGGTCATGGGCGGTAATGTGTCGAGACCATGTAATATCCCCACCGCCCCTTAACGCTTCGGGATGCCCAAGCCCAGTCTTAGGGTGCTCTAACAATTCTTTGTAGATTTTCTTATACTTCTTGAACAAATTGGGGTTTGATTTCTTCCATTTGGCAATCACCTTATCCACCCCGTCGGAAACCCTAATTGTGTACATCATAGACTATCGAAATAAGCGTCAATATCCTCACTGCTTTTGAGGGTAACACACTTTCCGGATTTGATTTCTTCCCTTGCCTTGTCAATCCTTGCTTGCAGCTCCGGGGTTATCATCAAATCTTCACGACCAACTTTTACCAAAGCGTAAATCTCGTTTTTCCTGCGAATTAGTACCTGCTCGCCATTGTCAGCTTTGGTGAAAGACGCTGCGAGGTTGTTACGGTATTCTCTTACTGATAATGCTTCCATATCTGTTTGCTTTTAAATTCAGCACAAAGATAGCTATATTTCAATAAAATACAAACATTTTGTACACAAACGTGTACACGCCATAAAAACCCGTTTCCAATCCTACCGCCCGTTGGTTGGTTTTGCTTTGCTCTTTTTCCCTATCGTTTTTCTTTTTCCGACAGTAAATCAACCACTTAGCTCTATAAATTCCCCTTGTCTGTTATAAGCATCGTCTGTAATATGCTCTATCACTTCTTCGCAAACGCCCATAAATAAAGGGATTAGAACATGTGTTTCCCCACACTTTGGGAGTTTAGTCCCCACACTTTGGGAGTTTAAAAGTAAATTAGTCCCCACACTTTGGGAGTTTTACCCCTCTTTTTTTGTTTTA
>NZ_CP072219.1:0-98230 GCF_018289135.1 Bacteroides xylanisolvens
ATGTTTTTGTGGGTACAAAAAACCTTGCGACAGCCGAGCTGCCGACCAATGTTCGTTACACTCACATACTCTGTATATATGAAAGAGAATCGAGATATAAGTATAAAGATCCGCTTGACGGAAGCCGAGAAAGAACAGCTTCTTCAACGTTCAAAGGAAGAGGGAAAATCCCTTTCTTCCTTTATCAGAGAGTCTGCCTTGAAAGGCAGAAGCATATCGAAAACCGATGTGCAAATGATATATGAACTTCGTAAAATAGGAGCCAATATCAACCAGCTTGCCAAACATATCAATACGCTTCCGTCCGATGAAAATATATTGTATTCATTGGATCGGATTAACCAATACCTTTCGGATGTAGAAACCATTAACCGGAAATTGTTATGATAGCCGAGATACAACCTTCTTTCTCATCCCACCTGTCCATGAGCCGGAAAATTGAATACCAGCTTTCCAAGGTCAAGGAAGGAAACGGAAAAGTGCTTTACACCTCCACTGGTGACGAACTGGCCGCCATGCCAGCCTACATGAAACTTATCTCCCAGTTGAATGACCGGGTGAAACTACCTTATGCGGAATTTATTCTGAGCCTCTATCCGGGAGAAAGCCTTTCCGATGAACAGTGGCTTTCTCTTGCCGGGGAATATATCGAGAGGATGGGGTACGGAAAGTCCTGTTATGCCGTTGTCCTAAATACCGACAAGGCACACAGCCATGTGCATGTGCTGCTGACCACAATTGATGAAGAAGGCAAAAGCATTCCTTCCGGAAATAATTACAGCCGTTCCGAAAAGATCTCAAGGGAACTGGAGCAGAAGTACGGTCTGTTGCCTTTGGAAAGGGAAGGAGGCAAGAGAACCACGTTGGGAGAGGCGCAATACCGTAACTATTATTTCGATGCGGCCTTGAAGAAAGCCATGCGTAGTTATAATTACAAGGATAAGGTATCGGCTGTCCTGGAACAATCCGATACATACCGGTCTTTGAATAAACCCTTGCAAGAAATAAAATTGGCCAATGAAGAATGGCGTGTCCTATTGGGGGATGAAAGCTATGACAACCTTTTCGCATTGCTGGAAAAAGGAGGTTTTTTCAACCCCTTGTTCAAGGATGAACTGTTACAACAGCTTGACCGCATCTACTCTTTTTCCGAAAGTACATCCGATTTCCGAAGGAACCTGGAACAAGAAGGATTGTATATGCGTCTGGTCACCAAGAAGGACAAATCCTATTATGTCTATGGCATCAAGGATTCAGGCTTTTACCTGAAGGACGTTTCACTTCCTCAGAAATATCGTTTTGGTAATATTCGTTTTGATGGCCGGGGCATGAGCGCCGATGAACAGAAGCATTATCTCTATGACCATGTGTTTAAGGCATTGAACGCTTCTTTAGGCTATGAGGATTTTAAGAAAAGGTTGGCGGAAGAATCGATCCGTGTGACGGAACATGTAAACAGCAAAGGCGCATACGGGATTTCCTTTTATATGGAAAACGTGGAAAATGCTCATGTCTTTAAAGGTGCGGATCTTTCCCGTAAGCTCACTTATCAGAATATCCAGAAGCATTTCGATGGTGTGGCTGTCGGTCTCTCGCCACATATCGATAGGGTAGGGGAGTTCCGTGAGCGGGTGGATCGTGAGGCTTTCTATATGCAGGGTGGGGGAGTTATGGCCATTCCGGAACTTGACATTACCGGCAGCGGGAAGAAGTCGCAAGAGGATGATCTCATACCGTCCAAAAAGAAACGGAAACGCAAGAGTGGTCCCGATTTCTCATTATGATGAATACTAACTTAATATATTTGCTTTATGAATTATCAGACCGTTTTACAGAATTATCATCCCACTGAACAGGGGGATTTCATGTTGAGATATGAGATAGGTGGCCGGGGATATGTCGTTTACTCACCGGAGAAGGATGCGTTGTCTTGTATTGAATTACATGGCTTTTCCGAGCTTACTCCTTGGCAATTGGCTTTTGTTCTTTCCTTGGATATGCAGCAGATGAAAGAACAGGACGAGCTTTCTCTCTTCGTATGTTGTAAGCGAGAAAAGCTCTTGTCTTATCTTTTCGATGTGGAGGAAAGCGAAACCGTCTTGAAGACAAAGCACGTGTCCGGTTGGCAGGGCTATCTGATGATGGATATCCATAAGCCGGACAGGGTACGGAACGTGTTCCAGTTCCATCCGGAAACGAAAGAAGCCCGTTTGGTCTTTGATAACCGTTTATGTGTCGCTTCCCTTCGTGAGAAAGAAAAAGGAAAGCTCATCCATCTCTGTTGGAGTCCTTCTGTCTTTGCTGCCATCGATAAGGGAGGAGAGCGTACCGCACCGGCTTATCTGTTGGCTTCTGATGCTGCCTTGTTGCATGGGTATGCCATGAAACAGATTGCGGAATGCTTTGCCGGTACACCGGTTGAAGAACGGGTTATCGGTATTCATGTAGGGGATAATGTCTATGAGGCCTTGTCTTTTGTGTGCTATTACGTCCGTAACGTGCAGGATGAATATTTGGTTATTCCTGAGCGGAAAGATGGGATGGTGATTCTTGAAACCCCGAAATGGAATCCGATACGCCAGGCTAACTTCGTGGCTTCACTGAACAAGATGGCGGTTGACCAGGCGAAGAAACGCTATCCGGAAATGGAGGTTCCGAATGAACGGCCATTCACGTGCCTCTCTTTTGCCCGGAAGTCTTTCGTCTATTTCCCGGATCTGAAGGTGTATCAGGAGGTGTTCTTGAAGATGTATTTGGGGTTGGTGAGGTTACAGGAGGTGCATTTGCTGGGGTAAGGAACAATTGCAGTGCTGCTTATAAAATAGTGGCACTACTATTGTTAGAGTACTTCTATCATTCCTTTGGTTACGGCATCGGCCAGTAGTCTTTTTACAATCCTGCCACTGGGAGGATTGGTTATCCCAAGCGTTATCTCAACCCTGTTTGATAGAGGATGATAGTGCAGGTATTGGAGGATTTCATCTTCAATAGTCATGTTATAATTCTTTTATCGGGACAATTTTGCCTGATATTTATGCTTTTGTTTATTGTTCTGTCCCGATAGAGATTATTTTGGATGGACAAAGAAACGCTATCCAGAAATGGAGGTTCCGAATGAACGGCCATTCATGTGCCTTTCTTTTGCTGGAAGTCTTTCGTCTATTTCCCGAGTCTGAAGGTGTATCTGGAGATGTTTTTGAAGATGTATTGGGAATTGGTGAGGTTACAAGAGGCGCATTTGTTGGAATAAGGAAAAGGGTGCATCTAATGCCCAATTTGAAAGGATCACCTGCTACAGATAACTGTAACAGGGATATTATCCTTAAAAAAGTGAGTTAGATACACCATTTTAAAGTGCTTCTGTTATTTCTTTGTTTACGGTGTTGGGGAATAATCTTTTTATTACTCAGTTATAGGGAAAATAGGTCTGATATTTATGTTTGGATTATATACTTTGAGGATAAGTGAAGAAAGATATCTGAAGGTGGATTCTTTTATTTAGAGTTCCTTTTAGAATAAGATTTCGCCAAACAGAAATATATTTAGAATTGTTTCTCATAAACCTCAATGCTGCAACATTGAAGTCCAATCTGTAAGCTTGATATCTTATACATTTATTCTTATTTCCAACTTTTCATATAGCACAACTGCCTTTATCAGAGGCAGATTCTCCTTGCAGAACCATGGAAAATCGATACATCTGAAATCGACATGGCTCTCCTCCAGCAGATTGAGAAAACGGATGTCGTCTATCATCCCTTTTAAGGAAACGAACAGGAGAGGTATCTTTTTTCTTTGGCAAAAAAATAGCGCCTTCTGTAGTTCCGCATATGCGATGGCTTGTTCATCCTTGCTAGTGGAATCATTTCTCTTGTCAAAAAAAGACAACTGGACTTTTAATGAATTATGTTGTTGGAGGTATTCCGCCAGCTGTTGCTGTGCTTCAGGAGAGCTGGCATCTCCATACAGTATTATATCACTATATTGCTTCATATCGGGTATTTGTTCCGGTTGTACGCTCCTTTTTTCCAAAGGCACCCCTGCATATTCTTTCAATAGATGCTGCTTCGTGATCTTTCGGGGTTTCTCAACGGAGTAGAATGCATATCTGAATATAAACTGAGTCCCTTTCTTCTGTACGGATTCCTGTTCCAGGAAAAAAGAATTCAGGCGTATCTTGTTTTCTTGAAGGATATGTTTGGGAATATCTTCCTGATAGATATCGGTCATGTATTGAAGGATGGTCTTTTTCATTAGAAAAATCAATGAAAAGGTTCATTACCAGTATTTATAATAAGTTTTTCCAACCCATTAATTTTTGCGTAATGCTGTTTCTGCGGTTTAGAATCTGAAAACGAAGCTACTTTCGCAAGATCCTGTGTCCGGTATATATACTTACTTACATATGGATAGTGATATTTTATCATTTTACCGGCAAATACATTCCGAATGTTTTCCACATTGAGTACAATCTTGATCTTGTTGATAATAATCAATGCTATAGATTATCATTTCTTTTTCAATATGGATATCAGGTTGCCTAATTGAGGTTCGATAACTTTCTTGTAAACCAACTTCATTCTTTTGTCAGAGGTTTTAACGAAGGATTTTACCATTTATAGTCAAATTGTTCAATGTCTTCTTCTGCAAGTAGATTTCCGGACTGCACCTCGATGAACGTCAATTCAGAGATAGCCCTGACTGCATGTTTAACACCTTTCTTGATTGTAATCGTATCGCCTCTGCTGATAACCGACCTGATATCATCGAGTACCAGTTCTCCCTCGCCGTCGATAAACGTCCAGACTTCATCGCGATGGCGGTGTACCTGATAGCTGATACTCTTACCGGATTTGATTTTCAGTTGCTTGGTAAGTGATTTGTAACCGTCGGAAAACTCGGCGGTATCGACAACTTTGTATTCACCCCAGCGACGTTCTTCGAACATTGGCCGATGTTGTAGGCAGTCAGCGTAAGTTTTGATGTTCTCGCTTTTATCTTTGTCCGAAATTAGGATTCCATCATTTGATGCTGCGATAACTAGATTCCGTGTGCCAATGCACATGATTGGCAGTCCAAGTTCGTTGATGACGTGGGTATTTTCGGATTCTTCATCCATGACAACATTGCCCATGGTGTGTTCCGATAGTTCATCAGTCAACGTATTCCATGTACCAAGGTCTTTCCACTCTCCGGCAAAAGGTACGACGGCTACCGACTGCGCTTTTTCAGCGACTTCGTAGTCAAAACTGATTTTCGGAAATTCCCCATAGCGAGAACGAATTTCTGAAAAAGTGTCGGTTTTGATGTGTCGGGTTACAATATCTGTCATATACCCCAACCGAAAAGCGAATACGCCTCCGTTCCAGAAAGCACCCTCTGAAATAAGTTTCTCGGCAGTTATCATATCTGGCTTTTCCGTAAAGCGTGATACTTGAAATATTCCTTTGTTCTGTACATCATTGACTGGCACTACATATCCGTATTTTGCTGACGGATATGTGGGGTTAATTCCCATCAATACTAGTTCGGCTACATTGTTTTTCACTGCATCCGCTATCCTGCGAATCGTTTCAAAATAACCTGTTTCGGTATAAGGGTCGCAAGGCATGACGATTATAATCTCATCGGTGGAACATTTTCGTTTGTAGGCCAAATACGAGCTTGCGAGAGCGATAGCCGGGAATGTATCGCGACGCTCCGGTTCCGTAACTACAGGAATCTCTTCTCCAAGCTGGTTGATGATGATATCCCGTTGTGACTGGCTTGTTGCCACAGTAATCGAATCACAGATGCCGGTTTCTCGTAATTGCCGTACCACCCGCTGCACCATCGACTCTTTCGAGCCATCGGGCGCAGTCAACAGTTTGATAAATTGTTTTGACCGTGTATTATTGGAAAGCGGCCATAGGCGTTTACCAGAACCGCCGGATAACAGTATGATTTGCATAGATGTTATTTAATTCGATTTTTAATTTGCCGATAGTATTCTTCAAGCATCAATTTCCAAAATTTATTGCGTTCGTAACGTGATGTAATCATTGCCCTTGCATTCTTTGCCATTCTTTTTACCTCATTAGGATTATCCAAAAAATATTTCATGGCTTTATACAATGCGTGTTCGTCTTGTGGTGGAACAATTATTCCATTTTTGTTTTGAACAATTATTTCATTACAACCATTGATATCTGTAACGATTTGTGGTAATTCCAAGGCCCCAGCTTGCATGACAACATTAGGGAAACCTTCACGATAGGAGGGAAAAACAAAAGCCTCACACCCCATTAGATAGGGACGAACATCTTGTTGAAAGCCGACAAACTCAATGTGAGAATTTGTGCTAATCTCTTGTTTTACCCAATCATCAACCGGATAAAGGTTTTCTTCCATAAAGCCGATTAAACGTAATCCTATGTTAGGATAATCTTTCTGTAATCGAATAAAAGAAGCTACTAATTCATTGATTCCTTTCTCATAAAATATACGACCTACAAAACCAAACGTGAAATCGAAAGTTGAAATCTTAATATCTTGTGTAGCATTTCGCGAATAGAATGCCGTATCAATTCCATTTGAACCACCATTACCGATAACAAGCATTTTTTTAGGATTGCCGATCCCCATTGAACAAATAATATCACACATCTTTTGTGAATTGGGATATACATTTGTGGCACAAGCGTAAGTTAACCGTTCCGTAAAACGAAGAATTTGTTTTTTTATGCCCGTAGCCGTCGTCAATGGGAAGCCTGTTACCGTGTGCATACGGATCGGCACACGTGCTATCCATGCTGCTAACATACCCAAAAGACCAGCTTTGGGGGTGTGCGAGTGAACAATAGTCGGCTTCTCTTTGATAAAAAGTTTTACCAATTGGAAAAGAGTTATTAAATCGAAAATCGGATTTATGGCTCTTGACATTTTTACCGGAATACAACGTGCCTGTTGCTTCTGTAATTCCTCCCAACCTTCTCCTTTAGGGGCAACGGCAATGACATCGAAATATGCGGAAAAATAATTCAATTGACCTTGAAGTTGCCGGACTTGAAAATAAGCTGAATTTGTTATTTTGAATAATTTCTTTTTTTTCATTGAAAAGATTTTATTTTTTTTGCAGGAACTCCCCCATAAATAGAGAATGAGTCAACACTTTTATTAACCAAACTATTTGCGCCTATTATACATCTTGTATCAATGTGAACTCCACATAAAATCCTCACTCCACAACCAATCCATACATCATCATGGATAACTACCGTTTTTTTTAGGATTTCATTATATTTAATAGGTAAATTAAAATCAGAATAAGTGTGAGTACTTGTTAGTATTGAACTTGAATGGGCAATAGACACATTATTTCCGATCATCAATCCTCCGCTACATTCAAAATAACACATCGGATGAATACTGATATTATCTCCCAGTTCTAGTTTCTCTATGTTAGATATATATACATTTTCTTTAATTACAACATTATCACCGCATTTTTTTGCTAGATTTTTCACCAATATGTATCTAATCACAATACCAACTTTTCCTCCAATACCTCTTAAACTTACAAATAAAAAATTATTAAGTTTCCTAGGAAGATATGAATCTACTATAACGAATACCTTAATTAATGGTTTAATCCGTTTAAATAAAGTTCTACCGCTTAGATCCGACATGTCTAATATCTATATAATTGTTTTTTTTATCTTTCATATGAAACAAATAGCCAATAGGCATAAAAATAATATAACTAGAAATTCCTATTTGTTTTATTTTATTTTTCATTTTCAATTTAGAGCAAGGAGCAAAACGCCAGTAATTTATATGAGCTTTTATTTTTTTTAAATATGGAATATCTAGTGATGCCATTTCTGAATAAATTCTCATGGCATAATTAGGTGAATTCATTCTGTTTTTGATTGATGAAACAGATAAACCGTCTGATAAATACTCTGCGATGTATATTTTTTCATTAAAAAATAACATAAGGTAATTTTTTCCAATACGGTTTAGAACCAAACTTTCTGCACAAAATTTTTCTCCGGGTATATCGTCAAATAAATAATTTCTCAGGACTGATGTTTTAAAAACAAACGCAACATCCCCTTTTATATTTTTTATAATCCAATAGTTAATCCAAGAATCTTTTAAAATTTTCCATGTAACCTCTTTCCCTATACGAGAACCATCTGGAAAGCATTTCATACCACAAACTCCAGCAAATTTATCATTATTCTTTATATATTGATAATGAAAAACTATTCGTTCTATAGAGTCTTTTGTTAAATAGTCATCACTATCTACAATATAAAATAATTCTCCTTTTGCATGTAATACGCCATTGTTGATTGCTCTATGTTTTCCACCATTCTCTTGTTTGATGAAACGAATTAATATACGATCTTCATTTTGATAAGATTTTATAATTTCATCAATATCATCAGTGCTCCCATCGTCAACAATAATCCATTCAAAATTTTTATAGGTTTGAGACAACAAACTCTGATATAGATTTCCAATTAAATTCTTCCTATTATATACCGGTGTAAATACAGTAACTAAATCTTTCATAAAAATCTTTTTCTATTGTTTTGTATTTTATTTTATCCACATTACATAAGTGAACATATAATAACATAGAATAATCCATTTTATTCGTTCTCCCTGGTTATTTATTAAGTTATCTTTTAGCAAGGGATATATCAATACTATAGGATAAAGAAACCAAGATAGATAAGCAAATCTGTTATTATACGGTACATGAATGGTCAATAGCCAGAACGCATTACTTGCTATATAAGTATTAAATAAACGGATAAACAATTTGTCTTCGTAGCAATATGTATAGATATATTTCACTCCTGCGATAATGGGTATCAAACTATAAATAATGAAGTCCCAGCGAAATCCAATATTAGAGAACATTTGCTCCATGCCTTTATAAGACATATTCAAATATTCAGACATCCTTTTATCCTGTTCAAACCAAGGAATGTTTGTCAACAAAGTGGAGAAAGAATCACGTGCAACAAGCATAAGCAGGAAAAACGTTCCCCATAAGTATAAGTAGTGTTTGGGATTATTTGAAAGTCGGGTCAGCAAGAAACAGCCAATTGGCAACATGACGGATTGATGGAAAAGACATGCTATAATCCAAACAGGAATTCGTTTAATATCGTTGTTTGGAACAAGAAAAGAGAAGATAACTAACGATGTAGCTATTCCGTTACGCAGTCCATTTACTCCGTATCCCCAAAAACTCAAAGAACAAACGAACAACACTAGTGCTACAGCATATTGTTGTTTGAATCGTTTCTTTAAAGCAAAGAAAACAGGCAATATATATAATGAGCAAAGAACAAACCAATACCCTTTTAAATTGACGAGTTGTGAAAGCCAATAGGTAAGATACTCAAAACCAATATCTCTATCTCTTATAGCAACCGTACCATAGAAGGCTTTCTTTTGGAAAGCCATGGCATAAGCTGAAGTATCTCCAAAGTAGTGATAATCGGTCGGTCGGAAAGTTACATGAACATATACAATCAAGAGTAAAGCAAGGCTAAATATCTGGTTGTTGATATAAGGCTGTCTTACTGTTTCTGCCCTGACCGGTTGAATAGCGATGTAAACAACTAATAGCAGCAACAAGTTGTAATATAAGGCTATATATAGACTAATACTCATAAAATGACATCACAAATTTGGTCCACATAATGTTCCCACGTAATTTTAGCTTCTATGCGCCGACGTGCATTACGACCTTCATTTATAGCAAGAGATTTATCGTCGATTAACTTAATGAGTAAATTCTCCAATTCTTCGTGGGCGTCCTGATGTATCAACCAACCGCCATTATTCTCCTCGACAGCATCGGGAATGCCACCTGTACGAGTACCTATAACGGCGGTTCCACAAGCTTGCGCTTCGGCAAAAACAAGCCCGTATCCTTCTACATTCCTATTATCCGCTTCTTCACGTGTACAGAGAATGAATATATGCGAGGCTGAATAGAAATCGCAAAGTTTATTATCATCAATGAAACCTTCAAATGATACAATATCTGACAATCCTAAATCGGTAACCATCCGCTCAAGTGCACTCTTATATTTTCCTTTACCTCCGAGATGCAATCGCACTTGTTGCTTATACTTTGCCGGTAAAGAAGCTATCGTCCGGATAATAAAATCATGTCCTTTAAATTTTTCCAATCGAGAAATAGAACAGAGGTGTAGCAAGCCATCCTTATATTTTTCACAAGTAGGGCGAAAATGAATTGCATCAACCGCTAACGGAATAGCGATTGTTTTAGCATTTGGAGAACAATGTTTTACTAATGTCTCTGTATAATGACTGTTAGCAATCACGCAAGAGGCGTTTCTTAGTATAAAACGTCGATAAGTAGGCCAAATACAGCGTCGGAAAAAACTCTTTCCGGCAAGATATTCGGCTCCATGTGCCAATATATAGGTTTCTCTGTTTGACAATAGAGACAGCATTCCCTCTGGATGATAATTCCCGGTAATTACAATATCACCGGGAACAGTTTTTTTGCGTAAATACTTCAATGTACGCAACTCCAATATTCCTCTTCTTCCATGCAATCTCACCACATTATTATCCTCCTCTGCATCGGTAGAAGTACTTTGGGGACAAATGACTGTAACATTCAGTCCTTTTTTCTCTAAATATTTTTTCAGTTCAAAACAAAGCCTTGCAATACCACCATTACTTGGTGGATAATCATAGGTTACAATAAAAATGTGTTTGTTAGATGTTTGCATAATGAGTATATTTAGGAGTTAGTTTTCCTTTTTTATAACCTTCTTTATAAGTTTTTGCAAAAAGTCTAAACAGTCCGGGATTGCGGTAAGTAAAAGCGTATGATGCAACAAGACGCAACAAATAGATGTAAGCAGTCGGCCTATGATACCATTTGAGATGACGGCTAATCAATAAAGCCCGGTTATGTACTAATGAAGCAATATAGCGATTGATATCCAGAACCCTGCAACCGCCTGTATCAGCAGCCAAGTGCCATACATGAGCATCATAATTAAAAAAAACTTTGTATCCAAGTTCCTTTACTCGTAAACATATTTCGGTTTCTTCATATAGAGCAGCTCCATAATTCAAATATTCATCAACACCACCAACTTCTAAAAATATGTCTTTTTTTATGCTATAATTTCCACCTCCGCCATGATCTACATATTCTTTATGATTAATGTGGAATCCCCGTTCTGGAGTTGCCGTATAGAAATGGAACTTGCCTACATTTTTCGATTTGGGATTATTCTTATATTTTTCTGTAATTCCCCCTGCCACTACTGCGATATCAGGTTGTGACAAGAACTTGTAATGCTCTTTGAGCAGGTTGCAGTCACACTCGATATCATCATCTAGAAATAGGATGTAGGCGTATTGTGTGTGTTGCACACCGAAATTACGAGCTTCAGGTAGCCCTCTAAATTCAGTCACATGATAGTACTTAATCAATGTATCACTATCTTTTGCACGACTATACATAGTACTGTCAATGGCTGCCGATTGGTCTACAATAATTATTTCATACGGCTCCCCAAAATCTTGCTCTATTAAGCAATCAACTGTACTTGCCAGATAATCAGCCCGATTAAGTGTGGGCAAAATAATGCTTATCCCTTTTTGCATAAGGCGTTTATGAATAATATGAATCAAGAGTTAAGAAATTAATCACTTCGTTTAGGAATTATACTCTATCAGAAATTTCACTATAATGAAGCATTTCTATATTTTACGTAGTTGTACTGAAATGTTTGACTTTCTTCAAGATGGCAATACAAAAAAAGCCTTAACTCCCCTTCGTATGAATATGTGATTTTATAAATAAAAAGTCCGTTTAAATTTTCTAATAAAGCAGTTGAGTTAGGATTCTTCTACATGATGTTTGGAGCTATCTCTTATAACTCGATTGTAAAATTCGATGTTTTGTGCCACTATCTCGTTGGTGTTGAATCTAGCAGTTGCATTTAGATAAGCCCTGTCGGCTTGTTCACACCTATAAATGGGATTCGAGATTAGCCGTTGCAAAGCCTCTGCAAATTCATCGATACGTTTCACCCTGCATTTGCAAACACAGTTACTGTCTCCTATAATCTCTTGAAAACAATCGATATCGGAACAAACAATTGCCTTCCGCAGTAACATTGCCTCCAGTAAGACCAAACCGAAAGTTTCTGCATGGCTTGGAAATATGCAAATATCGGCACTGTTAGCGTATGACATAGTCTTGTCATAAGGTAAGCGACCTAAATACGATACACAACCGATCGATTGCTTTGAAAAGAGAGATTTGCATTTTTCCCATGTCGAAGAACCATTCACTACTGCATCCTGTCCGATGAGAATGAGTTTGACATTGTCGTTTTGCTCGCATATCCTGTTGAAAATAAGAGGCAAATCAAGTACCCCCTTTTTCTCAACAATTGTCCCCCAATAAAGTATCGTTATTGTATTTTTGTTCATGTCACTAGATGAAAGAGGGGGCATGTTTATATCCACAGGATTATATATTACACATTTTCTCTTATTCGAAGACAGACTGAATAATTTATCCGTCAGGTCGAGAGCCTGTCGGCTAACTCCTATATAGGCATCAGAATTACGCAAAGCATTATATTCCATAAGCCGTACGTTCCATGGAGTTTTGTTTCCAGACAAATGATCGAAATACACATTTGAACCATGTAATCTTGTAACTACTGGTACAGATAAACTACAAAAAGCCAAAGGTCCCTCCCAGTCGATAGATTCAACGAGGTCGATGCCAATCTTTGCCACTAATAGATTTAACTTTTTATTTAGATACCTTCTATTGATAAAAGAAGAAAATGGAGACTTATGAGGCTGGTTTATAGGTATCACAGATATACCATCGTCCCACACAGTTTCTGTAAACTTATTGCCCCAATACACAACTGATACCTTCACACCAGTCTCACTCTTAACGATAAGATGAGACAAATGTTTGATAAAAATTCCGATTCCGCCACATTTCATACCCAATATCGGATATTCTGTAGTTAAAAACGCTATATGCATCTCTATTGTATTTTTTGGAAAATATCAATGAAAGATTTTGTTTGTTGCGATGCCAAGTAACGGCGGCAATATTCTTTGTTTGCCGTCATTGGAAATTTTTCGCTAAATACTTGTTTGATGACAGTAACACCTTGCTGAGGAGTATCTATAAAAATACCTATGCCTGCTTTTATCAATTCGGTTCGTGCTTCGCTAGTCATGGGCACCATTGCTAATACAGGCACTTGTAATGCGATATAATCGACCATTTTTGCGAAATTAGTCCACCATAAAGCCGTGTGTCCGGGAATAAGTACTGCTGCTTTTGCATTAACTATCAATTCATACAATTTACGCTGCGGTACATGATTGATATATTCCACGTTGTTACAGATTCCCAAATCATTGACAAATTCTTCCGTTTGTTTTTGATTGATATTCTTATTACCCACAATTTTAAGGGTGCAACCCTTGCCTTTTAATTCCTTAGAATTGACAGCTTCGGCAAATATTTTCAAGAAATTATCTTTATATTCATGGAGGTATTCACCCACGAATATTATATAATTCTCTTTTTCTCTATTTTGAAAAGAAGGCAAATAATCATCATCTACTCCAGTTGGAATAAAATATGATTTATTTGAGTATCGTCCCTCATATAAATCATTAAATATATTCAGGTATGCTCCCGACAGACCAGTAATAGCATCAGCGTATTTAAAAGTATCTTGTTCAATTTTCTTTTGCTTGGCAAAAACAGGAAAATAATCAGAATACATTCGCTTAGCGTATGTGGTAGGATCCCTGAAATCAGCAACCCATTTTACTCCGGTTAGATGTTTAAGTCGCATACCGATTCTATTTGAGGTAAAAGGCAGGCAAGTGGTATATATGATAGATATATCATGTTCTTTAATTATTTTTCGTCCCATCCTCACGGCACTTCTTTCCCAGAATCTAAAGCGGTCGGGAACTTGAATCCATCGGTCTAGTATATATTTATAAAACTTACCGAATAAAGATTGCTTGTTAGAGGTGACTGTATCCGTGCTTTTTGACTGTGCACCAATAGTTTTTGCTTTGGCTGTAATGGCTTTGAGTGAAGTATCTTCTCCTCCAAGCAACATTCTAAGGCCGCGCAATGTCGGTTCTATATAATTGGCTTGATAAATAGGCACGTCTTGGACTTCGTCCAACAAATCAGGATCTTCTAAATATAGATAATTACGATTAACCGTCAGTACTATCGGATTCCAACCTGTACGTTTAAGATATTTTACAAGTTTAAATGCCCTAAATACCGCAGCATGAGTCTGTGGCGGAAAAAAAGGAGTAATTATAAGTATGTTTTTATTCATCGTTTTAATTTGTTTAAAATCAATGCTTTTACTTTTTTCTTATTTTCTTTGTCTAATAGCACATAATAGGACAGAACAACCAATATTATTGAAGAACTAAGAGCCACGATAATCACTCTTGTAAAGGACTCAACCAAGATATGTTGTATGAGTAGGATTGCGGTAAAAGAAGGAATACTTATGAAAAGATTCACTACCATCGTTGTGAAGAAAAAACGTATCGGTTTGAAATCTTCAACATAATGATGGAGTGTATATGAGCAAACGATATAAATCAATAATGTGCTCACTATAGGCAATCCAAAAGCCCAAGTCAAGCCGATACCTTTACTAAACAATAACCAAAGTATCGGAATGACTGATAATGATACTGTCCCCGCCATAAATGAATAAAATTTCAAACGTCCGACAGCTTGTATTCCAATATATATAATATTATTATTCAATGATATGAAGCTTGAGACTATCAATAAAATACAGAATTCAATTGTATATGGAGGAACTTCCACGAGCCATAAATTCATTACATAATGTATTTCAGAGATAAAAGGAATAGCAACCAACAGATATAACACATTTGCCAAACAAGTAGTTTGCTTTAGTAATTGTATCATGGCATTGAAATCGGTCAATGCGTATTGCTTTATAATTTGCGGCCTCGAAGCCATTACCAAATTGGTTGATACTTGTTCAATCATCAGTTGCACAGTTGTTGCCAATCCGGCTGCGGCATTAACAGCTGTACTGCCAAATATATTAAGCAACATATTTGTTCCCTGTTGACGAGTAGTAAAGCAAATATTGGAATAAAGATTCCATCCTGAAAAGCTAAACAGAGAACGGCCGATAACCTTATTCCATTCCCAATTAATCCGGCATTCGTCATAATGCCTAATGCAATAAATGCGATATGTCATTGCAATCAAGAATGAAGATAAGAGCATAAGTCCTCCATATAAAATGAGCTTATCACATACTGTAATAAGTAGAAGTGTAGCGATCAGCAACTTCAACAGTGATCCAACAATTTCCACAATAGCATACACGTCCATTTTTTCGTGCGAAATAAGAGTCGCATTGTATGGAACTTGAGTGATGCTGACCATTGAGGAAATTATTGAAAATTGATACACCCAAACAGCTGCACTCATTCTCTCATCTGGAATGTTCAATTTTTCGAATAACAGCCAAAGTCCGACCGTTTCAGCCAAAAACAAGACTATAATTGCAATTCCTATATGTAATATAAAGGCTGTATTGAATGTTTGTTGGAGTTGTCGAGGGTCATTTTTGGCAAGTTCGACTGTAAGAAAGCGTGAAGTCGCTCCACTCATCGTTACATTCAAAAAGCTAAATAGGACAACAATACCGCCGACAAGTCCATAAATGCCATAATCATCTACACCAAGTGCATTTAACACGATCCGTGATGTATATAGTGATACAATCATGGACAGCAACATACGTGCATAAAGTGCCACTGTATTCTTGAATATTTTTTTATTATTTACGGACGATGTCTTATTCATAGCAAGCTTATGATCTTCCTAATACAGACGGAATGTATCTTTTTATTAAGGTTGTCGCAAAATAGCATATTGCAACAATGAGTGCAAATTCCAATATGGTCCAACTGTAGTTTACAAGATGTAACTTATTGCGCACGATCCAGAATGTATCTACAAATAATATATGTAGCCCCAATAATGCCAAACTGTTAATTCCACACCAAATCAATATTTTATCCAATGGAATAAGTTTCAGCTTTCTCGAATTAAAATATGAATTGATAAACCAATAAAAATTCATAATAAAAACCATTGAAAGCAACAATAGATGCAATGGAAAATTGTTTGATTTTAAGTCAACGTAAGAGGGAAATAGAACGATGAAAACAATGGCGATAATAAGCAAGAATAATGAGTATATCGGTGAAACCTTCATGCCGTACCATTTGTTCCGCATGAAGCAAAAACCAAGATGGTAATAAATCAAGGTAGACATTGTTGTGTCAATAAAATATGGCAAATCAATGTTATTAGCATTTAACCAATATCCTACTCCATATAATAATATACATAATGCGCTGATTGTTAATGCTTTATTGTAGGGGTGATTTTATGTATCAATAAATAAACGAATGAAACCTCGAACAAACAAATTAAAAACCAAATTACATGAAATAAAATAAAAGAGTTTTCATCACCGAGAAAACCATCAAACATACTCGTTACAGGGAGCGAGATCGCTTTTGCCCAATTATGAGTTTCGTTAAGTTTCAAAACGAACAAATATGCGAACAACAAAAAGGCAAAAAAGGCCCAAGGAATCAGTAATTGTCTGGTCTTTTTTGCAAAAAACTCTCTCAAACTGATTGGACGAAAGAAACAGCCTGACACAAAAAAGAAAAGGGGCATGTGAAAACTGTAAATAACGGTTTTCAACATGTAAGGGATTTGTATATGACCAAGGATGACCAATAAAATTCCTCCCCCTTTCAATATGTCAAAGGAGACAATCCGATTAGAGTCTACCATCTACAACGTTTTTTTCAAAGATAGCTTTAACATCGAATATGACGTGTTGAGCATTTAGTAACGTTTTTACATCAAAGCCTATAAACTGTTCGTGTGCTACAGCTATAATTGCCGCATCGAATTTCTTATCCAAAGGATGTTGGTTCGTTACCGAGATTCCATATTCTCGCATAACTATATCAGGATTGGCCCAAGGATCATATACGGTGATATGTACGTTATACTCTCGCAAAGCATTGTAAATATCTATAACCTTTGTGTTCCGCACATCAGGACAGTTTTCTTTAAAAGTAAACCCTAATATGAGGATATGAGAGTTGAGCACCTGTATTCCTTTCTTCAGCATCAATTTCGCAACTTGGTTGGCCACATATTCCCCCATACCGTCGTTCATTCGGCGACCGGCTAAGATTATCTCAGGATTATAACCGTGACGTTGTGCACATTGAGCCAAATAATACGGATCAACTCCAATGCAATGGCCTCCAACCAGCCCAGGCTTAAATGGCAGGAAATTCCATTTGGTAGAAGCTGCTTCCAGTACATCCTGTGTATCAATGCCCATTTTAGTAAATATCTTGGATAGCTCATTCACAAATGCGATATTGATATCACGCTGTGAGTTTTCTATTACTTTGGCTGCTTCCGCTACTTTCATCGTAGGAGCGAGATGTGTACCGGCGGTAATTACAGAAGCATATACCTCATTTACTTTCTTACCTATTTCAGGCGTAGAACCGGAAGTAACCTTTTTGATTTTTTCTACTGTATGAAGTTTATCTCCCGGATTTATACGTTCAGGGCTATAGCCAGCAAAGAAATCTTCATTAAATTTCAATCCGGACACTTTTTCCACAACCGGGATACATTCGTCTTCTGTAACACCTGGATAAACAGTAGATTCATACACCACAATATCCCCTTTGGAGATTACCTTACCAACAGTTGTGCTGGCACCGTAAAGCGGAGTCAAATCCGGATTGTTGTTTTTGTCTACCGGAGTGGGAACGGCAACTACATAAAAATTGTAATCACGGATTTCCTCTATATTGGCAGTACACTTAAAACCATTGGCAAGGGCAGATTGGAGTAGTTCATCTGACACTTCGAGTGTCGCATCATGACCTGCCATCAAAGCAGTCACACGAGCTTGGTTCATGTCAAAACCTATCGTTTTATACTTTGTCGAGAAAAGACGAGCCAAAGGGAGCCCTACGTAACCAAGACCAATTACGCAAATTTTAGTTTCATTCATAATTTCATCTGTTATTATTACTTTAAATATTCTTCCAATACCATTTGACAGCCTCTTTCAAACCGTCACGCATACTGTATTGAGGATTGTAACCTAAAAGGGATTTTGCTTTATCAATACATGCCAAGGAATGGGGAATATCCCCCAAGCGGTTGGGACCATGAATTATTTTCACGTTGGCAATTTCGGGGTCAAATTCACTCAAAAATTCTTTCAAGTAACCGACCAACTGGTTTAATGTGGTGCGTTCTCCGAAAGCAGTATTGTATACTTGGTTGGTTGCATTCGGATTTGTCGTGGTCATAGCCAGCATGTTCATTTGAATCACATTGTCTATATAAGTAAAATCGCGGCTATATTCACCATCTCCGTTAATGACAGGACTCTCATGAGCCATGAATTTCTTAACGAACAAAGGAATCACCGCAGCATATGCCCCGAATGGATCTTGACGACGACCGAAAACATTGAAATATCGTAAGCCGATACATTCCATTCCATAGGTTTTGGCAAACACATCGGCGTAAAGCTCGTTTACATACTTTGTTATGGCATAAGGCGAAAGCGGTTTACCAATCACATCTTCTACTTTGGGAAGAGACTGACTGTCTCCATATGTAGAAGAACTTGCTGCATATATAAAACGCTTTACATTGGCATCGCGAGCGGCTGTCAGCATATTTAAGAATCCCGATATATTAGTTTCATTTGTAGTTATAGGATCTTTGATAGAACGTGGAACTGAGCCTAATGCTCCTTCATGCATAACGTAATCTACATTTTCTACAGCTTTCTTACAATCGTTCAGATTCCGTATATCTCCTACGATAAGTTTAAACTTATTCGGATATCGTTGTAGAAATGGAAAAATGTTTTCAGGTTTACCTGTGGAAAAATTATCCAAACAGATTACATCATAGTCGTGAGCCAATAAATACTCACATAAATTGGAGCCGATGAATCCCGCTCCACCAGTAACTAAAACTTTTGTTAATGACATATGGATTGTTGTTTTATGTTGAAGTTGCAAGCCTATTGCTTGATAGGGGTGTAATGATTTATTTTAAGACTGGTTTGGATAAAAGAGAGATTGTGTGTATCTGCTCCAAGTCGATTGTTACAATTTCCATTGAATTCCAGCCTGTTGGATTTTTTTGTATGTATTTTATGCAAATCCACCTAGAGAGAAAAAGTTAAACAGAATCTACAGGTCTTAATAACCGATAATTATAATCTATTTAAACTATAACAGTCTGACTATCAATTAAACAGTTTTGTATATTTTTTGTAATACTCGTACAAATGAACTTTTGAAATATATTGTAATTGTGAATGTCCGTTCCTATATGAGTAATAGCCTTTTCTTTTAATAGCAGCATGGCTTTTTTCTTAATCCGGTTGCCATACATACCCGCTATTGACGGAAGATTGAACTGAAACTTCACTCCCATGTCTTTTAATTGTTGATAATCCGACTCACCCATATAAACATACCGTTCCGGATGGGCAAGAATGGGATAATAGCCTTTAGCCTTGATGCGGAGCAGAATGTTGTTCAATCCCATCGGAGGGTTAAAGTAGGAGGTTTCCACCAGTAGATGGTCACCGCTTTCACCCAAGGGCAGCAGATCGTTCTTTTCCAACCGTTCCTCGAAGAGGTTGTCAAGCATGTTCTCTGAGGCCAGATGCAGTTTTATCGGACCGCTATAGGTGGCTTGAAGTTCAGCGTAACGCTCCCGGAGGTGCAGTGTGGTGTTGGGCATATCTTCCATGATATGCGGTGTAAGCCATACGGATTTTATGCCCAACTCTTCATACAGGCGCAGTATTTCCAATGCTTCTTCCATCGTCTGCACACCGTCGTCCACACCCGGCAGAATGTGCGAGTGACAGTCGGTAAAATTCTTGAATATACCGCTATCTTTCAGCGATATACGTTTCCTGAATGGCCACACAATGATACGAGTATTTTTATATAAAACATTTTATTTTTTTTAATTAATAATCATCCATTTATCCCCACCCTGTTTTCCGTCGGAACCTTAGTGGTATCCTGAGCCGTAACCGTAGTGATAACCATATCGATAGCCATAACGGTATCCATAGCGACCGCCACTTCCCTCGGTCCCGTTCAAGATCAGGGACATGTTCTTGTATTTTTTCTCCTCGTAGATTTTCTCCAATTCAGCAAGCATACTCCGTTCAAGTAATCCTGCACGAACTACGAAAACGGTACGGTCGGCCAGTTTCTCAATAATTTGCGTGTCGGCCACCAGTTCAACGGGCGGACAGTCGATCAGCACATAGTCATATTGCTCCCTTACAGTATCGATTGTCTGCTTTAACCGCTCGTCGAACAATAATTCCGTTGGGTTAGGAGGAATCGTTCCCACGGGTAGTATATCCATAGATTTATGTTTCGGATCGGGTACGATGATCTCATCCAGATTATCGATACGACCTCCCAGATAGTCGCTCAATCCCTTGTCAGGAGAGTCGATATAGGATGATGCAGAGGCGTGGCGCAGGTCTCCGTCGATTACCAGCACTTTTTTTCCTTTGATGGCAAGGCTCACGGCGATGTTCATGGTCAGAAACGATTTGCCGCTGCCCGGATTGAATGAGGTCATGATGATGACATTCGAAGTCTTGTCCTTGCCGGTCATAAATTCCAGGTTGGTACGCAATACGCGGAATGCCTCGTTGATGATGTCACGGTTGCCCTCCTTGACGATAACGGCCTTGACTTCCTGCGGTTTCTTTCCTAATATCCCTTTTTTCTTTCTTGTGAACAGCGGAATTTCACCGATGAACGGTATAGTCAGGTTTTCCAGGTCTTTCCTTCCCCGTACACGGGTATTCATATTCTCGCGCATGAAGATAATGACTATCGGAATGAGCAGCCCCAGAGCGAATGCGACCATAAAGATATTTTTATGCACAGGGGATGTCGGCAACATGCTGCCGTGTGGCGGGGTAACAATGCGGGTATTATAAGCCGTGAACGCCTGTGAGAGTTCGTTCTCTTCACGCTTTTGCAACAGGAATAGGTAAAGAGCTTCCTTTACCTTCTGTTGGCGCTCCACCGAAAGCAGGTACTTGGCCTGTGTTGGGTTGGCCGCTATACGTGATGTCGTCTGTTGCTCCGTCTGCCGCAAACTTTTTATCTGCGAATTCAAGGTCACTATCTGATTGTCGATAGATCTGATTATCGCCCCACGCATGGATGCCAGAGCCTGATCCATATCCACGACCAGCGGATTTTCCGTGCTGCTGTTCGCAACCAGACTGTTGCGCTGCAACAGTTGCTTGTTGTATTCGGCAATCTGCGATTCAATATTGGCGCTTTCAATGCCGGAGTTGGCCGGAAGCAGTTGGGTACGGTTGGCATCGTTGGCTAAATAGTTCCGGATGTAACGGGTCATATAAAGCTGGTTGTTCAGGGACAGGATCTGCGCGTTGGCCGCACTGCTTTGAGCCATATACATACTCGATGCCGCCTGCACGTCGGGCAACAGATGTTCTGACTTGTAAGAGGAGATATCCTCGTCCACATTTCCCAGTTCCCGTTCGATTACGCCCAGACGCTCGTTGATGAACATTGAGGTGCTGACAGCGATCTGGTTTTTGTCCTTCACCCAATTCTCGTTATAAACGGAAATCAACATGCTCAATACATCTTCTGCCCGCTGTGTGGAGTTATCCTTGAATGACAAGTCTATGACTGACGCTTTCTCGCTGTTCAATGAAACGGACAGATTGGACGAGCAGGAGTTGACGGCGTTATACAGACTGGATTTGCCTACATATAATGTATATGCCTCGCCTTTCACGTAATTGGGTGTTGTATGGATAATGATTTTTCCCAATGGCGTAGTGATGGAGTCGAGCAAGCTTCCCTTTACGTCCTTTTCTTCAAGATCTGTCCCGTTACGTATAAAGTCGGATAGGTATAACGTACCGTCCGGCTGTATTTCCAACGTAAAACCGGCTGATTCATTCTCAGGCAAGTCATTTATCGTTACATCCACCGGTAATGTCAGTCCATAGGCTACCTGACGGTGGAATTTTCCCCGAACGAAGTAATTCATATCCAGACGCAACCGTTTAACCACTTCGGTCATTAAAGACGGTGATCGAAAGGTGATGAGTTCGTTATTCACATTTGTACCGGATTGAAACAGCCCGAACTCCGAGAAGGATTCCAAATCCGAGGAGACCGACTTGCCTTTGGAATCCTCTTTGATCAATACCGAAGCGGTACGTGTATATACGGCAGGAGTGCGTAACAGATAGGCAGTAGCGGCACCGATCGTTACCGCTAAAGACAAGACGAACCACTTCCATCTTGCGAGGCACAGGTATAACAGGTCCTGTATTCGCAGGAAATCATCCTGCTGCCCCGGTTTTATATTCTTTTGATTTACGGTCATCATATCTGATTCTATATTATTTTACAATCAACACGGTAATGGTCGTCAGCAACGAGGCCAATGACATCCAGAAAGAGGCTGAGCGGACGTTATTGCCGTTGACGGTCGCCTGCCGTGCTTTCATTGAGTTGGGTTCCACATAAACGATATCGTTCTGCTGCAAATAATACGCAGGAGAGGCATAAAGGTCATATCCCGAATTCAGGTTGACCTGATACAGGGTTTTTTTCCCGTTTTCCTCCCGTTGTACCAGCACGTTTTCCCGTTTCCCATAGACGGTAAGGTCCCCGGCCATGCTTAAGGCCTCCAAAAGTGTCAGCTTGTCCTTTTCGATATTGAAACGTCCGGGGGTGGCAACCTCGCCCAACACTGAAACGGTCAGGTTCATAAACTCCACTGTAACAACGGGGTCTTTCACGAGATTCTTTGAAACCAATTCCTCTTTTATATACGAGGCGATCTCCGCGCGTGTCATTCCTGCCACATGGATATGTCCCAGCACAGGAAAATCAATATCCCCATCCTTATTTATTGTATATCCTGATATTCCCTGACTATTGGATGTACCTGATGTCGTACCAATCTGTCGGGATATGATCGGAAGGTTGAAAAGGTTCATTAATAAGGGGTCTTTGCTGTTGACCTGTATGGAAATCTTGTCTTCTGGACGTATCCGGATTTCCAGCGGGTTCAAGACTTGCTCTGCGGTACCCCGTTTCAGGTCCGTGAAATAAGCGACTTTCGGTGTGGCACATGATCCCAATAGAAAGGCCACGGTTAATAAGGATAAAATGTATCTGATTTTCATATTTATTGATTTTTATTTGTTGGTTTTCTGTTCCGATTGAAGTTGTGCGATAGATTTTGTCAGCCTGATGTTGGCGAGAGTCCATATCAATATATCACCCAAAACGATCCAGTTCACATTGAGATAAAGGGACAGAAGAATATTGAGCAGTATGAATATAGTTGACACGGAAACAATGATGATCATGGTATTGCGCTGCTTTATTCCGAGAGCAAGCAGCTTATGGTGGATATGGTTCTTGTCCGGCAGGAACGGGTTCTTTCCGTTGCGTACCCGATGCAGGTAAACCCTGACCACGTCACAGCATGGAACCAGCAAGGGTGAGAAGGCCAGCACCATCGGATGTACATTTCCTGTATTATCGTCTAGTCCGCACATGGTCAGTTTGAGACTGAGGAAACAGAGCATCATGCCGATGGTCAAACTGCCTGTGTCGCCCATGAAGATCTTCCTTCCGTGTTTGGCGTTCCCGAAAACATTGTAATAGAAGAATGGTACCAACACTCCCAATGTGGCAAACGCCAGCATGGCATAAACATACTGATGGAGCATAAAGAAAGTCAGTCCATAAAATAGGCAGGCGATACTGCATAGCCCGGAAGCCAGCCCGTCAATGCCGTCAATCAGGTTGATGGCATTGATGATGAAGACCACGATCAGGATGGTCAGGGGATATCCTAACCATAACGGCACCGCATGGATGCCCAGAACACCGTATAGGTTGTTGATATATACCCCACCGGCAATAAGCATCACGCCGCACAGAATCTGGATGACAAACTTGGCACGATAACGGATACCGATCAGGTCATCGGCCATGCCAACCAGATATAGTACCATGATGGAGCAGAAAGCAAAAGCCAAAGAGCACACGTCGTTCCCGATTTCGGACAATATCTCCGAATGTCCCAGCACCATATTGATTCCTAGCAACAGGGCTATGGTGAAAAACACTACCGGCTTGAATGCGATACCACCCAATCGGGGCACCGCACAATGATGTACCTTCCGCTCATCGGGAAAGTCGAACAATTTCTTACGGAAAGCGATTAGCAGAATCTGGGGAATGACGATACCCGCACAGAGAACACAAAGCAAAAATGCCAGTGAACAATTTACAATCCAAAAATACATATATTCAAATATTATTTTATTTGTGTAAGGCCACGAGGAAGGGGAACTTCATCATCTCCTTTTTGTGTCATCTCTCAAAATTTGTCACAATCGGAATCATTGATGACTTCAATCAAATCGGGATGAACTTCTACCGATATACCCATAATCCCTTCAAGCATCACAACCACCCGGCGGCGACGTTTTCCTTTCACCCGCATGAATACGCCCTTTACTCCATTGAACTTGCCACCGTAAATACATATGTGGGTACCTTTCCGTATGTCAATCTCTTCCGGTTTATAATAAATAGTGTTTTCTTCATACTGCGAGGCAATCTTGATAAAGCTCTCCATTTGCTTATCCGGCACCACGATATATTTCAGTCCCGTGCTTTTCTCCCACATCATGAATTGTAAGAAATTATATTTTTTTTTGAAATCCGTGATCTGTTTTCGGGAAGCATGCACGAAGACGAGATTCGGGATGACTGGTACAAGCCTTTTGGATTTCACTCCGTGATAGACCCTTACGGCATAGTGTTTCGGTATGAAATACTCTAGACCATCCTTGCCTTTGAGCATCTCTTCCGCCTTTTTCTCGTTTTTATAAGCGCTCATGGCGAACCATTGGATTCTAGTTAGATCTTCCCTTGTGGTTATGGGAGTACTCATTCGTCGTGTGTTTTTTAGTTATTACGGCAGGTCAAGATATACCCATAGTTCATCCCAACTTATGTATTGGTCTGTATTATAGTAATTTATGTCTTTTTTGGCTGTCATATCAACCATTCATGCCGTCTTTTATCTTGCCGCATTCCTATTTTTCTCCATAAGAGAAATAGAGGACATAAATATTTAACATATATAATTGATTTACAGGGATTATTCGCTGTAAATACAATCTAGTTTACTCAACATTTGTTATGTAACCACGACATTTAACGAGGTGGCTATTAAGGTTTTTCTTTGTTTTATGCTATTATGTTCAATAATTTATGTATTTTTGCATATTCAAAACATTTCTCTTATGGAGAAAACCGTCATTTATTCAATCTTTTTCAAGCAAGAATTTTGTACTTTCACGGGGCTTTTTCCTTTCTGAATCCATCTTGTCATACAACTGAAAGTATAGGGTATATACTTGTTCATTATATTCCTATGGCATTCGTATAGGAAATTTCTCCTATTTTCGGTGTTTCTCTTTCTGAGAGAAATGGGGTGATTGGTATTTTGATGTATATCAAATATTTATAAGATTGGTATAATCAATTTGCTCAACAAATAATCAGTTTTTTCTAATCATACCTCTTATTTTTTATGGTATGACTAATATTTTTCTTCTGATTTTTAGTGTTTTTTGTGTTATCTTTTGTACTTTTGCATTTACAAATCTTTCTCTCAGAAAGAAAACTTCAATTTGTATAACATAATTCCAACTTATTTTTTGTCAGATAAATAAAAATAATAATTGCCATAGAATAACAGCGGGCCGATTGGGCACGTATGCTGAAACCTATGGCGTAAACTGTTTTATAATGTGAATTAAAGTGTATTTAAAATAATACTGTTCGCTTTATCCACTACGGAGGTGTCTAACGATGCAAGATAAATCCGTGTAGTGCTTTCTGAATCATGTCCCATAGCTTCGCTGATGGTAGCCAACGGAATGTTTTTGCTTCTGGCGATAGAAGCCCAGGCGTGACGTGCCACATAACTCGTCAGCGGAATAGGAAGGCCGATTTGTTTTCCCAATTTCTTTAGTTTTGAATTCACCAGCTGGGCTGCATTCTTGTATTGTTTCCGTTCATCCGTTTTTGCGTCGAGAATGATCGGCAATAGATAAGAAGAACCTATGGTATCGTATTTATCTATGATTTCTTGCATGGGCTTTTCCCATTTGATTACTAGCTGTTGGTTGGTCTTTTTTCTGCGATATGATAAAAAACCGTTTTGCAAATTACTTTTCTTTAGATAAGCCATGTCTATAAATGACATCCCTCGGGTATAAAAACTGAACATAAATAGGTCTCTTGCATATTCCAAAGAGGAGTCGTGACTTAAATCCATATCGCGTATCTGTCGGATAATTTTGGCCGGAACTGCCCGTTTTACAGTTTTATCTATGCCCGTATATACATGTTTAAACGGATATCGCTGTATAACCAATTCTTTTTCTACGGCACGATTATACATGGCTCTGAGGTTTCTCATGTAATAGGAAGTACTGTTCGGACAAATGTCATTAGATTTTAGATATTGTTCATATTCCATCATCAGGTTGGAGTCTATATTGTCGAAAGGGATGTCTCTGCCTTTCTTTCTGAAATTCATGAATCGCTTGAAGCTATTGAGCGTAGTGGTATAAGTTTCTGTGGTGCGTATTTTACCTATTTGTCTCAATTCTTCAATGAGATTCTCACAAAATGACACAAAGTACTCGTTCACAGGAGGAGCGGAATAATATTCAATGATTTCGTCTGCCGTATATTTGTATCCAAGATTCTCAAATCTTATCATAATATCTTTTAGACGTGAGGTGTCTTCCTCAATACATTTTTTTAAAGAAACCAAATACCGATGCCGGTTTTCTCCTGTCTTTGCTGGTATGATTATTTGGGAATTGAAAATATCCCACTCGTCAGGATAAATCTTGTATCCTGAATTTATCTGCCTTGCTACACGATTATGAATTACTTGATAGAACAATGTTCCCGCTTTTCCTTCTATAGAGGAATGTCGATACTTTATTTTTAATGATGCCATTTTTTTGTTTAATTAATATTATATTCTCCAAAATAAATGTTTTGGCGTATTATATGTTTAATAACCAATAAATTAGATAACTGTTTGATTTTGATTATAGTTGGATTTATATTGATATGGCGAAATACTTGGCTATTATATATCAATGTGAATAATGTTGGATTTTATTCTTCTTTTATTTCCGTACTGCCCTTTTCCTTGTTTTCTGCCTCCCCTAATGTACGTTTTTTCATAGCCCCGTCTGAGAGCCTTTGTTTTTGAACGGCAAATTTATTTCGGTGGATGGATACGAAAGAGTTCCGGTCTTCGCCCTTTGTACCGAAAAAAATAACGCCGGACGGCTTCGCTGTCCCCAACATTTTTTGTCGTCCAAAACTTTTCTCAATCCCTCCTTCCTTCTTGTTGTGTGCCGTAAAAAAAAGGCTTATAAACTCAGATGGGGCATGAAAGCTCAAAAAAAAAGTCGGCAGAAAGAAAAGGTCATCCCGGAAAGGGGTTTTAAAAAAAGGTCTTTAAATCTAGCTGAAGCATAAAATTAGAAGTTTAACCCTTTAAAAATGTGACATATGATTACAGTGACGGAACAACTAAAGAATGTGTTTGAAGCCAACCCTTTGTACTCAAAAGAGGGGCAGGGGCTTAATGCGGAAGTCATCGCAAGGTTTTTCCTTCCTTTTTCTTCGGTGGTATGGTTGGTAACGGAAGCCGAACAGCAGGAAGACGGTGACTGGCTTTTTTTCGGTTATTGCCATATTCAAGAATGGGAATGGGGTTATGTGCTTCTTTCTCAAATTCAAGAGGTGAATGTTCGTGGGTTGACCGTGCAGCTGGATAAAGGACTGAAAACCGGTATAACGGTAAAAGCTTGCCTGAATTGATTAGAGAATAAACGGAGAGGGAACAACCCCTTTCCGCTTTCCAACCGGAATATTGAACTTAAAAACGGAAGTTATGGTTTACGAGACGAATTGCACGGAAATAACACAGGACAAATGGCGTGAGCTGATGAAGTACGGTAGAAAATGCTCCTATCGGCTGCTTACGGCGAGAATCAAGCGGGAATTGCCGGAATTATACCATGCGCTGGCTCTCCAGTTCTATAATCCTTATGCGGAACAGTGCAGGCAGACACCCACACATTATATATTGGTTCATTCGGCCATTGAATATTTTATCAGAAAACAATAAAGGACAAATGGTTATGAAAACAAAAAAGGTTGATAAAAAGAAAACGCTGGCTTATGCGGTGGCATTTTACTTTACGGATGTTTCCGTAAAGTTCATGATGGGGAATGCGATGTATGAGTATGTACATACCGTTTATGACAGGCGGTATGATAACGGTGGCTTTAATACGCTTGCCGTAGTCTATAATTACAAGAGGATGAAGTACGAGGTATTGGTCGTATCGGACGAGAAGGTAGGTGATAAGGAGATTCATATATTATAAGTTTCACAAACAGGGCTTTTGCCATATAAAAACGGCTTTTGAGATGAAAAAGTTATCGGCTTATACGGTTGCATCCAACTGCACCGACTTGACGGATATACGTGACGGCATCGCTGAAATACATGAAGCGATGAAGACTTGCGTTGAATCCGGGAAACATATCCCTTCATTCTATGTTTCCCGGTTGGCCAAACTGGAAACTAAAAAGAAGAAACTGGAGAAACGGACGCAGGTACACATGACCGTCACCATCCGTTTCTTTATAGATGATGATACCCTTACAATGGCAGTCAGGCATTGCCTTTTCTTCAAGCTGGAACCGACTCGGCAGAATGTGATGAAAGCCATCCGTGATGCGGTTCTTAATAACGGACGTTCCATTCTTGACTTTCCGGAAGCATGGGGAGAAGATCTTATGGATGTGTCTTTCTTTGATGTGGAGAATGCCATGAAGAAGCTGCGTTCCTCATTCGGCCTATAAACTTCATTGCATATTTTTCCGAAAGTAAAGTAACCGTTGGATTTTTGGCCAGCGGTTCTTTTTTCAAAAAAGAACCAAAAACTTTGAATACAATCTTTTTTCATCTTCTAACTTATGTATTCGGAAAAAATTCCATGGCATTCAGAAAAGGGATGATAGCGGTTTGGGGATTATAGGGTAGATTTGTGGGGTAAGCTTACAGAGACAGTTTTTATAGGCAGGTTCCGAAAAGCCTTTGAGAGAGTAGGAGAACATGAGTTATAATATATGGCTATAAGTATAAATGATAGACAATTGATTACACAATTTATTACTAATACTCAGAATTTGAATGTTAATTTACCTACAAATGGTGGAGGGTGTGCTAATTTAGTTAGAGGAATTATAGAACAGGCAACAGGAAAAAGAATTTCAGTTAATCCTTTTGGAGCTTCTTTAGAAAGTATGATACAAAAAATAAATACCTATCATGATTTAGCTAAATGTAATAATGGAGATATATTATATTTTGTGCATCTTCCTAATGCTGCTGTAAATTTACATCAAACTATTCATTATGCAATTTTTTGTAATGTTAATAATGCTGGTGTACAGAAAAATGTTATTGGGATAAATGGATTAGCAGATCTTTCTTTTTCTCCCACAGCTTATCATGGTGTTGTAGCATCTGTAATATCTCCGGGTAATTTTAATGGAGTAGGGCAGGTGATATATGATACTGTAGCATTCCCTAATATTCTTGGTGAATTGTATGTTATTGATTATGAATTGATATAGGAATAAGTTTCTTCGTTATTTTATGGCGTACAGTAGTATAGAAATAGAAAAAAACTGAAAATTGAATAGTAAATTTGTTTGCTCCATGTTACGTTTATTACCGCTTGTAATCGGGCTTTGCGCAGACTTTATGTCCTGAAGGCTTTTTAGTACCCCTTCCATTTGGAAGATTTTGACAGCAGCGATGAAGGTGGTGGAGGATATATCCGGCTGGAGGCTTTTCAGTGTGTTCTCCGATGGCTGATATCCTCTCATCTTCAGTTCCAGAATGGTATTGAAAAGTCATCATTTCGCATAGCCTTCATGAAAGCCTCCTCTTGTTCGTTGGCAATGTCCGGATTTGGATCGTATGCAGTTGCTTGCCGAACAAGAACAGACTTTTTATTAATGTAATAGTGTCGCTATTCGTCTGTTTTTATCTTCTAGCTAAAGGCAGTAACAACCGTTCCACAAGTTCTTTCTTGTTCTCAACGGGCATCTTGTTTCTGCCTTTGGCAATGACTTCAGCAGCCAAATCGCTTTTACGCCCGGCAATGTATTTCTGTCGCTTTCCGTTTATGAAGGCCTCGATACGGAAATCATGCCGGGTGTTTTCGATGATGTTGATTTCTGATACCAAAAAGCCATCCTCTGTCTCGTAGGGTTCGACAATGGTGGGCAGGTAGTGTTTCATGGTTTTCCCTATGATCGGAGATACCAAACCGGAAAGATGCTCTTCGATGCGGTCTTTCCAATAGTCATCGATTTGATGATTGGTGGCATAATCGTAAAAATGGCTGATGGCAAGGCTGACTTCTTCGATTATCCTTTTCGCATTCTTTATTCCGTTCTGTTTGGCAAATTGCATCAGGTCATCTTCCGTGATGTCGTTATCTTTTCCTGCAATGCTCATGGAGTGTGCGTTTTCGTATGCCGCACCGTCCAAATTGGTGGTGAATGTCATGTCGTAGGCTGGGGTGATGTGCCATGTGCCGTTTCTTTCCATCAGGAAAGAGAAATTCTTGATGTGGTCATCCACATTGCCGCCCATGATATTGAATACCGTCCTACGGTAGAGTTCGGACTGTTCGCTTGCCGGGATGTTCAGTTTTCGGCAGACTTCAAACAAATCCTCATAGCTCGTTGCATCCGGATTCATGGCAGCAAGTGTCTGTGTATGTATCTTCTCTCCGTTTATCCTATCGTAACGCTCCGTCAGGAAGTGATGTTTTCCCTCAATTTGAATGAGTCGGGAAGGCATCATCGTAATCCCGGCTTCCTTTGCCATCTCATAATATACCATTTCCATTTGCGTGAACGGAAAATCGTCCCCTTCTGCAAACTTCAATATGTAGTAGGTATAGCCCTCCGGTAAAGGGACTTGGCCGGAACGTATATCATGTGTCGTTTCATTGATGGCGATGATGGCTTTCGGGTGCTGCCCTCCGGCTGATGTACCTATCTCATAGATACTTTGCAGTTGCAGTGCTTCGTCATCTTGCACGGATATTTCCTCCCGTTCCTCAAAGATACGGCGTGCCAGTTGGTATAAACTCTCTATCTGGAGAGTGGAAGAGGATTCCAATCCAGGAGTGGCCGGGATGAACTCAAAGGCTCCCATTCCCCGTTTCCCGATGAAAGACAGTTTATCTACCGGTGTGAGTTTGCGCTTGGGGATATGGTTTTGTGCCGCCCATTGGTCGAAGACCATGTTACCCCACCGATCAGGCAATGAATCTGCCAAAAACGGTGGGAGACCTTGATAAGTCTTTTCTTTGTTTCCGAGTATGGGCATACCCTTTGCCGCCGGTCCTTTGACAGAAGCGGTCAGTGGGGCGATTTCCACTCCTTTCTTGATGAAATCCGGATGATAGTTGAAGACGGCTCTTTTGTTTCTTTCGTCCCAATAGAGCTTTCCGACTTCTTCTCCCCATAACATAACACTCACAACATTATTTTCCATGTCTTATCCTTTTCGGCTTTTTATTCATTATTCGTTCCATTGTATAGGCTGAAACAGGTATTTCCGGCATCAGATCATCCATCTGTTCCAGACAGTCCACTACTCGTAACAGGGCAAGAAAGTTGCCCATATTGATGTTATAGGCCTTCCCGTTCTCAAACTGGCGTAAGGTGATAAGGCTGACACCGGCTTTCTCGGCAGCCTCTTTTTGGGTGAGCCTATAGGTTAGCCTGTATTCCTTAAATCGTCTGCCCAGTTCCACTATGATTTCCGGATTGGCCATGGCTTGGGTGATGTGATTCGTTGTCATTTTACAAAGGTAAATATATTAATTGTTAAATCAAAATATGATATATAACAATTAATATATTTACTGTTATATTGAATTGTGCGCGATGTAGTTTGTGTGCTAATCCCCCAATTCCATGCTACGTTTATTGCCGCCTGTAATCGGGCTTTGCGCGGGTTTTATGTCCTGAAGGCTTTTTAGCATCCCTTCCATTTGGAAGATTTTGGCGGCAGCGATGAAGGTGGTGGCGGATACATCCGGCTGGAGGCTTTTCAGTGTGTTCTCCGATGGCTGATATCCTCTCATCTTCAGTTTCAGAATGGTATTGAAGTCATCATTTCGCATAGCCTTCATGAAAGCCTGCTCTTGTTCGTTGGCAATGTCCGGCATATGGATCGTATGCAGTTGCTTGCCGAACAAGAGCAGGTTTTCTCCGATAAAATCGGCGTGTTCCGGCTTGACCCCGCAATCCTTGGCAGTCTCATGCCAATGCGATACGGTTTCCTGTATCTCTTCGATAATCTGTTTGTGTTTCCGGATACCCATGTTCTCACCTACCTTTTGCAGATCTTCCATCGTGAAATTGTCTTGTTTGCCGTTGAGTGACAGCTGGTGGCGGTTCGTCCATTTGCCGCCCGGTGTGTATGAGTAGCAGAGGTCGTATGCTGGGGCCAGTTTCCACTTCCCTTGTCTATCCATCAGGAAAGATAAGTTCTTGCTATGGTCGTCATGGTTCCGGCTCATGACGTTGAACACCATTCTTCGGTATAGTTCCTCCTGCTCTGGATAAGGGAGGTTCATCTGCCGCATGATACGGAATATCTCTTCGTATGAATGGCGTTGGTCACGGTCATAGTGGGCAAGCCCGGCCAATGTCTGTACATGGATCTTCTCTCCGTCTTCCATACGGTCAAAACGTCGTGTCATAAAGTGATATGACTCTTTTTCCTGAAGTAACCGGCATTCCATCATATCGATACCGCAGGCTTTTGCCATCCGGTGATAGGCATATTCGATATTTCCTATTCCTTGTGGATTGTCCGTTATCTGCGTGTGTTCGCTGTATTTGCCGCCATCAAATTTCAACAGCCAATACCCGAATCCTTCAGGAGCTTTTACCTGTCCGGAGCGTACCTCTCCGGTAATATCGTTGTAGGCGATGATGGCCTTGGGCTTGGCACCTCCGGCAGATGTTCCCACTTTCAGTATATCCAGAATGTTTCTTCCTTCCTGGCGCAGTTGGACCTGAAAAGCCATTCTGTCCGTGAATACGGATTTGGCAAGCTCAGTCAGTTCCTCGATATGGAGCACTGATGATTCGTTCATGCCGTTGATTGGCGAGGACGGCTCAAACTCCAGTGCGCCCATGCCACGTTTGCCTACATAGCAAAGCCTGTCTAAAGGGGTAATCTCTTCTCCGGACAATCCCTTGCTGGCAAACCATTCATTGATGATCTGGTTTCCGAAAGTGTCCGGCAGTGAATCGGCAAACAGGCCGGGCAACCCCTTGAAACAGTCGGTACGGTTTTCAAGGAACCGGTAGGGGGTGTTCCTGTACTGGCTGATGGGCATGATGATGGGAGAAATGTCAAGACCGGAGCGGATGAACTTCCGTTCATAGTCGAACAAGGCGGCATTGCTTTCCTTTTCCCAATAGAGAGAGCCTACGCTTTCTCCCCATAGCTTTACATCTACTATCAAATCATTCATGGTTATCTTGTTTTAAATGGCGTACACGGTAGCGTTTCTTTCCTTGCAGTTTTTTGAGCTCTATCGGGCTGACCCGGATTTCCGGTACCAGTTGCTCCAGGTTCTCCAGCAGGCCGAGCGAGCGGAGTACGCTGATGAACAACAGCAGCGATACCGATTTGCCCTTCTCGATGTTCGCAACGGTCAAGGGGCTTACACCGGAAGCCGTTGCCAGTTCTTCCTGCGTGATATGCTGCCTGATACGTGTCTCTTTGATGCGCTGGCCGATTCTCATCAGCACAGCTGGATTGCTCATTTCATTCCACATGGTTGTTCCTTTTTTGCAAATATACAAATAATCCATGTAAATATATAGATTAACTTGAATATATGATGTTAATCTATATGAATACAATGATTATAGTTGCTTTATCGGCTGTTTTTTTCTTTGAACTAGGATGAAAACTGACTAAAATCACAATGTGTTGTGAATATGAAAGAGCTAGGAAAGATGATTAAAGAGTGCAGGAAGAGTTTGAAGGTCAATCAGCTGGAACTTCTCCGAACTGGCGGGCGTGGGCATCAATACGCTGGTGGCCATCGAGCGTGGAGAAGGCAATCCTAAATTGGCTACTGCTTTCCATTGGAGTTGATTAAAGTGCGGAAAAATGTATAAGATTGCTTCTATTATCTGTTTATTTTAGTATATTTGTGCTTTAAATAAGTGCGGATAAATGTATTATACGCTGTTTTTACATGTATAAAAATGCTGTTTGTAGATGAAAAGATTTGTTTTGCAACAACTTATAGAATGGAAAAACCGTGAGGATAGAAAACCTCTGATTTTAAATGGTGCCCGACAAGTTGGGAAAACATGGCTGCTCCATGAGTTTGCCAAACTTGAATACAAAAAAGAGGCTTATGTGGTATGCCGTAAGAATAACCTTGCACGCCAGCTTTTTTCTCAGGATTTCAATGTTGACAGAATTTTACGGGGGCTGCGTGCGATGACTTCCGTTGACATTACTCCGGGTGATACGCTTATTATCCTTGATGAGATACAAGATATCCCGGAAGCACTGGAATCTTTGAAGTATTTTAAAGAGGAGGTTCCGGAGTATCATATAGCTGTGGCAGGTTCACTTTTGGGGATATCCCTTCATCAGGATGTGTCTTATCCCGTAGGGAAGGTAAATGTCATCAATATATTTCCTATGAACTTTGAAGAGTTTCTTGTCGCCAAGGGAGAAGAAGAAGCTTGTAAATTGCTTATGAGTGGGGATTTTGAAACGATAAGCCTCCTGCATGACAAATATACGGATCTCCTTCGGCAATATTATTATGTAGGTGGTATGCCGGAAGTTGTACTCAAATATGTAGAAACGGATTCCTTGCTGGAAGTCAGAAGAATACAGTCGGAGATTTTGCAAGGCTATGATCTTGACTTCTCAAAACATGCGCCCAAAGAACAGGTTCCGCGTGTCCGAATGGTATGGAACAGCATTCCTTCCCAATTATTTAAAGAAAACAAGAAATTCATTTACGGAGCTTTGCGAAAAGGTGCCAGAGCCAATGATTTTGAGATGGCCATTCAATGGCTTGTAAATGCCGGGTTGTTGTATAAAGTGCCTCGATGTACCAAACCGGAGCTTCCGCTTGATATTTATGAAGACCTGTCGGCTTTCAAACTCTATATGGTTGATTTGGGGCTTATGGGTGCTATGGTCAAGACAGATCCGGCCCAAGTCTTGATTAAAAACGACATATTTAAGGAATACAAGGGAGGAATGACTGAACAGTATGTATTGCAGCAGATGAAAAGTAAGGGCGTGTCACCGATTTATTACCATAACACAGACAATTCGCGTCTTGAGTTGGATTTTGTTATTCAACGTAATGCCCAAATGGTGCCGATAGAAGTGAAGGCCGAAGGGAATGTCCGGGCCAATTCGTTGACAGCATTACTGGGAAAAAGACCGGAATTGCATGCGGAGAGATTTTCTATGTTGCCTTATAAAGTACAGGGTAATCTTACAAATTTTCCGCTATATGCAATATAGGTGTATCCTTTTCCCATGCCGGTCATACCGTTAGAACTGATTGATAAGTATGATGCGTATGTTGGCCGGTATGTCTATCTTTGTGGCAATGAAAACAGAGAGAGGATTGATTTACGCCTTGTTTTCCGGGACGGAAAGGAGATTGGCACGGATGATCTGAATCTGTATTATAATTGATGTGACGGCTTGGATGTCCCCCGGATGAATGTTCGGGGGATTCTTTTTCTTTTGGGCGTTCCTGTGGGACGGTCGGGCTTTACGTTTCAAGTCCTCGCCTAAAGGCTGTGGGCTTTACTCTGCAATCCCTAACGCATGGCTGAAAACTCTTCTTGCCGGTGTTCTTCTTCTTCATACAGCCTCATGCGTTCTTGTAATGCTTCTTTTAAATTGTCGCTTTTTTTCAGTCCGAGTTTGGCACGTATGTTCGCTCGTTGGCTGGTTATGTTTCCGCTACTCCGATGTAATAATTCGCATATTTGGCTGACGGTCTTGTCTTGCAGTATTAAACGGCAGATGTTTAATTCGGACGGGGATAAATTGGGATATATTCTCCTGATTGTATCAAGTTTACTTTTTTCCTTTTTCTGGTATGCGGCAAGGGCTGTAAAAAGATTTTCTTTGGATTGTTCCCCTATTATGTTTAACAGGGAGCTTGTCTTTTCTTCCGGGTTATTCTCGCTTAACAACTCGGCGAACGCGAATAGTTCTTCCTTTTTCATTTGGAGACGTTTCAAAAGCATTTCCTCTTCCTCTTTTAGCAAGTTGCTACTTTTTAGCAAGCTGCTGATATTACTGTGTAAGGATCTTCCTAATAAGGGGATCATGGTGTATATGATGATGATCAAAGGCAGATAACTGTATAGGAACGGTTCGTCGGTGATAAGTGTGCAGATTGTATAGGAAGCTATGGTAAGGGAGGACAATAGGATGGAGATATTACTCATATAGGCACAGATGGAAAGCATGGTAAATAAGAGAGAGATAGTAATGTTACTCATTATCAATGCTCTTTGATAACTATATTCATATCCGCTACATATTGAGCAATAAATTATTTCGATAAAAATCTCGATATGTATGGCTATCAGTATAATGGAAAAGGTCGTGGTCAGATTTACTCTCTTTTTAAAATAAGCGAGAGTGCACATAATGATAAACAGGAATAATACGCTGTTAATATAATAAAACTGTTCATTGGGAAATGGAACTGAATATATGTATATGGGTGCGCATAAGACCAGCATGAGCAGGGATAGATGAAAGACTCGTTTTTGTTGATACGTTATTATCATTTCTCTTTCTTTTTTGTCGTAAGTTTGAGTTTTTATTGAACTTAGAAAAGAGGCGGCTTTTGTGCTGATTTTCATGTGTTTTATTGTTTTAAGTGTTATTAAGTATAATGTTTCCTGCAAAAATAACTGTTTTTTTTTTTTTTTTTGTATGTTTAAGTACTTTTCTTTATGATGTTAAGTGTTTTTAATTGTTGTGTAAGCGTGATTGGCTGCTGTGGTAAGTGTTGTAGCTGTTGTGTGGTTGTCTTTTTAAGTATTTATAAGTTTAAAATACTTGTTTTTTGCTTTGGAGGTTGGTTTATAAGTGCATATCTTTAGCGGTTGAAATTCAGGGGGTGTAAAAGCCTGGGTTTGGATTGTCATATTAACAAATGATTAAATGACGAAAAGATGTTTTTTTTATATTAAATGTGTATTGTTCGTGCTCGTGTTGAGTATAAGCGGAGAAATATCCGCTCAGGAGAAGCGTGATTCGGTAAGGATCTATTTTCATCAAGGAAAGGTAAATATAGATACATGTTTACTTGACAATGGGAACGAGATGGAGCGGTTTGCTAAAATCTGTTCCGCATTGAACGACTCCGTCCGTCTTATCAGGAAAATTCAAATAATAGGAGGAGCTTCCCCGGAAGGAGGGGGGCTGTTGAATGGAAGGCTGTCTGAAAAACGAGCAGAGGTTTTGTGGCGGTATATATCACCTTATATAAAGATTCCGGTATTGGAGAAGGATTTTCATTTTTCGGGAAGCGACTGGAACGGACTTATAACGATGGTGAGAGCGGATGTGAATGTTCCGGAGAGGGAGGATGTCCTTCGTTTGTTGGAGAAGATCGTCCGTTTGGAAAACCAGGACAGCCCTTATTTGGGGGGAGAACTGAAAAGACTGAAAGGGGGGAGGCCATACTCATATTTGTATAAATTCCATTTTCCGAAACTTCGTTCGTCGATGGTGAAAATATGCTATGATAGTGATCCGATAAATCCCGTCAGAGATACGGTATATATACATACACGTGATACGTTGTGCATCCGTGATACCGTTACCGTCATAGCTCCGGTAAAGAAACGGCCGTTTTGCATGGCGGTGAAAACAAACTTGCTTTATGACGCTGTTTTGATACCTGACATCGGGGTTGAGTTCTGTTTGGGGAAGAACTGGTCTGTGGCCGGGAATTGGATGTATGCCTGGTGGAAAAGTGATCGGAAGCATAATTATTGGCGTATCTATGGGGGAGATGTGGAGTTGCGCCGCTGGTTCGGTCGGAGAGCGGTGGAAAAACCGTTTTCCGGGCATCATGTCGGATTGTACGGGCAGATCGTCACCTATGATTTCGAATTGGGTGGGAAAGGTTACTTGGGGGATAAATGGAGTTACGGGGGAGGCGTGGCTTACGGCTACTCGTTACCTGTGGGACATCGGTTCAATGTGGATTTCACGTTGGGAATCGGCTACCTTGGAGGATCGTACAAGGAGTACATCCCTTTGGACGGTCACTATGTATGGCAGACCACTAAAAACCGCCGCTGGTTCGGCCCGACCAAGGCGGGTATCTCTTTGGTGTGGTTGATCGGGCGGGGGAATTATAGCCGGAAGAAAGGAGGCAGGCAGTGATACGGATACGCTTTAGTCTGGTGTTCATATTTTTATGGATAGGACTGACGGCTTGTGAGCATAAGGATTTATGTTACGATCATCCGCACTTTGCCACGGTGCGGGTAATATTCGACTGGACCAAGATTTCCAATCATGACAAGCCTGAAGGCATGAGGGTCGTATTTTATCCGACCGACGATGAAAGCAACACGTGGATATTTGATTTCCCCGGAGGAGAGGATGGGGAAGTGGAGCTTCCCGAGAATGATTACCGGGTAATTTGCTTCAACTACGATACCGACGGGATGGTTTGGAAAGAAAACGGCAGTTACACGCTTTTTACTGCCGATACGCGTGATGTGCAGTCGCCGGATAACCGGACAATGGCTGTCACCCCACCTTGGCTGTGTGGCGACCATATAGACGAAGTTATCCTCAAGGACATTCCGGGAGGAAGCGCGGAGATAGTACGGCTGACTCCCGTAAACATGGTATGTCACTACACGTATGAGGTGAACGGTCTTCGGGGACTGGATAGGGTGGCGGATTTGCGGGCCGCTCTTTCCGGCATGTCCGGCTCGCTTAACATGTCCGCCGACAGTTTGCCCGCCGGTCTTTCGGAGAGCCTGCTCTTTGATGGAATGGTTTCACGGAATCAGATTATAGGCGGATTCTATACGTTTGGACATTCCGCACTTGAAGGAGAGCCCAATGTTTTCCGGTTGTATCTCAAGAACCGTTCAGGCAGCATGTCTGTATTGGAACAGGACGTGAGCGGCCAAGTGCATGATGTCCCGGTAGTGGGGCATGTCGGTGATGTGCATCTGGTGTTGAATTTTGATTATGAGGTTCCATCCGAGCCGGGAAGTGACGGTGCGGGATTTGATGTGGACGTTGATGATTGGGATGATGTGAATATGGATATAGTGTTGTAATATGAGTTTATTAATTATATGTATCAATTTGATTTATTTTTATTTATGAAAAAAAGTACAGTAATGCTTTGGGCAATCTTTGGAGCTCTACTCATGGGTTGCTCAGACGAGGAGATTGCGAATGTGGAAACCTCCTCACGGAATGCGATTGGTTTTAACGTGTTAAGTAATGCGGCGGAAACGAGGGCTACCCCTACTACCAACACCAACTTGAAGAACACCGATTTCGACGTGTTCGCTTTTACGGCGGATGGTACTGCCTTCATGGGAAAGGTAGACACGGATTTTGGACATGACGGAGTGAATATCGTGTACAATAATGGTAAGTGGGATTATAAAAATGCGAGCGACCTTCGTTATTGGCCTACCGAGGCTTTGGACTTTTACGCATTCAATCCCGGAACGGTTGATGAAGCCATGCAGTGGAGTTATATGTGGGAAGCCACCAAGGATACTCAAAAGATAACTTATTCCTGCTCCGATGAGTATGGATCTGGTATCAATGCTCATGAAAACTACGACGTGATGTATGCCATAGCCAAAGGCCAGACAAAAGACAAGAACAACGGAGTAGTGAAATTTAACTTCAAGCATATTCTGTCACAGGTCGTATTCAAAGCAAAGACCGAATACGATAACATGCAGGTGAATATAAAGGACATCAAGATTTTTAATGTAAAAATGGGCGGCGTCTACACATTGCCTGCGACAGCCGATGGAACGGGAAGTTGGGCTGTGGGTGATTGGCCTGAAAGCTCTACAGGAGGAGGTTTTATTACCGTAGTGCAAGGCAAATTCATCGAGGTCAATAGTAATACCACAGCTACCGATATTTCCGAAAAAACTCCTATGCTGAATATACCACAGAAGCTGACAGCATGGAAAGTTTCCGAAGAAGCCACCAATACCAAGATAAAAGCCGACGGTGCGCATCAATGTTACCTGTCGATCACCTGCAAAATCCAGCAGTCCGGAGGTTATCTGTTGGGTTCAGCAGATAGTTACGGAACAATTTATGTTCCGTTCGGAGATACATGGGTAGCGGGCAAGCGTCATATCTACACGTTGATTTTCGGTGGTGGTTATACTGATCAGGGAGAGGCTGTGTTGAATCCGATCCAGTTTGATGCAGAGACAACAGGCTGGGTTGATGCAAATAGCAACGTAAACGTTAAACCTTAAACAAAAAGTTTATCAATATCGTACCCGTTGGCAGGTTAAACATACGCAAGATTAATCCCGCCAACGGGTTCTTTATAGGGAATCGCATTTTCAATATACTTTTTGATGTGTAGGGGTGCTTTTTGCGTACCTTTTTCCTGGAGAATTTCTTTTGTGGAGTGTTTGCCCTGTATATTCCCGATACGCTGTTATAGCAGGGAACTGTTTTTATCCAAGTAGTCAGATATAGCCTCTTGCAATACCGATTTTAGCGAATCGCCTTTGCGGATCGCGATCAGCTTTAAGTTCTGGTGATAGGTTTCGTCCATGACAAAATTACAATGCACGGTTTTCGCTTTCTTCGGCTTTTGAGCCTCTTTTTGCCCGGCCGTGGATTGGATCAGGCTGTCTAATCCCCCGGTCAGCCCGGCCGACATACTGTTTTTTAAATCGTTCTTCTTTGCCATATGGTTACTTTATTTCTGTTAGCAGTTCGTTACATACCTTTTCGTAGTCCTCTGCCCCGGCAGATTTGGGGGCATAGTGAAAAATATCCTGCCCTTGTGTCGGGGCTTCGGCCAGCGTAATGGCGTTGCGTATATGGGTGCTGAACACTTTGCCCTGGAATGTTTCCTGTACCAGTTCCGAAACGCTCTTGTTCAGGTTCTTTCTTCCGTCGTACTGGGTTATCAGAACCCCGGCTATCGAAAGATCCGAGTTCAAACGTTGCTGCACCTTGTGGACGACCTGCATAAGTTTGGCCATTCCACGCATTGCCAGGAATTGAGCCTGAACCGGGATAATCAACCGATCCGAGGCCGTCAGTGCGTTAAGCGTGAGCAGCGACAGCGAGGGGGGACAGTCGATCAGGATATAATCGAATTTCTCCTTTTGGCCCTTGATAAGGTGGGCTAAGATAAGCTCCCGTCCGGCCTCGTTGATTAACTCCGTTTCAACGGCCGAGAGATCCAGGCAGGAGGGAACGACGCTAAGGCCGTCCTTATGCTCGTAGATCGGCAGGTCGTATTCGCCTTTCATCGCACCGTAGATCGTTTGGGGAAGCTCCGCAGAGAAGCCCAGCGATTCGGTCAGGTTGGCCTGCCCGTCAAGGTCGATCAAAAGAACCTTGTACCCTTTTTGACGTAACGCACCGCCCAGGTTGATCGTGGTTGTGGTCTTTCCTACTCCCCCCTTGTGATTCAATACGGAGATTACTTTTGCTTTGCTCATAAATTCAGTTTTTTAAATGGTTGTCATGTCCGCAACATATAGTCAAAATACTAATATACTAAAAGACTAAAAGTAGTATTTTCGTTTTTTGCGTGTTTTTTGTACCGATCGGGGAAGCGTACCGAAATAAATCCTGTTTCCGTCTTTCGGTACGTTTTGTTTCTGTACCGGAATTAATCAAAGATTAGAATAACCATAAATGTTTTTATACGTTAATCATACGTATGTATATATGTATATATTTGTTTTGAGTATCTTTGTGTGCTATGAATAAAAAATAAAAGACATGAGCACTTATTCGTATAAAAATCCGAAGTTTATAAATTCCCCTAAAGGGGTGGTTGAAGTTGTAGAAGTGATTTATGACGGCAAAGATGATCCGGCCTATTCACTGGCTATTATTAAATGGGAAAATACCTATAAATTAGGTATTCGTTGGAACATCGCTTATAGTGAATGGGACGATTACCGCAAACAGAACGGGCAAGATGAATGTATAGGTAATCCACAGTCGAGAGGTATTCCCACCTGGTTTGTTTTGCCCGATGATATGATGTTTAGTGAGAAGTTCAGCGGTGCGATGCAGAGGCTTGATGAATTAAGAAAAGGTAAATAAGTAATGGAACAGGGAGAAATCATATTATACCAGCCGGATGAAGCGGTCAGGTTGGAAGTGAGGCTGGAAGATGAAACCGTTTGGCTGACACAGGCGCAAATTGTGGATCTTTTTCAATCCAGCAAAGCAAATATAAGCGAGCATATAAAAAACATATATGATCAGAAAGAATTAGAGGAAAGTTCAACTGTTCGGGATTTCCGAACAGTTCGACAGGAAGGCAAACGGCAAGTGATGCGCAATCTGACTTATTACAATTTGGATGCGATCATATCCATTGGGTTTCGTGTCAATAGTAAAAGAGGTATTTTATTTAGGCAATGGGCGAATAAGGTTTTAAAGGACTATCTTTTAAAAGGGTATTCCATTAATAAACGTTTGTCAGAACTTGAAAGGACTGTCGCTCAACATACCGAGAAGATAGATTTTTTTGTGCGTACTGCCTTGCCCCCGGTCGAAGGCATTTTTTATAACGGCCAGATTTTCGATGCGTACAAGTTCGCTACCGATCTGGTAAAGTCGGCCAGGCGTTCGATCGTGCTTATCGACAACTATGTGGACGAAACGGTCTTGCTCATGTTGAGTAAACGCAGCGTCGGTGTCTCGGCCACCATTTACACCCAGCGTATCACGCAGCAACTCCAACTTGATCTTGACAGGCATAACAGCCAGTACCCACCTATCGACATCAGGACGTACCGGGACAGTCACGACCGTTTCCTGATCGTTGATGAAACGGACGTGTACCATATCGGAGCCTCGTTAAAGGATCTGGGGAAAAAGATGTTCGCTTTCTCAAAGCTGGATATTCCGGCGGCTGTGATTACTGACCTGTTATAATATCCTTTGTCTTATGAATGGGCTGTCGCAAAAGAAAAACCCGTTCTTGATGAACGGGTATATCCTTGACTTGGTTACGTGTTTTGATAACAGAGGCTTTACCAAGCATTACAATGCAAAGATAGTAATTATAGGTTAATTAGCGAATTTCTTTTTTGGATAGATCCGGAAATAATGCCTCCTTGAAAGAGGTGGATAAGGTGATTAAAACAATAGATAAGGAAGAACAAAAGCAAAAGGGATGAATGTGGTTATTTATTCACGTGTAAGCTCGCAGTCGGCCAGGCAATCGACCGAACGGCAGGTTGTCGATCTGGAGAGGTTCGCAGCCGGACGGGGGTACGAGGTGACGGCGGTCTTTGAGGAAAAGATAAGCGGACGAAAGGCCAATATCGAACGCCCGGTTTTAAGCCGTTGCCTGGAATACTGCACAGATCCGCAGAACCGGGTGGATATGTTGTTGCTGACCGAGATCTCACGCCTGGGGCGTTCAACCCTGGAGATCCTAAAGTCACTCGATACGCTGCACACGCATAAAATATGCGTGTATATTCAAAACCTGAACCTGGAAACGTTACGGCCGGACAAGACGGTAAACCCCTTGTCCTCTCTGATCACTACCCTGTTGGGGGAACTGGCCGCGATCGAACGCCAGGGGATCATCGACCGCCTTAATAGCGGACGGGAGTTGTACATCCAGAAAGGGGGCAGGCTGGGACGGAAGCCGGGAAGCCGGAAAACGGCCGAACAGAGGAAAGAGGAATACCGGGAGGCGATCGCCTTGTTAAAGAAAGGCTACTCGATCCGGAACGTGGCGAAGCTCACGGGAAAGGCCGTTTCGACGATACAACAAGTAAAAAAAGACTTCATTAGTAGCTGATTATCGGAACAAATATTGTATTTTTGCAACAAATACGAGTAAATGCACATAATTAAAAACGAGTATTTACACGTGTCTAAAAACGAGTATTTGCACGAAAATAATCAGAATCTAAATAAAAACGGTTATGGCAACAATGGCGGAGAAAATGGCGGCTTCACTGGAGGAATTAAGAAAGCTCCAGGAGAAAGACCGCTGTGTCGTCCTGCAAGGGACGGCCGAGATAGGGAGGACGCATTTAACCCGGCTGTTGGATAACGGCTGGTTGCAGGAAGCCTAATCCGAAGCCGTCTTTTGCGGCGGCATTTGAAAGACGTTCAAATGCACCGAATACTCGTTGTTGCTCATCTTCGGTCATGCCCGTACCGGTATCTTCAACGATAAGTTTCAGCAAACCGTTATCATAATCCGCTGCCAATGATACACTACCGTTATCCGTGAACTTGATGGCGTTTGACAACAAGTTGTTGCCGATTTGCAGGATACGTTCCTTGTCGGTCAAAACCACCGCATCGGTGTGGCTCTCCACTATCAAAGTCAGCCCCTTGTTCATGGCAATGGGCATGAACTCCGTTTCAAGAATATGCGTGATTGCGGAAATCCTGCAAGGGGAAAGGTTGGGTTGCTCCTTGCCGTTGTCCAGACGGAAGAAATCCAGCAGCGTGTTGAGCATCTCCCGCATACGCTCGGAAGATTGCCGGATATTATCCACATACATGGTGCTTTTATCCGCGCTACAACTTTTCTGCATCAGTCCGGCATAGCCTCATTTTGTCAATCGTATTTTTTCGTGGTAGAAGTAGTTTACGATGACAGGTTTGCCTTTTTCCGAGCGTCCGTATGGCAGATCGTTTATACGATACGGGAAGCCCTGCTCCTTGGCGTAATTTGAAATGTCCTGCTCCAATGCCTGCCAGTATTCAAGCCTTTTTTTATTGTAAATTTCCTCGTAAAGCGGTATGAGGTCAGGATACTTCTCACGGATATACGTCATTATCCCGCCTTTGAACTGCCCGCGTAAATTCAGGTTTTCAAGCCAGATTAAATCAGCATAATCTTTTACCTCCTCTATTATTGCCTTTACGTCTGTTATTCTGGGGAATATGGGCGAGACGAAGCATACGGTGCGGATACCTGCCTCGTATGTCTGACGCATCGCTTTCAGACGGCGTTCAATGCTTACGGCGTTGTCCATATCTGCGCAGAACTGCTCGTCGAGCGTATTGACAGACCATGACACAGTCACTTTGGGAAAACTCTTCAACAGGTCGAGATCGCGAAGGACAAGATCGGACTTTGTGCATATCATAATCTCGGCATCGCTTCCTCGCAGCTCTTCGAGCAGCCTTCGGGTACGGTGGAATTCTTCTTCATACGGATTGTAACCGTCCGTCACAGACCCTATTACAACACGTTCACCGTCGTATTTATGAGGATTCGTTATCGGCTTCCAGTTTTTTACATCTAAAAACGTACCCCACGGCTCGGTGTGCCCGGTGAACCGTTTCATGAACGATGCGTAGCAATACCTGCAGGCGTGGGGACACCCTACATAAGGGTTGACCGAATATCCTCCCACCGGCAGAGAGGATTTGGTCATTACACTCTTTACATCTATTTCCTTTATTGTATCCATATTCATTGTATTCGTCTGGTAAATTGTTCCGGCAATTCCTGAATCATTCTTTCGTCGCCCATAATCGGCAGCAAATCCTCTTTCATGAACACCGGTATGCCATGAGCCTTTGCCTGTTCTGCAATGCTAAGCACCCATTCGGGGCGCGAATATGACTTTCCTTTTCGGTTTCCGGTCTCTGTGCCTATGACAATCCAGTCAATTCCCTCGAAATCAATCTCGCCGATATCATCGAAGAGAGGTTCAAACGTGACATGGTAGTGTCGTGCTTTGATATTCTTTTTCAAATCATCAATCCTCCTTTTCTCGGAACTGCGCGTAACGGTCACGCCCATCCATACGTTCTCGTCGTCAGAGGAGAAACTGATTTTGTCAGGGCGCTTCGTCAGAAAGATATAGGCGTGCTGGGGATTGCTGCTGATCCGCTCGAAAATTTCTGCGTTCCATTCAGGCTTCCAATCGGAGAAATCGCTCATTCCTGTCATGAGCCACACATGAGGACGGGACGTATCGATGATGCGCAGTTTTCGTTCCATGTATTCAGGCACGGAAAAGTCGTCGGTAATGTGGAAACGGCGGCAGTTGTTACGGGCATAGCAGTAAGGGCATCCTATAGTGCACCCTACCACTATGTTCATGTTTTTTATCAGGGATTTAATGCAGACACTCATAACACAACTGTTTCTCCGTCCTCCGGGATAATCAGCCGGCTCATGTCGGCTTCGTGATGCGTTGCCTCATTGCGCAGAATTGCACGGGTGGTCTGGCAATGGTCGATGGCATCCATGTGTACGGCTATCAGCTTGATATGCGAAGGCAATTCGTCAAGTATCTGCATCACTTCGTTCTCGTCGGGGATGATAGGACCGTCCGTTTTGGAAAATTCGGGAAAGATTGCACCTCCGGAGTTTACCACGATATAGTCAGGATTGAACCGTTCCACGGTGTCTCGGATACATGCTTCCCATCGGCAGTCACCCATTATATAAACGGTCGGGAAGCCCTCGGCTTTTAGCACATAACCTGATACAGGTCCCATCATCTGCCCGATCTGCCCGAAACCATGATGTCCGGTCGTGCGGTAAATGGATATGCCGTCTATTGTTTTTATTTCTTCGATGGGTATCACATTTGTAAATCCGTCGTTTCTGATGGCGTCCGCGTCCTGGGGCTGAACGTAGAAAGGAATTTCTTTGGGCAAATGTGTGGGGACACTCGGCTCGTAATGGTCGATGTGATTGTGGGTCAGGAGCACCATGTCCACGCCTCCGATAATATCCTGAATAGGAATGGTGAGGTGTACCCTCGGTGTTTTATTCACACCGAGGGCCGATATCAAAGTGCCTTTGTCGGCTAAAACGGGGTCAATTAGCATGGTGTGTCCCGCATACCTGATTTTCAAGGTGGCATTGCGCACCAATTGTACTGTAGATGTCTTTTTCATGACTATATGTCTTGTTATTGATTACGGGTGCAAAGTTCGGAAGAATCCGGCGAAACATCTATGCCTGAAAAAACGGTAATTATGCCATTTTGATAAATGAAATTATTATCTTTGCAAAAACGACAAGGATATGGACGAGATAATCAACCCTGATCGACTGGTCAGCGTACCGTTCAACAAGACACGCTGCGGCGTGGATTTTTACATCAATACTGCCATAAACAAGGACATCGGACTTGTGCTGACAGAAAACAAGCGGTTTAAGACAGACTTCTTCAGCTTCTACTTTTTCCGTAAGGCAAACGGATATTTGCTACTGAACTTCCGCAAGATTGAACTGCGCGACGGCATGGTTCTCCTGCTTTCACCCCATCAGCAACAAGAGTGGCATGTAGATGAGACGGCGTTGGATTACACGTTCCTTATATTCCGCGAAGATTTCATGCGTACTTTTATCGCCGACAAGTTCTTCGTTTTTCGCCTTTTGTATTGTTACCAGACAGATACGCCGCCTTACATCAATGCCACACATGACGAAATGAAGGAATATATGCGGCTGCTCGGAAAGATTAAGTATGAGCTGATGAATCCAGTGTCCGATACGTACAATATCATTGTTTCCTTACTATATTATCTTTTGCTGATTATCAATCGTACATACGCTGCCGCCTATTGCTTGCCCGCTGAAATTGCTAAAAACAATTTCGCTTTTCGGTTCAAGGACTTGTTGGAACAGAATATCCGCACCCACCAGCGGGTGCAGGAATATGCAGACATGCTTCATGTCAGTCGCATCACACTCAATAACTCAGTAAAAGCCCAATTCGGAGTATCAGCTACCCATTTGATAAAACAACGTCTGCTTGAGGAACTGAAGAACGAATTGCTATTCTCCAACCGCACTGTCAGTGAAATGGCGGATGATTTCAATTTCTCTGATCCGAGCCATCTCATGCGCTTCTTCAAACAGCAAACAGGCAAAACATTTACTCAGTACATGACGGATTACAATAAAGGCATATACGAATAACTTCTTAATATAGTCGATAGCGGCTATCGAAATATGGTTGTTGATGTTCAGGCGTTTTTGTACTGCATGAACCATTTTACGATTTCTGGATCTTCGTGCGAGCCGAGTAAGAAAGGCTTGTCGGTATCCAGCGTCTTTATCCGTGCCATGTCGTCGGCCGACAGGGTGAAGTCTAATATGTCGAGATTCTGCTTCATGCGTTCCGGTTTCACAGACTTAGGAATAATTATGCACACTGATATTTATCGCGCCCGGACAGGTGTTCGGTGCGGAAGATGACGGCATGCAGTTCCAACCAGATGGCTACCTGCTTATGTTCCATCCCGACCTGCTGCGGAATACACCTCTCGGGCGGATAATGCGTGAATATTCGTTCTTTTCCTACGAGACAAACGAGGCATTGCACCTTAGTGTGGAAGAACGGCAAATCATCATGGATTGCTTCCACAAGATTCAATATGAATTGAACCATCCGATACACCGTCACAGCAAGAACCTCATCACAGACAGCATCAAGACGTTCCTTGATTACTGCACACGTTTCTATGACCGTCAGTTCATCACACGCGACAACCAAAACCGAGACATCCTCGCAAGATTTGAGCGGTTGCTTGACGAATACTTCCATGATGGGGCTGCTAAACGGATAGGCTTGCCCACTGTACAGTATTGTGCAGACAAGCTCTGCCTCTCGCCCAACTATTTCAGTGATTTATTGAAAAAAGAAACAGGTTCAACCGCCCTGCATTTCATTCATGACAAGTCTATTGAAATAGCCAAGACGGAACTTGCATCTACAGACGACACCGTTAATGAAATCGCCTATAATCTCGGTTTTCAGTACCCGCAACATTTTACCCGACTGTTCAAGAAAGAGGTAGGTTACACTCCGAATGAATATAGAGCGCAAGTGTCGTGAGAATTGGATTAGTACAGAATATTAGAACCCAACACCTCTCTTGCGCTTAACTTTCTTCCTTCTGCGAAGTATATCCACCATTTCCTGATTGGCTTCCGCATCAGCAGTGTTATAAGATGAGCCACTGCTTTTTAGCAATCCCCAAGAGCCGTTGAACAACTCGCTTTGTGCCGTGCCGGACGGTGCGCTTGGTGTAGCCGTTTCATATATTCCGGCTGTTATTCCCATACGTTCCCTGCATCTGTTGTGCTGCAAAGCCGCGTCAATCTTGGAATAACTGAAACGCCTGTCCACTTTGGAGCCGTTGAAATGGTAGCCATTCATGGAGAATACAACACCCTGCACCTCGCTGGTCTGCCCCTTATGCTTGAAATGTACTTCCACTCCCTGCCGTTTCAGGTTGGCGATAAGCACGTTCCAGTTGCCGCATCTGCCGACTTCCATTTTGATGATGTCGTAAAGCGCATATTTCGTCCTGTCTGGCTCTTTCAGGCGGTTGCGTTTGACATTGTCCTTTCCGCCAGCCATATGCAAGCCGTATTTCAAGGTCAATTCCTTGCAGATGCGGGTACTGCGCAGACGCTCGTGCCTGTCCGATATGGTATTGCCGTTGTTGTCTATGCGGTTGAAAGCAATATGCACGTGCGGATGCTCCTTGTCGAAATGCTGGGCGATGAAGAACTGCGTATTCTTGATTCCCATCCGTTCCATATATTCAAGCGCGATGCCTGCCATGATACGGTTCGTCAGCCGTAACTCATCCTCTTTGGAAAAACTCAACGCGATATGTCCGACAGGTTTTGTCACCTTATCGTTCATCCGTGACTGGGCATTGAAACTCATGGCGATAGTTTCCAGATTTTCCATAAACAAGCCTTCGCTTGCTACTATCTGCGTATCCTTCTTCTTGTCGATGATGTAATCCACCGCACCCTTGAAGTCGCTTCCTTTTACGATTTTCGCCATCATATCCCTATCTTGGTTATAAGTTCATGAATCCTTGCCACTGCCACCTTGCAGTCCCACCGTTCATCGTGGAAGCCTCCGGCGTTTGCCTTACGCGCAAGCTGGTTGAGATTGTTAGCCATGCCGCAGAGTTGGCGGATGTATCCGGCATGTTCCTCCGACAGCCGTTCTTTCACATGACCGTTACGGAAACATTCCCTCATGTACTCGCTTGGTGATACGCCCGCCTCATGCGATCGTGTCAGCAGGCGGAAGTAGTCGGCTGCCGTCATTTTCACTGCGATACGGTATTTCAGTTTCTCGGTTGCTGTTAATTCTTTGTATTTTCTTACCTGCCTCAAATCCGCAACTAAGCCCTTCAACGTCCTTCTTGCGTGTACACGTCCTCTCATTACTGAATTATCAGATAAATTGAGGCAGAAACACCCACTTCTGCCTACAACATCCCCTTACCCCACAATGCGACTTGAGACAATACGCAGTATCATACCCATAAGTTGTAGGCGTTATCCAAAATCAGTCTGAAAAATATCTGCGTAAGCATTGTTACAGGTATAGATATTCAGCACATACCGCCTTGATGTCCTGATCCACTTGGCTGGTACAGAGATAAACCTGAAGACAAACGCTTTTATGCGACTTGTTGCATTGAGTCCGAACCTCTTTACGTCAAGTCTTTGGATAATGGCCTTGTAGAAGTTACGGATAAGTGCTGTAAGAAGAAGGAACACAGTGTTCTCGGCCATGAAGGATTTGGGCAATCTGTCCCACCCGAAACCATTGTTCATATCATCAAAGATACGTTCCTTTCCTCCACGAAGGTTATAGAACTCGACAATTTCTCTTACGGAAGATTCATAGTCGTTAGTCAGGATACAACGGTATGTGTATTCTCCTTCCCAAAGATCCTGCACACCATCCATCCGTTTCTGTCTTTGAATCACAAGTCGGTATGCTTTACCCTTCCACTTCTCAACAAGGATAGAGTTCAATTCAAACTCAATGCCATTGATTTCCTCAGTCTTCCAGCCTCTGAGAGCAAATATGTCATTGTAGAGCGAACTGCAGCGGTTAGTGCGGATATAGAAGGACTTGCAGTGTTTCTCTATTTCCTCCACGATTTCCTCGGAACATGATCCGCAATCAGCTCTGAAACGATTGATAGTGAGCCTGTTCTGTTCAAATCTCTCAAAGAACCTCTTCAGCGTGTCCTTCTGATGAAAACGAAGGTTTTCGTTAAGCCAGATGAGCAGAGCTAAGTTTACTTAAGCTCTGCCATGGCGAGAAAACGTGCCATGAAATGGAACTTTTGTGTTACCATCGCTATTCTCAATGCCAACAATCAAGTCACCAATAACCGCCACGCCAGGGCGATAACCAGAGAACTTCTTGTATGTAGGCTTTGCATCATACTTCTCACCCTCTTTCAGTTGGTCAGATGCAAACATACAATTGAGCAGTAAAGTATTGAGAGTGTCAGCCGTGTTGAAATCGTAGTTCTTACCCGTATCTGATGTGTATGAGATGTTTTCTTGCGTCAGTTCCTTTATCGCTCTGAGGATAGTATCAGAACTACAAGTATGAAGTGTCGGATGAAGCGAGAGATGGTTCATCAAATGAGTAGTGACATCCTCAATACATGAGCCACCACAGAAGTAGATACTCATGAGAGAACGGATGATTTCGCTGTACTGATAACCTAACGATCTACACCTTAGACCGAGGGTTGAGTCGATTACAGATGACAATGTGGAGTCAAATTGCTCATCAGGTAGGGCGGAAGGATTTCGAGGAATTTGGACGACGCATAGGGTTGGGCAATAAATTGATAAAGCGTGAGCTTGATGAGTTTGTCAAAGAGAAACCATTGGTGCAAGTATTGATAGACCGTTCCTTTTTATCGGAAGAACTGAAAAAGTAATATAGGATGTCTATGGGGTACAGGTGTAAGATGCTTTCTTTCTGATGAAGGGCGGATAAAGCATTCTTCAGGAAAGTACTTCTCCTTTTCCCATACCGGTCATACCGTTAAAACTGATTGATAATTATGACGCGTATGTTGGCCGGTATGCCTATCTTTGTGGCAATGAAAACAGAGAAAGGATTGATTTTGTAAGTATTATCATGGCAAAAGAACTGATTCGTGTCCCTAGGGTGCTTGGGGAAAGCTATAATTCCGTGCTGATTGAACGGTTGTATGAGGCAGGTGGAAATGTCATGCTCGATCTGATCATATACCTGGGCAGCTATCACCTCAAAGACTTGTTCGGGACTTCCTGGTTCTCCGTAGAAGACTTCTGCCGTAAGATGGGGTATGACCGTACCAACTTGCAGCGCAAGCTGGATAGCCGGCAGCTCGCGGCCATGTTCGGAAAGAATATGCAGCCGGAATATGTATGTACCGACACGGCAGGACAGAGAATCAGCCATCCTATCGAGACGGTTTTTGAGGCGGCTCTCTATAAACTGGGATTGGAGAACCTCTGCTATCCGACCATTGGCGAGGATGGCCGTACATCCTATAATTTCGTGCAGATCTTGAAACGTTTCGACATAATGACCGATTTCAAGACGAAGAAGTCAACGAAAAGGCTGTACTCGGCAGTGGTAAGCCCGGAGATAAAGAATTTCATGTTCTCGCTCTATAACCTCTTGGAACTTCAGGATTACCGTAGCCTGCCCAGCCGTTACCGCTATTTCTATCTGGAACTTTCCAAGATGGTTTACCTGATCAAGTATAAGACCACCAAGAATGAGGCTCCTTTTTATGTGCTGACAGTCGATCAGCTGGCTAAAAAGCTCGGCATAGAGATTGCCGAACCCAAAGACCGGAAAAAGAAGGTCGCCTCGATACTGAAAAAGATGAATACTTACCTGAAATATACCAATTTCAATTTCTCTTTTGTGAAAGGCGATCATGAGAGATGGGCATATACCGTGTTGTTCTCGTTTCCTAGGCATACGCTGCACTATTTTGATGAAGGACAATATGCTGTCGTGGTGAAGAAATTCTATAAGAACCTGCTTGGGCTGTATGTCGAGATTGCCTACCCGGACACGGATATGGCTGTCAGGAGGAAGAAGATCAAAGAGGTGGAGGAAGATGCCGGACTGTATAAAGAGTTCCTTTTATGGGCAAACTCCCCGGAAAGCGTAGAAAAGAAGAAACAGATATATATCAGTGATTTCGTGGCTGTATTCGGCAGGTTTCCGGAAGGATGGGCACAGGAAGAGTTGGAGAGTGCCAATGGAACGGAAGTTGCTCCTGCTCCTGAAGAGTTCATATCTCCGGAGACGGACGGGGCGGTGAACATGGACGATCCAGCTGTGTAGAACCGTCCACGTTTCACGGTTTTTTATAGAATTAGTTGTGTAGAAGTGTCCCTATTGGGGTGATTAGATGTGTGGAGTCATCCGCTTTGCCTGTTTTAGTTGTGTAGAAGTGTCCCGTTTGTTGCTTCTAGTTGTGTAGAACCGTCCACTCCTTTTGCTTTAGTTGTGTAAAAGCGTCCGGTTTCACTTGTCAGCTGTGTAAAACCGTCCACCCGTTAATGAAGGGAATAGGTAATCCCTGTTTTTTTTATATGTCGGTATATCAGTGAAATAAAAGAGAGAAATTTTTAAATAAAAGGTATCGGCTGTGTAAAACCATCCACCAAAATACATAATAAAGACCTAAACTCCTAACCCCTTTAAATATCCCCAAAGCGATAACATAGAAATGACTGGGAAAATAAATTTTCCCTTCACATGCCCTATACGTACTTTCGGAAAAAGATTTTTCGGAAGTATGTGTTGATTTTCACGCTTTTTTATATGATTGGAAGGCGGTTCTGTTCATCTTCTGTATCCGAATTAGTTTTTCAGGGCGTTCCCTTCTGACCGGGCTATTCGTTGCAAGTCCTCGTTACCCTCCAGGCTTTTCCCTGCTATCCCTAACGCTCTACGCTCCGGCTATGCCGGAAGAGAGGTATGATGATTTTTTCCTGAACTGATAGGAACATTGCGAAGGTAGGCGTGGCCGGAACGCCCGATATTGAAAAGCCAAATCTCCATCCTCCCATTCCGGGAGGTAGTATTTACCAGTTCAATCCCGTTCTGATCCGTCTTTCCCGCTTTCTCTTCAATGCACTGTTCCCAATCAGTTGAGGAAAAATTTATGGTTGGGGCGACAAGCGATGTTTGCGAGTATTAATCTTTTAATTTTTGGCAGTATGAAAACGAAGAGAACCGTATTTGAAGTGAATGACGTTTATCGGGTGATGGAAAACAGCGAGTTGATTTATACCTTGACGAACAGTGAGAAACTGAAACGTGAAGAATATAAGTATGAACAGATGGAAATAGAAGGATTGTGCTTGTCTGATGTACTGGAAACACTAACACCCAGCCGTAAAAAAGTCGCTTATGCGGCGATTGAGCTATATAAACGGCTGAAAGAAGGGCAAGTTGAAAGTCCTGCGCTTTTATCCAGCAATAATGTTTATAAAATGATGCATCCTGTTTTGTGCGATATAGCTACTGAAGAGATGTGGGTGCTGTTGCTGAACAGTTCGTCCAAACTCATCCGTAAAGTCCGTATCTCATGCGGCGGGATAAATACCGCCCCTGTGGATATACGGGTTATCATGAAGCAGGCATTGTATTATAACGCCGTATCTTTTATCATGGTACATAACCACCCATCAGGAGCACGCAAGCCCAGCAGTGCGGATGACCGCTTGACGGAAGCAGTTAAAAAAGCCGCTGAAACATTAGACATCCGTTTGGTTGACCATGTGATTGTGGCAGGCAATAACTATTATAGCTATGCGGACGAGGGAAGATTGCAAAATAGGTAAGGTGGACGGGAGAAATCCCGTCTGCCCGGGATTTCGGCTTCGGGGTTCTTTTTTGGCAGTCACCCCAAAAAAGAACCAAAAAAATGCTTCCCGGACTATCGGATGCGACATCGTAAAATACGCAAAGACGTGGCTTTTCAGAATAAATACATATCTTCGCGCCAAAGGTGATCGGAATGAATGTATTTTCTACTTTTGATACAGGCGTTATGGTGGCTCTCTTACTGGGCATTGAGTTTCTTAGAAGTGATATCCGAACGATTCTCTATTGTAAAAGGAATGATCCCAGGATTCTTAAGAGTTGCTTATATACGCTGCTTATATTATTGACCAGCCTTTATTCTATTGTGGCCGGAGCCATGCTTCATCCGGAACCCGTACCTGTTTATGAGTTGATACCCGGTTTTCAATATGGGGTTTATGGCTTTTCTTTTTCGTTTATATTGCTCGCTGTTGCATGTCTTTATCGTAAAACATTACCTTTTGTCCTTTTGGGCTACGCTATGATATATGTGATCGGTGTATTGATACCACTACTTAGGTATGTAGTGTCTATGATGGATTATTTCACTCGCACAAGGGTATAGCAGGTTAATTTCTTGATTGTATCGGATTGCCCTTTCTGTGGGCTGCCTCCCCCGGCTTCTTTCCTCCGATCCGAGTCCGGCTTTTTGCTCGGCAAAGGTTTCGGGATTCCGCAAATGGCAAGTTACGGCCATGCGCCTTTACTGTATGGAAAATAACGATGAAGAAGTGTCTTCCCGACATTTTCCATAAGTGAAACTTGGCTTATTGCTTGCAATCCAGACCTTGATATGCCGAAAAAAGGCTCAGAACTCAGATGGGGAATGACATCAAAAAAAAGGTCGGCTGACCAAAGACCTTCCCGATACAAAAAATGAAAAGGTCTTGAATCTAGCTGAAGAATAAATCAGATGTTCAACTTAAATAATGCTAATATGGAAAATTTGATTACACAAATCAACAAAGAGAGATTGGTTAATAGCGACACAGCTCTTATGATGAAGGAATTATACTATTACGTGCCTTGTGAGTATTGGTATGACAAACAGGATAGGCTACGCACCGATATTGAGGGAAGGAATACCCCGATGTATATGTGCGAGTGCCCGACACTGGCAGCATGTATCCAATGGATGATACAGACTCGTGAATATACGTTTCAAACAGAACAAAACGTGGCGGTCTGGCATGTGGTTGTGAGGGCTGGAGATTATGTGTTGTATGACTCCGAAAGTAATGCGGACGCTTTTTGTTGTTTGGAAGAAGCATTGGAAAAAGCGGTACAGGAGTGCATGGAGTTATTGTATTAAAATTAAAAAAAATCAGTCCCCGTGAAGGGGACTTTCCTATAATCTTGCTGAGAGGTGGAATTGCAGACGATCTTTGAGAATCATCTTTGAAGGATGGGCAGAGGTTTATTCGTTATTTGTTATTTTTGTTCTCGGATTTCAGCGCAATTCCATTCCTTCTTAATAGGCGATATACTGTTCCGCTACTGCCTATGTTTAATATTTTCTGTATCTCCCTTACCGGCGTTCCGGATTCATAGAGTTGGATGCAGCTTTTCTGCTTGGCGATGTTGTTTTTGTTGATAAGTGTCTTTCTGCCGAATTTGACACCTTTTTCCTTGGCGATTCTTCTGCCTTCTTGGGTTCTCTCATAGATAAGGTCTCTTTCAAACTGAGCGAAAGCACCGAGAATGTTGTTCATCAGTTGGCCGATTGCGCCTTCCGTACTGATGTTGTCTTGCAGTGAGGTGAATTGGATGCCCCTATTCTTGAAATCTTCCAATAGCGTAAGGATATTCTTCAGCGAACGGCCAAGCCGGTCCAGCTTATATACGACAAGTGTGTCGCCTTCCCGGAGAAAGCTCAGGCAGGCATCCAGTTCCGGGCGGTTTTGTTGACGTCCGGTCATTTTCTCAGAGAAGATTTTCTCGCATCCGGCAGCCTTCAACGCTTCCAGTTGCATATCCAGATGTTGTTCCTTGGTGGAAACACGGGCATATCCTATTTTCATCCTGTTTTCGTATTTAAATGTGTAATGAAGGTTTTAATTCTTCACTTTTTCAAATATGAAGACATTAATTCTTCATATTCCTCACGGCTGTATTGGTTGAACCCCTTTTGCTTCATTGCCAAAAGAAGCCTTTCCAGTTCTCCGATAGTCACTACCTGTTTGCCGATAACGGTAAATTGTTCCCATTCTCCCTTTTCGTTGAGCAGGTATTCCCGGTGTGCAAAACAGTAAAGAGAACCATCGATGTCATTCCGTTTCTGCCATTGACGCAGGTGCTTCAAACTGGTGAAATCACGGGTGACAGTACGTGGAATGGGAACCAATACGTCAATTTCCATCTTGAATTTTATATTCTCTTCCGCTTCTCGCATGGGTGATTAGCTTATTTCATAATACATCAATTATCGTATGGGCAGGAAGTTCCAGTTTGGAGAAAGCAAACATTTTCTTGCCCAAATCCTTTAGCGATGCCCCAATATGATATACTTCCGTATTATCAATGATTAAGAAGCGGTCATGACTACTTTTGTAGGTTCTAGCTTCAATGGGAGGATATTGGTCATTGTGTTTGTTTAAATCAAGTTGGAGCTGTGCGTTTATTTTGTGTATAAATAGTAGCTGATACTCCACTGTTTCGTTTGCTCAACATGAGTAACACGGATTCATCTACATAGTTGTCGATAAGCACAAGTGAGCATTTGGCAGACTTTATTAAATCTGTAGCAAACTTATACGCATCGAATATCTGACCGTCAAAGAATATACCTTCCACCGGAGGCAATGAGGTGCGTACAAAGAAGTCTATCTTTGCATCATGTTCAGCAATGGTTTTCTCTATTTGGAAGAATCTATTGTTCATTCTATATTCCATGTCATTGAGCCGTTGGTTTATAGAATAACCTTTCAATAAATATTCTTTTAAAATTTTATTTGCCCATTGCCTGAATTGCGTACCTCTTACGCTTTTAACTCTGTATCCAACTGAAATTATTACGTCTAGACTAAAGAACTTGACAGGCTTATCGGAATTAGCAATGTGCAAAAAATGCACATTGCTTTTCTCTTCCAATTCCTTTTCCTTAAAAACATTATTTATATGTTTGGTAATAACGGTTCTGTCACGTTGAAAAAGTTCTGCTATCTGCGCTTGTGTGAGCCAAACGGTTTCATCTTCTAAACGTACTTCCAACCTTACAGCTTCATCCGGTTGGTATAGTATGATTTCTCCTTGCTTCTCCATTATATGTTTCGCTTTTATTATATTGTTGCAAATGTACGAAAAAGAAACGTTATAAAGTCTGTTTTTTCCGTAAGTATTACCTTAAAAATTTGTTCCCTTTTTATTTTAATAAAACAGAAACATTCTGCTGTTTTAAAAATCAGTTATCTGTTTGCTATTCATAGTTAGGGTATCAAATAACTAAAATTCAAATGGAAACGCAAATCTATATTTTATGCAGATTTGTTTGTTAGAAGCGGAGAAAAGGACACAAGACATGATAAGAATCATAGGTCGGGGAGCGCCGCACGGCAAGGGGGGCACTAGCCTCCCGACGAGTGCAGCCGTTGGCCGGGTTATCGGTGAAAATGGAAAAAAGTTGGCTTTTCTTTTGGTATTGTTATAACTTTGTCTATATTTGTGTTGTGATAATCAATTTTAAAGTTATAACATTATGGTAACAAACATTATTCAGATTGGAAACAGCAAGGGGATAATACTTCCTTCCGAGATATTGAAACAGTTGCGTTTGTCCTTGAAATCGGCTGTGAGCATTTCTTTGGACGGGAACAATATTGTGATAAAGGCACAACCACGGCAGGGATGGGCGGAAGCTGCCAAACGTGCCCATGAGAATGGGGATGATGAGTTGCTTATCCCTGATGTGTTTGAGGATGAAAAGTTTGAGGATTGGACATGGTAGAACAGTATGGAGTGTATTGGGTAGAGTTAGACCCTACCCGTGGGGGTGAAATGGCAAAGACACGGCCATGTGTTGTTGTAACTCCTTCAGATTTGAATATGTACCTTACAATAGTAGTCATTGCTCCGATAACCTCCACCATAAGGAACTATCCTTACCGGGTTCTGTGTTCTGTAGCCGGGCGTGATGGGGAGATAGCCACGGATCAGATTCGCACGGTGGACAAAAGCCGGCTGAAAAGAAAGATTGGAGATTTGAATTTCAGTGAGATAAAAAGACTGAAGGAAGTGTTTCATCAAATGTTCTGTGAATAATGGAAAGTGTGCAAATAACAGGTTATGTAGCGTATTCAAAAAAGATATTATGAAGCCAACTACTTATATTAATTGGGACGGTCTGAAAGACATTCCATTCTTCTACTGCGATACAAAGGAAGATGAAGAAAACAAGGATTTCGACATCTATTACCAGGGCAAGCTGGTGTTGCATGACTACAACCATTGCGGACACTACCTTTACACTGCTGCGCTGCTGTTCAGTAAAATCAGAAACATTACAGCCGACTGGGTGAACCTGCATAACCTTTGGATTCTGCGTGATTGCGTGCGCGAGAATTACAATCACGGCATAGGAGTGGACGACCTTATTTTCGGAGAGAATTTCGATGGCAAGAACCTCGATACACTCACACCGCTTACCAAGAAACGCTTTGATTATTTGTGTAAGCGGATTAAGGAACTTGACCCATACGCAACAATTTAACACTTCATTGGGCGAAGGCAGGGCTTGCTGCGGATGCCAGACTTTAAATAATCCATTGGATTAATTATCTTTGCACGCTAATTTTCAAATTATAAAGAAATGACTAAATCGGAAATCGTAAAGGAAATATCTGCCAGAACCGGCATCGACGGCAAAGCGGTGCTTGCTGTTTTGGAAGGATTCATGAACGAGGTAAAGACTTCGTTGGGTAAGGAGGAAAATGTCTATCTTCGTGGATTCGGTAGTTTCATAGTGAAGAAGAGAGCGCAAAAGACAGCTCGGAATATCTCTAAGAATACTACTATGATTATTCCGGCTCATAACATACCGGCATTTAAACCGTCTGACGAATTTTTGAAAATGGTAAAACAACAGAACGCATAATAGGTAAACACAATGAAAGATCAGTTACGATTATTGAGAGACTGTATCAATAATGATCGTCCGGCAGTTGTCTTTCAGGGAGACGATTTTTGCGCTCCTGAGATTTTGGAAGCAGCAAAAGAAATTTATCGTAAACATGGTTGTTCCGAAGAATTTCTTTTTGACTGGCAGCTGCTTATCAATGAGGTGAAGGCTTACCAGTTAGAAAGTCCGGCAACTGTCAAATTGCCGAAACTCTCCCCGACAGAAACGGAACTGGTGCGGGAAGAGATGACTAAACGCTAAAAAATATTCTCGTTTAATACGCACCTTTTATTCTTCAGGCAGCGTATTGAACGGGATGGGATTAAAATGTTGGCGAACCTGCTTTTTTCGAAAGTTCCTGCCAATAGTTGAAGTCACTCGGTGAAAGATGCTCTTGCATCCAGTCACGCATACCAATATCGTTTCTTTCGTTCACATATCTCGTAAACGGAATCATTGTCTTACATGCTTCAAATCCAAGCATTCTCATATGGCGTGAAATGTTGGGAGGAAGACCTTCCAACCACTCTTTATAATACATTATCAATCTGTTTTCTTGGATTGGAACCGCTTGTTGGTGGTAAATATAGCTGGCGTTTCCGATTCTAATATCTCTGGCCTTATTTTCCCGTTCTTCTTCAGGTAGCCGACTTAAATATTCAGCTTGTGCTATTCTGCATTTGGAGTTTGGATGTTCCATGGTATTTTATATAATTAAGACTCTTCAATGATACGGTTCATCAAATCACATATTTTTTGGCAGCTATGACGGTCTGCGCAAGCAGGATAGGGGCATTTCTCAAAGGATGCCTGATTATCCGTAACTATGAAACCTCCGGAACGACGTACATAACTTACCGGATGAAAATAAATATCTTCCTTTTTCGGCCTATAAGTACATAGTCTTATAAGGCTGTTCAGCTCTTTGCAAATTTGCTCACATTTTTCTTTGGGATAATGTGGCAAATCACTGAATGCTTCGTAGGGGACAAAGGCAAATGCTTTGTCATCCCACATGACAGGTGTGTAATTCTGTACCATTTGTTATTTGGAATAAGGATGGCTGGCAGATTCCGTATTTCTGTATCAGTTAGGTAATCCGTCACTATTTAAGTGCGCCTGGGCAAACTCCCGGAGGTTCGTTTCGGCAATGCACTTTTCATAAATCTCATCCAATACTTCTTGCATATTTTCTACTTTATTGAATTTTAAGGGGCTGCCGTTTGTTGCGGCTTGCCTTTCCAGTTGTTCGATGATACTGGGAAATATCCCACGCAATAAACCGACGGTAGCTACGGCTGTAGCTGGTTCTACCTCTATTGTAATCTTTTTCTTTTCCATATCGTTGTATTATGTTATCAAAAGTAATAATTATTAGGATATTGGTAAGCATTTCTTCTGAAAAACTTTTTAAAGATATTGTTTTAAGATGACATACTGTGTTTTTGCGTTCACGCAGTATTCTTTCCCACCCTCCCCTTCATCGGAATGACTGTTCTCATTTCCGGTTTACCCGTAGTCATCCGCTATGCGGCTGATTATGGGCAAACCAGAAAAGAGAAGTTCCAAACGTGGGCGGGATTGCAATGGTCATCATCCGGAGCTTCGGCATTGCCGAAACAACCTCCTTCTTCCGTATTGCAGCCCCGTCCTTTTACCGTTTGTCCCGGCAGTCCGTTGCTAACCCGTTCCCCCCTGCCACTTGTGGCAGGGAGATAGGAATACGGTTTTGCAGGCAAAACCGTATGGCTTGTTTTACTTTCCGTACTGCCCTTTTCCTAGTTTTCTGCCTCCCTTAATGTGCGTTTTTCATAGCCCCATCTGAGACCCTTTGTTTTTGAACGGCAAATTTATTTCGGTGGATGGATACGAAAGAGTTCCGGTCTTCGCCCTTTGTCCCGAAAAAAATAACGCCGGACGGCTTCGCTGTCCCCAACATTTTTTGTCGTCCAAAACTTTTCTTAATCCCTCCTTCCTTATTGTTGTGTGCCGTAAAAAAAAGGCTCATAAACTCAGATGGGGCATGAAAGCTCAAAAAAAAAGTCGGCAGAAAGAAAAGGCCATCCCGGAAAGGGGTTTTAAAAAAAGGTCTTTAAATCTAGCTGAAGCATAAAATTAGAAGTTTAACAATCCCAAAAAACAACGAGTTATGTCACGAGTACACTATTTAGAAGGAGATTATGAACAGTTAGTTATTAATGAAACGATAGACGGTCTTTTTTCCAGTTATCGTATAGACCGCAATTCATTGCCAAAAGGATTTTTCCTTTATGAGATTAGATGGGATGACAGCTTATCTTCATTGGCAGAGATTAGCCCCTCTGTGGTGGTGAATCATGCAGGTTCATTCATTACAAAGTCACCCCTTGAATTTGATGCAAACAATAGCATACGGATAACCTATACCAATTTTATCGAGTTCTGCCAGTTTGGTGAGTGGGCTTATGAGAAACTGGCTGTATTGGATTGTAATTCCGGTAATGTTGCGGTGATAAGCCCAGACAGGAGATTGCAGACCACTGAAGAGATTGAGATTTTTTTGAGTGGGCATTGTGGCTATCATCTGAGTGAGATTAATTGGATGGTGATGAAAGGCGATGTGCTGTTTTTGAACGAGAACGATTTTTAATGAGTATAACCGTAACTGCCTCTTGGAATGGGGCAATTACATAAAATATTATAAGTATGAAGTGGATAGATAAGATGGTAGAACGCATTACCCGAAAAGAAACTGCTTTAAATGACCACTTTTGTGTAAATCGGCATACGGTTGTATGTCAGAGTGGTATGACTGATTATGTTTCTGTAACGATTGATAATACCGATGGTTTTGATTTCGATTTTTGGACAAAACAACTTTGTTTTGAGAAGGACTGTAAATATCGCTCGGAGATAAAAGCGGCTTTTGATAAAATCTATGGCACAAGGAATATAGAATGTTGTGAATAATGAAGTCAGAAAAGTATGATACCAAAGGAGATAATGAAACTTTATGAAAAGCTTGCTTTCAGTCGGGGATATGAAGAAGCCTTTCGGGATTTTTTGGATGTTTGTCTTTACTATTTGTCTGTCGGGATGTTGGCGGAGGATTATCGTAGAGTGGAAAAAAGATATAAGCCATATGAAATGGAACTTTTTGTTCAAATGTTTTATAGGGTGTCTGAATATTCGGAAGGATTTTGCGATGTCTTGGGAGATATGTTCATGGAGTGTGTCAGTCATGGGAATAACGGACAGTTCTTTACCCCGATACACGTTGCTGATTTGATGGCATGTATGGGGGGAAATAGGCTGAAACCTAAACAGTCGGTCTGTGATTCGTGCTGTGGTTCCGGCAGGATGCTACTTTCCGCTGTAAAAAAATGTGCGGAAGAGAATGATGGAGGAAGGCTTTTTTGTTATGGCTCGGATATAGATTTGATTTGTGTAAAGATGACCGTTGTCAATCTGATGATGAATAGCGTACCCGGTGAAGTCGCATGGATGAATACATTGACAATGCAGCATTGGAGAAGTTATCATATAGATTTACAGCTGATAGCCGGAGTATGGTTGCCTATTTTAAAGATAACGGAAGCAGGTGACACTTCTTTTATTAGGAAACTTGAAAATGCAATGGAGGATAATTCTGAATTGAAGAGGTCGATTCAGAGCAACGCAAGGGCTACGCAGCTGACTTTTGATTTTTGACAAGATAAATATGTAAAAAGGATTTTGGTATGAAAGCAATAAGAACAAAAGAGGTGAATGAGAACGTCAAAGCGGCGAACAGTTGTTTGCGTAAAGCGAAATGGCAGGCTAAGGAATTGGCTGTTTTTACAGGTGAAGTAGTGCGTCTGATGGATAAGGAAGGGCATTCTCTACAAGGGTTCTTTAATCGGGTGGAGTTTGTTCTGGTGGACGGCACTATTAAATTCCGTGTAGTTATAAATCCTATTCTTGAATGTGAGAACTGTATAATGGCTTCTTGCCATGAAGACTATCTTTATGAGGTGGTCTCGGTGGAAAAGTTTACCTATAAAAATTATAGGTATCATTTGTAATGATATTGTATTTTAATGATTATAAACTGATTTATATTATAACAATGATGGGCAAAATTAATAATATTCCCGTTTTGAATGAAGATGTTATTCGTTTGGTTGTACTCAATGAGGAAATTATTGGGTATATCTATCCACGAAGGACTTCTTATGTGGTGGCATTGGAGATAAAGCCGGGACGTACTACCTCTTTGGCTACATCTGTCAATAAACAATGCATGGTTTTGTTGAGTGATAAGGTTCGTTTGGCCACGGAACAGGATTTCGATGATTTTCATATATGCTTTGATGGTTTCAGAAATAACACTATGTATTGTTATAATCAGGGAACGGAACCTATATACCTTCAATGAAGCACATTCTCCCTTCTTTTGGATTAGGGAAGGGAGGGTATTTTGCTGTCCGCTACTTTTTGGCAAGCACCCCAAAAAAGTAGCAAAAAACGCTTGGAGTTACTGGTAATCCCATTAATTTGCGTTCACGCAGTATTCTTTCCCACCCTCCCCTTCATCGGAATGACTGTTCTCATTCCCGGTTTACCCGTAATCATCCGCTATGCGGCTGATTATGGGTAAACCGGAAAAGAGAAGTTCCAAACGTGGGCGGGATTGCAATGGTCATCATCCGGAGCTTCGGCATTGCCGAAACAACCTCCTTCTTCCGTATTGCAGTCCCTTCCTTTTACCGTTTGTCCCGGCAGTCCGTTGCTAACCCGTTCCCCCCTGTCACTTGTGGCAGGGAGATAGGAGTATGGTTTTGCTTGCAAAACCGTATGGCTTGTTTTACTTTCCGTACTGCCCTTTTCCTTGTTTTCTGCCTCCCCTAATGTGCTTTTTTCATAGCTCCATCTGAGATCCTTTGTTTTTGAACGGCAAATTTATTTCGGTGGATGGATACGAAAGAGTTCCGGTCTTCGCCCTTTGTCCCGAAAAAAATAACGCCGGACGGCTTCGCTGTCCCCAACATTTTTTGTCGTCCAAAACTTTTCTTAATCCCTCCTTCCTTATTGATGCGTGCCGTAAAAAAAAGGCTCATAAACTCAGATGGGGCATGAAAGCTCAAAAAAAAAGTCGGCAGAAAGAAAAGGCCATCCCGGAAAGGGGTTTAAAAAAAGGTCTTTAAATCTAGCTGAAGCATAAGTTTAATTTTAATAGATAAAAGACTATGGCACATCAGAGTAAATATCCTAGTTTAGACAGACAATGGCATAAGATGATGTTTTCTTTCTTTGAGTATCTTCCTATGCAATATCGGCAGGCAACGGAAAGAGAATGGCAAATTCGTAAGATGATATGGAGTTTTAAGGATGGAAAAGCTTATTTGAATATAGCTTGGATGATAGCGAATAAGTTACATCAAGTTTTTGGTGATGATGTTAAGAATATTGTTTTTGCTTGTGTTCCGGCTTCTTCCGCTGATAAGAATGAACTTCGTTATAAGGGGTTTGCTTCGGCTGTGTGTAAGTTTTCAGGTGCTATCAATGCGTATGAACATATACGTGTCAGTGGAGATCGTTTGGCTATTCACGAGAAATTTGACAGCAAGTCGCTTCAAAAAGTACAAGTGATAGAATTTGACAAGGACTTTTTTCGGGGTAAGAAAATCTTGGTATTTGACGATATTTTAACAAAAGGGTTTTCGTATGCTCGTTTCGCATGTCAGTTGGAAAAAATAGGAGGTGAGGTTTTGGGAGGTTTCTTTTTAGGTAAAACAGTTGTCCGTATGTTATAAGATGAAAGAAAAAGAGAGTTATATAGAGAAGCAGAAGGATATCTTTGGAGATACTACTTGGTTCACTTATCGTTATGAGGTGAATGGAATGGTGTATGAAACTTCGGCAGGTTCGTTGGATATATGTAGAAAGGCACGTGATAAATGGATGAAAATGATGTCCGTTGCTTTTACCGGTCATAGAACGATACGAACAAATAAATATGCTTTGTCCGTATCGTTGAATGAAGAGGTACGTTTCTGCTATGAGAATGGAATCCGTTTTTTCTATATTGGTTGTGCGGTTGGATTTGACATGATGGCTGCTCATACCGTACTTGAACAAAGGAAACAATATCCCGATATGGTTTTGGTGGCGGTTGTTCCTTATGTCGGGCAAGATGTGTATTTCAACAAAGAGGACAAACAGAGGTATGCTGATATTTTGCGCCAAGCCGACAAGGTGGTAGTTCTATCCGAATATTATTATGCCCAATGCTATGCCCACCGTAATGATTACATGATTTCACACGCCTGTAGGCTGATTGCCTATTGGGATGGAAAATCTGCCGGAGGAACTTCTTATACGTTTAACAAGGCACAAAAAAAGAAATTGGTGATATACAATCTGTTTTGATTCAGATTGTATATCGTTGTTTTCCAGCGGTATGATCAAACGTGGCGATGTCATACTGTCTGGTTGCTGTAAGTGCTAATACTTCCGATGCAAAAGAGAAAGACACAATAAATATGAAAAGCAATGATAGATGAATTTTACTTAATTGTTTTACCTTTGTAAAACATTAGTGTCCCATTAAAATTGGGACGAATTAAAAATTAAATAAACTTGGCCCATTTGGTCCGAATCGTTCTTTGTCATTTTGAAATTTAGTTTTATCAAAGAGGTCTCTCAGATGAGTCTTATCAGTCAATGAGATGCTCAGTATTTGTAACACTTCATATGTACTTCTGTTCAGTTGCATATCGTGTTGAATGATTGCCACCAAACAGTAAGCGCATATAGCAGCATATATCTGTATTCGAACAGCATTCTCTGTAGTTCCCCAAAATCTTTTGATTTTAAGGTGCTGCTTGAGCCATTTGAAAAACAGCTCTACCTGCCAGCGATTTTTATAAAGTTCAGCAACTTGAAGCGCAGATATATGCATCGCATTGGTTATGAATGTAAATTCTCGTTCTTGTTCTTCATCCCAATATTTAACCAATCTAAGTGGCTCTGGATAATATTGTTTAGGATAGAATCCTGTCAGAAATACACTTGCGTCTGAAAGCACATTCTTAGGCAGCCTACGTTTCCATTGGATGGATTTGTACCCGAGATTCTTTTTTGCTCTGACAACAAAGTAGGCTTCAATTTGATGAATTTTATACAGTATTTTGAAGTTGTTATAACCGCGGTCAAAGATGTAATAAGAGCTTGGTTCATAAGGAATTTCAATCATAACTTTAGAATCGTGTACGGATGCTTCCGTGATATGAAAGAATGCAGGAATCTGTGTTTCCACATCATATAATGTATGCACTTTGATACCACCTTTCTTTTTGCGGAATTTTGCCCACCAAAAGACTGAAAGGCACAGGTCAATAGTAGTCGAATCGAAAGCATAAACGTTACCGCCAAGTTTGAAAATATGATTAGCACACTTTTGTCGTGCTTCGCTAACCAGGTAGTAAGCATATTCTTCAAAGATGTGATAGTCTCTATCTTGATTTGCTCTTGCCAGCGATGACTTTGATACATTTTTACCCATTCCTAAATGATAACATTTGGAATGATGAGCTTCAAGAGCAACTATCAAATCTCGCAGACTTTCACGATTAGAAAGTTGACCAAACATCAAAGCAAGTAGTTGATTCCAGCAGGTGAAGTGCTTCACATATTTATCACCATCATACTTGGTGACTATGCGGTTAAACTTACTTCGATTCAGAAATGAAGCCAATTGAGCGAAAACGTATTTGTCTTGGAACATATGCCATCGGATTAATCTGATGCAAAGCTACAAATTCAAGTCCGTTCGCTCGGAAAATCGCTGTAACTAACTAAATTTCAAATATTTCAAAGAACTCTTTTAGATTTTAATGGGACAACAATGTTTGTAAAAGGTAAAACAATATGCGTTTTTCAGATACAGAGAACAATATGACCTTTTGCATAGGTGTGTGTTGGTTAGGAACTCCAAATATGGAGTCGTTGCAGAAAATAATGATGAACTTGAATATTATTGATAAGGATGGAAACAATGGAAGCTAATGAACTGATGCGATATGCCTATGAATTACTGCAAGGGCATTCGAATGAAGAATGTGCCCGAATATTAAGAGAAGTGGTGGCCGAGTGTCAGGTGTGTATAAAGAACTGTGAAGAAGGTGTTTTCGAAAATATGCTAAAGTAATAACAACAAGAATATGGAAATTACTCATAAAAATCAAGGAGAACTTGACTCAACCATGCTCCCATTCGTGATGAGAGAGCTGGTAGAACTGGTCATGAAGAAAAAGGCATTGCCTTTAGGCGATGCACTGTATTATATATATTCTTCCAAGTTGTATAAATCTTTGCTGGATAAGAGTACCAAGTTATGGTATTCAAGTACATTGTCGCTTTATGAAACATTGGAGAAGGAAAAAACAGAAGAAAAACGACGGTATAACGGTGACACGAAGATCCTGCTTTTCAAGATGTTCTGCATTGAGAATTATAGGGAGGAAAAGAAACAAAGTGCGGAAGAAACCTTGTTGTTGTTTTCGGACTATGGGGTTTTTGATTTTTTGGATGAGACTTTTGAAATGCTTCATACCCAAGACCCCGAATATATATTAGATACTATAACGACTTATATCAATAAAAGAAAATGAGACTATTTCATGGATCTACAGTTACCGTGAAACGCCCTAATATACAGAAAGGACGGAAGGCTACGGACTTTGGGAAGGGATTTTATACGACAACCAACTTTGAACAAGCAAAAAAATGGGCTTTGTTGAAGAAGAACAGGGAACAGAGCGAAAAAGCAATCGTCTCTGTTTATGAAGTTCCCGATGATATTCTTGATAGGGAATATCCGGTTCTTCGGTTTATGGGTGCAACAAAAGAATGGCTGGAGTTTGTTGTCAACAACCGCAGAGGAAGAGAAAACGGTGACTATGACCTAATAATGGGGCCTGTCGCAAATGACCAGTTATATGCGACAATTCGGCTTTATGAACAGAGAGTTGTTACGGCTGAAGCCGCTATTGAGATGCTGAAAGCGCATAAGTTGTTCAATCAGCTTTCATTTCATACGGTAACAGTCGCTTTGTTGTTGAAGTTTGTTGAATCAATTGAAGTGGGGTAAAGAATATGTGAAGTGAAAATAGGGGGAAGTTTATCCCCCAATGGTAAGGTTGTTTTTTGCGTCCACTTAGTTTTTTCCCACCCACCCTTTCAGCGGAGTGACTGCCCGGCAGTCTGTTGCTTACCCATATGTCCTAGCCTTTTAGGGCTGTAGATAGGTAGTTGGATATTTCGCTGCCAAATCGGCAGTCCGCTTCAATCGTTTGCTTGCTTTTCTCCGAGTGGAGCCTTTCTGCTTTTCCGGTGGTGTAATCTTCTTTTATTGGAAACAGGTGTAGTGGCTGTATGCCTGTGTGGTTATGTTCTCCCGCAGAATCCGCAAGTCAGTTCTTCCGTTGCAGCTTTTCATTTTATCGTGCAGTCACTTTTTTCGATACGTGGAATATGATATGCTTCATTCTTCGGCTTCATTTTTTTAAAAGGAATTGCAGATGTTTCTTCCGGTGTGTCGATAGGCGGCTGACCATCTTTTCGGGATGTGCCATGCTTGCTGTCTAACCGGTTGTTTTTTGCATCCTTTCCAAACCTGTTACTGATTTTCAAGTTTTGTCTTTTTCATATCATTTTTTAGGGAAGTCAAATCATTTTCCGTTGCAAATATAGATTGTTGCTAACCCCTTTTACGGGGATAAGGGGACGATTCACAAACACCACGTTGTTATTCGTCTGAAATCTTCCTTTTTTTGCCTTGCACAAAAAGCGTATTTAACCCGAATTATTCGTTGCCATCTTCACCAATAAAAAAGTTACAAATCTTCCTTTTTCCGGCCAGCATAAAAAGAGTATTTATATCTTTTTTCATGGTGTCCCCCAAAGCCAACAATCAGTTATTGCACTGTAAAATTGATTAATTAACTTCTAAAAAATCAGAGATATGAAAAAGATTGAAAATTCATTCGCAGTAACAGGCAGGATTTGTAGGGATGCAGAAATCCATTTATTCGAAATAGTAAAGGTTGCACACTTCTCTATTGTGGTCAGTCGCATAGGCAAGATAAATGAAGAAAAAACATTTGTTTCCTCTGTTATGAAAGTTGAAGCCTAGAGTAAGATGGAAGACCGCTATGCTTTTTGGATACTGCAAAAAGATGTACTGATTACCGTTGAAGGCTACTTTAAGCCGGAAGAATGGACGGATTCTAAAAGTGGGGAGAAACGTAACCGCATTGTGATGGTAGCTACTAAGTTCTACCCGACTCCGGAAAAATAAGAACCCCCGGACTAAAAAGAAAAAGCAATCAAACGATTGAAGCGGCACAAGGTCGCTTCAATCGTTTGCTAATGCGGCAGAAGATTATAAAAAAAGTGTTTCTTAATTTGGTGATTTTCAGATTTATCGGTATTTTTGTATCAAAAATGATACCTAAATATGTTTTTCTATGAAAAGATTATATGATACATATACAATATACGAATTTTCAGATGAATGTATTGTAAAGGAAATCTGCAAGAGAGTTAAGTCTATAAGACTTAGCTGCTGTTTTTCCCAGCAAGAATTTGCGGATAAGGCAGGAGTATCTATCGTTACTATTAAGAGAATAGAATCTTGTAAAGTAAGTGATATTGCCCTAAGTACATTGCTTAAGATTTTGCGTATAAGTGGAACTCTTGAAGGCGTTGTCGGTTTGGTTCCGGAACTTCCAGACTCCCCTTTCCTAATCAATGAAAAAACAGGTAAAAGAATACAAAGAATTAACGGTAAACGTAAGATGGTATGAAGAAAGAGCCGATTATAGTGAATGTATATCTGTGGGGGACTTGCATTGGCAAATTGAATTGGGACTTTGAAAAGCATTGTTCTGTATTCCAATTTACGGATGAATATAGGAAACAAGATTATGATATATGCCCTTCCACACACCCTAAGAGAACCCCTTTGTTTGCGTCTTTCTATGGGAATAAAGATAAATTATATCAAGGGCTTCCGGAATTTCTTGCAGATGCGCTTCCTGACAAATGGGGGGCTTCCCTATTTGACCAATGGCTCACGGATAATAATATAAAGGTTACGGAATCATTGCCTCTATTGAAGCTCTCTTATATTGGCAAGAGGGCTATGGGAGCATTGGAATTTGAACCGGAATTTAATGATGATGCCATCCATGAGTCAGTAAATATGTCATCATTGGCAACTTTGGCTTCTAAAATATATAATGATCGAGATGCTGCTGTCATATCACCGGAGGATAGCCTCACGATGAAAAAGTTGATATATCTTGGAACTTCTGCCGGTGGCATGCGCCCGAAGGCAGTGATTGCCTATAATCTCGAAACGGAAGAGTTTCGTTCCGGCCAGGTGGATTTGCCTGAAAATTTTAAGCAGTATATCATCAAATTTAAAGAAGCAGATGACTCTCCTACCACAGAGATAGAAATGGTATATAGCGAAATGGCAAAGGCGGCGGGAATCAACATGATGCCATGCTTCCTGAAAGAAATTGATGGAAGAAATCATTTCGTAACGGAAAGATTTGATCGTAAGAATGGAGAAAAGCTCTTTAGTCAGACCCTTGCGGCCATTATGCCGGGTGCAGATGATTATATGAAGCTGTGTTGGATAGCAGAGACTCTGAAACTTCCCCAGGAAGACAAAGATCAGATATTTATCAGAATGGTATTTAATTATGTCGCAGGTATATCCGATGATCATAATAAGAACATATCGTTTATCATGGATAAGGCAGGGGTATGGCGTTTATCACCTGCATATGATGTAATGTTCACGGCAAATACATGGGAAAATTCTTCAGCACACATTCATTCGATGGGCGTGATGGGCAAAAGGTCTGCCTTGACTACAAGTGATTTCGTCAACTTTGCCGAGGATTTTGTAGAGGAGCCCGAAAAGAAGATATTACAGGTGTTCGATGCTGTAAGCAAATTTCAATCGTTATGCGCCACGTATGGCATAGATAAGGCTATATTTGATAAAATCCAACATGTATTGGATGGATTGGTCACTGATGATTTGGATTTGCTGCAATTAACTTAAAGAACAGTAGATGGTGATAGTTGCTCCAGTCTTTTCTGGAACGGCTTTCTTTTCTTTTGAGATCTTTATACCCCTATTTGTTATTTTGGAGAAAGTCACATGTTTCCCACCCACCCTTTCAGCGGAGTGACTGTCCCCGTTTCAGGATTTCTCATAGTCACTCGCAGGCTCCGTGATTGTGTGAAATCCAGGAATGGGGAAGGCAAAGGAGAGAGGCATATCCGGTCTGCTTTCGGAGCTTCGGCCACATCGAGACAACCTCTTTCCGGCGGCTATGCCACTCTCCTTTTATTTGCCCGGCAGTCTGTTGCTTACCCATATGCCCCAGCCTTTTAGGGCTGTATATAGGTAGTCGGATATTTCGCCGCTAAATCGGCAGTCCGCTTCAATCGTTTGCTTGCTTTTCTCCGAGTGGATGCCTTTCTGTTTTTCCGGTTGTATAATCTTCTTTTTCCGGAAACAGTTGTAGTGGCTGTATGCCTGTATGGTTATGTTCTCCCCGCAGAATCCGCAAGTCTGTTCTTCCGTTGCAGCCTTTCATTTTATCGTGCAGTCACTTTTTTCGATACGTGGAATATTGTATGCTTCATTCTTCGGCTTCATTTTTTTAAAAGGAATTGCAGAGGTTTCTTCCGGTGTGTCGATAGGCGGCTGACCATATTTTCGGAATGTGCCATGCTTGCTGTCTGACCGGTTGTTTTTTGCATCCTTTCCAAACCTGTTGCTGATTTTCAAGTTTTGTCTTTTTCATATCATTTTTTAGGGAAGTCAAATCATTTTCCGTTGCAAATATAGATTGTTGCTAACCCCTTTTACGGGGATAAGGGGACGATTCACAAACACCACGTTGTTATTCGTCTGAAATCTTCCTTTTTTTGCCTTGCATAAAAAGCGTATTTAACCCGAATTATTTGCTGCCATCTTCACCAATAAAAAAGTTACAAATCTTCCTTTTTCCGGCCAGCATAAAAAGAGTATTTATATCTTTTTTCATGGTGTCCCCCAAAGCCAACAATCAGTTATTGCACTGTAAAATTGATTAATTAACTTCTAAAAAATCAGAGATATGAAAAAGATTGAAAATTCATTCGCAGTAACAGGTTTTATCGGTAAGGATGCAGAAATCCGTAGTTTTGAAACAGCAAGCGTAGCACGCTTTTCTATCGCGGTCAGCCGTGCAGACAAGACAGGTGAAGAAACCTCTTATGTTTCCGCTTTCATGGGGATTGAAGCCTGGAGAAAGAATGAAGCACTGGATTCCTTCGATGTATTGAAAAAAGGTGAGCTGATAACCGTTGAAGGCTACTTTAAGCCGGAAGAATGGACGGATTCTAAAAGTGGGGAGAAGCGTAACCGCATTGTGATGGTAGCCACCAAGTTTTATCCGGCTCCGGAAAAAGAAGAAGAAAAACCGGATCAGCCTAAACAGAAGGCTGTCTCTAAAAAGAAAAAAGCAAGCAAATGATTGAAGCGGCCTAGTGCCGCTTTTTTTTGCTACATATCCGAGAGTGTTTTTGCGTTCACGCAGTATTCTTCCCCACCCTCCCCTTCATCGGAATGACTGTTCTCATTCCCGGTTTGCCCGTAGTCATCCGCTATGCGGCTGATTATGGGCAAACCAGAAAAGAGAAGTTCCAAACGTGGGCGGGATTGCAATGGTCATCATCCGGAGCTTCGGCATTGCCGAAACAACCTCCTTCTTCCGTATTGCAGTTCCTTCCTTTTACCGTTTGTCCCGGCAGTCCGTTGCTAACCCGTTCCCCCCCTGTCACTTGTGGCAGGGAGATAGGAATACGGTTTTGCAAGCAAAACCGTATGGTTTGTTTTACTTTCCGTACTGCCCTTTTCCTTGTTTTCTGCCTCCCCTAATGTGCTTTTTTCATAGCTCCATCTGAGATCCTTTGTTTTTGAACGGCAAATTTATTTCGGTGGATGGATACGAAAGAGTTCCGGTCTTCGCCCCTTTGTCCCGAAAAAAATAACGCCGGACGGCTTCGCTGTCCCCAACATTTTTTGTCGTCCAAAACTTTTCTTAATCCCTCCTTCCTTATTGTTGTGTGCCGTAAAAAAAAGGCTCATAAACTCAGATGGGGCATGAAAGCTCAAAAAAAAAGTCGGCAGAAAGAAAAGGCCATCCCGGAAAGGGGTTTTAAAAAAAGGTCTTTAAATCTAGCTGAAGCATAAAATTAGAAGTTTAACAAACTAAGTAGCAGAAGTATATGCAAATCATTCAATTTGTTTTTTCGGTCATCATCGCTCTTTGTGCAGTGGCTATGTTTGTCGGAGCGGTAATAACGCCAAGTCCGATAAAGGTTGTGTCGGTTACGTTGTTGGCTCTTATTTGCCTATTCTCCTTGTTTCTCGTGAAATTGGCTTATTGTGAAATGAAATCTAAAAATGATATACTATGAAAGTGTCAGAACAATTTAAAAGTACCATCAAGGCATACCTTGATAATATGGCAGCGGTGGATAGTCTGTTTGCTCCAGTCTATCAAAAACCTACAAAGAATATAGATAATTGCATTACCTATATTTTAAACCAAGTGAAGAAAAGCGGTTGCTGTGGTTTTAGTGATGATGAAATTTTTGGTATGGCGTTGCACTATTATCAGGAAGATAATATTGAGGTGGGTAGCCCATTGAAATGTAATGTAGTCGTAAATCATCATGTTGAATTGTCAGAGGAAGAAAAGAAAGCGGCTCGTGAGGCTGCTATCAAAAAATTGCAGGAGGAAGAATTGGCAAAGTTGAAGAAGCGTCAACAAGCTAAACGTGAGAACAACACCGAAGTACAAACCCAGTTAACTCTTTTTTGATATGAAACCCAAGACAAAATTACAAATGGAAATCGTGAATGGGAGCAGGAAGTTAGCTCCCGTTTCAGAGGCTCAAAAGCGTTATGCCTATAAACATTGCTTTGTGCATTATTTCAAGCGTGATGCAAAGGGGAATTGCTTTTGTTTGGATTGTGGGCATACATGGCGGGATAAGGAAGATAAGAAAAACTGTAAATGTCCTCATTGCGGTATGAACCTGAAATTGGAGAATAGCAGGAAAAGGACGGCTGTATATAAAGAATATTTTTGTGTGATTACTACATACAAGCAATATCAAGTTATCCGTTTTTTTATGGTGGACTGCCGGCTGAAAAAAGGGTCTCCGGCTAATTACTTTATAATTGAGGCGGTACAGTGTTGGATGAATAAAGAGGGCAAGACAGAAACGCTGTCTTTGCTGCGGGGCATGTCTATATTTTATTACGATGCATGGATATATGGAAGTTCTTTGGAATTGCGTAAGCGGAATGTGCATCATGACCGTATTTATGATATTTGCCCGGCAGTTATCTATCCGAGAATGAAAGTGATACCCGAACTTACGAGGAATGGATTTAAGGGTGCCTTTTATGATATTTGTCCGAGTTCCTTCTTTATGACATTATTAACTGATAATCGGATGGAGATATTATATAAGGCAGGGCAAATGAATTTGTTCTTGAGATTTTTAGAGAGAAAATACGGTATAGATAAGTATTGGACGTATGTAAAAATCTGTTTAAGACATGACTATGTGATACATGATGCGGACTTGTGGCTGGACTATGTGGATATGCTGATAGAAAATAAATTGGATGCGAGAAATCCTCATTATTTGTGTCCGTTGAATGTAGAAGAAGCGCATGATTGGGTGATGGGGAAATGTAAGAAAAAATATTCTGAAAAGGATGAAAAAGACTATATTGCTGCCAAATCACGTTTCTTTAATCTTTCGTTTGCGGATGGAAATATTATGGTTCGGGTATTGGAAAGCCTTTCGGACTTTTACAAAGAGGGAAAGTTGCTGCATCATTGTGTATTCAGCAACGCCTATTATAAGAGAGAAGATTCGTTGATAATGTCGGCAACGGTGGATGGAAGGCGCATGGAAACGGTGGAGTTTTCACTTAGCAGGATGGAGGTGTGCCAGTGTCGTGGAAAGTCTAACCAATTATCAGCCTATCATGACCGGATTCTGAATTTGGTACGGGATAATATACCGTTGATAAGGGAAAGGATGGTAGTGTAATGAATAGCCCACACATCTAAATGTGTGGGAGTTCTTTTTTGGAAGACGCCCAAAAAAGAACCCCAAAAAACGTTGTCGCTACACATCGTTACGCTCGGATTATTTGCTTGTCGGCTTTAGTTTGCCGATACATTTTTCCATGTCGGGGGACAATAGGAAAGAAGCCGTCTTTTTCTGCTGCACCCCTGAGTGTGGCTGGACGATGGCATACCTGCATTTTAATATCTTGCCGATAACTTCCGTACTGTCACGGTGCAGGTACATGGCTTTCATGGCATCCGTTGCTTTCAGGCTTTTTTCGGCTTCCATATAGGCGGAAAAGGACGGTTTGAATAAGGCACGGGGACTTTCCGCTTTCTGTATGACAGCGGATAATTGTGCGCTTTTGTTGTTCAGGTAGCACAGGCTGTCCGATACGGTGACGTCTTCTGTTTCCAACACTTCCAGTAGTTCGAACTTTAAATCCGTCCAGGTGCCGTGAGAATCTGTCTGAACCCATTCCGCAATGGCCTTCTCATAGCCGGGTTTGCTGCATGAGGAAAAGGCAATGAGCAGCATACAAAAAAATAAATGCTTGATATTCATATTGATCTGATTTTATAGGTTGTCGTATTATGTGATGGAGCAAATCTATGAGGTTACTGGCCGTCCTCCGTGGAGGAACAGATGCCACACGAGATTTTCAGATCATCGTTCCAATCCTTGTTTTCCGAAAGTTCGACGTTCTTCAGTTTCCGTACCTTGTTGCGGAGTTCATCGTTACTCAGGCTCTCGACATCAGTCGTATCGCCATGAAAGTAACGATGCAGCCATAGAGTGTACTTGTGCCCTTGTTTGTCGTTGTCAAAGATGCTCCGGAGCTCCTTTACCTGGTTCTTGTCAAGAATCAGGCGTAATAGCCTCATTTGTCCTTCCGTGAATGTCCCTTCCGTAGATACATATACAAGATTGAGGTCGTTTCCGGAATGGCGTAATTGATAGTGGGAGATACAGTCTATAAATGACTCCCCAATGTAGAGAATGTCTATCGGGCGGCTTTTGTCATGGTTGCTGGTCGCCAGACAGTCGAACTTGCCACCGATAATCCCTTTGAATGTTTCATTTCGTTGAGAAATGGCTTGCACACCGTTTTCATTGTACATCTTGATGCACACGTTGCGGTAAACACTCCCTTTGTTCTTTACCTCACGGATAAAGAAAGTGTCTTTGAAGAACCGGCTTTCAATGCTTTCTTTCAGGATACCTCTTTTCTGGAGATAATTGCCCTTGTAGGGTTGTAGCTGGCTCAAGTAGAATTGAAGTTCGTCCGCTCTCATGCTTGTGTTACCTACTTCATACCGGCTTTTTTCGGGTGTCGTGATGCGGTTGGTGTTGATGTAGTTCTGAAGGATCTCCCCCACCTCGCGCAAGGACGGCATTTTTCCGGTTGTTTCAAATAGATGTTCCTGCATCAGATCCATGATACTGCGGCCACGCACGCTGTCACTATGCACGTCCCAATAGGTGTATTGGTTCTGCGAGTTCCGCTTGATGACGATGGTATGCGTTCCGTTGCTCATTTTGGGACAGGAGTTGGAAGAGCCTTCCACGATTTTCCATCCTAGTTCCAGCAGGAAATCGGGCAGAGAAATGGTTGTTTTTATCTGATTGAAATCGACTTTCATAACGTTGACTGGATTAGTTGAATCTCATTTTATCTGAGCTTAGATTATAAATGAGAAAGATTATCTTTCATAAAGATAAGAAATATCATCTAAATATGGAAGAGAAAGTATATGTTTTTTGATTCGTCTGCATTTTTATTTCAAGGTACTGTAAACCAAATCAACAGTAGTGTCTATACCGGGAACGGCCTCCAACTGTTTGCTCTGGTTGAATACGCTTTCCCCGTCTTTTTTTATCTGCATGGTGATGATAGCACTCTCTTTTGAATAGAGAATGCCTTGCACGGTAATTTGGCTGACAGGCTTTTCCGTGCTGTATTCCGCTTTATCGGTGAAACTCTCATCTACGGAAGCTGCGGAGGTACCGGTGCGTTCGTTCCTGAATCTCACGCCGTCAAGATTATATATATGCACACTGCCTTTGGGTGAGGAACCGGTTACGGCTACGGTGATGTGATACATGCCGGCTTTGTCTGTTTCCGATTGGATTTCCTCTTTGTTGCATGAAGCGGCCAATAAGCAGGCTGCCGCTAATAATGAATGAATTTTTCTCATGGTAGGATTCTTTTGTTGAATGTTATCGGATGATTTTTTGTTCTGTCTTGTGTGTCCCGGTTGGCGGAACTGCTGACTTTTCTTTTAATTTGTCCTCTATCTTTTTGAGGATGGCGTTGACATCTTCAATGATTTTGATGTAGTTCTGCTGGATAATCTCTTCCAGGATTTCCAGTTCCATCTCTTCTTTGCCGTTGCCCAGTTTGACCGGTAAGGAGAAACGGGGTATCTCCTTCTCTTCAAAACGGCACATATCCATCTGCACGCTGAAGAATGGCGGCTTGCCTCCGGCAATCTTGCCAATGAAGTGTCCGGCTGCTTGTCCGGCAATGTCCCTTGCCTTTAAGACTTTTTCTTTTTGCAGGCTCTCCGTGACACTGTTATTGCCACCGGCTTGGTGTGAATAAGATTCTTGCGCTTCTTTCTTCTCCCCAAGCAAGTTCTCGATGTCTTTGGCGGTCTTCTCATTTCCGGTCATACCGTAAGCCTGCGTTCCGCAGGAGGCTTTCAGGATGTTGGCACTTTTCTCTCCATAGTCCCTGACCGCTTGGTTGAAGTCCTGAACGGCGAGAATGGTAGCGACATTGTGCTTCCGGGCGGTTCCGATGAAAGTGTCAATGCCTTGCAACAGGATGGTCGGAAATTCATCTACCATGAATATGCTGGTCGCTTTGCCGGGATTGTTCATCTGTGACATCAAGACGCTGCCGATGCAGGAAATAGCAGGGGAAACGGCTTCCTTGATGGTGGGCGCATTGCCTACGCATAACAGCGTTGGGTGTTCCTTGTTGGTTATATCCAAAGAGAACTCTTCTTCGGGAAGTGGCGACAACACCCAGAAGATGTATTTGTTGTTCAGGAGTACCAACGGAGTCTGTGCGGATGATACGGCTCCGGCTGTCTGCTGTTGTGCACCCAGTTTCCAGGCGGTCAGCATGGAGGACATGTTCAATGCGATTTCAGGATCTTCCGACAGCCAGTGGAATACTAGGTTGCTGTCAGAAAGGGCAAGGGCTATCACATGGGGCAGCGTACAGATACCAAGCTTCCTTTCCTTGAAACATTTATAGGCGATTGAATAGACGTAGTTGATGGCATTGTTGGCCCAAAAGTCGGTCTTTTCCTTCCAGCTTGCTTCCAGATTCTTCATCAGTGTCATGATGATATTGCGGATGAATAGCGATTCGTTTCCCTTTGACATGTATTGCGGAGAAAGTACGTTCACCCTGACCGTGCGTGACATATCCACAAAGTTGATATAGGCGAAACGGGGTGTTTCCATCCCCTTGTTCCGGAAATGTTCGATGCTTCCGTATGCGATACGTGAGAGGATGGGTGACTTGTCCTTGGTGGGATCACCCTCCCAATCGTACACGAATCCGGCATAGTTGCGCTCGGCGCACTGGTAGATGATTCCCTTGATCCAGCTCTCTGATTTACCGCTTCCCGGACCGCCGTCGATATAGACATTCTGCTGCGGCTTATGGATGACCAGCGGCCCGGAGGCGGTTTCAAAGCGGAAGTAGAAAGCCGATTCTTCCCGGCTTAACCCGAAAATGCTATCATCGGATTGGGCATGACGCCGGATGAAATAAGGCAGAGTCTTGATGACAAGCAGCGTGTACGCTACGAATAGAATGGGAAATACAAATAGGTTATACCACGCTGATAACCGGCTGAATCCGACAACCAGCATGGATGCCGTAACCAGTGTCATACTGGTGTAAACCCATTTCTTGTTTTCGTCTTTCACTTTGCCAACCGGAAAGAGAAAAGCGAGGCCTCCGATCAGGATAACGTAGAGAAACCGGAATAGGATATCCTTCTCCATCAGCCTTTCCCACATGGCCGGATTACGTAGTGGAGCGTATAATCCCGTAACGATAGCCCACTGAAACAGTACGGCTGTCCCGATGAGCGTGGATAGCAGGATCAGGATGAATGACAGGTCTTTCTTCTCTCTTTCCATGGCCGTTGCTGTTATTGGGGTTGTCCGGATGCCGTTCCGTCACCGCTCTCTTTTTTCTCTGCCTTTCCCAGTAACTCAATGCGTGAGACGGTCAGGCTGACGGATGGGATGTGGCTACCGTCATCCTTCTGGAATACATCGGCATACACATCGCCGCAGACATATACCTGTGTCCCTTTTTTCAGATACTCAAAGACTTTACTCTCGTAATTCACGAAACAGCATACCCATAGGGTCTGTTCCTCGTTGTTCACGTTCTTGTACTTGGTGGATACATGGAAGTTGAATCCTTTTCCGTTCTTGTTCTGCCGGGCATCCGCACCGACATAACCGATAATTTGTCCTGTAAACATAATGATGGTTTTTAAAAGTTTATAATCCGAGCTGTGGCTCATTCATATTTTTCATGGCTGGCTCCGCTTCCATGGAAGGCAGCGAAATGCCGAAAGTGCTGTGTAGCGTTTCAAGGTTGTCGGCTGTAGGATGGTTTGCCGCAACACTTTCCAATAACCGTGATGAAGGGGTAAAACCTTCGTTTTTCATCTGCTCCAATACCGGACGGTTGTCTTGCAGGACGGCCTGCGTGAACCGTTCCTCCGGTGTGAGGTACTGTTCCATCCGTGCGGTATGTTCCTGAATCATATTGCTGGCTTTTCCTACATCGGCAAGGATGTTGTAGATGAATTTGGGATCTTCTTTCAAGGCTCCCAGCCAGTTTTTTAGATACATGGCATTTTCTTCCCGGATATGGGTGGATATTCCCAGGCTTTGCCCGACGGTAGCGGAGGTGAGTTCGGCAACCAGTTCCTCTTTGGCATATTGCTTGTCTCCGAAAATCACGCCTTTTTCCCGGTTCAGATGCTCAGGTTCTCCAGTCGAGTGCGCCATCTCATGCAGTAGTGTGGAGTAGAAATTCTCTCCGTCCTTAAACTGCCCCTTCAGGGGTACGACGATATGGTTATCTTCTCCCCTTGCATGGTAAGCACTATTTCCTTCCTTGGAATAAATGGGGCAGATCCATTGCTGTTCCCGTACCATCGCATCAATCAGAGGCACGGTGAGCATCCCTTGCTCGTCCTTGATGGCCGGTATCTTGAATTGCTCCTTCAATGCTTCCCATTTCTCCGGTTTCGTTTCCTGAAGATTGGTCTGCTGTACGTTGAACACATTGTATGTCTTCAGAAACGGCGTGACCTTATATTCCTGCTGCTCGTTTTTATCCAGGTTCTTATATACGTCGAAAGGTATTTTCTTTCCGTTCTTGTCTCTTACTGAGAAATTCCAGTAAATGACTGGGAATGACTTTTCTCCTTTCAGTATGTTAAGGCCGTTGTCTTTGGCTTGCATGAAGGTCATATAGACCGGCAGGCTGTACTGCTCTTTTTCCGAAAGTAGAAACAACATGAAGGAATTTACTCCGTTGTAGGTTCTTCCCTCGATATTTTGCGGAAGTCCCCCACCCTTTATCCCGAACCAAGGCTTTTGCCAGTTGTCTTCCACCTGCTTTATCTTTTCGATCATCAGTTCGGCGAAACGCTGTAATGCTTTATCACTTGCTGTATCCATGATTTATTGGTATAGATTTCTGTTCTCGTAATCAAGCAGCCATTCTCTGGCCGTTTGGTTGTTTGTCTCTTGCTGCTTGGCAGCCATCTCTTCTTGATAGGCTTGTGCAAGCTCTTCCTGTGCAAGTAGAAACTCTAAGTCACTGATTTCTCCTGCAATGTTTTTCTGTACTAATTCATCGTAATCCATAATTCCTGATTTTTTAGGTTATAAGTCATTGAAAGCCCGGTTGATGGTGCTGGCTATCGGACGGGCCATTTCCTTGCTGTTGTCGGGTTTGGGTGTGCTGGCCAGTTTGACATCTCCCAGTGTCTTTGTGCTGCCTTCCATCCCGAAAATCTTTTGTACGGCTATCAGTGTGTTGGCTTGCACACCCGTTTCACGCATCCGGGTAAGGTCTTCTTGAGTGAGCCGGTACCCTTCTTTCTGTATCTCTTGGATGACATGAAAGTTGTCGGTCTGTGCGGCATCCAACAGACGTGCGGCCTGCCTTTCATGTTCGCCCTGTTCTTCCGGCTTGGTGCCGAACAGCTGGATGACTTCATGGGTTTGCCTTTCATCCAGACCGTGTTCCTTACCGATTCCTTTGATAAACTCTTCACTGGGTTTATATCCTTCCTCTTTGAGCTTCCCGATTTTTTCAAAGTCATGTTTGCCCACCGCTTCCTTAAACTCGGCTTCCATATTGCGCCCCTCTTCGTGTTTTTGCTCTTTTGCAGCTTCTATGTTGGCCGCATGGGCTTCCAGTTTGGGGGTCATGGCCTTGATCAGCTCTTGTGCCTTGCCGGGAGTGATGTTCTGTATCATGACTCCTTTCCTGTCATCCGTCAGTTGGATGTCGGCAATGAAGTAGCCTTCCGGACTGTGCAGCAGCTTGTTCTCCAGTGCATGGCCGTTGGCGAGCAGGTATTTGTCGGCTTTGGTTAACTTGTAGCCGCCATATTCGCTGGTCTGCCCGATGATGTCGGGAATCTTGATTTCCTGGTTGGTGCGCAGGATGACGGAGTTCAGATCCCGGTCAACTTGCAGCAGGATGTCCTTCTTATTTACGGTGATGGGTACGATGTCACCGGCAAGCAGCTGTTCTTTCTCTTTCTTGCCCAACTTCTTTCCCAGCACCTTGTCCGGGATAACCAACGCCTCTTTGCGGTAGAATACGGAGATTCCGTCATCGTTGAAACGGAGCTTCCCCGGTTTGCCGTGTATCTCCATCAAATCAGACATGACACCCTTTTCCAGCTTGGTGCCTTTCCCGTCGAGGATGTTCCCTTGCTTGTAGGCGTATTCATAGAGCGACTGTCCGGTGTAGCATACCTTCAGGCGATGGTCGATGACGGTAAAGCCGTCCTTGTCATGTCCCTTCAGGTTCTCCCACCGCTTGATGCTGATGCCATCCTTCTCCAGCTCGGCGACATATTTAGGATCATTGGCACGTTCCTTGTCAAAAAGGGCGGATACACGTTCTTTTGATTGGTCACGAAGGCTTTCATCGTACTTTGCTCCGGCTTTTTCCCTGATTTCGCTTACGCTCATGCTCAGCTCTTCCCCGTCTTTGCGGAACCGGAAATATCCGTCCCGGTATTCGGTCTGATAGCCCAGTGATTCGGCGATGCCGCCGAACTGTCCCACGTTGTCGAACATATAGGTGTCTAATGCTTCTCTCAGTTTCATGGCTGTGGCTTGTATAAGGGTTCTGCGGAAAGGATGTATTCGTTCAACACGGCCAGCTTGATGTGCCGCCCGCCGTTTCGCTCGTAAATCTCGATCTCGAATACCTTATCATCGGGTATCGTGAATTTGTCGAAACCAAGTATCAGCCGGTTCCGGCTCTTGCCCTTGATTTTCGTATCAAAATCTTTCTGATAGATAGGTTCGATGGTCGTTTCTTGCTGGATGGCGTTCTTGCTCTTCTTTTGGTCACGCTGGAAACATTTGACAAACTCGATGTCGTAGTCGATGTATGATTTGTTTTTCAGGTCAAAGATGAAAAACATGAAGTCCTCATGCACATACAGATTGGCCATTGACAACTCAAACTTGTTCTCGATGACCCCCAGGCTGTAGATGTTGCGCTTCTTGGTGCGCAGCTCTTGGATGCATCTTTCCATTTCCTCGCTGTTCACATCCACATGGGCGGTATATTTGCGCTGGTCATCAAAATTGTAGGTGAATACGGAGGTATTGCCCCGTTTGATGGTGATGTGGTAAGTGTTCATGGCCTTATCCACCACAAACAGGTTGGAATATGCCACGGCATCTTTGGCGGTTGATACTTTCAACTGGTTGTTGTAGGCGGCCAGAGTGAAGGACACCTCGTTGCCGGGCGTTCCGTAAGCGATGTCCTCCGGAAAGAAGAACTCGGCCAGATGGAGGTCGCTGACTTCTGCCTGATAGTCATGGTGCTGCCATTTCCCGTTGTCCTCGTAAATGTTCGGGTACGAATCCGTGCCGCCTTCGGGAAGGTAGCGGATGTGATAGGTGTAAACGCTTCCGTCGATGCAGACTACGGTCAGGTTGGTCTCTTCGGTGAATCCTTCCGCTTGCGCCGAGAGCCTGACGATATGGGGCGCCTCTTCTACCCGGCTGGCCATGACAAGCTCCTGTTCGCCGATGGCGATATCAGATACTTGCACAGGAAATACCAGGTGTTTCACACAGTCGAAAGAGATAAAGATGTCTTTTTGGCTGATGGCTTGTTTCCGGGGAGTGCCGTTTTCCTGAGCGAAGAGCGGCAGACTGCACACAAAGCAGTAAAACAGTAGATAAATATATTTCTTCATGTTGTCGATATGTTAAACGGTTCTTGAAAAAAAGGCGGTGAATACGGTAATGCCCCATAGAAGAAGCAGGGTAATGCCGAAAGAAACGGTCAGCGGACGGATTTCTTTAAAGGCTCGTCCGTTCCGGCGTGATACGTAGATCCGATAGCCGAAAAAGACCGCTGACAGCGCAAGCAGGTAATTGAGAATGTCTATCATAATTTGTCTATCAATGTTTGAAGGGGATGATTTTTCTTGTTCGTTTTCTCTTGTTCCATTTGCTCATAGAGCTTCTGTAACTCCGCTTGCACGGCTTGCCTACGCAACTTCGATTCCTGACTCTCTTCTTGGATATACATTTCGTAGTTGGACTTGAGATGTACCTTCACTTGTGAGAGGCTCATGTTCAAGATTTGCTTGGCTACCTGGGTGGTGGCGTTGACTACGCTGGTCACTTCGCTGGCCATCGTGCCGATGGAAGAGAGCGGCATGTCAATGTTCTGTACAAGACCTTGTTCCATACGCTTGGCTGCACTGGCTTTCAGGTTATTGGGCAGGTTCAAACCTTCCATGGCATCATTGTCGAAGACAACCACCGATACGGGATTGAGGTTGTCTCCTACCTTCAGGTTGCTGACTACCACATCGAGGCGGTTGGCTCCCAAAGTGGCGATACCGTAAAACAGCGTGTTGGCCGGTATCTTCATGCCGGATAGGGTTACGTCCTGAAGCAACCGCATCCGTACCGTACTGCCCGTGACTACGGTCTGGTCGCCGTGGATGCAAGCCCTGAAGAGGTTGCTGTTTCCCGGTGCGGAGGTCGGTTGGCGGCGTACCCGCTTGCCGTTTTCGGCATGGTAGATCGGGCCTTTTTGCATCAGGCTGTCGGCGGATGGATGGCCGGAAGGGTTGGCAGCGGCTTTCTCCGTTTTTCCCTCTTGGTCATAATTGACAATCCGTTCATACATGCGCTTGCGGTATTTGTCGGATTCTTCCAGTTCCTTGCGGATGCGTGAGTTCTTCTTGGCTTCCCGGATAATCTCGTTGAGCGCCTGCTCGTCCTCCAGTCCGTCCAGTTGGCTTTCCAGCTGATGAGAGAAGCGTCCGTTCCGGCCACCTCCGTATTCTGCCATGACTTCGCTGTACGGATCGTTCTGCATACGGCGGATGCGCTCCAGTGTGGCACGGTCATACCGCTCCTGCTGGTTTTGCAGCTCGAAGTAAAAATCAGATCCTTTGACCTGAGACTCTTTCAGGATGCGTGCCTTCTCCTGCTCTTCCAGTTTGTCCTGCTTATAGGCTTCCATCTTGTCGTTCACCTTGTCGGCCATTTCCGACTGTGGTTCCAAAAAGGCTTGCGAGGCGGCCTGTCTGTCACTCCCTGACGGCACGTTCCCGTCCTCACGGATGAAGAATACATAAAGGAAGAGGATGCCCAGGATTACCGGGATGGCCATCAACAGCTTGTTCTTGTCTTTGATAAGTTTATTCGGTTCCATGGTCGGTTGGTTTAGAGGTTTCTGACTGGTTTTCATTCTTGCCCGGAGAAGCTGCCTGCGATGTGTTGGTGCCGTTGCTTTCCACGGGTTCGGAATAGCGGACAATCCAATCTTCTATCTTGGCTCCGTGCGCATTTTCCTCGCTGCGGGACAGCATATCATAGATGGTGAACTCCGCTTCGATATTACGTGAGATGCTTCCCCGTGCCCGGTACCCGGTCTGCGTGAAGATTATCTTTCCGGAAACGGGTATCGTTTGTGTGTTAATCTCTACATCCTTGATGCGTACCCCGTAACGGATATTCTTTTGTATGAGTGAGTTCAGCATATTCACATCGTTGTACTCGTTCAACAGCTCCTTCCCCTTGTTGCCTATGAGGTTGAGCGCAAGCGAAATGTTCTTCTCGTAGCTGCTCTCGTCAAAGGCATACCAGTGGGTTACGAAGGTCTTTACATGGTTCATGTATTCGTATTGCCGCATATCGCTGGCAGACAGGCTGCTTGCCTCATAGACTTCTCCCTGCCTGTCGATGACGAGAGCCTGGCCGTATGCTTTTTCTATTTTGTTGATAAGGAAGATGATACTGCTGGCAAAAGCGATAGTCAGAATGATGCAGTACCCGGCTGAAAGCCGGATAGTCAGCTTGACCGCATCATCTGCTCCTTTGAATTTCATCAGATTCATAGTTCTATTTTTTATTGTTGTCGTTTATGAAACTTGCCCCGATAGAGGCGGCACCGCCTACGTTGGTCAGCTTGCCGCCTGCCGCTGCGCCTCCCATCAGGGCGATGGTGGCCGCCGTGGTGACGATTGACACGGTTTTCGAAATGATTTTCCCGGCATCGCTGTGTCCTACGATTTTGGAGGATAGCCAGAAACAGCTGCAATAAGCACCAATCAGGGCGAGATCCATTCCTAAATATTGTATCTGCTGCGTAGCTGCGTCCACCATGTCGGCACTTTCCGTATAGATGGCCTTGAAGGTCTGCCATATGATTTGGTTCAGAATATTGATGACGGTGAATACCATACAGGCGGAGCAGAGCGTACCGAACCAGATACTCAACTGTTTCTGAAAGACCGGCAACATGCTTACGGCAAAGACAAACGGGCCGAGAATGACCAGTAGCTTGACAATGACCACGCCGATACCCAAGATGACTACTTGTATGATTCCTACCAATAGGGCGGAAATGCCATGAAGCACAAGGGTGGCGAGGTTGGCGGGGTTGAGCAGCTGCACAATCTTCTCCACGCTGGAGCGTACACCGGTCATTTCGTCCTCTTCCATCTTTTTATCCAGTTCGTGCTGCATGGCGCCGGTGCTGTCTTCTCCGGCTGCTACCTCCGACTGGAGGCTGTGTTTGTCGTATTCGGCAATCATCTCTCCTTGTTCGATGGCTGATTGTGCCATGAACTGGGCAAATTCCTGCGCACGCTCGGAGGTCAGCGAGGTGGCTTCGTTGATTACTTCCATCGTGCCTACGATGGTTTGGGCGATGGGGGTGTATATGCTTAGGCAGAAGAACAGTACCAGGCAACGGGCGATTTCCATCATGTCGGGAAATTTGTCCTCATTCGGGCTTAACAGCTGGCTGGCTCCGTGATAGAGATAGTTGTATGCTAGGTTGCAGATAAAGCAGATGACACCAACACCGAAGGCGATGACTGTCATTTGCGAAACGAGTTCCATCGTCAGACCGTCCGTGATCTGAAGTCCCCAGAGAAAATTATCTTGATTCATAACGCTTTAATTGGTGTGTCGTGTGAAAGCGGCCAACCGTCCCTGGTAATAGGTCTTCCGGTTATGCCCCTTCATGGATTTGTAAATGACCGTGGAACGCACGGATTCGTTAAACTCACGCATCTCTTCGGCGGCTTTTTCCACCGATTCCTTCACCTGCTCGATAAAGGACATGCGCCCTTCCGAGTTCATCGAGAAGTAACTGGTCACGGTGGCCACCTTGAACAGCAGGTCGGTACTCAGGCTCAGATTGACGGTCACACGCTGAAAGTTGAGAAATTTCAGGCAGTGGTAATTCGATCCTACGTTCAGGTAAAAGCTGTAGTCGCTGCTCAGGCAGGCTACGTCGTCCAGCAGGTCGGCAAGCTCTTTCAATGATTTGAGTTCCTTCAACTGGTCGATCTTTTGCAGGCCGAGCCGCAGTTCCTGGGCATCGATCATTTCATTGATTTGTGTAACCCATTTCTTGACATTGGCGATCCATTCCGTTGAGTTCAGCAGGGTGTGGCCGGGATCATGCACGACGAACTGGGCATGAACACTGCCGGTTCCCATCAGCCCTATCGAGGCGGCAAGTCCGAGTATGAGAATGATTCTTTTCATGACGGTTATTTGTTGGTGATGAATAATAGGGTGAATATGACACATACCAGCCAGGCTGTCAGATAGCTCTTGGCATTTTCCTTTTTCGTGGCGAGTGCCCATACCACGAAAATGAGCGCAACGCCCAAAAGTGCGGCGGCAATGCTTCCGGCAAGATTGTATGCGCTGCCGTTGAAGTCGGTTGACCAGCCTAGAAGGGCGGTCAGCCCTTGGGTGGCGTCATCCATACTTTTTCCTCCTTTCCTCCAGATAGCGGTTGATGGCCGTATAGGTCGAGCCGCTTTCGTTGAACAACTGCTTCAGTCGTACTACTGTCGCCTGGCGCGAATCGAAGGCTACGGCGGCGAAGTCGGACACCTCGTTGCGGAAGATGAAGGCATCGTTCGACATCTTGATGAAAAACTCTCTCCAGCGTTCCGTGCGCTGCAACGACTCGATCATATAGGCCTCTTCGTCCGTGATGGAAAGCACGGCTTTCACTTCCGGCAGGTTCTGCCGGTGTTCTGAATGGTCGAGGATAATCTTGGTCGCGCAGTTGATGATGATGGAGTCCTTGATACTGGACGGCATGTTTTTCAAAAACAGGATGTTCTGTGCGGCCAGCGTGATGCTTCCCTCCTTTTTACGGAAGGTTCGGTACAGGTAGGCGATGAAGTCTCCGAATTTCTCGTCTTGCAGGAAGTCGAGTGCTTCGTCGATGATTAGCTCTTTGGCAAACCCCTGGCGTTTCTTGATTTTATCCACGATCATTTGCAGGGTGATGATGGCAACGAGTGGAAAGTACTCTTTCTTAGAGGCATCTTCCATATCGAAGGCTATCAGCCGGTCATGCACGATATCCACGTTCTCGGTAGCGTTCAGCAGGAATGACAGCTCTCCGTCCGTATAGGGTTCCAGTAAAAGCAACAGCTCCTCTATCTCGAATTTCTGTTTCTCAAACTCGGTCATCCGTTTGCTGAACACTTCCTTCAGATAAGCCCGGTAAGTTATCAGCGTCGGGAAGATACGCTCATGCTTCTCTCCTATTGAAGAATTGTTCACATAGTCGTAAAATCCGATGACGGATTTCCTGAGAATGGCGTTTTCGGCAGGCAGCATGGGTTCACGTACCTTCCAAATGTAGCTGATAATGGCGACGATGGTCTTTATCTGGTCATCGGCAGACTCGGCATCCGTGGTGTCGATGTACAGGTATTTGCCGTTCTTGTCACGGTCACACAAGAAGGGGTTGAACGCAAATTTCTTCTGCTCGGTAGAGTCGAAGTATTTGCCCCGGTTCAAGGCTATCATCGAGCGGTAAGAGCCGCCGATGTCAATGATCATCACATCCCGGCCCAGCTCATAGCTTTGCAGGATGTAATTGTTCAGCCAGAAAGATTTACCGGAACCGGACGGGCCGATAACGATGCGGTTCTTGTTGTTCAGCGCCGGATAATCCCAGAGGTTTATCTTGGCGGGAGTACCGAAACGGTCATGGTAGATATGCCCTTTCTCGTCCGAAAGGTACATCCCCTCTTTTTGCAGATAGCAGATGGCCTGCTTGGTCGTGTTGACGAAGCCCCGGTAATTGGCCCTGGCATTGCCGGGTATGTTGCAGAAGAACAGGTTGCACAGCTCGGCGTTCTCCACATAGCACGAACTTTGGTTCATAAAGCTGAAGCCTTGCTGTACCAGTGCGGTTTTCCGCATGAGCGAGGTGCGGTCTGTATCGTTCAGCACGACATTGAAGGCGGTATAGGCGGTCTGGTAGTCGAACTGGGTAATCTCATCGCAGAAGGCTGCCTGCTCGCGTTGCTTCTCTGCCGCCGGAGGGTAGAAGTTGGTGATGTAGTTCAGCGCGTCTTTCTCCGCACCGATGGCCGTTACGGTGGCATCTGGATCGGTTATCTCTATCACGATGTTTACGATGTGGTTGAACGGCAGGCCAAGTCCTACGGGGTACAGCATCGAGCATTTGCTCCGTATGCTGTCCGGTATCTCTATGTTTCCCCCGTATGCCTTCGACTTGCCGGTGTGCGGCACGGCCAGTTCCTGAAGATGCTCGCCTTCGTTGGTCAGCGAAAGGATGGAAACGTGCTGCTGCCCTATTTTCATGCTTCCGCTTTCACTGACAGCCATAGGGTTGACGCTCTTCTGCGTGGCATCGTTTTCCGGTGTCTCGTAAGAGAGGTTGACGTAGTCGTAGATGGCGTTGTTCAGTTCCGTATCATCCATCTTGCGTATCTCAAACTGCTGGATGGACGACAAACCGTTCTCAAAGTTCATCAGAAAGGCTTCCATTTCTGTCAGCCGTTGCTGATATTCCTTATAAGGTTGCTTGAACGGGTAGTGCAGCTTTCGCATCAGCGAGGTGCCCGATGCGCTTTTGCGTATCTTACCGTTTCGGCTGCCGTTCGTGAACGTCACATACAGGTTGGTGTAACTGTTCAGTATCTCCTTGCCGTTGAAATGACGGTTGTTCTCCGCTATCAGGGCATTGGAAGAGTATTCTGCATGATGGTATCGCCCCGTATAGTAGAAATTCTGCTGATGGATGACCGTGCCTGCCGGAAGCAGCTTCAAAAGAGCCTCCAACCGCTCATGGATGTATTGCGCCTCGCTTTCCGACAAGGTGAACACTTCGGGCAGAAGCAGCCGGTAGCCGACGGTGATGTCACCGTTCCCGTTGATGACGGCGTTCTCCGTGATGGTCTGGATAGGCAAGACACTTTCCAGATCCACGGATTTGTCCTTCACCTCTATCTCTGTCTGCCGGATATACAGCAGAGCAATCAGCAGGCACAGCGCACAGATTAGCAGGGATATGAGTATGATGATTCCTATCATGGTTGCTGTTTTAGGATGAATTTGAAAATCTGCCGTTTGTCCGTTATCTGCCGGGGGGTGGCGTTCTTGATCCGGAGGCCGGTCAGGTAGTCCGGGTTACCGGCCTTGTGTTCCTTTTTCAAGGTTTGGAACAGCAGACCGGATAGAAACAGAATGGCGGAAATGATTCCGATGATGAGTATCGGGTGCAGCTGCTTGAATATGCTCACGATGATGATGATGGCCGTCAGCAGCATGAAGATGGCGAACTGTCCCGATGACAGACCGAAGAACTTGATCGGCTTGTTGATTTTACGCATGGTTCTCATGGCTCTTCGTTTTTAGATAATCAGGAAGGCTACCATGATGACTACCACGGCGATGATCCAGCCGAGCAGGTATTCCTTGGCATGGGGATTGTTCGTGGCAAGCGAATAGATGACAAAGACCAGAGCGATGCCGAGTACCGCCGCCAAAATGTATTTGGCTACGTCCAGAATGGTGTCCGCACCCTCTTTGGCTTTGTCTGTCACTTCGGATAGGCTGTTAATCTTCAGGCCGCTTTGTGCCTCCGCCACTTGTGCCGTTCCCAACAGCGTGAAGAATATGAGAAAGGTGAAGATAACCTTTCCATAGCGGTTAATGACTTGGTTCGCTTTTTCTCTTACATTTTCGATTGCTTTCATTTTGTTCCTATTTTTTAATTAAACATGAATCGTTTTCAGTCTCTCCCATTGCACATCCTTATACTTGATGGATATGGGCTCTTCTTTCGGCTGTTCCGGCAGTGGTTTGCCTGAGTAGTAGTAGGCTCTTCCATGCAGGTACATATCGGCTATCTCGGCAGCCAATTCCTCTTCTTCCAGCTCAGGCTGAAATACCACGCAGATGACCGGACAGGCTCTCTCCTGCCCTTCCTTGCGCACCGCCTCCCTTATCGGCTTCTCTTTCTCCTTTCCGGAAGAAAGTGCTTTCTTCTTTTTCCGAAAGTAAAAGTGAAGCGTGACACAGGCGAGTATGGCAACCAGTATCAAATCCACTACGTTCATAAGAGTTGCCAGATAATGAGCCAAGTGACCAATGCCGTGATATAGGTGATGATGGCCTCTTTGGTGCGCTCGTGGTTGCTTATCAGCTTTTTAAGTACCGCTAGTCCGGCACATAGAAAGCCTACCCCTATCAGCATGGCGCCTATTTCACGGTATAAGGAGATCAGGCCGGATACATTTGTATCGGCTAACAATATGATAATAAGCATGGTGATATGATTTGTCGGTTAGTAGAGCAGTATCTTTATTCCTACGTTCCAGACAGTGTTCCACTTGTCAATGGATAGGGGATTCCAATGTTGTTGTATGCGGGCAAGCAATGCCGTTCGGGGCAGGATGAATACTTCCAGTTCCGTTTCCAGTTTCGGGCCGATGATGAAGTTGTATTCCTTATCGGGGTGGCGGACGTATTCTGTACCGATGAATCCTCCCAGGCCGATGCCCCAGTAAACGGATTTCAGGTTGCAGGCCAGGGTTCTGTAATAACCGCCGTCCACAAAAAAGTCCTTACCCTTGTCATGTATCGTTTCGGGAATCGTTTCTTCCGGGTTCAAGGTAGAGACTTGCGGTAGGTTGGCTGTATATTCGTAAGGTTTCTCAAAATAGCTAAACCCGGCTTTCCAATAGCTTGTCCGGTTGATGTATCTGGAAAAGGACAGGTTGTAATAGTTGCCTGCATTGCCGAACAGGTTAGTGCCGTAGTTCAATTCAAGTGCCGGGATGTTCTCATAATGGCGTTGCGCAAAAGCGCTTACGGTGCATAACAGCAGGCTAAGGCTGATAGCAGTCAGTCTGATGTGTTCCATGGGAATTACTCTTTAGGTTATTAATGTTATATATTTTTCTATTTGTCTCATACGGTGTTTCCAATTTACGCGGATTCCTGTCGGCAGAACCGAATCAAGGTGCTTATCGCGTTGTTTTCGCTCCAAACATATAGATTATATACGGGAGGACAAATTTTATGAAGGGCTTTTAAAGGGCCTTTCGTGTTTATTTAATGTGCATTAAAAAATACATGTGCCGTAAACCGGCAGGTGTGGAATAATTCTACAGAAAAAAGCCGGATAGGATTAGTTGTGTAAAACTGTCCTGCCCGGCTTATAGGGTTTGGTTTATATGCGCTTTCGGATGTTGCTCAATGCTTGTGGCGTGATGCCGATATAACTTGCTATGTCTTTTAAGGGTATTGAACGTAACAGCCATTTTTCATTGGCCAAAAGCGCTTTGTAACGCGCTTCGGCATCCAGTGTGTAAAACTCCTCTTCCCTTATTATTTTGCGGTTGATGGATCTTACCAAATGTATTCTGGCCAGCTTGTTGAAATTGATGGATAACTCATATAGCTGATGAAGATCTTTTTTGGGCAATCTCCAGATCTTGCATGGCTCCAATGCCTTGATATTGTAGTGGGCATGGTGTTCTTCATGTGAAAGGAAAAAATTGATGAACTCTTTGGCTTGGATAAACCGTGCTGAAATCTCTCTATTCTCTTTGTCCGGAAACCATAACCGGACGATGCCGGATTCCAGATAATAGAGGTAGCATACTTCCTCGCCCCTGGTGACGAGGTGTTCTCCCTTTTTGATATGGATAAGCTCGAAATGAGCATCAAGATACGCCTTTTCTTCGTCTGTCATCCGCACGTGAAGATGGGCGCCCATTACCATGAGCGTCTCATCTATCAGGGTGGCAATTGTTTGAACCATTGAATTTGTTTTATGTTTATATAAGGGTACGGAAACGTACCCTCTAACATGGACGTGGCGTTCCAACAACAAAGGCACGCCCCGTACCAGTTTCATACTGGTACAGGCATGCGCCTGTTGTTGTTAATTCCTTAACGATAGATGCCACTCTTTTGTTAGACAGACGGACGTATGTAAAAAGCGGGCTGCCAATTTTCTGACAATCCGCTGCAAAGATACTATTTTATGGTTTTTGTTCCAACTTTTAGGGATTTAAGTTGACGGCAAGGTCTTCTGGACGAATGCCTACTACCTTTATATAGATATCCCGGTAGATGTTCTCCTTAATCTCCTTGTCCTCTTCAGAATAAAGCCATGCGGTAAATTCATGATAATATTCGCCGGTTCCCAATTTAAAGAAATCCTTATATTGATAATGTCTGCTCACGGGAATGCCTTTCTTGTTTAACAAGAAGCATGATTTAAGCGCATCGTGATATTGCGAGGTCAGTATCGCCTTTATCTTTTCGTCGAAATATTCCAATGTTTCCTGGTCAAAGAAAAACTGTACGGTGTAGGGCCACTTCTCCCCTTTTCCTTTGATGTACTGGTATTGGAATTTGGTTCTCTCCAGCTTTTTGTTGATACCGTTTAAGATGCTGGTCACCTTCTTCTTCCGGTCATGGTTGTCCTTTACCGTTACATCAAATTCCTTGGCAAGTTGGTCAACCGTAACGGTGAAATAAGGTGCTTGTCCTTGGTCAATCTTATACTTGATCAGGTAAATCATTTTCGCCAGGTTCAGATAAAACTTGCGGTAGCCTTTGCGGTTGGGCAGGTTACGGTAGTCTTTCAGTTCCAGCAGATTGTATTCGGTAAGCAAAGTATTCATCAGATCTTTGCTCAGATGCACGTTGTAATTCCGCTTGGTGCGCTTTTTCGTGCCGAAGTTATCCTTTATCTCAAAGCGGTCCAGTATTTGAATGAACTTATATTGCGTCTTGCCGTTCATGGCGTATGCTACACTGAGGTTGGATGTCCCTAAACGGTATAACGCCGCTTCAAAGGTGTTCTCTATCGGATGCTCTATCTTTTGGCCGTTCTGTTCGGTGATATATACCGGACGTTGGTTGCTGAACAGGAAATCAAGCTGCTTCTCGGTCAGTTTTCGTTGCAACTTGGTTCGTTCATACCCCATGACCTCACAAAAATCGTTGATGGAGAACCAGCAGTCGCCGAACAGATCTTTCATTTGTGAAGATGCCACGTAAATGATAATGTCAGACATGACAGTGCCGCCTGCATCAAATAGAACTTCCAATACTTTCGTGTTGGAAGACTCGCTGAGAGTCCTGGGGACTCTGCTCAACTCTTTTTGTGTATTACTTTCCTTCATAGGCGGACACTTGTTGTTTACTGATGCAAAGATACGTTTTTTTACGGAGATAGTGAATCTAACTCCCTATAAATGAAGATTCCAAAGCATTTTTTTCGTGCTGTTTCTTGATTTAGTTGTGTAAAAGTGTCCCGACTACGGCTGTTTCCGATCCCCCAGTTGTGTAAAAGTGTCCCGAATGGCCGGTTTAGTTGTGCAGAAGTGTCCCGGATTCCTGATTTAGTTGTGTAAAAGTGTCCCGAATGCAGATTCTAGTTGTGTAAAAGTATCCCGACTTTCCTGTTCAGTTGTGCAGAAGTGTCCCGAATAGTCGGTTAGTTGTGCAGAAGTGTCCCGGTTACGAGAAGATGCCAGTAAGTGCTAACTTGCAATAATATAGTTGATTATACGGAAAACCTCCCTTATTAGTTGTGTAAAAGTGTCCCACAAATACTTAAATCCCTAAAAACCTAAATAAAACGAAGAAATGATTTTGTTACCGTATTCTTACTTTCGGAAAAAATTTTGAGGTGGAAACAAGTAGAGGTTTGAATTCTTTAACATATTGTCCAGGATAATAGGCAAAGGGATTTTTCCGCAGTTGTGTAAAAGTGTCCCGGTTCAATGCCGGCCTTCACTAAAACGGTGTGCAAAAATAACGCCTGCCCGACGGATGCAGTCGAACAGGCGTATATATTTTTCCGAAAGTAGAATCAGATGCTCATATACTTCTTCAGTATCGCTTGAATCTCCTTGTTATGGCTGGTCAATATGTCTTCAAGAATGTTGTTTGCGATGTTGTGCATTCCTAATCCAGTGGCCATAGCAATCTGCTTCAGCTTTCTGTGGGTTTCGCTGGATATCCGGATTACTTCGGTGTTCTTTAATTTTCGCTCTTCCAGATATTCCGAGAATTTTTTTCCGCAGACTTTGCTTTCTTCTGTTTTTGGAGAAGACTGCACGGAAGGTTTGGATTCCGGCTTTTCCATTTGTTCCGGCTGAGGTTCTTGGACGGTTTCTTTGACTGGAGCCGATTCTTTCACCTCTTCATGGATGGGGTGCTCAATCGCAGGTTGGGGGATAGTGCTTTCCGCAACACTTCCGATCTGCTGGATTTCCTGCTCTTTCTTACTGGCGCTTTGCAGCAAGAGTTTTCTCATGGCGGCTGATGATGTCCTTTCTTTGTTGGTTGCCATAGCTTTATTCTCCTATATGGTTACAGATTAATTCCAATACCTCTTCACAGAAAGCATCACAGGGATGATGGTACGCTTTACTCAGCGTACTTAAATTGCGTTGATAGTCAACCCTTGAATCCTTGATGTAGTTTTGCATCAACTCGAAAGGCAAGGTTTTTTTATTTTTCAAAATTTCTTTGAACTCCAGCACATTCGGAAGAACACGGTTCATAACACCACGCACGGTAGTCTTTTTACCAATCTTTCGACGGCTTTCGATAATCCCTTCATAGATGTTATAGTAAAAGGTCAATGTAGGTCTTAAATCGGTCTGGTTCGGTTCGAAGGGAATGATGATCACGTCAACGAAGTGCAGCGTTTCAACTACACCGTTTTGTTTCAGGTTACCCGGAAAATCGACAAGTATAATGTCGTAATTGTCCTGAAGGAAATCCAGTTGGTTGATGAACTCTGAGGAAGAGATATTGATAACCTCATATTCTTCTTCCTTTTTCATGATTCCGTCCTCGGCTTCGTCCTCACGTAATTTTCCGATAGTGTTCTGCATGTCGTCGATATCCACCACGGCAATGGATAAGCCCCCCTCTTCGTTTGACTGCGAATGAATATAACCTGCAAACAAAGCTGTCAGCGTAGACTTCCCTACCCCGCCCTTGGGATTCTCAAAAGCTACGACTACTCCTGGTAATATTTGTCCCATAATGTACGTTTTTAAGTATGTGCGCAAATATATAAATAATAAATTAAATAATTGCATACTTTTATAATTAATTTATTATACACTTTTTTACTTAATTGTATAAGTAATTACATATATAAATATAAATATAAATATGTACATACTTAATCTTATAATTAAGTATGTATGTTCATACTTTGTAATAATATAATTAGTAATTATGTATTTTGTAACTAATGGCTTTCCGTTCGCCTGTTACAATGTGCGTAGTTACTTTGTAACAAAGTGAGCGGTTAATCTGGATTAAGAAATCAAGACTTTTGTCTGGTTTTGTTTCACAGCTGAGTATTATTGTATATCTTTGCTAATGCAAGGT